>NZ_KQ089800.1:0-1314775 GCF_001034465.1 Citrobacter sp. MGH100
CCCCATGCCGAACTCAGAAGTGAAACGCCGTAGCGCCGATGGTAGTGTGGGGTCTCCCCATGCGAGAGTAGGGAACTGCCAGGCATTAATTAAAGCGAAGAAGCCCATCCTGACGGATGGGCTTTTTTGCGTCTGTGCGGGGTGCACATTGCCGGATTAAGCGCAGCGCATCAGGCAATTCTGACAGTCAACCTGGTTCTCTTCCTTCGAACATTTCTTAATCCTTTTCCTGCTAATTAAAATCGTGATCTATCTCTCATAATAAATTATAACAATTATATAACATTTGATTTACTAAAACAGACATGAAACGTCATTGATAGATTCATAAGATCCTGGCAGGGGTACAATTCTAATGGCTGATAGCAGTGTAACTGAGAACGGGGCGCTGGCAGATGGCGACACCCGTCGTCGTATATGGGCAATTGTTGGTGCATCGTCAGGGAATCTGGTTGAATGGTTTGATTTCTATATTTACTCTTTCTGCTCTCTCTACTTTGCTCATATCTTTTTTCCATCTGGAAACACCACCACGCAACTCTTACAAACTGCCGGCGTTTTTGCTGCAGGCTTTCTGATGCGGCCAATCGGGGGATGGCTTTTTGGTCGTATTGCGGATAAACACGGGCGTAAAAAGTCTATGCTGTTGTCTGTTTGTATGATGTGCATGGGATCGTTGGTGATCGCTTGTCTTCCGGGATATGAAACCATCGGCACCTGGGCTCCCGCGCTATTACTGCTGGCCAGATTATTCCAGGGGTTATCTGTTGGTGGGGAATACGGAACCAGCGCTACCTATATGAGTGAAGTAGCCGTTGAAGGTAAGAAAGGTTTTTATGCCTCATTCCAGTATGTGACGTTAATCGGCGGGCAGTTACTGGCATTGCTGGTTGTGGTCATATTACAGCAAACGTTAGAAGACTCGGCGCTAAGAGCGTGGGGCTGGCGTATTCCGTTTGCGCTGGGTGCTGTGTTAGCTATTGTGGCATTGTGGTTGCGTCGTCAACTGGATGAAACATCAAAACAGGATGTCCGTGCGTTGAAAGAAGCGGGTTCTCTGAAAGGGCTGTGGCGTAACCGCAGAGCCTTTCTTATGGTACTGGGATTCACCGCTGCTGGCTCGCTGTGTTTTTATACGTTCACGACCTACATGCAGAAATATCTGGTTAATACGGCTGGTATGCATGCCAACGTGGCCAGCGGCATTATGACAGCTGCATTGTGCGTGTTTATGCTGGTGCAACCGCTGTTCGGTGCGTTGTCAGATAAAATAGGCCGACGGACTTCAATGCTGTGTTTTGGCGCGTTAGCCGCGATTTTTACTGTTCCCATTTTGACCGCGTTGCAAAGCGTGACGTCTCCTTACATGGCGTTTGCTCTGGTGATGTGTGCCTTGTTGATCGTGAGTTTCTATACGTCAATTAGCGGTATTCTGAAGGCCGAAATGTTCCCGGCGCAGGTGCGTGCTCTGGGGGTTGGGTTATCTTATGCGGTGGCTAATGCTTTGTTTGGTGGTTCAGCCGAATATGTTGCGTTATCCCTGAAGTCTGTCGGCATGGAGACATCATTCTTCTGGTATGTCACCGTGATGGCGGTGGTCGCATTCCTGGTTTCGCTGATGTTACACAGTAAGGGAAAAGGTTTACGCCTCTAATGGTGTGCCAGTTGCCAAACGGTATAGCCGGTTGATGCGCCCGCCACATCCCAGGCAAAGTCTTTCCAGCTCCAGCCGCTCCCAGCGGGGCGGCTATCCCACAGCTCTTTTGATGCACCCAGGCTGACTGAGAACATCAAACCGATAGCTGCGCTACGATCGCGATTGTTTCCCTGATGCTGTGCATACTCGTTCCCCGCTGCGGCAAGCATGGCCGAGGCGATAAAGTGTTGAGCTTTGTCTTGCCCACTCCAGCTGTCGTTAGCCATGTGGCTACAACCGGAAAGAAGCAAAACACTGGCAAGAATACACAGACGCATCGTTGCCTCCATAGGAAAAACCCCGTCGCTGGACGGGGTCTTGATTACAGAATACGGCTGATTAATCTGTCGATTCGAATACGGCGTAATCGACGGATGAGCTTACGTACTTTGACTGGATAGTCGGCAATGCTCTGCAGGTCGCGATAGTGTTTCACGACGGTGGTGTGCGTGCGGATAAGCTCCAGCTCTTTATCACGCTGAGGAGTCAGTTCCTGCTGGGGATCATGGATAAGAATGGCGTTTTCCAAATCCAGCCGCCAGGCGCGGGGGTTAAGATTATTGCCGGTAAGCAGCATCCATTTATCATCAACCCACATGCCTTTCAGATGATAGGTGTTGTCATCATCTTTCCATAAGCGCACGACCAACTGGTCGGTATTCACGTAATACTGCAGTCTGCTCAGGAAACGGCGCAGATTTATTTCATACAGATAAGGCAGCGCACCGATGATCTTGAATGGCTCATCTTCCGGAATGAAGAAGTCGTTGGCGGTTTTATCACCGACAATGATTTCGACCTTTTTCCCTTCACGCAGTAGTTGAATGATATTGCGCACCAGGATGGCTGGTAGGTTGAAATAAGGCGTACAAATGGTGAGTTTGTGCTCCGCGCAGGGCATGAGGTGGAAAATAGTCTTATTTAACAGACTGGATTTTCCGAGCCCAACCAGCGGCGTGACCGAAAGCTGTTCGTTATCCGCATCACCCTGAAAATGGAAGGATGCATCGCGCAATTCCTGACGGTACAGGCGGATATCATTTTTAATTTCCGGGCTTTTAGGACGATGGATATCATCGAGACGATTAACGCCGCGCCCATTCATCAGGTTCTGCGTAACCCAATCGTACATGATATCGGCCATCTTCGCGTTGCGAATCAGCTGATAGCGGTCATAGCGGTATTTATCATGTTGGTGTAAGTAAACATCGTTCAGACTGGCCCCGCTATACAGGACGCTATCATCAATGATAAAGCCTTTAAAATGCAGAACACCAAGCGCTTCACGGGTGTTAATTGGCACGCCGTAGACAGGGATATCGATACCAGGATTTTCTTGCGCCATGCGGCAATACCAGTCAGCGTTGGTATTGGATGCCGCAACACCAATGCGTCCACGCTGGGCTCGATGCCAGTCGACAAGCACCCGGATATCCAGTTCAGGACGCTGCCGCTTTGCCGCATAGAGCGCGTCGAGTATGCCTTTACCGCCGTCATCCTGTTCCAGGTACAGCGCAATAATGCAGATCCGTCGCGTCGCGCTGGCTATTTTCTCCAGCAGAGTCTCCCTGAAATTTGCGGGAGCATAAAAGAAATCTACATCATCAACTGACTGAGAAATCTTAGGTAGTTGGGCAAGGTGTTGTTGATGTTTATTACGCTTAAATTTTGACAACATCACAGTGCATTTCTTCTCTGTTCATTGAAGGGTCCTCTGTGCTTTGCAGACGACATAAGCGGGCAATGATACCACCAGTACCCATTAATGTGGTCAACATTTCCAGTACCTTACTCACGATTCCTCATATTGGGCCAGATTCAGCGTTAGCCCAACAATTCCCTCTTCGAGCTGGACATCGACATCAAACCCGAGTTTTCGGGCCAGGGCGACCATCCCCCGATTGTTTGGCATCGTAATACCATTTAAACGTCTAAGTCCGTGATCTCGGGTGTATGCAATCAACTTTTCCATCAACCGACGACCTAAGCCCAGCCCTTTGAGGTCAGAACGAACCAGCACGGCAAACTCGGCGTCAACGTTATCAGGATCCGAGATTGCCCTCGTTACGCCGAGGATCTCTTGCTGATTATCTTTACAGCGTACTGCCACAAAGGCCATTTCCCGATCGTAGTCGATCTGTGTCATATTGGCTAAATCTTCGTGGGTAAATTCGTTTATCTCACTGAAATAGCGATAATAAAGATCTTCTTTCGTTACCTGAGATATGAACTGCTGCAGATGAGGCTCGTCCTCCGGCAAAATGGGACGGAACAGGCAGCGATCGCCATTTTTCAACTCCACCCATTCTTCAAGCTGATGGGGATAAGGGCGTACCGCCAGCCTGCTTTCGTTATCGCCCGTGAAAGGGGCAATATCCAGTGTGACGTCCAGTGCAGTAAATTCCCCAGCAGAGGCCAGTAGAGGATGGATATCCAAGCGCTGAATTTCCGGACAATCGACGATCAGGTTGGAGACCTGGACCAACAGTTGGCTTAAACCTGCAATATCTAAGGGCCGTAGTGCGCTGCGAGCGCGGATCTTTTTGTTTTTGATCCCCTGGATCACCAGATAACGCGCCAGATTCATGTTCAATGGCGGCAATGCCACCACGGCTTGCTCGTCTGGACGCCACTCAACCCCGCCTTCGCCCAGCATAATCAACGGGCCAAATACCGGGTCGTGTTCAACGACGACGCGCAGTTCCTGAGCGCCAGCGCGATTTGCCATACTTTGTACTAATAAACCGTGAATGCGCGCCTGCGGCCAGGCCATTTTTACCCGATCAAAAATCGCATTGGCTGCCTGCTGCACCTCTGTTGCCGTACGCAGATAGAGCATTACCCCCTGAACTTCCGATTTATGCGGGATATCAGGAGAACGCAGCTTCAGTGCTACTGGGTAACCGATTTGTTCTGCGATGTGTACGGCTTCTGCACTGTCGCTGGCGATCCATGTCGGCAGTGTGTGTAAGCCATAGGCGTGTAAAATCGGCTGCACTTCATGGGTATCCAGCGATGTCGCTCCCTCAGCAATCGCCTGCTGTAACAGACTATGCGCTTCGGCGGTGTTAGTGGTCAGGCTATCGGGTAGGGCTGGTGTTTCTCGCAGTTGCTTCTGGTTACGCCGATATTCGACCATATGCATGAAGGCCGTAATGGTACCTTCCGGCGTACGATAGGTGGGTAATCCGGCTTCACTAAACAGCCTGCGGGCTTCCTGGGATGAAAACTCGCCGCACCAGTTGGTCAGCAACGAGACGAACTTGCCGCGCGGATGGCGCTTTACCGCTTCGATCAACACCTGCGCGCTTTCGGTTCCGGGGGCGGCTGCGCTGGGTGAGTGAATCACCATCAGTGCGTCGAAATCCTGACTGGCGAGTAAAATATCCAGTGTCTTGACGTAATGTTCGCTGCTGGCATCATCACGCAGATCCAGTGGGTTGGCGATATCCACGTGAGCAGGTAGGGCATCGCGTAATTTCTGGCAGGATTCTTCACTCAGCGCGGCCAGCTTACCGTTTCGCGACCACAGTTCATCTAATGCCAGCGCCGCGGGAGCGGCCCCATTGCTGATGATCATCAGCCTGTCGCCACGTAGCGGACGCATGTGGCTCAGGGTTTCGACTGCCGAGAAAAGCTCATGAGTGTCCTGAACGCGCAATAAACCAGCGCGTTGAATCGCCGCATCCCAGGCCGGGTCCATTCCGGCACTGGTATGCAGTAAACGCTGCGCTGCAGGGCTGCGACCGCTTTTAATCACCAGAATAGGTTTATTGCGCGAGGCGCTACGGGCGGCGGAAACAAAGCGCCGGGCATCACTTAAATGTTCGAGATACAGCAATATCGCGCTGGTTTTACTGTCGCGTGCCAGGTAATCCAGCAACTCATCAACGTCGATATCCAGGCTATCACCCAGCGCGATAAAGTAAGAAAAGCCCATTTCTCTCTGCTGTGCCCAGTCAAGTATGGTATTGGACACGGCGGCGGATTGAGAGATGAAAGCCAGCTTGCCGCGCTTAATTGGGACGGGGGAAAAGCTGGCGTTAAGTCCTTGCCAGGGTGCGAGAAGTCCCAGGCTGTTGGGACCCAGAAGACGTATGTTGTAGCGTGATGCACAGGCCAGCAGCTCCGCGTGCTGCGCCGAGGGAGCTGAGAGAATAATGCAGGTTTTACAGCCTTTCTCGCCAAGCGCTTCGAGTAATGCCAGGTTACGGCTGGCATTGGTGCACAACACAGCGAGATCGGGGCTAAAAGGCAGGCTGTTGATATTGGGCCACGCCAGTACGCCCAACACCGCTTTCCAGGCGGGGGTCACTGGTAAAACGGGGCCGTTGAACCCTCCTGCCAGCAGGTTACGCATCATCAGGTATCCTGCTCGATTGGGCTTCATTGACGCCCCAATCACGGCAATGGATTTCGGTCGCAGTAGCGCTTCCAGACCACGTTGACTCATATCGGCTTCCTTAATGACTCCAGTGACCGAATGATTTTAAACGCTTTCTGTTGAGTCTGCTGTGACGCTTCCCTGATGTTGAGTTTTTCCTGCCAGGTAGCGTGTTTTAAAGCGCGTGAAGTGCTCACCTAATCCTTCGGCTGCCTGCGTATCACCTGCCAGATCCAGTAAAGCAATTGCCACTTCGGCAGTGCAATATTGCCCCTCGGCATGGACTTCGCGCAGATGATAAGCGGAGAGGCGTGATAAATCGACGGAGATCACCGGCAGGTTATCAAGGTACGGGCTTTTGCGGAACATTTTGCGTGCTTCTGGCCAGGTGCCATCAAGCATAATGAATAGCGGTGGTTTACCGGCTGGTGGTGTGAAAATGACCTCACGCCCCTCGTCGGCATAAGATGCCGGGAATACGACCATCGGCTGATAATCCGGATTTTTCACCAGTTCAAGCAGCGCCTGCGGTGGCTCGGTGCGTGACCACTGAAAAGCCGTTGTTTCGGGCAGGATATCGGCAATTAAACGCCCGGTATTGCTGGGCTTCATCGGTTCGGTATCAAACATCACCAGGCAAAAACGGCTTTTCGCCTGAGTTGGCGTCAGCGTTTCACACAGGCACAGTTTCAGCGGCAGCAGGCAGCGCTGACAGCGACGGATGCGATTACCTCGGGCAAGAAAAGGGCGCGTGGCGCGCGCAAGACGCTCGGCACGTAACTGGAGAACGGCGTTATTGGTCATCGGGAAGCACGTTGAAAAATGCTATTGTCTCAGAGGACAAAACGGGGCACAAGATGTGCCCCGCAGAGTTTATAATGATTCGTTAAGCCAGCTATCAAACGGAGCCTTAGGTACGGCGCCATTAAGCATGTCGACGATTTCACCTTTTCTGAAGATCATGATGGTCGGGATGCTGCGGATACCGAAGCGGGCGCTGAGCTCACGTTCGGCTTCCGTATTCACTTTAACAAAACGTACTTTACCGCTACGTTCTTCCGCGACATCTTCAAAAATCGGGGCGAAGTTACGACATGGACCACACCAGGGGGCCCAAAAATCAACCACCACCGGGAGATCGTCTTTTAACAGTTTATCCAGTGTTTCACCGGTCGCATTGATCACCTCCCCATCAAACAGGTCGTGACCACAGCGTCCGCATTTAGCCGCTTCCTGGACACGATCGTCGGGGATGCGGTTGATAGCCTGGCAGCTGGTACAAACGGTATTCATAACTAACCTCTGGATGAGTGGAGTGGACTTCACGGCAGTAACGCCAGTATGTTTCTATTATGTTACATATTATCGGGGAGTCTGTTCTAAACAACAATGCGTTTTATTCAATGAGTACAATAGTCCTTAGCTTTTAAATGAAATAATGGCTAACGACGTGCACATCGGGTAATCTGCGCGCTTCGCGCAGAGCAGGTGGAGAAAAACATGAGCGACGAACTGAAGAACAAAAACGGCAAGGTCAAAGTGATGTACGTCCGCAGTGACGATGACTCGGATAAACGCACCCAAAATCCACGTACTGGTAAAGGCGGCGGTCGCCCCGGTACTTCCCGAGCCGAAGGCGGTCGTCGCCCTGCCCGTGATGACAGAAAGGGTCCGAACAGCGAACGAGGCCGTGAACGTGGTCGTGACCGCGATGTTGAACGCGATCGTAAACGTGAAGATTCGCCATGGCGTACCGTGTCCCGCGCCCCGAGTGATGACGCAGCGGAAAAAGCCGATCACGGCGGTATCAGCGGCAAAAGCTTTATTGATCCGGAAGTATTACGTCGCCAGCGCGCGGAAGAAACTCGCGTTTACGGTGAGAATGCCTGTCAGGCTCTGTTCCAGAGTCGTCCGGACGCTATCGTCCGCGCCTGGTTTGTTCAGAGCGTCACCCCGCGCTTTAAAGAAGCATTACGCTGGATGGCGGCAAACCGCAAAGCCTACCACGTGGTTGACGAAGCCGAACTGGCGAAGGCCTCCGGCACTGAACACCACGGTGGTGTCTGTTTCCTGATTAAAAAACGTAACGGTACCACCGTTAAGCAGTGGGTTGGTCAGGCGGGTGCGCAGGATTGCGTACTGGCGCTGGAAGATATCGCCAACCCGCATAACCTGGGCGGTATGATGCGTAGCTGCGCACACTTCGGTGTGAAAGGCGTGGTGGTGCAGGATGCGGCGCTGCTGGAATCGGGTGCGGCTATCCGTACCGCTGAAGGGGGGGCTGAGCACGTTCAGCCGATTACCGGTGACAGTATTGTCGACGTGCTGGACGATTTCCGTAACGCGGGTTACACGATAGTGATGACCTCAAGCGTGAAAGGTAAACCGCTGTTTACGACCACGCTGCCGGAAAAAATGGTGCTGGTATTAGGGCGTGAGCGTGAAGCTCTGCCGGAAGCGGCATGCTCAGCCGACGATTTGTGCGTGGCGATTGACGGTACCGGCAACGTAGAAACGCTTAACGTTTCTGTTGCGACCGGCGTGCTGCTCGCGGAGTGGTGGCGTCAGAACAAAGCCTGATAATAAAAATGCCAGCGAATCGCTGGCATTTTTTTACTCGCTTTCTGCGGGTAATACCGGCATCCAGTCAATCGGTTTTTCACCTCGTTGTTCCAGCCATTCATTAGCCAGTACAAAGTGATTGCAGCCAAAGAAACCGCGATGTGCAGAGAGCGGTGATGGGTGTGGCGCTTTCAACACATGGTGACGCTGCGCATCAATAATCGCGCCTTTCTTCTGAGCATGTGAACCCCAGAGCAGGAAAACCACACCTTCCCGATGTTGGTTAATCAGGCTGATGACTTTATCAGTAAACGTTTCCCATCCCAGACTGGCATGCGAATGCGCCTGACCCGCCCGAACGGTGAGAACGGTGTTGAGTAACAATACGCCCTGGCGTGCCCAGCTTTCCAGGTATCCATGTGTCGGACGGGTAAATCCCGGGATGGTGGCTTCCAGCTCTTTATACATGTTCAGTAGTGACGGCGGAGTGGCGATACCAGGGCGTACAGAGAAGGCGAGACCGTGTGCCTGGCCTGGACCGTGGTAAGGATCCTGACCCAGGATGACAACTTTCACGTCACCAAGCTCGGTAAAACGAAACGCGTTAAACACATCTTTTTGCGGTGGATAGATTGTCATTCCTGACTGACGCTCGCCGGCAACAGTATGCAGTGTGTTAACAAAATAAGGCTGCTGTTTTTCTTCAGCCAGCACATCGTGCCAGGTTAATTCGGTGGCCATCTCGCTCTCCTGCGAATTTTCAATCCTCCTAGCTTAACTGCTTCTGTCGACGTCGCAAAATTCTGTACGTTTCTCAAAGCGCTACCTCTTAAAGATAGTTGAAAATTTATGTAAAAAGTTTAGCTGTGTACATGGCGTAAGTTGATGTAAAACAATAAAATCCACCTATCACCACTTTTCATGTGTGGTTTTTGTTGATTTAAATCAAAGATTCAAGGGTGTGTGAGGGGTATATATACACTCAAGCAACAATGGTTTTACCAATTGGCCGGATGAGGCCAACCGAAATCAAATAATTTTGCCGGGGAGGCATCAACATGATTACAGGTATCCAGATTACTAAAGCTGCAAACGACGACCTGCTGAACTCTTTCTGGCTGCTGGACAGCGAAAAAGGCGAAGCACGCTGCATCGTTGCGAAAGCAGGTTTCAATGCTGATGACGTCGTTGCCGTCAGCAAACTGGGCGAAATCGAATACCGTGAAGTACCGGTAGATGTACAGCCAGAAGTTCGTGTAGAAGGTGGTCAGCACCTGAACGTTAACGTTTTGCGTCGTGAAACACTGGAAGATGCAGTTAAGCACCCGGAAAAATATCCGCAGCTGACCATCCGTGTTTCTGGTTATGCAGTGCGTTTCAACTCTCTGACCCCAGAGCAGCAGCGCGACGTTATTGCTCGTACCTTTACTGAGAGCCTGTAAGGCTCGGGGGGAATAACCCCGCTCAGCAGAGAATCTACAAGCGGAAGACGCCAGTGCGTCTTCCGCTTTTTTGTATCCGTTAGTAAAAAATCCTCACCGCACAATACACCAACAGTAATGCCAGAATGATATTCAACTGCCGACCGTAACGGCGAAAGATGCGCTGAAAAAGATGGCCCGCCAGCGCCCAACAGGCATTCCCGAAGGTGCCGATGAGCGCCAGCAGAATACTCACTCCAATCAACCAGTGCGCGTCCTGTGTATATGGCAATACAAATGTGGATAACGCGGTAATGCCGTACAAAATGATTTTGACGTTCACAAACTGCAAACCAAAACTCGCCCAAAAGCTAATCGGTTCCGCCTGCAGCCTATCGTTTGAGGCTGGGCTGGTGGCGATTTTCAGCGCCAGCCATAAAATGTAGGCTGCCCCTGCCCAACTCAGCCAATGAATAATAGCCGGATCCAGGACGGCCAGCGAAAACGAGATCCCGGCGCACAGCAGCATGACGATTAAAAAGCCCAGACTCATTCCGGCCAGAACACGCGTGCTTTGACGTAGGCCATGTGATGTCGCCGCACTCAGCGCGAGGATATTATTCGGGCCGGGTGTTAGCGCAGTAATCAGTGTATAGGTCCAGAATGCACTTAAAAGCATGGGTGTCACTTGTTATCTCCTCTGTTTTAGCAGACAGTACCCGAGATATAAGATTTAAAAAAATGAATGTTTTTGCATTTTGAATTCGATAATTTCGATAGGTTGGTGAGGATGGATTTACGTCGGTTTATTACGTTAAAAACGGTAGTGGAAGAGGGCTCATTCCTTCGGGCTTCACAAAAGCTTTGCTGTACGCAATCAACCGTAACGTTTCATATTCAACAGCTTGAACAAGAACTCTCAGTACAGCTATTCGAAAAAATTGGCCGGCGGATGTGTCTCACCAGTGAGGGCAAACGGCTGATGCCGCATATACATGACCTGACGCGTGTGATGGCATCGATCCGACAGTCAGCACATCAGGATGCGCAGCCGAGCGGCGATCTCCGCGTCGCAACCGGAGAAACGTTACTGGCCTATAAAATGCCGCAGGTTTTACAGCGCTTTAAACAACGCGCTCCCAATGTTCGGTTGTCCCTACAGTCGCTCAATTGTTATGTCATTCGTGATGCCCTGCTGGACGATGAGGTTGATCTGGGGGTGTTTTATCGGGTTGGGAATGATGAGGCGCTTGAGATGCTGTCACTGGGTGAACAGTCACTGGCGCTGGTCGCCTCTCCGGCTCTTCAGGATGTTGATTTCACTCAGCATAATCAGCATATTCTCTGCAGTTTTATCATTAATGAACCGCAATGTATTTTTAGACAGCGTTTTGAAAGTCTGCTGCGTAAGCGGCAGATAACGCTGGAAAATACTATTGAGCTATGGAGTATCGAAAGCATCAAGCAGTGTGTCTCTGCGAATCTTGGTGTCAGTTTTTTACCGCGGTTTACCGTTGAGAAGGAATTACACTCAGGAGAATTAATCGAGTTGCCGTTCAGTGAAAAGCCTGAATTGATTACCGCATTGTGCGCACATCATGCCGGAAAAGTCGTTAGCCCGGCGATACGGGTTTTTATGGAATGCATTACAGAGAGCTTTGCTGCGCATGAAAAAATGCCGGGCTAAACGGCCCGGCATTCGGTTTACTCTTTGTCGGACTGCTGGGTAGCAGCTCCGCTCGGCTTACGACGTTTGCCGATATTTTTGGCGTCGCGGTGACGTTTTTTCACCCGCGGCTTCTCTTTCTCTTTCGCTTTTTTCTCGGCGCGCTTCGCCAGCACTTTCTTGGATGGCTTACCGTTGGATTTCTCACTTGGCGCGCGCGTGGTTGGACGCAGTTCGTCGATGACGCGTGCTTTCAGCGGCTCGTCAATATAGCGGCTCGCTTTGCCGAGAAGCAGATGGTCGTGCGCTTCAACCAAAGAGATCGCAGTACCTTTACGCCCGGCACGACCGGTACGACCAATGCGGTGCAGATAGGCATCGCCACTGCGCGGCATGTCGAAGTTAAACACATGGCTGACGTCAGGAATATCGATCCCGCGAGCGGCAACGTCGGTGGCTACCAGCACGTTCACGCGACCATCGGTCAGGCGTTTGATCGCTTCGTTACGTTTGTTCTGCACCATCTCGCCTTCGAGATAGCAGTTATTAATGCCTGCCTGGCGCAGCCAGCCAGCCAGCTCGTGCACACGTTCGCGTTTGCGTACAAAGACAATTGAGCGGGTCGCTTCCGGCTGTTTTAACAGATGGATCAGCAGGGCAGTTTTGTGCTCGATATCATCGGCACGGTAGTAAAACTGATGGATCTTCTTGCGTTCGCGGGTGGACGGATCTGCCGAGACTTCGACAGGATCTTCCAGCAGACGCTCGGCAAAATCTTTGATCGCATCGCCTTCCAGGGTGGCGGAGAACAGCATCGTTTGCTTACGCCAGCGGGTTTCACCGGCGATATGTTCGATGTCCTGGGCAAAGCCCATGTCCAGCATACGGTCTGCTTCATCGAGAATTAGCGTCTCAACCGCATGGCAGTCGAAGTTTTCTTCTTTAATGTATTGCAGCAGACGACCCGTGGTGGCAACCACGATGTCCTGGTTTTCGCTAAAGACTTCCATGTGGTTCATGTAAGCCACGCCGCCGGTAATGGTCGCGATATCCAGATGCGTATTTTTCGCCAGCTCACGGGCGTGTTCAGCAACCTGCATCGCCAGTTCGCGCGTTGGCGTCAGGATTAAAATGCGCGGCGGACCAGATTTCTTGCGTGGGAAGTCGAGCAGGTGCTGCAACGCTGGCAGCAAATATGCCGCCGTTTTACCGGTGCCTGTCGGCGCAGAACCGAGTACATCACGGCCATCGAGCGCAGGCGGAATGGCGGCAGCCTGAATGGCGGTCGGGCGAGTGAAACCTTTTTCCTGGAGGGCATCCAGAAGGCTTTCATCGAGTTCAAGTTCGGAAAAAGTCGTTACAGTCATGTTCTACCTCTGAGTGGGGCGCTGATTATAGACGTTACGGCTGCAATCTTCATCTGTTTGTATGGATATACCTTCTCAGGTATTGTTTTTATCCTATGTTATCGTTTTTTTTCCAGGAAGGTTGTTCTTCATGCCCCAGTCTACATCCGTACTGAAACGTAATGGATTTACTTTTAAGCAGTTTTTTGTGGCACACGATCGCTGTGCAATGAAAGTCGGAACGGACGGTATTTTATTGGGGGCCTGGGCCCCCGTTGCGGGCGTAAAGCGGATCCTGGATATTGGTACCGGGAGCGGCCTGCTGGCGCTGATGCTGGCCCAGCGCACTGATGAAAACGTCATCATTGACGCCGTGGAGCTTGATGTCGACGCCGCGCAGCAGGCGCAGGAGAACATCGCGCAATCTCCGTGGATGCATCGTGTGAACGTGCATACGGAAGATGCCCAGCAGTGGATACCGCGCCAGACCGTGCGTTTTGATTTGATAATCAGCAATCCACCCTATTATGAACAGGGCGTTGAATGTGCTACGCCGCAGCGCGAGCAGGCACGCTACACCACCACGCTCGATCATCAGGCACTGCTTACGCTGGTGGCGGACAGCATTACGGAAGAAGGCTTTTTTTGTGTAGTGCTACCGGAGCAGATTGGTAACGCATTTACTCAGCAGGCGCTTAGCATGGGCTGGCATCTGCGATTGCGCACAGATGTAGCAGAAACCGAGGCCCGTCTACCGCATCGGGTATTGCTGGCATTCTCCCCACAGGCCGGGGAGTGCTTTAGCGACAGGTTGGTTATCCGTGGGCCAGACCAGCGTTACTCTGAAGGTTATACGGCGTTGACCCAGGCATTCTATCTGTTTATGTGATGACTGAGCGGCGAGAGAATTGACGGGCCCGCCTCTGGAAGCTGTTCTGGATAATCCAGCGTGTAGTGCAAGCCCCGACTCTCTTTGCGCATCATCGCGCAGCGGACAATCAGCTCGGCAACCTGCACCAGATTGCGCAGCTCCAGTAGGTTGTTCGACACACGGAAATGGGCGTAATACTCGTCGATTTCCTGTTGCAGCATGGTGATACGGCGCAGGGCGCGCTCCAGACGTTTAGTGGTGCGCACGATGCCGACGTAATCCCACATAAACAGCCGCAGCTCATGCCAGTTATGCTGAATGACAACCAACTCATCCGGGTTTTCTACCCGGCTTTCATCCCAACCCGGGAGCGAGTTAACCCCGCGGGCATAAGGCATTCTGCGGTCAATATCTTCCGCCGCAGACCAGCCATACACCAGACACTCCAGCAGCGAGTTCGATGCCATGCGATTGGCGCCATGCAGGCCGGTATAGCTCACTTCGCCGATTGCGTATAAACCGTCGACATCAGTGCGGCCAAAGTCATCAACCATCACACCGCCGCAGGTATAGTGCGCGGCAGGAACGATGGGGACCGGCTCTTTGGTCAGATCGATGCCCAGTCCCAGCAATTTTTCGTAAATCATCGGGAAATGCTGGCGAACAAACTCTTCGGGCTTATGGCTGATGTCGAGGAACATACAGTCAGCGCCGAGGCGCTTCATTTCGTGGTCGATGGCACGGGCGACAATATCACGTGGGGCCAGCTCGCCGCGCTTGTCAAAGTCGGGCATAAAGCGTGAGCCATCCGGGCGTTTCAGGTGTGCGCCTTCGCCGCGCAGCGCTTCAGTCAGCAGAAAATTGCGCGCCTGTGGATGATACAGCGCGGTTGGGTGAAACTGGTTAAATTCCAGATTGGCGACGCGGCATCCTGCGCGCCAGGCCATCGCAATACCGTCGCCCGAAGAAATATCCGGATTGGTGGTGTATTGATACACTTTAGAAGCGCCGCCAGTGGCCAACACTACCGACTTCGCATGGCAGGTCTCAACGGCTTCTTTATTACGATTCCAGATCCAGGCTCCGACAACCCGACGCGTCCCCGGTAGACCAATTTTATCAGAGACAATCAGGTCCACGGCGTTACTGCGCTCCAGTACCCGAATATTCGGATGACTTTGCGCCTGGCTGACCAATGTGGTTTCGACCTCTTTACCAGTGGCATCTGCCGCATGCAGGATTCGTCGATGGCTATGGCCGCCTTCTCGGGTCAGATGATAGCTCTCTTCGCCATTGGGTTGAACCTGAGTATCAAATAAGACGCCTTGATCAATTAGCCACTGGACACACGAGCGGGCGTTACTGGCTACAAACTCAACGGCATGACGATCGCAAAGACCGGCCCCTGCAATCAGCGTGTCTTCAACGTGGGAGTCAATGCTGTCGGTTTCATCGAAAACAGCGGCGATGCCACCCTGAGCATAAAATGTCGAGCCTTCACTAACTGGTCCTTTGCTCAGGACAATGACCTGATGTTTTTCAGCCAGGCGTAGCGCCAGTGAGAGTCCGGCAGCCCCGCTGCCAATGATCAGCACGTCACAGGATAATTCGGGAGTCGTATTCATGATTTTTGTTTAATTTACTAAACAGTGTTCGTTCACCATAGCACCATACTGCGCGATACTGCACGTTTTATTTTCAAATGTGTTGCAATGGCTAAACACAGGGAAAGGGTATGTGGATGAGTGAAAGAGCAAAAATATTTTGTGAAGCAGGCCGTTAGCATCAGATTATGAGGTGAAATAAAGTGGCTGTTGGGTTACTCTGCTGGCGGTGAAATGGGCATTTCTATACAGATAGTGCGTTGATCGGGTTATGTAGACTTATAATGAGAGATAAGACCTGTCTACAACATGACAAACAAAAACAAATGCGTAACGGAACTTTACGAAACTTGAGCACTCTAAGCTTTTGCTTGCTCATAGTGAAGCTTATGGAGTGGCGTTTCGAAAGCGCGTGGAAATTTGGTTTGGGGAGACTTTACCTCGGATGAGCGAGCAGTTAACGGACCAGGTCCTGGTTGAACGGGTCCAGAAGGGAGATCAGAAAGCCTTTAACTTACTGGTGGTTCGCTACCAGCATAAAGTGGCGAGTCTGGTTTCCCGCTATGTACCGTCGGGCGATGTTCCCGATGTTGTACAAGAAGCATTTATCAAGGCCTATCGTGCGCTGGACTCGTTCCGGGGAGATAGTGCTTTTTATACCTGGCTGTATCGTATTGCAGTCAATACAGCGAAGAATTACCTGGTCGCTCAGGGGCGTCGTCCACCTTCCAGTGATATAGATGCGATAGAAGCAGAAAATTACGAAAGTGGCGGTGCGCTGAAAGAAATTTCGAACCCTGAGAACTTAATGTTGTCAGAAGAACTGAGACAGATAGTTTTCCGAACTATTGAGTCCCTCCCGGAAGATTTACGCATGGCAATAACCTTGCGGGAGCTGGATGGCCTGAGCTATGAAGAGATAGCCGCTATCATGGATTGTCCGGTGGGTACGGTGCGTTCACGTATCTTCCGAGCGAGGGAAGCTATTGATAATAAAGTTCAACCGCTTATCAGGCGTTGACGATAGCGGGATACTGGAAAAGGTATTAGGCATGCAGAAAGAAAAACTTTCCGCTTTAATGGATGGCGAAACGCTGGACACTGAGTTGCTCAAAGAGTTGGCTCATGACCCGGAAATGCAAAAAACCTGGGAGAGTTATCACCTGATTCGCGATTCCATGCGAGGTGATACCGCCGACGTTCTCCATTTCGATATTTCCGACCGCGTAATGGCTGCTATCGCAGATGAGCTAGTACGTCAGGCGGTGCCATTGATCCCTGAGGCCCAGCCAGCACCGCATCAGTGGCAAAAAATGCCATTCTGGAAGAAAATGCGTCCGTGGGCTGCGCAGCTTACCCAAATGGGTGTGGCCGCGTGTGTATCACTTGCAGTTATTGTTGGCGTCCAGCACTATAATGGACAATCTGAAACGTCCCAGCAGCCCGAAACGCCGGTATTTAATACATTACCGATGATGGGTAAAGCCAGTCCGGTGAGCCTGGGTGTACCTTCTGACGCGACTGCCAGCGGCGGTCAGCAACAGCAGGTACAGGAGCAGCGTCGTCGTATTAATGCCATGTTGCAGGATTACGAACTGCAACGTCGACTGCACTCCGAACAGCTTCAGTTTGAGCAGGCGCAAACACAGCAAGCCGCTGTCCAGGTGCCAGGAATTCAAACTTTAGGAACGCAATCGCAGTAATGAAGCAACTTTGGTTTGCCATGTCACTTGTGGCTGGTAGCCTGTTCTTCTCTGTAAACGCCTCGGCCAATCCTGCGTCCGGGGCGTTGTTGCAGCAGATGAATCTGGCCAGCCAGTCGCTCACCTATGAGCTGTCATTTGTCAGCATCAATAAGCAGGGCGTTGAATCCCTACGTTATCGCCATGCCCGCCAGGACAACCGCCCTCTTGCACAGTTGTTGCAAATGGATGGACCGCGTCGGGAAGTGGTGCAACGTGGCAATGAAATCAGTTACTTTGAGCCAGGACTCGAACCGTTCACGCTGAATGGCGACTATATTGTTGATTCTCTGCCATCCCTGATTTACACCGATTTTAAACGTCTTGCACCCTACTATGATTTTATCGCGGTAGGACGCACGCGTATTGCCGACCGACTCTGTGAAGTTATCCGCGTGGTAGCGCGTGACGGTACGCGTTACAGCTACATCGTCTGGATGGACACCGAAACCAAGCTGCCAATGCGTGTCGATCTCCTCGATCGGGATGGCGAAACGCTTGAACAATTCCGCGTTATCGCCTTTACCGTCAATAACGGGGTTAGCGACAGCATGCAGACGCTGGCGAAAGCAAACCTTCCGCCGTTACTGTCAGTTCCTGCGGGGGAGAAAACGAACTTCAACTGGAGTCCATCGTGGTTACCGCAAGGCTTCAGCGAGGTTTCCAGCAGTCGACGCCCGCTGCCGACAATGGATAACATGCCGATTGAATCGCGCCTGTATTCTGATGGCCTGTTCAGTTTTTCTGTGAACGTGAACCGCGCGTCGCAAAACAGCGCCGATCAACTGCTGCGTACCGGACGTCGAACGGTCAGTACTACCGTGCGGGATAATGCCGAAATCACCATTGTGGGCGAGCTCCCGCCGCAAACGGCAAAGCGTATCGCGGATAATATTAAGTTCAGGGCCGCGCAATGATTAAAGAATGGGCAACAGTCGTCTCCTGGCAAAATGGCCTGGCGACGGTCAGCTGCGATGTTAAAGCATCGTGTAGCAGCTGCGCGTCGCGGGCTGGATGCGGCAGTCGTGTGCTGAACAAACTGGGGCCGCAAACAACGCATACTATCGTGGTACCCAGCGATGAACCGCTGACGCCTGGGCAGAAAGTTGAACTGGGTATTGCCGAAGGGAGCCTGTTAGGCTCGGCGATGCTGGTTTATATGTCTCCGCTGGCGGGACTCTTTATTTTTGCTGCGCTGTTTCAGGTGCTGTTTGGCAGCGATATCGCCGCACTCAGCGGGGCGATACTGGGCGGTGTGGGGGGATTCCTGATTGCGCGAGGATATTCCCGTAAGCTTGCTGAGCGCGAAGCCTGGCAACCGGTTATTCTCAACGTAGCTCTCCCGCCCGATCTGATTCGTGTTGAAACCCCGCAGTGATATCTTTGCCTGATGGCGCTGCGCTTATCAGGCCTACAGCGTCCTCAGATGCAAAGGTAGGCCGGATAAGGCGTTTATGCCGCCATCCGGCAAAAGTTTCACTGACTTTGCAAAGTTGTTTCCAGTTCCCGCTATCCTTGCTCTATGAACATTTCCTCGCCTCAGCGATGTAGTGTAGAATGCGGCGTTTCACTAAAACAGACGTTAAGCTCAGAACAGCGACTTCTCAGAGCCTGCCCAGGCAGGCGTAAGGCACAATAATTACACTATATGAAGAACATACGTAACTTTTCAATCATAGCTCACATCGACCACGGTAAATCGACGCTGTCTGACCGTATTATCCAGATCTGCGGTGGCCTGTCTGACCGTGAAATGGAAGCGCAGGTTCTCGACTCGATGGATCTTGAGCGTGAGCGCGGTATTACTATCAAAGCGCAGAGCGTGACGCTCGATTTCAAAGCATCTGATGGTGAAACCTACCAGCTTAACTTTATCGACACCCCGGGCCACGTTGACTTCTCTTATGAAGTTTCACGCTCGCTTGCCGCCTGTGAAGGCGCACTGCTGGTCGTTGATGCCGGGCAGGGTGTTGAAGCGCAAACACTGGCTAACTGCTATACCGCCATGGAAATGGATCTGGAAGTAGTGCCAGTACTGAACAAAATTGACCTGCCAGCCGCCGATCCAGAGCGTGTGGCGGAAGAGATTGAAGATATCGTCGGTATTGATGCGGCTGACGCTGTCCGTTGCTCGGCGAAAACCGGAGTTGGCGTGACCGACGTTCTTGAACGTCTGGTGCGTGATATTCCGCCACCAGAAGGCGACCCGGAAGGCCCGTTACAGGCGCTTATCATCGACTCCTGGTTCGACAATTATCTCGGTGTGGTCTCGCTGGTGCGTATTAAAAACGGTACCATGCGTAAAGGCGACAAAATCAAAGTGATGAGTACCGGTCAGGTCTACAACGCAGATCGCCTGGGTATCTTTACGCCGAAACAGGTTGACCGTACAGAACTGAAGTGTGGCGAGGTAGGTTGGTTAGTTTGCGCCATTAAAGACATCCTCGGCGCACCGGTAGGCGATACCCTGACGCTGGCTCGTAACCCGGCAGATAAACCCCTGCCTGGCTTTAAAAAAGTGAAGCCGCAGGTATATGCGGGTCTGTTCCCGGTCAGCTCCGACGACTACGAAAACTTCCGTGATGCGCTTGGTAAGCTGAGCCTCAACGATGCTTCCCTGTTCTACGAACCGGAAAGTTCTACCGCGCTGGGCTTCGGCTTCCGCTGTGGCTTCCTGGGGCTGCTGCACATGGAGATCATTCAGGAGCGTCTGGAACGTGAATACGATCTGGATCTGATCACCACTGCGCCGACCGTAGTGTACGAAGTGGAAACCACGGCGAAAGAGACTATCTACGTCGACAGCCCGTCCAAACTGCCGCCGCTGAATAACATTTACGAACTGCGCGAGCCGATTGCTGAATGTCATATGCTGCTGCCGCAGGCATACCTCGGCAACGTTATTACGCTGTGTATCGAGAAGCGTGGTGTACAGACCAACATGGTTTACCACGGTAACCAGGTTGCGTTGACCTATGAAATTCCAATGGCGGAAGTGGTCCTCGACTTCTTCGACCGTCTGAAGTCGACTTCTCGCGGCTATGCGTCGCTGGATTATAACTTCAAACGTTTCCAGGCCTCCGACATGGTACGTGTTGATGTTCTCATCAACAACGAACGCGTCGATGCACTGGCGCTGATTACCCACCGCGATAACTCCCAGAGCCGTGGCCGTGAACTGGTCGAGAAGATGAAAGATCTGATCCCTCGCCAGCAGTTCGATATCGCAATTCAGGCGGCCATTGGTACGCACATCATTGCGCGTTCAACGGTTAAGCAACTGCGTAAAAACGTTCTGGCTAAGTGCTACGGTGGCGATATCAGCCGTAAGAAAAAGCTGCTGCAAAAACAGAAAGAGGGTAAAAAGCGAATGAAGCAGATCGGTAACGTCGAACTGCCGCAGGAAGCCTTCCTCGCTATTCTGCATGTCGGTAAAGACAGCAAATAATCTTAAGGAGTTGGCATGGCGAACATGTTTGCCCTGATTCTGGTGATTGCCACACTGGTGACGGGCATTTTATGGTGCGTAGATAAGTTTGTCTTCGCGCCAAAACGCCGGGAGCGCCAGGCTGCGGCACAGGCCGCTGCAGGCGATTCACTGGATAAAGCAACGCTGAAAAAAGTTGCCCCTAAGCCGGGTTGGCTGGAAACCGGTGCGTCCGTTTTCCCGGTACTGGCTATTGTGCTGGTGGTGCGTTCATTTATTTATGAACCGTTCCAGATCCCGTCGGGTTCGATGATGCCAACACTGTTGATTGGTGATTTTATTCTGGTAGAGAAATTTGCCTACGGAATTAAAGATCCGATTTATCAGAAAACGTTGATCGAAACTGGCCACCCGAAACGCGGTGATATCGTGGTATTTAAATACCCGGAAGATCCGCGTCTGGACTACATCAAACGCGCTGTCGGTTTACCGGGAGACAAAGTGACGTACGATCCGGTGGCGAAAGAGGTGACGATTCAGCCAGGATGCAGTTCTGGTCAGGCTTGTGAAAACGCGCTGCCGGTAACGTACTCTGATGTTCAGCCAAGTGATTTTGTGCAGACGTTTGCTCGCCGCAACGGCGGGGAAGCGACCAGCGGTTTCTTTGAAGTTCCGCTGAACGAAACGAAAGACAACGGTATTCGCCTGACCGAGCGTAAAGAAACGCTGGGTGAGGTAACTCACCGCATTCTGATGGTGCCAATCGCGCAGGATCAGGTGGGGATGTATTACCGTCAGCCGGGTCAGCAGTTAGCCACCTGGATCGTTCCACCGGGGCATTACTTCATGATGGGCGATAACCGTGACAACAGCGCGGACAGCCGTTACTGGGGATTTGTACCGGAAGCGAATCTGGTAGGTAAAGCGACCGCAATCTGGATGAGTTTCGACAAACAAGAAGGTGAGTGGCCAACCGGTGTTCGTTTGAGCCGCATTGGCGGCATCCACTAATTGCTGATAATGGTTCATGCTGTCGTCTTAATAACGACAGCGTGAATTATTTCTCGGATTAATTCCCTCAGACTAACGACATCCCTTGTCGTTGTGTATAGAATATTCCCCCGAAGTTTTAGGTTGGCACCGTCAGGTTGCCACGGCACACGAAACAGCATTGGTCTCTCTAATGACGGGTGTATATCAGGTCTGTTTCGTGTGCTGAATTGTTGACGCATTCATTTATTGGTATCGCATGAATCCCATCGTAATTAATCGGCTTCAACGGAAGCTGGGCTACACTTTTAATCATCAGGAGCTGTTGCAGCAGGCATTAACTCACCGTAGTGCCAGCAGCAAACATAACGAGCGTTTAGAATTTTTAGGCGACTCTATTTTGAGCTTTGTTATTGCGAATGCGCTGTATCACCGTTTCCCTCGAGTGGACGAAGGTGACATGAGCCGCATGCGCGCCACGCTGGTGCGTGGAAATACGCTGGCTGAATTAGCCCGTGAATTTGACCTCGGTGAATGTTTACGCCTGGGACCGGGCGAGCTGAAAAGCGGCGGTTTTCGTCGCGAATCAATTCTGGCCGATACCGTCGAAGCGTTGATCGGCGGCGTCTTCCTCGACAGCGATATTCAAACCGTTGAGCAATTAATCCTGAACTGGTATCAAACGCGTCTGGACGAAATTAGCCCAGGCGATAAACAAAAAGATCCGAAAACGCGCCTGCAGGAGTATTTGCAGGGTCGCCACCTGCCGCTGCCGTCTTATCTGGTGGTGCAGGTTCGTGGTGAAGCACACGATCAAGAATTTACTATCCACTGCCAGGTCAGCGGCCTGAGTGAACCGGTGGTTGGCACAGGTTCGAGCCGTCGTAAGGCTGAGCAGGCTGCCGCCGAACAGGCGTTAAAAAAACTGGAGCTGGAATGAGCATCGACAAAACCTATTGCGGATTTATTGCCATTGTCGGTCGCCCGAACGTCGGCAAATCCACCCTGTTGAATAATCTGCTTGGGCAGAAGATTTCCATTACCTCACGTAAGGCTCAGACAACACGTCACCGTATTGTTGGCATCCATACTGAAGGCGCGTATCAGGCGATTTATGTCGATACCCCGGGCCTGCATATGGAAGAGAAACGTGCCATCAACCGCCTGATGAACAAAGCGGCCAGCAGCTCGATTGGTGATGTTGAACTGGTTATTTTCGTTGTCGAGGGCACCCGCTGGACGCCGGACGACGAAATGGTGCTTAATAAGCTGCGCGACGGTAAAGCGCCGGTAATTCTGGCCGTGAACAAAGTAGACAACGTTCAGGAAAAAGCCGATCTGCTGCCGCACCTGCAGTTCCTGGCAAGCCAGATGAACTTCCTCGATATCGTGCCGATTTCTGCCGAAACCGGCCTGAATGTTGATACCGTTGCGGGCATCGTGCGTAAGCATTTGCCGGAAGCTATTCATCACTTCCCGGAAGATTACATCACCGACCGTTCTCAGCGCTTTATGGCCTCTGAAATCATCCGTGAAAAGCTGATGCGTTTTCTGGGGGCTGAACTGCCGTACTCCGTTACCGTGGAAATTGAGCGTTTTATCTCCAATGAGCGCGGTGGTTACGATATTAATGGTCTGATCCTCGTTGAACGTGAAGGGCAGAAGAAGATGGTTATAGGCAACAAAGGGGCCAAAATTAAAACCATCGGCATCGAAGCGCGTAAAGACATGCAGGAGATGTTCGAAGCGCCGGTTCACCTCGAACTGTGGGTGAAAGTGAAATCTGGCTGGGCCGATGACGAACGCGCGCTGCGTAGCCTCGGTTACGGCGACGACGTCTAAACCCATCTTCTGAAACACGGCGAGTATATGGAAGGATGGCAACGAGCCTTTGTCTTGCATAGTCGCCCCTGGAGCGAAACCAGTCTCGTGCTGGACGTCTTCACGGAAGAGTCGGGTCGCGTGCGCCTGGTGGCTAAAGGCGCACGTTCCAAACGTTCTAATCTCAAAGGCGCGCTCCAGCCTTTTACCCCGTTGTTGCTTCGCTTTGGCGGCCGCGGTGAGGTTAAAACCCTGCGTAGCGCTGAAGCCGTTTCTCTGGCACTCCCTCTTAGCGGTATCACGCTGTACAGCGGCTTGTATATCAACGAACTTATCTCCCGCGTACTCGAGTACGAGACCCGTTTTTCTGAACTCTTTTTCGATTATCTGAATTGTATCCAGGCGCTGGCTGGTGCGACGGGTTCGCCAGAGCCTGCGCTGCGTCGCTTTGAGCTGGCCTTACTTGGACATCTGGGGTACGGCGTCGATTTTACCCATTGTGCGGGCAGCGGCGAGCCGGTAGACGACACCATGACCTATCGTTACCGGGAAGAAAAAGGGTTTATTGCCAGCGTCGTTATTGATAACAACACCTTTACCGGACGCCATCTCAAAGCACTTGAGTCGCGTGAATTTCCTGATGTCGATACGTTACGCGCCGCGAAACGCTTTACCCGCATGGCGTTAAAGCCGTATCTTGGTGGTAAGCCGTTAAAAAGCCGGGAACTGTTCCGGCAATTTATGCCAAAACGCGCAGTAAAAACAAATAATGATTAACGAGGATTGTCATGGCTGAATTACTGTTAGGCGTCAATATTGACCACATTGCCACGTTACGTAATGCACGCGGTACCGCATATCCGGACCCAGTTCAGGCAGCGTTTATCGTTGAACAGGCGGGCGCGGACGGTATTACCGTACACCTGCGTGAAGACCGTCGCCATATCACCGACCGTGACGTACGTATTCTGCGCCAGACGCTGGATACGCGCATGAATCTGGAAATGGCAGTCACCGAAGAGATGCTGGCGATTGCCGTTGAGACTAAGCCGCATTTTTGCTGCCTGGTGCCGGAAAAACGTCAGGAAGTTACCACTGAAGGTGGTCTGGACGTCGCCGGTCAGCGTGACAAGATGCGCGATGCCTGCAAACGCCTGGCGGACGCAGGTATTCTGGTTTCGCTGTTTATCGATGCTGACGAAGAACAGATTAAGGCCGCTGCGGAAGTTGGCGCGCCGTTTATTGAAATTCACACCGGCTGTTACGCCGATGCGAAAACCGATGCGGAACAGGCCAGCGAACTGGCGCGTATTGCTAAAGCGGCGACTTTTGCTGCCAGCCTGGGCCTGAAGGTGAATGCGGGTCACGGCCTGACGTATCACAACGTTAAAGCCATTGCGCGGATCCCGGAAATGCACGAGCTGAATATTGGCCATGCCATTATCGGACGCGCGGTGATGAGCGGTCTGAAAGACGCCGTGGTGGAAATGAAACGCCTGATGCTGGAAGCGCGTGGCTAATGGCTATTCTGGGATTAGGCACGGATATCGTGGAGATTGCCCGCATTGAAGCGGTGATCTCCCGTTCCGGTGACCGTCTGGCAAGACGCGTGCTCAGTGACAACGAATGGGCAATCTGGGAGACGCATCAGCAGCCGGTGCGTTTTCTGGCAAAGCGCTTTGCGGTCAAAGAGGCGGCAGCAAAAGCCTTTGGCACGGGTATTCGCAATGGGCTGGCGTTTAATCAGTTTGAAGTCTTCAACGATGAACTCGGTAAGCCGCGTCTGCGGTTATGGGGGGAGGCGTTAAAACTGGCGGAAAAACTGGGTGTCGCGCATATGCATGTGACGCTGGCCGATGAGCGTCACTACGCCTGCGCCACGGTGATTATCGAGAGTTAGATTCTGCACGTTGCCGGATGGCGACGCGGTTAAAGTTTATCGGCGTGGTGCATCAGCACAAACTTATCCCACAATTGCTCTTCCGTTTCGACATGTGCCGGATCTTTCAAAATAGTATTGGGGATCGGGCACACCTTCTGGCAGGTTGGCGTGTCGTAATGGCCTACGCATTCCGTACATTTGTCGCTGTTAATCTCGTAAATGCTGTCACCCATCGAAATTGCCTCATTCGGGCATTCGGGTTCGCACATATCGCAATTGATACACTTTTTAGTGATTAACAGGGCCATCAGGAAACTCTCAAAACATCACAAATCGGGCGGGCATTATACGCGCATTCTTTGCTCAGACCAGTTTTTTTACCAGTGCTTCGCTGTGGCGAATGCGTTCCGGAGCATGTTCTAAATCTTGCTGAACCAGCGCCATAAACAGTAAATCCGTGAGCATCATCTGCGCGTGCGTCGATGAAATTGCCGCGCTGCGTGTCGCTTGTTCTTCGGCAATCGTATACAGGCAATGGCTTGCTCGCTGTTGCAGGGCGTTCGGTGTAAATCCAGTGATGGCGAGGATTTTCGCGCCGGTGCGCAACGTTTCATCCGCAGCCAGGTTGAGCTCGCGGCGCTCTCCGGTATACGAAATCGCCAACAGGAGATCGCCCGGCGAAAGCGCCTGTACCGTTGCCAGCAGGGCGTGCATATCGCGTTCCACTACCGCGTTAAAACCTATTTTCAACAGTTTCCAGGCAAAATTCTGTGCTACCAACCCCGATGCACCAATTCCGGTCAGGACAATGCGTCGGGCGGAGCGTAACAATGCGACGCTTTCCATCAGCTTTTCTTCGCTGTTGATATCCAGTGTGGCGTGCATGGCCGCCACGTTCTCCTGAATCAGTTTTTCACCCACCAGACGCATAGGGTCGTCGCCGCGAATCTGATTATGCACTGGGATAGAGTGGGGATTGGGATTACTGGCCAGTGCTTCACTGATCGCCAGTTTGAGTGCAGGAAATCCTTTGAAACCCATCTTTTGCGCGAACTTCACCACGCTGGACTGGCTGACGCCCGCTTCAAAGGCGAGTTGCTGTGAACTGAGATGACGCGCAGTATCCGGCTGTGCGAGGAGGTAATCCGCAAGCTTTTTATCGCTTTGCGCGAGGTCCGGGTAACGCTGACGAATGCGAATCAAACAGTTCATGCTGTCTCCTGGCGAAAACGTGATGGCGATTACAAAACAAAATTTCACTCGCCTGGGTGAATATTATATTCCATTATAACGGATTACTATGAATTAAAAATTCCTAAGGAACAAAAAATGAATCTCGGTGCGTTAGTGTCAGAAAGCCGCAATCCTCAGACCATGGATCTTGATGCGTTATCCACACTTGAGTTGGTTCATCGTTTTAATCAACAGGATACGCTGGTAGCCGTTGCTGTAAAAGCAACGCTGACTGAAGTTGCGCTTGCGGTCGATGCAGCGGCTGACGCGTTAAAAGCGGGTGGACGGATTATCTACATGGGGGCGGGGACCAGTGGGCGTCTTGGCGTACTGGATGCGTCTGAGTGCCCACCGACTTTTGGTGTACCGCATGGACGGGTTGTTGGCCTGATTGCTGGTGGGCCGGGCGCATTGCTGAAGGCCGTTGAAGGTGCAGAAGATAACCCGCAGCTGGGTGAAGATGATCTTCGTTCGCTCAACCTTACGGCTCAGGATGTGGTGGTGGGTCTGGCTGCATCCGGGCGTACACCGTATGTGATTGGCGGCTTGCAATATGCCCGTTCCGTTGGCTGCACCACGGTGGCGATTTCCTGTAATCCGGATTCCCCCATCGCGCGTGAAGCGGACATCGCCATATCACTGGTTGTTGGCCCGGAGGCTCTGACAGGGTCAACGCGACTGAAGTCCGGTACTGCGCAAAAAATGGTACTCAATATGATTTCTACCGGCGCAATGGTGAAGTTTGGCAAGGTGTATCAGAACCTGATGGTGGATATGAAAGCGACCAACGTTAAGCTGGTAGACCGGGCTTGTCGCATGGTCGTGGAAGCTACCGGTATTGCGTATGACCAGGCGCAAGCTCTGCTGAAACAGACCGATTTTGATGTTAAGCCCGCCATTCTGATGGCTCTCACGGGGCTCGATGCCGCTGCAGCCCGCGAAAAGCTTGCCGCTCACCAGGGTTTTTTACGCGCGGCGTTAGAACACTAAGAGGTGTATATGGATAAGACGGCGGTGCTGGCCAGCGATATCCTGCTGGGCGTGGGCGGAGAGAAAAATATTCTGCGCCTGGAAAACTGTATGACCCGCGTCAGAGTGGAAGTACAGGATGACGCTCAGCTCGATATTTCCCGACTCAAGCAACTGCCGGGCGTTAGCGGCTACGTGAAGCAAGGGGCGCAGCACCAGATCATTGTCGGCCCCGGCAAAGCCGCGAAAGTGGTCGATGCCATGCGTTCCCTGATTGCCGATGGCGGCGAACGTTCCAATGTGGGGGATATTGAGCGAACAAAATCAGAGGCCAAAGCGAAGTACAAAGCGCCGATGAGTGACGCGCTACGCAAGCTGGCTAACGTTTTTATCCCGCTTATTCCGGCGTTTATCGCCTCCGGTTTGATTACCGGCATCATTAACATCCTTAAGCGACCGGATATCGTTGGGGATTTTGCGACCCACTATCCAAATATGCTTGGGCTGATGGGAATATTTGGCAGCGCCGTGTTTGCCATCATGAATATTCTGGTCGGAGTGAATACCGCCAAAGTATTTGGCGGTTCGCTGGCGATGGGCGGGGTGATGGCCGGTATTCTCTCCAGCCCGCAACTGGCGCAAATTACCTTGTTTGGCGAGGCATTGCAGCCGGGACGCGGTGGAGTGATCGCAGTGCTGCTGGTGGTGGCGTTGATGTGCTGGATCGAACGCAAATTCCGCGAAGTGCTGCCGGAGTCTCTCGAACTGATCCTCAATCCACTGCTGACCACCCTTATTACCGGGACAATCGCTATTGTGGCGCTGCAACCGCTTGGCGGCTGGATTTCTGAATCGATTGCTCACGGCGCATCCTGGGCTATCGATCGCGGCGGTTTCCTGGTGGGAGCCGTGCTGGCTGGGACTTTCCTGCCGTTGGTGCTCACCGGACTTCATCAGGGGTTGGTGCCGATCCACGTTGAACTGGTACAGGCGCATGGTTATAACGCGCTCTTTCCTATTCTGGCGATGGCAGGAGTGGGGCAAATCGGTGCGGCTATTGCGGTACTGATGAAAACCCGTAACGCACGGCTGAAAAAAGTGATTAAAAGCGCGCTGCCGGTTGGATTGCTGGGCATTGGTGAACCGCTGATTTTTGGGGTGACATTGCCATTAGGCAAGCCGTTTATCGGTGCCTGTCTCGGTGGTGCAGTCGGTGGGGCGCTGATCAGCTACTGGAAGGTGGCGACGGTCATCACCTTTGGCATCTCGGGATTGCCGCTGGCACTGACGATTGTTGCCGGAAAAGTGATGTTCTATCTGTTAGGCTATCTGGTAGCGGTTATTGCCGGGTTCCTGTTTACCTGGCTATTGGGGTTCAACGATCCAGAGGAATAAGGTTTGACCAGTCACCAGCGTCGCGTTGTTTTTTTTGATTTGGATGGCACGTTACACCAGCAGGATATGTTCGGCAGTTTCTTACGTTTTCTGCTGCGTCGCCAACCGCTAAATGCGTTGCTGGTGCTGCCCCTGTTGCCGATTATTGCGCTGGCAATGTTAATTAAAGGGCGCGCCGCCCGCTGGCCCATGAGCCTGCTGTTGTGGGGTTGTACCTTTGGTCGCAGCGAGGCGTGTCTGAAGGTACATCAGGCCGATTTTGTGCGCTGGTTTCGCGGGCATGTGACGGCATTTCCTGTCGTGCAGCAGCGTCTGACGACGTACCTGTTAAGCTCCGATGCTGATATCTGGCTTATCACCGGTTCTCCGCAGTCGCTGGTCGAGCAGGTTTACTTCGACACGCCGTGGCTACCGCGTGTCAATCTGATCGCCAGTCAAATGGCGCGGGGATACGGTGGCTGGGTATTGCCGCTACGCTGTCTGGGGCATGAAAAAGTCGCGCAACTGGAACGACAGATTGGCGCACCGCTGTCTCTTTACAGCGGCTACAGCGACAGTAAGCAGGACAATCCACTGCTCTCTTTTTGCCAGCATCGCTGGCGCGTCACGCCGCGCGGAGAGCTACAACAACTCGAATAGAGTAAACGATAGCGTCTGTGTATAATGCGCCCGCTTTTTATTACTGGAGTTACCCCTTTGTCTGATGTTGAATTTAACCACGAATACTGGATGCGCCATGCTTTAACGTTAGCTAAGCGCGCCTGGGATGAGCGTGAAGTCCCGGTGGGTGCAGTATTGGTACTCAACAACCGCGTTATTGGCGAAGGCTGGAACCGACCGATTGGCCATCATGATCCTACCGCCCACGCTGAAATCATGGCGTTGCGCCAGGGCGGTCTGGTGCTACAAAACTACCGTCTGCTGGATGCAACGTTGTATGTCACACTGGAGCCGTGCGTGATGTGCGCAGGCGCGATGGTCCATAGCCGTATCGGTCGGGTGGTTTTTGGCGCACGCGATGCGAAAACGGGCGCTGCCGGGTCATTAATGGATGTGCTGCATCACCCTGGAATGAATCATCGGGTTGACGTGACCGAAGGGGTGTTACGCGATGAATGCGCCACGCTGCTCAGTGATTTCTTTCGCATGCGTCGGCAGGAAATCAAAGCGTTGAAAAAATCTGCCAATCAGTAAATACCAATCAGACTACTTGTCCTCTTTCTTCTGTGCTGAAAACAGCAGAGAAGGGGAGTGCGACAGATAGTTTGACGACGTCTGAGTCAGAAACGCTGAAAGCGGAAATTTATCTTTACCTAACAGCTCAGCCGGTGACACAGCCGGGTAATCCTGCGCCAGTTGCTGCGTTTCCTGCGCCTGTTTTTCTTTCTCCTGCAGATACCCCACCAGGCTAATCTGGTATTTACGGATGTTTTCCACATAGGCGTAGGCTTCGTGACCGCGCGCATAGCCATAGGTCAACTTGTTGTAATACGGCTTTTGGCTGAGCAGCGGCAGACGCTGTTTTACGTCGGACCAACTGTTCGGATTACCTTTGGTTTTCACCGTCAGCGCCCGCGCATCCAGCATGTGCGCATAACCCATGTTGTAGGCGGCAAGCGCAAACCAGATACGTTCCCCTTCGGGGACGGTATCCGGCACTTTGCTCATCATGTCCTGCAAATACCGCGCGCCGCCGCTGATGCTCTGCTCGGCATCGGTACGGTCAGTTAGCCCGAGACTCTGGGCGGTATTTTTGGTCAGCATCATCAGCCCGCGTACACCGGTCGGGGAAGTCGCCTGCGCGTCCCAGTGCGACTCCTGATAGGATATTGCGGCGAGCAGTCGCCAGTCTATCTCCTGCGCATACTTCTCAAAAAGCGGCTTGAGGTCCGGCAACACGCTGTCTACGGCGCGCAAAAAGGTGCGGGTATCAACATAGTCAAAATCATCGCCATGCCCAAGGTACTTTTCTTCCAGTCGCGCAAGCGAGCCGTCTTCATTCATGGTATTGAAGAAATCCAGCAGGGCAGCAGACAGTGTATTGTCATCGTCCAGACGACTGAACCAGGTCACCGGCTGTTCGTCAGAGACGTCCAGCGCCACGGCCAGCTCAGGATGAACGCGCTGATATAAGCTGATGGCAACGGAATCGGCAATGGTGTAATCCAGCTTACCGGCGATGACATCATCAAGCAGTTCAGTGGTGCCCTTTTTCTCATCAACTTTCCAGCTCAGGTCCGGGTATTTTTTTTCTTTTAGCTGCTGGAGGTCGTTAACCACCACATGCCCCGGGGCGATAGTCAGTTGGTTTTCGTTCACGGTGGCAAGCGTACGCGGGCGGTATTGCCCAACCCGATACACCAGTTGTTGCGATACGGAATAGTAGGTCGGGCCTGGCTGGTAATTCTTAACGCGCTCGCTGTTATACACCAGACCAGCGGCTAACAGATCGGCATTACCGTTATCCAGGTCGTCAAAAAGCTGGCTGATGTTCTGGCGTACGGTGATTTTCAGCTTCACACCCAGGTAGTTGGCGAAGGCTTTGGTCAGTTCGTAATCCAGGCCAAACTTTTTCCCATTAAGCGTGGCGTAAGTGAGCGGTGAGTCGATGGTACTGACGCGCAGCTCTCCCCGCGACTGAATGGCGGCGATACGATTGTCGGCTTTACCGAACCAGGGGATAGATGGCCAGAGGGCCGCTGCCAACAACAGCGTCAAAATACCGATGAACAGATAATTAATCTTTAATTTTTTCAATTAGTTAATTCTCTGAACCGTACGTTGTCTCTGCGTGCTGTGGTATTGATTAAGAAGTGAAGTCGTCATTAATGAGCGGCATTTTGCTTAAACTTGCGCCAGTTGGCAACTTATTCAGAAACCAGACCGCATTTGATGATAAGAAGAGGCCGTGATTTTATTTCGACGCAAACGGTTTCGTCGGCGCGCCAGATTCTTTATAATGACGCCCGTTTCCCCCACTTGGGCACACCGAAAGCTTAGAAGACGAGAGACTTATGATGGAAATTCTGCGTGGTTCACCTGCACTGTCTGCATTCCGTATTAACAAACTGCTGGCACGTTTTCAGGCTGCCAACCTCCAGGTCCACAATATTTACGCCGAGTACGTCCATTTTGCCGATCTGAATGCACCATTGAATGAGGATGAGCGCGCGCAACTTGCACGTCTGCTGAAATATGGTCCTGCTCTTCACAGCCACGCCCCTGAAGGCAAACTGCTGCTGGTCACGCCTCGCCCGGGTACCATTTCCCCGTGGTCTTCTAAAGCGACTGATATTGCCCATAACTGCGGCCTGCAACAGATTAGCCGCCTGGAACGTGGCATTGCCTGGTATGTTGAGGCCTCCACGTTGACCGCTGAGCAGTGGCTGACGGTTGCCGATATTTTGCACGACCGCATGATGGAAACGGTTTTCTCTGCGCTGAGCGATGCTGAAAAACTGTTTGTTCATCACCAGCCTGCGCCGGTTTCCAGCGTTGATCTGCTTGGTGAGGGACGCCAGGCGCTGATCGACGCTAACCTGCGTCTGGGCCTGGCGCTGGCGGAAGACGAAATCGACTATCTGCAGGATGCGTTTACCAAACTGGGACGCAACCCGAACGACATTGAACTGTACATGTTCGCGCAGGCTAACTCCGAGCACTGCCGCCACAAGATTTTTAACGCCGACTGGGTTATCGATGGTAAACAACAGCCTAAGTCGCTGTTCAAGATGATCAAGAATACCTTCGAAACCACGCCGGACCACGTGCTGTCTGCCTATAAAGACAACGCCGCGGTAATGGAAGGTTCTGAAGTGGGCCGCTATTTTGCCGACCACAAAACTGGCCGCTACGATTTCCATCAGGAACCAGCCCACATCCTGATGAAGGTAGAAACTCATAACCACCCGACGGCTATCTCTCCGTGGCCAGGTGCGGCAACCGGCTCTGGCGGTGAAATTCGCGATGAAGGCGCAACCGGGCGCGGTGCGAAACCGAAAGCCGGGCTGGTAGGCTTCTCCGTCTCCAACCTGCGTATTCCTGGCTTTGAACAGCCTTGGGAAGAGGACTTTGGTAAGCCGGATCGTATTGTCACCGCGCTCGACATCATGACCGAAGGCCCGCTGGGTGGTGCTGCGTTTAACAACGAATTTGGTCGCCCTGCGCTGACGGGCTACTTCCGCACCTATGAAGAAAAGGTCAACAGCCATAACGGCGAAGAGCTGCGCGGTTACCATAAACCGATCATGCTGGCAGGCGGGATCGGCAATATCCGTGCCGATCACGTGCAGAAGGGCGAGATCGTCGTTGGCGCCAAGCTGATCGTCCTCGGCGGTCCGGCGATGAACATCGGTCTTGGCGGTGGGGCTGCATCATCCATGGCTTCCGGCCAGTCTGATGCCGATCTTGATTTCGCTTCTGTACAGCGCGACAACCCGGAAATGGAACGTCGCTGCCAGGAAGTTATCGACCGTTGCTGGCAGATGGGCGATGCCAACCCGATTCTGTTTATCCATGACGTTGGTGCGGGCGGCCTGTCTAACGCCATGCCGGAGCTGGTCAGCGACGGCGGCCGCGGCGGTAAGTTCCAGCTGCGTGACATCCTCAGCGACGAGCCGGGTATGAGCCCGCTGGAAATCTGGTGTAACGAATCCCAGGAGCGCTATGTGCTGGCGGTTGCCGCCGATCAATTGCCGCTGTTTGACGAACTGTGTAAGCGTGAGCGCGCGCCGTATGCGGTGATCGGTGAAGCCACCGAAGAACAGCATCTGACTCTGAGCGATAGCCACTTCGACAATCAGCCGATCGACATGCCGCTCGATGTGTTGTTGGGCAAAACGCCGAAAATGACCCGCGATGTGCAGACGCTGAAAGCCAAAGGCGATGCCCTGAATCGTGGCGAAATCTCGATTGCAGATGCGGTTAACCGTGTGCTGCATCTGCCGACTGTTGCTGAAAAAACGTTCCTCGTGACTATCGGCGACCGTACCGTTACCGGTATGGTGGCGCGCGATCAGATGGTGGGGCCATGGCAGATCCCGGTCGCCAACTGCGCGGTCACTACTGCAAGCCTTGATAGCTACTACGGCGAAGCGATGTCTCTCGGCGAGCGCGCGCCAGTCGCATTGCTCGACTTCTCAGCCTCTGCGCGTCTGGCGGTCGGTGAGGCACTGACCAACATTGCGGCAACGCAGATCGGCGATATCAAACGCATTAAACTGTCGGCCAACTGGATGGCGGCTGCGGGTCACCCTGGCGAAGACGCCGGACTGTACGAAGCGGTAAAAGCCGTTGGAGAAGAATTATGTCCGGCGCTTGGCCTGACCATTCCGGTGGGCAAAGACTCTATGTCGATGAAAACCCGCTGGCAGGAAGGCAACGAACAGCGTGAAATGACCTCGCCGTTGTCGCTGGTGATCACCGCCTTTGCCCGCGTGGAAGATGTGCGCCACACGATTACCCCGCAACTGTCTACTGAAGACAATGCGCTGCTGCTGATTGATCTTGGCCTTGGCCACAATGCGCTGGGTGCGACGGCGCTGGCGCAGGTTTACCGTCAACTGGGCGATAAGCCTGCCGATGTGCGTAACGTAGAGCAGCTGAAAGGCTTCTACGACGCCATTCAGGCGCTGGTGGCACAGCGTAAGCTGCTGGCCTACCACGACCGCTCCGACGGCGGCCTGCTGGTTACGCTGGCGGAAATGGCCTTCACCGGTCACTGCGGCGTTGAAGCAGACATCGGCACTCTGGGCGATGATCATCTGGCGGCGCTGTTTAATGAAGAGTTGGGGGCTGTCATTCAGGTTCGCGCCGCTGACCGTGACGCGGTTGAGGCGTTGCTGGCTCAACATGGCCTGGCCGATTGCGTGCACTATCTGGGTAAAGCCGTGCAGGGCGACCGCTTCGTGGTCGAAGCAGATGGTCATGCGGTGTTCAGCGAAAGCCGTACTACACTGCGTATGTGGTGGGCGGAAACAACCTGGCAGATGCAGCGTCTGCGCGACAATCCAGAGTGCGCCGATCAGGAACATAACGCTAAAACCAACGATGCCGATCCTGGCCTCAACGTTAAACTGTCGTTTGACATCAACGAAGATATTGCGGCTCCGTATATCGCTACCGGTGCGCGTCCAAAAGTGGCCGTGCTGCGCGAACAGGGCGTTAACTCCCACGTAGAAATGGCGGCCGCTTTCCACCGTGCGGGTTTTGACGCTATCGACGTGCATATGAGCGATCTGCTGGGTGGGCGCATCGGGTTGGGCAACTTCCAGGCGCTGGTGGCCTGTGGTGGCTTCTCTTACGGTGATGTGCTTGGCGCAGGCGAAGGTTGGGCGAAGTCGATTCTGTTCAACAATCGGGTCCGTGATGAGTTCGAAACCTTCTTCCACCGCCCGCAAACGCTGGCACTCGGCGTGTGTAACGGTTGTCAGATGATGTCTAACCTGCGCGAGCTGATCCCAGGAAGCGATCTGTGGCCACGCTTTGTGCGTAACCACTCCGATCGCTTTGAAGCGCGTTTCAGCCTGGTCGAAGTGACACAAAGCTCGTCTCTGCTGCTTGCCGGTATGGTTGGGTCACAGATGCCAATCGCGGTTTCTCACGGCGAAGGTCGCGTAGAAGTGCGTGACGATGTACATCTGGCAGGACTGGAGAGCAAAGGGCTGGTGGCACTGCGCTACGTTGATAACTTCGGTAAGGTGACCGAAACCTATCCGGCTAACCCGAACGGTTCGCCAAACGGTATCACTGCTGTTACCACCGAAAATGGTCGCGTCACCATTATGATGCCACACCCGGAACGCGTGTTCCGTACCGTGAGCAACTCCTGGCACCCGGAAAACTGGGGCGAGGATAGCCCGTGGATGCGTATCTTCCGTAATGCGCGTAAACAGCTCGGTTAATTGGCCTGCAATCATCAAGCCCCTCTTCGTGAGGGGCTTTTTTTATATCACAGGCCGGATAAGGCGTTTACGCCGCCATCCGGCAATAAACTCAGCGCTTATGCCACAAAATTAAAGTGTCGGGAAATCCCGACATTGGCAGGGTTGGTTTGTCGCCAAAAAGAGACACTTAATGATTTGATTTATAATGATTTTGTTTTTAAGTACAGCGAGTGTTGCTGATTAGCGACAGAATGAACAAAAAGCACTCAGCTCTTATTTTTACACAATTATTCATATTTCTTATATTTATCATTGTGTTAATAAAGTGTTTTGAATATTGGCACAGATGCTGCATAATATTAACCAGTGGCTCATTCACCTTCTTATGTCAGCCCCTTCGGGACGTGCTACATAAACTTCGAATGACGCACAACAAGGTGCCTGCCGTCCAACATCTGATATTAGCGAAGCTCATATCAACCTTCGGGCGAAACGTCGAGTTAGGCACCGCCTTATTCCATGACAAAGCCGGGTTAATCCCGGCTTTGTTGTATCTGACGTTCCCCTCAGTTAGCATCGTCTTATTCCCGTCCATTGAGAGTAACGCCTTGAAGCGCTGGTCTGTTTTCCCCCGATCCTTACGTCAGCTGGTGACACTGGCATTTTTGCTGATCCTGCTCCCTTTGCTCGTACTGGCCTGGCAAGCGTGGCAGAGCCTGAACGCCCTGAGCGCGCAGGCGGCGCTGACTAACAGAACCACGCTCATTGATGCCCGACGCAGTGAGGCAATGACCAACGCCGCGCTGGAGATGGAACGTAGCTACCGACAGTATTGTGTGCTGGATGACCCGACGCTGGCAAAGGTTTACCAGAGCCAGCGTAAACGTTATAGCGACATGCTGGATGCGCATGCGGGCGTGTTGCCGGACAACAAGCTCTACCAGGCGTTGCGGCAGGATCTCAACGATCTCGCCCAATTGCAGTGTAATAACAGTGGTCCTGACAGCCAGGCGGCAGCCCGCCTGGAAGCCTTCGCTAATGCGAATACCGACATGGTGCAGGCCACACGTACCGTGGTCTTTTCGCGTGGTCAGCAGTTACAACAAGAAATTGCTGAACGAGGTCAGTTCTTTGGCTGGCAGGCGCTGGTGCTGTTTCTCGTTAGTCTGGCGATGGTGCTGCTGTTTACCCGAATGATCATCGGTCCGGTGAAGGGCATCGAGCGGATGATTAACCGTCTGGGGGAAGGGCGCTCGCTGGGTGATAGCGTATTATTTACCGGGCCCCGGGAGCTGCGGTCCGTGGGGCAGCGCATTATCTGGTTGAGTGAACGTCTCTCCTGGCTTGAGTCGCAACGGCATCAGTTTTTACGCCATCTTTCCCATGAGCTGAAAACACCGCTTGCGAGCATGCGCGAAGGTACCGAATTGTTAGCCGATCAGGTAGTTGGCCCGTTAACGCCGGAGCAAAAAGAGGTAGTCGGGATTCTGGATGACAGCAGCCGTAATCTGCAAAAGCTGATTGAGCAATTGCTTGATTACAACCGCAAGCTGGCGGATGACGAGGTTGAGCTTGAAACTGTAGAAATCGCGCCGCTGGTGGAAAGCGTGGTTTCAGCACATAGCCTGCCTGCTCGCGCCAAAATGATCCATACTGATGTTGCGCTGGCGGCGAACGCTTGTCTGGCCGAACCCATGCTGTTAATGAGCGTGCTGGACAATCTTTATTCCAATGCGGTGCACTATGGCGCTGAATCCGGTAACATTTGGATCCGCAGCAGTTTGCATGGCTCAACGGTATATATTGATGTCATAAATACCGGCACACCGATTCCAGAAGCAGAACAGGCGATGATCTTCGAGCCTTTTTTCCAGGGCAGCCATCAGCGAAAAGGGGCAGTCAAAGGAAGCGGGTTGGGGCTGAGCATCGCCAGAGACTGTATCCGCCGTATGCGGGGAAAACTGTATCTGGTTGATGAGCATGCGCAAAGCGTTTGTTTCCGCATAGAACTGCCGCTATCTGCATCGAAAAACCACTAAAATGAACCTAAGTCTGGTGAGTATGCCACACGTTGTTGCCCGAATGCTTAAACGAGATTTTATTCGCCGCGTCTTACTCGCAAGTCTGCCATGCCTGGCGCTGGTCGGCTGCGTTCCAAATGCGGTGAATCACATTATCGGCGATCCTTCGCAGGAGAAAATCCCGCCGCATCAACTCGCTGATTACCTTGCCACCGAATGTACGGATATCTGGTCGCTAACGGGTCAGTCCACGGATACCAACCCGTTGTATTGGCTGCGGGCGATGGATTGCGCCGATCGCATGATGCCAGTGCAGGCGCGCAGTGAAGCCAGTAGCCAACTTACGGATACCTGGCAGGGCGCTTTTAAGCGTGGGATCCTGCTCGATAACGCCCGTATTACCCCGCCTGAACGGCGGGAGGTCGTTACGCGTCTCGACGCGTTAAGTCCACAAATTCCGACTCAGCTTCGACCGCTTTATCAGGCCTGGTTCCGTAACCAAATGTTGCAGTTACAGCTTGCCGAAGAACGCATGCGTTACAGTAAGCTCCAGCAGTCGTCAGATAGCGATCTCGATACGCTGCGTCAGCAGCAACAGCATTTGCAGAGTCAGCTCGATCTCACCACCCGTAAGCTGGAAAATCTGACCGATATTGAACGACAACTGTCCACCCGTAAACCTGCCGGCAGCTATAATCCCGATGCGTTGCACGGTACTGATAAACTCACGACGCCCGATGATGGGGAGGCCATGCCATGATAAGCCGCAAGCCCGCGCATCTGCTGCTCGTCGATGACGATCCGGGGCTGTTGAAATTGCTCGGTATGCGGCTGACCAGCGAAGGTTACAGCGTCGTAACCGCAGAAAGTGGGCAGGAAGGATTACGGGTACTGAATCGTGAAAAAGTGGATCTGGTCATTAGCGACCTGCGCATGGATGAAATGGACGGCATGCAACTGTTCACTGAAATCCAGAAAGTGCAGCCGGGGATGCCGGTTATTATCCTGACAGCGCACGGCTCCATTCCTGATGCTGTCGCGGCAACGCAGCAGGGTGTTTTCAGCTTTCTCACCAAGCCAGTCGATAAAGATGCGCTCTACAAAGCGATTGACGGTGCGCTGGAACAGTCCGCGCCTGCTACCGATGACAGCTGGCGTGAATCAATTGTTACCCGTAGCCCGTTAATGTTGCGTTTGTTAGAACAGGCGCGGATGGTCGCGCAATCGGATGTCAGCGTATTGATCAATGGTCAGAGCGGCACCGGGAAAGAGGTGTTTGCCCAGGCGATTCACAACGCCAGCCCGCGCAGCCACAAGCCCTTTATTGCCATTAACTGTGGCGCGTTGCCGGAACAACTGCTGGAGTCTGAACTGTTTGGCCATGCGCGCGGCGCTTTTACCGGCGCGGTGAGTAATCGTGAAGGGCTGTTTCAGGCTGCGGAAGGCGGGACGCTGTTTCTCGATGAGATTGGCGATATGCCAGCACCGTTGCAGGTTAAATTGTTGCGCGTATTGCAGGAGCGAAAAGTCAGACCGCTGGGAAGTAACCGCGATATCGACATTGATGTGCGGATCGTTTCTGCGACCCACCGCGATTTACCCAAAGCGATGGCTCGGGGCGAATTTCGCGAGGATTTGTACTATCGCCTCAACGTGGTGAGTCTGAAGATCCCAGCGCTGGCCGAGCGTACGGAAGATATTCCGCTGCTGGCGAACCATCTGCTGCGCCAGTCTGCTGAACGGCACAAACCGTTCGTACGCGCCTTTTCAACCGATGCCATGAAGCGGTTAATGACCGCCAGCTGGCCGGGCAACGTGCGTCAGTTGGTCAACGTAATTGAGCAGTGCGTGGCGTTGACCTCTTCGCCAGTGATCAGCGACGCGCTGGTGGAGCAGGCGCTGGAAGGGGAAAACACCGCGCTGCCGACATTTGTTGAGGCGCGTAACCAGTTTGAGCTCAACTATCTGCGTAAGCTGCTGCAAATCACCAAGGGCAATGTGACTCACGCAGCAAGAATGGCGGGGCGCAACCGCACCGAATTCTATAAGTTGCTTTCTCGACACGAGCTGGATGCAAACGATTTCAAAGAATAAATCTGCGGATTATGTTAGCTTTATTCGATCAAAAGACAGGCGACCTTTTCAAGGAATAGCATGAAAAAGATTGATGCGATTATTAAACCCTTCAAGCTGGACGACGTCCGCGAAGCGCTGGCGGAAGTCGGTATCACCGGGATGACGGTAACGGAAGTGAAAGGCTTTGGCCGTCAGAAAGGCCATACCGAGCTGTACCGTGGCGCGGAATATATGGTGGATTTTCTGCCGAAGGTAAAAATTGAAATTGTGGTTACCGACGACATCGTCGATACCTGCGTCGACACCATTATTCGTACTGCCCAGACCGGCAAAATCGGCGACGGTAAGATTTTTGTCTTTGATGTCGCGCGCGTTATTCGTATTCGTACCGGTGAAGAAGACGACGCGGCAATCTAAGCCGCGCCTTGCTTGCCGGATGGCGGTGTAAACACCTTATCCGGCCTACAATATCTCGTAGGCCTGATAAGCGCAGCGCCATCAGGCATAACGTAATTACAGAACTTTATGCGGGCCAAAGCATTCGTAATGAATGTTCTCGTTTTTCACGCCCAGGCCGACCAGTTGCTTTGCGGCGAACTGCATAAAGCCAACCGGACCGCACAGATAAAACTGCATCGCCGGATCGCTGATTGCGCTTTCCAGTTTGTTCAAATCCATCAGACCTACACTATCAAACGCGCCTTTCGCGCGATCGGCTTCGGTTGGCTCACGATACCAGGTGTGTGCGCTAAAGCGTGGCAGCGTTTTGCCGAGTTCATTTACTTCATCAGCGAAGGCATGGACATCACCGTTTTCAGCCGCATGGAACCAGTTAACCTGCGCCGTATGGTTTGCTTTCGCCAGCGTATCCAGCATTGCCAGCATTGGGGTCTGACCTACGCCTGCGGAAATCAGAGACACAGGGGTATCGGTCGCGACGTCCATAAAGAAATCGCCCGCAGGTGCGGCCAGGTGAACAACGTCGCCAACATTTGCATGGTTGTGCAGCCAGGTGGAAACCTGACCACCGTCTTCACGCTTAACGGCAATCCGATAGCCTTTGCCATCAGGTTTACGGGTCAGTGAGTACTGACGAATTTCCTGATGCGGGAAACCTTCCGGCTTCAGCCAGACGCCCAGGTATTGCCCCGGATGATATTCAGCTACTGCGCCACCGTCGACAGGCTCAAACTCAAAGCTGGTAATCAGTGTACTTCGCGGCGTTTTTGCCACGATGCGGAAAGGACGGGTACCTTCCCAGCCGCCATTTTTATTGGCATTTTCGCTATAGATTTGTGCTTCACGGTTGATGAAAACGTTCGCCAGTACGCCATACGCTTTACCCCACGCATCCAGGACTTCCTGGCCTGGGCTGAACATTTCGTCCAGCGTTGCCAGCAAATGACCACCCACGATGTTGTACTGCTCTGGTTTAATCTGGAAGCTGGTATGCTTTTGCGCGATTTTCTCAACCGCTGGCAACAGCGCCGGCAGGTTTTCGATATTGCTGGCATACGCGGCAATCGCGTTAAACAGCGCCTCGCGCTGATCGCCATTACGCTGGTTACTCATGTTGAAAATTTCTTTCAGCTCTGGGTTATGCGTAAACATGCGATCGTAGAAATGGGCGGTCAGCTTCGGACCTGTTTCAACCAGCAGGGGAATGGTGGCTTTCACTGTAGCGATGGTTTGTGCGTCAAGCATACGGTCTTCCTTTATCTGAGACTTTAATGATGTATGTCAAATACATCTTATAAAAAATACCCCTGCATTGTAAATGGTTCTTTGTAACTTTGCGTTGTAAAGGTTACATCGTGAAAAATCTGCATCACAAACCTGAAAAGAAATCCGTTGAAATTCAGCAGACCTTTGTTCTCCAAAGCCTTGCGTGCCGTGAAGGTAATCGTTTGCGTAAAATCCTTTGTCAAGACCTGTTATCGAAGAATGATTCGGTTATACTGTTGGCCGAAGTCCAACGGGACTGCCTTTTTAGGCCGAAATTCTATTGTTAGCTGAGTCAGGAGATGCGGATGTTAAAGCGTGAAATGAACATTGCCGATTATGATGCCGAACTGTGGCAGGCTATGGAGCAGGAAAAAGTACGTCAGGAAGAGCACATCGAACTGATCGCCTCCGAAAACTACACCAGCCCGCGTGTTATGCAGGCGCAGGGTTCTCAGCTGACCAACAAATATGCTGAAGGTTATCCGGGCAAGCGCTACTACGGCGGTTGCGAGTACGTTGATATCGTTGAGCAACTGGCTATCGATCGTGCCAAAGAGCTGTTTGGCGCTGACTACGCTAACGTACAGCCGCACTCTGGTTCTCAGGCTAACTTCGCTGTTTACACCGCTCTGCTGCAACCGGGCGATACCGTTCTGGGTATGAACCTGGCACAAGGCGGCCACCTGACTCACGGCTCCCCGGTTAACTTCTCCGGCAAACTGTACAACATCATCCCTTACGGTATTGATGAGTCCGGCAAAATTGACTACGAAGACATGGCGAAGCAGGCCAAAGAGCACAAACCGAAGATGATCATCGGTGGCTTCTCTGCTTACTCCGGCGTTGTTGACTGGGCAAAAATGCGTGAAATCGCTGACAGCATCGGTGCATACCTGTTCGTCGATATGGCGCACGTTGCGGGGCTGATTGCCGCAGGCGTTTATCCGAACCCGGTTCCACACGCACACGTTGTGACCACCACCACCCACAAAACTCTGGCGGGTCCGCGCGGCGGCCTGATCCTGGCGAAAGGCGGTGACGAAGAGCTGTACAAAAAACTGAACTCTGCGGTGTTCCCAAGCGCGCAGGGCGGCCCGCTGATGCACGTGATCGCGGCGAAAGCTGTAGCGCTGAAAGAAGCGATGGAGCCTGAGTTCAAGGTTTACCAGCAGCAGGTTGCTAAAAACGCCAAAGCGATGGTGGAAGTGTTCCTGAACCGTGGCTACAAAGTGGTTTCTGGCGGGACTGAAAACCACCTGTTCCTGCTGGATCTGGTTGATAAAAACCTGACCGGTAAAGAAGCTGATGCCGCGCTGGGCCGTGCTAACATCACCGTTAACAAAAACAGCGTACCGAACGATCCGAAGAGCCCGTTTGTGACTTCCGGTATCCGTATCGGTTCTCCGGCAATCACTCGCCGTGGCTTCAAAGAAGCGGAAGCGAAAGAGCTGGCTGGCTGGATGTGTGATGTGCTGGACAACATCAATGACGAAGCCGTAATCGAGCGCGTCAAAGGTAAAGTTCTGGATATCTGCGCACGCTTCCCGGTTTACGCGTAAGCCATACTGATTGCCGGATGACGGTGTAAACACCTTATCCGGCCTACAGGTAACTCACATGTAGGCCGGATAAACGAAGTGCCATCCGGCAGTTATATCGACTTAAGCAAGATTGTTTCATCGACTAAAGCCGCCATGGGTGGCTTTTTCTTTGCCTGAATCCATTTTCTCAGTAAACGTATTTCTCGGCCCTGATTCAACGTTACTGCGCCGACAATCACGCCATCCTGCAGGTTAAACCATATCGCTTTCTGCGCATCAGCATCGCCGCGTACAAGCCAGCTATCTCCCTGCATTTCGCCAATAAACTGCAAATTATCCTGGTATTGGTCAGTCCAGAACCAGCCTGGTGTCTTCTCCGGCAACGGCGAATTAAGCATTGCGGCAGCGGCAATTTGTGCCTGGATATTGGCATTTTCCCAGCTTTCTACACGCGCCAACGAACCGTCGGGCTGATGCGTCAGCGCAACGTCACCGGCGGCGAAAATGTCCGGGTCGGCGGTGGTGCAGGCGCTATCAACGATAATACCGTTAGCCGTCTCCAGACCAGCGTCGTGGGCCAGCGTATCATTCGCCACGATACCGATGCCGTAAACCATCGCATCGGCCAGCAGCGTCTCGCCGTTTTGCAGCGTCAGCGAGAGAAACTCTCCCGCTTCGGCGTGTTCAATGGCGCTGTTGAGTAACACCCGTACGCCCGCCTGCTGGTGGCGGGCAAGCAGGTAGTCGCGCACCGGAGCAGGCGCATTGCGGCCCATCACCGTTGGCGCCTGCTCCACTACGGTTACCCGGCAGCCGCGCTGGGTCGCGCTGGCCGCCAGTTCCAGACCAATGGTGCCCGCACCGACTATCACAATCGATTTACCGGGGAGTAAAGCGTCTCGCAGACGAGTCGCGTCGTCAACGTGGCGCAGGGTAAAGCAGCGATCGCCCAGTTTATCCAGCAGCGGAAGAGGACGGGCCGCGGCACCGGTGGCAATCAATAGCTGATCCCACGGATAAACCTGGCCGTCAGCCAGCACCAACTGATGCGTTTGGCGGCCGAGCGTCTGGATAGTCACGTTCAGATGCAGATGAACATTTTTTTCCTGCCACCAGGCCGTGTTTAGCACCGGCTGTAGCTGCGGGGCGTCGTCCAGCAGCATGGCTTTGGACAATGGCGGGCGTTCGTACGGCTGATGCGGCTCATTGGAGAACAGATGTATCTCGCCGTCAAACCCTTGCTGGCGCAGTGCTACCGCCGCCATCGCTGCGGCCTGTCCACCGCCGACGATAGCAATAATTTTGTTGTGCATAACGCCTCCTCAGAGATCCAGACCAGCGGCGACGTGGCGAATACCGCGAATACCCAGCCCGGCATCGGCATTGATCATCACGCCGCTTAAGGTGCGGTTGTTGCGACGCGACGCCAGCATCACGTATGGCCCGGTAAAGTCGGCTGGGTCGGGGAAGAACTGTAGCGGCAAAATAGCGGCGATTTTTTCCGGCGTCAGTGACTGCATAATTGAGGTATCGCTTTGCCCCAGCGCCTGTGGGCCGCGCAGATCGGTGGCCATACCGCACGGACCGACGCCGTTCACCCGCACTTTAGGCGCCAGCTCGTAGGCCAACTGGCGAATCAGCCCGGTAGCAGCGTGCTTACTGGCGGTGTACAGCGGCCCGCCGCCGCCGGGATACCAGGCAGCGTTTGACAGGGTAAAGATGATGCTGCCTTCGCTGGCGATCAGCGCCGGGGCACAGGCTTTCGCCCCCAGCAGATAACCCAGCACATTGACGTTAAATAACTCGTGAAAGCCGCTCTCCAGCGCTTCAGCGGAGGTGTTCACCAGCGTTGCGTTGTGATCCCAGATGCCCGCATTGCCAATAAAACAGTCCAGCTTGCCAAACACGGTGAGGATCTGATCGACCGCACGCTGATAGTCGGCGTAGCAGGTGACGTTGCCCTCTACCGCCAATACATGTTCGCCAAAACACTGGCGCAGGCTGGCGACTTTGGCTGGCGACAGTTCGAGCGTAGCGACCTTCGCGCCTTCTTCAATAAAGCGCTCGACCAGCGCCAGGCCGAGGCCGGAACCGCCGCCGGTAATAAAAACCACGTTATCGCGTAAATCGCTCATCGGGTGTCCTCTGGAATATCAACAAATACATCGCTACCGTCCACATATACTGCGTAGGTGGTTAGCGGATCGGTGGCGGGCAGGCATAGCGCTTTGCCGGTTTTCAGACAAAAACTGGCCGCATGCAGCGGGCATTCCACGGTGGCATCGTCTTCCAGATAACCTTCCGACATCGAGGCGTTGCCGTGGCTACAGCGATCGTTAATGGCATAAAACTCGCCGCCAACATTGAACAGCGCGATGACGGGCGAGGTGTCGAGCCGGAGGGCTTCACCCTCCGGCAAATCCCCTACGGGGCAGGCATAAATACGACTCATCAGAACAGTACACTCAGGTTATGGGAGGTAATAACCGCCTGATCCAGCACGATCTCGCGCGCCAGTAAGCGCCACTCGTTGCCCGGCAAACGACGGACTTTATCCACGCGCATGCCGACGTAAAACGTCTCGTCCCGCTCTTTTTGCGCGCGATACAGCAGATAGTTGAGGCGCACGGCGAAGACGTCGGGCACGTCGGTTTCACTGACCTGCAGGTTGCTAATAAGGTGGCGGGTGCGGGAAGGCGGCTCTTCTGCCCAGGCCATGCCGGTTTCCAGCCGTGCGATGCGGCGTTCGAGCTGGTCTTTGTTGTCGTTGAAAATCCACGTCGTCGGCGGTTGTACGCCTTTGCGACGGTCGCGGGTCTGAGCATTGACCGTGGTACGCATGGTGTAGCGAATGTCGTCATCCAGCTGCGCCAGCCAGTCGCGAAACTGCCAGTCGTCCAGCAGACGCGCTTCTTCATACAGAAACTGGCTGATGCGATGATGCAGCTCAAGAGAAACTAACGCGCTCATTTCATCACCTCCTGCTGGTACGCGGCGGTTTTCTCGTGCACGTCCTGCCAGCTTTCGCTGCTGAGCAAATCGGCCCAGCGCTGGTACATACCGCGCGCCGCAGTTTCCGAAAAGATGTAGTTAGTGATCCCCGGAATGCCGTCTTCACGACGCTTCTCCTGGCCAAGCCCCATTTCCAGACACAATTTCGTGTTGCGTGCGCGATGACCTTTCAGCAGTTTTTGAATTTCACACCAGTTTTCCGAGTCGTCCTGCTCCAGGAACCCGGCGGGGCCAAAAGCCCGCGTGGCGCTGTTTTCAAACGCGGCTTTCACTTCATCAGAGGCGGCTTTATCGGTAATACAGAACGCCCACACTTCAACCCGATCCGGCCCGCGCGGGTGCCAGACGCGCAGCGTGGCGGTACCGTTGAGCCAGGAAAGCGTGGGGAAGATGTTGTTGTGACCAGCCAGACGCAGGGCGCGAACCTTGCCCAAACGCTCTTCGGCTTCCGCGTAGGTGTCGCGGTAGTAGCTGGAGACTTCACCGTCGACCCACACGTTGGCGTCCGGTTTCTCGGTAAAGAAGAAGCCGCTGCCGTGGCCGTCCTGGCCGAACTGTAGTGCATCTTTGGCGGTTTCCCACACCGGGCGGGCGGTCTGACCGTCGCCGAGGCGCTTATCGCTGCCGTCGTCTTTCGCCCCCAGCACCTGCACCGCAGAGGCATGGCTGAACAGCGCGTGATACTGGTCGCTGGCAAACTGTTCGGCGGGGAATTTCCAGTTGCAGTCGATGGTCCACTTCTGGACGCCTCCGACGATTTCGGTGCCACCTTCACGGCGGTCGAGCACGCCGTCGAGATACCAGGCGATGTCGCCGAGATAATCGCGCAGGTTTGGTGCGCTGGTATCCCAGTTGCCGAAAATCAGCCCTTTATAGCTCTCGACGCCAGGCACTTCGTTCAGTCCCCAATGCGATTTGCATAAACCTTGCGGATAAGCGCGCGGCTCCAGCGGGACGTCGATCAGCTCGCCGTTAATGCCGTACGACCAGCCGTGATACGGGCAGGTGAAGGCGCGGGTATTGCCGCAGTCGGCGTAGCTGACGCGCATCGCACGGTGGCGACACTGGTTGAGAAACGCTTTGATGCTGCCGTCTTTCTGGCGAACCACCACAACCGCATCCTCGCCCATGTAGGTGTTAAAAAAATCACCGGGTTTGGGGATTTGGCTTTCGTGGGCGAGAAATAGCCAGCAGCGCCCGAAGATGCGTTCCAGCTCCAGTTGGTAAATTTCAGGGTCGGTATAAATCCGTGGGGTAACGCGACCGTTTTGCGTGTCGATCAGTTGGTAGATGTCTAAATTTGAGGGTGTGGTCATATTTTTTAATCCTGAAAGCTAAGATGTATTGACCTTCTTTTTATGTGCCCTAAGGATGTTGCTGGTTAGTTATCAATCTGTGAAATAGTAAATTTCTACCAGTTGAGACATTTTTTCGATAACAAGGAGCAGGGCATGGAACTGAGGCACTTACGCTATTTTGTCGCGGTGGCGCAGGCGCTGAATTTCACCCGAGCGGCAGAAAAGTTGCATACCTCCCAGCCGTCGTTAAGCAGTCAGATCCGCGATCTGGAAACCTGCGTGGGCGTTCCGTTACTGGTGCGCGATAAGCGAAAAGTTGCGCTGACGGCGGCAGGAGAGTGCTTTTTACAGGATGCGCTGGCTATCCTCGAACAGGCAGAGAACGCGAAAATTCGCGCCCGTAAAACGGTGCAGGAAGATAATCATTTTACGATTGGTTTTGTTCCTTCAGCAGAGGTGAATCTGCTGCCTAAGGTGCTGCCTTTGTTTCGTTTAAAACAACCGGATACACACATTGAACTGGTGAGTCTGATCACCACCGAGCAGGAAGAGAAGATCCTCAGTGGAGAGTTGGATGTGGGCTTAATGCGCCATCCGGTTTACAGCCCGGAACTGGAGTATCTGGAGCTCATTCATGAGCCGCTGGTGGTAGTGCTACCGGTTAACCATCCGTTAGCCAGTGAACAGGCGATATCGGCACAGCAACTGAACGGTGTCAATTTTGTCAGCACCGATCCCGCTTATTCCGGCGTATTAGCGAAGATTGTCAAAAACTGGTTTCAGCAGCAGAAAAGCCAGCCTAACATTGTGCAAGTGGCAACCAACATTCTGGTGACCATGAACCTGGTCGGCATGGGGTTGGGGGTGACTTTGATACCCGGTTATATGAATAATTTTAATACCGGACAGGTGGTTTTTCGGCCAATTATTGGTGATGTCCCGACCATCGCGTTGCTGATGGCGTGGAAAAAGGGATCGCGCAAACCGGCACTGACCGATTTTATCGCCACGGTTCATGAACGTTTGGCCGTGAGTCTGACGGTGTAATGGTTACAACTCGCTGAGCTGTGACTCGACATACAGATAGCCAATTCCCATGAGTTGCTGGGCACGATTGAGCTGGCCGAAGCTTATCTGAGTCGCTCTGGCGCGCGGGTTATCACCGTGATCAAACGGGTTAAACCCAGTTTGCTGCACCAAGGTATTGAGCCAGCTATCGCCAAAAGCGCAGCTACGACCGTACAACCATATCTGATTAATATTCAGTATATTCAGGAAGTTATATAAACTAAGCCCTATGGCGCTGGCGGCATGCTCGGCCCAGGCCTGAATACGAACATCACCGTTCTGCCAGGCAGTAATAAGCTGGTCGGTGGTGAGCGTTTCCGGATCGTAAAGGGACGTCGGCTGCGATTTCATCCACACGCGGGCCTGTTTTTTCAACGCGCTTAATGACGCTACCGTTTCCAGACAGCCATAGCGACCGCAGTCACAGGCAATTCCATCGGGATGAACGATGGTGTGTCCAATCTGGCCGCTGCCATACAGACTACCGCGCCAGATATTGTCGTTAATCACAAACGATGAGCCGATACCGTAATCAACGTTAATCACGCAAAAATCACCGTTAGCCGCTGGGTTTTGCCATTTTTCGGCCAGCGCCAGCATCACGCAGTCATTGTCCAGGCGGACCTGTACGCCGAGCATCTCTTCCAGCAGATATTTTATTTCCACCGGTGTTTTCCACGGGGCCTGAGGCATGGTTTTTGATGCGCCGGTGATCGGATCAACCTGGCCGTGAACGCCGAGCGCCAGATTAATCGTGACCTCGGGAAATTGTCGACGGTATTCCCGCCAGTGTGCAGCCAGGGCCGACAGCAGCGCTTTGGGGGTTTCCGGCTTAATGACCTCATGACACCAGTCACCGATGGCAACCAGCCGTGCGTCCGCCAGTTGGCTGGTGATACTGGTAGGGGTGACGTTGATACATAGCGTCCATGCGCCTTTTTCTGGCAAATGATAGCTGCCGCTGCTCAAACCGCGCTGGCTTAAGGTTTCTCGCGAATGACTGATTCTCCCCTCATCCATCAGCTCTTCGAGGATATTGCTGACCGCCGGGATCGACAGACTGGTGAGCTGCGCCAGCTGTGACTTGCTGAGCTGCTTTTCCCGCCACAGGTGCGACAAAAAGATCTGCTTATTCGCCTGACGAACCCTGGCGTTGTTGAACCCCGAACGCTGCATTCACTTAACTCCCTTAACTATATTGCGTGAGCATTGCGCATTTTAGCGCCACTTAACTGCCGCAGAATAGCATCAAGTTGAATTTTTACTTTTGCTTATTGAGTGGAGAGCGGCATGTACGGTTCAGTTAAAGTCTGGCAAGAAACGATCACCCTCCCAACGTGGGCGGCGGGTGAAGAAGATGCCAACCCAATGTTTCTGGAAAAGCGGGTTTACCAGGGATCTTCTGGCGCGGTGTATCCGTATGGCGTGATTGATACGCTGACCGGCAAACGTGAAATGCGCGACTATCAGGCGGTGTGGATGGAGAATGACTTCATTCGCGTCATGCTGTTGCCGGAGTTAGGCGGGCGTATTCATCGTGCGTATGACAAAGTAAAGCAGCGCGATTTTGTCTACTACAACGAAGTGGTGAAGCCCGCTCTGGTTGGTTTGCTTGGGCCGTGGATCTCTGGTGGCATTGAATTTAACTGGCCGCAGCATCATCGCCCAACCACTTTTATGCCGGTGGATTTTACGCAGCAACAGGGTGAACACGGCGAATATACCGTATGGATGGGTGAGGTAGAACCTATGCGCGGTTTACAGGTGATGACCGGATTTACGCTGTATCCGGATCGCGCCCTGATCGAGATAACCGGGAAGGTGTTTAACGGTAACGCCACGCCGCGCCATTTTTTATGGTGGGCGAATCCAGCGGTGAAGGGTGGCGACGATCACCAGAGCGTGTTTCCGCCGGATGTGACCGCAGTATTCGACCACGGTAAGCGCGATGTTTCTGCGTTTCCCATTGCCACCGGCACATACTATAAAGTGGACTACTCGGCTGGCGTGGATATCTCGCGCTACAAAAACGTGCCGGTACCGACCTCCTATATGGCTGAAAAATCAGATTATGATTTTGTCGGCGCGTGGCATCACGGTGAGCGAGGCGGGCTGCTACATGTGGCCGATCACCACGTTTCGCCAGGGAAAAAACAGTGGACCTGGGGCTATGGCGACTTTGGCGTTGCCTGGGATCGTAACCTTACCGATGATAACGGTCCGTATATTGAACTGATGACCGGGGTCTTTACCGACAACCAGCCGGATTTCACCTGGCTTGCGCCGTATGAAGAAAAAGTCTTCGTACAAAATTTCCTGCCTTACAGCGAACTGGGCATGGTGCAAAACGCTAGCACGCAGCTGGCACTGCGCCTGGTACGTGAGCATAGCCAGCTTTCTGTCGGCGTTTATGCGATTGCGCCGCTGCACGACGTGCAGATTACGCTTTCTGCCGATGGACAACCGTTCTATGAGCATACGTTGACCCTGGAGCCCGGACAAAGCTGGCTGGCTGATGTGTCTGACGATAACCATGCGCGGGTAACGATGACGGTCACTGGCGCTGATGGCACTACGCTTTTGCAGTACGAAGAGCACATCGCGCAAGAATTACCGCTGCCATCGGCGGCCGTCGCGCCAGCGCTGCCAGAAGCGCTTTCTAATACCGATGAACTCTATTTTATTGGTCAGCATCTGGAGCAATACAACCATGCCAGTCGCTATGCCGAAGATTATTATCGCCGCGCGCTGGACGTTGATCCGCTGGATTACCGCAATAATGTGGCCCTGGGGACGCTGGCGCTAAACCGCGCCGACTGGACGCTGGCGGCACAATGTGCCGGCAAGGCGCTGGAGCGGGCGCATAAGCTCAATAAAAATCCGCGTGATGGCGAGGCGAGTATGCTGCTGGCCGCCGCACAGGAACGTCAGGGCAATGATGACAGCGCGTGGGATAATTATTATAAGGCCAGCTGGAGCGGCAACTGCCGGGATGCGGCTTTCTGGTCGTTAGCGCGTTTGGCGATGAAGCGTCAGGACTACGCTGGCGCGTTGGAAAAGGTGGAGCAGAGCCTGCGCTTTAACGGCAGTAATAACCTGGCGATGGGACTGAAAGCGCTGGCGCTGGCAAAGCTTGATCGCAATGCGCAAGCGCTGGACTACATTCGCCAACAGCTGGTGGATTATCCGCTGAGCTATACCCTGCACTATGCGCGCTGGGCTATCTGCCAGGACGAGGCGACAGCGCTTGCGCTGATCTCGATTACCGGGCGTCGCGGGACCAACGCGTGTGAACTGGCAGGCTGGCTGACCTCTTTGGGGCAAAAGGATGCTGCCCGTGGCGTGCTGGAACTGCTCGACAGCCAGGAAACGCTGCCGATGCTGTGGCGCGCCTCGCTGAGCGATAATCCACAACCCTTCATTGAACGTGCTCGTGAGTGTCTGCAAAACCGCGTGCGTTTCCCCAATACGCTGGATGAAGTGCAGATGCTGCAAACTCTTGAGCAAAGCGCTTTTGCCCGCTATTTACTCGGCTGTTTCTGGTACAGCAAACGGCGTTATGCCGAGGCGGTTTCCTGCTGGCAGTTCACGCTTGCGCAGGAAGCGGATTTCGCTCCGGCGCATCGTTTACTGGGGATCTACGCCTGGAACAAACTGCACGATGCGCAGCAGGCGAAACAGTATCTGTCGCAGGCCGTGGCGCTGGAGCCGCAAAATGCCCGTTTCCTGTTTGAACTCGACTATCTCAACAAGCTGATGGCACAACCGGCTGAACAGCGCCTGCAGCGGCTGGAAGCCAGCAAAGAGATTGTCTTCCTGCGTGATGATCTGACGGTGGAACTGCTCAGCTTGTGGAATGGGTTGGGGCGCTATGACGATGCCGCCGCAGTATTACGTGAGCGGGTGTTCCATCCGTGGGAAGGCGGTGAAGGTAAAGCCACCGGGCAATATCTGCTTAATCAATTACATCGCGCGCTGGCTGCCGTGCAGTCCGGCGACCCGCAAACTGCTATTACGCAACTGCAACAGGCGCTGCACTATCCGCAAAACCTCGGGGAAGGCCGTTTGCCAGGGCAAACGGATAACGACATCTGGTATTTGCTGGGGTATTGCGCGCAGCTGCAAGGCCATTTCGAAGAATCTCAGCGCTACTTCTCCCGTGCGACGCGCGGCGGAAGCTCACTGGATGCCGGACGTTACTATAACGACCAGCCAGTGGACTATCTCTTCTGGCAGGGTATGGCGCAGAGAAAACTTGGCGATGATGCAGAGGCGGACGCTCTGTTCAATAGCTTCCTGCAATGGGTTGAGTCGCATCACGACAACGTGCCGGATGTCGATTTCTTTGCCGTATCGCTACCCGACCTGGTGGTGCTGGATACCTCAGCACAAGCAAAACACCAGCAACACTGCCTGTTTATCAATGCGCTCGGGCATCTGGGGCTAGGAAATAGCGCCGCCTGTCAGCGTGAACTTGATGAACTCCTGCAACTCAATCCGGCACATGACAAGGCATTACTGCTGCGTCACGCCATTAACGTAAGGCTTTTCCAGTAACACCCGAAACGGGTGGGGGTAACCTCACCCGAAACCTACTGTACCCTGCGTTTCCCTGAAAGAGGAATCATAATGAATAACGCGCAGACACATTTGAAGATTGGTTACGTCTGGACTATCTGCCTGGTTGCGGCCTGCGGAGGTTTACTGTTTGGCTATGACTGGGTAGTGATCGGCGGGGCAAAACCCTTCTATGAAGCATATTTCTCGATTACCGATCCGGCGCAATCCGGCTGGGCGATGAGTTCCGCGCTGGTTGGTTGTATCTTTGGCGCGCTGATTTCCGGCTGGTGCGCCGATAAATTTGGCCGAAAAATGCCGCTGATTCTCTCAGCGATCCTCTTTAGCGCTTCCGCCTGGGGAACCGCCGTCGCCAGTAACTTCGATATGTTTATTATTTATCGCATCGTTGGCGGTGTGGGTATTGGTCTGGCGTCTGCGCTAAGCCCACTGTATATCGCCGAGGTTAGCCCCGCTGAAAAGCGTGGTCGCTTTGTGGCCGTTAACCAGCTCACCATCGTCATTGGCGTGCTGGCGGCGCAGCTTATCAACCTGATGATTGCCGAACCTGTTGCTACAGGCGCTACGCAGCAGGCAATTGTTGAAAGCTGGAACGGTCAGACAGGCTGGCGCTGGATGTTTGGTGCTGAATTAGTGCCTGCGGTAATTTTCCTGGTGCTGATGTTCTTTGTACCTGAATCGCCGCGCTGGTTGGTGAAAGCGGGCAAAGCCGATCGTGCGCGTGCCATGCTGCAGCGCATTGGTTCGGCGGAATATGCCGGGCAAACGCTGAAAGAGATTGAACATACGCTGCAAAAAGATAATCACAAGGTCGCGTGGTCAACGCTGTTACAACCGCAGATCAAACCGATCGTGATTATTGGCATGGTGCTGGCAGTGTTCCAGCAGTGGTGTGGGATCAACGTTATTTTCAACTATGCGCAGGAGATCTTCGCCTCTGCCGGATTCGACATCAACGGTACGTTAAAATCGATCGTGGCGACAGGGATCATCAATCTGGTCTTTACCCTTGCCGCTCTGCCGTTAGTGGACAAAATTGGCCGTCGTAAACTGATGCTGTTCGGCGCGTCAGGATTGACGGTTATCTACGTACTGATTGCCGGGGCGTACGGGTTGGGCATTATGGGCTGGCCGGTTCTGGTTCTGGTGCTGGCGGCAATCGCGATTTATGCTCTGACGCTGGCGCCGGTGACCTGGGTGCTGCTATCAGAAATTTTTCCCAACCGCGTGCGCGGGCTGGCAATGTCGCTGGGGACGTTGGCGCTGTGGATTGCTTGTTTCCTGCTGACCTATACCTTCCCGCTGCTCAATGCGAGTCTGGGCGCGTCGGGAAGCTTCCTGCTATACGGTGTGATTTGCGCGATGGGCTTCATCTATGTTCTGCGTAATGTACCGGAAACCAAAGGCGTGACGCTGGAAGCACTGGAAGAACAGCTGGCGGCGCAGCATACGAAAGTCGGTGCATCAACCCAACCGCGAAGCGCCCGCTAATGGAGGGTCTGTTGACGCTACAAAACGCACATCTGCGGATGTGCGTCGATCCGCAGGGCGGTTCTCTATTAAGCCTGGTTTCGTTACAACATCAACAGGCCATTTTACGCGAAGGTCATGGTCAGCAGCCTGGTGATTGCGGCTTGTTCCCGATGATGCCGGTCGCGAATCGGGTGGCGGGAAATCGTTTTATGCTGCGCGGTGAAGAGGTCGTGTTACCTCGACATGGCGCAGACGACAGCTTTTTCCTGCACGGTGACGGCTGGCTGCAACGCTGGCAGGTTATCACCGTCACCCAAAGCGGTTGTCTGCTGCAGTTGCGCAGTTGGCATCCCTGTGGCTATGACTATACGGCGCAGCTTTGCTATCAACTGGAAACCACGAGTCTACACGCCTCGTTGACGCTTACCCATTGCGGTGAGCAGCCGATGATCTATGGCTGTGGATTTCATCCGTTTTTCGCCTTTGATAAACGCAGTACGGTGCAGTTCACCGCCAGCGGTTACTGGCCGGAGGGGGAACAGCATCTGCCGCTGGAATGGCAACGCGATATCCCTTCAGCGGCGGATTTCATGCATGCGCAATACGGTGAGGATAGCTGGCTGAATGTCGGCTATTCCGGCTGGAGCGGGCGGGCCGTTATTCAGCGGGATGTGATGAAAGTCACGATTTTAGCGCAAACTCCGTGGTTGATGCTGTTCAGAATGTCGGGTGAGGAGTTCCTGTGCCTGGAGCCGCAAACGCATCCGGTGAATGCCCACAACATGCAGGGGCAGCCGGGATTGCAGGTTTTAGCGCAAGAAGAACGCTGCCATTTTGCGATGCAAATTAGCGTCGAATAGGGCAAAAATCATGTTATCTGCCTGTTAGTGCTCTCTTGCGCCAGCCTGCGTTTGTCGCCAGACTATCGCCTCCAAACGGGAGGGATTCATGGCTTTGCATTCCACGCGCTGGCTGGCGCTCGGTTATTTCACCTACTTTTTTAGCTACGGTATCTTTCTGCCTTTCTGGAGCGTCTGGCTCGAAGGGTTAGGGCTGACGCCGGAAACCATCGGTTTACTGCTGGGCGCGGGGCTGATTGCCCGTTTTCTCGGTAGCTTGCTGATTGCGCCGCGCGTAAGCGATCCCTCTCGGCTGATCTCAGCGTTACGTATTCTGGCCCTGTTGACGTTGGTGTTTGCGCTGGCCTTCTGGGCGGGGACCAACGTGGCGTGGTTGATGGTGGTGATGGTCGGCTTTAACCTGTTTTTCTCGCCGCTGGTGCCGCTGACCGACGCACTGGCCAACACCTGGCAAAAACAGATAACCATGGATTACGGTCGGGTACGGCTGTGGGGATCCGTGGCCTTTGTGATCGGCTCTGCGTTGACCGGCAAACTGGTGAGCCTGTTCGACTATCGGATTATCCTGGTCCTGCTATCGCTTGGCGTTGCATCAATGCTGCTGGGGATGATGATCCGCCCAAGCGTACAGCCAGCGGGGGAGAACCGTCAGCAGGAGAGCGCGGGATGGCCCGCCTGGCGCGCGCTAATAACCCAAAGCTGGCGTTTTCTGGCCTGCGTGAGTCTGCTGCAGGGCGCACATGCCGCTTATTACGGTTTCAGCGCCATTTACTGGCAGTCTGCCGGTTATTCCGCTTCGGCGGTGGGCTATTTATGGTCATTAGGCGTGGTGGCGGAAGTGATTATTTTTGCGCTCAGCCACAAGCTGTTCCGCCGCTTTAGCGCTCGCGATCTTCTGCTGCTTTCCGCCGTTTGCGGCGTTGCGCGTTGGGGGCTGATGGGCTGGAGCACAGAGCTGCCGTGGCTGATTGTAGTGCAAATCCTGCATTGCGGCACGTTTACCGTCTGCCACCTGGCGGCGATGCGCTACATTGCTGCGCGACAGGGCAGCGAAGTGATTCGTCTCCAGGCGGTGTACTCGGCGGTGGCGATGGGCGGCAGCATTGCCATCATGACCGTATTCGCAGGATACCTGTACCAGAATCTGGGCAGCGGCGTATTCTGGGTGATGGCGCTGGTGGCGCTCCCGGCAATCTTTCTGCGCCCGAAGGTGGCGGCGCAGCCTGCGATGTTATGATTCGAGGATTTTGCGGATCTGCTGCTGTTGATGCGGCGTAAGCGCCAGATCCGCATGAATCAGCGGGGGAGAAAACAGCGGTAGCGGCGTGGTGTATGGCGTAATAATCAGCGTTACCCCGCGCGGCGCACCTCCTTTTTGAAAATCCTGCATCGGCATATGCTTTACGTTGAGCGGCAGCAGCGTCAGTTCGCGCAGTTGTTGCTCTATATGCGCTTCAAGTTGTTCGTTACTACCGGTCAGCAGGATAATCTGCTTCTCGTGCAAATCCTTTTCCTGCATCAGCCAGGCACCGAAAATAACCGCAACCAGGCCGATCTCTTCTTCTGAAAACTGCACGTCATATTCCGCTTCGAAGCCGTGTATTGCCTCACGGGTGGTACGTACCAGCCGGGGGTAAAGTCGGCTGAACTCCTCCGGTAGCGTGTTATCAATGCCAATGGCAAACAAGCTACGGTTAAGCGCCTGGGCAAGGTGAATATAAAGCTGGTCGTGCAGCCCTTGCTCGTCGCTGAAGCGCACGTTGCCATACTCGCGAAAACGCAGCACCAGCCGCGCAATAGCAAGGCGCAAGCGGCGATCCTGCTGGTGATTATCGCGGATAGGATCGGGGATGCGAATCATTGAGAATAACAACGCCATAAACAGCGATTCGCCCAGCGGCGCACGTTGCATGACGTGGCGCTGCCAGTGGCGGCCAATTTCCTCGGCGAGCGGATACTCAGCGCAGGATTGCGCCCACCGTTGCTGGAGTGGGTTAAATTCCGGGGTGATCCCCGCGTGGTGCTGTAGCAGGCAATATTGTAAATACAGGCGCAGGAAGTGGATGTCACGACACTCAAACGGCTTCTGTAAGCGCCGGGAACAGAGGTTAATAAGCGCATGCAGATTGGTGTCGTCATACAGCGTACGTGCAATACCTTGTTGTTTCAGCTCCATTTTTAATGCGGGCGTGAAATGCTGGGCGATAAAAGTCGGGCAAATTCGCAAACCACGGCGTAGCCACTGCAACAGACACAGGCGCTGATTGAGCGGAGTCCCTTCGATCGCATAGGCACCATTCTGCGCGGTGGCTATCGTGAGCCGGTGATAACGCTGGATTTCGAGCCCTGCGCCAATAATATCTTCCTGAACCGTGGCATCATCAACGCCATTGAGGCTGCTGAAGGTTTGTGTAGTCGCGATTTGCCCTGGCAGGAAAAGCGTCAGCAGAACCTGGCAACGGCGCTGGGGAGCGGAAAGTACAGATGGTGGAGCAAGCGTTGACATCATCTGTAGGGTCTCCCGTAAGTATGTTTGATAAGAATAGCTAAAGTTTGATCATAGATTTGAAGAATGGAATGCTTTCCACCAGGAATGCTGGAGGGCGTCACAGAATTTTTCACGTGCGGATCAGATAGCGGGAGTGGAACGCAGCGCGTTAATCCGCTTTTTCACTGTTTTATCTTTTGTTGAGATATAAAAAAATGCCAGAGGGGGGAATGCTGGCGGAGGGAGGTATGAACATGCTATCGCAGAGAAGTGAAAAACCTAAAGTGAACGTAGCAATACGACGGAGGCAACAGATTCATTACCTCCGTAACAGTTGTCTGGCGTTACTGCTCACGACTCAGCGTTAATCCCACATCGCCGCCCGGATGTACCGCCAGCAGCGTTTCCTTTGAGTAGCCGCTTTCGCTCATCAGACAGGCGCAGGCGGCGTCAAAGATAGCCAGCACCAGTAAAATTGAGGTAGTGGCTAACATGTTCAGCGGGTCGGCCTCTCGCTGAACGCCGGTAGAAATCACCAGCCTCGATGCTTTAGCGATGGCCGAATCCGCGTTTTCAGTCACGCTCAGGATGGGCACATTCCTCGCAGCCAGTCCGGGCAGCAGCCGGGTGAGTTCGTCCGAATTACCCCCGCGCGACAGCATAATCACCAGGTCGTCGGCGCGTAAAAAACCGAGATCGCCATGCGCTGCATCCGTCGCGTTGAGGTAAATCGCCGGACGTTCCACGCAGGCAAGCATATGTGCGACTTTACGCGCTGCAATGCCAGAGGTACCGACGCCGGTGACGACGACTTTGCCCTGACAACCGCGCAGCTCCGCCATCAGCGACTGCCAGACAGGTTCAGTCAGATGCTGCCCCAGACCCGCCAGGGCATCGCTATAGAGCTGGAATACGCTGCTGGCCTGAGACCAGGAGTTACTCATGCGTCCTCCTGCATCAACTGGCGGTATTTCATATGATCCTGATACATCTCGTGGAATACCCGATATTTGCGATCGTAATACTGCTTAATGCGATTGGTCTGCGGGGTGACCGTTTTACCTATCCGGCTCATCGCCGACATTGCTTCCGGGAAGGTATCGAACACGCCCGCGGCGATAGTTCCCATCATGGCGCCGCCCAGCAGCATGGCTTCGCTCTCTTCAGGCAGCAGCATCGCACAGCCGGTGGCGTTGGCATGCTCCTGAACGAAGATCGGATTTTTCGTCCCGCCGCCGCTGGCCATAATGGTATCGATGGTGTAGCCGCTTTGATTCATCGTTTCAATGATATGCCGCGTTCCCAGCGCAATGGCCTGGATGGTCGCGAGGTACTGTAACGCCATATCTTCCGGCGTGCGCGACAGCTTCAGTCCGGTGATAGCGCCTGTGAGCGTTGGGTTGGCGCGAGGTGAACGGTTGCCGTGGAAATAGGGCAGGATGTGCATGTCACGGGTTAAAAATGCGATATCTTCCGGCTCACCGGCCATTTTACGCAGCAGCGCATTCAGCACTTCATAAATGGTCTGCCCTTGAGATTTCGCCTGGGTCAACAAGGTTTCGTAACAAGGATGCGACTGAATAACGTGGTCGATTAACGCCCCGGTTGCCGACTGTCCACCTTCGTTAAGCCAGTATTCTGGCAGCACTGCTGAGTAGTAAGGACCCCAAACGCCGCCGATAAAACGCGGCTCTTTGGAAATCGCCATGTGTCCGGTAGAGGTGCCGCCAATCAGCGCGACGCGGCGGTCAAAATCCGCCACCTCGCCGGAGACACCGCTCGCGCCGAGCGTGCCGAGCGTACCGGCGTGGGCATCGATGATCGAGACGCTGACCGCGGTCCCCGGAATCAGCCCCATTTCGCTGGCGGCGCGCGCAGAAAGACCATGACCAAGCGGTTCGCCCATGGTTTTCACGTAACGGCCAATTTTGGCAGCATCATGTTCCAGCAAGTCTTCCAGCCCAATCTGGCGGAAATAGCTGGCATCCCACTTGTCTTCATGGCCCATATAGGTCCATTTACACACCGTCGAGCACAGTGAGCGCGTGTCATCGCCCGTTGCGCGCCAGGTCAGGAAATCGGGCAGGTCAAAGTAGTATCCCGCATTGGCCCAGGTGTTGGGCATATGTTGCTTCAACCACAGCAGTTTGGGCGTTTGCATTTCCGGGGAGATAATACCGCCAACGTAGTCCAGCACCCGATGATGCAGGGCGTTAATGCGCTCAGCCTGAGTAATGGCGCGGTGATCCATCCACACAATGATATTCTGTTCGCTGCGCCCGGACGGGCTAATGGTCAGCGGTTTACCTTCTTTATCCAACACCACCAGTGAACAGGTCGCGTCAAAGCCCAGACCTTTCACCTGGATAGGGTTGATATCCGACTGGTTAATCGCATCGCGAACCGCGTTACACACTGCCTGCCAGATGTTATCGGAAGACTGCTCAACAAAATCGGCCTGCGGGCGGTAAATCTCGATGGCCCGACTGGCCTGGCCGACCATTCTGCCGTTGAGATCAAACACGCCAGCACGGGCGCTTCCGGTTCCGACATCCACACCAATAAAGTAACTTGCCATAATTTTTTCTCCTGAAATCAGGCTTTACGATTCTGTAATGCGATAAAGAGGATCAGCACCGCGCCCCACAGCGCCATCGTCAGATAGCTGCTGACCCCCAGCAAGTTAAGGCCGCTTTCCAGCATTTGCAGCACAATCAGCGCCAGGACCAGGCCGATAATGCGTCCGAAGCCGCCATCCGGATTGATGCCGCCGAGTACGGAGGCAAGGATGGTGACCAGCAGGTAGGACTCACCGTATCCGGCTTTTGCCGAGTTGAATTTCGCCATCATCAGAATGGCGGCGACCCAGCCGAGCAGGGCTGAAATCACGTACACGGAAATTTGTACCCGTACGGTATTAACACCACTGTAGCGGGTAGCCTGTTCATTGGAGCCGACGAGATAAAGACTGCGCCCCAGCGTGGTGTGCTCCAGCAGTACCCATAGCAGGATTGCCACCAGGAAAAAGAGCAACAGCGCCACCGGAATACCCGCAATCGTGGCGTTGCCAAGGTACTGAATGGCGGTCGGGAAACCCGAAATCACCGTCCCGTTGGAGAGCAGAATATTCAGCCCGGAGATAAGTGTCATCGTGCCGAGGGTAGCGAGAATCGGTGAGACGCCGACCCAGGCAATCAGCGCGCCGTTGAGCGTACCGATAGCCACCGCCACGGCTGCACCTGCCAGCAGCGCCAGCACCAGAAACAGCGGGTTATCCGGATGGGTAACGATAATCGCTGCCATTACCAGCGAGCAGGCGTTCGCCCCGGCAATAATTGACAGGTTAATGCCGCCGGTCAGCATGGTCATACCCATTCCGAGGGCCAGCATGCCGAGGATCGGTAACTGTGAGCCTATCGACTGGAAGTTAGCGACGCTGAAAAAACGGCTGCCAAGCAGGGCTGAGAAGACCAGGGCGACGACCACAATAATGACGCATTGCAGACGAATGATGGCATCACCGGGTAAAAATCTGGCGATTGTTTTCATCTCAAAGCTCCCTTGCCAGTTTGCGTTTTTCGTTCCAGGCCGTGGCACTGATGCTGACCAGGATAATGGCGCCGCTGAATACGGTGTGCCAGTAAGAGGAGACGCTGAGCAGCGTCAGACCATTTTGTAAGAAGGCGAGCAAGACAACGCCGAGCAGGGTTCCGGTCAACGTACCGCGCCCGCCGCTCATGCTGGTTCCGCCGAGTACGACCGCCGCCAGCACCGTCAGCTCAAAGCCGAGCAGCGAATTGGGTGCAACTGACTGGGTGATTTGCGCCTGAACCACGGCGGCAACACCTGCCAGAATGCCCATATAGCCATAGACGTAGAAATGCAGCTTCAGCAGATTCAGCCCCAGGCGTGAGGCCGCGTCGCGGTTGCCGCCCATGGCGTAAACCTGACGGCCAAGACGGGTATAGTTCATCAGCACTGCGGTAAAGACGATCACCGCCGCCAGGCACAGCAGGGGCAGGGTCAGGCCGTAGTCGTAGCCATCTGCCGCGGTGAAGGAGAACCAGTTAATGCCGTTCATAAACCAGTCAGGGAAACCGTACAGCCAGGTGCCTTTGGTGGCGTAAACCAGAAGGCCGTAGTAGACGTTCAGCGTGGCGATGGTAATGATGATTGCCGGAACGCGCAGCCAGTAGACCAGGAAGCCATTAATCAGTCCAAGCAGCAGGCCCACTGCAATCGCAATGGTTAATGCCAGTGCGAAGTTGCCGCCGTGGCCGATCACCCAACTGGCCATCGCATACTGGGCAATCGCGGTCATCGCCGGAAATGAGATATCGATCCCGCCGGAAATCAGCACCACAAACATCCCACAGGCAAGGATGCCGAGAATCGCGTAGCTGGTGGCCACATCCGTCAGGTTCCCCAAAGACAAGAACTCGTCGGTGCTGATGCTCAGCCCAACCGCCAGCGCCACGACCAGCAGGCCCAGCCAGAATTCATGTTGCCCGATTAAACGGGACAGATGCATCTTATTCATTGATTACCTCGACCACTTCAGCAATCTCCTCTTCACGGCAGTGATGAGGATTAAATTCCGCCACCAGCCTGCCGCGACGCATCACCAGCACGCGGTGGCTGTTGTAATACGCTTCCGGGATTTCATCGCAAATCATCAGCACCGCCATACCTTGTTCCGCTAAATCGCGGGCTATCTGGTAAATGCCCTCTTTGTTGGCGATATCCACGCCTACGGTAGGCGAGTCGAGGATCAGAATGCGGGGATTGGTCGCCACCCATTTGGCAATGGCGATGCGCTGGGCATTCCCGCCGGAAAGTGTTTTGACCGGCAGGTGCGGATCGGACACCTTGATATTTAGCTCGCGGATCAAATCGGCGACCAGCTTTTGCGCTTTACGATGATCGAGCAAGCCGCTACCGGTGTGCAGTTGATCAAACACCGTGACGATGGTGTTGTCGTAGATCGATTGCTCCATGATCAGCCCCTGCGTCAGGCGATCTTCTGAGACGTAGCCGATCCCGTGCTTAATGGCGTCGTGGTTATTACGAAGCGTGACCGGCTGACCGTTAATACGCATCTCTCCGCTTTCCGGGTGTGTCATGCCAAACAGGCTCAGACAAAGCTCGGTACGCCCGGCGCCCAACAGGCCGACAATTGAGACAATCTCGCCGCCGTGCAGCGACAGATTGATGTTCTGGTATTTGCCTCTGCGGCTTAGGTTGCGCAGCTCCAGCAGGGGGGCTCGAGCGTCGAATGATTTCTCCGGCAACGGACTGTAATGGAAGCGTTGTCCGGTCATCAGGAAAGCCAGCTCGTGGCTGTCCAGTTCGCTGGCAGGATATGTGCCCACCAGTTTGCCGTCGCGCATCACGCTGATGCGGTCTGCCACTTCCATCACTTCATCCAGACGATGGCTGACAAACACCACGCAAATGCCGGCCGCTTTCAGTTCGTTAACCACCTTCAGCAGGCCATTGACCTCCTGACGGGTCAGCGAGGCGGTGGGCTCGTCCATAATCACCAGGCGCGCGTCGGCGGCAATTGCCCGACAAATAGCGACCAGCTGTCGGTCGGCAATCGAGAGTTTTTCAACTTTTTTATCGGGATCGATATTCACCCCGATACGCTTCATGGCGGCCAGCGCCTGCTGTTTCATGGCTCCGCGACGCACCCAGATATCGCCGCCGGGAAGGTAGCGGTTAACCGCAATATTTTCCGCGACGCTAAAGTTGGGGAACAACGACAGGTCCTGGTAGATAACCTGAATGCCATAATGGGAAGAGAGCTGCGGCGTCAGGTGATGGAACAGTTTGCCATCGAGTAAAATCTGCGCGCCTTTTTCCGGGTGATATACCCCGGAGATCACTTTAATAATGGTGCTTTTACCACAGCCGTTTTGACCCGCCAGACAGTGAACTTCGCCTTTTCTCAGCGTCAGATTCACGTTATCCAGCGCCAGCACGCCCGGGAATTGTTTGCTGATATTCTCAAGAGTGATAAATGCGGTGGTGTCTGTCATGGACAATACCCCTGCGAGCGTCCTGACGGACGCTGAGTGTTAGTTTGGTGGATAGCGCCGACCAGACGGTCGGCGTTATGGTTTCCCTGGTGTTGGCAAAAGCCTTAGAAACCGAGTGACTGTGCGTTGTCTTTGGTGACTTCGAGGATCTTGTTAAAGCGGATCACTTTCTTCTCCGTGTCGATATCGGCTTTCCCTAAACCGTCGATACTCAGGTCTGCATTGACTTCTTTGCCCTGCAACAGCTGATCGGCAACCGTTACCAGCGCATAGCCCGCATCCTTTGGATCCCACAGCAGCGCTTTTTTGATATCTCCACGCATCAGGTAAGGCGCAGCCTGTGCTGGCATGGCGATCCCGACGACGGCAATTTTATCTTTGGCGCGTTTTTTCTGTACAGCCTGACCCGCACCAATTGGACCCAGCGAGCCGAAACCGATAATCCCCTTCATCTGCGGATAGGTTTTCATCAGATCCAGCGTCGTGGCGTAGGATTTATCGATGCTTTCCGCAACCGGCAGACGTGAAGTGACCTCGAACATTTCCGGATATTTTTCTTTCTGGTACTTGATTGCATAATCCGCCCACGCGTTATGCAATGGGACCGTCAGCGAACCGACATAGATGGCATAACCCCCTTTGCCGCCCATGTTTTTTGCTAGCTCATCAACGTTGGCCTGCGCGTATTTTTCACTGTCGATGGTTTCGATATCCCACTGACCGATTTGCTCGTCCGGGGATTCGTGCGTCAGGACCACAATGCCTTTATCGCGCGCTTTTTTCAGTACTGGCTCAAGAACCTTGGCATCGTTTGGTACCACGATGATCGCGTTGACGTTTTTGGCGATCAGATCCTCAATCACTTTGACCTGCTGTGCCGGGTCCGGCGTAGACGGACCGGTCTGGTAAGCGTTCACATCCAGTTTTTTTGCTGCTTCGTTAACACCGGTTTCCATGCGGTTAAACCAGGGAATACCGGTGACTTTGGCAACCACAGCAATTTCATATTTTTCCGCCGCAAAGGACGTGCCGGACAACATGCATGCAGAAACCAGGGTTGCACTGAGTAATGCGAGTTTGAATTTCATAGTTGTACCTTTCGTAGGGGGCAGGACATGTCACGGCGTGAAGTTAACAACGAATGGAAGAGGGAATGAATCATAAGTTTGGAGAATGTGATGCACGCCCATTATTGTGAATTTATGGAAATAAAATAGTTAACAATTAGTTAAATTTACATGTTTTTAGATTCAAGCGTTCAAATTAATTGTTAATGAAGCATTAAAATGAAACCATTAATTAACATTTTATTATCATTTGACTTAAGATTTGACGCCGAAAAGGTGTTTGGGTGGAATTTCCCGAAGAAGAAATTATCGAAATTGAGAACTGAATCGATACCGGAAAAGGGTGCTCAACTTTTTTTCGTTCAATGGTATCCTCGGCACACTTGTGCCAAATACGGCATCATTATTTGTGGCGGTGTTGATTTTTAACGTGGAGAACTCATGCAAGGCGTTAAACGTATCATTATGACGTTGTTTCTCGCTGTCCTGTCTTTTGGCACAGGTGCACATCCCCACAGCTTTATTCATCTGAAAACCGAAGTTGTGAGCGAAAATGATCGGTTCGTCGCGCTAAAAATGCGCTGGACGATGGATGAAATCACGTCGGCGGATCTGCTTTACGACGCGGGGAATGCTAAACCTGGCGATGAAATTTGGAAAAAACTGGCGGCGGAAGTGATGGCCAACGTTCTCGGGCAGCACTATTTCACCGAAGTATGGCACGATGGGAAAAAGGTAAAGTTTAAAAACAGACCGACGGAATATGGCATGGAGCGTGAAGAACACCAGGCGGTGCTGACGTTCGTTCTGCCGCTGGCCGAAGCTCAACCACTGAGCGGTCAAAAATATACTATTTCGACCTTCGATCCGACCTACTACGTCGATATGAGCTATGACAAAGACAGCGACGCCCGGCTTTCGCAGACCATAAGCCAGCAATGCCATATTTCAATGCATACGCCGACGCCGAATGAACACATGCTGAGCTTTGCGCAGTCGCTGGATAAAGAAGACGCACCGCCGGAGGATATGGAGTTGGGTAAACAGTTTGCACAGACGGTGACGCTGCAATGTCAGTAGTTTATCAACAACGCGCAGCCAGACGCCGTTGGCTCACGCTATGGCCGCTGGCGGTCTTTTTGTTGCTGGCGACAGGCGGGGTGCTGTGGTTGTGGCAGGCCTGGCCTCAGGTAATGATGCAAAGTGTCGTCTGGCAGCGCGACGTTAACCAGCAGATGAGCGGGTTGCTGAAAGCGGTTGCCGCGAACCCCACACGTGCGGGCGGATCTCTGCTGCTGTTTAGCTTTATTTATGGGGTATTGCACGCATTGGGGCCGGGGCACGGCAAAATCGTCATCACGACCTGGCTTGCGACGCATCCGTCGAAACTCAAGTCGAGCATTGGGCTGACGCTGGCGTCGTCCCTATTGCAGGGGCTGGTGGCAATAGGACTGGTGGTTGTAGTCCTCACCGTCTTGCAACTGCCTGCCCGACAGCTGCATATGAGCAGTTTCTGGCTGGAGAAAGGAAGTTATGCGCTGGTTGGCGTGTTGGGTGTTTTATTGTGTGTCCGTGCGCTAAAGAAATTGCGCCAGCTGCTCCGCCGTCCGAAATTCACCGCCTTTACGCCGCACCATGTGCATCACGAGGGCTGCGGCTGCGGGCATCAGCATTTGCCCAACCCGGAACAACTGCAAAGCGGTGATGACTGGCGCGCCCGGTTGATGATTATTCTCTCTATGGGCATGCGCCCATGCTCTGGCGCAATTATGGTGCTGCTGTTCAGTAAAGTGGTTGGCGTCTTTAGCTGGGGTATGGCGTCGGCGCTGGCGATGGCGGCAGGAACCTCTTTAACGATTACGTCACTGGCTCTGCTGGTACACAGTTTTCGCTCGCTGGCGGTGAGAATTAGCGGACACAAAGCGCCGGTGCTGTGGCGGCAAATCGGATGGACGACGCTGGCGTTAGCCGGTGGTGCAGTGCTTATTGCTGCTGCGGTAGTGATGTGGATGAGCGCGGTGCCGGTGGGGCGGGGGATAAGACCGTTTTAGCACTGTTGTAGGATGAATGCCTGATGGCGCCTCGCTTATCAGGCCTACGGGGAACGCCCCTGGTAGGCCGGATAAGGCGCTAGCCGCCATCCGGCATCAAACGATTAGCGTTTCAGCGCGTCGCTCAGTTCATCACGCATGTTCGCCAGCATGGCTTTAACAACGCGCGGGTTACCTGCAACGATGTTGCCGGTCGCCAGATAGTTATGACCACCGGTGAAGTCGCAAACCAGTGCGCCAGCTTCACGCGCAATCAGCTCACCTGCTGCGAAATCCCATGGTTTCAGACCGATTTCGAAGTAACCGTCAACGCGCGCAGCGGCAACGTAAGCCAGATCCAGCGCAGCAGAACCTGTGCGGCGGAAGTCAGCGCACTCGGTAAACATTTTGCCAAGAATTTTCATGTAAGAAGCGGCGTGCTGCTTCGCTTTGAACGGGAAACCGGTGGCGATGATGGTGCCGTCCAGATCGCGGGCGGTGCTGCCACGCAGACGATAGCCGTTCAGCTGTGCGCCCTGGCCGCGAGTGGCGGTGAACAGTTCGTTACGCATTGGATCGTAAACAACGGCGACTTCAGTACGGCCTTTAATGCGTACTGCGATAGATACTGCGAAGTGCGGCAGACGTTTTACGAAGTTGGTAGTGCCATCCAGTGGATCGATAACCCATTGAACATCCTGATCTTCACCTGCGTGCTCACCGCTTTCTTCGGTGATGATGGTGTGCTGTGGGTAAGATTTGCGAATAGTTTCGATAATAATCGCTTCGGCGGCTTTATCGACGTTAGTCACGAAATCATTGCTGCCTTTCTGGCTGGTTTCTACAGAGTCTGGGGTTTCGTAGTGTTTGGCAATTACATTACCCGCCTTGCGCGCTGCGCGCACGGCGATGGTCAGCATCGGATGCATCGGTCTCTCTCACTGGATGTTAAAGAACGGGAAAACGGCGCAGAGTATAGCAACGAGTTCGGAATATGTCTTCGTTTTATGATAATATGCCCGAATAATCTTTAGCCGAAGAAATACAATGCTGCAAAATATTCGAATCGTGCTGGTGGAAACCTCTCACACTGGCAACATGGGCTCTGTAGCCCGCGCAATGAAAACCATGGGTTTAACCAATCTGTGGCTGGTAAATCCACTGGTTAAACCGGACTCTCAGGCCATCGCTCTGGCGGCAGGTGCCAGTGATGTGATCGGCAGCGCGCAGATCGTCGATACTCTCGATGAAGCGCTGGCAGGTTGCAGCCTGGTAGTAGGCACCAGCGCGCGCTCTCGTACGCTGCCGTGGCCGATGCTGGATCCGCGTGAATGCGGTTTAAAAAGCGTCTCTGAAGCGACGAATTCGCCGGTGGCGCTGGTGTTTGGTCGTGAACGCGTTGGTCTGACGAATGAAGAACTGCAGAAGTGCCATTACCACGTCGCTATTGCTGCGAACCCGGAATACAGTTCGCTGAACCTGGCGATGGCGGTGCAGGTCATCTCTTATGAAGTGCGCATGGCCTGGCTGGCGACGCAGGAAAGCGAGAAGACCGCAGAATACGAAGAAGCTGAGTACCCGCTGGTCGATGATTTAGAGCGTTTTTACGGTCATCTGGAACAAACGCTGCTGTCGACCGGGTTTATCCGTGAAGGGCATCCGGGACAGGTGATGAACAAGCTGCGCCGTCTGTTTACGCGCGCGCGTCCGGAGAGCCAGGAACTGAACATTTTGCGCGGGATTTTAGCGTCGATTGAGCAACAGAATAAAGGCAAGTAAACGTAACGCCTCCGGCAAGTAAAAATGGCACTGAAGGTTAAATACCTGACTAAATTAGTCAAGTAAATAGTTGACTGATTTAGTCGGGAATGTCAGACTTGCCCCTGCTATGCAATACCCCCATTTTACAATAAAAAACCCCGGGCAGGGGCGAGTTTGAGGCTAAGTAAGACATGAGACTGACATCAAAAGGGCGTTATGCCGTGACCGCAATGTTGGACGTTGCGCTCAACTCCGAAACGGGCCCGGTACCGTTGGCTGATATTTCTGAACGTCAGGGAATTTCCCTGTCATATCTGGAGCAGCTGTTTTCCCGTTTGCGTAAAAACGGTCTGGTTTCCAGCGTACGTGGACCAGGCGGCGGGTATCTGCTGGGTAAAGATGCCGGCAGCATCGCAGTAGGTGAAGTAATCAGCGCTGTGGACGAGTCTGTAGATGCGACCCGTTGCCAGGGCAAAGGCGGTTGTCAGGGCGGCGATAAATGCCTGACCCACGCGCTGTGGCGCGATCTGAGCGATCGTCTGACCGGTTTCCTCAACAACATTACGTTGGGCGAACTGGTGAATAATCAGGAAGTCCTGGATGTGTCTGGTCGCCAGCATACCCATGACGCTCCACGCACTAATCGTGCTCAAGACGCGATCGACGTTAAGTTACGCGCATAATAAAAGTATTTTAGAATCAGGCCGGGGTGTTACACACCCCGTTAACACGGTCGTACATCCAGCCGGTTGCCTGATTCCTTGCATTGAAGCGATGTACGGAGTTTATAGAGCAATGAAATTACCGATCTATCTCGACTACTCCGCAACCACGCCGGTGGACCCGCGTGTTGCCGAGAAAATGATGCAGTGTCTGACCCTGGACGGAAACTTTGGTAACCCAGCGTCTCGTTCACACCGTTTCGGCTGGCAGGCTGAAGAGGCGGTAGATATCGCCCGTAACCAGATTGCTGACCTCGTGGGCGCTGACCCGCGTGAAATCGTCTTTACTTCCGGTGCGACTGAATCCGATAACCTGGCGATTAAAGGTGCAGCCAACTTTTATCAGAAAAAAGGCAAGCACATCATCACCAGCAAAACCGAACACAAAGCCGTGCTGGACACCTGTCGTCAGCTGGAGCGCGAAGGGTTCGAAGTCACCTACCTCGCCCCGCAGCGTAACGGCATTATCGACCTGAAAGAACTTGAAGCGGCAATGCGTGACGACACCATCCTCGTGTCCATCATGCACGTGAATAACGAAATCGGCGTGGTGCAGGATATCGCGACTATCGGCGAAATGTGCCGCGCACGCGGCATCATCTATCACGTTGATGCGACCCAGAGCGTGGGCAAACTGCCTATCGATCTGAGCCAACTGAAAGTGGACCTGATGTCCTTCTCCGGTCACAAAATCTATGGCCCGAAAGGTATCGGTGCGCTGTACGTGCGTCGTAAACCGCGTATTCGTATTGAAGCGCAGATGCACGGCGGCGGTCACGAGCGCGGCATGCGTTCCGGTACGCTGCCTGTGCACCAGATCGTCGGCATGGGTGAAGCATACCGTATCGCCAAAGAAGAGATGGAAACCGAGATGGCGCGCCTGCGCAGTCTGCGTAACCGTCTGTGGAACGGCGTGAAAGATATGGAAGAGGTGTATCTCAACGGTGACCTCGAGCAGGGCGCACCGAACATTCTCAACGTCAGCTTCAACTTTGTTGAAGGCGAGTCGCTGATTATGGCGCTGAAAGATCTGGCGGTATCCTCCGGTTCTGCATGTACTTCTGCAAGCCTGGAGCCATCCTACGTGCTGCGCGCACTGGGGATGACCGACGAGCTGGCACACAGCTCAATTCGTTTCTCTTTAGGTCGTTTCACTACCGAAGAAGAGATTGACTACGCCATCAATCTGGTTCGCAACTCCATCGGCCGCCTGCGTGACCTTTCTCCACTGTGGGAAATGTTCAAACAGGGCGTGGATCTGAACAGCATTGAATGGTCACATCACTAATCGGTATCGATAAGGAGAATTCAGCATGGCTTACAGCGAAAAAGTAATCGATCATTACGAGAATCCACGTAACGTGGGCTCTTTTGACAACAGCGACGAGAACGTGGGCAGCGGCATGGTGGGTGCACCGGCCTGTGGCGACGTGATGAAGTTGCAGATTAAAGTCAACAATGAAGGTATCATTGAAGACGCGCGTTTCAAGACTTACGGCTGCGGTTCCGCTATTGCTTCCAGCTCTCTGGTTACCGAATGGGTAAAAGGGAAATCTCTGGACGAAGCACAGGCGATTAAAAACACCGATATCGCCGACGAGCTTGAACTGCCACCGGTGAAAATTCACTGCTCTATTCTGGCTGAAGACGCGATTAAAGCCGCGATTGCGGATTACAAAAGCAAACGTGAAGCAAAATAATTAAGAGTTGAGGTTTTATTATGTCGATTACCTTAAGCGACAGTGCAGCAGCGCGTGTAAATACCTTCCTGGCAAACCGCGGTAAAGGGTTTGGTCTGCGTCTGGGCGTGAGAACCTCCGGCTGCTCAGGTATGGCCTATGTACTGGAATTTGTTGACGAGCCGGCGGCTGAAGATACCGTGTTTGAAGACAAAGGCGTTAAAGTTGTGGTCGACGGTAAGAGCCTGCAATTCCTCGACGGTACGCAGTTAGACTTCGTCAAAGAAGGTCTGAACGAAGGGTTTAAGTTTACTAACCCGAACGTGAAAGACGAATGTGGATGCGGCGAAAGCTTCCACGTGTAACGCGCTTACCGATAACCCCACCGTGGTCGCCTGCGCGTGGGGTTTGTTTTACCTGACTCTCTGGTTTTGCTCCCGTGAACAACAGAGAATCGATGCCCTGAGAATGTTATGGACTACTTCACCCTCTTTGGCTTGCCGGCCCGTTATCAGCTCGATACTCAGGCGCTGAGCCTACGTTTTCAGGATCTACAACGTCAGTATCATCCTGATAAATTCGCCAGCGGTTCCCAGGCGGAACAACTTGCTACGGTTTCGCAGTCCGCCACCATTAACCAGGCCTGGCAAACGCTGCGTCATCCTTTGATGCGCGCCGAATACTTATTGTCTTTACACGGCTTTGACATCCGCAGCGAGCAGCACACGGTGCGCGATACCGCGTTCCTGATGGAACAGCTGGAGCTGCGCGAAGAGCTGGACGAAATTGAACAGGCAAAAGACAGTCAACGTTTAGATGCGTTTATGCAGCGCGTCAGCGAAATGTATAACGTTCGCCATCAATTGATGGTGGAACAGCTGGATAGCGAGACGTGGGACGCGGCGGCAGATACCGTGCGTAAGCTGCGTTTTCTCGATAAACTGCGAAGCAGTGCAGAACAACTCGAAGAAAAACTGCTCGATTTTTAATTTCCGGAAGCGAAAATGGCCTTATTACAAATTAGTGAGCCTGGTCTGAGCGCCGCGCCGCACCAGCGTCGTCTGGCGGTAGGTATCGATTTAGGCACCACCAACTCCCTGGTTGCGACCGTACGCAGCGGCCAGGCCGAAACGCTGGCAGATCATGAAGGTCGCCACCTGTTGCCGTCAGTGGTTCACTATCAGCAGCAGGGTTATTCTGTCGGTTACGATGCCCGCGCCAATGCTGCGCTGGATACGGCAAACACCGTCAGTTCGGTAAAACGCATGATGGGCCGCTCTCTGGCGGATATCCAGGCGCGTTACCCGCATCTGCCTTATACCTTCCAGGCAAGTGAAAATGGCTTGCCGATGATTGAAACCGCTGCCGGTTTGCTTAATCCGGTGCGCGTCTCCGCTGACATTCTGAAAGCGCTGGCTGCGCGGGCAACCGAATCACTGTCCGGCGAACTGGACGGCGTGGTAATTACCGTTCCGGCTTACTTTGACGATGCACAGCGTCAGGGGACCAAAGACGCCGCGCGTCTGGCGGGTCTGCACGTATTACGTCTGCTGAACGAACCGACCGCAGCAGCGATAGCCTATGGCCTGGACTCCGGTCAGGAAGGCGTGATCGCGGTCTACGATCTTGGCGGCGGTACTTTTGATATTTCTATTCTGCGCCTGAGTCGCGGCGTATTCGAAGTGCTGGCGACCGGCGGTGATTCCGCGCTCGGCGGCGACGACTTTGACCATCTGCTGGCGGATTACATTCGCGAGCAGGCGGTTGTTGCCGATCGCAGCGATAACCGCGTACAGCGTGAACTGCTGGATGCCGCTATTGCCGCGAAAATCGCGCTCAGCGATGCCGATTCTGTGACTGTTAATGTGGCGGGATGGCAGGGTGAAATCACCCGTGAAACCTTTAATGAACTCATTTCCGCACTGGTCAAGCGTACGCTGCTGGCCTGCCGTCGCGCGCTGAAAGATGCGGGCGTGGAGCCGCAGGATGTGCTGGAAGTGGTGATGGTCGGTGGTTCAACGCGCGTGCCATTGGTGCGTGAACGCGTCGGTGAATTTTTTGGCCGTACGCCGCTGACTTCTATCGACCCGGACAAAGTGGTCGCCATTGGTGCGGCAATTCAGGCGGATATTCTGGTCGGCAATAAACCAGACAGCGAAATGCTGCTGTTGGACGTTATCCCGCTGTCCCTGGGACTGGAAACGATGGGCGGTCTGGTGGAGAAAGTGATCCCACGTAACACCACTATCCCGGTGGCGCGCGCGCAGGACTTTACCACCTTTAAAGATGGCCAAACCGCGATGTCCATTCACGTGATGCAAGGCGAGCGTGAGCTGGTGCAGGACTGCCGTTCACTGGCGCGTTTTGCGCTGCGCGGCATCCCGGCATTGCCAGCTGGCGGCGCACACATCCGCGTGACCTTCCAGGTGGACGCCGATGGTCTGCTGAGCGTCACCGCCATGGAAAAATCTACCGGCGTTGAGTCCTCAATTCAGGTTAAACCGTCCTACGGTCTGACCGACAGTGAAATCGCCTCCATGATTCAGGATTCGATGAGTTTTGCCGAGCAGGACGTTAAAGCCCGTTGGCTTGCAGAACAGAAAGTCGAAGCGGCACGCGTACTGGAAAGTTTATCCGGTGCGCTGAACGCTGATGCCGCGCTGTTAAGCGCCGCAGAACGTCAGGCTATCGACACCGCCGCCGCGCACTTGAGCGAGGTTGCACAGGGTGACGATGTTGACGCGATAGAACAAGCCATTAAAAACGTAGACAAACAAACCCAGGAATTCGCCGCTCGCCGCATGGACAAGTCCGTCCGTAGCGCGCTGAAAGGCCATTCCGTGGACGAGGTTTAATATGCCAAAGATTGTTATTTTGCCTCATCAGGATCTCTGTCCCGATGGCGCAGTTCTGGAAGCTGAGACCGGCGAAACCATTCTTGACGTTGCCCTGCGTAACGGTATCGAGATTGAACACGCCTGTGAAAAATCCTGTGCCTGCACAACCTGCCACTGCATCGTACGTGAAGGTTTTGATTCTTTGCCGGAAAGCACAGAAGAAGAAGACGACATGCTGGATAAAGCCTGGGGACTGGAGCCGGAGAGTCGTTTAAGCTGTCAGGCACGTGTCACCGAGGACGATTTAGTGGTCGAAATCCCACGTTACACAATCAATCATGCACGTGAGCATTAACAGAGGGTAGTATGGGACTGAAGTGGACCGATAGCCGTGAAATCGGCGAAGCGCTGTACGACGCGTTCCCCGATCTCGACCCCAAGACCGTTCGTTTCACCGATCTGCACCAGTGGATCTGTGACCTGGAAGAGTTCGATGATGATCCACAGGCATCGAACGAAAAAATCCTTGAGGCCATTTTGCTGGTCTGGCTGGACGAAGCCGAATAAGTCAACGGGCTGCCCACGGGTGGCCCGTTTTCCTGTATGCGCGAAAATAAGGATAAATAAAATGACAGAAGCCATGAAAATTACGCTTTCCACGCAACCCGCTGATGCCCGCTGGGGTGAAAAGGCGACATACAGCATTAATAATGACGGTATTACCCTGCACTTGAACGGGAAAGATGACCTCGGCCTTATCCAGCGCGCCGCCCGTAAAATTGACGGCCTGGGTATTAAACATGTCCAACTGGACGGTGAAGGCTGGGATACCGAACGTAGCTGGGCGTTCTGGCAGGGCTACAAAGGACCAAAAGGCACCCGCAAAGTTGAGTGGGCCGCTCTGGATGAGGCGCAGCGCAAAGAGCTGGATAACCGCCTGAAAATTATTGACTGGGTGCGCGATACCATTAACGCCCCGGCAGAAGAGCTGGGCCCGGAACAGTTGGCGCAACGCGCAGTAGACCTGCTGTGCTCTGTTGCCTGCGATAACGTCTCTTACCGGATCACTAAAGGCGAAGATCTGCGCGAGCAGAACTACATGGGATTGCATACCGTAGGTCGTGGCTCTGAACGTCCTCCGGTACTGCTGGCGCTGGATTACAATCCAACTGGCGATAAAGAAGCGCCGGTTTATGCCTGTCTGGTTGGCAAGGGAATTACCTTTGATTCCGGCGGATACAGCATCAAGCAAAGCGCATTTATGGACTCGATGAAGTCTGATATGGGCGGTGCAGCAACGGTGACCGGCGCGCTGGCGTTCGCCATCACCCGTGGCCTGAACAAGCGTGTGAAGCTGTACCTGTGCTGTGCGGATAACCTGATCAGCGGCAACGCCTTTAAGCTCGGTGATATTATTCACTATCGCAACGGTAAAAAAGTTGAAGTAATGAATACCGATGCCGAAGGACGTCTGGTACTGGCCGATGGCCTGATTGACGCCAGCGCGCAAAAACCAGAATTGATCATTGATGCTGCCACGTTGACTGGCGCGGCGAAAACGGCACTGGGCAACGATTACCACGCGCTGTTTAGCTTTGATGATCAGCTGGCTGCCCGTCTGCTGGCAAGCGCGGCGCAAGAAAACGAGCCGTTCTGGCGTCTGCCGTTGGCAGAGTTCCACCGTAGCCAGCTGCCGTCTAACTTTGCCGAGCTGAATAATACTGGCAGTGCGGCCTATCCGGCGGGTGCCAGCACTGCGGCGGGCTTCCTGTCCCATTTCGTGGAAAACTATCAGCAAGGCTGGCTGCACATCGACTGCTCTGCAACCTATCGCAAAGCGCCAGTTGAGCAGTGGTCTGCGGGCGCAACTGGTCTGGGTGTGCGCACGATTGCAAATCTGCTGATTGCCTGAACGGTGTTTTTGTAGGCCGGGTAAGCGAAGTGCCACCCGGCATTTTGCCTGATGGCGACGCCGTGCGTCTTATCAGGCCTACAACCCATATACATAATTTGTGATCTCTATGTCCGAAACGAAAAACGAATTAGAAACCCTGCTGGAGCAAGCGGCGACAGAGCCTGCGCATCGTCCGGCATTTTTCCGTACTTTACTGGAGTCTACCGTCTGGGTGCCGGGTACAGCCGCAGAAGGCGAGGCGGTGGTTGAAGACAGCGCCCTCGATCTTCAGCACTGGGAAAAAGAAGACGGCACCACCGTGATCCCGTTCTTCACCTCCCTGGAAGCTCTTCAGCAGGCGGTTGAAGATGAGCAGGCATTTGTCGTCATGCCGGTGCGTACATTGTTTGAAATGACGCTCGGCGAAACGCTGTTTCTCAACGCGAAACTGCCGACCGGCAAAGAGTTTATGCCGCGTGAAATCAGCCTGCTGATGGGGGAAGAAGGGAATCCGCTCAGCACCCAGGAAGTACTGGAAGGCGGAGAATCGCTGCTCCTCTCTGAAGTCGCTGAACCTCCGGCGCAGATGATTGACTCGCTGACTACGCTGTTTAAAACCATTAAGCCGGTAAAACGCGCGTTTCTCTGCTCGATCAAAGAAAGTCCGGATGCCCAACCCAACCTGCTGATTGGCATTGAAGCCGATGGCGATATTGAAGAGATTATTCATGCCACGGGGAGTGTTGCAACGGATACGTTACCGGGTGATGAACCGATTGATATCTGCCAGGTGGTGAAAGGTGAGAAAGGGGTCAGCCACTTTATTACCGAACACATCGCGCCTTTCTACGAGCGCCGCTGGGGCGGCTTCCTGAGGGATTTCAAACAGAACAGGATTATCTGAGTAAAGGAAAGCCGCCCCGTAGGGCGGCTACCTGGCTTACTTGCCCTGGGCGCTGAGCGTCACGCGTGCAAAATTACCTGAGTAACTCTGGTCCCCGTGAAGACACAACGCGCCAGATACAACAAGCACGATACAGAAGTACCGTATTTTCATTGCGCGGTCCATGCGAAGACCGCATCACGACAGCACCACTGGCGATCATGCCGTGATAGCAAGCACTGAGGTGCGCCTGCGTATACGGCCATACAATGACCTTCCCTAAAGCCAGTGCCCGTTTGCGAGACAGCGGAAAGGGCCGCTCAGAATAATACATTAAATGTTGAATAGTTTCCCTGTTAATTAACTTGACTTTTATTCTCTTAAACCGGAATATTTAGCTCCTGAGGTGTGCCTGCGTTGCTATGGCAACACAGCCTGCTGGAAAGGCCGCGAACCGGACTGGCACAAAAAAACCGCTCATTTGAGCGGTTTTTTTGTGGGCGAAAAAAATGTGTAAATCAGATTTTATTTAGTTTCGGGTTCTACCGGTAAATCGTTGCGCGCTCCCCATTCGCTCCATGCGCCGTCGTACAGCGCGACGTTGGAAACGCCCAGCGTCGCAAGCGCCAGCACCACCACGGCCGCCGTTACGCCGGAGCCGCAGCTGGCGATTATCGGTCTGTCAAAGCTCACGCCGTGGCTGAAGAAAATAGCATCCAGCTCATCGGTGGTTTTCAGTTCGCCGTCACGAACCAACTCTGTCCACGGTACGTTCAGCGCACCGGGAACATGGCCGCGCTTGAGACCTGGTCGGGGTTCGTCAACTTCTGCGTTAAAACGCGCAGCCGGGCGCGCATCGACAATCTGTGCGGTTTTTTCATGGCTGGCCAGCAGGACATCGGTCACCCGCACGACGGCCTCTGGCGTAAACACGGCGTCAAATTCACCTTCGGGCAAGTCAACATTTCCTGTCTGCAAGGGGAGCTCATCACGCTGCCAGCTCGCAAAACCGCCTGCCAAAATGGAAACATTTTCGACGCCAAATGTGCGCAGCATCCACCAGGCACGCGGGGCGGAAAACAGATTGCCATCATCGTAGATGACCAGGTGTTTATCCTGATGTACACCCAGCTCGCGCATGGCGACGGCGAAAGCCTCCGGACGTGGCAGCATATGCGGTAACGCAGAAGTATGGTCGGAGAGCGCTTCGATATCAAAAAAGAGCGCACTAGGAATATGGCCGGCGCGATACTCCTCGCCAACATCGCGATCTTCCTGGCCTGGAGGTGCCATCCGGGCATCAAGAATTTGTATTTCCGGGTCGTCAATATGTTCGACAAGCCAGTCGGCAGCGACAAAGAAGGCGGTAGTCATAGGCATCTCCATTTTTACCAGGTTTCGGCAAATTGTCGGATGTTTGGTGCAAAGCGACAAGTAAAAGAGGCTGATTTGTCAGGTGGACCCACATTAATCACGAAAATTCAGACAACAACATCTTATTACTGACTTCCACCTGCTGAAATCTGACGCATAATAGTTGTTCTACGTTGCTAACGGGCCACTCAGGCCAGGGATGAAAAATGAAACATTTACGCGTAGTGGCCTGTATGCTGATGTTGGCGCTGGCGGGGTGCGATAATAACGATAAGCCGTCGACGACGGCAAAAAATGATACGCCCGCCCCACAGACCACACCGGCAAAAGATCCGGCGCAATTACAAAAGCTGATGCAGCAAAGCCAGGGCAAGCCGTTGACGCTGCTGGATGCCTCAGAAGTCCAGTTGGATGGTGCGGCGACGCTGGTGCTGACTTTTTCTATTCCTCTCGATCCTGAACAAGATTTTTCTCGCGTACTGCACGTTGTCGATAAAAAAAGCGGCAAAGTGGATGGGGCCTGGGAGCTGGCGCCAAATCTGAAAGAGCTACGCTTACGCCATCTCGAACCCAACCGCGAACTGGTGGTGACCATTGAGCGTGATTTGCTGGCGCTGAATAAAGCGACGTTCGCTATCGACTATGAAAAAAATATTACCACCCGCGACGTCCAGCCAAGCGTAGGCTTCGCCAGTCGCGGCTCGCTGCTGCCGGGAAAAGTGATTGAAGGGCTGCCAGTGATGGCCCTTAACGTTAACAGCGTAGATGTGAACTTCTTTCGCGTGAAGCCTGAGTCGCTCGGTGCATTTGTCAGCCAGTGGGAATATCGTAATTCGTTGACTAACTGGGAATCTGACAATCTGCTGAAAATGGCGGAACTGGTGTATACCGGACGCTTTGACCTCAATCCTGCGCGCAACACCCGTGAGAAGCTGCTGCTGCCGCTGAGCGATATCAAGCCGTTGCAGCAAGCAGGTGTTTACATCGCGGTGATGAATCAGGCTGGACAATACAACTACAGTAATGCCGCTACGCTGTTCACGCTCAGCGATATTGGTGTGTCTGCGCACCGTTACCATAATCAACTGGATGTCTTTACGCAGAGTCTGGAAAACGGCGCCGCGCAGCAGGGGATTGAGGTCACGTTACTCAATGAAAAAGGACAGACGCTGGCGCAGGCTACCAGCGACGCTCAGGGTCATGTCAAACTGGAGACTGATAAAGACGCTGCTTTATTGCTGGCCCGCAAAGACGGGCAAACCACGCTGCTGGATCTGAAGCTCCCGGCGTTGGATCTGGCTGAATTTGATATTGCCGGTGCGCCGGGATACAGCAAGCAGTTCTTTATGTTCGGCCCACGTGATCTCTATCGTCCTGGCGAAACGGTGATCCTCAACGGATTACTGCGTGACAGCGATGGCAAAACGTTGCCCGACCAGCCGGTGAAGCTGGAGGTCGTGAAGCCCGACGGACAAGTGCTACGCTCGGTAGTTAGCCAACCGGAAAACGGCTTGTACCGCTTTAGCTGGCCGCTGGACACCAACGCGCCAACCGGCATGTGGCATATTCGGGCTAATACCGGCGACAACCAGTCACGGATGTGGGATTTCCACGTCGAAGATTTTATGCCTGAGCGGATGGCGCTCAATCTCTCCGCCAATAAGATCCCGGTGGCACCAACTGATGACGTGAAGTTTTCGGTAGTGGGTTACTACCTGTACGGCGCGCCCGCTAACGGCAATGCGCTGCAAGGGCAGCTTTTCCTGCGCCCGCTGCGCGAAGCGGTGCAGGCATTGCCGGGGTTCCAGTTTGGTAATATTGCCGAAGAAAACCTGTCCCGCAGCCTCGATGAAGTTCAGCTCACGCTGGATGACCACGGTCGCGGCGAAGTGACCGCCAACAGCCAGTGGCAGGAGACGCATTCCCCGTTACAGGTGATCCTGCAAGCCAGCCTGCTGGAGTCGGGCGGTCGTCCGGTGACGCGTCGGGTTGAACAAGCCATCTGGCCTGCAGATACGCTGCCGGGCATTCGTCCGCAGTTTGCGGCGAAAGCCGTTTATGACTACCGCACCGATACCACCGTGAATCAGCCTATCGTTGATGAAAACAGCAACGCCGCTTTCGACATTGTGTATGCCGATGCGCAAGGCGAGAAAAAAGCGGTGTCCGGTTTGCAGGTGCGTTTGATCCGCGAGCGACGAGATTATTACTGGAACTGGTCTGAAGGCGAGGGCTGGCAATCACAGTTCGATCAAAAGGATCTGGTTGAAGGTGAGCAGACTCTGGATCTTAAGGCCGATGAAACCGGTAAAGTCAGCTTCCCGGTTGAGTGGGGCGCTTATCGTCTGGAAGTGAAAGCCCCTAATGATGCGGTGAGCAGCGTACGCTTCTGGGCCGGTTATAGCTGGCAGGATAATAGCGACGGCAGTGGGGCTGTGCGTCCCGATCGCGTGACGCTGAAACTGGACAAACCCAGCTATCGTCCCGGTGATACCATGAAGCTGCACGTTGCCGCTCCCGCTGCTGGCAAAGGTTATGCGATGGTGGAATCCAGCGAAGGCCCGCTGTGGTGGCAAGAAATAGACGTACCGGCGGATGGTCTCGATATCTCCATCCCAATCGATAAAACCTGGAATCGCCACGATTTGTATCTTAGTGCGCTGGTGGTTCGTCCTGGCGACAAGTCCCGTTCGGCAACGCCAAAACGGGCGGTCGGTTTACTGCATTTGCCGTTAGGTGACGAAAACCGTCGTCTGGCGCTGGCGCTGGAAAACCCGGCGAAAATACGTCCAAACCAGCCGTTGACCGTCAAGATTAAAGCCAGCGTCAAAAATGGTGACGTACCAAAACAGGTTAACGTGCTGGTCTCTGCCGTTGATAGCGGAGTGCTGAATATTACCGATTACGCCACGCCGGATCCGTGGCAGGCGTTTTTCGGGCAAAAACGCTATGGCGCGGATATTTATGATATTTACGGCCAGGTGATCGAAGGGCAAGGACGTCTGGCAGCGCTGCGCTTTGGTGGTGACGGCGATGAATTAAAACGTGGCGGTAAACCACCGGTCAATCACGTCAATATCGTGGCGCAACAGGCGTTGCCGGTCACGCTTAACGAGCAAGGCGAAGGGTCGGTGACGTTACCTATCGGTGATTTCAACGGCGAGCTGCGGGTAATGGCGCAGGCCTGGACGGCGGATGACTTTGGCAGCAGCGAAAGCAAGGTGATTGTTGCCGCGCCAGTAATTGCTGAACTGAATATGCCGCGTTTTCTGGCGGGAGGCGATACCTCGCGCCTGACGCTGGACGTGACTAACCTGACTGACAAACCGCAAACGCTGAATATTAAGCTCGCGGCCAATGGTTTACTGGAGCTGATGGGGCAAGATCCCGCGCCGGTAAATCTGGCGCCAGGCGTAAGGACTACGCTGTTTATTCCGGTGCGCGCGCGGGAGGGGTTTGGCGATGGCGAAATTCAGGCAGAAATTAGCGGTCTGACTTTACCGGGTGAAACGCTGCCTGTTCAGCATAAGCAGTGGAAGATTGGCGTGCGTCCGGCGTTCCCGGCGCAAACCGTTAATAACGGTGTCGCACTTCAGCCGGGCGCAACCTGGCAGCTTCCGGGCGAAGAACTGACCAATTTCTCCCCTGTGACGATGCAGGGGCAACTGCTGTTCAGCGGTAAGCCGCCGCTGAATCTGGCGCGCTATATCCGCGAACTGAAAGCTTACCCCTACGGTTGTCTGGAGCAAACGGCGAGCGGGTTGTTCCCATCCTTATACACCAACGCTGCGCAATTGAAGGCGTTAGGTATTGTAGGCGACAGCGATGAAAAACGTCGCGCGGCAGTCGATATTGGGATTTCCCGTTTAGTGCAGATGCAGCGTGATAACGGCGGTTTCGCGCTGTGGGATAAAAACGGGTCGGAAGAGTACTGGCTGACCGCGTATGTCATGGATTTCCTCGTCCGGGCAAATGAACAGGGCTACAGTGTCCCGGTAGAGGTGATTAACCGGGGCAACGAGCGGCTACTGCGCTATTTGCAGGATCCGGGCATGATGTCGATTCGCTATACCGACGACTCTTCAGCAAGCCGGTTTGCCGTACAAGCCTACGCCGCGTTGGTTCTGGCGCATCAGCAAAAAGCTCCGCTCGGCGCATTGCGTGAGATCTGGGAGCGTCGTGCGCAAGCAGCCTCTGGTTTACCGCTGTTACAACTGGGGATCGCGCTGAAAAATATGGGCGATGCCAACCGCAGTGAACAGGCGTTGACGCTGGCCCTGAATACACCGCGCCGCGATACGCAGCAGTGGATGGCGGATTACGGCAGTCAACTGCGCGACAACGCGCTGATGCTGGCCTTGCTGGAAGAAAACAAACTTAAACCTGAGGTACAGAATACGCTGCTGAACACCTTGTCAGAACAGGCCTTTGGACAGCGCTGGCTCTCGACTCAGGAAAATAATGCGCTGTTCCTTGCCGCGCGTACGTTACAGGATTTGCCTGGCTCGTGGCAGGCGCAAACGTCATTCTCTGAACAACCGTTAGCCGCAGAGAAATCACAGACGCGTAATCTGGATGCCGATGCGCTGTCTACGCTGAGCGTCACCAATACCGGTAATCTACCGCTGTGGCTGCGTCTGGATGTGAGCGGTTATCCGCAAACCTCACCGACGCCTGCCAGCAATGTCCTGCATATTGAACGTCAAATCCTGGGGCTCGACGGGAACAGCAAATCGCTGGATTCTCTGCGCAGCGGCGAACTGGTGCTGGTCTGGCTGGAGGTGAAAGCCAGCCAGAACGTACCGGATGCGTTGGTGGTCGACTTACTGCCAGCGGGCCTGGAACTGGAAAACCAGAATCTGGCCAACGGCAGCGCCAGCCTGCAGGACAGCGGCAGCGAAGTGGCGAATCTGCTCAATCAGATGCAGCAGGCGGATATCCAGCACGTTGAGTTCCGTGACGATCGCTTTGTCGCCGCGGTGGCGGTTAACGAAGGACAGCCGGTGACGCTGGTGTATCTGGCGCGGGCGGTAACGCCGGGGACCTATCAGGTTCCTGTGCCGCAGGTGGAGTCCATGTACGTTCCGCAGTGGCGCGCGACCGGTGCGACAGAGGGACTGTTGATTGTCAGACCGTAAATGATGCGCGGGTTGGGTAAACGCGGCTGTTGGCTCTGGCTGGCAGCCGTTGCGCTACTGCTTGCGGCGGCGGTTTGGGTGGCAGATAAAATCTGGCCGCTGCCGCTTCACGAAGTCGATCCGGCGCGTGTCGTGGTGGCCTATGATGGTACGCCGCTCTGGCGCTTCGCCGACGCGGACGGCATCTGGCGGTATCCGGTAACGATTGATGAAGTGTCCCCCCGGTATCTTGAGGCGTTAATTAACTACGAAGACCGTTGGTTCTGGAAACATCCTGGCGTTAATCCTTTTTCAGTACTGCGCGCGGCATGGCAGGACCTCTCCTCAGGGCGTGTGGTTTCGGGCGGCAGCACGCTCACCATGCAGGTTGCGCGATTGCTCGATCCCCATCCTCGCACCTTTGGCGGTAAATTTCGCCAGCTCTGGCGCGCATTGCAGCTGGAATGGCATCTCTCCAAGCGCGACATCCTGACGCTGTATCTTAACCGCGCGCCGTTTGGTGGTACGCTGCAGGGCGTGGGGGCGGCAAGCTGGGCTTATCTGGGGAAATCACCTGCGCAATTGAGTTATTCCGATGCCGCGCTGCTGGCCGTGCTGCCGCAGGCACCGAGCCGCCTGCGCCCGGATCGCTGGCCGGACCGCGCTGAAGCGGCGCGCAATAAAGTACTCGAACGCATGGCAACGCAGGGCATTTGGCCAGCCAGACAAGTACAGGAATCACGTGAAGAACCGGTCTGGCTGGCGCCCCGGCAAATGCCGCAGCTCGCGCCGTTATTCTCGCGCATGATGCTGGGAAAAAGCCGGAGCGATAAAATCGTGACCACCCTTGACGCCGGATTGCAGCGTCAACTGGAAGAGCTGGCGCAAAACTGGAAAGGGCGCTTACCTGCGCGCAGTTCGCTGGCGATGATTGTGGTCGATCACACCGATATGAGCGTGCGTGGCTGGGTTGGCTCGGTAGATATGAATGACGACTCCCGTTTTGGTCATGTGGATATGGTGAATGCGATCCGTTCACCGGGCTCGGTGCTAAAGCCGTTTGTTTATGGTCTCGCGCTGGATGACGGACTCATTCATCCGGCTTCATTGTTGCAGGATGTACCGCGGCGAACCGGGGATTATCGACCAGGGAATTTTGACAGCGGTTTTCATGGCCCGGTGAGCATGAGCGAAGCGCTGGTGCGCTCGCTGAATTTACCCGCCGTGCAGGTACTCGAAGCCTATGGCCCGAAGCGTTTTGCCGCATCGTTACGTAACGTCGGCTTACCGCTGTATCTTCCCGCAGGGGCCGCACCGAATCTGTCGCTGATTTTAGGTGGTGCGGGGGCAAGGCTTGAGGATATGGCGGCGGCGTACAGCGCCTTTGCCCGCCAGGGAAAAGCGGGAAAACTGCGTCTGCAGCCAGACGATCCGCTGCTGGAACGTCCGTTGATGTCGGCGGGCGCGGCGTGGATTATTCGCCGCATTATGGCTGACGAAGCGCAACCGCTGCCGGATAACGCGCTGAGCCGCGTGGTGCCGTTGGCGTGGAAAACGGGCACCAGCTATGGCTATCGCGATGCGTGGGCGATTGGTGTTAACGCCCGTTATGTGATTGGCATCTGGACCGGCAGGCCAGACGGTACGCCGGTGGTGGGACAGTTTGGTTTTGCCAGCGCCGTGCCGTTGCTCAATCAGGTCAACAATCTTTTGCTCTCTCGCGGGACAAATCAGCCGGAAGATCCACGCCCTGAATCCGTGAGTCGCGGTGTGGTGTGCTGGCCGGGAGGGCAATCTCTTGCCCCCAGTGACAGCAACTGCCGTCGCCGTCTGGCAACCTGGTTACTGGATGGCAGTCAGCCGCCAACGTTATTATTGCCCGAGCAGGAAGGGGTTAATGGAATTCGTTTTCCTGTCTGGCTGGATGATGAAGGCAAACGTGTGGCGGCGGATTGCCCGCAGGCGCACGAGCAAACGTTAATCGTTTGGCCGTTGCCGCTGGAACCATGGCTACCGGAATCAGAACGTCGTGGGGCGAGATTACCGCCAGTTTCTGCCACATGTCCGCCGCTGGGACAAGACGCTTCGCAGCCGTTGCAGTTGACAGGCATTCGCGATGGCGCGATTGTGAGACGTTTACCCGGTTCTGCTCAAGCCTCATTGCCGGTGCAAACCAGCGGTGGGAGCGGTGAACGCTGGTGGTTTCTTAACGGTGAACGGCTGGATGAACGCGGACGTCGTCTTACGCTACGGCTGGCGACTAAAGGGGATTATCAACTGCTGGTGATGGATGATGCAGGCCAAATAGAGACGGTGAGATTTTCGTTGCAGTAGACCAGTTGGTCACTGTTTGTTGCTAAAATTCATCTTATTTTAAAGAAATGTTATCTTCGTCAATAGTCAATTGCCGGGATGCTCTTTATAATCCGCGCCAGGTAAACCACAACAAAACATCTTTTTCAGAGGTAATCATGGCTATTGAACGTACTTTTTCCATCATCAAACCAAACGCGGTGGCAAAAAACGTTATTGGGAGCATCTTTGCGCGCTTTGAAGCAGCAGGGTTCAAAATTGTCGGTACTAAAATGCTGCACCTGACCGTTGAGCAGGCACGCGGCTTCTACGCCGAGCATGATGGCAAGCCGTTCTTTGACGGTCTGGTTGAATTCATGACCTCTGGTCCGATCGTTGTTTCTGTGCTGGAAAGCGAAAATGCCGTACAGCGCCACCGCGATCTGCTGGGTGCAACCAACCCGGCAAATGCGCTGGCAGGTACGCTGCGCGCAGATTACGCTGACAGTTTTACTGAGAACGGCACCCATGGTTCTGACTCCGTTGAATCTGCGGCGCGTGAAATCGCCTATTTCTTTGGGGAAGGCGAGGTTTGCCCGCGCACTCGCTAATCTCCCGCGTCTTTCACGTTGCAGATGCGTTGGCTGCATTCGTTTACCCCGGTCACATAGTTTTCTATGCTCCCGGGGATGCTCGAACTTGCCGCCTTCCTGCGACGTGAAATCCTTTGGAGATGAATTAGCGATTTACATATTATTTTCGCTAATGCTTCGTGCAAACGTGGCATCCCTGCGCCAGACTTTGTACAATGCAACGCCCCGGAAGAGCAGATCGCTTGCCGGGGCGTTTCTTTTTAACCCTCCACGGGCCACAACGTGTAACAACGAGGCCGGAAAAAATTATGTCTGAATTAGTTAACACCTCTGAAGTCGTCATTCCTGCGGTTCCAAATAAAAATGGAAAAATTAACCTGCTGGATCTGAACCGTCAGCAAATGCGCGAATTCTTCAAAGAGATGGGCGAAAAACCGTTTCGTGCCGATCAGGTCATGAAGTGGATGTACCACTATTGCAGCGACAACTTTGATGACATGACTGACATCAATAAGGTGCTGCGTAACAAGCTGAAAGAAGTGGCTGAAATTCGCGCCCCGGAAGTGGTGGAAGAGCAGCGCTCCTCTGACGGTACGATCAAATGGGCCATCGCGGTTGGCGATCAGCGCGTAGAAACCGTGTATATCCCGGAAGACGATCGCGCCACCCTGTGTGTTTCTTCACAGGTCGGTTGCGCATTAGAGTGTAAATTCTGCTCTACGGCGCAGCAGGGCTTTAACCGTAACCTGCGAGTGTCGGAAATCATTGGTCAGGTCTGGCGTGCGGCGAAAATCGTCGGCGCGGTGAAAGCAACGGGCGTGCGTCCTATCACCAACGTGGTGATGATGGGGATGGGCGAGCCGCTGCTTAACCTGACCAACGTCGTTCCGGCGATGGAAATCATGCTGGACGACTTTGGTTTTGGGCTGTCCAAGCGTCGCGTTACGCTGTCCACTTCGGGCGTTGTCCCTGCGCTGGATAAACTGGGCGATATGATCGACGTCGCGCTGGCGATTTCTTTGCATGCGCCAAATGATGAAATTCGTGACGAAATTGTACCTATCAACAAAAAGTACAATATCGAAACGTTCCTCGGGGCTGTGCGCCGTTATCTGGAGAAATCCAATGCGAATCAGGGCCGCGTGACCATCGAGTATGTGATGTTGGATCACATCAACGATGGCACTGAGCATGCTCATCAGCTTGCTGAACTGCTGAAAGATACGCCGTGTAAGATCAACCTGATCCCGTGGAACCCGTTCCCGGGCGCGCCGTATGGCCGCAGTTCCAACAGCCGTATCGATCGTTTCTCCAAAGTGTTGATGAGCTATGGTTTCACCACCATCGTGCGTAAAACACGTGGCGATGACATCGATGCAGCCTGCGGTCAGCTGGCGGGCGACGTTATTGACCGTACCAAGCGTACTCTGCGTAAGCGTATGCAGGGTGATGCTATCGACATCAAGACCGTTTGATGTTGAGTGCACTACGGTATAATTAATGTACCGTAGTGTAACGTAAACCAGATGAGGTTCTTTGTTGTTGTCGTCAGGTCAATAATAACGGTGCGTTTTTGTCGACTTTAAGGCAGTATGTAACGGCGCAACAAGCGTTTAGCCCTCAGGTTTACGCTGTTTTGTCATTGATGGTCTGACGGTTTTATACTGTCTGACGAAGGTTAACTGACCAGATGTTTCGCGGTGTGGGTGAGCATTGTGGCTCGCCGGCATCAGAACCCAAATATTACGCAGCTGTAGCGAATGAATACTGAAGCCACGCACGACAAAAATGAAGCACTCTCCACCGGCGTTCGTCTGCGCAATGCCCGTGAACAACTCGGATTCAGCCAACAGGTGGTCGCGGAACGACTCTGCCTGAAGGTTTCCACGGTACGCGATATTGAAGAAGATAAGGCACCAGCCGATCTCGCTTCAACATTCCTGCGCGGGTATATCCGTTCTTATGCGCGTCTGGTGCATATTCCTGAAGAAGAACTGTTGCCAGGGCTGGAAAAACAGGCTCCGATTCGTCCTGCCAACGTCGCACCGATGCAAAGTTTTTCGCTCGGTAAGCGTCGTAAGAAACGCGACGGCTGGCTAATGACCTTTACCTGGCTGGTACTGTTTGTCGTTGTCGGACTGACCGGTGCCTGGTGGTGGCAGAACCATAAAGCGCAGCAGGAAGAGATCACCACCATGGCCGATCAATCCTCTGCTGAGCTGAATGCTGGTAAAGATAACGCACAGAGTGTGCCACTGGATACCAGCGCCTCTGCAAGCCAGGACAGTACACCGGCTCCGGATGATGCCGCTCAAACGCCGGATACCGCAGCGACTCCGGCTTCTGGCGCAGATCAAAACGCCGTTGTGGCTCCGTCTCAGGCCAATGTTGATACTGCAGCGACCACACCCACTGCACCGGCGACAGCGGCACCGCTGCCGACTGACCAGGCTGGCGTCACTACACCGGCTGGCGATCCTAACGCGCTGGTGATGAATTTCACCGCTGATTGCTGGCTGGAAGTGACCGACGCAACCGGTAAAAAACTGTTCAGCGGGATGCAGCGTAAAGACGGCAATCTGAATTTGACCGGTCAGGCACCATACAAACTGAAGATTGGTGCGCCGGCGGCAGTGCAGATTCAGTTCCAGGGTAAACCTGTCGATCTGAGTCGTTTTATCAGAACTAACCAGGTTGCGCGTCTGACCGTTAATGCCGAACAATCACCGGCTCAGTAACAGACGGCAATGCGGGAGATTTTTTAATGCATAACCAGGCTCCAATTCAACGTAGAAAATCGACACGCATTTACGTTGGGAATGTGCCGATCGGCGATGGTGCGCCCATCGCCGTACAGTCTATGACTAATACGCGTACCACGGACGTGGAAGCGACGGTTAATCAGATTAAAGCGCTGGAACGCGTAGGCGCAGACATTGTTCGTGTCTCTGTACCGACAATGGATGCCGCAGAAGCGTTCAAGCTTATCAAACAGCAGGTTAACGTCCCGCTGGTTGCCGATATACACTTCGACTATCGTATCGCACTGAAGGTGGCGGAATACGGCGTTGATTGCCTGCGTATTAACCCAGGTAATATCGGCAGTGAAGAGCGTATTCGCATGGTGGTGGATTGCGCTCGTGATAAAAATATTCCTATCCGTATCGGCGTCAACGCCGGATCGCTGGAAAAAGATCTGCAGGAAAAATACGGTGAACCGACGCCGCAGGCGCTGCTGGAATCCGCTATGCGCCACGTGGATCACCTCGATCGTCTGAACTTCGACCAATTCAAAGTTAGTGTTAAAGCGTCTGACGTTTTCCTTGCCGTAGAATCCTATCGCCTGCTGGCGAAACAGATCGATCAACCGCTGCATCTGGGGATCACCGAAGCCGGTGGCCTGCGTAGCGGCTCGGTAAAATCCGCGATCGGTTTAGGATTGCTGCTGTCTGAAGGGATCGGCGATACGCTGCGCGTTTCTCTGGCGGCCGATCCGGTAGAAGAGATCAAAGTTGGCTTCGACATCCTGAAATCGCTGCGCATTCGTGCGCGTGGCATCAACTTTATCGCTTGCCCAACCTGCTCGCGTCAGGAGTTTGACGTTATCGGTACAGTGAACGCGCTGGAGCAACGTCTGGAAGATATTATTACGCCAATGGACGTTTCGATCATCGGTTGTGTGGTAAACGGCCCTGGCGAAGCACTGGTTTCCACGCTGGGCGTGACGGGCGGTAACAAGAAAAGCGGTCTGTATGAAGACGGTGTGCGTAAGGACCGACTCGATAACGACGACATGATCACGCAGCTCGAAGCCCGTATTCGCGCCAAAGCGAGTATTCTGGACGAAGCGCGACGCATTGACGTGCAGCAGCTTGAAAAATAATAACGTGATGGGAAGCGGCGTGCTTCCCGTGTATGATTGAACCCGCATGGCGCCCGTATTATCCGGGTTAGCGCTGAGGGTTCATTTTTATATCCATAAAGAGAATAAACGTGGCAAAAAACATTCAAGCCATTCGCGGCATGAACGATTATCTGCCTGGCGAAACCGCCATCTGGCAGCGCATTGAAGGCACTCTTAAAAACGTGCTCGGCAGCTACGGTTACAGTGAAATCCGCTTGCCGATTGTAGAGCAGACCCCGTTATTCAAACGCGCGATCGGTGAAGTCACCGACGTCGTTGAAAAAGAGATGTATACCTTTGAGGACCGCAATGGCGACAGCCTGACCCTGCGCCCTGAAGGCACTGCGGGCTGCGTACGCGCCGGCATCGAACATGGTCTCCTGTACAATCAGGAACAGCGTCTGTGGTATATCGGGCCGATGTTCCGCCACGAACGTCCGCAAAAAGGGCGCTATCGTCAATTCCATCAACTGGGTTGCGAAGTGTTTGGCCTGCAAGGCCCGGACATCGATGCTGAACTCATTCTGCTGACCGCCCGCTGGTGGCGTGCGCTGGGTATTTCTCAGCATGTCAGCCTTGAGCTGAACTCCATTGGGTCGCTTGAAGCCCGTGCGAACTACCGTGATGCGCTGGTCGCTTATCTGGAACAGTATAAAGATAAACTGGACGAAGACTGTAAGCGGCGCATGTACACCAACCCGCTGCGCGTGCTCGACTCCAAAAACCAGGAAGTACAGGCGCTGTTGAACGACGCGCCTGCGCTGGGCGATTATCTGGATGACGACTCGCGCGAGCATTTTGCGGGCTTGTGCAAACTGCTGGAATCCGCAGGTATTGCCTACACCGTCAATCAGCGTCTGGTTCGTGGTCTTGATTACTACAACCGCACCGTATTTGAGTGGGTCACCACCAGCCTGGGCTCACAGGGTACCGTCTGTGCAGGTGGCCGTTATGACGGTCTGGTAGAGCAACTTGGCGGTCGCGCAACGCCGGCCGTAGGCTTTGCCATGGGCCTGGAACGACTTGTTTTGTTAGTTCAGGCAGTTAATCCGGAATTTAACGCCGATCCTGTTGTCGATATATACCTGGTCGCTTCGGGGGCAGACACGCAGTCGGCGGCAATGCGGCTTGCAGAACGTCTGCGCGATGAACTTCCTGGTGTGAAACTGATGACAAACCACGGCGGCGGCAACTTTAAGAAACAGTTTGCCCGTGCCGATAAGTGGGGCGCCCGCGTTGCACTGGTACTGGGCGAGTCCGAAGTGGCTGACGGTACTGTTGTAGTGAAGGATTTGCGCTCTGGTGAGCAAACGGCAGTAGCGCAGGATAGCGTTGCCACGCATTTGCGCACTCTACTGGGCTAAGGAGAAGGACAGCGTGGAAATTTACGAGAACGAACACGACCAGGTTGATGCGGTAAAACGCTTCTTTGCTGAAAACGGCAAAGCGCTGGTTGTTGGGGTAATTTTAGGGGTTGGCGCGCTGGTCGGCTGGCGTTACTGGACCAGTCATCAGACGGAGTCCGCACGCTCTGCTTCTCTGGCGTATCAAAATACGGTGACTGCGGTTAGCGCAGGTAAGCCTGATAGCATTCCTGCCGCAGAGAAATTTGCCGCAGAGAACAAAAATACTTACGGCGCATTAGCGTCAATGGAACTGGCACAGCAGTTTGTTGACCAAAACGAACTAGAGAAAGCCGCGGCCCAGTTACAACAAGGCCTGGCTGCCACCAGCGATGAGAATCTCAAAGCGGTGCTTAATCTGCGTCTTGCTCGTGTTCAGGTTCAGCTTAAGCAGGCTGATACCGCGCTGAAAACACTCGATACCATTAAAGGTGAAGGGTGGGCGGCAATTGTGGCCGATCTGCGTGGTGAAGCGTTGCTGAGCAAAGGCGACAAACAAGGTGCGCGTAGCGCATGGGAAGCGGGTGTGAAAAGCGATGCCTCTCCTGCTCTGAGCGAAATGATGCAGATGAAAATCAATAATTTGTCCATCTGAGAGGGACCCGATGCAATTGCGTAAATTACTTCTGCCAGGGCTGCTTTCCGTTACCCTATTGAGCGGCTGTTCACTGTTTAGTGGCGAAGAAGATGTCGTTAAGATGTCCCCGTTACCGGTGGTCGAAAACCAGTTTACTCCGTCTACTGCCTGGAGCACTTCTGTAGGCAACGGTATTGGTGATTTCTACTCCAACCTTCATCCTGCACTGGCGGATAACGTGGTCTATGCTGCCTCTCGCGCCGGTGTGGTGAAAGCGCTGAACGCAGACGACGGCAAAGAAGTCTGGTCTGTTAATCTGGGTGAGAAAGACGGCTGGTTCTCCCGTGCATCTGCTCAGCTTTCTGGCGGAGTTACCGTGTCCGGCGGCCATGTTTATATTGGCAGCGAAAAAGCACAAGTTTATGCGCTGAACACCAGTGACGGCACAACCGCATGGCAGACGAAAGTTGCCGGGGAAGCGCTGTCTCGCCCGGTGGTGAGCGATGGCATGGTGTTAATCCACACCAGCAACGGCCAGTTGCAGGCCTTGAACGAAGCTGATGGCGCCATCAAATGGACCGTTAACCTCGATATGCCTTCTCTGTCACTGCGCGGCGAATCTGCTCCAGCGACCGCCTTTGGCGCAGCTATTGTGGGTGGCGATAATGGTCGCGTAAGTGCCGTACTGATGCAGCAGGGCCAGATGATTTGGCAGCAGCGTATCTCTCAGGCCACTGGCCCAACCGAAATCGATCGTCTGAGTGATGTCGATACCACGCCGGTTATCGTCAATGGCGTAGTTTACGCACTGGCTTATAATGGTAACCTGACGGCGCTGGATCTGCGCAGTGGCCAGATCATGTGGAAACGTGAGCTCGGCTCGGTGAATGATTTCATCGTCGATGGTAATCGTATCTATCTGGTTGATCAGAATGACCGTGTGCTGGCGCTGACCACCGACGGCGGCGTGACGCTGTGGACGCAAAGCGATCTGCTGCACCGTCTGCTGACGTCTCCGGCCCTGTATAACGGTAACCTGGTCGTAGGCGATAGCGAAGGCTACCTGCACTGGATTAACGTTGAAGATGGTCGCTTTGTCGCTCAGCAGAAAGTCGATAGCTCAGGTTTCCTGACCGAGCCGGTCGCTGCTGATGGTAAACTGCTGATCCAGGCGAAAGACGGTACGCTGTACTCCATTACGCGTTAATCGTCCTGGCCGCTCGCTTTGAAAAACGGCTCCTGGTGCAGGGGCCGTTTTACTGTTTTTAACAATGGCGCAAAAATAGCGTCCGTTGTCTGATGATTTTTTAAATGAGGCTTTAAACATGGTACCTGTGGTCGCGCTTGTCGGGCGCCCTAACGTTGGCAAATCCACGTTATTTAACCGTCTAACTCGCACCCGAGATGCGCTGGTTGCGGATTTCCCGGGTCTGACTCGTGACCGTAAGTACGGTCGTGCGGAAATTGAAGGCCGCGAGTTTATCTGCATTGATACTGGTGGTATTGATGGCACCGAAGACGGTGTTGAAACCCGTATGGCTGAGCAGTCGTTGCTGGCTATCGAAGAAGCGGACGTTGTGCTGTTTATGGTGGATGCGCGTGCTGGCCTGATGCCGGCAGATGAAGCCATTGCCAAGCATCTGCGTGCGCGCCAGAAACCAACCTTCCTTGTTGCCAACAAAACTGACGGACTCGATCCGGATCAGGCTGTTGTCGATTTCTATTCACTGGGGCTGGGCGAAATTTACCCCATCGCGGCGTCCCATGGTCGCGGCGTCCTCAGCCTGCTGGAGCATGTTCTGCTGCCGTGGATGGATGATATCGCACCTCAGGAAGAAGTGGATGAAGATGCGGAATACTGGGCGAAACTGGAAGCCGAGGAAAACGGCGAAGAAGAGCCTGAAGACGACTTCAATCCGCAGGATCTGCCGATCAAACTGGCGATTGTCGGGCGCCCGAACGTAGGTAAGTCCACACTGACTAACCGTATTCTTGGCGAAGACCGCGTGGTGGTTTACGACATGCCGGGGACCACGCGTGACAGTATTTATATCCCAATGCAGCGTGATGAGCGCGAATATGTGCTGATTGACACTGCGGGTGTACGTAAGCGCGGTAAAATTACCGAAGCGGTAGAAAAATTCTCCGTAATCAAAACGTTGCAGGCAATTGAAGATGCCAACGTGGTGATGCTGGTGATTGACGCTCGCGAAGGGATCTCCGATCAGGACCTCTCGCTGTTGGGCTTTATCCTCAATAGTGGGCGCTCACTTGTTATCGTCGTCAACAAGTGGGATGGCCTGACGCAGGAAGTGAAAGAACAGGTAAAAGAGACACTGGACTTCCGTCTGGGCTTTATCGACTTTGCCCGTGTTCACTTTATCTCCGCGCTGCACGGCAGCGGTGTAGGTAACCTGTTCGAATCCGTGCGCGAAGCGTATGACAGCTCAACCCGTCGCGTCAGCACCGCGATGCTGACTCGCATCATGACCATGGCAGTAGAAGATCATCAGCCGCCGCTGGTGCGTGGTCGCCGTGTGAAGCTTAAGTACGCACACGCCGGTGGTTATAACCCGCCGATTGTGGTGATCCACGGTAACCAGGTGAAAGACCTGCCGGATTCATACAAGCGCTATCTGATGAACTACTTCCGCAAATCACTGGAAGTCATGGGTACACCAATCCGTATTCAGTTCAAGGAAGGGGAAAACCCGTTTGCCAACAAACGTAATACACTGACACCAACGCAGATGCGTAAGCGTAAGCGTTTGATTAAGCACATCAAAAAAAGTAAGTAACCTTGCTGATGGCGATAGAGGCCCGCGTAAATCGCGGGCTTTTTTTTCTCCTGTACCTGTCTGTTTGCTGTCAATGACTATTCGCTTTTTACCAAGTTTAAATCTAAGAAAGTAGACAATTGTCGAATTTTCATCTTAAAGTCACCCGGTTGGTACTAGACAAAACTACTGTCAGGTTATCAAATGGTTAAATAACTCTTCGCCGTATGTAAAAAATCGACCAGCTACGTAACTGGCCGGCGTACATCACGGTGTTTACAAGCACACGACATATCTTTTCGGGAGAATTATGCAATCCTCTGTTAATCAAAAAGAAAGCCGAACTTTCTTCGGTCATCCTTATCCGCTCGGCTCATTGTTCTTTACTGAGATGTGGGAGCGTTTTTCGTTTTATGGCATTCGTCCGTTACTGATCCTGTTTATGGCGGCTACCGTTTATGACGGCGGTATGGGGCTGGCGCGTGAAAATGCCTCGGCGATTGTCGGTATCTTTGCCGGTACGATGTATCTTGCCGCGTTGCCGGGTGGCTGGCTGGCGGATAACTGGCTCGGCCAACAAAAGGCGGTATGGTATGGCTCCATCCTGATTGCGCTTGGTCACCTGTCGATTGCGCTCTCGGCCATCATGGGTGACAACCTGTTCTTTATCGGCCTGATGTTTATCGTGCTCGGCTCTGGTCTGTTCAAGACCTGTATCTCGGTGATGGTCGGCACGCTGTATAAAAAAGGCGATGCGCGTCGTGATGGCGGTTTCTCGCTGTTCTATATGGGCATCAACATGGGCTCCTTCATCGCGCCGTTGATCTCCGGGTGGCTGATTAAATCTCATGGCTGGCATTGGGGTTTTGGAATCGGTGGCATCGGGATGTTGGTCGCGTTGATTATCTTCCGCGTATTTGCTGTTCCGGCGATGAAACGCTACGACAGCGAAGTCGGGCTGGACTCTACCTGGAACAGCCCGGTTGTGAAGCGTAACGGTGTGGGCACGTGGCTGCTGGCGCTTGCTGTGGGTGTGGCGGTTATCGTTACGCTGATTGCGCAGGGCGTGATTGTGATTAACCCGGTCGCGGTAGCCAGCGTGCTGGTGTATGTGATTGCGGCATCCGTAGCCCTCTACTTCATCTACCTGTTTGTCTTTGCGGGGCTGAACCGTAAAGAGCGCGCCAGACTGTTGGTCTGCTTTATTCTGCTGGTTTCCGCGGCCTTCTTCTGGTCGGCATTTGAGCAAAAACCAACGTCGTTTAACCTGTTCGCTAACGACTACACTAATCGTATGATCGGCGATTTTGAAATCCCGGCAGTGTGGTTCCAGTCGATCAACGCGCTGTTTATCATCTTGCTGGCACCAGTGTTCAGCTGGGCGTGGCCTAAGCTTGCCAGCATGAACATTCGCCCGAGCAGCATCACCAAGTTCGTTATCGGTATTCTGTGTGCCGCAGCGGGTTTTGGCCTGATGATGCTGGCAGCGCAAAACGTGCTGAATAATGGTGGTGCAGGCGTTTCGCCATTCTGGCTGGTGGGTAGTATTCTGATGCTGACGCTTGGCGAACTGTGTCTGAGCCCGATTGGTCTGGCAACCATGACGCTGCTGGCGCCGGAAAGAATGCGTGGACAGATGATGGGGCTGTGGTTCTGCGCCAGTGCGCTGGGTAACCTGGCCGCGGGTCTGATTGGTGGCCATGTGAAGGCTGACCAACTGGATATGCTGCCGGATCTCTTCGCGCGCTGTTCGATTGCGCTGCTGATCTGCGCTGCAGTACTGATCGTCCTCATTGTTCCGATTCGTCGCATGCTGGAGAATACGCAAACTAAACCGGTGACCAGCGCCTGATAACACCTCGATTGTGCCGGGGCAGACGTTATGTCCCGGCCATTTAATTTTCGAGGTAAGAACATGCTGTTTGGGTTTGTTGGACTTGGCGCAGTCGTTGAAACGGCATACTTGCCTGCATTACGTAACATGTTCGGTGATTCACTACGCTGCGTGGGATTTGACGTTCAACCCGCAAAACAGCCAGCAGGCGTGACGCGTTGTACATCGCTCGAAGAGCTGCTTACTCAGCCTCTTGATACCCTGTTTATCACGACCGCATCCCTACATCATCTTGAGGTGCTTGAACAATCCCTGGCCTCTCCCATTGCACGTATCGTGGTTGAAAAACCTATTGTCGCCACGCTTTCCCAAATTGAAAAACTGAAAATGCTGCTGGTTCAACCCGGCGTTGCTGATCGCGTGCTGGCGCTAGACCACTGGATGGCGCGCATCGAAACGGTGAAACGAGGGTTGGTCAGCACTTTTGCCGAGATTGTGAAAATCGAAGGTTTCTTGCAGGAGCCAAGCGGGTTTAACCCCGCAGGGGTGCCGATAGCGCTTAACTTTGCCACCGGTGAACCGGACACGCGTGAACTTCGCCACCCGGATGGCGTGATTCTGGATATCGGTACGCACGTGTTAGCAATGCTGCGGGAAACGGTACGGTATCTGGGAGGGAATAATGAGATGGCGCTACGGGTGGTGAGTGCTAAAGACCGTCTGGGGCGTGATATCCCCCAGAGTGACCTGACCACGGCAGAGGGTGAAGCTCATCTTCAGGGGCAGATTAGCGGCATACCGCTGGATATCTGGCTGAATAAGTACGCGGGTCCAACTGGCGGTCAAAAAGGTTTGCGTCTGTATCTGAGCGATGGTCGTATCATCAGTCATGATCGGCGCGGTACAGAAGATGTACTGGAAGTGATTGACGGTGATGCTGTGCGTCGCTGGAAGCTTCCTGGCACGATTTATGCCCATTGTCTGGCGGAACATATTCTGGGGGCGCAAAGTCTGTTTGAACGCAACCCACAGGAGGTGAGGCGCACAACGCAGCGCAGACTGGAGGAGGTTGAACGATTACTCACCTTGCAGCAACAGCTGCGTGGCCCACACTAAGCGTATCGTGGTAAAATTAGCGCAGAGCTGAACGCCCTTTATAGGAGTTACCATGTCAATGAACTGCCCGGAATGTCACGCAGAACTGGAACAGCAAAACGGTGTGGCGCACTGTGAAAACTGCAAAAAAGTTATTCCGTTAGAAGCGCGCTGTCCGGAGTGCCATCTGCCACTGCAAGTGTTAAAAGCCTGCGGCGCAGTGGATTATTTCTGTCAGAACGGCCATGGCCTTATTTCGAAAAAACGCGTGGAGTTTGCGCCGGTTTAATCCGGCTTTTTCTTACGCGTTTTCTTTGCCGCCGTTACGCCTTTCACTTCGCTCTCTACCCAACCATCTGACAGTCGGGTGGTGAGAACATCACCGGCCTTCACTTGTTTGGTTTGCTTCAGCACTTTGCCGTCTGTCGCGGTAGTGACGCTATAGCCGCGCGCCAGCGTTGCCAGTGGGCTGACGGCTTCCAGATGCGTGACCGCATTGCCGAAACGTTCGCGTTGCTGGCTGACGCGCGAGCGAATATTGTCCGCCAGTCGGTATTCCAGTTGCTGAATACGTGTTTGCGCGCGGTGAATACGCGGCTGCGGGGTTTGCTGATTCAGACGCTGCAGCATGCGCTGTTGACGCTGATTTGCCTGTTTAATCTTATTCTCAAGAGCGGCGTTCATTCTCTGACTTAGTCGTTCCAGCACGGTCTGCTGACGGGCCAGGCGCAGCTGCGGATGCTGCTGTTGCAAGCGGTGATTAAGCTGGGTAAATCGGCGAGTTCGGTTGGCGAGATAGTAATCCATCGCCATTTCCAGACGTTGCTGACCCTGCTGAATTTGACGCAGCAGTTCAAGCTGATTGCGGCTGACAATTTCTGCGGCCGCCGACGGTGTTGGTGCGCGCAGGTCGCCAACAAAATCAGCGATGGTCACGTCAGTTTCGTGGCCGACGGCGCTGACGACTGGAATCCGGCTGGCAAAGATCGCCCGCGCTACCCGTTCGTCGTTAAAGCTCCATAAATCTTCCAGCGAGCCGCCACCACGACCGACAATCAGTACATCACACTCGCCCCGCGCGTTCGCCAGCGCAATGGCGCGCACAATCTGTCCCGGCGCATCGTCGCCCTGGACGGCGGTTGGGTAGATAATCACGGGCAGGGAAGGGTCACGACGCTTCAGCACGTGGAGAATATCATGCAGCGCGGCGCCGGTTTTAGAGGTGATGACCCCAACGCAGTGCGCAGGTGAGGGGAGCGGCTGTTTGAACTGTTGGTCAAAGAGGCCTTCGGCCTGGAGCTTCGCCTTCAGTTGCTCGTATTTCTGCTGCAACAACCCTTCGCCAGCTGGCTGCATGCTCTCGACGATTATCTGGTAGTCCCCACGCGGCTCATACAATGTAATGTTGGCGCGTACCAGTACCTGCTGCCCGTGCTGTGGGCGGAACGTTACCCGGCGGTTGCTGTTGCGAAACATCGCGCAGCGAACCTGAGCGGTGTCATCTTTGAGCGTGAAGTACCAATGACCCGAGGACGGCTGAGTGAAATTGGAGATTTCACCGCTGATCCACACTTGCCCCATTTCTTGCTCAAGCAGCAAACGAACCGTCTGATTCAGGCGGCTTACGGTAAAAATTGAGGTGGTCTGAGAGGATAACATGTGAGCGGGATCAAATTCTAAATCAGCAGGTTATTCAGTCGAAAGTAACATGCTCACAGAGGAGCGCAAGGTTTTTTTGCAAAAAAGTGTGGATGCAATCGGTTACGCTCTGTATAATGCCGCGGCAATATTTAATAACCTCCCAGGTGAGATATTGCCCATGCTACGTATCGCAAAAGAAGCCCTGACGTTTGACGACGTCCTCCTCGTTCCCGCTCATTCTACCGTTCTGCCGAATACTGCTGATCTTAGCACCCAGTTGACGAAAACCATTCGCCTGAACATTCCTATGCTCTCCGCGGCAATGGACACCGTGACGGAAGCGCGCCTGGCAATTGCCCTGGCCCAGGAAGGCGGCATCGGTTTTATCCACAAAAACATGTCCATCGAGCGCCAGGCCGAAGAAGTTAAACGTGTGAAAAAACACGAATCTGGCGTGGTGACCGACCCGCAGACCGTTCTGCCAACCACCACGCTGCGCGAAGTGAAAGAACTGACCGAGCGTAACGGTTTTGCAGGCTACCCGGTTGTGACTGAAGATAACGAACTGGTCGGCATCATCACCGGTCGTGACGTACGTTTTGTGACCGATCTCAGCCAGCCAGTGAGCGTTTACATGACGCCGAAAGAGCGTCTGGTGACCGTTCGCGAAGGCGAAGCGCGCGATGTCGTGTTTGCCAAAATGCACGAAAAACGCGTTGAGAAAGCGCTGGTTGTTGATGACAGCTTCCACCTGCTCGGCATGATCACGGTTAAAGATTTCCAGAAAGCGGAACGTAAACCTAACGCCTGTAAAGACGAGCATGGTCGTCTGCGCGTTGGCGCCGCTGTCGGTGCGGGTGCAGGTAACGAAGAGCGCGTTGACGCGCTGGTTGCCGCGGGCGTTGACGTACTGCTGATTGACTCCTCTCACGGTCACTCTGAAGGCGTATTGCAGCGTATTCGTGAAACTCGCGCTAAATATCCTGATCTGCAGATAATCGGTGGTAACGTGGCAACTGGCGCTGGCGCTCGCGCACTGGCGGAAGCCGGCTGCAGCGCGGTGAAAGTCGGTATCGGCCCAGGCTCCATCTGTACTACCCGTATCGTTACCGGCGTAGGTGTACCGCAGATCACCGCTGTTTCTGACGCGGTTGCAGCGCTGGAAGGCACCGGTATTCCGGTTATCGCCGATGGTGGTATTCGTTTCTCCGGCGACATCGCGAAAGCGATTGCTGCAGGTGCTGCTGCAGTCATGGTTGGCTCCATGCTGGCGGGTACCGAAGAATCCCCGGGTGAAATCGAACTGTACCAGGGCCGTTCTTACAAATCATACCGCGGTATGGGCTCTCTGGGCGCGATGTCCAAAGGCTCCTCCGACCGTTACTTCCAGAGCGATAACGCCGCCGACAAACTGGTCCCGGAAGGTATCGAAGGCCGCGTGGCGTATAAAGGTCGCCTGAAAGAGATCATTCACCAGCAGATGGGCGGGCTGCGCTCCTGTATGGGGCTGACCGGCTGTGGTACTATCGACGCGCTGCGTACTCAGGCTGAATTTGTCCGTATCAGCGGTGCGGGTATTCAGGAAAGTCACGTTCACGATGTGACCATCACCAAAGAGTCCCCTAACTACCGCATGGGCTCCTGATAAGTTTCCGCGCCCGGCTCTGTGCCGGGCGAATTTGTTTCACTTGCCTCGGAATTAGCGTCAATGACAGACAATATTCATAAACATCGCATTCTCATCCTCGATTTCGGATCGCAGTACACTCAGCTGGTCGCACGCCGCGTACGTGAGCTGGGCGTCTACTGTGAACTGTGGGCATGGGATGTTACGGAAGCACAAATTCGCGAATTCAACCCAAGCGGTATTATTCTTTCCGGTGGTCCGGAAAGTACCACCGAAGCAAACAGCCCGCGTGCGCCAGAGTACGTGTTCAATGCCGGCGTGCCGGTGTTCGGCGTGTGCTACGGCATGCAGACCATGGCAATGCAGCTCGGTGGCCATGTTGAAGGGTCTAACGAACGTGAATTTGGCTATGCGCAGGTTGAAGTTCAGACCGACAGCGCGCTTGTCCGTGGTATCGAAGACTCCCTGACCGCAGACGGCAAACCGCTGCTGGACGTGTGGATGAGCCACGGCGACAAAGTGACTGCGATTCCGGAAGGTTTCGTGACTGTTGCCAGCACCGACAGCTGCCCGTTTGCTATCATGGCGCACGAAGAAAAACGCTTCTACGGCGTGCAGTTCCACCCGGAAGTTACCCACACCCGTCAGGGCATGCGCATTCTGGAGCGTTTTGTGCGCGACATCTGCCAGTGTGAAGCGCTTTGGACGCCGGCAAAAATTATCGATGACGCCGTTGCCCGCATTCGTGAGCAGGTTGGCAATGATAAAGTTATCCTCGGTCTGTCCGGTGGCGTTGACTCCTCTGTGACTGCGATGCTGCTGCACCGTGCAATCGGAAAAAACCTGACCTGCGTGTTCGTCGACAACGGTCTGCTGCGCCTGAACGAAGCCCAGCAGGTAATGGATATGTTTGGTGACCATTTCGGCCTGAACATCGTTCACGTTGAAGGCGAACAGCGTTTCCTCGACGCGCTGAAAGGCGAGAACGATCCTGAAGCGAAACGTAAGATCATCGGCCGCGTATTCGTTGAAGTGTTCGACGAAGAAGCGCTGAAGCTGGAAGACGTTAAGTGGCTGGCACAGGGCACCATCTACCCTGACGTGATCGAATCTGCCGCTTCCGCCACCGGTAAAGCGCACGTCATCAAATCTCACCACAACGTGGGCGGTTTGCCGAAAGAGATGAAGATGGGTCTGGTTGAACCGTTGCGTGAACTGTTCAAAGACGAAGTGCGTAAAATTGGTCTGGAACTGGGCCTGCCGTACGACATGCTGTACCGTCACCCGTTCCCGGGACCGGGGCTGGGCGTACGCGTGCTGGGCGAAGTGAAGAAAGAGTACTGCGACCTGCTGCGTCGTGCGGATGCTATCTTCATCGAAGAACTGCACAAAGCCGACCTGTACAACAAAGTCAGCCAGGCGTTCACTGTGTTCCTGCCGGTACGTTCCGTTGGTGTGATGGGCGATGGCCGCAAATACGACTGGGTTGTTTCCCTGCGTGCTGTTGAAACCATCGACTTTATGACCGCGCACTGGGCACACCTGCCGTATGACTTCTTAGGCCGCGTGTCTAACCGCATTATCAACGAAGTGAACGGTATTTCCCGCGTGGTGTATGACATCAGCGGTAAGCCGCCGGCTACCATTGAGTGGGAATAATAGCCCTTTCTGTTAGCGGTTTCTGAACCGGTAATATGTAAAAAAACCCTCTTTTTATAGAGGGTTTTTTATTGCGCTCATACCGAAGCGCTGTGAATTAATCAACCAACTGTAGCTGGGGTTGAGATTGGGGGGCTACGTTCTCAACGCGAATATCCATCTGCGGATACGGCAGGGAGATATGGTTGGCGTCCATGGCTTCTTTAATGTTTTCCAGCAGATCGTAATAGGTATTCCAGTATTCGATGTTGGGTACCCATACGCGGACGTAAAAATTCAATGCTGAAGCGCCCAGTTCTCCCAGGCGAACGGTTACCCCACGTTGCTTATCGATGCGGGTATCTTGCTCGATAATATGGTTAATCACGCGCTTAACGTCAGCTATCCGGCTCTGATAGCCGACGCCAATCACCAGATCGATACGGCGGAAAGGGTGGCGGGAATAGTTAATGATATTGTCAGCGATGATCTTACCGTTTGGAATGACCACTTCTTTGCTGTCGGCGGTGAGCAAGGTGGTGGAGAAAATATGCACCTTTTCCACCGTTCCGGTGACTGCCCCAATTTGTACCACTTCTCCGGCGCGGAATGGACGTAGGGAGACCAATAGTACGCCAGCGGCAAAGTTGGAAAGCGATCCTTGTAGCGCGAGTCCAATGGCCAACCCGGCGGCACCAATGACGGCAATAATGGAAGATGTTTCGATACCGACGCGACCCAATGCGGCAACAACGGCAAAGGCGAGGGTAATGTAACGTACCAGCGCGGTGAAGAACTGGATAATGGTTCGGTCAACTTTACGTTTTAACAGTAATTTTTCCAGACCACTGGAGATCATGCGAGAGACAAATTTACCGACAAACAGTAAAATTACGGCGGCAACGATATTCGAGCCGAATTGAATAACCGCATCGCTGTGTCCAGCGAATCCATTCAAGACCGCTGCTTATTTTCGGAAATAATGAAAAACCACTCATGGTATTACCCTGTAGAATTTAAAATGGTAATGATTCAAATAAGCATTTAATTTCATACATAATATTAATGCTTTCGTCTGTGATATTTTTTGGAGATATTAATTGACGTCTATTTGAACACAGTGTGTCTTTTTATACCCAGTAAATCGGAACGTAAAAATGAGCGCGAATAGTGCGGTGAAGTGGGATTAAAAGATTGTGCATTTGTGCGAAAAACACGGTCTTTTATCCGATAACTTAGTGCGTGTGGTGGGTAAGACAGCGTATTGTTTCATCGCTCAAATCCCTTACCGGATGGTTAAATGTCAGGCGATTAGCCATCCGGTAAGGAATCTTAAGACAGGGGATCACAGATACGAGCGTTCAGCGTTCGTCAGTTTGAGCTGGAGAAGTCTGTTGCGGCAAGGTGGTCTGCTGGGATTCTTTCTTGTCCTGGTGGTGGTGCCACGCACCGATAGCAGAGTAGACGAAGCGTCCGAAGAAGAAGATGAAGCTGATAAGCAGTACGATCCGGATCATGCGACTGTTAAATCGGTGTCGTTTGCGTAGGCTGGTAACCTGGCTCACAAAAGGTTCCTTAAAGTGTACCCAACCAGTGGGCGATACTTACATTAAGGCACACTAAGAGGGAATGGTCAATTCTTCGTTATGTAAAATTGCATCAACGGTTTTATCCACTTATGTTATGGAAATTAATATTATTATTTGCATTAATAATGAATAAACGATCATAAATAAAGAAAAAGGTAATAATTGATTAATGGGGGATATTTTTTTTGACATATATCAAACCCCGTCGGTTATCCGTAACTAAAATTGATGAGTCATTGTGATGTGTATTACATCATAGTTTTAAAGTCAGGTGGGATGCCTGTCTGAATGCCCTTCACAGAAAATACCCCTACATGATGTGAGGGATTCTACTGAGCATCTATGAAACTCAATAAAAACTATATAAATATTAGAGATAAATGGTGGGCGCTGCCCCTCATCTTACCATCTTTACTGTTGCCGTTATTGAGCACTGCCAATACCTACGCACATATTAGTACCGGTACAGTCATCCTTTTTTACCTGCCTTTAGCGCTGATGATTAGCCTGATGTTGTTTTTTAGTTGGGCGGCACTGCCAGGAATAATCATTGCTATCGGTTGGTACAAATATCCGCAGGTTGGGTTATTTGAAACGCTGTCAATTATTACGCACTTTATAGTTACAGTGGTGCTTAGTTGGGGCGGATATAAAGTTTTTGCTCCCCGGAGAAACAACGTGGCGCACGGCGACTCCCATCTGATGTTTCAGCGAATATTTTGGCAGGTTTTCTGTCCGGCAACGCTATTCCTGATTCTCTTCCAGTTCGCTGCGTTTGTTGGTGTATACGAGAGCAAATCAGGTATGGTGGGCGTCATGCCCTTTAATACCGGAACGTTGATCAACTACCAGGCTATGCTGGTAGGGAACCTTGTTGGTATACCTCTATGCTATTTTATCATCCGAACCATTCGAAACCCGCTGCATATACGGGGCTATTTTTCGCAATTAAAGCAGCAATTTGACACCAAAGTAACGCGAACAGAGTTTGCTGTCTGGTTGATAATATTGACTTTATTGATGGCTCTGTTGTGTATGCCGTTAAATGAACAGAGTTCGATATTCAGCACAAATTATACCTTGTCTCTGTTACTGCCCGTCATGTTATGGGGCGCAATGCGTTACGGTTACCGATTTATTTCAATGATATGGACAGTCGTGTTGATAACTGCCATTCATTATTATCAGCGCTATATGCCCTGGTATTCGGGTTACGATACACAACTTGCAATTACCTCTTCGAGTTACCTCGTTTTTTCTTTCATCGTAAATTACATTGCCGTGCTGGCAACGCGTCAGCGATTTGTCACCCGACGCACACATCGTCTGGCATATTTTGATCCAATGGTGCATTTGCCAAACCTGCGGGCATTGAACCGAACGCTGAAAAAAGCGCCATGGTCAGTGTTCTGTTTTCTGCGTATACCGGGCATGGAACTGTTGGTGAAAAACTACGGTATTATGTTGCGTATCCAGTACAAGCAAAAACTCTCACATTGGATAGCGCCGTTGCTGGAACAAGATGAATATGTTTTTCAATTATCTGGTAATGATTTAATACTGCGTTTTAATACTGAGTCACATCAGCAGCGTATTGAAGCGCTGGACAAACATATCAGGCAATTCCGTTTTGTCTGGGATGGCATGCCCCTGCAACCGCAGGTTGGGATCAGTTTTTGCTATGTTCGCTCACCCGTTAACCACATTTATCTGTTACTGGGGGAGTTAAGCACCATCGCCGAGCTCTCGCTGGCAACCAATATGCCGGAGAGTTTGCAGCGACGTGGCGTAATGCACCTGCAGCGGGATCTGAAAGATAAAGTGGCAATGATGAATCGTTTGCAGCAGGCACTGGAGCATGATCGCTTCTTCCTGATGGCACAGCCGATTTCTGGCGTACGCGGCGATGTTTATCATGAAATCCTGCTGCGTCTTCAGGGCGATGAAGGTGAAACGATTGCTCCTGATAATTTCTTACCGGTAGCCCATGAGTTTGGCTTGTCATCCAGCATTGATCTGTGGGTCATTGAAAATACGCTGAAATTTATGGTGCAGAATCGGGAGAAAATGCCCGCTCATCGGTTTGCCATTAACTTGTCACCCACGTCGATATGTCGCGCCCGACTTCCGCATGACATCAACCAGCTACTGGTTAAGTACAAGGTTGAAGCGTGGCAGTTGATTTTTGAAGTCACGGAAAGCAACGCCTTAACCAATGCGGAACAGGCACAGGCAACGTTACTGCAGCTGCAATCATTGGGCTGTCAGATTGCAATCGATGATTTTGGTACCGGCTATGCCAGCTATGCGCGGTTGAAAAATGTGAGTGCCGACATCCTGAAGATTGACGGAAGCTTTATCCGTAACATTGTCTCAAATAGTCTCGACTACCAAATCGTGGCCTCGATTTGTCACCTGGCGCGGATGAAAAAAATGTTGGTGGTCGCGGAGTATGTTGAAAGCGAAGAAATACGCAGTGCGGTGATTTCTCTGGGGATTGATTATTTGCAGGGCTATCTGATTGGTGAGCCGCGACCGCTGCATAAAACTCTGGAAGAACAGGTGCCAGTCACGCTGGCACCTGTCGATCACTCACGCAGCGATATCGGGTGAGTTTTCTTCCTCAATTTTAAGGCACCAGCCTGTGACGGCTTCCCAGTATTGCTGCTCTTTTTCCAGATCGAGCAGCACCAGCGCGTTCTGGCTAAACCAGTCGTGCGGGAAGCGTAGCGTCCAGTGGTTATCGTCGGTAATCAACGTGAGCGTCGGCGGCGTAGTGGTTGCCTGGCGCTGGTTGTTGAGCAATACCCCAAGTCGCAACAGCTGAATTAGCGGCAGGAACTGCTTTTTCTTGAACAGCGTAAAGCGGGGTAAATCATCCAGCTTAACCGCTTTACGATGATAGCGAACCAGGGTCGCCATCATCAGCTGTTGCTCCTGGTTGAAACCTGGCAGGTCGCTGTTTTGCAGAATATAAGCCGAGTGGCGATGCAGTCCGCTGTGGTTGATGTTCAGCCCAACCTCATGCAGCATCGCTGCCCAGCGCAGTAACGCTTCCAGTTGAGGATTGGCCAGTTTGGGCTGTTGTGTATGCCACTGGTCGTACATTTGCATCGTCGTTTCCAGCACGCGCCGGGCCTGTTCGCTGTCGATGTTGTACTGGTTTGCCAGGCTGCTGGCGGTACGACTACGAACGTCCTGGTGGCGAAAACGGCCTTCCATCTCATACAGTACACCTTCACGCAGCGCGCCATCGGAAAGCCGGAGTTCACGAATAGCGAGGGCATCAAAAACACCGCACAGTATTGCCAGACCGGGAACAAAAACCGCCTTTCGTTCTTCTGACAGCCCCGGCATGCTGAGTGCCTCAAATGACGTATGCTTCAGGACTTCTGTTGTCAGCTTGTCCAGACGTTCAGGGGTGATAAAACCATCTTTCTCACCCATTTCCAGCAGCACTTCATGGGCTGCTTTGATGGTGCCTGAAGCTCCCAGTGCAACGTTCCAGCCCTGGATTCGAAATTGCCAGGTGAGCGTTTCCAGCTTTTGCGCTGCCGCCATACGGGCGCGCTGGAAGTTTTCCCGGCTGATCGCACCACCCGGAAAGTACATCTGGGCAAAACTGACGCAGCCCATACGGCGGCTTTCGACCAGTTTAGGCTCGAAATCTTCGCCGATCACCAGTTCTGTTGAGCCGCCGCCGATATCGATAACCAGCTTGCGACCTTTTTCCGGCTGGGTGTGCTCCACGCCCATAAAAATCAGTCGGGCTTCTTCGTTACCGGAAATAATCTCAATCGGGTAGGGGATGACTTTTTCCGCTCGCTTGAGAAAATCTGGCGCATTCAGCGCCTGACGCAAAGTATGGGTTCCCACGATGCATACGCTTGACGGGGGAAAGCCTTGCAGACGTTCGGCGAACAGCGACAGGCAGCTTAATCCGCGTTCCATCGCTTCTTCGCTTAGCTTGTTATCCGCGCCAAGGCCGTCCGCCAGATGTACGCGTTGTTTCAGTCGCCCGATAATTTGCATTGCGCCATCAACCACGCGGGCAATGACCATATGGAAACTGTTTGAACCAAGGTCGACCGCAGCAAATTCCTGCGGTCGTGGAGACTTGTCGTGTATTGGCATAGAGTTAGTCAGGTTGCTCGAGTGATTTGATGTAGTCGTAAATCGCTAATTGTGACTGAACCTTACGGCGGTTTCCGCGCGGTACGTAGCGATTACTCAGTTCTTTATCAATAAAGCGGGCTTTCACCGTGTCGCTGAACAGGATATCGATAATATCCAGCACGCGCTGCTTAAGGCGTGGGTCAAGAAGCGGTGTGGCAACTTCAATTCGATAATCGATGTTCCTGGTCATCCAGTCAGCAGAGGAGAGATACACCTGCTTATCGCCCCCGTTCTCGAAGATATAGACCCGGTCATGTTCGAGATAGCGGTCAACAATGCTGATGACGCGAATATTGTCACTGATGCCTTCCAGATTCGGGATCAGTGAGCACATACCGCGGATCAATAAATTAACGGGGACACCTGAACATGAAGCCGCATACAGGCGGTCAACCAGCCCTTTATCGACCAGATTATTCAGCTTCAGGGTAATGCCAGAAGGCAACCCTTGCTGTGCATTAGCGATCTCTTTGTCGATCATGCTGTACAGCAGGCGCCGTGAGTTCTGCGGGGAAACCAGCAGATAATCGAACGTTACCGGGCGATACGGGTTTTCGATGAAGTTAAACACCCGACGGACTTCGTTGGTAATGCGTGAATCGGCGGTCAGCAACGAGTAGTCAGTATACAGGCGCGCTGTTTTTTCGTTGAAGTTCCCGGTGCCGATATGTGCATAGCGCACGACCTCATCGCCTTCTTTACGCGAAATCAGGAACAGTTTGGCGTGAATTTTCAGTCCTGGTGCGGAGAAGATGACGTGAACGCCCGCTTCAGTCAAACGCTTGGCCCAATGAATGTTGGCTTCTTCATCAAAGCGCGCCTGCAGTTCCACCACCACGGTCACTTTTTTACCGTTATGCGCAGCATGGATCATCGAGTCGATGATGCGCGAATCTTTTGCCACACGGTAAATGTTGATTTTTATCGCCAGCACACTCGGGTCGAATGAGGCCTGGCGCAGCAGTTCAAGAACGTGTTCAAAGGTGTGATACGGATAATAAAGCAGCACATCGCGTTCACGTACAGCATCAAAGCCGTTACGAAACTTCTCTTTATCGAACCAGATATGGCGCAGACGCGGCAGGGGTTTGTTCACCAGGTTAGCTTTGCCAACGTTGGGAAAGTTAATAAAGTCTTTGAAGTTATGATAACGCCCGCCGGGGACAATGGAGTCGTAGCGAGAGATCGTCAGCTTTTCACGCAGTACTTCAACCAGCGCATTGGGCATATCGCGCTGATAAACAAAACGTACAGGCTCTGCGGTCAGACGCTGTTTCAGGCTGGATGACATCAGTTCCATCAGGCTCGATTCCATCTCGTGCACCAAATCGTATTCGGCATCACGGGTCATTTTCATCGAATAGGCGTTCAGCGCATCGTAATCAAAGAAACCTTTGAAAATGTCGTCAAGGCAGTAACGTAAGATGTTGTCCAGCAGGATCATCGGTTTGCGGCGACGCGGGGTTTCCGGCGGCAGATTCACAAAACGGGGAACCTTGTCAGAAGGGATTTCCAGCAACGCGTAGCGGATTGTATCGCCGCGGATAATTTCCACCGCCAGATAGGTGTAGTCATCTTTCAGAAACTGGACTAAATCCGTCTCGCGGTTAATCAGGATCGGCGTAATGTGCTGACGCAGATATTGCTTGAAGTAGTGGCGTAACCAGCTCTGTTGATTGGCTGATAGCTGACGTTCGTTGATGAGGAAAATCTGGTTGCGCGCCATCTCCAGCAGCAGCTCGTTGTACAGGCCGTCAAATTCCTGATCGGCTTTTAATACCCGAGCCTGGATTTTGCCTAACAGATGGCGGGAGTGAGAGTTTGAACCCTGTTCTTCGCTAATAATGATTCGGCGCTTCAGTTCAGCAAAACGCACCTTGTAAAATTCGTCGAGGTTGTTGGAATAGATGCCTAAGAAACGCATCCGTTCGATCAACGGGTTTGACTTATCAGCAGCTTCCTGGAGTACGCGTTCGTTGAACGCTAACCAGCTGAGTTCTTTCTCGATGTATAGCTTTTCCTGACCCATTACCACTTTTACTCCGTTTCATTCACGGGACACTACCGGTTAATTATGGCGAGCATTGCTCTCAGATGTCCAACTGTGCCAGAAAAATATGACAATAAACCGTCTGATAGCAAAGAGAAAGGGGGAGTGTAGATGAATACCGGAGATGTTAACCGGAAAAGGTATTTATGCCTGTAAGCCGGATGGTGATATTCGGCTTACAGGTTGGATTTTATTATTCGTCGGCGGCGTAGCCTTGTGGCGGCAGACGAACGCCATCCAGCCATGCAGCGTTATCACGCATCTTCAGACGGCCATCGGTAAACCAGCTTACCACCAACGGGTAAATGGTATGTTCCTGGGCCTGAACCCGCGCCGTGACGTCATCTTCGCTGTCGCCTTCAAATACCGGAACTTTGGCCTGAAGAATAACGGGCCCGCCGTCCAGTTCATCAGTGACGAAGTGGACGGAGGTACCATGCTCTTCATCGCCGTTTTCCAGTACCTGGCGGTGCGTATGCAGGCCAGGATACTTTGGCAATAAAGACGGGTGGATATTCAGCAATCGTTCAGCATAGTGAGCGACAAACGCCGGGCTGAGGATACGCATATAACCGGCCAGCACCACGACATCGGGTGCCCAGGCGTCAATCTCTTGTATCAGTTGGCGGTCGAAGGCTTCGCGACTGGCAAATTGGGCGGCTTCCAGCGAGTGTGCCGGAATATTCGCTTCGCGTGCGCGCTCAAGGCCGAACGCATCGGCCTTGTTACTGAATACTGCACGTATGGTGCCATTGATTTTTTTCTGTTCGCAGGCGTCTATTATCGCCTGCAAATTGCTTCCGTTACCGGAAATGAGCACCACAATGTTTTTCATTCAATGACCACACGCTGTTCGGAATCAGAAGCTTTGATGATACCGATTTTCCATGCGTTTTCACCTTTCTCATTGAGCAAAGCCAGGGCTTTGTCCACTTCAGGAGCTGGCAGGGCGATAACCATACCTACGCCGCAGTTAAAGGTGCGATACATCTCATGCTGGCTGACGTTACCCGCCGTTTGCAGCCAGTTGAAGACGGCTGGCCACTGCCATGAAGACTCGTCGATCACGGCCTGCGTGTTGTCTGGCAGAACGCGTGGAATATTTTCCCAGAAGCCGCCGCCGGTCAGGTGCGCAATGGCGTGCACATCAACCTTCTCGATCAGTTCCAGAATGGATTTTACGTAAATGCGGGTCGGAGCCAGCAAGTGATCGGCCAGCGACTTGCCTTCAAGCTCGGTGGTTTCTGGGTCACAACCGCTGACTTCTACAATTTTACGCACCAGAGAGTAGCCGTTAGAGTGCGGACCGCTGGAGCCGAGCGCAATCAGTACGTCACCGTCGGCCACTTTTGAACCGTCGATAATCTCTGATTTTTCGACGACGCCAACGCAGAAACCTGCCACGTCGTAATCTTCGCCGTGGTACATCCCCGGCATTTCAGCTGTTTCCCCACCGACCAGCGCACAGCCAGACTGCAGGCAGCCTTCGGCAATCCCGTTAATGACGCTGGCTGCGGTGTCCACATCCAGTTTGCCGGTTGCATAGTAGTCGAGGAAGAACAGCGGCTCAGCGCCCTGAACCACGAGGTCGTTGACGCACATTGCGACGAGGTCAATGCCGATAGTGTCGTGGCGTTTCAGATCCATCGCCAGACGCAGTTTTGTACCAACACCATCAGTGCCGGAAACCAGTACCGGTTCACGATATTTTTGCGGCAATGCGCACAGCGCACCGAAGCCACCCAGACCACCCATAACTTCCGGACGACGCGTTTTCTTTACTACGCCTTTGATTCGATCAACCAGAGCATTACCTGCATCAATATCAACACCGGCATCTTTGTAGCTAAGAGAGGTTTTATCGGTCACTGCCTGCTTCCCCACATGTTTACTTGCAGTAAAAGTTAAATTCGGCGCAATTCTAACAGGGAAAGCAAACGTTTGCGAGCCTGCTCTGCATCAAGTTTTATCTGCTGGTTTTTTCAGCATTTTACAATCATTTATCTATTTGTTTGAACTGCGCCACGAAAATGAAACCGGGTACAGTCTTGTGCTTGAAACCTGCCAGCCGAATGCACAGTATCATACTGAAACCGGTTTCAGTTTTCTGTTGCAGGCCTCATTTGGAGCGTTTTGCGCAGACTCATCACGATAGGGGAAGGGGATGTCAGGATTTAAAGCAGATTTCATGTGGGGTGGCGCTGTCGCCGCTCATCAACTGGAAGGTGGCTGGCAGGAGGGCGGTAAAGGCATAAGCGTTGCTGATGTCATGACGGCGGGGGCGCACGGCGTGGCGCGTGAAATTACTGACGGTGTGATTGCCGGTAAAAACTACCCTAACCACGATGCCATCGATTTTTATCATCGCTATAAAGACGACATCAAGCTGTTTGCCGAAATGGGGTTTAAATGCTTTCGCACTTCTATTGCCTGGACGCGGATTTTCCCTTTAGGTGATGAAGCGCAACCTAATGAAGCTGGCCTGCAGTTCTATGATGACCTGTTCGACGAATGCCTGAAATATGGCATTGAGCCGGTGATTACGTTGTCGCACTTCGAGATGCCCTACCATCTGGTGACGGAATACGGCGGTTGGCGCAACCGTAAGCTTATCGACTTTTTTGTCCGTTTTGCCCGGGTGGTTTTCACTCGTTACCAGCACAAAGTGAAGTACTGGATGACGTTTAATGAGATTAACAATCAGGCAAATTATCACGAAGACTTCGCGCCGTTCACTAACTCTGGCCTGAAATATCTGCCTGGTGAAGACCGCGAGCCGGTCATGTACCAGGCGGCGCACTACGAGCTGGTGGCCAGCGCGCTGGCGGTAAAGGTCGCTCGTGAAATTAACCCGGCGCTGCAAATTGGCTGCATGATTGCGATGTGCCCAATTTATCCGCTGACCTGTGCGCCGAACGACATGATGATGGCGATGAACGCTATGCACCGGCGTTACTGGTTTACTGACGTCCATGTGCGCGGCAAATACCCGCAGCATCTTCTCAATTACTTTACCCGTCGTGGCTTTGAACTGGATATCACCCAGGAAGACCTTCAGGCGCTGACCGAGGGCTGCGTTGATTACATCGGCTTTAGCTATTATATGTCTTTCGCGACCCAGGCAACGGCGGACAACCCACAGCTGGATTACGACGAGTCGAAAAGCCTGGTTTCCAACCCGTATGTGCAGAAATCGGACTGGGGCTGGCAGATTGATCCGGTTGGCCTGCGCTATTCGCTGAACTGGTTCTGGGATCATTATCAGTTGCCGCTGTTTATTGTAGAAAATGGCTTTGGCGCGATTGACGTGCAGCAGGCTGACGGCTCGGTGGATGATTCCTATCGTATTGACTATATGGCCGCACATATCCGCGAAATGAAAAAAGCGGTGGTGGAAGATGGCGTGGATCTGATGGGCTATACCCCGTGGGGCTGTATTGATTTAGTCTCAGCCGGGACGGGGGAGATGAAAAAACGCTACGGCTTTATCTATGTTGATAAAAATAATGACGGGAGTGGGACATTAGCACGCTCGCCGAAGAAATCTTTTTCCTGGTATAGAAACGTCATCCAGAACAATGCTGAAAATCTATAAAATTCATGATGTTGATAATAAGCTCCGCACTCAAAGCGGGGCTTGTTTTATACTCATCATCCGGACGCAAACGATTTTGGTTGATCCATATCAAGCGTATGCAGTGTTGCGCCAGAGACGAAAAGCGGTATAATCCGGCGATTTTTTTTGTGGTTGCCACTCGTCTGAGGAAAGGAGAAGAGTATGAAGATCGTGGAAGTCAAACACCCACTCGTCAAACACAAGCTGGGACTGATGCGTGAAAACGATATCAGCACTAAACGCTTTCGTGAACTCGCCTCGGAAGTTGGCAGCCTGCTGACTTATGAAGCAACCGCTGGTCTGGAAACCGAAAAGGTGACCATCGAAGGCTGGAACGGTCCGGTTGAAGTTGACCAAATCAAAGGTAAAAAAATCACCGTTGTGCCAATCCTGCGTGCGGGTCTGGGCATGATGGAAGGCGTACTGGAAAACGTTCCGAGCGCGCGTATCAGCGTGGTGGGGATGTACCGTAACGAAGAGACGCTGGAGCCGGTTCCGTACTTCCAGAAGCTGGTTTCTAACATCGATGAGCGTATGGCGCTGATCGTTGACCCGATGCTGGCAACCGGTGGTTCCGTTATCGCGACCATCGACCTGCTGAAAAAAGCAGGCTGCAGCAGCATTAAAGTCCTGGTGCTGGTTGCAGCGCCGGAAGGTATCGCGGCGCTGGAAAAAGCGCACCCGGATGTTGAGCTGTACACTGCCTCCATCGATCAGGGACTGAACGAGCACGGATACATTATTCCGGGGCTCGGCGATGCCGGCGATAAGATTTTTGGTACCAAGTAAACGAATAAGTGAAAAGAAGCCGACTTTAAGAGTCGGCTTTTTTTTGAATAAAACAACCCAATCGCTAATAACAAACAACACTCAGAGGAAAACACTATGACGCGCCGTGCTATCGGGGTGAGTGAAAGACCGCCGCTTTTACAGACAATCCCGCTTAGTTTGCAGCACCTGTTCGCCATGTTTGGCGCAACGGTACTGGTGCCAGTCCTGTTTCATATCAACCCAGCTACCGTTCTGCTGTTTAACGGCATTGGTACGTTACTGTATCTCTTTATTTGCAAAGGAAAAATTCCGGCTTACCTCGGTTCAAGCTTTGCGTTCATTTCCCCGGTTCTGCTGCTGCTCCCGCTAGGGTATGAAGTGGCGCTGGGCGGTTTCATTATGTGTGGCATCCTGTTCTGCCTGGTTTCGTTCATCGTTAAGAAAGCCGGTACTGGCTGGCTGGATGTGATGTTCCCGCCTGCGGCGATGGGCGCAATCGTTGCCGTCATCGGTCTGGAGCTGGCGGGTGTCGCTGCGGGTATGGCGGGATTACTGCCTGCTGAAGGACAAGCGCCAGACTCAACAACCATCATCATCTCAATGGTGACGCTGGCGGTGACGGTATTTGGTTCCGTACTGTTCCGTGGCTTTATGGCGATTATCCCGATTTTGATTGGGGTGCTGGCCGGGTACGCGCTCTCCTTCGTGATGGGCGTCGTGGACACTACGCCGATAGCGCAGGCCCACTGGTTTGCGCTGCCAACGTTTTACACGCCGCGCTTTGAATGGGTCGCTATTCTGACCATTCTGCCTGCGGCGCTGGTGGTGATTGCTGAACACGTCGGCCACCTGGTGGTAACGGCGAATATCGTGAAAAAAGATTTGATTCGCGATCCTGGCCTGCATCGTTCTATGTTTGCTAACGGCCTGTCGACGGTGATCTCCGGCTTCTTCGGTTCGACGCCTAACACCACCTACGGCGAAAACATCGGCGTCATGGCGATTACCCGCGTTTACAGTACCTGGGTTATTGGCGGCGCGGCGATTTTCGCCATTCTGCTCTCCTGCGTGGGTAAACTGGCTGCGGCGATCCAAATTATTCCACTGCCGGTCATGGGCGGTGTATCTCTGCTGCTGTACGGCGTGATTGGCGCTTCCGGTATTCGCGTACTGATCGAGTCAAAAGTTGACTACAACAAAGCACAGAACCTGATCCTGACCTCGGTCATTTTGATCATCGGCGTCAGCGGCGCGAAAGTTCACATCGGTGCTGCTGAGCTGAAAGGCATGGCGCTGGCGACCATTGTGGGTGTCTGTCTGAGCCTGATTTTCAAAGTTATCAGCCTGCTGCGTCCGGAAGAAGTGGTGCTCGACGCCAAAGATGCCGACACTGAGCAACAGTAAACCTTTGACCGGGCGGCGATGCTGCCCGGTTCTATCGCGACGCATTTCTGTGTTAAACTCAACGCGATTTTATGAAATCCTGGGTTGAGGTATCTCTGAACACACCGGCACAGCTCTCTTTGCCACTTTATCTTCCTGACGACGAAACTTTCGCAAGTTTCTGGCCGGGGGATAACTCCTCTTTACTGGCTGCACTGCAAAACGTGCTGCGTCAGGAACATAGCGGGTATATTTATCTTTGGTCGCGTGAAGGCGCTGGCCGTAGCCATTTGCTGCATGCAGCCTGTGCGGAACTGTCCGCGCGCGGCGATGCGGTAGGCTATGTGCCGCTCGACAAACGCACCTGGTTCGTCCCCGAGGTGCTCGACGGGATGGAGCATTTATCGCTGGTCTGCATCGACAACATCGAATGTGTGGCCGGTGATTCGCTGTGGGAAATGGCGATCTTTGATCTCTACAACCGTATCCTGGAGTCGGGGAAAACACGCCTGCTGATCACCGGCGATCGCCCGCCAAGACAGCTAAATCTGGGATTGCCGGATCTCGCCTCGCGTCTGGACTGGGGACAAATCTACAAGCTACAGCCGCTTTCTGATGAGGATAAACTGCAGGCGTTGCAATTACGCGCCAGGCTACGTGGGTTTGAACTGCCGGAAGATGTGGGACGCTTCCTGCTTAAGCGTCTGGATCGGGAAATGCGTACGCTGTTTATGACGCTGGATCAGCTTGATCACGCATCGATCACCGCCCAGCGAAAGCTGACGATCCCCTTCGTAAAAGAAATTCTGAAGCTGTAAGCGCCGCAGCCGGAAAACTGCGGCAGTCTTAAGATTAACCGACGATTTCCAGTACCTGCTCCGGCGGACGTCCAATTCGCGCCTGGCCTTTGGCAACCACAATTGGACGCTCCATCAGTTTCGGGTTTTCTACCATTGCCTGAATCAGCGCATCTTCACTCAGGTTTTTGTCCGCTAGGTTAAGCGACTTATAGAGATCTTCTTTCTGGCGCATCAGCTCACGCGCGCTGGACATACCCAGCATCTGCAGAAGTTCACGCAGAGTCGCGGCGTCAGCCGGGGTTTCCAGATACAGCACCACTTCCGGGTCCACGCCGTTGGACTTCAGTAATTCCAGCGTTTCACGGCTCTTGGAGCAGCGTGGGTTATGGTAGATTTTAATCGCGTCTGACATTTTTCTTTCCTGTTACATCTTGGTGTACGGTTTAAAGCGCTCTTGCAGCTGGCGTAGCTGGTCGATACGGGCATCGTATCTGGCCTGCTGCTGGCTGCCCAGTTTCACCTGAGAGCTTGCGCTGCTGAGCATTGAAATCGCCTGATCCAGACGTCCGGCGAGGGCATACCCTTCTGCGCGCGCCGCCAGCTCCTGATCGCGGTTATTCAGGTTGGCTTCCGTTTGCGCTAACAAATCCCAGCCGTTAGGGTCGTCCTTATGGTTAAACGTATAGCGATTCAGGATGGTCGCCGCCTCTTTGGCTTGTCCACCCTGTAAATACGCATTCGCCAGGTTGAGCTGAAGGACCGGGTTAGTGCGCAGGTCGCGGGCGTTTTTCAGGCGGTTAATGGCATCACTGGTTTTCTTCTGGCCGAGATCAATATCCGTTGCCAGGTCGAGATACCAGGCATTGTTAGCATCCGCCGCGAGCAGCGGCTGTAGCGCTTTACGTGCTTCGTCATATTTGCTGGCTTCCATCGCCTGCAATGCCCGGCCATACTGGGCTGCACGTTGTTCACGTACGTTGCCTTTCGACCAGTTATCCAGTAGATCGCTGGTTAACTGGTTGCGGCCTGAATTGTACATGCCCAAGGTTCGTGCCTTAGCCAGATAAAAATCTTCTGACGACTGGACGACCACCGGACGCATCTGGTTGGCGCGGTTACGGGCATCCGACAGGCGGCTTTCAGGCAGGGGGTGAGTCAGCAAAATTTCCGGCGGACGCGAAGAGTAACGGGCCTGATCGAGCAGTTTTTCGAGGAACGTCGGCATGGCCTGGGGATCAAAGCCCGAACGTTGCAGTACCTGAATACCGATGCGGTCTGCTTCCTGTTCATTCTGTTGCGTAAAGCTAATCATCCCCTGGCGAGTACCCGCCAGTGTACCGGTTAACGCCGCCATCCCTGCCTGCGGGCTGGCCATTGCTAATAAAATCGAGCCTAATGCGCCAACCCATGTCAGCGGTGCGCTACGTTTCTGATCTTCCATCGCGCGCGCCAGGTGACGTTGTGTGACGTGGGAGATTTCGTGCGCCATGACCGACGCCAGTTGGCTTTCGTTATCGGAATAGCGGAATAGCGCGGAGTGCAAAACAACGTTGCCGCCAAAGAAAGCAAAGGCGTTGATTTCATCGTTGTTAATCAAAAAGAAGGTGAAGGGTGTTTTTACCGAGTCGGCGTGCGAGACCAGACGCATCCCCAGCGCATTAATGTATTGGGTGAGCAATGGATCGTTAATTAATGGCGCACTACCGCGCAACTGGCGTACGTAATAATCGCCCATCTGCATTTCCTGTCCTATGGAAAGCGTACTCCCTGCCGAGGTTCCCATATCAGGCAGGGTGTCCGCGGTGTCTGCAAATGCGGGCGCGACCTGACCGATAGTCAGTGCGGCAATGAGGGTAGCAACCAGGTTTTTTTTCAACTGCCTGAACATAACCTCTGTCCTGTATTCTTTTTTGAGATAGCCATTTGACCAATGCCGTGAAGTATCGTTCACACTCTGCAAGCTTAGGGAGTGTAACTGTGAAACCTGACGATGAACACCCAGGAAAAATGTCTTTTCACTTTGCGTAATCAGTCATAAAAAGCGAAGTCTTTTTTGTGACATTTCGATACAATTCGGGATCGCAATCCCGCTATTGAGGTTCAGGGAAGGTTTTATGCTCGAAATGTTGACGCAATGGTATCGCCGCCGCTTTAGCGACCCAGAGGCTATTGCCTTGCTGATTATTCTGGTTGCCGGTTTTGGCATCCTGTTCTTCTTTAGTGGTCTGTTGGCGCCGCTGCTGGTCGCGATTGTGCTGGCTTATCTGCTGGAATGGCCTACCGCCCGGCTGGAAAATATCGGTTGCTCGCGGCGCTGGGCGACGTCAATTGTGCTGGTGGTGTTTGTCGGTATTTTACTGCTGATGGCGTTTGTGGTAATGCCTGTTGCATGGCAGCAAGGCATCTATCTGATACGCGATATGCCTGGCATGCTCAACAAGTTGTCTGACTTTGCCGCCACCTTACCGCGACGTTATCCGGCGCTGATGGATGCGGGCATCATTGATGCGATGGCGGAAAATATGCGTTCCCGGATGCTCACCATGGGCGATTCAGTGGTGAAATATTCGCTGGCTTCACTGGTTGGTTTACTGACGCTGGCGGTCTATCTGGTGCTTGTCCCACTGATGGTATTCTTTTTGGTGAAGGATAAAAGCCAGATGTTGAATGCTGTGCGCCGGGTGCTGCCGCGAAATCGTGGACTGGCAGGACAGGTCTGGAAAGAAATGAACCAGCAAATCACCAACTATATCCGCGGTAAAGTACTGGAGATGGTGGTGGTCGGTGTTGCAACCTGGCTGGGTTTCCTGATGTTTGGCCTTAACTACTCTCTGCTGCTGGCGGTGCTGGTGGGGTTCTCTGTGCTGATCCCGTATATCGGCGCGTTTGTGGTGACGATTCCGGTTGTTGGTGTGGCGTTATTCCAGTTCGGTCTCGGTACCGAGTTCTGGAGCTGTTTCGCCGTGTACCTGATAATCCAGGCGCTGGACGGCAATCTGCTGGTTCCCGTACTCTTCTCCGAAGCCGTAAATTTGCATCCGCTGGTCATTATTCTCTCAGTCGTAATATTCGGCGGTCTGTGGGGATTCTGGGGCATTTTCTTTGCCATTCCGCTGGCGACGCTAATCAAAGCCGTGGTGCATGCCTGGCCGGATGGTCAGACGGTTGACGAACCCTAATCTGTAAGATCCGGCGATATCATGTCGCCGGATCCGAACTTGTCTGACCTCTATCCACACTTTCTGAATAATCTCTTCTGCTGTCGTTTTTCTCCGCATTTGTCTTTAACTTGACCTGCGTGATGTCTTTCTGTCACGCAAGGAATAAGACCAACAGGAGAACAAAATGGGCCACAACACACACACGCAGCAAAAGGTGGGATGGGGCGGTTATCTCGCTTTTTTTATTACGATTATCCTTTTTTCCGGCATGTTTGCGAAAAGTACCGAATGGTGGCGGGTCTTTGACTTCACCGTCCTCAACGGCGCGTTTGGGCAGATTAATGCGGCGGGTGACACGGCGGTCTCTTTTCGCGGCTCTGGAGGGATGGGGGCCAAAGACGGCTTCTTATTCGCGCTTGAGCTGGCACCTTCCGTCATTCTTTCACTCGGGATTATTTCCGTCACCGAAGGGTTGGGTGGTTTACGTGCGGCACAACAGCTGATGACGCCGGTCCTGCGCCCGTTACTCGGTATTCCGGGAGTTTGTTCGCTGGCGCTAATTGCGAATTTGCAAAATACCGATGCCGCGGCCGGGATGACCAAAGAGATGGCGGAAGAGGGCATTATTACTGAACAGGAGCGTGCCATTTTTGCCTGCTGGCAAACCAGCGGTAGCGCGTGTATTACCAACTATTTTTCCTCTGGCGCTGCGCTGTTTACGGTGGTTACCGTTCCGGTGATTACGCCGCTGGCGGTGATCCTTGTCTTCAAATTTGTGGGAGCGAATCTGCTGCGTTTGTGGATTGCGCAGCTGGAAAATCGCCGTCTGCAGCAGGAGGTCTGAGATGACAACGCAGGTACGTAAAAACGTCATGGATATGTTTATCGATGGCGCGCGGCGGGGGTTTACAATTGCTACAACCAGCCTGTTACCTAACGTGGTGATGGCGTTTGTGATTATTCAGGCGCTGAAGGTGACGGGATTGCTCGAGATTGTCGGGCGGGTGTGCGAACCGGTGATGGCGCTGTGGGGGCTACCGGGAGAATCTGCCACCGTGCTGCTGGCGGCGGTGATGAGTATGGGAGGCGGCGTCGGCGTTTGTGCCAGTCTGGTTGTTGCTGGTACGCTTTCGGGACATGATGCGACTGTATTGCTACCGGCTATCTACCTGATGGGCAATCCGGTGCAAAATGTGGGACGCTGCCTGGGAACTGCGGGGGTCCATCCCCGTTACTACCCGCTGATTATTGCGGTATGCGTCATTAATGCGCTGCTCTCTATTTGGGTTATGCAGGTAATTGCCTGACAAGGAAGGTTATGAACTGTTCAATTCTTAATTTGACGTTGTTCCAGCAGGGACACGTGTACGCGCCGGAAGATTTAGGCCGCCAGGATATTCTGGTGTCTGGCAGTACAATTGTTGCCATCGCGCCGTCGATTTCTCCTGAAGACTTCCCCGGCTGCGAGTGCATCCATCTTGACGGTGCGATTGTGTGCCCGGGGTTTATCGATCAGCACGTCCATCTGATTGGCGGCGGCGGAGAGGCAGGGCCACATACCCGTACGCCTGAAGTGCGCTTGTCGCGACTGGTTGAAGCCGGTATCACTTCCGTCGTGGGATTATTGGGAACGGACGGGATTACCCGTCATCCTGAGTCGTTGCTGGCGAAAACACGTGCGCTGGAGTTTGAAGGCATCAGCGCATGGATGCTGACCGGGGCCTATTCTCTGCCATCGCCGACAATCACCGGCAGTATCGATCGCGACGTGGCGCTGATCGATAAAGTCATTGGCGTGAAATGTGCGATTTCGGACCATCGTTCCTCCGCCCCGGACACCTCGGCGCTGGCGAACATGGCGGCGCAGTCGCGGGTAGGTGGATTGTTAGGGCGCAAACCGGGGGTAAGCGTTTTCCACATGGGTGACAGCCCGCGCATGTTGGAGCCGTTGTACAACATCCTCGAGTGCTGTGATGTCCCGATTACCAAACTGTTGCCAACGCATGTTAATCGTGCGGAACCGCTGTTCCAGGCGGCGCTGGAGTATGCCCGCCAGGGCGGTTATATCGATATCACCAGCAGCATTGATGAGCCTGTTGATCCGGCAATGGCGATTGCTACAGCGTTGCGCCAGAACGTGCCACTGTCGCGCATTACCCTGAGCTCGGATGGCAACGGCAGCCAGCCGGAATTTGATGAGTTAGGTAATCTCACCGGTATCGGTGTCGCGGGGTTTGAATCACTGGCGGAAACGGTGCGCCAGTTGGTGAAAGTTCATGCCATACCGCTGGAACAGGCGCTCTGTCCGCTGACGCGTACGGTCGCAGAATTTTTGGGACTAGAGCATAAAGGGCGTTTGGCGGTGGGATGCGATGCGGACATTCTGGTGCTGAACGACGCGCTGGAAGTGAATTACCTTTGGGCAAAGGGGAAAGCCATGGTGAAAGAGAAGCAAGCGTGTGTAAAAGGAACGTTTGAATAAACGACCTTTATGCCGGGGGGCGGCTATGCCTTACCCGGCCTACAAGTTTCGCAATATTAATAAGCTGCGTAGGCCTGATAAGCGAAGCGCCATCAGGCTTTTTCCAGCAAAACGTAAATCAGGCGTTCTCTTTCAGCCAGTTCAGTACCACGTCGTGGTGATTGCTGGTTTTGAAATCATCAAACACATGTTCAATTTTGCCTTCGGCATCAATAAGGAAGCTGATGCGGTGGATGCCATCGTAGGTCTTACCCATAAATGACTTTTCACCCCAGACGCCAAATTGCTCGCAAACCTGATGATCTTCATCAGACAGGAGCGTGAAGTTAAGCACTTCTTTCTCCGCAAATCGGGAAAGCTTCTCTGGTTTATCGGTGCTTATCCCCAGCACTTCAACACCGGCTTTTTTTAACTGATCCATGTTATCGCGCAAGCCACAGGCCTGTACGGTACAGCCGGGCGTCATGGCTTTCGGGTAGAAATAAACCAGAACACGCTGTCCCTGGAAGTCGGTTAAATTTACTTGTTCTCCGTCTTGATCCGGCAAGCTAAATTTCGGTGCGATATCACCGGCTTTCAGTGGGTTCATTACTTAACTCCATCCTGTTCATCATGCTGTGAGTAATTGACGACGTTAATACTGCCTTGCGCATTGAGTTCTGTACAGAGTGCTTTAAACGCATCCTCAATATTTGCCGAATCATGTGACGCAGGACTATGTGCGGTAATTTGAATAAACAACTGTGCAGTCTTGCCGTTTTCAGCCGGCTGTGTGCGCGAAACCAGTTCCGCAATATTCATTTGATGGCTGTCAAAAAGGGCGGTAAAGCGCTCAATCAAATGAGGCGAGTCGGGGACATCGACCTGTACCCATACCGTGGCGGGCATCGCCGGACGGGGACGCGCGGTCGTACGCTTCATCACAATCAATAAATCCAGCTCTGCGCCTTTCAACGGCAAGGTTGATTCAATCAGGGTGATGGCATTCCAGGTTCCGGATAACAGCATGATAAACGTAAACTCGTCACCCAGCATGGCCAGTCGGCTGTCTTCGATATTACAGCCACAACTGCTGACATGACGGGTGATAGTGTTCACAATTCCCGGGCGATCAGCACCCAGCGCAGTAATGACCAGATAGTGTTGCGATGGCGATGTCAAACCTGTTCTTCCTTTGAGCGGTGAGGTAATCATAAGGAAAGCATAAAAAAAACATGCATACAACAATCAGAAGGGCTATGGTCGCTTGCTTTTATTGTCGTACCAAACGTACCATTGAGACACTTGTTTGCACAGAGGATGGCCCATGTTCACGGGAAGTATTGTCGCGCTTATTACGCCGATGGATGAGAAAGGTAAAGTCTGCCGGTCGAGCCTGAAAAAACTGATTGATTATCATGTCGCCAGCGGCACCTCGGCGATCGTTTCGGTTGGCACCACCGGTGAGTCCGCTACCCTGAGTCATGATGAACATGGCGATGTGGTAATGATGACGCTGGAGCTGGCCGATGGGCGTATTCCGGTTATTGCCGGAACGGGCGCCAATGCGACCGCAGAAGGCATTAGTCTGACGCAGCGTTTTAACGACAGCGGTGTTGTCGGCTGCCTGACGGTGACGCCTTACTACAACCGCCCAACTCAGGAAGGTTTGTTCCAGCATTTCAAAGCCATCGCGGAACATACTGACCTGCCGCAAATTCTGTATAATGTGCCGTCCCGTACTGGCTGCGATATGCTGCCGGAAACCGTGGGTCGCCTGGCGAAGGTAAAAAATATTGTCGCTATCAAAGAGGCCACAGGGAACTTAAGTCGTGTTCACCAGATCAAAGAGCTGGTTTCAGACGATTTTATTCTGCTTAGCGGTGATGATGCGACCGGACTGGACTTCATGCAGCTTGGTGGTCATGGCGTGATTTCCGTAACGGCTAACGTTGCGGCACGCGATATGGCCGAAATGTGCAAACTGGCGGCAGAAGGGCATTTTGCCGAGGCGCGGGTGATCAACCAACGTCTGATGCCGTTACACAACAAACTATTTGTCGAACCCAATCCTATCCCAGTGAAATGGGCATGTAAGGAGTTGGGACTTGTGGCGACCGATACGCTACGTTTGCCGATGACGCCAATCACGGACAATGCTCGTGATATCGTCAAAGCGGCGCTTAAGCATGCCGGTTTGCTGTAAAGTTTAGGGAGATTTGATGGCTTACTCAGTACAAAAGTCGCGCCTGGCCAAGGTTGCGGGTGTTTCGCTTGTTATGTTGCTCGCGGCCTGTAGTTCTGACTCGCGCTATAAGCGCCAGGTGAGCGGTGATGAATCCTATCTGGAGGCCGCACCGCTTGCTGAGCTTCACGCGCCAGCTGGGATGATTCTGCCGGTTATGACCGGCGACTATAACATCCCGGTAACCAACGGCAGCGGTGCCGTGGGTAAAGCGCTGGATATTCGCCCACCGGCTCAGCCGTTAGCATTAGTTACTGGCGCCCGTACTCAGATCGCGGGCGATACAGCGACATTGCTGGTGGAAAATGGTCGTGGCAACACGCTGTGGCCGCAGGTCGTGAGCGTTGTTCAGTCTAAAAACTACACCATCGCCAAACGTGATGATGCCAGCCAGACGCTGACTACCGATTGGGTTGACTGGAACCGTCTGGATGAAGACGAACAGTACCGTGGGCGTTATCAAATCTCGGTTAAACCGCAGGGCTATCAGCAAGCGGTGACGGTGAAACTGATTAACCTCGAGCAGGCAGGTAAACCGGTAGCCGATGCGGCATCAATGCAGCGTTACAGCGCTGAGATGATGAACGTTATCTCTGCTGGTCTGGATAAGAACGCCACCGACGCCGCGAATGCCGCGCAGAACCGTTCTGCCGCGACTATGGACGTTCAGAGTGCTGCAGATGACACCGGTTTACCGATGCTGGTGGTACGTGGACCGTTCAACGTGGTATGGCAGCGTCTGCCGGCAGCGCTGGAAAAAGTGGGCATGAAAGTGACCGACAGCACCCGTTCTCAGGGCAGCATCGCTGTGACTTACAAACCACTGTCAGACAGTAACTGGCAGGAGCTGGGCGCGAGCGATCCGGGTCTGGTATCCGGCGACTACAAACTGCAGGTCGGTGATTTAGACAACCGCAGTAGTTTGCAGTTTATCGATCCTAAGGGGCATACCCTGACGCAAAGCCAGAACGACGCGCTGGTCGCCGTCTTCCAGGCAGCGTTTAGTAAGTAAAAATAAAGGGCTGGATAACTCCAGCCCTTTTTTTCTGATATGATACGCAAACGTGTGCGTCGGCAGAAAAACGCAATATTTATCGTTAATTCACACCCAGGAGTAATAAAGATGCAAAAGCAAGCTGAGTTGTATCGTGGTAAAGCGAAGACCGTATACAGCACGGAAAACCCGGACCTGTTGGTGCTCGAATTCCGCAATGATACGTCAGCAGGGGATGGCGCGCGCATTGAACAGTTTGACCGTAAAGGTATGGTGAATAACAAATTCAACCATTTCATTATGACCAAACTGCAAGAAGCAGGCATTCCTACCCAGATGGAGCGACTGCTATCCGATACTGAATGTCTGGTGAAAAAACTGGAGATGGTACCGGTTGAATGTGTGGTACGTAACCGCGCGGCAGGCTCACTGGTTAAGCGTTTAGGCGTTGAGGAAGGTATTGAACTGAATCCGCCGTTGTTTGATCTGTTCCTGAAAAACGATGCTATGCACGATCCAATGATTAACGATTCCTATTGCGAAACTTTTGGTTGGGTGAGCAAAGAGAATCTGGCACGTATGAAAGAGCTGACTTACAAAGCCAACGACGTGCTGAAAAAGATGTTTGATGATGCTGGTCTGATTCTGGTCGACTTCAAACTTGAGTTTGGCTTGTACAAAGGTGAAGTCGTGCTGGGCGACGAATTCTCACCGGACGGTAGCCGTCTGTGGGACAAAGAAACGCTGGATAAAATGGACAAAGATCGCTTCCGCCAGAGTCTGGGCGGCCTGATCGAAGCCTATGAAGCTGTCGCGCATCGTCTGGGTGTGAAGTTAGACTAACGCCCCCCTGAGCCGGCGATCGCTCTCCGGCTCATCAATCCCGCCGATTTTGATTACTGTTTCTTATGGTAATCCTGTTCCGAACCGCCTACGATCATCATCATAATGAATAAAAAGTTGAGGTGATTATGCGCTGGCAAGGGCGTCGTGAAAGTGACAATGTGGAAGACAGACGAAACAGCGCCGGCGGCGGCCCTTCTATGGGCGGACCGGGTTTTCGTTTGCCCAGTGGTAAAGGCGGCATCATCCTGCTGATTGTGGTGCTTGTCGCGGGCTATTATGGCGTGGATCTTACCGGATTAATGACCGGCCAACCTGTATCCCAACAGCAATCATCACACTCCATTAGCCCAAATGATGATGAAGCGGCAAAATTCACCTCGGTGATACTGGCAACGACCGAAGATACCTGGGGGCAGCAGTTTGAAAAAATGGGCCGGACCTACCAACAGCCGAAGCTGGTGATGTATCGTGGCGCGACGCGTACCGGCTGCGGTGCGGGCCAGTCCGTGATGGGGCCGTTTTATTGCCCGGCGGATGGTACGGTGTATATCGACCTCTCATTCTATGATGACATGAAAAACAAGCTGGGCGCTGATGGCGATTTTGCTCAGGGCTATGTCATTGCGCACGAAGTGGGCCACCATGTGCAAAAACTACTGGGCATTGAACCGAAAGTTCGTCAGATGCAGCAAAATGCCTCTCAGGCCGAAGTGAATCGCCTTTCCGTTCGTATGGAGCTGCAGGCAGATTGCTTTGCCGGTGTCTGGGGTCACAGTATGCAGCAGCAGGGTGTACTTGAATCTGGCGATCTGGAAGAGGCGCTAAACGCCGCTCAGGCCATTGGTGATGATCGTTTGCAACAGCAGGGGCAAGGGCGCGTTGTGCCCGATAGTTTTACTCACGGCACCTCGCAGCAACGTTACACCTGGTTTAAACGCGGCTTTGACAGTGGCGATCCGGGACAATGTAATACCTTTGGCAAAGGCATTTAAGATATTGAGGCAGGGATGTCTGACAATGCAGCACTGAGTGCGCTCACTGAACGCATGGCCAGAGAAGGAATTCGTCGTCTGCTGGTCATCAGCGGCGAAGAAAACTGGTGCCAGGCGCAAGCGTTAGCGCTACGCAAAACATTGCCCGGCGACTGGCTGTGGGTAGGGGCAACAGCCCCCGCAGAGCCAGGTTGCACACCACAGGCGCTGCAAACGTTACTGGGGCGCGAGTTTCGTCATGCGGTTTTCGACGCCGGACAGGGATTTGACGCGGCGGCGTTTGCCGCACTCAGCGGCACGCTCCGCGCCGGGAGTTGGCTGGTGTTGCTGACCCTACCCTGGCAGGCCTGGCAAACGTCTCCGGACATGGATTCCCTGCGCTGGAGCGACTGCGCCGAACCTATCCCAACACCGCACTTTGTTGAACACTTCAGGCGAGCCGTGACTCGTGAAGGGGAAACGTTGCACTGGCAACAGCATCAGGCGAAATCCTATCCGCACTTTCCTGTACGGGCAGACTGGCAGGCGGCAAACGGCGATCCCCTGCCGGAACAGGCGAAGATTTTACATCATTTGCTGGATATGCCTCCGGGTGTGGTTGCGGTGACCGCCGCGCGTGGCCGGGGTAAATCTGCGCTGGCAGGACAGTTGATTTCGCGCATGACGGGGACGGCTATTGTTACCGCTCCGGCGAAAGCGGCAACGGATGTACTGGCGCAATTTGCTGGGGAACGCTACTGTTTTATGGCGCCGGACGCGCTGTTAAGCAGTACTGCAACTGCAGACTGGCTGATCGTGGATGAAGCCGCCGCGATCCCCGCGCCGCTGCTACACCAACTGGTGGCGCGTTTTCCCCGCACGCTGTTAACCACCACCGTACAGGGCTACGAGGGGACCGGCAGAGGTTTTTTGCTAAAATTCTGCGCCCGCTTTCCGAATCTGCGACGCTATGAGTTGCAGCAGCCAGCGCGTTGGGCTCTGGGGTGCCCGCTGGAAAAAATCGTCAGTGAGGCACTGGTGTTCGACGACGAAACCTTTTCGCATCCCCCTCAGGGCAATATCCGCTTCTCTGCCTTTGAGTCGACCGCCTGGCATCACAATCCGCATCTGCCTCTGGCGGTCTACCAACTGCTTTCCGGGGCGCATTACCGTACCTCACCGCTGGACCTGCGACGCATGATGGATGCACCAGGTCAGCATTTTCTGCATGCTTCGGCTGCTGGCTCGGTCGCGGGAGCCGTCTGGTTGGTCGATGAAGGGGGATTATCCGCAGAATTAAGCCAGGCCGTTTGGGCAGGATATCGCCGGCCAAGAGGCAATCTGGTTGCGCAGTCACTGGCGGCGCATGGTGGTGACCCGTTGGCGGCGACGCTCGTCGGGAGACGAGTTAGTCGAATTGCGGTTCATCCCGCTCGCCAGCGGGAAGGTATCGGGCAACAGCTGATTATGCAGGCCCATCAGTATTCCTCGCAGTGTGACTATCTTTCCGTCAGTTTTGGTTATACGGCCGAATTGTGGCGTTTTTGGCAGCGATGCGGTTTTGTCATGGTGCGAATGGGGAATCATCGTGAAGCCAGCAGCGGGTGCTATACGGCAATGGCGTTGCTTCCCATCAGTGATGCCGGGCAGCGTCTGGCTGAGCGGGAGCATCAGCGATTGCGTCGCGATGTGGCGATCCTCGCACAATGGAATGATGAGTGTATCCCGGTCGTCCCACTGAAAGAGTCTACGCTTAATGATGATGACTGGGATGAGCTGGCAGGGTTTGCCTTCGCGCATCGGCCGTTACTCACCTCACTCGGTTGCTTAAGCCGTCTTCTCCAGCACTGTGAACAGCCTCTCCCGGCGCTGCGTGGGCGTTTACAGGAAAAATGCAGTGACGCAGAACTGTGCAAGCGGCTGAAGGTCTCGGGGCGCAAAGCATTGCTGCTGGTTCAGCGTGAGGAGGCGGCACAGGCGTTAGCGCAGTTGGATACCGAACGTCAGCAACGGTTACGTAATCGCATTATGCAATGGCAATTTTTTCACTAACTTCTTCAATTTCCTGGCATGGTCATTGCGGTTAAGCGGCGTAGAATAATTCTCATCAGTTAAGGAGATCGCCATGAAACATGACCATTTTGTTGTTCAAAGTCCCGATAAACCCGCTCAACAGCTACTGTTGCTGTTTCATGGCGTCGGCGATAACCCGGTTGCCATGGGCGAAATTGGTTCCTGGTTTGCACCACTGTTTCCGGACGCGCTGATTGTCAGTATTGGTGGCGCTGAGCCTTATAGCGCTGCTGGTGGGCGTCAATGGTTTTCTGTTCAGGGTGTAACAGAAGAGAACCGTCAGGCGCGTATTGATGCCATCATGCCGGTGTTTATCGAAACCGTTCGCTATTGGCAGAAACAGAGTGGTGTGTCACCTCAGGCCACCGCGCTGATTGGCTTTTCGCAAGGGGCGATTATGTCGCTTGAGAGCATCAAAGCCGAGCCAGGGCTGGCATCGCGGGTCATTGCCTTTAATGGTCGTTACGCCACCTTGCCGGAAGCCGCTACCACCGCTACCACAGTGCATTTGATTCACGGCGGTGAAGATCGGGTGATTGAGTTATCTCATGCGGTTGCTGCGCAGGAAGCGTTAATTCGTGCAGGTGGGGATGTGACTCTGGATATCGTCGAAAATCTGGGGCACGCCATTGATGAACACAGCATGCAGTTCGCGCTTGATCATCTGCGCTTTACCGTACCGAAGCACTACTTTGATGAAGCGCTGAGCGGTGGTAAGCCTCACGATGATGATGTGATTGAAATGATATAACGTGTAGGCCGGATAAGGCGAAGCCGCCATCCGGCATGACAGTCAGTGATAGTGCCGGATAGCAACGTGATATGTGTTATCCGGCCTACAAATTATTTCTTCGGCTGATCCTTATTCGGCCAATCGTCGTCATCGTCCCATTTATCGTTAAAATCACGATGCGGGGGAAGTTCCGGCTTATTGGCGAGAAACTTCTTGTGGTCGACACGCTTAAGATCTTTGATCACATTCAGCAGTACCCCCACCAGAAACACCAGCACTAAAATCCACCAATATTTTGCCAGCCAGTCCATGCTCATTTCCTCTTGCAGGAACACTCATCAGGCGACGAGTTGTTCCATGATACGTTGATACATACGGGCAAGCAGCTGCAGGTCGGCGGCATTGACGCATTCATTTATTTTATGAATGGTGGCATTGACCGGCCCAAGTTCCACCACCTGTGCCCCCATGCGGGCAATAAAGCGCCCGTCGGATGTCCCGCCTGTCGTCAGTAACTGCGGTTTAATCTCATTATAGTGCTCAATGGCGTTCACCACTGCATCCACCAGTTTACCGCGTTCGGTCAGGAACGGTTGACCGGAAAGCCACCAGTCTACTGTGTAACGCAGTTGGTGCTTGTCCAACAGTTCCAATACCCGCGACTTAATCATTTCGTCGTTTAATTCGGTGCTGAAACGGAAGTTGAACTGAATAAACAGTTCGGCAGGGATGACGTTGTTGCTGCCCGTGCCCGCCTGAATATTGGCAATCTGCATGCTGGTTGCCGGGAAGAACTCATTGCCTTGATCCCACTCAATCGCCACCAGCTCATTGAGCATTGGCGCAGCCCGGTGCACCGGGTTATCGGCCAGATGTGGGTAGGCTACGTGGCCCTGCACGCCATGAATGGTCAGGTTGCAGGTCAGTGAACCACGACGTCCATTTTTCACCACGTCACCGACGATTTCGGTGCTGGACGGCTCACCGACCAGGCAATAATCCAGCCGCTCATTACGCGCCATCAGCGTTTCAACCACCTTCACGGTGCCGTTTTTAGCGCTGGCTTCTTCGTCAGAGGTTATCAAAAACGCCAGACGACCCTGATGGTCTGGATGCTGTGCGACAAAACGCTCTGCGGCCACGACCATTGCCGCCAGCGAACCTTTCATATCGGCCGCACCGCGTCCGAACAGCATGCCGTCGCGAATGGTCGGTTCAAACGGCGGATTGATCCACCGATCAACATCGCCTGCGGGCACTACGTCGGTGTGACCGGCAAATGCCAGGGTCTCACCTTTTCCGCGCCATGCCCAAAAATTCTGTGTGTCACCAAAATCCATTCGCTCAACGGTAAAACCTACCGCACGCAGGCGTTCAATCATTAACGCCTGGCACCCGGCATCATCCGGGCTCAGAGATGGACGGCGAATAAGCTGCTGTGTCAGCTCAATAACCGGGCACGACATAGATTACACCTCATTAAAAAACTGCGTATAACTGGATTCGCTGAAACCAAGCAGCATAGGCTTACCCGGCGCGCAGAGCAATGGGCGTTTGATAATTGCAGGCATTTCAATCATCAATGAGGCGGCAGCAGTGGCATTAGTGATTTGATTACGCGTTGCTTCATCCAGTTTACGCCAGGTGGTTCCCCGCGTATTGAGCAGCGCCTCCCAGCCTAACTCGTTGATAAAGGACTGTAACAGCGTGTTGTCCAGACCATCGACGCGATAATCATGAAAGCGGTAGTCGACCCCATTTTCTTCCAGACAGCGTCGGGCCTTTTTAATTGTATCGCAATTCTTAATGCCGTAGAGGGTGATCATGTGAATCCTTATTGACGTATTTTGAATACTTATTCTTGTATTCTCGTGTTTCTGATAATACATATTGTCATTCATTCGTTATAGAAAAATATAACATTGTTGAACAACGGTGAATAATGATTCCTGAAAGTTCCAAAATCTCACGTCGATCGGTATTTCAGAATTGACCTGTTTGCATCAGCCTGTTTTTCAATCAGAATTAGCAAAGTAGTAGATAGTGTATGAATATTTCAAAATATTGCAGTAAGTCACATAAAATTTATGGGTATGGCGCATGATTACATAAACCCCGAACACGGGAGGATGTAATCACAACCATCGGTTAAATGTTCTTTTTTTGATGATGATGATTTTGTAGAATGCTCATAATAATAAGAGAGGTTGTTATGATTGAACGTGAACTGGGGAACTGGAAAGACTTTATCGAAGTGATGCTTCGTAAATAATTTTCTGGAAGAAATTCATATCCTGCAAAGGATAAAAAAAGGCGACTCAACGTAAGTCGCCTTTTTTGTGCCCGGTTATTCCGGGCGTGGTTTCAACGGGAAGCGTCTGCGTACCAGCACAAAGAACAGGGGCACGAAGTAAATCGCCAGGATAGTGGCTGAAATCATCCCGCCCATAACGCCAGTCCCCACCGCATGCTGGCCGCCGGAGCCAGCACCACTGCTGATTGTCATCGGCAGTACCCCGAAGATAAACGCCAGCGACGTCATCAGAATCGGACGCAAGCGCTGGCGACAGGCATGCAGTGTGGCATCGAGCAGATCGTGTCCTTTTTCGTTCATCTCATTGGCGAATTCAACAATCAATATCGCGTTCTTTGCCGAAAGCCCGATAACGGTGAGTAACCCGACCTGGAAGTACACATCGTTTTCCAGACCACGCATCCAGGTCGCCAACAGCGCGCCAATGACACCCAACGGTACGACCAGCATAACGGAGAAGGGAACCGACCAGCTCTCGTATAGCGCAGCCAGACACAGGAACACGACCAACAGTGAAATAGCGTACAGGGCAGGAGCCTGAGATCCCGATAACCGTTCCTGATAAGACATCGCTGTCCATTCGAGGCCGAATCCGGTCGGCAACTGATGGACCAGCGATTCCATGATGTCCATCGCAGTACCAGTGCTGACGCCGGACGCGGCTTCACCGACGATCTCGACGGCGGAGTAGCCGTTATAGCGTTCCAGACGCGGTGAACCGGTCTCCCAACGCGACGTGGCAAAGGCAGAAAAAGGCACCATGCCGCCGCTATTGTTGCGGACGTACCACAGGTTGATATCGTCAGGGAGCATGCGATATTTTGCCGCCGCCTGCACGTAGACCTTCTTCACGCGACCCCGGTCCATAAAGTCATTAACGTAACTGGAGCCCCAGGCCGTTTGCAATGTGTCGTTGATATCGTCAATGGAAACACCCAGCGCCTGGGCTTTGCGCTGATCGATATCAATTTGCAACTGCGGACTGTCGTCCAGACCGTTATGACGAACGCGGGTCAGGGATGCGTCCTTCCCGGCCAGCTCAATCAGCTTGTCGCGCGCGGCCATTAACGCGTCATGACCGGCACCAGCGTGATCCTGCAGTTCCATATCGAAACCGGCAGAGCTTCCGAGGCCGCTAATCGCCGGAGGACTGCTGGCGAAGACGCGGGCCTCTTTAATCTTATTAAAGGCTTTAGTCGCACGTTCGATGATAGCGAAAGAGGTTCCGGTGGTAGTGTCGCGCTCATCCCAGTCTTTTAAGCGGACAAACATACGCGCTACGTTTTGACCGTTCCCGCCCGGGCCGGAACCGACCGTGGAAAAGACCGACATAATGTTGTCTTTCTCATGGGTGAAGTAATACTTCTCCACTTCCTGCACCACCTTCAACGTTTGCTGCTGCGTGGAGCCGCTGGGCAACTGTACCGAGGTGGTAAACATGCCGCGATCTTCCAGCGGCAGGAAGGAGGTGGGCAGGCGCAGGAACAGGAACACCATACCGCCGAGCAGCAGGCCGTAGATCAGGATCCAGCGCAGACTACGGTGCAAAATTTTGGCGACGCCTTTTTCGTAGCGCTCGGCGTTGCGATTAAACATCCGGTTAAACCAGCCGAAGAAACCCGTTTGTCCGTGATGTTCACCCTTATGCAGGGGTTTGAGCAAGGTGGCGCACAGGGCGGGGGTGAGGATCATCGCCACCAGAACGGACAACACCATCGCGGAGACGATGGTAATTGAGAACTGGCGGTAAATAGCCCCTGTCGTGCCACCGAAGAAGGCCATCGGGATAAACACCGCCGACAGCACCATGGCGATACCGACCAGCGCTCCCTGGATTTGCCCCATCGATTTTCGCGTCGCTTCACGCGGTGAGAGGCCTTCCTCACTCATAATACGCTCGACGTTTTCCACCACCACGATGGCATCATCGACCAGCAGGCCAATTGCCAGCACCATTGCAAACATTGTTAAGGTGTTGACGCTGTAGCCAAAACCATAAAGCACGGAGAAGGTGCCCATCAGGACGACGGGAACGGCGATGGTCGGGATAAGCGTGGCGCGGAAGTTTTGCAGAAACAGATACATCACGAGGAATACCAGCGCGATGGCTTCCAGCAGCGTTTTCACCACGTCGATAATTGAGGCTTTAACAAAGGAGGTGGTTTCATACGCGACCTTGTATTCCAGCCCGTGCGGGAAATACTGTGACAGTTCGTCAAGGCGGTTAAGCACCAGCTCTGCCGTTGCCATTTCATTGGCGCCGGAGGCCAGTTTCACCCCCAGACCGGAAGCCGGGTTGCCATTAAACCGGCTAAGGTAGTCGTACTTTTCAGCACCCATTTCAACCGTGGCGACGTCGCCCAGTTTAACTTCAGACCCGTCCTGGTTAACGCGAAGCGTAATTGCACGGAATTCATCCGGCGTTTGCAGCAGGGACTGGGCGTTGATCGTCGCATTTAGCGCCTGTTTGTCCACCGAAGGCGTACCGCCAAGCTGCCCAACCGCAATTTGCGCATTCTGTGATTCAATAGCGTCAGTCACATCTTTGGCGGTCATCTGAAAGCTGTTAAGTTTGGCCGGGTCGAGCCAGATACGCATCGAGTACTGTGAACCGTAAGCATCAATATCCCCTACACCGTTAATACGGCTAAGCGGGTCCTGAATATTACTCGCCACGTAGTCGGCGATGTCCTGCTTATCCATTGAGCCATCGGTGGAAACAAAGGCGATTGTCAGAATATTGGTGTCCCCGGTCTTACGCACCGTGACCCCCTGATCCTGTACCGCCTGCGGCAGCTTACGCATTGCCGATTGCAGCTGGTTTTGCACCTGCTGGACGGCCTCGTCAGGATCGGTTCCGGCAACGAAGCTAAGCGTCACCGTAGCCTGGCCTGTCCCGCTGCTCTGCGACGACATGTACATCAGGTTATCGAGACCGGTCATGTTCTGCTCGATCACCTGGGTGACGGTGTTTTCCAGAGTCTGAGCCGATGCGCCAGGATAGTTGGCGGTGACCCGCACGTTTGGCGGTGCCAGGTCGGGATATTGCTCAACGGGCAGCGAAAAAATAGCCAGGGCTCCTGTCAGGCACAACAGGATAGCTAACACCCAGGCAAAAATGGGGCGATCGATGAAAAAATTCGCCATTAAAAGAGGACCTCGTGTTTCTGCGTATCGTTATGGGTATGGCTTGCTTCACTTTAGCGGCAAGGTACGGGTCAAACGTGGAGAAAAAAAGAAGATAATGTAAATTATCATGCCCGTTTACAGCATACCTTTCGTGCCAACGCCGTCAGGCCTGGATCCAGACCCGACGGCGCTTTGCGGTTCTTTACGTTAGCTCACTGTCTGATTCAGCTGAACGGAAACTGATACTCACCAGCGTTCCCCCGCCGGAAGGTTGCGAGAAGGTCAGCGTACCGCTGAGTCTCTCTGCACGCTCACGCATGATATTCAGACCGTAGTGCCCCGTAGGCTCATGAGGCTCACCGATACCGACACCGTTATCACGGATATAAACGGTATGATTACCATCCGGCGCGGTAACACAGCTGACAGCAATTTCGCTGGCATTGGCATGCTTAATGGCATTCAGCACCGCTTCACGGACGATTTGTAACAGATGCACCTGCATTTGCGCGTCCAGTGCCAGTGTTGGCAGTCGACAATCGAGAGTCAGTTTAGCCGATGTTTGATTTTGCAACGTTTCCAGCATTTCATGCAGGGCAGAAGGCAAATCGGCCTGCTGTAAGGTCAGGCGGAAGGTGGTAAGCAGTTCGCGCAATTGGCGATAAGCATCATTCAGCGCCTGGGAGAAGTCCGCCATGATGCTTTGCGCCGGAACGTTATCCTGCGGAATAGCGCGTTTCAGTAGCGTAAGCTGAATACGTAAATAAGAGAGCACCTGCGCCAGCGAGTCGTGCAGCTCGCGGGCGATAGTTGCTCGCTCTTCCATTAGCAGCAGTTGCTGAAAATGCTTTTGCGCCTGGTTGAAGTACAGCCCGCGCCCGAGCATAGTTGATACGCTGTTGAGCAGTGGTGTGGAAGCATTCACATTCGGGCTTTGCCAGTGCAGTTCACCGTAAACTGTATCTTGCATCGTGACGGGCAGGATCTGCATTGGCAGTTCAGGGCTTGCCGTTCCTTCGCTGATTCGCCAGTTATCACCGACGGTGAGCTCCAGGAAATACGCGGCGTCATGTTCGCGGACAATCTGTAAAATATGGCGGAAGCAGTACACGTCAATCTGGCTGGTATTCAGTGCCTGGGAACATTGATATAACACTTCCAGGCGGCGATTGGCTTCGTGGAGATCGTGGGTTTTCTCGGCGACGGAGGCTTCCAGTGAACGGTACAGCTTATGCAACTCACTCGACATCTGGCTAAACGTTTTTGCCAGTAATCCCAGTTCGTTGGGGAGTTGTGTATCCAGCGGTGAGATATCAAACCTACCGTGTTCAATATGCTGGCTGGCCATCACCAGCTTATTCAGCGGACGCACCACCTGCTGGCGAATACGCCGTAGCGTAAAGAAGACGAGGGTGAAGATGCCGATCCCCCCCGCCAGCGATATGCCAAAAACCAACATCACCTTGCGTTCGGCATAATGCTGAAGTGCCAGCACGAAGAGATCGATTTGATCGACATAACTATTGATATTGGCCTGGTACCATTTTAAATCGCCATCGATCAGACGGGCGTTCATTTCCAGCCAGTTGGCATGCAGACGGCCATAGCGGCTTTTTACCGCTTGCGGGACATACCATGCGTTCAGATTTTGCAATGCGGGTGAGTTTAACGCCTGCTGGAAAAGCTGGCGATGAGCGTTGAGCTGTGGGCTTTGGCTTTGCAGATCGTAACCCAAACGGTAGCTTTGCATGCGCAATGAGCCCGCAACGTTGATGGCCTCAGCATCCCGCAAGCTGCTGGTCAGCGTAAGCAGTGCAATACCCGTTGAGAGAATCGACAGCAACACTATATAGAAAAAAGCCTTAGCCAGGCTGGCTGAGACCGGACGCTTTACCGTCACTTGCGCACCCTCACACAATTCACGCCACGCTCCGACTCAACCTGAACGATTCAGCGTATTTGATAAATGTTAAAAAAGTAATCATGAAACTGATTGTTAAATGAAACACAATTTCATATTCGATGAAATAAATTGATCTGCCACAGGTTCTGGATAAATAGTTGTGCTTCCTGGGCAAATGAACATTGCCGCCCTCTTCAGGGTCGGTTAATAACAACAGTCATATAAAGAATAAGGTTTTCGCAACCAAAAAAGAAGGAAGCCATGAATCGTTTTATTATGGTCAATAGCCAACAGTGCCTGGGATGCCACGCCTGTGAGGTCGCCTGTGTCATGGCCCACAACGGCGAGCAGCATGTCCTGAGCCAACGGCATTTTCAGCCCCGAATTACTGTCATCAAGCATCAGCAACAACGCAGTGCAGTCACCTGCCACCACTGTGAAGATGCCCCCTGCGCCAGAAGTTGCCCGAATGGGGCCATTAGTCATGAGTACGACAGCGTTCAGGTAAATGCGCAAAAGTGTATTGGCTGCAAATCGTGCGTCGTGGCCTGTCCTTTTGGTACGATGCAGATCGTACTCACTCCGGTCGCTAAAGGAAAGGTAAAAGCAACGGCGCACAAATGCGACCTGTGTCATGGGCGTGAAGAGGGCCCGGCTTGCGTGGAGAACTGTCCGGCGCAGGCGTTGCAACTGGTGACGGAGAATTCGCTTACCGGTCTGTCAAAAGCGCGCAGGTTGCGTACCGCCAGTCTGGAAAGCCAGCCATGGCATACCAGCGCTACCGATTTTGTTCCACATATCATCACCAAACGTGAGCAAATGCAGGCGACGCCTGCGCGTGGCGAGCCGGATAAACTGCCGATTGAGGCGCGTAAAACCAGTTTTGAAGAGATCTATCTGCCGTTTCGCACAGTGCAGGCTGAACGGGAAGCGTCCCGCTGCCTGAAATGCGGCGACCACAGTATTTGCGAATGGACCTGCCCGCTGCATAACCACATCCCGCAGTGGATTGAACTGGTAAAAGCCGGGAATATCGATGCGGCGGTTGAGCTTTCTCACCAGACCAACTGCTTACCCGAAGTGACCGGGCGCGTGTGCCCGCAGGACCGACTCTGCGAAGGAGCCTGTACCGTGCGTAACGAGCATGGCGCGGTGACTATCGGTAATATTGAGCGTTACATCTCCGATCGGGCGCTGAGCAAAGGATGGCGACCCGACTTAAGCCATGTGCAGAAAGTCGATAAACGCGTTGCCATCATCGGCGCAGGTCCGGCGGGCCTGGCCTGCGCGGATGTGCTGGCGCGTAGCGGTATCAGCGCTACCGTGTACGATCGCCACCCCGAAATCGGCGGTTTGCTGACGTTCGGCATTCCGGCCTTCAAACTGGACAAATCGCTGCTGACGCGTCGCCGTGAAATCTTCAGCGCCATGGGTATTCATTTCGAGCTGAACTGTGAGGTCGGCAAGGACGTGGCGCTGGCCGCGTTACTCGAGGACTACGATGCCGTGTTTGTGGGCGTCGGGACTTATCGCTCGATGAAGGCAGATCTGCCGAATGAAGACGCGCCTGGCGTGTATGACGCGCTGCCGTTCCTGATTGCCAATACCAAGCAGGTGATGGGGCTGGACGAGTTGCCTGAAGAGCCGTTTATCGACACCGCAGGGCTGAACGTGGTCGTGCTGGGCGGCGGTGATACGGCGATGGATTGTGTACGTACCGCGCTGCGTCACGGTGCAAGCCAGGTGACCTGCGCCTATCGTCGTGATGAAGCCAACATGCCAGGTTCGAAAAAAGAGGTGAAGAACGCGCGTGAAGAGGGGGCCAATTTCGAGTTTAACGTCCAGCCGGTGGAGCTGGTGCTGAATGCCGACGGCCGCGTCAGCGGCGTGCGTTTCTTACGAACCCAGCTTGGTGAGCCTGATGCGCAGGGGCGTCGTCGCCCGGTTCCCATCGCCGGGAGTGAGTTTGTCATGCCAGCAGATGCGGTGATCATGGCGTTTGGTTTTCACCCGCATGGCATGCCGTGGCTCGAGAGTCAGGGTGTGAAGGTCGATAACTGGGGACGTATTGCCGCCGATGTTGAAAGCGCATACCGTTATCAAACCAGCAACCCGAAAATCTTTGCCGGTGGTGATGCGGTTCGCGGTGCGGATCTGGTTGTTACAGCGATGGCGGAAGGGCGGCATGCCGCACAAGGCATCATTGATTGGCTGGGTGTAAAATCAGTCAAATCTCACTAATCAGCGTCCAGGCCGGATAAAACGCGTTAGCGTTGCCATCCGGCAATGTGCCGGATGAATGCCTGATGGCGCTTTGCTTATCAGGCATTCATAGTTCCAGGACAAACCCGGTTTCACGGCGTAGTATTATTTCTCACTTCTCACCGTGGAGTCGGTATGTCGCAAAAAATCACCCTCATCAAAGATAAAGTCCTGTCCGATAACTACTTCATCCTGCGCAATATCACCTATGACCTGACCCGCAGCAATGGCGAGGTCATTCGCCACAAACGAGAGGTTTACGATCGCGGTAACGGCGCCACAGTTTTGCTGTATAACCCGGAGAAAAAAACCGTCGTGCTGACCCGTCAGTTTCGTATTGCGACCTGGGTTAACGGCAATGAAAGTGGACAATTGATTGAAGCCTGCGCCGGGTTGCTGGACAACGATGAGCCGGAAGTTTGCATTCGTAAAGAAGCCATTGAAGAGACTGGCTATGAAGTGGGCGAAGCACGGAAACTTTTTGAGTTATATATGTCGCCGGGTGGCGTGACGGAGATAATCCACTTTTTTATCGCGCAATACAGTGACAATCAGCGCGCAAATGCGGGTGGCGGTATTGAAGATGAGGATATTGAAGTACTGGAATTACCTTTTGAACAGGCACTGTCGATGATCAAAACGGGCGAGATTCGCGACGGGAAAACGGTGCTGCTACTGAACTACCTGCAATCGTCGCATCTTATGGATTAGCGATCAGGGCTTATATTTCTTTACAAAGATACAGGCCAATCCGACGATTCTTATTGAGCCTCATTAGTCGCGCAAGGAAGATACCGCCTGGGCTGTGTGTTTTGATTTCGGAGTTGTACCGTCCATGCGCTATCGCATTATTTTCGTGTTCCTGCTCGGCCTGCTACCGGCCCATTTGCTGTGGGCGGCGCCTGCGCAACAGGCGTTTGCTGACTGGCAGGTGACGTGCAATAACCAAAACTTCTGCGTTGCGCGAAATACGGGAGATCATCACGGTCTGGTGATGACCCTGAGCCGCAGCGCCGGGGCACATACCGATGCCGTGTTGCGTATTGAACTTGGCGGTATGGATTCTCCTGATGTCAAAGAGGCAGATATTGCGCCGCGCTTGCTGCTGGACGGCGCGCCACTCCCACTGGCCGGTGAACACTGGCGTCTTACGCCCTGGCATTTGATGACGGATGATCCGGCTACCATCGCTACATTTTTACAAGCCGTGCAGGATGCGAAAGCCATTACCCTGCAAAAAGGTACGCAAACGCTTTCTCTGTCTGGGCTGAAAGCAGCATTGTTGTTTATTGATGCGCAACAAAAGCGTGTCGGTAGCGAAACCGCCTGGATTGAGAAAGGTGACGAGCCGCCGCTCAGCGTTCCGCCAGCTCCCGCTCTGAAAGGTGTGGCGGTGGTTAATTCTACGCCAACGCCACTCACTCAACAGGAGCGTAATGAGCTGTTGGATTATGGCAACTGGCGGATCAATGGCATCCGCTGTTCACTCGATCCCATGCGTCGTGAGATGCGGGTTTTCGCCTTAACGGACGACAAAGCTCTGCTGATGATCGGCTGCGAAGCAGGGGCATACAACACGATCGATCTGGCATGGACCGTTTCTCGTACCACACCGTTTACCTCTCGCGCTGTACGTCTGAGCCTGCCATTTAAAACCGATGCTGACAGTACCGACATGGAGCTGACCAACGCTACGTTTGACGAGAAATCTCGCGAATTGGTCACTCTCGCCAAAGGGCGAGGTTTATCGGACTGCGGGATCCAGACTCGCTGGCGGTTTGACGGCCAGCGCTTTCGTTTGGTGCGTTACGCACAAGAGCCAAGCTGTGATAACTGGCATGGACCAGATGCCTGGCCCACGCTGTGGATTACGCGTTAATTTAATGCCGGATGCGACTGCGCCTTATACGGCCTGATGGTGATAGATGTCGTAGGCCTGATAAGACGCGTGAGCGTCGCCATCAGGTGTTCAGCACCTTATGCGCTTTGTCGACGATGTTCTCCACCGTAAAGCCGAAGAACGGGAACAGCTTGTCTGCCGGGGCAGATTCCCCATAACCGGTCATGCCGACAATAGCCCCTTTCAGGCCGACATATTTGTACCAATAGTCGGCAATACCCGCTTCTATCGCCACGCGTGCGCTGACGTTTGCCGGCAGGACCGACTCCCGGTACGCCTCATCCTGGGCGTCGAAGATATCAGTTGAGGGCAGAGAAACTACCCGTACGTTACGGCCTTCACCGGTCAGTTTTTCCGCCGCCAGCAATGTAATTTCCATTTCTGAACCTGTGGCAATCAGGATGACATCCGGCTTACCGCCGCTATCCTTCAGCACATAGCCGCCGCGGGCAATCTGCTGCACCTGCTCAGGCGTGCGTTCAACCTGTGCCAGATTCTGCCTGGAGAGGATCAGCGCCGTAGGGCCGTTATGACGCTCGACTGCCAGCTTCCAACCCACTGCCGCCTCAACCTGATCGCACGGTCGCCAGGTGCTGAAATTCGGCGTCAGTCGCAGGCTGGCGAGCTGTTCGACGGCCTGATGCGTGGGACCGTCTTCCCCCAGACCAATTGAGTCGTGGGTATAAACCATAATTTGTCGGGCTTTCATCAGCGCCGCCATGCGCGCGGCATTACGGGCATATTCAACAAACATCAGGAACGTTGCGGTGTACGGTACGAAGCCACCGTGGTGCGCGATACCGTTGGCAATGGCGGTCATGCCAAATTCACGCACGCCGTAGTGGATGTAGTTTCCTGCGTGATCCTCTTTAAGAGAAGTGGAGCCTTTCCAGATGGTCAGGTTGCTGGGCGCAAGATCCGCCGAGCCGCCAAGCAGTTCGGGCAGTATCGGTCCGTAGGTGTTCAGGGTATTTTGCGAGGCCTTACGGGTGGCGATTTTGGCCGGGTTGGCCTGCAGGTCGGTAATATATTTCCGGGTCGTTTCTTCCCATGCTTCCGGCAGTTCTCCGCTCATCCGGCGGGTAAACTCTGCCGCCAGTTCCGGATGCGCTTGTCGATACGCCGCGAATTTCTCATTCCAGCTCTGTTGCGCTTTTTCGCCTTTCTCACGTGCGTCCCACGCCCGATAAATCTCTTTCGGGATCTCAAAAGCTGGATGATGCCAGCCCAGTTTCTGTCGGGCCAGGGCCACTTCTTCTTCACCTAACGGCGCACCGTGCGCTTCCTCTTTCCCGGCTTTATTCGGTGATCCAAAACCAATCACCGTGCGGCAGATAATCAGCGACGGCTTGTCGGTAACGCTTTGCGCTTCCTGAATCGCTTTTTTCACCGCCTCAGGATCGTGACCGTCAATATCGTGTATCACATGCCAGTGGTAGGCCTCGAAGCGTTTCGCAGTATCGTCGGTAAACCAGCCTTTGGTTTCGCCATCAATTGAGATGCCGTTGTGATCGTAGAAGCCGATGAGTTTGCCCAGTCCCAGCGTGCCCGCCAGCGAACAGACTTCGTGGGAAATCCCCTCCATCAGACAACCGTCGCCCATAAAAACCCAGGTGAAGTGGTCGACAATCTCATGGTCCGGCTGGTTAAACTGCGCCGCCAGCGTGCGTTCAGCAATCGCCATTCCGACAGCGTTGGCTAAACCCTGGCCCAGCGGCCCGGTGGTGGTTTCCACGCCCGGTGTGTAGCCAAGCTCAGGGTGGCCGGGCGTTTTTGAATGCAACTGGCGGAAGTTCTTTAATTCTTCCAGCGGCAGGTCATAGCCGGAAAGATGCAGCAGGCTGTAAAGCAGCATTGAGGCGTGGCCGTTGGACAAAATAAACCGATCGCGATCGTACCAGTGAGGATCGCTCGGATTATGGCGGAGAAAATCGTTCCACAGCACTTCGGCGATATCTGCCATTCCCATCGGTGCGCCGGGATGGCCTGAGTTGGCTTTTTGGACGGCATCCATACTCAGCGCACGAATGGCATTGGCAAGCTCTTTACGGGTCATAGGAAATACTCCTTGAAAAGTAAAGCGTTAGAGCGTGTGTTAATTCACACTTTTGGAGAATTTGCAGGCGTTGTCAGCAAAAAGCATAGCAGACAGGCATGGTATTGCTGGCTTAAGCAGGTAACATGGCTGTTATAAATTGATAACAAATTCTTTCTTTGAGTAGTGAGAGTTTGGCGACCTTCAAAGTTTGCGCCGCTGACAGAGGTGATAATGTGCGGCTCAATAGAAGGGTTACCTGCGACACTTTTTTGATCGATACGTGAAAGGAACAACAAGATGGATGACCAGTTAAAACAAAGCGCCCTCGATTTCCACGAATTTCCAGTACCAGGCAAAATTCAGGTTTCTCCGACCAAACCGCTTGCCACTCAACGTGACCTTGCGCTGGCCTATTCACCCGGTGTTGCAGCTCCGTGTCTGGAAATTGAAAAAGACCCGCTGGCCGCCTACAAATACACCGCGCGCGGTAATCTGGTTGCGGTTATTTCCAACGGTACGGCGGTGCTGGGGCTGGGCAACATTGGCGCGCTGGCTGGCAAGCCGGTGATGGAAGGGAAAGGCGTTCTGTTTAAGAAATTCGCCGGAATTGACGTGTTTGACATCGAAGTTGATGAACTCGATCCGGATAAATTTATCAACGTGGTCGCGGCTCTTGAGCCGACGTTTGGCGGTATCAACCTCGAAGATATCAAAGCGCCGGAATGCTTCTACATTGAGCAAAAGCTGCGTGAGCGCATGAATATTCCGGTCTTCCACGACGATCAGCACGGCACGGCAATCATCAGTACCGCCGCCATTCTTAACGGTCTGCGGGTGGTGGAGAAAAATATCTCCGACGTGCGCATGGTGGTGTCTGGCGCAGGCGCGGCGGCGATTGCCTGTATGAACCTGCTAGTGGCGCTGGGCATGCAGAAACACAACATTGTGGTCTGCGACTCCAAAGGCGTGATTTATAAAGATCGTGAACCGAATATGGCCGAAACCAAAGCGGCCTACGCGGTGGTGGATGACGGTAAGCGCACGCTGGACGACGTGATTGATGGCGCAGACATTTTCCTCGGTTGCTCCGGCCCGAAAGTGCTGACCCAGGAAATGGTCAAGAAAATGGCGCGCGCGCCAATGATTCTGGCGCTGGCGAACCCGGAACCGGAAATTCTGCCGCCGCTGGCAAAAGAGGTACGTCCCGACGCCATCATCTGCACCGGCCGCTCTGATTATCCGAACCAGGTTAACAACGTGCTGTGCTTCCCGTTCATCTTCCGCGGCGCGCTGGACGTCGGTGCTACCGCCATCAACGAAGAGATGAAGCTGGCCGCGGTACATGCGATTGCGGAACTGGCGCATGCCGAGCAGAGCGAAGTTGTGGCCTCAGCCTATGGCGATCAGGACCTGAGCTTTGGCCCGGAATATATTATTCCTAAACCGTTCGACCCGCGCCTGATCGTCAAAATAGCGCCTGCGGTGGCGAAGGCGGCGATGGACTCTGGCGTGGCGACGCGCCCGATTGCCGACTTTGATGCTTACATCGATAAGCTGAGTGAGTTTGTCTACAAAACTAACTTGTTCATGAAGCCGATTTTCTCGCTGGCACGCAAAGCGCCGAAGCGCGTGGTATTGACGGAAGGGGAAGAGGCGCGTGTGCTGCACGCCACCCAGGAATTGATCACTTTAGGTCTGGCGAAGCCGATCCTGATTGGTCGTCCGAGCGTGATCGAGATGCGCATCCAGAAACTGGGTCTGCAGATCAAAGCGGGCGTTGATTTTGAAATAGTCAACAATGAATCCGATCCGCGCTTTAAAGAGTACTGGAGTGAGTATTATCAGATCATGAAGCGCCGTGGGATCACCCAGGAGCAGGCGCAGCGGGCGGTGATTGCTAATACCACGGTGATCGGTGCGATCATGGTGCAGCGCGGTGAAGCGGATGCGATGATCTGCGGTACGATCGGCGACTACCACGAGCACTTCAGCGTGGTGAACGCGGTATTTGGTCACCGTGACGGAGTGCATACGGCGGGGGCAATGAACGCGCTGCTGCTGCCAAGCGGTAATACCTTTATCGCCGATACCTACGTCAACGACGACCCGACGCCGGATCAACTGGCTGAAATCGCCATTATGGCGGCAGAAACCGTGCGTCGCTTTGGTATCGAACCGAAGGTAGCGTTGCTGTCGCACTCCAACTTTGGCTCATCTAACTGCCCGTCGGCCAGCAAAATGCGCGAAGCGCTGGCGCTGATTAAGGCACGTGCGCCAGAACTGATGATTGACGGTGAAATGCACGGTGACGCCGCGCTGGTGGAAAGTATTCGTAATGACCGCATGCCGGACAGCCCGCTGAAAGGCTCCGCCAATATTCTGGTGATGCCGAATATGGAAGCCGCGCGTATTAGTTACAACTTACTACGTGTTTCAAGTTCCGAGGGCGTAACGGTTGGCCCGGTACTGATGGGCGTAGCTAAACCGGTTCACGTATTAACACCGATCGCCTCTGTTCGTCGTATCGTTAATATGGTGGCGCTGGCGGTCGTTGAAGCACAGACTCAGCCACTGTAATTTCACTTTAATTAATTCCGGCGCGGGTTTCTCCCGCGCCTTTTTATTTCCCTTTTCTTAGTGATCCACTTCACCTTTTAAACCTGGTTGCCGAATTTTGTTATTTACTCTGACAAAAAATTGCCACGATGGGGGCAGTTTTAGCGGAGGCGGTGGGCAATGGAAAAAGAACGCATTATTCAGGAATTTGTGCCGGGGAAACAGGTCACGCTGGCGCATCTCATTGCGCACCCCGGTGAGGAACTGGCGAAAAAGATCGGCGTTCCCGAAGCGGGCGCTATCGGCATTATGACGCTGACGCCAGGTGAAACCGCAATGATTGCCGGTGACTTAGCCATGAAAGCGGCGGATGTACACATCGGCTTTCTCGATAGATTCAGCGGCGCGCTGGTGATCTACGGCTCGGTTGGCGCGGTAGAGGAAGCGTTATTACAGACGGTAAGCGGTCTGGGGCGATTATTAAATTTCACTTTGTGCAACCTGACAAAAAGTTAATCAGAGGCGGCGATGAAACGTATTGCATTTGTCGGTACGGTGGGGGCGGGGAAAACAACGCTCTTTAATGCGCTACAGGGGAATTATTCCCTCGCCAGAAAAACACAGGCCGTGGAGTTTAATGAAAACGGCGATATCGATACGCCAGGAGAATATTTTAGCCATCCGCGCTGGTATCACGCCTTAATTACCACGCTGCAGGATGTCGATACGTTGATTTATATACATGCGGCAAATGATAAAGAAAGTCGCTTACCTGCCGGGCTGTTGGATATCGGCGCCAGTAAACGACAAATCGCCGTTATCAGCAAAACGGATGTGCCGGATGCCAATGTCGCCGCAACGCGACAATTACTTCGCGGGCTAGGGTTTCAGGAGCCGATTTTTGAGCTCAATAGCCACGACCCAAGCAGTGTGCAGCACCTGGTGGATTATCTGACTGAGCTCAGCCAAAAGGAGGAAAGGGCAGGTGAAAAAACTCATCACAGCTAACGATATTCGTGCGGCCCACGCACGCGGCGAACAGGACGTATCGGTTGTTCTGCGCGCCAGCATCATCACCCCGGAGGCGCGCGAAGTTGCGGCGCTGCTCGGCGTCACTATCACTGAATGCGATGAATCCGCGCCAACTGCCACCGCACCTGCTGCGGTGGATGACGGCAAAACGGAAAGCCAGCGTATTCGTGAAACCATCATTGCACAACTGCCGGAAGGACAGTTTACCGAAAGCCTGGTCGCGCAGCTGATGGACAAAGTGATGAAAGAAAAGCAGTCGCTGGAGCAGGGCGGAATGCAGCCGAGCTTTAACTCGGTGACCGGCAAAGGCGGCGTGAAAGTTATCGACGGCAGCAGTGTGAAGTTTGGCCGTTTTGATGGCGCGCAACCGCACTGCGTCGGCTTAACCGACTTAGTCACTGACCAGGACGGTAGCAGCATGGCCGCCGGGTTTATGCAGTGGGATAACGCATTTTTCCCATGGACGCTGAACTACGACGAAATCGACATGATTCTGGAAGGCGAGCTGCACGTTCGCCATGAAGGCGAAACCATGGTTGCCAAAGCCGGGGACGTGATGTTTATCCCGAAAGGCTCCAGCATCGAATTTGGTACGCCATCAACAGTGAAGTTCCTGTATGTGGCCTGGCCTGCGAACTGGCAGTCCTGCTAAGGCGGATGTATGAAGGATTTCATTACCGAAGCATGGCTCAGAGCGAATCATACGCTCAGCGAAGGGGCTGAAATTCATCTCCCCGCTGATGCCCGCCTGACGCCGTCTGCCCGGGAGCTGCTGGAAAGCCGTCGTCTGCGCATTAAGTATATCGACGAGCAGGGAAGCTTGTTTGTTGACGACGAGGAACAGCAGCCGCAGCCGGTACATGGTTTGACCAGCAGCGATACACATCCGCAGGCGACCTGTGAACTGTGTCATCAACCGGTGGCGAAGAAACCTGACACGCTGACGCATCTGACGGCGGACAAAATGGTCGCCAAAAGTGACCCCAGACTTGGATTTCGCGCCGCGCTGGACAGCACCATTGGTCTGGCCGTGTGGTTGCAAATTGAACTGGCGGAACCCTGGCAGCCGTGGCTGGCGGATATTCGCTCGCGCCTGGGCAACATTATGCGTGCTGATGCTGTGGACGAACCGCTGGCCGCACAGGCCATCGTTGGCTTAAGCGACGAAGATTTACACCGGCTCTCGCACCAGCCGCTGCGTTACCTGGACCACGATCATCTGGTGCCGGAAGCCAGCCACGGACGTGATTGCGCGTTGCTTAATCTGCTGCGTACCAAAGTCCGCGAAACGGAAACGGTGGCCGCTCAGGTGTTTATCACCCGCAGTTTTGACGTTATGCGGCCAGACATTCTGCAGGCGCTCAACCGTCTTTCCAGCACGGTTTACGTGATGATGATTCTGAGCGTAGCGAAGCATCCGCTAAGCGTCAGCCAAATCCAACAGCGACTGGGGGAGAAGTCATGATCATTGAACGTGCTCGCCAACTCGCCAAACAAACGCCGGCTCGGGTGGTGTTCCCGGATGCGCTGGATGTACGGGTGCTGAAAGCCGCCAATTATCTGCACCAGCATGGTCTGGCACGCCCCATTCTCGTCGCCAGCCCGTTTGCGCTGCGTCAGTTTGCGCTCAGCCATCGCGTAGCCATGGACGGTATTCAGGTTATTGATCCACAAAGCAATGTACAGATGCGTGAAGAGTTTGCTCTGCGCTGGCTGGCCCGCGCGGGCGAAAAAACGCCGCCGGATGCGCGAGAGAAGCTCAACGATCCGCTGATGTTTGCCGCCGCGATGGTCAGCGCCGGTAAAGCCGATGTGTGTATTGCGGGCAACCTGTCGTCAACGGCAAATGTGCTGCGTGCAGGATTGCGCATTATTGGATTACAACCTGGTTGCAAAACGCTGTCGTCAATTTTCCTGATGCTGCCGCAGTATCTCGGGCCGTCATTAGGGTTTGCAGATTGTAGCGTTGTGCCGCAGCCCACCGCTGCACAGCTGGCGGACATCGCCATCGCCAGTGCTGAAACCTGGAAAGCGATTACCGGTGAAGAACCGCGTGTCGCCATGCTGTCGTTTTCCAGCAACGGCAGTGCTCGTCATCCCAATGTCGCTAACGTGCAGCAGGCGACCGAGATCGTTCGTGAGCGCGCTCCACAGCTTACCGTGGATGGGGAACTGCAGTTTGATGCTGCCTTTGTGCCGGATGTCGCCGCGCAAAAAGCGCCCGCCAGTCCGTTAAAGGGCAATGCCAATGTGATGGTTTTCCCATCGCTGGAGGCAGGCAATATTGGTTATAAAATCGCCCAGCGTTTGGGAGGGTATCGTGCCGTTGGCCCCTTGATTCAGGGACTTGCCGCACCACTCCACGACCTCTCTCGCGGCTGTAGCGTACAGGAAATTATCGAACTGGCGTTGGTGGCAGCTGTGCCGCGCCAGACTGACGTGAGCCGTGAAAGCGTCTCGCAAACACTGGTTGAATGAACGGTCCCGTTCTGGACCCCTTTGATTAAGAGGAAAGCACAATGGAAGCATTAGGAATGATTGAAACCCGGGGCCTGGTTGCACTGATTGAGGCTTCTGACGCGATGGTTAAAGCGGCACGCGTGAAACTGGTTGGCGTGAAGCAGATCGGTGGCGGCCTGTGTACTGCCATGGTTCGTGGTGATGTTGCAGCCTGCAAAGCGGCTACGGATGCCGGTGCTGCTGCCGCGCAGCGTATCGGTGAACTGGTTTCTGTACACGTTATCCCGCGTCCGCATGGCGATCTGGAAGAAGTGTTCCCGATCAGCTTCAAAGGCGACAGCAACGATATGTAAGTCGTCCATGTGACGCCACTGGATCGTTAAGAGAAAGCTGGCGTCACCCTCTCTCCTTTTCACATTACCTTCTGCGGAGGGTAGGGGGAGGTTTTACCTGAAATATGCCACGGAGGCGGGTATGAAACTGGCAATCGTCACAGGACAAATTGTTTGTACCGTTCGCCATCAGGGGCTCGCGCACGACAAGTTGCTGATGGTGGAAATGATTGATGCCCAGGGAAATCCCGACGGGCAGTGCGCTGTTGCGATAGACAGCATCGGGGCGGGAACCGGAGAGTGGGTGCTGCTGGTCAGTGGAAGCTCAGCCCGCCAGGCGCACCATAACGACTCATCGCCTGTCGATCTGTGCGTGATTGGCATCGTCGATGAAGTGGTGGCAGGTGGGAAAGTGGTATTTCACAAATAAGGCAGAAAATCATGAATCAACAGGATATTGAACAGGTCGTGAAAGCGGTGCTGCTGAAAATGAAAGACAGCAGTCAACCCGTCAGTGCCGTTCAAGAAATGGGCGTCTTTGCCTCCCTGGATGACGCAGTGGCGGCAGCAAAACTGGCCCAGCAGGGGCTGAAAAGCGTCGCTATGCGCCAACTGGCCATTCACGCCATTCGTGAAGCGGGCGAAAAACACGCCAGAGAATTAGCGGAATTTGCCGTCAGTGAAACCGGCATGGGACGCGTTGAAGATAAATTTGCCAAAAACGTGGCGCAGGCTCGCGGTACCCCGGGCGTGGAATGCCTGTCTCCACAGGTATTGACCGGCGATAACGGCCTGACGCTGATTGAAAACGCACCGTGGGGCGTGGTGGCTTCGGTAACGCCGTCCACCAACCCGGCGGCGACCGTCATTAACAACGCCATCAGCCTGATTGCCGCGGGTAACAGCGTCGTCTTTGCGCCGCATCCGGCAGCAAAAGGCGTTTCTCAGCGCGCGATCGGCCTGCTTAACCAGGCGGTAGTCGCCGCAGGTGGTCCGGCAAACCTGCTGGTTACCGTTGCTAACCCGGATATCGAAACCGCACAGCGTCTGTTCAAATACCCGGGCATCGGACTGCTGGTCGTCACCGGTGGTGAAGCGGTGGTGGAGTCTGCGCGTAAGCATACCAACAAGCGTCTGATTGCCGCTGGTGCCGGTAACCCGCCGGTGGTGGTGGATGAAACGGCCGATCTGACCCGCGCCGCGCAGTCCATCGTCAAAGGCGCATCGTTTGATAACAACATTATCTGTGCCGATGAAAAAGTGCTGATTGTCGTGGATAGCGTTGCTGATGAACTGATGCGTCTGATGGAAGGCCAGCACGCGGTCAAACTGACGACCGCCCAGGCTGAACAGCTGCAACCGGTACTGCTGAAAAATGTCGATGAGCGCGGTAAAGGCACAGTCAGCCGTGACTGGGTCGGGCGCGATGCGGCAAAAATCGCCGCGGCGATCGGCCTGAATGTTCCGGAGCAAACCCGCTTGTTGTTCGTCGAAACCTCCGCCACGCATCCGTTTGCTGTGACTGAACTGATGATGCCGGTGCTGCCGGTGGTGCGGGTGGCTAACGTTGACGAAGCCATTGCGCTGGCCGTTACGCTCGAAGGTGGTTGCCACCATACGGCGGCGATGCACTCACGCAACATCGACAACATGAACCGTATGGCTAACGCCATCGACACCAGTATTTTCGTCAAGAACGGACCGTGCATTGCCGGCCTTGGGCTTGGCGGCGAAGGCTGGACGACCATGACCATTACCACGCCAACCGGGGAAGGGGTGACCAGTGCGCGCACGTTTGTACGCCTGCGTCGCTGTGTGCTGGTGGATGCGTTTCGCATCGTATAAGGAGTGAAAGAGATGGCGCATGACGAACAACTGTGGCTCACACCCAGACTGCAAAAAGCGGCATCGCTGTGTAACCAGATGCCTGCCGTAAGCGATTCACCGCTGTGGCTGGGCGTTGATTTGGGGACCTGTGATGTGGTGTCGATGGTTGTTGACAGCGATGGGCAGCCGGTTGCGGTTTGTCTGGACTGGGCTGACGTCGTGCGCGATGGCATCGTCTGGGATTTCTTCGGTGCTGTGACCATTGTTCGTCGCCATCTCGATACGCTCGAGCAACAACTGGGTTGCCGTTTTACTCATGCGGCTACCTCATTCCCGCCGGGCACTGACCCGCGTATCTCCATCAACGTGCTGGAGTCTGCCGGGCTTGAGGTGAGCCATGTGCTGGATGAGCCAACCGCCGTGGCGGATCTGCTGGCGCTTGATAACGCCGGAGTCGTCGATATCGGCGGTGGTACGACCGGTATCGCCATTGTGAAACAGGGCAAAGTGACCTACTCCGCTGACGAAGCGACCGGTGGGCACCACATTTCCCTGACGCTCGCCGGGAACCGTCGTATTCAACTGGAAGAAGCCGAGCAGTTCAAACGCAGCAACGGCAAAGAAATCTGGCCGGTGGTTAAGCCGGTTTACGAAAAGATGGCGGAAATCGTCGCCCATCATATTGCCGGACAAGGGATAACGGATTTATGGCTGGCCGGTGGGTCCTGTATGCAGCCGGGTGTTGATGAGCTTTTTCGTAAGCGTTTCCCGGAGCTGCAGGTGCATTTACCGCAGCACAGTCTGTTTATGACCCCGCTGGCGATTGCCAATAGCGGAAAAGTAAAAGCGGAAGGAATCTATGCAAGCTGAATTGCAGACCGCGCTCTTTCAGGCATTCGATGCCCTGAATCTGCAACGCGTAAAAACGTTCAGCGTTCCACCGGTCACATTATGCGGACTGGGAGCGCTCAGCACCTGCGGACAGGAAGCGCAAACGCGCGGACTGACGCATATGTTCGTCATGGTTGACAGCTTCCTGCATCAGGCGGGGATGACCGCCGCTCTGGAACGTAGCCTGGCGATGAAAGGCGTAGCAATGACGCTGTGGCCATGTCCGGTCGGCGAGCCGTGTATTACGGACGTCTGCGCGGCAGTCGCGCAACTGCGCGAGTCAAAATGTGACGGCGTGGTGGCCTTTGGCGGCGGCTCTGTACTGGATGCCGCTAAAGCAGTGGCGCTGCTGGTGACCAACCCGACGCAAACACTGGCTGACATGACGGAGCACAGCGTGCTGCGCCCGCGTCTGCCGCTGATTGCCGTGCCAACCACCGCCGGGACCGGGTCAGAAACCACCAACGTTACGGTGATTATCGACGCCGCCACCGGACTCAAAAAAGTGCTGGCCCACGCAACCCTGATGCCGGACGTCGCCATTCTGGATGCCGCGGTAACGGAAGGCGTTCCGGCGCACGTGACGGCAATGACCGGCATTGACGCGCTGACCCATGCCGTTGAAGCGTACAGCGCGCTGAACGCGACGCCGTTTACCGACAGCCTGGCGATTGGCGCGATTGCGATGATCGGCAAATCGCTGCCGAAAGCGGTGGGCTACGGCCACGATCTGGCGGCGCGTGAAAGCATGTTACTGGCGTCCTGCATGGCGGGAATGGCGTTTTCCAGCGCGGGGCTGGGCCTGTGTCACGCGATGGCGCACCAGCCGGGTGCGACGCTGCACATCCCACACGGACAGGCTAACGCCATGCTGCTACCCACGGTAATGGGGTTCAACCGCATGGTGTGTCGTGAGCGCTTCAGCCATATCGGCAGGGCGTTAACCAATAAGAAATCAGACGATCGTGACGCCATCAGCGCGGTCAGCGAGCTGATCGCCGAAGTGGGCCAGACCAAACGGCTCTCAGACGTTGGGGCAAAACCCGAGCATTACAGCGCATGGGCACACGCCGCGCTGGAGGATATTTGTATTCGCAGTAACCCACGCACCGCCACGCAGGCCGAAATTATCGCGTTGTATGCGGCGGCACAATAAATACACATATGACAGGGAGTGAAGGCTATGGGAATTAACGAAATCATCATGTACATCATGATGTTCTTTATGCTGATTGCCGCCGTGGACAGGATCCTGTCGCAGTTCGGCGGTTCGGCGCGCTTCCTCGGTAGGTTCGGTAAGAGCATTGAGGGATCGGGCGGTCAGTTTGAAGAAGGCTTTATGGCAATGGGCGCGCTGGGCCTGGCGATGGTCGGTATGACCGCGCTGGCGCCGGTACTGGCGCATGTGCTCGGGCCGGTGATTATTCCGCTGTATGAAATGCTGGGCGCGAACCCGTCGATGTTTGCCGGAACGCTGCTGGCGTGCGATATGGGCGGCTTCTTCCTGGCGAAAGAACTGGCAGGCGGCGACGTGGCGGCATGGTTGTACTCTGGCCTGATCCTTGGCGCGATGATGGGACCGACGCTGGTCTTCTCCATTCCGGTTGCGCTGGGAATTATTGAACCGTCTGACCGTCGTTATCTGGCGTTGGGCGTGCTGGCTGGTATCGTCACCATTCCGATTGGCTGTATTGCGGGTGGTCTGGTCGCGATGTACTCCGGCGTGGAAATCAACGGTCAGCCGGTGGAGTTCACCTTTGCGCTGATCCTGATGAACATGATCCCGGTGCTGATCGTGGCCGTGCTGGTGGCGCTGGGACTGAAATTCATCCCGGAAAAAATGATCAACGGCTTCCAGATCTTCGCCAAGTTCCTGGTAGCGCTGATCACCCTCGGTCTGGCTGCGGCAGTCATCAAGTTCCTGCTCGGCTGGGAGCTGATCCCAGGTCTTGATCCTATTTTCATGGCGCCAGGCGACAAGCCGGGTGAAGTGATGCGCGCCATCGAAGTTATCGGTTCTATCTCCTGTGTGCTGCTGGGTGCCTACCCAATGGTGCTGCTGCTGACCCGCTGGTTTGAAAAACCGCTGATGAGCGTCGGCAACCTGTTAAAAGTCAATAACATTGCGGCTGCGGGTATGGTGGCAACGCTTGCCAACAACATCCCAATGTTCGGCATGATGAAAAACATGGATACCCGCGGCAAAGTGATCAACTGCGCGTTCGCGGTCTCAGCGGCCTTCGCGCTGGGTGACCACTTAGGCTTCGCCGCTGCCAACATGAACGCCATGATCTTCCCGATGATTGTCGGCAAGCTGATCGGCGGCGTGACGGCGATTGGCGTGGCTATGCTGTTAGTACCGAAAGACGAAGATGTTCCGGCACCAGCAGAAACCAATCCGGAGGCGCAATCGTGAATACTCGCCAGCTACTCAGCGTCGGTATCGATATCGGCACCACCACCACTCAGGTGATCTTCTCCCGCCTTGAGCTGGTTAACCGTGCGGCAGTGTCGCAGGTGCCGCGCTACGAATTCATCAAACGCGAAATTAGCTGGCAAAGCCCGGTGTTCTTTACCCCCGTTGATAAGCAGGGCGGGTTGAAAGAGGCCGAACTGAAAGCCTTGATCCTCGCCCAGTATCAGGCGGCGGGGATTGCGCCAGAGACCGTCGATTCCGGCGCGATCATCATTACCGGGGAAAGCGCCAAAACCCGCAACGCACGACCTGCGGTGATGACGCTCTCCCAGTCGCTGGGCGATTTCGTGGTGGCAAGCGCGGGTCCACATCTGGAATCAGTGATTGCCGGGCACGGCGCGGGGGCGCAAACCCTGTCCGAACAGAAATTGTGCCGCGTACTGAATATCGACATCGGCGGCGGTACGTCGAATTACGTCCTGTTCGACGCGGGAAAAGTCAGCGGCTCGGCCTGCCTGAACGTCGGCGGGCGGCTACTGGAAACGGACGGTCAGGGGCGCGTAGTACATGCGCATCAGCCGGGGCAGATGATTGTTGATGACGTATTTGGTCCAGGCACTGATGCCCGAACCCTCAATGCGGCGCAGCTTGTTCAGGTGGCCCGACGGATGGCGGCGCTGATTGTGGAGGTGATTGACGGCACGCTTTCACCGTTGGCGCAGGCGCTGATGCAAACCGGTCTGCTGCCTGTTGGCGTGAAGCCTGAAGTGATTACGTTGTCCGGCGGGGTGGGCGAGTGCTACCGCAACCAACCTGCCGATCCGTTCTGTTTTTCCGACATTGGGCCGCTGTTAGCAACGGCGCTACATGAACATCCGCGCCTGCGTGAGATGAACGTGCAGTTTCCGGCGCAAACCGTGCGCGCCACGGTGATTGGCGCCGGTGCGCATACGCTGTCGCTTTCAGGCAGCACTATCTGGCTGGAGGGTGTGGCGCTTCCGCTGCGCAATCTGCCGGTGGCGATTCCGGTTGATGAGTCTGATCTGGTGGCGGCCTGGCAGCAGGCGCTGCTGCAGCTCGACCTTGATCCGAAAACCGACGCCTACGTGCTGGCGCTGCCCGGTTCGCTACCGGTGCGCTACGCCGCGCTGTTAACGGTGATTGATGCGCTGCTGGCCTTTGTCGCGCGCTATCCGAATCCGCATCCCCTGCTGGTGGTAGCCGAGCAGGATTTTGGTAAAGCCCTGGGCATGCTGTTACGCCCACAGTTACAGCAACACCCGCTGGCGGTCATCGATGAGGTGGTTGTCCGGGCGGGGGACTATATCGACATTGGTACGCCTCTTTTTGGCGGATCGGTTGTGCCGGTGACGGTGAAATCACTCGCATTTCCTTCCTGAGGGAACGACTTATGAAACTAAAGACCACATTGTTCGGCAATGTTTATCAGTTTAAGGATGTTAAAGAGGTGCTGGCAAAAGCCAACGAACTGCGTTCGGGGGATGTGCTGGCAGGCGTGGCTGCAACCAGTTCGCAAGAGCGCGTGGCGGCTAAGCAGGTATTGTCGGAAATGACGGTGGCGGATATCCGCAACAACCCGGTGATTTCCTATGAAGAGGACTGCGTGACGCGTCTTATTCAGGATGACGTCAACGAAACGGCCTATAACCGCATCAAAAACTGGAGTATCAGCGAGCTGCGCGAGTACGTGCTGAGCGATGAAACCTCCGTGGATGACATTGCGTTTACGCGCAAAGGGTTAACGTCGGAAGTGGTCGCCGCGGTAGCAAAAATCTGCTCTAACGCGGACCTGATCTACGGCGGTAAGAAAATGCCGGTGATCAAAAAGGCTAACACCACCATCGGTTTGCCGGGCACCTTCAGCTGTCGTTTACAGCCGAACGACACCCGTGATGACGTGCAGAGTATTGCTGCACAAATCTATGAAGGGCTGTCCTTCGGTGCGGGCGATGCGGTAATTGGCGTCAACCCGGTCACGGATGACGTGGAAAACTTAAGCCGCGTGCTCGATACCGTGTATGGCGTTATCGACAAGTTCAATATTCCGACCCAGGGCTGTGTACTGGCGCACGTGACCACCCAGATCGAAGCGATTCGTCGCGGCGCACCGGGCGGGCTGATTTTCCAGAGTATCTGCGGCAGTGAGAAAGGTTTAAAAGAATTTGGCGTTGAGCTGGCGATGCTGGATGAGGCGCGTGCAGTGGGCGCGGAGTTCAACCGCATCGCCGGGGAAAACTGCCTGTACTTTGAAACCGGGCAAGGGTCTGCGCTCTCCGCTGGCGCTAACTTTGGTGCCGATCAGGTGACGATGGAAGCGCGTAACTACGGGCTGGCGCGTCACTACGATCCGTTCCTGGTGAACACCGTGGTGGGCTTTATCGGGCCGGAATATCTCTACAACGACCGTCAGATTATTCGCGCGGGCTTGGAAGATCACTTCATGGGCAAGCTGAGCGGCATCTCAATGGGCTGCGACTGCTGCTACACCAACCATGCTGATGCTGACCAGAACCTCAACGAAAACCTGATGATTCTGCTCGCTACCGCTGGCTGCAACTACATCATGGGCATGCCGCTCGGTGACGACATCATGCTCAACTACCAGACCACCGCCTTCCACGACACCGCGACCGTGCGTCAGTTGCTGAACCTGCGCCCGTCGCCGGAGTTTGAACGCTGGCTGGAAACCATGGGCATTATGGCAAACGGTCGCCTGACCAAACGGGCGGGCGATCCGTCACTGTTCTTCTGATGACGCGGAGATGACATACGATGGATCAAAAACAGATTGAAGAAATTGTACGCAGTGTAATGGCGTCAATGGGGGAGTCACAGCCGCAGGCTCAAGCGCCGTCACCAGAAGCGAAATGCAGCACTACGCAGTGCGCCGCACCAACGGGTGAAAGCTGTGCGATGGACTTAGGTTCAGCCGAAGCGAAAGCGTGGATTGGCGTTGAGAACCCGCACCGTGCCGAAGTGCTGACCGAGCTGCGCCGCAGCACCGCCGCGCGTGTATGTACCGGTCGTGCCGGTCCGCGCCCGCGCACTCAGGCGCTGCTGCGCTTCCTGGCCGACCACTCGCGTTCAAAAGACACAGTGTTGAAAGAAGTCCCGGAAGAGTGGGTGAAAGCGCAAGGCTTGCTGGAAGTACGCTCGGAAATCAGCGACAAAAACCTGTATCTGACGCGCCCGGACATGGGGCGTCGTCTGAGCGCAGAAGCCATTGAAGCGCTGAAATCACAGTGTGTAATGAATCCGGATGTGCAGGTGATTATCTCTGATGGCCTGTCTACCGACGCCATCACCGCTAACTACGAAGAGATCCTGCCGCCGCTGTTGTCGGGCTTAAAACAGGCCGGATTGAAGGTCGGGACGCCGTTCTTTGTGCGCTATGGGCGCGTGAAAATTGAAGATCAGATCGGCGAACTGCTGGGTGCAAAAGCGGTGATCCTGCTGGTTGGTGAACGTCCGGGCCTCGGCCAGTCGGAAAGTCTTTCTTGCTATGCCGTCTATTCGCCACGCGTGGCGACAACCGTTGAAGCTGACCGTACCTGTATCTCGAATATTCACCAGGGCGGTACGCCACCGGTTGAAGCGGCGGCGGTGATTGTGGATTTGGCCAAGCGCATGCTGGAGCAAAAAGCGTCCGGCATCAATATGACCCGTTAAGGAGGCATCATGCCAGCATTAGATTTGATTAGACCTTCAGTCACCGCAATGCGCGTGATTGCCTCGGTAAATGACGGTTTTGCCCGTGAACTTAAATTACCGCCACATATACGTAGTCTCGGACTCATCACAGCAGATTCTGATGACGTGGCGTATATTGCTGCAGACGAAGCGACAAAACAGGCGATGGTGGAAGTGGTTTATGGCCGCTCGCTGTATGCCGGCGCGGCGCACAGTCCCTCTCCAACCTCGGGCGAAGTGCTGATCATGCTCGGTGGACCTAACCCGGCCGAAGTTCGCGCCGGCCTGGACGCGATGGTCGCCAATATCGAAAGCGGCGCGGCGTTCCAGTGGGCCAATGACGCAGAAGATACCGCCTTCCTTGCGCACGTGGTTTCGCGTACCGGTTCGTATCTCTCGGCGACCGCAGGATGCCGACTTGGCGATCCGATGGCGTATCTGGTGGCTCCGCCGCTGGAAGCAACGTTTGGTATTGATGCTGCGCTCAAATCTGCCGATGTACAGATTGTCACCTACGTGCCGCCGCCGTCAGAAACCAACTACTCAGCGGCGTTTTTAACTGGTAGCCAGGCTGCCTGTAAAGCTGCCTGTAATGCTTTCGCTGATGCTGTTCTGGATATTGCCCGAAATCCGGTACAACGCGCGTAAGAGAGGTTGTGATGATCAATGCACTGGGATTACTGGAAGTGGATGGCATGGTGGCTGCCGTAGACGCGGCAGATGCCATGCTGAAAGCCGCGAACGTGCGTCTGCTCAGTCACCAGGTGCTGGATCCTGGCAGGCTGACTCTGGTGGTGGAAGGCGATCTGGCCGCGTGTCGTGCAGCGCTGGATGCCGGAAGCGCTGCTGCAGCGCGTACAGGACGTGTTGTCAGCCGCAAGGAGATAGGGCGGCCGGATGATGACACCCAGTGGCTGATCGGCGGTTTTACGCGCCAGCCGAAGAAACCCGCACCGAAGCCAGAAATGATGCCAGAAGACAAAGCGGAAAAGACGCAGGACACGCCTGTGACATCTGAATCTTCTGATGAACTCCTGGCGTTGTTGGCATCAACCCGTCAAGGAATGACGGCAGGGGAAGTGGCCGCGCACTTTGGCTGGTCACTTGATGAAGCCAGAAAGGCGCTGGAACAGCTCTTTTCTGACGGAGCGTTGCGTAAACGCAGTAGTCGCTATCGCTTAAAAAATTAACCTGTCGGAGGGCCGGGGGCTTCGTTGAAGCTTCCGGCTTAAAAGATCATGAAAAAGACCCGTACTGCAAACCTGCACCATCTTTATCATGAAGCATTACCCGAAGACGTTAAACTTACGCCGAAGGTCGAGGTGGACAACGTTCACCAACGGCGAACAACAGATGTGTATGAGCATGCCCTGACGATTACCGCCTGGCAGCAGATTTACGATCAACTGCATCCGGGAAAATTTCATGGCGAGTTCACGGAAATCCTGCTTGATGATATTCAGGTGTTCCGTGAATACACCGGTCTTGCGCTGCGCCAGTCATGCCTGGTCTGGCCGAACTCGTTCTGGTTTGGTATTCCGGCCACCCGCGGCGAGCAGGGATTTATTGGTACGCAATGCCTTGGCAGTGCTGAAATTGCGACCCGCCCAGGCGGAACGGAGTTTGAGCTGAGCACACCCGATGATTACACCATTCTTGGGGTCGTTATCTCTGAAGACACCATTGCGCGTCAGGTTAACTTCCTGCATAACCCGGAAAGGGTGCTGCATATGCTGCGCAACCAGTCGGCGCTGGAGGTAAAAGAACAGCATAAAGCCGCGCTATGGGGCTTTGTGCAACAGGCGCTGGCGACGTTTAGCGAGAATCCTGAGAACCTTCATCAGCCGGCGGTGCGCAAAGTGTTGGGTGATAACCTGCTGCTGGCGATGGGCACCATGCTGGAAGACGCTCAGCCGATTATGACCGCTGAAAGCATCAGCCATCAGAGCTATCGCCGCCTGCTATCGCGGGCGCGCGAATATGTGCTGGAAAATATGTCAGAGCCGCTGACCGTACTCGACTTGTGCAACCAGCTACATGTGAGTCGTCGCACGCTGCAAAACGCGTTTCACGCAATCCTCGGTATCGGACCGAATGCCTGGTTAAAACGTATTCGTCTGAATGCCGTGCGCCGGGAGCTTATTAGCCCGTGGTCGCAAAGTTCGACGGTGAAAGACGCTGCGATGCAGTGGGGATTCTGGCATTTAGGGCAGTTTGCTACCGATTACCAGCAGTTGTTTGCGGAGAAACCGTCGCTGACGCTGCATCAGCGCATGCGTCAGTGGGCGTGATGAGATTATTGTGCCGGATGCGACGCTAACACGTCTTATCCGGCCTACGGGTTTTGCCGTTGCTTATCCGGCCATTACACCCAGTCGCGGACCTGAATAAATTCGCTAAGGGCGGCTTCCGGGCTGTTCGCTTCCGGCTGCCAGTCATATTCCCAGCGTACCAGCGGCGGCATCGACATCAAAATCGATTCCGTGCGCCCGCCGGTCTGTAAACCGAATAACGTGCCGCGATCCCATACCAGATTAAATTCCACATAGCGTCCGCGACGATAAAGCTGGAAGTTTCGCTCGCGCTCGCCCCAGCTCATCGCTTTGCGGCGTTCGACGATTGGCAGATACGCTTCGGTGTAACCTTGCCCGACCGCCTGCATAAAGGCGAAGCAGTGGTCGAAATCTGGCGTATTTAAATCATCGAAAAACAGTCCGCCGATGCCGCGCTGCTCGTTACGGTGCTTGAGAAAGAAGTAGTCATCGCACCACTTCTTGTAACGTGGATAAACGTCATTGCCGAACGGCTGGCACAGATCACGCGCGGTGCGATGCCAGTGAATCGCATCCTCATCAAAGCCGTAGTAGGGCGTTAAATCAAAGCCGCCGCCAAACCACCACACCGGGTCGGCGCCCGGTTTTTCCGCGATAAAAAACCGTACGTTGGCATGGCTGGTCGGAATGTAAGGATTCTGCGGATGCACCACCAGCGAGACACCCATCGCCTCAAAGCTGCGCCCGGCAAGCTCCGGGCGATGTGCAGTAGCCGATGCTGGCATTGCATCGCCGTGGACGTGGGAGAAGTTGACGCCCGCTTGCTCGAAAATACCACCGTTACGCAGCACCCGGCTACGACCGCCGCCGCCCGCTTCACGCTGCCAGTTATCTTCAACAAACTTTGCGCCATCGACGGCGGATAACTGCTGACAAATATCATCCTGCAGGCTAAGCAGGAACTGTTTTACGCGCTGTGCATCGGGCTTCATGATTAACGTTTCTTCGAGTGTGCTTTCTGGTTATCAAACCAGTGGAAATAGCTAATGATGCCATTGGCGATAGCGGTAGCGATTTTTTGACGAAACGCCGTCGTGCCCAGCAGTCGCTCTTCTTCCGGGTTGGTAATGAACGAGGTTTCGACCAGTACCGACGGAATTGATGGTGATTTTAGCACCACGAAGGCGGCCTGTTCCGTGCTACGACTGTGCAGACGATGTACTGGCTTGATCTTCTTGAGAATATGCGAGCCTAAGGTCAGGCTGTTTTTAATGGTGTCGGTTTGCACCAGATCGAACAATACCTGCTGCAGCAAATGGTCTTTATCGGTGGTTTTCTTCCCGGCGACTTCATCGGCCCGGTTTTCACGGTCGGACAGATATTTCGCCATGGCGCTACTGGCACCGCGGTTAGACAGCGCAAAGACCGACGCACCTGCGGCGCTCGGATTGGTGAAACCGTCGGCGTGAATCGACATGAACAGATCGGCGCCATGCTTATGGGCTATCTCGACGCGATCGTACAGTGGAATAAACGTATCGCCGGAGCGGGTCAGGCGTGCATCAATCCCCTGGTTGCGTAGAATCGAGCGCACGTTTTTGGCAATCGCCAGCACCACGTGCTTCTCCTTTGAACCGTTGCGACCAATGGCGCCGGTATCAATCCCGCCGTGACCCGGATCGAGGACAACTACGCGCTTAGCGCCGGCTTTTTTCGCTTTCGGTTTGCTGTGACCATTGCTGGTCTTAAGCGCTTCTTCTTTAGCGATGGCTTGCGACATGCCTGACAGCGTCAGGGCGGCCAGCCCGGCTTTCAACACCTGGCGGCGCGATGTGAGTGTTTTTAGTGGTTTAAAAGTGCTCATACGGCCTGAGTTGTAAAAAAAAGGTTCTAAACGTTATATCGTATCGCGTTGTCCGTTGCGACGGATCGGGATAAGAATTGTTTTACTTTTCATTTCAATACGTGACAATTCCGTATTATGCCATTTTTTCCGTCGCTTCGCGTCAGATATTGGCTAAATCAGTGGTTCGCGCCATAATCGCTTTTTAACGTCCTGAAAAGGAAACCAATACCATGGAAATACGCGTATTTCGCCAGGAAGATTTCGAAGAGGTGATCACCCTCTGGGAGCGCTGTGATCTGCTGCGTCCATGGAATGACCCGGAAATGGACATTGAACGCAAGGTCAATCATGACGTCAGCTTGTTTCTGGTCGCAGAAGTGAACGGCGAGGTGGTCGGCACAGTGATGGGGGGCTATGACGGTCATCGTGGCTCCGCCTATTACCTTGGCGTGCATCCTGAGTTCAGGGGGCGCGGTATTGCTAATGCGCTGCTGAACCGACTGGAGAAAAAGCTCATTGCCCGTGGTTGTCCAAAGATTCAAATCATGGTGCGTGACGATAATGACGTTGTGCTGGGTATGTATGAGCGTCTGGGCTATGAACATACCGATGTACTCCATCTGGGCAAGCGTTTGATTGAAGATGAAGAGTACTGAGTTTCATCCGGCCGACTATGACGGTCATGGGCATCTGCGCCTGCCTTTTCTCTTCTGGTGCGTACTGTTGTTGCAGGCACGCACCTGGGTTTTGTTTGTGATTGCCGGTTCTTCTCGTGAGCAGGGCAACACGTTGCTGAATCTGTTTTATCCCGATCATGACGCATTCTGGCTGGGGTTACTTCCCGGTGTTCCGGCGGTTCTGGCGTTTTTACTCAGCGGGCGGCGTTTTGCGTTCCCCGTTTTGTGGCACAGGCTGCGCGGATTACTGATTCTGGCTCAACTGGCGCTGCTCTGCTGGCAGCCGATGCTGTGGTTGGGGGGCGATCCGGTCAACGGCGTTGGTCTGGCGCTGCTGGTGGCGGATATTGTCGCGCTGGTCTGGCTGTTAACCAATCAACGTTTGCGCGCCTGTTTTTCCCCCGAGAAAGAATAACGGCACTTTTTAGTGAAACCGGACTCAAAGCAGCGTTGATAAATATGGAAGGAAGTGAAATGAAATCACTGCGTTTGACGTTATGCGCGATACCGCTTGTGCTGACCGGGTGTTCAACCCTCTCATCGGTGAACTGGTCCGCCGCTAATCCGTGGAACTGGTTTGGTTCTTCGACCGAGGTCACTGAGCAAGGCGTGGGGAAACTCACGGGTGCGACGACATTGGATGAAAAGACCATTGCTGATGCGCTGGATGGCGATTATCGCCTGCGTAGTGGGATGAAAACCAATAACGGCACTGTCGTGCGCTTTTTTGAGGCAATGAAAGGTGACAAGCTGGCAATGGTGGTCAATGGCGACCAGGGAACGATCAATCGCATTGATGTATTGGACAGCAACATCGCATCAGCCGCGGGTGTCGAAATCGGTACACCGTTTAGCGACCTTTACACTAAAGCTTTTGGTCATTGCCAGAAAGCAACCGGTGATGACAGCGCGGGCGTTGAGTGTAAAGCCGAAGGAAGTCAGCATATTAGCTATATTTTTTCTGGTGACTGGAGCGGCCCTGAAGGCATAATGCCGTCTGACGATACGCTACAAGAGTGGAAAGTAAGCAAAATTATCTGGCGGCGTTAATTTGCGTCTGAACAAATCGACTTACTAAAAAAACAGGTAGAATAACGCCCAGCAATGCCACGATGTCGTGGCAGCTTTTTTCAGGAGGAACAATGTCTCAGGTTCAGAGTGGCATTTTGCCAGAACATTGCCGTGCGGCGATTTGGATTGAAGCCAATGTAAAAGGTGATGTTGAGGCCCTGCGTGCGGCCAGCAAAACGTTTGCCGATAAGCTGGCGACCTTTGAAGCGAAATTTCCGGATGCGCATCTGGGCGCGGTAGTCGCTTTTGGCAACAACACCTGGCGCACACTGAGCGGCGGCGTGGGCGCGGAAGAGCTGAAGGACTTCATCCCCTACGGTAAAGGTCTGGCTCCGGCGACCCAGTATGACGTACTGATCCATATTCTCTCGCTGCGCCATGACGTGAACTTCTCCGTTGCGCAGGCGGCAATGGAAGCATTTGGCGATTGCATTGAGGTTAAAGAAGAGATCCACGGTTTCCGCTGGGTGGAAGAGCGTGACCTCAGCGGCTTTGTTGATGGCACTGAAAACCCGGCAGGCGAAGAAACGCGCCGTGAAGTCGCTGTTATTAAAGATGGCGTCGATGCTGGCGGCAGCTATGTATTCGTGCAGCGTTGGGAACATAACCTGAAGCAGCTTAACCGCATGAGCATTCACGACCAGGAAATGATGATTGGCCGTACCAAGGAAGCCAACGAAGAGATCGACGGTGACGACCGTCCGGTAACATCCCACCTGAGCCGTGTGGATCTGAAAGAAGATGGCAAGGGGCTGAAAATTGTGCGTCAGAGCCTGCCATACGGCACTGCCAGCGGTACGCATGGTCTCTATTTCTGCGCCTACTGCGCCCGTCTGCACAATATTGAGCAGCAACTGCTGAGCATGTTTGGTGATACCGACGGTAAACGTGACGCGATGCTGCGCTTCACTAAACCGGTCACCGGTGGCTATTACTTTGCACCGTCGCTGGATCGACTGATGGCGCTGTAACCCCGGTGTTGCCTGGTTGCGCTCACGCTTACCAGACCTACCGCGTTCTTATCTGTCATGAAATTGAAAATCCCCGCCCTGACGGGGATTTTTTTTACCTGAAATTAACCTGATTTAGTGAGCTATTCCTCAGCATGAATTTGTTAATGCTGTATCTTCTGCGTGAATGAAGTGAAGGCTTCATATTCAAAAGGAGAATATTGAAATGGGAAAACTCACGGGCAAAACAGCATTGATTACGGGCGCATCTCAGGGTATTGGCGAGGGGATCGCCAGAACGTTTGCCCGCCATGGCGCGAACTTAATCCTGCTGGATATCTCCGATGAGATTGAAAAGCTGGCGGATGAACTGGCAGGGCGCGGGCATCGCTGCACAGCGGTTCACGCAGACGTCAGAGATTTTGCGTCGGTTACGGAAGCGGTAAAACGCGCGAAGAAAATTGAAGGCAAAATCGACATTCTGGTCAACAATGCAGGCGTATGTCGCCTTGGCAACTTCCTTGAAATGAGCGATGAAGATCGCGACTTCCACATTGATGTCAACATTAAAGGCGTCTGGAACGTGACGAAGGCCGTTCTGCCGGAGATGATTGCGCGCAAAGACGGGCGCATCGTGATGATGTCATCGGTAACTGGCGATCTGGTGGCCGACCCGGGTGAAACGGCGTATGCGTTGTCGAAAGCCGCTATTATCGGCTTAACCAAGTCCCTGGCGGTTGAGTACGCGCAATCGGGGATTCGTGTAAATGCCATTTGCCCGGGCTACGTTCGTACGCCAATGGCGGAAAATATTGCACGTCAGTCTAACCCGGATGATCCTGAATCGGTATTAGTCGACATGGCGAAAGCGATCCCGATGCGCCGTCTGGCCTGTCCGCTTGAAGTGGGTGAACTGGCGGCGTTCCTGGCGTCGGATGAATCCAGCTACTTAACTGGCACGCAAAACGTGATTGATGGCGGCAGCACCCTGCCTGAAAGCGTCAGCGTCGGCATCTGATTGATGCCTGTCTCCTCCCCGGTGAACCTGGGGAGGGGTTTCCCCTTATTCTCTTTTCAACTTTCAAATCATCAAACGGTATATAAAACCGTTACTCCTTTAGTGCCGGTTATAAATATGATGACCATAAGAAAGTCATTAAATTTATAAGGGTGCGCAATGGCCGTTAACTTACTGAAAAAAAGAACTCTGACGCTGGCGGCGCTGCTGTTGCTGGTGGGTCAGGCGCAGGCAACAGAACTGTTGAACAGTTCATACGATGTGTCTCGCGAGCTGTTTGCCGCCCTTAATCCCCCGTTTGAGCAGCAATGGGCGAAGGATAACGGCGGCGATAAACTGACGATAAAACAATCTCATGCCGGGTCATCAAAACAGGCGCTGGCGATTCTGCAAGGGCTGAAAGCCGATGTGGTAACCTATAACCAGGTGACCGATGTACAGATCCTGCACGACAAAGGCAAGCTGATCCCGGCCGACTGGCAAAGCCGCCTGCCGAATAACAGTTCACCGTTCTATTCCACCATGGGTTTCCTGGTGCGTAAGGGGAACCCGAAAAATATTCACGACTGGAATGACCTTGTTCGTTCTGACGTCAAGCTTATCTTCCCGAACCCGAAAACGTCCGGGAATGCGCGCTACACCTATTTAGCGGCGTGGGGCGCTGCGGATAAAGCAGACGGCGGCGATAAAGCCAAAACCGAACAGTTTATGACCCAGTTCCTGCAAAACGTCGAAGTGTTTGATACCGGCGGCCGCGGCGCGACCACCACTTTTGCCGAGCGTGGGCTCGGTGACGTATTGATCAGCTTCGAGTCAGAAGTGAATAACATTCGCAAGCAGTATGAAGCGCAGGGTTTTGAGGTTGTTATTCCGAAAACCAATATTCTTGCCGAGTTCCCGGTTGCCTGGGTAGATAAGAATGTGCAGGCCAACGGGTCAGAGAAAGCGGCTAAAGCGTATCTGAACTGGCTGTACAGCCCGCAGGCGCAAACCATCATCACCGACTATTACTACCGTGTGAATAACCCACAGGTGATGGACAAGCTGCAAGATAAATTCCCGCAGACTGAATTGTTCCGCGTAGAAGACAAGTTCGGCTCCTGGCCTGAAGTGATGAAAACACACTTTGTCAGCGGTGGAGAGCTGGACAAACTGCTGGCGGCGGGGCGCAAGTAAATGTTTGCTGTTTCTTCCCGACGCGTGCTGCCCGGCTTCACCTTAAGCCTGGGCACCAGCTTACTGTTTGTGTGCCTGATATTGCTTCTGCCGCTTAGCGCGCTGGTGATGCAACTGGCGCAGATGAGCTGGGCGCAATACTGGGATGTGATTACTAACCCGCAGGTCGTGGCGGCCTATAAAGTCACGCTGCTGTCGGCGTTTGTGGCATCGATTTTTAACGGCGTGTTTGGTCTGTTAATGGCGTGGATCTTAACCCGCTATCGTTTTCCGGGCCGCACGCTGCTGGATGCGCTGATGGACCTGCCATTTGCGCTGCCTACGGCGGTAGCGGGTCTGACGCTGGCGTCGCTGTTTTCGGTTAATGGCTTCTACGGCGAGTGGCTGGCGAAGCTGGATATCAAGGTGACCTACACCTGGCTTGGTATCGCGGTGGCGATGGCGTTTACCAGCATTCCGTTTGTGGTACGTACCGTACAGCCGGTGCTGGAAGAGTTAGGTCCGGAGTATGAAGAAGCGGCGGAAACGCTGGGGGCTACGCGTTGGCAGAGTTTTCGTAAAGTGGTGCTGCCGGAGTTGTCTCCCGCGCTGGTGGCGGGCGTTGCGCTCTCGTTTACCCGAAGCCTCGGTGAGTTTGGCGCGGTTATTTTTATCGCCGGGAATATCGCGTGGAAAACGGAAGTCACCTCGCTGATGATTTTTGTTCGCTTGCAGGAGTTTGACTACCCGGCCGCCAGTGCGATTGCGTCAGTAATCCTTGGGGCTTCGTTGTTGCTGCTGTTTTCGATTAACACCCTGCAGAGTCGCTTTGGTCGACGCGTGGTAGGTCACTGATGGCAGAGATTACCCAATTGAAACGCTATGGCGCGCCCCGCATTAACTGGGGGAAATGGTTTCTGATCGGCACTGGCATGCTGGTGTCCGCATTTATTTTGCTGGTGCCGATGATTTACATCTTCGTGCAGGCGTTCAGCAAGGGATTAATGCCGGTATTACAGAACCTGGCCGACCCGGACATGCTGCACGCTATCTGGTTGACGGTGCTGATTGCGCTGATTGCGGTGCCGGTGAACCTGGTGTTTGGTGTGCTGCTGGCGTGGCTGGTGACCCGTTTTAACTTCCCCGGACGCCAGCTGTTGCTGACCTTACTGGATATTCCGTTTGCCGTCTCGCCGGTGGTCGCCGGCCTGGTGTATCTGCTGTTTTACGGCTCTAACGGTCCGCTGGGTGGATGGCTGGATGAACACAATCTGCAAATTATGTTTGCCTGGCCGGGAATGGTGCTGGTCACAGTGTTCGTCACCTGTCCGTTTGTGGTGCGTGAACTGGTGCCGGTTATGTTAAGCCAGGGCAGCAATGAAGACGAAGCGGCGGTTCTGCTTGGCGCATCCGGCTGGCAAATGTTCCGCCGCGTGACGCTGCCGAATATCCGTTGGGCGTTGCTGTATGGCGTAGTGCTGACGAATGCCCGCGCGATTGGCGAATTTGGCGCGGTGTCGGTGGTTTCCGGCTCGATTCGCGGCGAAACCTTGTCTCTGCCGCTACAAATTGAATTACTGGAGCAAGACTACAACACGGTCGGCTCCTTTACCGCCGCGGCGCTGTTAACGCTGATGGCGATTATTACCCTGTTTTTGAAGAGCATGTTGCAATGGCGTCTGGAGAACCAGGAGAAACGCGCGCAGCAGGAGGAAAATCATGAGCATTGAGATTGCCAATATTAAGAAGTCTTTTGGTCGCACCCAGGTGCTGAACGATATCTCGCTGGATATTCCTTCAGGTCAGATGGTCGCGCTGCTGGGGCCATCCGGCTCGGGCAAAACCACGCTGCTGCGCATTATTGCCGGGCTGGAGCATCAGTCCAGCGGGCATATCCGTTTTCACGGCACCGACGTCAGTCGTTTGCATGCTCGCGACCGTAAAGTGGGATTCGTATTCCAGCACTATGCGTTGTTTCGTCATATGACCGTTTTCGACAATATCGCCTTTGGCCTGACGGTTTTGCCACGGCGTGAGCGTCCGAATGCGGCGGCCATCAAAGCAAAAGTCACCAAACTGCTGGAAATGGTTCAACTGGCCCATCTGGCGGACCGTTTCCCGGCACAGCTCTCCGGCGGGCAAAAACAGCGCGTGGCGTTGGCGCGTGCGCTGGCGGTAGAGCCGCAGATCCTGCTGCTCGATGAGCCGTTTGGCGCGCTCGATGCGCAGGTGCGTAAAGAGCTGCGTCGCTGGCTGCGTCAGTTGCATGAAGAGCTGAAGTTCACCAGCGTGTTTGTTACCCACGACCAGGAAGAAGCGACGGAAGTTGCCGATCGCGTGGTGGTGATGAGTCAGGGTCATATCGAGCAGGCCGATGCGCCCGATCAGGTATGGCGCGAACCGGCTACCCGTTTTGTCCTGGAATTTATGGGCGAGGTTAACCGCCTACAAGGAACGATTCGCGGTGGACAATTCCACGTGGGCGCACACCGCTGGCCACTGGGTTATACGCCTGGTTATCAGGGACCGGTGGATCTGTTCCTGCGTCCGTGGGAAGTGGACGTGAGTCGTCGTACCAGCCTGGATTCGCCGTTGCCGGTACAGGTACTGGAAGCCAGCCCGAAAGGACACTACACCCAATTAGTTGTGCAACCGCTGGGGTGGTATAACGAACCGCTGACGGTCATCATGCAGGGCGATGATTCCCCAAACCGCGGCGAACGCCTGTTTGTTGGGCTGCAAAATGCACGTCTGTATAACGGCGACCAGCGTATTGAAACGCGTGAAGAGGAACTTGCTCTGGCGGAATCTGCCTGATAGGTTAAAAAGTATGTTTATCGCCCGGTAAGCGCTGCGCCCCCGGGCTTTTTTACGAGCTCAAAACGTGAACACATTAGAACAAACAATTGGCAATACGCCTCTGGTGAAATTACAACGTCTGACGCCGGATAACGGTAGTGAAATTTGGGTTAAGCTGGAAGGCAATAATCCCGCGGGTTCGGTGAAAGACCGGGCCGCGCTGTCGATGATCGTCGAAGCGGAAAAACGTGGAGAAATTAAGCCTGGTGATGTGTTGATCGAGGCAACCAGCGGTAATACCGGGATTGCGCTGGCGATGATCGCCGCGCTGAAAGGCTATCACATGAAGCTGCTGATGCCAGACAACATGAGTCAGGAACGCCGTGCGGCGATGCGGGCTTACGGGGCTGAACTGATACTGGTGACCAAAGAGCAGGGAATGGAAGGGGCGCGCGATTTAGCGCTGGAAATGGCACAACGTGGCGAAGGTAAGTTGCTCGATCAGTTTAACAATCCTGATAACCCGTATGCGCATTACACCACAACCGGCCCGGAAATCTGGCAGCAAACGTCCGGACGTATTACCCACTTTGTCTCCAGTATGGGAACAACAGGCACCATTACCGGTGTGTCGCGTTTTCTGCGTGAGCAAGAAAAAGCGGTTACCATCGTTGGCCTGCAGCCGGAAGAGGGCAGCAGTATTCCGGGAATTCGCCGCTGGCCTGCGGAATATATGCCGGGCATTTTTAACGCCTCGCTGGTGGATGAGGTGCTGGATATTCATCAGAATGATGCGGAAAACACCATGCGTGAACTGGCTGTTCGTGAAGGCATTTTCTGCGGTGTTAGCTCTGGCGGCGCGGTAGCGGGGGCGTTACGCGTGGCGCGTGCGACACCCGGATCTGTGGTGGTGGCGATCATCTGCGATCGCGGCGATCGCTACCTTTCGACCGGCGTGTTTGGCGAAGAGCACTTTAACCAGGGGGCGGGGATTTAGTTTGTAGGCCTGATAAGCACAGCGCCATCAGGCAAACGTACGGCACGATCGCCGGATGACGACGTAAAGCGTCTTATCCGGCCTGCCATAATCAATCGTTACGTTTTTCCACCAGCTTATCCAGGAACTGCCACAGCTTCTCATTCATCTGCTGATAATCCCATGCGCGCATCTCTTCAACAGAACGGATGAAACGCTTCCCTTTGGCTTCGGCTAACTCCTGCTCAGAGTGCTGAATTAATCCTTCGACCGCTTCGGCGGTAAACTCCATATGGCACTGAAAGCCATAGACAAAATTACCGTATTGTACGATTTGTCGTGGGCAGCCAACGCTTGTGGCAAGAATTGTCGCCTGGTCGGTTAATCCTGGCATATCGTTGTGCCAGTGACCGACCATCAGCGGCGATCCAAAGTGGGCGATCAGCGGGTGCGCTTTACCTGCTTCAGTCAGTGTAATGGGAAAATGACCAATCTCTTTTTCCGGGCTTTGACATACTTTCGCGCCCAGCGCTTCGCCAATGAGCTGTGAACCTAAGCAGATCCCCACCACAATTTTGCGTGCCGCAATCGCCTGGTTGATCAGGTGCTGTTCGGCCTGAGAGTCAAAATACGGGCACTCCGCCAGCGTGGTGCGTGGAGACTGCGGACCGCCAAAGACGACCAGCATATCGAAGCCATCGGCATTGGCGGGAACCGATTCTCCGGCGTAAACCCGTGACCAGCTGATGGTATAGCCACGTGATTCGGCCCACGGCAGATACGCGCCAGCAGATTCAAAAGACTCATGAATAACAAAATGAACTCGCACTTTTTCTCTCCTGTTAGCGCTTTTGCGCCTGATGAATATCAGCCGCCAGCTTATGAATATCGTTGTCGTTTAAGGTCGACAGCGTAATGCGCAGACCGTGCGATGGTGTATTCACACCAAATACCTCGCCTTCGCGTACCAGCCAACCGGATTTTGCCAGGGCAAAAGCAAGTGATTGACTGTGGTGCGCCAGAGGCAGCCACAGATTCAGACCATCAGCGACGGGCAGATCAATGCCATATCCTCTGAGAGCGGTGGTCAGTTTTTGCTGCTGTGTTGCGTAAAACTGCTGAGTCTGCACCAGCTTATGTTGATACTCTTCGTCGCTCAGGCAGGCGCAGGCTAAATCCTGAAGCAGATGGCTGACCCACTGGCTACCGGAGTTGAGTCGTAACCGCAGTTTTGCTGAAGTGACCGGATCGCTGGCCACAATGGCCAGGCGTAAATCTGGTCCTAACGTTTTTGACATCGAGCGGACAACCGCCCAGTGCGTGGTTTCCTTCGCAATCACCGGATACCAGTGGCAAGCAGATAGCAGCGCAAAGTGGTCGTCGACGATCACCAGCGTCTGCGGATAGCGGGCCAGAATTTCCTGCAATTGCGCCGCGCGTGAGGCGCTCAGGCTGCATCCCGTTGGGTTGTGAGCCCGCGGCGTCAGGATCACCGCCCGCGCACCTCTTTGTAACGCAGCCTCCAGCATGTCGGGTTGCATGCCTTCGTTGTCTACGGTGACCGGGCTCGCTGAGAATCCCGCATAACGCAACATATTGATGCTACTTAAAAAGCAGGGATCTTCTACCGCGACGCTATCGCCCGGCAATAAATGGGCGCACAGTAGCCGTTCAATGGCATCAATAGCACCGCTGGTGATATCAATTTCCCCCACGGCAGGGAGGGCATCCTGCATCCAGCGTGTGGCCCAGGTTTTAAGCTCAGGCGATACGACGGCATCGCCATACAGACGTGGATTCTTATTTATTTGCGCGAAATAACGGCTGAGATCGGGGAGACAAGTTGGCGCAGGGTTACCGCCGGAAAGGTCGGTAAGCGGGGTATCCGGGTTTCCACCTTCCAGCGCAACGGGGGCAGAAATTTCTTTGATCACCGTGCCATTACGTCCGAGGCTCTGCGCCAGTCCGGAGGTGACAAGGCGTTTATAAGCCGCCGCGACAGTATTACGGTTAACGTTCAATGCTGTTGCCAGTTCACGCACCGGTGGCAACGTTTCTCCTGCTGCCAACGTGCCTGTAGCGACATGTTGACGAATACTGTCAAAAATTTCGTTAGCGGTTTTTCCGTCGATCATTATTGACCTATGACAAAATGAATTTTAGCATATGACGATAATAGTGAGGCGTTAGCCCGCTGTCCAGCGAGAGGAGAGATTTATGGAGCAGGGGAGTGATATTCAGTCAGTGCTCTTCGACGACAAGCATCGGGCGTTACAAACCGATATCGTCGCCGTCCAGTCACAGGTGGTGTATGGCAGCGTAGGCAACAGTATCGCCGTCCCAGCCATCAAAGCGCAGGGATTACGCGTCACCGCGATCCCAACGGTGCTGTTCAGTAATACACCGCATTATGAGACCTTTTATGGTGGTGTTATCCCGGCCGACTGGTTTAGCGGCTATCTTCGCGCCTTAAATGAGCGCGATGCGTTACGTGAGCTAAAAGCGGTGACCACGGGGTATATGGGCAGTGCGGAACAAATCGCTCTGTTGGCACAGTGGCTGGAGACCGTTCGGGCTACCCACCCGGATCTGTGTATTCTGGTCGATCCGGTGATTGGCGATACGGACAGCGGCATGTACGTAAAGGCTGAAATACCGCAGGCGTATCGCAAACATCTGTTACCGCTGGCACAGGGACTGACGCCAAACGTGTTTGAGCTGCAGATATTGAGCGGTAAACCGTGTCGCACGCTGGATGAAGCGATATCGGCAGCCAAATCGCTGCTCACTGATACGCTGAAATGGGTGGTGATCACCAGCGCACCGGGAGAAACCGAGGAGGTCATTCAGGTTGCCGTTGTGACAGCTGAAACGGTTGAGGTGTTGGCTCATCCGCGAGTGAAAACGGATCTGAAGGGGACTGGCGATCTGTTCTGTGCCGAGCTGGTGAGCGGCCTTGTGATGGGCAAAGCGCTGACGACCGCGACGCACGATGCTGCACAGCGGGTGCTGGACGTGATGACGTGGACGCACCAGTGCGGTTGTGATGAATTAATTCTGCCACCGGCAGGGGAGTCGCGATGAAGAGTTACCGGCTGGTGGTTCGCCAGAATGGGCGTATGGTTGGACATTTTGACACCAGCGGGACAGAAGCGCTGGAAGATATCTGCGTGGCGCGGGCCATGTTTGGCATTGCGGGTGGTTACGACTGTGAGTTGTTGGTGGCGGATTCGGAACGACGGATGCTGGAAAGCGGGCCGGAGGGCATGAAAATCCTGATGCGCGAAGCGTATTATCGACCGATGACCGCGCACATTTAATGGCGGATGAAGTGTATAAAAAAATGGCGCCAATCGGCGCCATTTTTCTCTGCGGCAAGAATTACTTCTTGATGCGGATAACCGGGGTTTCACCCACGGTCACGCTACCGGACAGTTTGATCAGTTCTTTGATTTCGTCCATGTTGGAGATAACAACCGGAGTCAGGGTAGACTTGGCTTTTTCTTCCAGCAGCGGCAGATCGAATTCAATAACCGGGTCGCCCACTTTCACGCGCTGACCTTCTTCAGCGATACGCTTGAAACCTTCGCCTTTCAGTTCAACGGTATCAATACCGAAGTGAACAAACAGCTCAATGCCGCTATCAGATTCGATAGAGAACGCATGGTTGGTTTCAAAGATTTTGCCGATGGTGCCATCTACAGGAGCAACCATTTTGTTACCGGTTGGTTTGATAGCAATACCATCACCAACGATTTTTTCAGCAAAAACTACATCCGGCACGTCTTCGATGTTGACGATCTCGCCAGAGAGCGGAGCAACAATCTCAATAGTTCCGGTGTCTTTCTTATCATCAGAAACCAGAGATTTCAGTTTATCGAACAAACCCATGATCTTCTCCTAAGCAGTAAATTGGGCCGCATCTCGTGGATTAGCAGATTGTTTTTTCTTCAATGAACTTGTTAACCAGCGTCATTAACTCGTCCGTTGTCGGTTGAGCAAGAGCCTGCTCTGCTAACACCTTCGCATCTTCGAAGTTCGTGTTACGGATAATCTTCTTAATGCGCGGGATAGAAATGGCGCTCATAGAGAATTCGTCCAGACCCATCCCCAGCAACAGAAGTGTAGCACGTTCGTCGCCTGCAAGCTCACCACACATGCCGGTCCATTTGCCTTCAGCATGAGAAGCATCAATAACTTGCTTGATCAGCGTCAGAACAGATGGCGACATCGGTTGGTAAAGGTGTGAAATCATATCATTACCACGGTCAACTGCCAGGGTGTACTGCGTTAAATCATTGGTACCGATACTAAAGAAATCAACTTCTTTGGCTAAATGACGCGCAATGGTTGCCGCAGCCGGTGTTTCCACCATCACGCCAATCTCAATGCTTTCGTCAAATGCTTTACCTTCGTCGCGCAGTTCCTGTTTGTAGATTTCGATCTCTTTGCGCAGTGCGCGCACTTCTTCAACAGAGATAATCATCGGGAACATGATGCGCAGTTTGCCGAAAGCAGAGGCACGCAGAATAGCGCGAACCTGGTCACGCAGGATCTCTTTACGATCCATCGCGATACGTACGGCACGCCAGCCCAGGAACGGGTTCTCTTCTTTCGGGAAATTCATGTACGGCAGTTCTTTATCGCCGCCAATGTCCATGGTACGGACGATAACCGCCTGAGAGCCACACGCTTCAGCAACGGCTTTATACGCAGCAAACTGTTCTTCTTCAGTTGGCAGCGATTCACGGTCCATGAACAGGAATTCGGTACGATACAGACCCACGCCTTCAGCGCCATTACGCTCAGCGCCTTCAACGTCACGAACGGTACCAATGTTGGCACACACTTCAACCTGATGTCCGTCCAGCGTGATAGCCGGCAGATCTTTCAGCTTAGCGAGTTCCGCTTTCTCGGTAGCAACCTGCTCCTGAACGGCACGCAGTTGTTCGATAACTTCGTTAGTTGGGTTGACGTAAACCTGATTGTTTACGGCATCCAGAATCAGATAGTCGTCGTTTTTCACCTGAGAGGTGACGCCACCAGTACCGACGATGGCCGGCAGTTCCAGAGAACGCGCCATGATTGAGGTATGAGAGGTACGTCCACCTGCGTCAGTGATGAAACCCAGCACCTTCTCGAGGTTCAGCTGTGCAGTTTCTGACGGGGTCAAGTCAGCGGCAACCAGGATAACTTCCTCCTGGATAGCGCTCAGGTCGATAATTGCCAGACCCAGGATGTTACGCAGCAGGCGTTTACCGATGTCACGTACGTCAGCCGCACGTTCTTTCAGGTATTCATCATCCAGCTCTTCCAGGGCTGTGGCCTGACCTTCGATAATCTCATGCGCAGCGGCGTCAGCCGTCATGTGCTTATCTTTAATCAGGGCTATGATTTCCTGCTCCAGCTCCTCATCTTCGAGCAGCATAATATGCCCTTCAAAGATGGCTTCTTTTTCTTCACCGAATGTTTCACCAGCTTTGGTTTTGATCGCTTCCAGTTGCGCAGATGCCTTGGCACGACCGCTCAGAAAACGTTCAACTTCCTGATCAACCTTGTCGGCAGAAATTTTTTTCCGGTCAATGACGATTTCGTCTTCTTTCAGCAGCAGTGCCTTGCCGAAAGCGATACCCGGGGATGCTAAAATGCCTGAAATCATAACCCTACCTTACTTGTGACTGATATTTAAAAGAACTCGTTGAACTTACTCGAGTTCAGCCATCAGTTTAACCAGATGCTCAACTGCTTTCTGCTCGTCTTCGCCTTCTGCGGAAAGGGTAACAACGGTGCCCTGAGTCAGGCCCAGAGTCTGCAGCTTAAACAGGCTTTTTGCGCTAGCGCTTTTGCCGTTGGAAGTCACAGTGATTTCAGACGTAAAGCCTTTTGCTTCTTTAACAAATTGAGCAGCAGGGCGAGTATGCAGACCGTTCGGAGCGGTAATGGTAACTTCTTGCTGGAACATTATATTTCCCCAACTTATAGGTTTAGTGTTGTGGAACTAAAGTCTAGCCTGGCGGTTCAACTTTAGCCTGTATTGTTAGCGTCGACGTAAACAGGACGCGACACAAAAGGAGTTCGGTGCAATCCGTTGCTGGCAACTTCTTGCCGCTGACGTTTCGTTCGTCATTAAACATTATGCCGCGAAAGGAAGAGTTGAACCAAATCATAAAATCGATTCAGCTAGCGCTTTTCCTGTAACGATTAATTTCGCGCATCAAAATAATTAGTTTGGTTAAATACCAGTTCCGGCGGGCTGAATCAATGCCAGGTGGGTTGAAACTTTGAAGCAGGCCACAAAAAAGCACCCAAAAGGGTGCTTTTTTACGCGTTTTTAACATGCTGGCATTACTGTTGCAGTTCTTTCTCAGTGAAGAGATCGGCAAACAGTGCTGTGCTCAGATAACGCTCACCCGATGACGGTAGAATAACCACTATATTCTTATTGGTAAAGGTTTCATCTTCCTGCAGCTTAAGCGCGGCAGCAACGGCAGCACCTGAAGAGATACCTGCCAGAATACCTTCTTCTTCCATCAGGCGACGCGCAGTAGAGATTGCTTCATCATTGGTGATGGCGACGACTTTATCGATAAGTTTCAGATCAAGGTTGCCTGGAATGAAGCCTGCACCGATGCCCTGAATTTTATGTGGACCTGGTTTAAGTTCTTCACCCGCCAGCGCCTGGGCGATAACCGGAGAGTCTGTCGGCTCAACGGCAACGGTGATGAGGTCCGTTTTGCCCTTGGTCCCTTTAATGTAGCGAGTCACCCCGGTCAGCGTACCGCCGGTACCTACGCCAGAGATAAACACATCAACCTGACCATCGGTATCTTCCCAGATTTCCGGGCCGGTAGTTTTCTCGTGGATTTCCGGGTTAGCCGGGTTGCTGAATTGCTGAAGCAGCAGGAATTTTTCTGGGTCGCTGGCAACAATCTCTTCTGCCTTTTGAATCGCGCCCTTCATGCCTTTCGCGCCTTCGGTCAGCACCAGGTTTGCACCCAATGCCTTCAGCAATTTGCGACGCTCAATGCTCATGGTTTCTGGCATCGTCAGGGTGAGTTTGTAACCACGGGCGGCAGCAACGTAGGCCAGTGCGATCCCGGTGTTGCCGCTGGTTGGTTCGACCAACTCAACGCCCGGCTTCAGTACACCACGTTTTTCGGCATCCCAAATCATATTGGCACCGATACGGCATTTGACGCTGAAGCTCGGGTTACGTGACTCCACCTTCGCCAGAATGCGTCCGTTACCGATACGGTTCAGTCGAACCAGCGGCGTATGACCGATAGTCAGCGAGTTGTCTTCAAAAATCTTACTCATGGCCTGTCCTTAACTGTATGAAATTGGGATACCGCTTCAGCATACCTGTTGAGAAAGTATGGGGAAGTAAGGATTTAGCATATCTATATTCAGAAAGGAAATATTCGACGTCAGTATGGAATAAGGGACGGCATAAGCCCCCCCTGTTTTACACATTTTTGCATTACTTCCATAACGCGTGTTTAGCACGATAGCAGTCTACCCACATCGCCGTGGCACCACAAACCGCAACCGGCATGATGAACAGATTGAGCACCGGGATCATCGTAAACAGACTGGTTAGCGCACCGAACTGCATGTTGGTGACTTTGCGTGTGCGCAGGGCGATACGCATCTCTTTAAAGGGCACTTTGTGGTTGTCGAACGGATAATCACAATATTGAATAGCCAGCATCCACGCACTGAACAGGAACCACAGTACCGGGGCAACGGTCTGCCCCACGCCGGGGATAAAATAGAGGAGCAGTAACACAAAGGCGCGCGGGAGATACCACGCCAGCTTTTGCCATTCGCGCTTCATAATACGGGGCACATCTTTCATGATGCCAAGAACGCCAGTGTCAGGCGGTGTTGCACCTGTCAGGCGGGCTTCGAGTTGTTCTGCCAACAAGCCGTTAAACGGTGCGGCAATCCAGTTGGCGATGGTAGAGAACAGGTAGCCAAACACCAGTAGCACGGAGATCGTGACAATCGGCCATAGCAAATAGCTAAGCCACTGTAGCCAGTTCGGGACGTGGCTCATCAGCGCAGGGATCCAACTGTCCAGTTGCGTAAACAGCCACCAGAATGCGCCGCCCATTAGCAGAATATTCACCAGTAAAGGCAGGATAACAAAGCGACGAATTCCCGGTTGAGTGATGAGTTTCCATCCCTGAGAAAAGTAATAAAAACCGCTGCGAGGTACAACTGCAGATGATGAAACCATGGTCAGGACATACTCCTTGTTATATGAGCTCTGGTAAACTTTGCGTATCTTACCGGGTTGTTGAGCGTTAGGCTGTTCAGAAATGTTCGAAAAAACAGCAAAAAGCACGTTTTTATTCATCTTTATGCCGTGAAAGCCAAGAGTGCACTTGCACTTGGCGTAATCGGCAAATACTCTTAGTGAGTAAATGTTTGCCGTGGTGGCAAGGTGTTAGAACAACAGAGAATATAATGATGCAGGATTTGCGTCTGATATTAATCATTGTTGGCGCGATCGCCATAATCGCTTTACTGGTACATGGTTTCTGGACTAGCCGTAAAGAACGGTCTTCTATATTCCGCGATCGCCCACTGAAACGCATGAAGTCTAAACGTGATGACGAGGATTCCTACGACGACAACGTCGAGGAAGACGAAGGCGTGGGCGAAGTCCGCGTGCATCGTGTGAATCATGCTCCCGGCAGCGCTCAGGAACATGGTGTTCCTCCTCAGTCGCCGCAACACCAGTACCAGCCGCCTTATGCGTCTGCTCAGCCGCGTCAACACGCGCAGCAGCCTGCACAAGCGCCTGTACCGCCGCCGCATGTTCAGCAGCCGCCGCAGCCCGTACAACCGCAGCAGCCGGTGCAACATCAGCCTGTTCAGCAGCAACCTGCGCAGCAGCCGATGCAACATCAGCCCGTTGCGCCGCAGGTTCAGCAGCCCGCGCCACAACCTGCGCCACAGACCTTCCAGCCAGCAGAGCCTGTTGTTGAACAGCAACCGAAGCCTGAACCGGTTGTTGAAGAAGCGCCCGTTGCTGAAAAACCGCAGCGTAAAGAAGCGGTCATCATTATGAACGTTGCGGCGCATCACGGCAGCGAGCTCAACGGTGAAGTGTTGCTCAACAGCATTCAGCAGGCTGGTTTTAAATTTGGCGATATGAATATTTTCCATCGTCATCTCAGCCCGGATGGTAGTGGCCCGTCGCTGTTCAGTCTTGCCAATATGGTTAACCCAGGGACGTTTGACCCTGAGATGACCGGCGATTTCAGCACGCCGGGCGTCACTATCTTTATGCAGGTTCCGTCCTATGGTGACGAGCTGCAAAACTTCAAGCTGATGCTGCAGTCCGCACAGCACATTGCCGATGAAGTGGGCGGTGTGGTGCTCGACGATCAACGTCGCATGATGACGCCGCAGAAACTGCGCGAGTATCAGGACCGCATCCGCGAAGTTAAAGAATCTCACGCCTGATTTTCCTCTGGCGTGACCTCTCCTTTCTGAACCCCCGCCTGTCGGGGGTTTTTTATCATTGATGGTGCGATATGGAATCAATCGAACAACAACTGACAGAACTGCGAACCACGCTTCGCCATCATGAGTATCTCTACCATGTGATGGATGCGCCGGAAATTCCTGATGCGGAATACGATCGTCTGCTGCGCGAACTGCGTGAACTGGAAGCGCAGCATCCTGAACTTGTCACGCCCGATTCACCCACCCAACGCGTAGGTGCCGCACCACTGGCGGCATTCAGCCAGATCCGTCATGAAGTGCCGATGCTGTCGCTGGATAACGTGTTTGATGAGGAGAGTTTTCTCGCTTTCAATAAGCGCGTTCAGGACAGACTGAAGAGCACGGATAAACTGACCTGGTGCTGCGAGCTTAAGCTGGACGGCCTGGCGGTCAGTATCCTGTATGAAAACGGTGTGCTGGTCAGCGCGGCAACGCGTGGTGATGGTACGACTGGCGAGGACATTACCTCGAACGTGCGCACCATCCGCGCGATCCCGTTAAAACTGCGTGGCGATAACATTCCGACGCGTCTGGAAGTGCGCGGCGAGGTGTTCCTGCCGCAGGCCGGGTTTGAAAAAATCAACGAAGAGGCCCGCCGTACTGGCAACAAAGTGTTTGCTAACCCGCGTAATGCGGCGGCTGGGTCATTACGCCAGCTCGATCCACGTATTACAGCGAAGCGACCGCTTACTTTCTTCTGCTATGGCGTCGGCGTGCTGGAAGGCGGCGAACTGCACGATACCCATCTGGGTCGCCTGCTGCAGTTTAAAGCGTGGGGCCTCCCGGTCAGCAACAGGGTAACGTTGTGCGACTCTCCGGAGGAAGTACTCGCTTACTATCATAAGGTTGAAGAAGACCGGCCAACGCTTGGATTCGATATTGACGGCGTGGTTGTCAAAGTCAACTCCATGGCGCTGCAGGAGCAACTGGGCTTTGTTGCCCGCGCACCGCGCTGGGCGGTAGCCTTTAAGTTCCCGGCGCAGGAACAGATGACTTTTGTTCGCGACGTTGAGTTTCAGGTCGGTCGTACCGGCGCGATTACGCCTGTCGCCCGCCTCGAGCCAGTGCAGGTGGCTGGTGTGCTGGTGAGTAACGCAACGCTGCATAACGCTGACGAAATCGAGCGGCTGGGTTTGCGTATTGGCGACAAAGTTGTTATTCGCCGTGCGGGCGATGTCATCCCGCAGGTGGTGAACGTCGTACTCTCCGAACGCCCGGAAGATACGCGCGAAATCGAGTTTCCCACCCACTGTCCGGTATGCAACTCTGACGTTGAGCGTGTGGAAGGCGAAGCCGTTACTCGCTGCACTGGCGGTTTAATCTGTGGTGCGCAACGTAAAGAGTCACTCAAACACTTCGTTTCCCGCCGTGCGCTGGATGTTGACGGTATGGGCGACAAAATTATCGATCAACTGGTCGAGAAAGAGTACGTGCACACGCCAGCGGATCTGTTCACGCTGACCGCCGGTAAGCTGACTGGCCTCGATCGTATGGGGCCGAAGTCGGCGCAAAACGTAGTGAATGCGCTGGAAAAAGCGAAAGAAACCACCTTTGCCCGTTTCCTGTATGCGCTGGGCATTCGCGAAGTCGGTGAAGCCACGGCGGCTGGCCTGGCGGCGCATTTCGGTACGCTGGATGCGCTGGAGGCGGCCTCTATTGAAGAGCTGCAAAAAGTACCGGATGTCGGCATTGTGGTGGCCACTCACGTGTTTAACTTCTTTGCCGAAGAGAGTAACCGCGAGGTGATCGTGCAACTTCTGGCGCAGGGGATCCACTGGCCAGCGCCGGTGGTTATCAACGCTGAAGAAATCGACAGCCCGTTTGCCGGTAAAACGATTGTGCTGACCGGTAGCCTGAGCCTGATGTCACGCGATGACGCCAAAGCGCGTTTGACCGAGCTGGGCGCAAAAGTGGCGGGGAGCGTGTCGAAGAAAACCGATCTGGTGATTGCGGGGGAAGCGGCGGGCTCTAAACTGGCAAAAGCGCAGGAGTTGGGCATTGCCGTTATCGACGAAGCTGAAATGATCCGCTTGCTGGGTGCCTGAGATGGAAAAAGAGCAACTGATAGAGATCGCCAATACCGTGATGCCCTTTGGCAAATATAAAGGGCGTCGGCTGATTGACGTTCCGGAAGAGTATCTGCTGTGGTTTGCCCGTAAGGATGAATTTCCGCCGGGCAAACTGGGTGAGCTGATGCAAATCACGCTGCTGATTAAAACTGAGGGGCTGACTCAACTGGTTCAGCCCCTGAAACGTCCGCTTTAAGCCTTCGCGGCGCGGCTATTCTGCTGCGCCGCCTGTAATGCGTCCGTCTGGCGCTTATACCGACGCGCCAACACGGCGCATACCATCAGTTGGATTTGATGGAAGATCATCAACGGCAGCACCATCATACCAATCACCGAAGTCGGGAACAGAATATTGGCCATGGGGATCCCGTTCGCCAGACTCTTTTTCGACCCACAGAAGACAATGGTAATTTCATCGGCTTTGTTGAAGCCACATTTGCGTGCGACAAAGACGTTGATACCAATCACGATGGCCAGTAATACAAGGCTGACAATCACAATAAACAGCAGTGAACCGACGCCAACTTTGTGCCAGATGCCATTCACGACCGCTTCACTGAAAGCGGAGTAAACCACCAGCAGAATGGATGACTGGTCCGTTTTGGCGATCCATTTTTTATGGCGCGACACCCAGTCGCCAATCCATGGACGTAAAAGATGCCCAAGTACGAATGGCAGCAGCAGTTGCAGCATGATTTTCCCTACCTGCTCCAGGCTGCCCTCTGCACCATGCATATTCATCACCAGTCCGACCAACAGCGGAGAGAGGAAAATACCCAACAGGCTGGAGGCCGAGGCGGAGCACACGGCGGCGGCAACGTTACCGCCCGCCAGTGACGTAAAGGCAATTGCCGACTGCACCGTGGCAGGCAAAATACACAGGTACAGGAAACCCGTGTAGAGCATCGGATCAACGTTGACCGGTGCCCACCAGGCAAACAGGACACCCAGCACGGGGAAGACCACAAAGGTGCTGCACATGACCCACAGATGCAAACGCCAGTGGCTACCGCCGGCAATAATGGCTTCACGCGAGAGCTTTGCGCCGTGCATAAAAAAGAGTAGGGCAATGGCGGCGGTGGTTAGGCCTTCAAAGAAAGGAACAAAGCCGCCCTCTGCAGGGAAAAATGAGGCCAATAAAACAACGGTAATCAGCGTTATCGTGAACGGATCAAGAATACGAAAAAGTTTCATAAAGACTCCTGAAATTCGGTAGCAACATTTTGCGTTTTTCCGTTTGAGAAATAAAATTGATTTATTGCATCCATATATGAATCGAATCGATGAATTATTCTTTGCGTCAATTACGTATCTTTGTCACCGTCGCTCAGGCCAAAAGTTTTAGCCGGGCGGGGGATATCATCGGCTTAAGCCAGTCGGCGGTTAGTCATAGTGTAAAAGAGCTGGAAGGGCAGACGGGTGTCCGGCTACTGGATCGTACAACGCGCGAGGTGGTGCTGACGGAAGCCGGACACCAGTTGGCGGCACGGCTGGAACGCATTCTGGATGAACTGCACAGTACGCTGCGTGAAGCCGGGCAGGTGGGTACGCAGTTAACCGGTACGGTGCGGGTTGCTGCCAGCCAGACGATTTCCGCGCATCTCATTCCGCAGTGTATTGCGCAGAGCAACCAGCTTTATCCGGCAATCGATTTTGTCCTGCATGACCGGCCACAGCAGTGGGTACTGGAGAGTATTCGTCAGGGGGAAGTGGATTTTGGCATTGTGATTGACCCGGGCGCCGTGACCGATCTGCAGTGTGAAGCCGTACTGTCCGAACCGTTCCTGCTGCTGTGTCGCCATGATCATCCGTTAGCCCAACGTGAGTGGGTAAACTGGCAGGATTTGTACCACGAACGTCTGGTGTTACAGGATTACGCTTCCGGCAGCCGACCGCTGATCGATGCGGCGTTGGCCCATTTTTCCATTGATGCCAATATTGTTCAGGAGATTGGACACCCGGCAACGCTGTTCCCAATGGTGGAGGCGGGGATTGGCATCAGCGTGCTGCCCGCACTGGCGCTCCCCTTACCGCAGGGTAGCCACTTGCAGGTTAAGCGCCTGACGCCGGTTGTGGAACGACAACTGATGTTGGCGCGGCGCAAAAATCGCTCTCTCTCAACCGCCGCTCAGGCATTGTGGGACGTGGTGCGAATGCAGGCCAGTGAATTAACCGCCGGTCGTGCCCGCGATCCGTTGTATCAGATATAAATATCGACCTGATGTTGGTCGGAAGCCGTGTTGATGCCTTCAGCTTTTCTCTGATCGGCGCTTTGCTTTTGCTGCGACTCCTCGGCCTGCCGACGCAACAATTGATCCAACTGGGCTTGTAACATCTTGATTTGGGTCTGAATAAGTTCCTGCTGCTCGCGTTTCTGCTCAATAGTGCCACTGCTGTTGGGGATATCTTTGAGCTGCTGGGTTAGCTTGGTTATCTTTTGGGTGATTTGCGCAATCTGTGCGGAGATATCATTCCCGGCTGGTGCTTTTCCGCCGCTACTGCTTTGAACAGTTGGGGTGGAAACGTTGATAGTTGTCATACGGATTCCTCACGCCATAAAACATGAGTATCGGCATTAGTGAACAGAACTTCAGCGACAATACGGCCGAGCAGAGTTTAATAATAAAAATCCCAAATCTGCATGTATCTCTATTTCTGTGCCATTTCTGGCCCGAAAAAAATGTGATTTCAGGCTGGTTTAGTGCGACTCATCCATACCGATTTACTATCGGTTGTCGGGATAAACGGTATTGGTAATCGATTGCGTAGTCTCGCTATAACAGTGCGGTACGCGACATTATTTTCGACTACTCAGTATTAAGGACATCTCATGAGTCACTCTCTTTTCTCGCAAAATCCCTGGTACAGCGCCGACATCATTCGTAGTTGCAAACCCGATTTCACGCCGCGCGTAGCCTTTATTCTTGGCTCAGGCCTCGGCGCGTTGGCGGATCAAATCGAGGATGCAGTGGCCATCTCTTACGAGAAATTGCCGGGATTCCCTGTCAGTACCGTACATGGTCATGCCGGTGAGCTGGTGCTGGGAAATCTGGCCGGTATTCCAGTGGCCTGTATGAAAGGGCGTGGGCATTTTTATGAAGGTCGCGGCATGACGGTGATGACCGATGCCATTCGCACACTGAAGCTGCTGGGCTGTGAACTGTTATTTTGTACCAATGCCGCAGGCTCCCTCCGCCCTGAAGTTGGGCCGGGTAGTCTGGTTGCGCTTAGCGATCACATCAATACGATGCCGGGTACACCGATGGTGGGACTTAACGATGAGCGTTTTGGCGAGCGATTCTTTTCGCTGGCGAATGCCTATGATGCTGACTATCGTGCAATCCTGCAAACCGTTGCCGCAGAAGAAGGTTTCCCGCTGAGCGAAGGCGTATTTGTCTCTTATCCGGGGCCAAACTTTGAAACCGCGGCAGAAATCCGCATGATGCAAATCATTGGTGGCGATGTGGTGGGGATGTCGGTGGTGCCTGAGGTTATCTCTGCGCGCCACTGCGGTCTGAAAGTGGTTGCGGTGGCTGCCATCACCAACCTGGCGGAAGGTTTGGGGGATGTGAAGTTATCTCACGCGCAGACGCTGGCGGCAGCGGAACTCTCGCAGCAGAATTTTATCAATCTGATCTGCGGCTTTTTGCGCAAACTGGCCTGAATAATTAAAACATGACCCCGCTTGCGGGGTCTTACTTTTTTGGCAAGGAACGGAAAAATGGGTATCGCATTTCGCTTAAAGCTCATGTCGTTTTTGCAATATTTTATCTGGGGTAGCTGGCTGGTTACCCTGGGTTCTTACATGATTAACACCCTGGATTTTACCGGCGCGAATGTGGGTATGGTCTACAGCTCGAAAGGGCTGGCAGCGATTATTATGCCGGGCATTATGGGGATCATCGCCGATAAGTGGCTGCGTGCCGAGCGCGCTTATATGCTGTGTCACCTGGTGTGTGCTGGCGTGTTGCTGTACGCCACAACCGTTACCGATCCACAGACCATGTTCTGGGTGATGTTGGTTAACGCGATGGCGTATATGCCGACGATTGCGTTATCGAACAGCGTTTCATATTCATGCCTTGCACAATCGGGTCAGGATCCGGTCACCGCGTTCCCGCCAATTCGTGTATTTGGCACGATTGGCTTTATTGTGGCGATGTGGACGGTCAGCTTAATGGGGCTGGAGCTGAGCAGCGCGCAGCTGTATATCGCTTCAGGCGCATCGCTGCTGCTGGCTCTGTATGCGCTGACGTTGCCGAAAATACCGGTTGCGGAGAAAAAAGAATCCGCCACGCTGGCCAGTAAGCTGGGGCTGGATGCGTTTGTTTTGTTTAAAAATCCGCGCATGGCAATTTTCTTTTTGTTTGCCATGATGCTGGGGGCGGTGCTGCAAATTACCAACGTCTTTGGTAATCCGTTCCTGCATGATTTCGCCCGTAACCCTGAGTTTGCCAACAGCTTTGTGGTGAAATATCCCTCCATTTTGCTGTCGGTTTCTCAGATGGCGGAAGTGGGCTTTATCCTCACTATCCCGTTCTTCCTCAAACGTTTTGGCATCAAAACGGTGATGCTGATGAGCATGCTGGCGTGGACGCTGCGCTTTGGCTTCTTTGCCTTTGGCGATCCGTCCCCGTTTGGCTTTGTGTTGCTGCTTATGTCGATGATCGTTTACGGCTGCGCGTTTGATTTCTTCAACATCTCCGGGTCGGTATTTGTCGAGCAGGAAGTTGACTCAAGCATTCGCGCCAGCGCCCAGGGGCTGTTTATGACGATGGTAAATGGCATTGGCGCATGGGTGGGTTCAATCCTGAGCGGGATGGCAGTGGACTACTTTTCTGTCGATGGCGTCAAGGATTGGCAAACTATCTGGCTGGTGTTTGCCGCTTACGCGCTGGTCCTGGCGGTTATCTTTGCATTGTTCTTTAAATATAAGCATGAGCCTGAACGACTGGCGCAGAAATCACCGGCACATTAATGCTCCTTTAGCGGCGGGTTCTGATACCCGCCGTTTCATTTTCTGCGATGCAATGTGGTAACTTTGCGCATTATTCTTCACTCAGGAGCGCATTATCCATGGAACGCACGCACCGCATCGATCTGAAGCTACTGCGTTATTTTCTTGCCGTCGCAGAAGAACTGCATTTTGGACGCGCTGCTGCTCGCCTGAATATGTCGCAACCGCCGCTCAGTACGCATATCAAAGAGCTGGAACAGCAGCTCGGCACGTTGCTATTTATCCGTCATTCCCGCAGCGTGGCGTTAACCCACGCCGGAAAAATTTTGATGGAAGAATCGCGCAGACTGTTATCCAGTGCTAATCAGGCGCTGGCACGAGTGGAACAGATTGGTCGCGGTGAGGCAGGGCGAATTGAGCTTGGCGTCATTGGTACCGCAATGTGGGGAAAAATGCGTCCGGTGATGCGGCGTTTTCTGAAGGAAAATCCCAACGTTGAGGTGCAGTTTCGCGAGAACATGCCTGCCATGCAGATGACGATGCTGGAAAGACGTGAACTGGATGCGGGAATTTGGCGCATGGCTACTGAACCTTCTCCCGGATTTACCAGCCTGCGCTTACATGAATCCTCATTTTTGGTGGCCATGCCGGAAGAACATGCTCTTACCGCCTGTGGATCCGTACCGCTGGAAGCGTTGAGAAATGAATATTTTGTCACGATGCCCTCCATTCATACCGACTGGGCATTTTTACAGCGCGTTTGCCTGAGCGCCGGATTTTCACCGATGATTATTCGTGAGGTGAGGGAGCCGCAAACGGTGCTGGCGATGATTAGCATGGGGATTGGGATTACGCTGATTGCCGATAGCTATGCCCAGATGAGCTGGCCTGGCGTGGTATTCCGGCCGTTAGAAGAACGTATTCCGGCGGATTTGTATATTGTCTATGAACAGCAGCAGGCCACGCCAGCGCTGGAAAAACTGGTGGCGGCTTTGACGGTATGATGTCTGTGCCGGATGGCGACTAACGTCTTATCCGGCCTACGAGGGGAGTATTGTCAGTAGGCCTGATAAGCGTAGCGCATCAGGCAATTGTATAAATCGCAGATAGCAAAAAAGCGCCTTTAGGGCGCTTTTTTACATTGGTGGGTCGTGCAGGATTCGAACCTGCGACCAATTGATTAAAAGTCAACTGCTCTACCAACTGAGCTAACGACCCGAAGTGGTGGGTGATGACGGGATCGAACCGCCGACCCCCTCCTTGTAAGGGAGGTGCTCTCCCAGCTGAGCTAATCACCCACTTCTCAATTTCTTGTTCTACACGGCGGAGACTACGTAAAGTAGTTGGTGGGTGATGACGGGTTCGAACCGCCGACCCCCTCCTTGTAAGGGAGGTGCTCTCCCAGCTGAGCTAATCACCCCCGCTGTGTGGAGTCGCATTATAGGGAGAGTTGAAAATGAGTCAACGCATTTTCTAAAGAAATTGTTCGTTCGTCGTAAATTTAAACAAAACGATCGCAAAACAATCCATGTCGCATGATTTGTATACGAAAATGGCAAAGCGTGATGTTCCAACCCGATGAACATTGAGGAATCAGACCACAGTGATAGAATACCAGCCTGATAATCTTCCCTGGATTTGCCGGTTGTCGGCATCTTTATAAACGTAAGGCCATTTCATGAAAATCAAAACTCGCTTCGCGCCAAGCCCGACAGGTTACCTGCACGTCGGCGGTGCGCGTACTGCTCTTTATTCCTGGCTTTTTGCACGTAACCATGGCGGTGAGTTTGTGCTGCGTATTGAAGACACCGATCTCGAACGCTCCACGCCGGAAGCTATTGAAGCCATTATGGATGGCATGAACTGGCTGAATCTGGAGTGGGATGAAGGCCCGTATTTCCAGACTAAACGTTTTGACCGTTACAATGCTGTCATCGATGAGATGCTGGAAGCGGGGACGGCATATAAATGCTACTGCTCCAAAGAGCGTCTGGAACAGCTGCGTGAAGAACAGATGGCAAAAGGTGAAAAACCACGTTACGACGGTCGCTGCCGTCACGGTCACGAACATCACGCTGCTGATGAACCTTGCGTGGTGCGTTTTGCTAACCCGCAGGACGGGTCCGTTATTTTTGATGATCAGATCCGTGGGCCGATCGAATTCAGCAACCAGGAGCTGGACGACCTGATTATCCGCCGTACAGATGGTTCCCCGACCTATAACTTCTGCGTCGTTGTTGATGACTGGGATATGGAAATCACCCACGTCATTCGTGGTGAAGACCATATCAACAACACCCCGCGTCAGATCAACATCCTGAAAGCGCTGAACGCGCCGGTGCCGGTTTACGCGCATGTGTCGATGATCAACGGCGACGACGGCAAAAAACTCTCTAAACGTCACGGTGCGGTCAGCGTGATGCAGTATCGCGACGACGGCTACCTGCCGGAAGCGTTGCTGAACTATCTGGTACGTCTGGGTTGGTCCAGCGGCGATCAGGAGATCTTCACCCGTGAAGAAATGATCAAGCTGTTCTCTCTTGGTGCGGTGAGCAAGTCTGCGAGCGCATTTAACACTGAAAAACTGCAGTGGCTGAACCACCACTACATTAATGCACTGGCGCCAGAATATGTGGCGACGCATCTGCAGTGGCACATTGAGCAGGAAAATATCGATACGCGCGTCGGCCCGCAGTTGTCTGAGCTGGTAAAACTGCTGGGTGAACGCTGCAAGACACTGAAAGAGATGGCGCAGAGCTGCCGCTATTTCTATGAAGACTTTGCTGAGTTCGATGCCGATGCGGCGAAGAAACACCTGCGTCCGGTTGCGCGTCAGCCACTGGAAGTGGTTCGCGACAAACTGGCTGCTATCAGTGAATGGACCGCGGAAAACGTGCACCACGCGATTCAGGCAACCGCTGATGAGCTGGAAGTGGGCATGGGTAAAGTCGGGATGCCGCTGCGCGTAGCCGTAACCGGTGCGGGTCAGTCTCCGGCGTTAGACGTTACGGTGCATGCGATTGGTAAATCTCGCAGCATTGAACGTATTAACAAGGCGCTGGCGTTTATTGCTGAGCGTGAAAGTCAGCAATAAGACAGAGTGATCGATAAAAAAACGGCAGGGGCGCATCCTGCCGTTTTTTTTGCCTGTTATTCAGACTCATCAATGCCCAGACGGGTCAGGAAAGTGCGAATACCTTCGCGCGAAATATACATCGCCAGCTTTTCCTGTTCCGTTGGCGACATGTTATCCAGTGCGCTGATTATCTGACGGCAGGCGTGACTGCGAACCACGTGTGTATACTCGGCAAGCGGTTCTTCTGCCTGATAAAATTCCGGTACCTTGCGAAAAGCTGGAATATTGAGAAGAAACTCTCGGACGCCGGCATCAATATGAATAAGCCTTGCGCGACCACCTTTAACACCGGGAAACTTTTCGGTTGTCCAGTTTTGCTCTCTGATCCAACGATTGACGGTTTGTTTGGCGACACCGAGACATTCAGCCAGCTCTTCGGTGGTCATTTTACTGCGTAATTTTTTCATATTATTTGTTGTCGCGAATCCCTAAGCGTTGTAACAAACCCGTAATGCCTTCACGCAGGATCAGCGACGTAAACATTTTCTGTTCTGATGGCGTCATTTCTTTGGCGAGTCTTATCAGTAGAGCTTCGATGGAGGTGTCACCGGATAAAGATAAATTATCTGATAAGCCTTCCGCTGAACGCTCAGCGCTGCGAATGTATTCACGAACTTGTTCGGTAACATGAACCAGACGGGCTTTACCGCCCTGAACACCGGGTTTGGGTGAGGTAGCCCAACCTTCCTTGCGCACCCATTTATTGATGGTCTGTCGGCTGTATCCGGTCAGATTAGCAAGTTCTTCTGGCGTCATCCGTTCCTTGAACATAACGATTCCCTGAATGGTCGTGGGGTTAATTAGTGGCTCATTTTATAGCACCATTTTAGTAGAAACCGTGACGCGTTTAACTACTGAATGCGAGTTGTTGCGCAATGTTCTCCATTTGCCTGCTTTTTCAGCGATTGAATTCTATGAGTTAATTTTGCCGTTGACACACGCGAAGGGAATTCATATGATGCCGCCCGTCAACTCGACAAGCTTTACGTGACGGGGCTATAGCTCAGCTGGGAGAGCGCTTGCATGGCATGCAAGAGGTCAGCGGTTCGATCCCGCTTAGCTCCACCAAATTTAATCCCAATGAATTTGGTACGTAAACGCATCGTGGGGCTATAGCTCAGCTGGGAGAGCGCTTGCATGGCATGCAAGAGGTCAGCGGTTCGATCCCGCTTAGCTCCACCAAAATTGAAACCCTCGCTGAAAAGCGGGGGTTTTTTGCATTTGATTCCTGCCTGCGTTTCTCGTTTATTTGCTTATATTGCTGGATAACAGACATAAAAAAACCGGGGAGAATCTCCCCGGTTTGGTAACGGCTGTATTGATGTCGTCTTACAGCACCAGTGCTGCAATGGAAGCAGACAGTACGCTGACCAGCGTAGAACCGTATACCAGTTTCAGACCAAAGCGGGAAACCACGTTACCTTGCTCTTCGTTCAGGCCTTTAATTGCGCCTGCAATGATACCGATAGAAGAGAAGTTCGCGAAGGAAACCAGGAACACAGAGATAATGCCTTCAGCGCGCGGAGAGAGCGTAGAGGCGATTTTCTGTAGGTCCATCATTGCGACGAATTCGTTGGAAACCAGTTTGGTTGCCATGATACTGCCCACCTGCAGTGCTTCGCTGGACGGCACACCCATCACCCACGCAATCGGGTAGAAGATGTAACCCAGGATGCCCTGGAAGGAGATGCTGTAGCCAAACCAACCGGTCACGGTAGCGAACAGGGCGTTCAGGGCAGCGATCAGCGCGATGAAACCAATCAGCATTGCTGCAACGATAATCGCAACTTTGAAGCCTGCCAGAATGTATTCGCCCAACATCTCGAAGAAGCTCTGACCTTCGTGCAGATTGGACATCTGAATATTTTCTTCGCTGGCATCAACGGTATAAGGGTTGATCAGTGACAGAACGATAAAGGTGCTGAACATGTTCAGAACCAGCGCAGCAACAACGTATTTTGGTTCCAGCATGGTCATGTACGCGCCGACGATAGACATGGAAACGGTAGACATCGCCGTTGCTGCCATGGTGTACATGCGGTTGCGAGACATTTTACCGAGGATATCTTTATAGGCGATAAAGTTCTCGGATTGACCCAGGATCAGGGAGCTGACGGCGTTGAAGGATTCCAGCTTGCCCATACCGTTCACTTTGGATAACAGGAAACCAATCGCGCGGATGATTACCGGCAGAACACGGATATGCTGCAAAATACCGATCAGGGCGGAGATAAAGACGATAGGGCACAGCACTTTCAGGAAGAAGAATGCCAGGCCTTTATCGTTCATGCTGCCGAAGACAAAGTTAGTCCCTTCATTAGCGAATCCGAGCAGTTTCTCAAACATCTCGGAGAAGCCTCTTACAAAGCCCAGGCCGACATCAGAGTTCAGGAAGAACCATGCCAGTAACACTTCGATAACAAGCAATTGAATAACATAACGAATGCGGATTTTTTTACGGTCACTGCTTACCAGCAGTGCGAGTACCGCAACCACGGCAAGGGCCAGGACAAAGTGAAGAACGCGGTCCATATTTGCTCCAAATTTGAGGCAGATTTAGTTTTCGTGCACATTCTATGTAACAACAGTAAAGAAAACGAGATCAAACACACACTATAATAAGGACCTGTGACGAGATTCAAAATTAGTGATCGATGATACACTTCTGTTATGTTTAGTATGGAAGTGAAAAGTTATGTCACTGTGCTAATCTCATAACAATAATCAAACATCTTACCGGCATTTCTAAATTTCTTACCGTTCCATAGACAAACGCTATCAGAGAAATCAACTTCACCCATTAAAATGAATTTGATAATCATTCTCAATAGGCGTAGCTTGAAACATAGCAAAGGCTATGTTTCTGAGGCACTAAAATGACTAACGATCGCGTTGAGAGTAGCAGTGGGCGGGCAGCGCGCAAGTTGAAGCTCGCATTAATGGGACCTGCGTTCATCGCGGCGATCGGCTATATCGATCCAGGTAACTTTGCTACCAATATCCAGGCAGGGGCTAGCTTTGGCTACAAACTGTTGTGGGTTGTGGTCTGGGCAAACCTGATGGCGATGCTGATTCAGGTGCTATCGGCCAAGCTTGGCATTGCCACCGGCAAAAATCTGGCGGAACAGATCCGTGATCATTATCCTCGTCCAGTGGTTTGGTTTTACTGGGTACAGGCCGAAATTATTGCGATGGCGACCGATCTTGCAGAATTTATTGGCGCTGCGATTGGCTTTAAACTCATCCTTGGCGTTTCGCTGCTGCAGGGGGCTGTGCTCACGGGTATTGCGACATTTTTAATTCTGATGCTGCAGCGTCGCGGGCAGAAACCCTTGGAAAAAGTGATCGGTGGTTTGTTGTTGTTCGTGGCAGCGGCATACATTGTCGAGCTGATCTTTTCTCAACCGAACCTTGCGCAGCTGAGCAAAGGGATGGTTATACCGAGCCTGCCTAATTCTGAAGCGGTGTTCCTGGCGGCCGGTGTGCTTGGCGCCACCATCATGCCGCACGTCATTTATCTGCACTCCTCCTTAACCCAGCATTTGCACGGTGGTACGCGCCAGCAGCGTTACGCAGCGACGAAATGGGATGTGGCTATCGCCATGACGATTGCCGGATTTGTCAATCTGGCGATGATGGCGACTGCAGCAGCCGCGTTTCACTTTAGCGGGCATACTGGTATCGCAGACCTGGACCAGGCCTATCTGACGCTTGAACCGCTGTTAAGTCATGCTGCGGCAACCGTGTTTGGTTTAAGTCTGGTGGCGGCAGGGCTTTCCTCTACCGTGGTTGGCACGCTGGCGGGGCAGGTGGTTATGCAAGGGTTTATCCGCTTTCATATCCCGCTCTGGGTGCGCCGTAGCGTCACCATGATGCCGTCATTTATTGTGATTTTAATGGGGCTTGATCCCACCCGGATACTGGTGATGAGTCAGGTATTACTCAGTTTTGGTATCGCTCTGGCGCTGGTACCGCTACTGATTTTTACCAGCAACAGCCAACTGATGGGGGATTTAGTTAATAGCCGTTGGGTAAAACAGGTTGGCTGGGTGATTGTGGTGCTGGTCGTGGCACTGAATATCTGGTTGCTGGTCGGGACCGTGCTCGGATTGTAGCAGGGCTTTCATCCGCAGTGGTTACCCGGTCAAGCCGGGTAACCCTCATGATTATTTTTTATTTAAGTGGCTACGGTAGGTATCAAGTACCACTGCAACGATTATCACGGCTCCTGTTATAAAACGTTTTGTCGGTTCGCTTGCGCCAACTTGCGCCAGTCCCGCAGCCAGAACGGAAATGATCAACGCGCCAAGAAACGTACAGATAATAGAGCCACGTCCTCCCATCAGGCTTGTGCCACCAATCACAACTGCGGCAATCACCTGTAGTTCCATGCCAACGCCGCTATTGGGGTCGGCGGCTTCAAGGCGGGCAACCTGAAACAGCGAGGCCAGACCGGATAATCCCCCCATCAAGGCAAAGACTGCAATCTTATAGGGACCTGGATTTATACCTGATAATCGAACGGCTTCTTCATTGGTGCCAATACCGATCAAATGGCGACCAAATACGGTTCGCGTCAGCACCAGATGCCCGGCAACAATGACAACGATCGCGATAATAAAAGAAGGGGAGACGCCAAAGAGAATGGGGTCGGCTAAATAATCATAAATAGAACCGAGATACGCGGTCCGCGAGTCAGTTAACTGATACGCTGCTCCGCGGGCCATTTCCAGAACGCCCAGTGAGACGATAAACGCCGGAATACGCCAGGCAACGGTAATCAGGCCCGTTAGCGCCCCAACGAATGTGGCGAGTGCTACGCCTGAAAGCGCGGCCAGCCAGGGCGTCCAATGAAAATTTAAATAGGTGATGCTGACGACTGCAGCAGCAAGCGCCAGCAACGATCCAACGGAAAGGTCGATGCCGGCAATGATTAAGATAAATGTCATCCCCACCGACATGACGATTAAATCGGGGATCTGATTTGCAATAGTGCTGAAAGTGTTCATGCTCCAGAAATGAGAACTGAGGCATGAAAATAGGACGATCATTGCGGCTAACGCCCCGAGCAACCCGATATAGCTACTTAGGCCTTTCCATGACGTCGGTGTATTTCTTTTCTCTGCTGCCGCTTGTTTTGTCGCAAAATTGTTTTTCATTTTTTATCCCCGGCTACTCGCTGACAGTCTCTTCTGAATGCTGATAGGCCGAAAATGCAGCCGCTAAAATGCGATCCTGGCTCCAGTTATCACGTGTAAATGTGTTCACTAACTTGCCATCGGAAATGACCGCAATACGATCGCAAACCAGCATCAGTTCGCGTAGGTCACTGGAAACGACAACAACGCCTTTTCCCTTAGCTGTTAACGTATTCAGCAATTGATAAATATCTTGCTTGGCACCCACATCAATACCGCGAGTCGGCTCATCAAATAAGACGACTTCACAGTCTCGTTCCAGCCACCGGCTAATGAGAACTTTCTGCTGATTACCACCTGACAGGCTTTCCACGGCCTGTGAAGTGTTCGTTGTACGAACGCCTAAGCTTTTAATGTGTTTATTCGCTAATGTGGTTTCACTCAATGTGTTAACGACCGACAAATGGCTAATTTTGTCGCTGTTACCCAACGAGATATTTGCGGCAACCGACTGTGGTAACAGAAGCCCTTCACCTTTACGATCCTCCGTGACTAATGCAATACCATGTCGGATAGCCTGTGCAGGCGAACGGATCACCACCGGTTTAAGTGGCGTACCAATCAGTAATGTGCCACTGTCTATTTTGTCTGCGCCAAAAATAGCGCGTAGCAGCTCTGTCCTGCCAGAGCCGACAAGGCCACTAATGCCGAGCACTTCGCCACTGTGCAAGGTAAACGACGTGTCCCGAATGATTTTCCCACGCTTAAAATTTTCCACTTTCATAATGGGTTGACCTGCCTGGCGTCCACTTAAATCAAATGAACTTTCTAAATCGCGGCCGACCATCAACGAAACAAGTTGATCGCGGGTATAGCGTTTAATATCGTCCACGCAAACCAAATGACCATCACGTAGCACCGCGATGTCATCAGCAATCATCGCAAGCTCATCCAGTCGGTGAGAAATATAAATTATTGAAACGCCCCGGGCTTTGAAGAGCGCTATTTGTTTAAACAGCAGTTCGACCTCACGGCTACTGAGCATGGCTGTCGGTTCATCCAGAATCAGTACCCGGCTTTCACCAATCAGGTTTCTGGCGATTTCGATCATCTGTTGGTGACCAATACCCAATTCGCCCACCAGCGTAGTTGGATCGACCGATTGCAGCCCAACCATTGCCATCACCGGACGGGCCATTTCTGCTAGCTTTTTTCGATCGATCCAGCCGAATCGATGCGGAAGTTGTTCGAGAAATAAGTTTTCTGCAACCGACAACGTAGGCAGTAAATTGAGTTCTTGCATAACCATGCGAATACCCAGCTTTTCCGCCTCTTTTCGGTTCGCAGGTGCGTAAGGCTGCCCCTGATAAACCATTTTTCCGGTTGTTGCGTTGGTTAACCCGCCAATAATTTTTGATAACGTACTTTTCCCGGCACCGTTTTCTCCCGTCAGGGCCAGTACTTTTCCTGGATATAATGCTAGCGTTACATCCACCAGAACAGGTTCACTGTAGGTTTTACCTACCCCCTGTATTGAGAGGATTTCTTGCCCACTTTTCATATTCTGGCCTTATCCGGTAAGCCGCTCTGATACTCAATTGATGGCAGTACCACAGCGGCGCACTGTTTTCCGCTTATTGTTTGACGATCAGTTTTATTGGTGTTTCTACGTTGCTAGAGAGTTCACTCTGTTTTTTGCCATTTTTTAAGGCATCAAGGGCGGCATCAATACCAAATACAGCTTGTTGAGAGGCAAATTGGTCCGCAGTTGCTAAAACACGACCGTCATTTAACATTGGCTTAATCGCTTCGATATTGTCATAGCCGACAACCAGAACCTGTCCTTTTTTCCCGGCAGAGCGGATGGCAGAAACGGCACCTAATGCCATATTATCGTTATCGGCTAACAGTGCTTTGATATCAGGATACTCACTTAACATTGCCGCCGCGACCGCATTGGCGTTGTTAATTTCCCATTGGCCAGATTGCACAGAAACGACTTTCATGCCGCCCTGCGCCATTGCATTTTGGAAGCCCAGAGTACGTTGCTGAGAGTTGCTGGAGGTAGGGATGCCTTCAATAATACCAACCTGATCGCCGGCCTTAAGATGCTTCGCTAAATAATCGCCAATTTCTTTTGCACCTTTTTGGTTATCCGGGCCAACAAAAGGAATATTCAGGTTTTTATCTTTAAGCACACTGTCATCAAATTTGTTATCAATGTTGATGACAATAATACCTGCATCAATTGCTTTCTTAATGACCGGTACAAGGGCTTTCGAGTCTGATGGCGCAATGATAATCGCGTCGGCTTTCGAGACAATCATTTGTTCAACGATCTGGATTTGATTTGCCGTATCCGTTTCGTTTTTGATGCCGTTAGAAATCAAATCAAACTTGTCGGCATTTTTTTTCTGATACTCTTTTGCTCCGGTTTCCATGGTCAGGAAAAACTCATTTGCCAGTGACTTCATCACCAGCGCGACTTTAGGTTTATGCGTCTGAGTATCGGCGGCAAAAGCGGGGACGGTGAAAGTGGCGGAAAGCGCTAAACCGACTGTGGCACCGATAACACGATAAAACATTTTATTTTTCATGAAATTATCCTATAGGTGTAGGGGCTGAATGATGCTCTAAACAGCTACTGCATACGATGATAAACGAGTGAATTGTTGGGCATATTTGATGCACCTTTACGTTCAACTTTCAACGAGGCAAACGCAGAAGCGTACTGCGCTGCATTGATGAGTCCTTTACCGTTTGCAATGCATGCAGCCAGTGCCCCGGTAAAGGCATCGCCTGCTCCACTGGTATCGACGACGGCTGATTTATAGGCAGGAATATGAGTGAAAACTGTGCCATCAAAGATCAGACAACCGTCGCTACCTAACGTGATAATGACGCATTTTGCGCCTTGCACATAAATGCTCCTGGCGGCATTTTTGGCCGAATAGATATCAACAATGTTGATACCAGATAACGCTTCAGCTTCAATTTTGTTCGGCGTAATAATGTCAATTAAATGCAATATTTCTTTGATCTCTGAAACATAAGGTGCCGGATTCAGGACAACCAGCGATTTTCCGAGTTTTGCCTGCATGATAGCGAAACGCGTGATCGGAAAATTATTCTCCAGCTGAGTTAAAAAAACTTTGCAATTACGAATGGTATCAATATCCAATAGAATATCTTCCTGGGTAAATGTTTCATTAGCCCCAAGATCGATACTGATCATATTGTCACCTGTGGCACCTGAAACCCATACCATTGCAATGCCCGTGGATGACATTTCATTTTCAAAAAAAGAAAAAGAAGAAATTTCAGTATTGGTTAAATATCTTTTGGCTTTTTTTGAAAACTCATCGGCTCCTAACTTAACGGTAAGATGAACATTATTATTGATTTTAGCTGCGGCAACTGCCTGGTTTGTGCCTTTGCCTCCGGCATAAAAACGGGTTGCAGACGCTCGGATAGTCTGGCCAATCTGAGGAAATGTCGTCGTTTCAGAAACAATATCTATATTAAATGAACCAAGTATGTAAATGCTATCATCAATATAGCTGTTTTGCTTGGCATGAGCAGAAACCGATGTAATTTCTTTGTGGCTTTTGAACCCATTCAATATGGTGTTGGTGAAAGACTGCTCAAATAATGATTCATCAGGTGCGCTTTTTATTTGTGCACCGCCATGAAATAATGAGAAAAGACTATTCTGACTTAATTCATTTAAGTCATTACGGATCGTGCGAGTTGTGACAGATAATTCCTTTGCTAATTCGCTAACATAAACCTTCTTATCGGTTACTAGCTTAACCCGAATGGCCTTTTGTCTTTCTTGTTTTTTCATTAGCGCTCACCCCAGGTTTTATAATATTAAATTAATGTTAATATTTATCGCGCAAAGTTCAAAAAAAACACGATAAATCGGAATTTTTTTTTCCGATTTTGCGAATTTGTGAAATGAACAGGAAATTTACGGGAAAACAGGGGGGAGCGGATTTGACTGCTCGTCATCTGGCGATTGGCGAAGCGTGATGCAAAAAGGGCCTGGGTATAGACACAGGCCTTGGGTAACTCGATGATTTTTGTGAGCAGTACTCCCCGCATGATGGGGATTTGTTACATTAATGGCGGTGCCCGTGGCCATGTCCACGCCCGCGATGGTCATCGCGATCGTTCCAGCCTTCACGATAGCCACGCTCATAAGCTTTGCGCTTATCCCAGCCGCGATGATAGCCGTTGTCATGACGCCACCAACGATTTTTACGCCATTCATAATTATGGTGCCAGTAATCCCGGTCACGCCAGCGCCCACCGTCCCAGTAGTTGCCGTAGTTATCGCGATCGCCAATTTGTAATTTAATCGACGGCAGCAGGGTGATTTCGCCAGCGTTTGCGGCCAGCGGTGCAAAAGCCAATAACACTGCCGCCAGAATCAGTGACCTGAACATTCTTTCTCTCCTTCACGATCGAGCCGTAGCCGGCCTGTTAACGCAATATTACGGGGCAGTAAAGCCCCGTTTCATCGCCTTAACTCTTAAATCGTCAGAGAGCGCACTTTTTGTTAATAAATGTGTCTTTATTTCCATCAACCCAGGATGGCGTCGATCTCCGCACACTCTTCGGGAGATAAATGACGGTTTGCCAGCATGCCAACGGCATCTTCAATTTGTGCAGGTTTGCTGGCACCAATCAGTACTGACGTCACCTTATCATCGCGGAGAACCCAGGCTAACGCCATTTGGGACAGCTTTTGTCCCCGGCGCTCGGCCAGCGCATTAAGAGCACGGACTTTTTCCAGTTTTTGTGGGGTGATTTGGTCTGGGTTGAGAAAACGACTGGCGCTCGCTGCCCGGGAATCCGCCGGAATACCGTTCAGATAGCGGTCAGTTAATTGCCCGCCAGCCAGCGGGGAAAAGGCGATACTGCCCACACCTTTCTCCTGTAAGAGTGATAGCAGTCCCCTCTCAACCTCGCGCTCAAACATGGAATATTTCGGCTGGTGGATGAGACATGGCGTCCCTAAATCATCGAGTATTTCGATCGCCTGTCTGGCGAGATCAGTCGGATAGTTAGAGAGTCCTACGTACAACGCTTTCCCCTGACGCACAATATGATCCAGCGCGTTCATGGTTTCTCTGAGCGGAGTTTGGGGATCAGGGCGGTGATGATAGAAGATATCAACATACTCCAGTCCCATACGTTTCAGGCTTTGATCGAGGCTGGCAATCAGGTACTTGCGCGATCCCCAATCACCGTAGGGACCTTCCCACATGGTATAGCCCGCTTTGGTCGAGATTATCAGTTCATCCCGGTACGATAAAAAATCTTCCTGCAGGATGCGACCGAAGTTTCGTTCAGCAGAACCCGGCGGCGGGCCGTAATTATTCGCCAGATCAAAATGGCTGATCCCCAGATCGAAGGCGCGCTGTAATAAGGTCCGGCTGTTTTCGACCTGAGTGGTATCACCAAAATTGTGCCACAAACCCAGAGAGACAATCGGCAGTTTGAGCCCGCTCTGACCGCAGCGGCGGTATTCCATTGTGTGATAGCGATTTTCGTTAGCCTGATAAACCATGTCGCCTCCTTCCAGAACATATGTGTCTTTCAGTGTATACGGTTACACAATCGATTCTTCAAGGAAATTTAAATCGCCAAAACTGTACATCCTGCTTTCCACCTCCTTCGCAGCGACATTCCTGGACAGTCATCGCAGTTCTTCGATACTCAACATGAGGTTACCGTCAGAAGGATAGCTGTCATGCAAACCCCGTATTCCGTTGCTGATTATCTGCTGGACAGGCTGGCAGGCTGTGGCATTGACCATCTGTTTGGTGTGCCGGGCGATTACAATTTACAGTTTCTTGACCACGTCATTGAGCACTCAAGCGTGCGTTGGGTCGGGTGTGCGAATGAATTGAATGCGGCGTATGCCGCGGATGGCTATGCCCGGGTAGTCGGAGCGGGAGCGCTGCTTACCACTTTTGGTGTGGGCGAGTTAAGCGCAATTAATGGTATTGCAGGAAGTTACGCGGAATACGTTCCTGTCCTGCATATTGTCGGGGCCCCATGTCGCAGCGCTCAGCGTCGTGGCGAGTTAATGCATCACACTCTCGGCGACGGTGACTTTCAGCATTTCTACCGTATGCAACAGTCAGTGACGGTCGCCAGTGCAGTGCTGGATGAACAAAATGCCTGCTATGAAATTGACCGCGTGTTGCAAGCGATGTTAACCGAAAGACGACCGGGTTACCTGATGCTACCTGCTGATGTTGCGAAACAACCTGCTACACCACCGAGTGACATACTCATTGTTCCCTTGAGCGAGCCGGAAAGTAGTGTAGCTGCTGCGTTTCGCTATCATGCACGTGAGCAGTTGCTGGACAGTTCACGCGTGTCGCTATTAGCCGATTTTCTCGCGCTACGATTTGGCTTGCAGCCCGTTTTACAACGCTGGATGACGGAAACGCCGATGGCTCATGCCACGCTGTTGATGGGCAAAGGATTGTTTGATGAGCGGCATCCTGCGTTTGTGGGCACATACAGTGCGGGGGCCAGCAGTGATTATGTGCGTAAGGCGATAGAAGATGCTGATACGATTATTTGCGTCGGTACCCGGTTTGTTGACACGCTGACCGCCGGGTTTACGCAAAACTTACCTCCCGAGCGCACTATTGAGGTTCAACCCCATGCGTCGCGGGTTGGGGGAAGCTGGTTTAACATCCCGATGGAACAGGCGGTTACTACGCTACGGGAACTGTGCCTGGAAATGTCGTTTTCGCTTCCGCCTGAACGTCCTTGTGCCGGGCGTCTGCAGGTTGAGAAAGGCCCTCTGACGCAGGAAAATTTCTGGCATACGGTGCAACAGTATCTGGCCCCCGACGACATTATCCTTGTCGATCAGGGGACCGCAGCATTTGGCGCAGCTGCGCTGTCACTTCCTGCCGGGGCGGAGGTACTGGTCCAGCCGCTATGGGGGTCAATCGGTTACGCTTTGCCCGCTGCATTTGGGGCGCAAACAGCCTTCCCGCACCGTAGGGTGATCCTGATTATTGGCGATGGTGCGGCACAGCTCACCATTCAGGAATTGGGAACCATGCTTAGAGACGGGCAAACTCCTGTTATTTTACTGCTCAATAATGACGGTTATACCGTGGAACGTGCCATTCATGGTGCGAACCAACGATACAATGATATAGCCGGATGGAGCTGGACGCTGGTGCCACAGGCGCTAAGTCGTGAATGTCAGGCGGAATGCTGGCGCGTGAAGCAGGCTGTCCAACTGGAAGAGGTTCTGGCTCGTCTGGCAAAACCGCAACGCCTCTCGTTGATAGAAGTGGTGTTGCCGAAGGCTGACCTTCCAGAACTCTTGCGCACGGTGACCCGTGCGCTGGAATCCCGCAACGGGGGATAGCTACTTATCGGGACGGTCAGCAATCATCATTGGTTTTCCGGCTAAGAGCAGCCAGGCCGGAAGCATAACGATGCACAACAGCGGTAGTAGGGTGGTGTCCGGCACCACCACTGCCGCCATAAACAGGCTCAGCCATGCATCACGAGTGACGACCAGTACCAATCCCAGAATGGCGCAGGAGACCGTAATCGCGGCAGGAACGGCTTCGACATGGGCGTGCAGCATCAGCCCCAGCGCGACGCCAACGAATACCGCAGGGAAAATCCGCCCACCGCGAAAACCACTCGCTGCAGCCACAACCAGTGCAGCCAGCTTTATCACCGCCAGCATGAAATAGTCCGAGGCTCCCAGTGTCTGGCTAAATGCCATTTGCTGCATCTCATCCAGGCCCTTAAACAGGGTTAGTGGTCCTCCGATAACACCCAGAATACCGAGGATAAAGCCTCCAACGCCTAGGATCAGCACCGGGTATTTCAGGCGATGTATCAGATGGTGCAAACGAGGCAGGCACCACACGGCCACCATCCCCGCCGCGATAGCAATGGCAGCAACGACCGCGCCGCTGAAGATATCGACCAGATGCATCTGCGTATAGTGCGCGATAGGCAATGAAAAGTGGGGATGAAAGAACAGGCTGGTGGTGAGTGAACCTGCCGCGGCGGCCATTAACGGTGCGAACAGACGATCCCATAGGGGGACATCGTTGGAGCTGTTCAGCGTTTGCGAAAAGACCAGCGCAGCGGCAACCGGGGTACCAAATAGCGCCCCGATGGTGCCAGCAGAGGCGAGGATGGTCCAGTCCAGCTTTGCAATTCGCGGAAACATGCGGCTACCAATCGCCACTGCCAGCGCAATGTTAACGGTCATGATGGGGTGCTCTGGACCCAAACTGACGCCACCCGCGAGGCCAATTATCAGGGCGGCCAGCAGTCCGGGCAATGCAGACGTCGAAACGGGCATACCGATTAAGGGTTCGCAGGCTGGGTCAGGGCCAGCATGACCATGACTGTAGCGGATGATGAGCCCGACCATCACCCCGGTAAGCGTCAGCATAGTAATAATCCAGAATGGAGAATCCTGGGCAATACCGATGCTTATGGGCAGACGTTCCCACAAAAATTGCTGTAAAACGGAAGCCACTTTCATCACAGCAATCAGCACCAGGCTGGACGCTACACCAATCAGCAACGCAGGCGTTGATAGCAAGAGCATCGTTCTGGCTCGCGGATGGAGCATTTTCTATTCCTTAATGCAGAGTCATAGACGTAGTTTGCACAGCCTGCCCAACGGCATCGCTGCAAAAGGTGCTGAAACGATAAAGTAATTCTGTGACCTGGATCGATATTCCACGGGCATCAGCCTTCAGGGCGTTGTTGTTATGCCCCCATGAATTTACAGTGTGACAAAGATGTATTCTGACTTTAGCGGAGCCGTGGAAGAATGACAAAATATGCTTTAGTGGGTGATGTTGGCGGCACCAATGCGCGTCTTGCTCTGTGCGATATTGCCAGTGGCGAGATTTCGCAGGCGAAAACCTATTCCGGGCTGGATTACCCAAGCCTTGAAGCCGTTGTGCGCGTGTACCTGGATGAGCATAGCGTTAGCGTCAAAGATGGCTGTATCGCTATTGCCTGCCCAATAACCGGTGACTGGGTGGCCATGACCAACCATACCTGGGCATTTTCTATTGCCGAGATGAAAAAGAATCTGGGCTTTAGCCATCTGGAAATCATCAATGATTTCACAGCCGTATCAATGGCAATCCCAATGCTGAAAAAAGATCATTTGATCCAGTTTGGCGGCGCTGAGCCTGTCGAGGGCAAACCTATTGCGGTCTATGGCGCAGGCACCGGTCTCGGCGTGGCGCATCTGGTTCATGTGGATAAACGCTGGGTGAGCCTGCCAGGCGAGGGGGGGCATGTAGATTTTGCGCCGAACAGCGAGGAAGAAGCGATTATCCTGGAAGTGCTGCGGGCTGAGATTGGTCACGTTTCTGCGGAGCGCGTGCTTTCTGGTCCTGGGCTGGTAAATCTGTATCGTGCGATTGTGAAATCCGACGGACGTTTGCCGGAAAATCTGCAACCGAAAGATATTACGGAACGCGCCCTGGCCGATTCCTGTATTGACTGTCGCCGTGCACTGTCGCTGTTTTGCGTCATCATGGGCCGGTTTGGCGGCGATCTGGCATTAACGCTGGGGACGTTTGGCGGGGTGTACATTGCCGGAGGCATAGTGCCGCGCTTCCTGGAATTCTTTAAAGCGTCGGGTTTTCGCGGTGGTTTTGAGGATAAAGGGCGTTTTAAAGCCTATGTGCAGGATATCCCGGTATATCTGATTGTGCATGATAATCCAGGTCTGCTTGGTTCCGGCGCGCACTTACGCCAGACGCTGGGGCACATTCTGTAAGACTCGTGCCGGAAGGTTGCTCTTAGTTAATTCAGTTTAGCCTGTAGCATGCTCTGTACGCGAAGTGGTCGCGAGTTAATGGTTTAGTTAGCTCGCGACCTGTTATTGTCAGTGAGATGTCGTGCTTGTTGCGTTTTGTATCGGCAGTTTCCCGGCTCTCAGTAGCACCATCTCTTGCTTGCACAGCAGTACGACAGCCTGACGAGCCTTCATTCGACGGGAGGTGAGGGCTTTTTTCACCGTACGGCGATCCGCACCCATTTCCAGCATCTGAAAACATAACTGGGATAGCGCATGTCTGTATTTCATTGAAAATTCACTTTATTACGTTTTATAGCACCGGCAGTAGATCGCCATTTTACAACGATCCGCACGATCATGACTAATCGCACTATAAATGCATTAATTGCCTGAATTCTTTTACTTTGCTCCGGCTAACCGGGATTTCAAATTCCAGATCTTTTAATCGCAAAATATAGGTGTTGTTAAACCACGGTTCGATCTCGCGGATTTTGTTCAGGTTTACGCAGAATGAGCGGTGGCAGCGGAAAAAATGTGAAGCAGGCAGTTTGCTGCAAAATTCGGTGATGTTCATCGGCATGACATACGATTCGCGTCGCGTGTAGACGAAGGTCATCTTTTCATGGGCTTCAGCGTAGTAAATATCGTTGATTGGAGTAACGATGATCCGCTCGTCTTTGATCAGGTTGATCGTATCGTTTTCACGCATCACCGGGCTGGTAAGGGGGGTTCCTGTTTGCTGTTGCTGCCAGGCTGCCTCCAGTTTTTGCAACATGCCGACAATCCGTGATTCCTGGTACGGTTTCAGAATGTAGTCAAACGCTTCCAGTTCAAAGGCTTCAACAGCGTGTTCTTTCCAGGCAGTAATAAACACAATAAAGGGTTTATGCGCGAACTGACTGATGTTTTGCGCCAGCAGCACACCATCCAGTGACGGAATATTAATATCCAGAAAAATAGCGTCAACGCGGTTGTGCTGCAGGTATTTAAGCACATCCAGACCGTCGTCAAATGTGCCGACAATCTCCATCTGGCTGTGCTCTTTTATCAGCCAACTAAGTTCCTGTTGGGCCAGGAATTCATCTTCAACAATGATGACTTTCACAACTTAACTCCTGGTTAAAGCAATAATGTGGCCGGGGCTGCTGCAGGTGAGTGCTGGTTTGGCACGTAAAAAGCAATCTCTGTGCCAGGCTCAAGACGGCGGATATGTAGCCCTTCTCCGTACAGGAGTTTAACGCGGTGATGCACATTCAACAGGCCAATTTTATTGCCCGGCATTTCATTGGACTCAACGCGTTCAATGACTTTTGGATCGATACCATGACCGGTATCTCTGACGGCAATGCGCACCCGATTACCACATTCCGCCACGCTGATAGTGACCACACCTTTCCCTTTGCAGGGTTGGATCCCATGAACGATGGCATTTTCAACCAATGGCTGAATCAGCAGGCTGGGAATAAAACAGCTGACCTCTTCATCAATATCATAAATAACCGTCAACTTATCGCCAAAACGGGCCTGCTCAATGGCAATGTAATCCTTAATTTGATACAGCTCTTTCTTGATGTCGATCTGCTCATCATCTTTTAATTCAATATTATAGCGAAGATAGCGAGATAAATTAAAAATGAGCTGGCGTGCAGTGTCCGGGTTAAGCCGCACTGACGATGAGATCGCGTTTAACGCATTAAACAGGAAATGGGGATTTATTTTACTTTGTAGTGCCCGCAACTCTGCCTTATTTGCCATTTCACGTAGCTGCTCGGCACGGGAAACCTCAAGCTGAGTTGAGATAATTTGTGACAGGCCGATAGCCATTTCTTGTAATGAGGAGGTGATCTGGTGGGCATGGCAGTAGTAGATTTTCAGCGTACCGGTGACCACACCTTTTTCCCACAACGGTATTACCAGCATGGAGTGTATTTCCGGCGTGCGATGTGCTTCATCATTGTTCTTGATGATGATTTTTCCGTAATTTATCGCCTGCTGGGTGGTAGGGCTAACGAAATCATCGTTATCGCGGTAGTTCAGTTCGCCCACGCCGACATAGGCCAGAACGTGCTGGGTATTGGTGATCGCGACGGCATCTGCATGAATATCATGGCGAATAATCTCGCACACCTGGCGTAGCGACTCGCTATTGACCTGACGAAAAAGCGGCAGGGTTTTGTTAGCGATATCCAGCGCCAGTTTAGCCTGTTTTGCCGCACTGGCTTCTTTCTCTCCTTCCACGCTTTGTACCAGCATGACGATAAAGCCGATACAGACGCTGCCAAGGATCATTGGGATACCGATTTTCGAGACAATATCCAGCCCCAGTTCGGTAGTGGGGGCCCATGCGACCACCAGAATCATAGTCAATGACTCGCAAAGCATCCCGCCTAAAATACCGGCGCGCCAGTGTTGCGCCTTAGGGATTTTTCGGTTGATCCAACCTGCAATACAGCCAGCAAGGATACTGGTAATAAAACAGGGAAGGGCGGTAACACCTCCAATATCAATCAGATAACGGTGTGTACCCGCGATGAGTCCGGTAATGATACCGACCCATGGGCCGAACAGAATTCCTCCTGACATCACGGCAATAATACGCACGTTCACCAGTGAGCCTTCTACCGGTACACCAGACCAGGTGCTGAACAGTGCAAACATGGAGAAAATGGCAGTAACGGCGAGCAGCTCTTTCACCGAGTGGGCTGACTTGTGCAACAGTTCGCGGAACAGGCGGATACGAATCAGGAAAAACAGACAGAACAGCATCAGCGCTGCCCGATCAAAGACCGCCAGCAGCATATTGAATATTTCGTGCACAGGTGACTCTTGCGAAGGGGTTAAACCTCTATGATAGGTAACCTGAGGCAGGATGACCAGCATCCCTGTCAGCATGGACTAATGAGGAAAAACCACAATATTAAAAGGGGATTGTTGCATGATTGTTGTATTTACAATATCTCGCCAGAGAAGGTGGACCTCAACGTAATGTATTTAACAACAAAATGTTAATAATTGGTGATTTCATAAGGGTTGGATATTCATGAATTTCCCGTTTTAGAAATGTTGTTCCTCTTTTATGCCGATAAAAAATATTTTGCTGTACCTCTCGACAGAAGGAAATTAATCAGGCTATTTTCTAAACGTGCCACCATCGTGGCAGCGTCGCTCGGACGGTCCGGGCGCTAACGTACATCTGAGGATATTATGGCTGATTCCCGCCCTGAACGTCGTTTTACGCGTATTGATCGTCTTCCCCCTTACGTTTTTAACATTACCGCTGAACTGAAGATGGCTGCGCGTCGGCGCGGCGAAGATATTATCGATTTCAGCATGGGGAACCCGGATGGGGCCACGCCTCCATATATTGTCGAAAAACTGTGTACCGTGGCGCAGCGCCCGGATACCCACGGTTATTCAACATCGCGCGGTATTCCTCGTTTACGTCGGGCGATTTCTCGCTGGTATCAGGAACGCTATGACGTCGAGATCGATCCTGAATCCGAAGCGATTGTAACAATTGGCTCCAAAGAGGGGCTGGCTCACCTGATGTTGGCTACATTGGATCACGGCGACACGGTTCTGGTGCCTAATCCCAGTTACCCCATCCATATTTATGGTGCCGTTATCGCCGGAGCACAGGTGCGTTCCGTGCCGCTGGTGGAAGGGGTCGACTTCTTTAATGAACTGGAGCGCGCGATTCGCGAAAGCTACCCGAAACCGAAGATGATGATCTTAGGCTTCCCGTCCAACCCGACGGCGCAGTGTGTCGAACTGGAGTTTTTCGAAAAGGTCGTCGCACTGGCTAAACGCTACGACGTGCTGGTGGTTCATGACCTGGCCTATGCCGATATTGTCTACGATGGCTGGAAAGCGCCATCGATTATGCAGGTTCCGGGTGCCCGTGATGTTGCCGTTGAATTTTTCACCTTGTCGAAAAGCTATAACATGGCGGGGTGGCGCATTGGCTTTATGGTTGGCAATAAAACGCTGGTAAACGCACTGGCGCGCATTAAGAGCTATCACGATTACGGAACGTTTACACCGCTGCAGGTAGCCGCTATTGCCGCGCTGGAAGGCGATCAGCAGTGCGTACGGGATATCGCTGAGCAATATAAGCGTCGTCGCGATGTGCTGGTCAAAGGGCTGCATGAAGCGGGCTGGATGGTTGAAATGCCAAAAGCGTCGATGTACGTGTGGGCGAAAATTCCAGAGCAATACGCCGCAATGGGGTCGCTTGAATTTGCCAAAAAATTGCTGAATGAGGCGAAGGTTTGTGTTTCGCCGGGGATTGGCTTTGGGGACTATGGTGATACACACGTGCGCTTTGCGTTGATTGAAAACCGTGACCGTACTCGCCAGGCAATTCGCGGCATCAAAGCCATGTTCCGCGCAGATGGTTTGCTGCCTGCCAGTGCGAAATCGACCACGGAAAGTACCGACTGATAACACGATTCCTCAAACGCAAACAGGAGCCAAATGGCTCCTGTTTTTTTGCTGCGTCTTTTTATTTAGATCATCAGGGCGAAAGTACCGGCCCAAACGATGACCATAAAAGAAATGCCCATAAAGAAATATTTCACTTTTCATCTCTCCGCGTACCTGGGGTACGTCTCAATGAACATATGCTTACCTGACAGAGAGCTGATGCGAGCATAAACGAAAGGGAGAATACCCCGCGCTTACTTGGCTGCATCACCTCAGAATTCTGAGCTTTAATGCTCCAGACGGCGCTAATGTACGCCTAAAAATGAGGTGAAACAAGAGGCATTTTTTTATTTAATTTTAGTAACTTACAAGTGTCGTGATTCGGCGACAGTTTAATTTCTGACGGTAATAAATTGCTATTGAGCGACGTGACTGTTACTCAGAGAATTCTCATATCACCTTGAGGTTAATGTGGTTAATTTTTTCGCGGAATTTGATAATGAAAAGGTTAAAAATGACCAGATTAATGATGTTAGCACTTGTTCTTGCGCCATTGACGTCAATGGCGGCTGCACCGCAAGCGTTCAATTTCAGCTGCGCAAGTATTGGTGGTGTGAATAGTGATGGTAAAGGCAATGTATGGATTAATGGCGCAAAAGCGACCATTAAAAGCTTCAATGAAAATTACTGGGAGGCGAAGAGCGGTAAAAATACCGTCTCAATTTCCAGAAAAGATGACGGAAACCCGGAAGTATCCTGGGCTGGCCCAAACCGCAAGCATGGGATTTGTCAGCCTGAGGATAATGTTGATTTCGCTGTGGCGAAAAAATCAACTCATGCTGGCCCATCGTTCTCCTGTTCTGCAGTGGAAAAGGGAAGTATGGAAGAGATTATCTGTCAGAGCCCATCGCTCTCCGCAATGGATCTAAAATTGAACGGGGTCTACAAACAGGCATTGGCTAAATCGAAGAATGACCCAATGCTAAAAGCAGAGCAACGAGGTTGGATCAAAGGACGTAATGAATGCTGGAAAGAGCAGGATAAGCCAGCCTGCATTGCCCGAAGCTATAATGAGCGAATGACTGAACTCCAGAACAAGTGGGGCGTTAAGTAATTCAGCCGTAGAAAAGAAGAAAGGCCTTGCGGCCTTTCTTTTTAGACATATAGCGAGGCTTCACCCATCGGGCGCGTTTTGAAGCGACGGTGGATCCAGAGATACTGCTCGGGGGCGCGCATGATCTCTTTTTCGATAATTTTGTTCATATAGGCCGCGGCCAGGTTTTCATCTTCCGGGTAACCTTCCATTTCTGGCGTGATAAACAGACGGTAGCCGGAGTTATCAGATTTTCTCACCATGGTGACGGTCAGCATTTTCGCCCCCGACAAACGTGACAGCACGTAGGTACCGTTGGTTGTCGCAACATCTTTGACGGCGAAGAATGGCGCAAATGAACTGCCTTTACGGCCATAATCCTGATCGGGCGCAAACCATACGGCTTCCCCTTTTTTCAGTGCGCCGACAATGCCGCGCAGATTATTTCTGCCGATCATGGCTTTGTTCGAGCGCATACGGCCGCGGGTTTGTATCCACTCCATTAATTTGTTGTTGTGCGGGCGGTAGGTTGCCATCATTGGCTGGCAAAGCCCCATCACGCGGCCCCCCAGTTCCAGCGACATAAAATGCACGCCTACTACCATTACGCCACGGTTATGCGCCTGAGCGCGTTGCAGGTTGTCCAGACCTTCAACATCAAACCATTTACGCACCCGGCGATCTGGCCAGAACCAGGCCATACCGGTTTCAAGCAGTGCCATGCCGAGTGAGCGGAAGTTTTCGTCGACCAGTTTGTTCCTTTCTTCTTGCGACAGATTCGGGAAACAGAGTTCGAGATTTTTATGGGCAATGGATTCCCGGCGCTTTAAAAATGGGCGCGCCAGCGTACCTGTACGGGTGCCCAGAAAACATAAAACAGGATAAGGGAGTTGCACCAGTAACCAGAGCACACCGACACCGAACCATGTGAGCCAGTAGCGCGGATGCAAAAACGCGCGCGAAAATTTACATTGGGGGAACATAAGCACCTGTTGTTGGTACGAAAATAATGTATCGCGAAGATTCTTTGTCTACAGCGTTACTCTCTGTCACTGAACAGTTAGGTCACTATGAGCGACAATGGTTCCTGTAAAGAGTGTAAAACTGAGTCAGGACAAACCACGAGGGGTATGAATGATCGGACGCACAATGTACACCCGAAGATTAATGTCATCCAGAAATAATTCCTCAAGTTTCGTAAATGTTTTTTGGTCGATAAAAAGCAAGAATAGACTTATAGATAATATGTTGTTTTTATGACGATTAAATAAAGGTCAATGGAGAATGCCCGGTTCAGAAAATGAACAGTTATTGTAGCGAAAATGTTGCTCGAATTGCGAACGGATAGGAATTGTCTTAGACTATAAACTCAAGGATGTGTAAGGACTTACGTCGATTTTTACGGCAGACAGGAGGTAACGCTATGTTCTATTTTTGGACTTTCCTCGCATTGAGCATTCTGTGCGTTAGTTGCTATATTTGGCAGGTAATGGGCGCTGCCGCGTCAATTAGTTCTTTTTTCGGCATGGCTATCCTTACGGCATTAATTTATTTCTTTACCATACGGTTGACTGACGGAAACGAAATGGTAACGGGACTGTTTCTTTTTCTTGCCCCGACATGCGGATTGATCATTCGCTTTATGGTGGGGGACAATAAGCATTAAATCGCAGGTTCATAACTGAAACGCAATTATGTACCACATTGACTGATTTTCTGGCTTCCATCTGAGCAAACTAAAGTGCCAGCACCGCTGGCACTTTTTTCTCTCTAAAGCCGATTACCTGGCATCAGCAAGCTGCAACTCCGTGTCCTGTTGTTGGGCATTTTTTCGTTGTTGTTCGAGTTCCAGCGCCCCGCGGTGAGACAGATAGCAGAACAGAATGCAGCAGACAATCCCGCCCATCAACAGATAGAAACCGCCATGCCATCCCATTTTATCGACCATGACACCAAACAGACTGGTTCCCAGCGATGCACCAAAAATGTAGCTCATAAAACCGCGTAATCCGACCGCCGAACCGACAGCAAAGCTGGGGACGATTTCCATGGTCTGAACAGACGCAAGGAACTGGGGCACATAGATCAGGCACCCGACGATGGCGGCAAAAATAGTGACCATCAGCAGGGATTCACTTTTCCAGTAACCGATCAGGCAGACGAAGATCAGCGCCATACAAATCATGGCCAACGGCATGCGACGACCTTTAAACAGTTTATCGGTCAGCCAGCCCGCCAGCAGTGTGGAAGGAATTGCGGCCCATTCGAAAAACAGGAACGCCACACTCATTTGTTCTTTCGAGAAATGTTTTTCAGTTAACAGATAAATCGGTAACCAACTGATCATGCCAAAACGCACCATATAGACAAAAACATCTACCAATGAAACATACCAGGCATTTTTGTTACGCAGCACGTAGGTGCAAAAAATTTGAAAGGCGCTCATGTTTTCCGGTGCCTGGGTTACGTGCCGGGCATTTAACACGACTTTTTCTTCCGGCATCATCTGTTCCAGAGCAGGCAAGCCTTCTTCGCGCGGTGAGCCTTTGCCCAACATCAGAACAATAAAAGCAAACAGCACCGCGACACAGGCTGGGACAATATAGCTGGCGCTTTGCCAGTGTTCGCTGCCGAGAATGGCAAAAGCGGCGCCAACAATGGGGGCGACAATACCGCCACCGACGTTGTGTGAGATATTCCAGAATGCGCCAACGCGTCCGCGCTCTTTGCGTGGGAACCAGTTGGCGATGGTAATAAACGAGGGACCGACGCCCATCCCCTGGAACAGCCCGTTGAAGACGACCAGTGCGGCAAAAATCCAGAATCCGGTGCTGAACCCTAAGCCAACGTTGACAATGGCGCACAGGATCAGGCCGCAAGCCATAAAGACTTTCGGGCTGGCTTTGTCTGCCAGGCTACTCATGATGCCTTTACTGATCCCATAGGCAATTAGCATACAACTGCTGAGTAAACCAATCTGTGTTGCGCTGAGATCCAGATGTTCTTTCAGGTACGGGGTAGAGAGGGTGAAGTTATTGCGTACAATATAATACGCAAGATAGCCAAGAAATACGCTAAGTAACGCCTGAATGCGGTATCGACCATAAGTCTCCTGAATTTTCTCTTCCGGGACTTTATTTGCCGATGGCCCTGTCTTAAATATTGATAACATATCATCACCTAAATTTATATTGATGTGAATATCAGGATTTTTCGCAGTGAAGAGTGAAATAGATGGCTAAGAAATTCAAATTGAAGAAATGTGTCACTATTGACTCAATTTGCTGAAAGCGGGGCTGATTTTGACCTTTTTGAATTATGGTGAGGCCAGAGCTATTATTCTTAATGCATTTTTATCATCAGCATGTGCGGGTATTAACAAATTCAAACGACATTTTCAGGTATTCTTTATCTCTGTTATCGCATTCCGTCTGGTTATTTTGATAGCAGTTTTATCTTTTCCATGTGTCGTGATAAACGGGTAAATTTTGTCTCAATATTATTTTTCGAAGATGTTGGTATTTATGAGCAGGATCACAAACAGACTTTTCTGTCGGGGTAGTTTGTTGGCGCTCTCACTGTGTTTTATGTCGCTGTCGGCGACCTGTCTGGCACAGGGGAAGGAGCTGGTGATGGCGACGACGTTTTCCCCGGGGGCAACGGCCTGGATTATTCAGCGCTGGCAAACGGAGCCGGGATCAGTGATGATCCGCACGCTAAACCGGACCAGTTCTTCTCTCGAACAACTGCTCGATACCGCGAATGCGGAGAACGTTGACCTGATTTTGACCTCTTCGCCGATGCTACTGCAGCATCTTCAGGAGCATCAGAAACTTGCTCCTTTTGATAATGCCTTGCCGGAAAGCCAGCGTCTGGTGCCAGAGTCAATACGGTCGACGTCTGTAGCCGTGGCTCTCTCGGGATTTGGTCTGCTGATTAATCGTTCAGCACTGACGGCGCGACATCTGCCACCACCGACGGACTGGGGTGATTTAACGCATCCTAAATATCAAAATGCTCTGTTGATGAGTAGCCCATCGCGCTCCGATACCAATCACCTGATGGTTGAATCACTGCTGCAACAAAAAGGGTGGCAAGAAGGTTGGGCGACATTGCTGGCCAGTGCCGGGAACCTGGTGACCATCTCATCACGCAGCTTTGGTGTTGCGGACAAAATTAAGAGCGGATTGGGCGTTGCGGGACCGGTTATTGATAACTATGCCAATCTGCTGCTCAATGACCCCAATCTGACTTTTACTTACTTCCCACACTCGGCGGTCTCGCCGACCTACGTAGCCGTGCTGAAAAACAGCCCGCGTGCCAATGAAGCACAACGTTTTATCCGCTATTTATTGAGCCCGGAAGGGCAGCGGATCCTTGCAGATGCGAATACCGGTAAATATCCGGTAACGTCGCTGGCAGCAGATAACCCGCGTGCAGCCCAACAGGCCATTTTGATGAAACAGCCACCGCTTAATTACCGTCTGATCCTGAAGCGTCAACAACTGGTCCAGAGGATGTTTGATACGGCCATCAGTTTCCGACTCGCGCAGCTTAAGGATGCCTGGCGAGCGCTGTACAGTGCGGAAGCTCGTCTGAAACACCCGTTACCCGAAATCAGAGCGCTGTTAACCCAGGTCCCAATCGACGCCAGGAACAGCGAAGATGAAGCCTGGCTTGCTCAATTCGATAATAAAAGCTTTGCTGAACAGCAAATGATGGAGTGGCAACTCTGGTTTCTTAAAAACCAGCGCCTGGCGATATCAAAACTGGAAGAACTACAATGAAAGGCGGTTCGCTATGGCAACGTCTTCGTCAGCTCAGCATCAGCAGCAGTTTGCGGGGGGCTTTTTTGACGGGGGCTTTACTGACGCTGAGCGTGAGCTGTGTCAGTTTGTATTCCTGGCATGAGCAAAGCTCGCAAATCCGCTATTCGCTCGATGACTATTTTCCGCGCGTACATTCCGCTTTTTTGATTGAAGGGAATCTTAACCTGGTTGTCGATCAGCTTAATGAATTCCTGCTTGCCCCCAATACGACCGTACGGCTGCAACTGCGTAATCAGATCATCGAACATCTGGACAAAATTGAACTGCTGAGCCGGGGATTGCAACCCGCGGAACAGCAACAGCTGGCGGTGATTTTGCAAGATAGCCGGGCATTGATGACCGAGCTGGACAGGGTGCTCTACAACATGTTCCTGGTACGCGAAAAAGTCAGCGAACTTTCCGCGCGAATCGACTGGTTACATGATGATTTCACGACCGAACTGAACTCTCTGGTGCAGGATTTCACCTGGCAGCAGGGAACGTTGTTGGATCAAATTGAAGCGAAAAATGGCGACGCGGCGTTGTACCTGAAACGCGCCAGGGAGGTGCAGAATGAGCAGCAACAGGTGTACACGCTGGCAAGAATTGAAAACCAGATTGTCGATGATTTACGCGACAGGTTGAATGAACTGAAGTCAGGTAGCGACGACGGCATGCTGGTCGAGAATCATATTCGCTATCTGGAAAATCTGAAGAAAACGGCGGATGAAAATATTCGTACCCTGGACGACTGGCCCAGTACTATCACGTTGCGGCAAACCATCGACGAATTGCTGGAAATCGGGATGATGAAAAATAAAATGCCCGATACGATGCGCGATTATGTCGCGGCGCAAAAAGCGCTGGTTGATGCCAGTCATGCCAGAGAAGTTACGCTTGGTCGTTTTCGAACATTGCTTGAGGCTCAGTTGGGAAGTAGCCATCAACAAATGCAGATGTTTAACCAGCGACTGGAGCAGATTGTTCGCGTTAGCGGCGGGCTTATTTTGCTGGCGACGCTGTTGGCGCTGCTTCTTGCCTGGGGACTAAACCACTACTTTATCCGTTCACGGTTGGTGAAGCGTTTTACCGCGCTCAACCAGGCCGTGGTGCAAATTGGTCTTGGCAGAACCGATGCCTCGATCCCGGTTTATGGTCGTGATGAGCTAGGGCGCATTGCGGGGTTACTGCGCCATACGCTGGGTCAGCTCAATACGCAAAAAAGTCAGCTTGAACAGGAAGTGGCAGAGCGTAAGGAGATTGAAGCCGATCTGCGAGCGACCCAGGGCGAATTGATTCAGACGGCGAAACTGGCGGTGGTCGGACAGACCATGACCACGCTGGCCCACGAAATCAATCAACCACTGAATGCATTGTCGATGTATCTGTTTACTGCGGGCAGGGCAATTGAACAGGAGCAGTTGGCGCAGGCCAGAAGCACGTTAACCAAAGCCGAAGGACTCATTACCCGTATCGATGCCATTATCCGCTCATTGCGACAGTTTGCGCGCCGGGCCGAGCCGGGGGCACCGCTGCATCCGGTCGATTTACGGCAAACCTTCAGCGCGGCCTGGGAGTTATTGTCTATGCGGCATAAACCGCAGCAGGGTACGCTTTCGCTGCCGGTTGAGCGCGTGTGGGTTATGGGCGATGAGGTGAGAATTCAGCAAGTTCTTGTAAACATACTGGCAAATGCGCTGGATGCCTGTCCGGTTGCCGCGAAGATTGACGTTCACTGGCAGGTTGAGGGCAGCACGGTGTGTGTATTTGTCAGCGATAATGGCCCCGGCTGGCCTGGTGCGCTGCTACCGTCGCTATTAAAACCGTTTACCACCAGTAAGGATGTTGGTCTCGGTATTGGGCTATCAATTTGTGTCTCGTTAATGACGCAGATGAACGGCGAGCTACGCCTGGCATCGACACTGGGGCGCAATGCCTGCGTGGTACTGCAATTCAACCTGACGGATGTAGAAGATGTTGAGTGATGAATATTCTGTTCTGCTGATTGATGATGATGCCGATGTCCTTGATGCTTACACCTTGTTGCTTGAGCAGGCAGGCTATCGGGTATGCGCGTGCAATAACCCCTACGATGCCCGAAATTGGCTACAGGCTGACTGGCCCGGTATCGTCCTGAGTGACGTGTGTATGCCTGGCTGTAACGGTATCGAACTGATGGCTCTTTTTCATCAGGATGATAACCAGTTGCCGATCCTGCTGATTACCGGACATGGTGATGTGCCGATGGCGGTGGATGCGGTGAAAAAAGGGGCATGGGATTTTCTGCAAAAACCGGTCGATCCCGGTAAGCTGCTGTTGCTGGTTGCACAGGCATTGCAGCAGCGAAAATCTGTGATTGCCCGTCGTCATTACTGCCAGCAAAAGCTGCAGGTTGAACTGGTTGGCTACAGCGACTGGATAAATCAGTACCGTCAACGGCTGCAGCAACTGGCAGAAACGGATCTTGCCGTCTGGTTTTATGGGGAACCCGGGACGGGACGTATGACGGGAGCCCGTTATTTGCATCAGTTGGGGCGTAGCGCCCAGGGGCCGTTTATCCGCGCAGAACTCACCGCCGGGAACACGGCTCAGCTCGATGAGCTGATTGCTCAAGCGCAAGGTGGGACGCTGGTATTAAGCCATATAGCGTGTCTGACGCGCGAGCAGCAGCACCATTTGGTTCACCTGCAAAGTCAGGAGCGGCGCCCTTTTCGGCTAATTGGTGTTGGCACGACATCGCTGGTGGAACTGGCGGCAACAAACCAGATCGTGGCCGAACTCTATTACTGTTTCGCCATGACGCAAATCGCCTGCCAGCCTCTATCCCTGCGCCCGGACGATATTGAACCGCTATTTCGCCATTACCTGCAAAAAGCCTGTCTGCGTCTGAACCACCCCATTCCGGAGGTCGACGGGGAATTGCTAAAAGGGATGCGACGTCGTGTGTGGTTAAGTAATGTGCGAGAGCTGGCAAACGCCGCAGAGCTTTTTGCCGTTGGGTTGCTGCCATTGGCGGAAACCGCTAATCCGCAGTTGCATATGCCGGAACCGACACCGTTGGATCGCCGGGTTGAAGAGTATGAGCGGCAAATCATTACCGAAGCGCTAAATATTCATCAAGGGCGTATTAATGAAGTAGCAGAATATCTGCAAATCCCGCGTAAAAAACTGTATTTGCGGATGAGAAAATACGGGCTAAGTAAAGAGCATTATAAGTTCTAGAGAGAAGAGGTGCGGTTATGATAAGGGCAATTGAATGAACATCTGAGTCGTCACCTCATTATTAGAAAAAATGCCGGACTCATTATCCGGCATTTTTCGCTTACCACATTAAATCGTCAGGTACGACGAAGTCAGCATACGGATCGTCTTCGTCTTTCGCTTCCTGACTCAGCTCGCAATTTAAGACGATGTAGCTGTCGTCGCGCTGCGCAATTTTATCGGCAACGATGGCCGGGATAATAGCATATTCGCTGTCACGCTCGCTTTCAGCAGTCAGCCGGGCAATAGCCAGACGTCCTTTAATCAATTGCGCCTGTGTCACCTTATCCACGTAGATTTTTTTAATCAGATTATTATCGGTGAAGTTATACCCAATATCACCTTTGGAAATGGTGATTTTGTTCATTTCAATAAGCTGCTTAATCTGCGCTTTGTATTCTTTCGATAGCGTCGCTTGTTTCTGTTGATCGCTTAACTGCTTATCCCGTTCAATTTGTGCTTTTTTATTCTCTTCAACCGCTTCTCTGGCTTCACGGGCCTGAACGCGTGATTTTTTCGCCGTTCTCTGCACTTTCGCCATTTTTTTGCTGGAAACTAAGCCAGCTTTCAGCATCTGTTCTTGTAGGGTGAGTTTTGTCATTTTTGCATCTGATCCAATAAAATCGTTGTCAGGATTATAACCTTAACGTCCAACGGGATGCCAGAATACGGGGTTTGCCAAACCGGTCTGGCTCCTGTCTGGCATCGCGAAATGCTCAGGCGCTAAACGGCGGGGGAGAAACTGTGTGGAGCTATGGCAAGTACCGTGATGGTGAAATAAAACAGAGCGTTGCGTTCTAGATGTGAATGGTGTCCCCTGCATACATCGAATTGGCATGGCAGGGGATTGTATAGAAAGGGAATTTTCAGAAGTGGATTTTATTTTACCCGCAATTTTACCCATCGTGGCGGTTCAGGAGCTTTTGTTTGAACTCGCAGTGTTCACTATATAGCCAGCGCGCGCGACCATGGATGAGTTTGCTTTTTGGCAGGGTGCCGTCTTTGATGCGGTCATAGATGAAGGTCTTTCCGAAACCAGTATCTGCCATGATGAATTTCAGATCAACCAGTGAATCGGGCTGTAATTGGTGTTGCATGGGTTTCATCTCCGGTTTGGAAATCTAACCTGGAAGCCAGGCAAAAAGAATGCCCTCACAATGGAGGGCAAATGGGGGATAACGTGGCAGTGCTTTCGCACCCAATAGCCAGCTCATAACTGGCTATCAGTTGTGTGTTACTTAACTTGAATGAATGGTGTGCTTGATCCGCTAGTCATGTACTGGGGAAGTGTCCCGTTCCATTTATTGATAGCCTCGAGTTGCATAACCTCAGGATTCTGACGCAGCGCATCACCACGAATCTTGATTGATTTAGCCTCTGCCTCAGCAAGCTTTAACTTCGCGTCAGCCTGACCATCAGCTTCCGCACGAAGCATGTTAGCCTCAGCCTCGCGCTGCTTTACTTCCTGCTCTCGTTGAAGAGTCTTTTGGTTGGCGGTAACTTTTGCGTTGATGCTATCAATCACTGTCGGCGGGTACTCTGGCTTGCCAACATATGACAGGCTTACTACCTGAATGCCGATAGGGCCCATTTCATCCTGAATTTCTTTTAAAGCATTGGTGAGAAGATCGGCTTTCCCTCCATCGATAAATTTATCCGTACTCATTCGGCTTGCCAGCCGGTTCAGTGAGTCGGCAATTTTCTGGCGAAGGTCTGTATCAGTGATGTCGTCAACCCCTTTACGGTATGTTTGAAAGACTGTGGTTACTTTGGTTGGGTCAACTTTGTAGGCAACGCCAATGTGATAGCCGATCGTTGTGCCATCACTCATTTGGAAGTTAAAGGCATCTTCATAGGTTTTCATCTGCTTGAACGTTGGGAAGATATAAACCTCTGTGTTCCATCCGGTCCAGTAACGACCAACACCAACAACCTCACCAACTCCCTTGTCGTCGCCAAGCTTGTTCACCTTTATTCCTACATTACCAGGCTCAACTCGATCGCACCCTACAAGTCCAAACGCTGTAAAAGCAAAAACGAAAGCCATAATTAACTTCTTCATCATATATCCTTCTTTTTAGGAGATTTTAAAATTGCGTAGATGCAAGGGGGAACGGTAAAAGCAAGGATTATCCCAAGCGCAACCGATGCATTGTCTTTCATGGAAATAAGTGATGGGATAAATATCCCGTATGCACAACTAAAGAGAATTACAGATAAGACTATTTTCACGTACCGATAATAAGGTGACATTCCTCCTCCTCATGCCTCCCGCATAGCGCGGAGGCGTTTTAAGTGTTCTGCTGTTTCAAGTTCTGCACGTATCTGTGCCGCCTCGTGTGGGTCGAGGTGCTCGAAGTCGTTATTAAAGCGGTCGATTGATGAGATGTTGATCCGGCCCTGTCTCCAGTAGCGGACTATCTGTGATGTGCAGCTGTGAATGATGACGGGCCAACCGTGCTGGTCAGCGTAAATCTGACCCCGTTGAATTAGCTGGAACATTGGACTCCCCTTTAATGAAGATAATCCAGTGGGTCTTGTCGCTCTTACCAGTGCGCTGACCGATAATTGGCCTTACGTCTGTGAGCGCTAAAATCTGGCTAACCGGTATCTGCGTTTCGTTCCATTTGAAGATGAGCACGCCGTTTGGCCACAACACGCGGAAAGCCTCTTTGAACCCGGCTCCCAAATCATCACGCCATGTTTCCTTGTTGAGACGCCCGTACTTTTTACCCATCCAGGCGTTGTCGCCAATTCGCTCCAGGTGTGGAGGGTCAAACACAACGACCGGGAAAGAGTCGTCAGCAAATGGCAGTGCGCGGAAGTCAGCAATCAAGTCAGGGCTTATTACCAACTTTCGACCGTCGCAAAGAGTATGTTGCTCGGCGCGAATGTCTGTAAAAACGGCGCGCTCGTCCTGCTTATCAAACCAGAACATGCGTGATCCGCAACACATGTCTAAAATTGCTTGTCCCATCACATCCTCCGATTCCGCTTTTCTTCATCTTCCTGACAACTAACGCACTTCTTACAGCCAGGAAACGCATCTCTACGCTCAGGAATTAGCGGATCGCCGCATTCCTCACAGTGCGTTGCTGATACTGCTGAGTGGTTGAGTCTGTGAGCCTGAATAGCGTTTTCGCGCATCATCTCTTCGAGAGCGCTGGCCTGATCGATTAGTTCGGCTGTCATAGTCCAACAGCCTTACCCAGCCTCTCGCTGAGTTGATAGATGTGGTCGCGTAATTCGGTGAGTGTCTGCGCTTCAGATTCCAGGATTTCTTTGTGCATTAGTTCTCGTACCAGATGCTCAAACTTGCTGTAGTAACCAAGGCGAGAAAGCACTTCCTGACCGGCGTTTTTTCCTTCCTTGGAAATCTTCTTCTCGTTAAGAATCAGGTCATGTGCAGACCCGGTGACGACGTACATATCGCCAAGTTCAATTCGTAATTTTTCGCTCATATTTAGTGCTCCATGAACTGTCGGTTAATTCGGTTGAGGGTGAACGCCAGCAATAAAAAAGGCCGACATAGCGACCTTGTGATTCGTTTGGTTAGCGTCATGCTGCCTCCCGGCGGGCGAGAAGTTTAGCTCCAAAAGCCATTAGTTCGTCCCGTTCCACAGTTGCGAAGTGGCAGTGTGTACGCGGGTACGGTCGCCAGATGATAAGCATCGAACCTTTATTATTTCCCGATACTGGCTTACCGGTGACCGGGTTGATAAATGCCAGCCGTCCAGCGGTAATGAAGCGTACTTCGCTGGCCGTCTTGATTGCCTCTTTGAACCAGCCAACCGAAGTGTCTGCCGGTACCAGCATCACCGCGCCGATCTGATTGGCGCTCTCGTCTGCGGCCTTTTTCACGAACGGCGTGATGTCGCTATAAGGTGGATTGAGCCAGACGTAGCCTGGAATGCTCAGGTAATCAGTCCACGGTGTTTCCAGCGTGTTCTGCTCGGCGGTGATGAACTTACGGCACAGCGCGTTATGCGGCGCTGCGGCTGCGTCAAGTTGAAAGCAGAACTCAGCATCCAGTGCAGCGAACAATGCAGGTGGAGTTCGCCATAAATCACGCTGTTCTGCTGGCGTGTTGCTGCCGGTATAATCAGTCATTCATCCTCCCGCTCAGGGTTATTTACATCCCAGCCATTGCGCTCGATATTCACCTGTAGTCGTTTATCTCCGACCTCTTCGATACTCCTACCAGTAATCTCTGCTACTTCTGCGTTGGTGTAGCGCATAAGTGCGGCCAGTTCACATGCAGTCCATTCACGCATGGTTAATCCTCCGGAGCGTGCCAGTGAGTTACGTTTGCTTCTGACTGAGTAAATAGAGCGACCGGTTGCTGTTGCTATTTCTTCCACTGAGAATCGACCGAACAGATATAGCTCGGCTGCCGTCCATGGCTTGCCGGTCATCCTGCTGATAAGTGGTGCGCCGATACGTGATGCCTGGCGAGTGACTGCCGATTCTGAACGCTCAAGCTTTTCTGCGATAACCGATACCGGCATAGTTCTGCCAACTTCATGCAGGAACAGGTTTTCCCACGGTTGCCAAAGTTCGCTCATTGGTTCTCCTTAAGGCGATATACGCAGCCGCCGATCGTTCCGTTTCCCCATTCCTCAGCAATCAGGTGTTGTTGTATCTGAGCCAGCGCCTGGCCTGAGATAAATGTTTGTTGCATCTCTAAGTTAGGAGCCCACCCCTCGTAATATGGCTCGTGGTAATTGAGGGTGATTCCTTCTGAGTGGCTTAGTGCGCCTACTGAAGTTTTCCATCTGTGGAACGCAGTGATATTGTTCCGCGCGTCCTTGCGCAGAATGCTGAGGATAGTTTCAGGAGTCATATCGATAACGGCGATGCCGCCCGCTGTTAGATAGGAGAGGCGGTTATGCCGCCTGTTTTAGTTCTCTGATTCGAATGCCGGTTACGTCTTTGCATTTAGCCTGATGCTCAGCAAATCCGCTTAACAACTTCCACGTTTCTTCATAACGAGCTTTCAATTTCACGCCGTCGTTTTCTTTGCTGGCATATTGGGAGAAATCGGCGAGCACCTTGTCAGCATCCACGTCTTGAGGTAGTTCTGACTCGTTGATTTGCTCTGGTGACTGCGGTTCTGGCTGATGAACAACTGATCCTTCAGGTAATGCCCAGGCTGGAAGGGAAGGCGGTTTCCAGTAAAACACGCCAGCCTCTTTTGACTTGGCGTAATGGAATCCTGGTGCCCGCTGTGCCGATACAATGGCGAAGCCTTCCTCCAGGTTGTAGAGGTAACGCCCGATACCCCACTGGACAGCTGCCCGCTTCATAGCTCCTGAGCGCCCACCCTTAACTGCTTCTACCTGCGTGTTTTCGGCTGCGTCCCACTTGGTGATCCACTCGCCATCAACTTTGATGGAAATACCGCACTCAACCCCTCCATTGTTCGGGATATCGCGATACTCGTTACGCCATCCAGCCTTACCACATACCTCATCAAGGCGCTTCATGATTGCCCTGTTGGTTACGTAGGCCAGCACTTTTGCCCAGATGCCGTTATTATTTTTCCCCGCCTGCTGAATGCGCCATTCAATATCTTCACTGGCAAATGGCGCATCTAACTGATCCAGATTCATGTAAAATCCCCCGCAAATTCGGCCATGCTGATAATCGGATTCTGTCGCTCAGCAGCCAGGTTAACCGGCTCGTCGTCTTCTGCTTCCACGTCTCCGATCACATCAGCCATCAGCCGGATGAAAGCATTATCATCCCATCGCTCTGCAACGCTCATGCCGCTTGCTCCTGATGTGTGATTACATAACCCTGCTCAGTAAGCCATTCGAGTACTACAGCGCCGTCCAACTGCGGGAGAACTTCTCGTGTGTCTACTGTCCCATCAAGCGTCACACCATCAAGCTCCAATACCTGATTGCGCTGGCTGTCCAGATATCCATGAGCGTGGTCATATTTAAGTTTCAGTTTCATATGCACCTCAGTAGTTAATTTGTGTTCTCGGTACTAGGCCATCCATCAACGCCTTCAGGACTTCGATAGCTTGGGCGCGTGAGATGCTGGTATTAGCGGTGAGTGCGTTAACGATTTCAGTGCCAACAGCCTTGCGGTGCTTAACATCTGCTTCTCGCTTTGCCTTTTCGTCAGCGATGCGCTTCTCTTCTGCCAAACGGACCGCTTCTTTCTGTTCAGCTTCACGTTTAATGCGATCAGCTTCTTCCTGAGCTTTACGCCGTTCCGCTTCAACGGCTGCTTTCTTCTCTGCTTCAGCTTTCGCCGCGGCGTATTTAGCTTCCTGCTCTGCGCGTTCCTGCGCTTGCTTAGCCAGTAATTCAGCCTGAGCTTTTGCTGCAATCGCATCCTCTTCGCGTTTCTTCGTCGCCGCCAGTTCAGCCGCAGCTTTCTCTTCGGCCTCGCGCTTGGCCTGCTCTGCTGCCTGACGCTTTAACTCTTCTTCATGGGCAATGCGTTGGCGCTCAGCTTCCGCTTTCTTCTCTGCCAATTCACGGTCAAATGCGTCGTTCATAAGCAAAGCAATTTCATGATCGGATTCGAATTGCTTCCGGTCTTCCTCAGCTTTAATCTTGGCGGCTTCCTCTGCCTTAATTCGCTCCTGCTCTGCTTCCCATTCCGTTAGTGGTCGGCGCACTTCATCTTTCAACGCGTCCAGGCGTTCACGCACAATTCGACGGCTCTCATCAATCTGCTTAGGCAGCGCTTTCAGTTCAGCTACCAGGTCTTTACCTGCGTTGTCGATATACGTTTTGGAGCGCGCAACCTTGTGAGCCATCGACGCGATAGCATCACGGCCTTTTTTGGTTGTGACATCTGGTACCAGGCTACGAGCTTCTTTCTCGATTTTTTCAATGATGGGATCGAGTTGCTCGTTATTGGTGAATACAGCCATTGCACTCGATTTTTCGATAACGACTAGATCCGTTGCTTCACTCATGGTCTCTCCTGAAATTTTGTTGTGCGCTGCCCGTCTGCGATAGCCGGACGAGTAGGGGGGGGGTGGGGGGTAATTTAGTATTTACTTATCAGATAGCATCTTTGAGAAGGCGTCTGTCATTTCTCTTTTGAAATGGTCAATATCATCTTGCATATCTTTGAAAGTGACTTTTTTCCGTGATTTTTGCAGCGTGTATCCGCAGCGGGCCATATACCAAAGGAATGTATCAACCACATAAATATGACCATCACGCGGGTTGCCATTTTCGTCGGCGTTCTTAATGGTGTTATGCATGGCTTTGAACACATCTTTCTGACTGTGAAAGCCACGCATGAACTCAGGAAGATATTCACCGCTTACAAGCCATTTATATAACGGATCCATATTCACTTCCTGTACCATGGAAAACCAATTGCCGCCTTCATATCGTTGTAGGCTGACATCCACATAACCGAATCACCCAGGTAACGAGCGATTACCGCTTTGCTCTGCGCCGCTCTGAGCATGTTGTGATTAATCATGATTTACCCTCCACCTGCTGCAATAACCCGGCAATGTGCATCTGCCAGCGGTTCATTGTGATTTTCTCGCGAGGTTTATCGACTGATGAGAGTTGCCACTCGTTGTCGTTGAGTTTTGATGCGTGGTACTGCTTGCCGTTGTGGGTTACTTTCATGATGGTTCGTCCTGTTTCAGACTTTTGAATCGCCACGGATAATCTAGACACTTCCGAGCCGTTGATAATACTGGTTTTCATATTCTGTCGGTGACATCTGATCGCTAGAACCATGCCGACGCTTACTGTTATAAAACATTTCGATGTAATCAAAAATATCGCTGCGGGCTTCTTCCCGCGTTCCGTAGATCTTTTTCTTTATCCGTTCGCGTTTCAACAACTGGAAAAAGCTTTCTGCAACCGCATTATCATGGCAGTTACCGCGACGGCTCATGCTGCCCTCCAGGCCGTGTGATTTCAGGAACGACTGCCACTCATGGCTTGTGTACTGACTGCCCTGATCCGAATGAACCAGCACCTGTTTTTGGGGATTACGCCGCCATACAGCCATCAGCAGTGCGTTCAGGACAATGTCCTTTGTCATCCGGGATTGCATGGACCAGCCGATAATTTTGCGTGAGAACAGATCAACAACCACGGCAAGATACAGCCAGCCTTCGTGGGTCCTGATGTAGGTTATGTCCGTTACCCAACGCTCATCCGGAGCATCCGGGTTGAACTGTCGCTGGAGCCTGTTGGGCGACACGATACTGGCCTCGCCTTTACGTGCCCGCGGGCTCCGGTATCCGACCTGAGCCTTTATCCCGACACGTTTCATCAGTCGCCAGACTCTGTTCACTCCGCACTGTTGCCCGCTGTCCCGCAGATCCAGATGGATTTTGCGATAACCATAGACGCATCCCGATTCCAGCCAGAACTGTTTAATCTGTCCTGTCAGTCTCAGGTCTGCCTGATGGCGTTGTGAATGCGGCTGCTGAAGCCAGGCGTAAAAACCACTGGGATGAACATCCAGCACCCGACAGAGCAGGCGAACAGGCCAGCAACAGGTGTTGTCACGGATAAAGGCGTACCTCAGTCGGACAGCTTTGCGAAGTACGCCGCGGCTTTTTTTAATATGTCCCGTTCGTCGGTAACCCGCTTCAGCTCTTTCTGGAGACGGCGGATCTCGGCCTGAGCATCTGACTCTTCTTTATTAGTGGAAGAATCCGGACCGTACTTCTTTATCCAGGCGTAAAGGCTGTGGGTGGTGATATCGAGACGTGTTGCAACGCTGGCAACAGAATAACCGCGATCAACAACCTGTTTGACTGCTTCAATTTTAAACTCTTCGGGATAACGCTTACCGCTCATGGGCACCTCTCTTTAAGCCATCTTAAATGACTCTGAGGTGTCTGTTAAACCCGTGGCGATTCAATCTGATCTTGAAGATGAATCACATCCTGACAGGTACAGCGCTGAGTATCGAGCTGAATCACAGCCTGATGGAATTATCGGTATAGGTACATGGCGAGACTTTATCGTCTGCTTTGGGTCATCAACCATTGAGTATTTTTCTCTGACAGGGACAACTACAGTTGGCGCAGCGCTTTATGTGGCGCAGCCATCTCTGATGGTGCAGAAGGGGATCGCCGGCACATACTGCAAAACTCCATTCTCTGACTCATATGCGTTTATCAGCCACCCGGCAACCGGTGCGCCTTCGGTTTACCTGATTGGATCTGGACAGGCATCCCCAATAGCTACGGCAACTATTGAGAAAATTATTCGCTCATACACTGCTGATGAATTGGCATATGGCATGATGGAAACTTTGCGATTCGACTCTCATGAATTGCTAATAATCCATCTAACGCGGCATGTGCTGGTATACGACGCATCATCAAGCCAGAACGGACCGCAATGGTGCGTACTGAAAACCGGTTTTTACGATGATGTATACCGTGCTATCGACTTCATGTACGAAGGCAACCAAATCACATGCGGTGACAAGCTGGAAGCGATTAAAGGCCAACTGCAGTTTGATATCAGCAGCCAGTACGAAAAGCAGCAGGAGCACCTCCTGTTTACTCCGCTCTTCAAAGCCGACAATGCCCGCGTATTCGATCTTGAGGTTGAATCCTCAACTGGTGTGGCGCAATACGCTGATCGCCTGTTTCTGTCTGCCACTACTGACGGAATTAACTATGGCCGAGAGCAGATGATTGAACAGAACGAGCCATTCGTTTATGACAAGCGAGTTATCTGGAAACGAATTGGACGCATACGCCGAATTATTGGTTTCAAGATGCGGGTAATCACCAAATCACCAGTAACTCTATCTGGGTGTCAGATAAGGATTGAGTAATGGCAGATCCGTCACTTAATACACCAGTCATTATCCAGGCTACTCGTCTTGATGCTTCAATCCTTCCTCGCAATGTTTTCAGTCAGTCATACCTGCTTTATGTCATCGCTCAGGGTACTGATGTTGGTGCTATTGCAGGTAAGGCCAACGAAGCTGGGCAGGGCGCATACGATGCGCAGGTTAAAAACGATGAGCAGGACGTTACCCTGGAAAACCACGAGCAGCGCATATCAGCAGCAGAAGTCACGCTAGCCGATCATGAAACTCGGATTAGTGCCGCAGAGGTTACTCTCGCAGACCATGAGGCGAGGATTACCCAGAATGAAAGCGATATATCATCGCTTGATGCCCGTGTAGACAGTCTTGAAATACAGGTCTCTGATCATGAAACTCGCATTGATGCTCTTGAGTATGCCACGACTCGCAAGAAATCTGAGGTTGTTTACACTGGCATATCTCAGGCAATACCTACAACCCCAACAAACCTGATCACGATGCTCAAGGCATTGACTCCATCATCAGGAACATTAACCCCGTTCTTCAACACAACCACAGACAAGCTGACAGTTTTTAACGAGAACAAGACGCTTAACTTTAAGCTGTCGATGATCGGCAGTTACCCTGGTGGCACGACAAACCGGTCAATGCAACTTACCTTCTCCGGTGCTGTACCTGACACGCTGGTAGCCAGCCGTAACGCCGCCACGACAACGGACAACATTCTCTTAGCAACGTTCTTCAGCGTCGATCAAGGCGGATTCCTTGCCACAAACGGTAGCACTATCACTATTCAGGCAAACGGCGCGGCATTCACTGCTACGACCATCAAGATAATAGCGGAACAGTAATCATGATCACAAAAATTGATGCTCTCACCGGTCAGGGATTAATGCGCCTGTGGGGTGTGGAATCGTGGGTTGATCCGGGGGCAGATTATTTCCTCTGGAATGGATGCTGTGTGTTTGCTCTGGTTCCACAGCATGGGTATTTCGATATTCATATCGCGATGGATAAGAGGCGATGGAGTGAGTGCCGTGATGCTGGCGCGGACATTCTGAAACTGTTCGGAATGAACCGGCTGCGCGCCGTCATTCTCACGGACCGACCGAAGGTGTGCAACTACGCCAGGCGAATGGGATTCGGTGGACGAACAACAGAAACATTAACAACTACCGACGGGCGCGAAAGCGCCTTTTTTATTATGTGGCGCGAGCCGGGAGAATATCATGGGCGGTGCAATTAGTGGTATCGGCGGTGCTGTATCTGGTGTGATTGGCGGTATTGGAGCCAATAAAGCAGCCAAGCAGCAGCAGAAGTATCAGGACAGAGCCATGGACCAGGCGAGACAGGGATATGCAGATGCTGTCGAATGGATGACTCCTTATGAAAGTGCGGGTCGTACTGGTCTGGCCGGATTGCAGGCCATTGCCGGACAGCCGATAGACAGAAACAAACTCCTGTCTGATTATTTTAATTCCAGAGAGTATCAGATGCTGAATGATCAGGCTCGCTATAGCGGTCTGAATGCAGCAGAAGCTACAGGCGGACTTGGTTCAACAGCAACTGGTAATATGCTGGCGTCTATCGCCCCAACCCTCGGGCAAAACTATCTTGCTGATATGACAAACCAGCAACAGAACATGTATGCACAGCTGATGGGACTGTCAGGATTTGGGGCTGAGGCGGCAAACGCGCTCGGCAACTACGCCATTGGTCAGGGTAACAACATGGCTGGTATGTACCAGCAGAAAGGCCAGATCATGGCAGGAAAGGCCGCTCTTCCTTGGCAAGTGGCAGCCAGCGCAAACAGCAGCATTAATAACGGTGCAGCGTCTGATGTTAACCAGTTTACTGGCATGTTTGGCGGAATGATGGGTGGAGGGTTGTTCTGATGGCTCAATTTGGTGGATTGCAGGGGCTTGGAGCTCCTATCAACTATTACGACACCATGATACCAGACTTCCGCAGGGAGGCTCTTCAGGAAACGCAGAATCGCATTGGGCAGCAGCAAGTCATCACTTCGCAAATGCAAAACCAGCAAGCACAGAGAGACAATCAGCGACGTCAGGATTTCTATGCTGCAATTGAGAGCGCAACACCAGATCAGTTGCCAGCGCTGCGTCGGCAGTTTCCGGAGTTTGCACAGAACATTCAGCAGGAAATCGGCATCCAGAGCGCTGAGCACGCGTCATTTGTTCATGGTGCATTGAATGACCTTTCTGTTGCTGCCGCAAGTGGCAACCCTCAGGCAGTGCAGTCAGCTATCCAGAAAAACGGCCCTGCTCTATCAAGTCTCGGCGTTTCTCAGGAACAGGCCGCACAGTTGTATCAACAAGACCCGCAGCGTTTTAATAGCCTCCTCAATGCAACTCGACTGGCTACTCTGCCCATGGATAAGCAATTCGAGACTCAGCAGAATCAGCAGAAGATTGATGAGACAATCCGCAGCAATCAGGCTGGTGAAGCTCTTCAGCAACGCGGTCAGGATATCACCGTCCGCGGGCAAAACATCAGCGCTCAGAACGCCGCGCTTTCCCGTGAGATTCAGAGAGCAGAACTTCAGGATAAGGTTCTTGATCGTCAAATCGCAAGAGAAACCAACCAGATAAAACTGGACGAGCTGAAGCAGAAGCAGGCCGATGTTCGCCAGAAGGCAGAAATAGCAAAATCTGACAGACAGGCTGCTGCGCAGGGTGCGGTTGATACGTTCAGTACGGCGCTTGATTCTCTTGGTGAGATTGAAAAAAGCCCAGGATTGTCAAAGGCGGTAGGGGTCAGATCTGCCTTTCCAACGGTACCAGGTTCTGATGCTGCAAACTTCGAGGCCCGTCTTGATACCTTCAAGGCGCAGACGTTCTTACCTATGGTAGCAAGCCTAAAAGGCATGGGTGCATTGTCTGACGCTGAAGGTAAAAAATTATCTGATGCTGTTGGCGCTCTTAGTCCAAAGATGAGCGAGGACGCGTTTAGATCGTCAATAGGTAAAATTCGCACTCAGTTAGAAAGCAAACTGGGGACTGTGAAGAAGCAGTTTGACTACCAGGAGCCGGTAGCACCGGCAGCGCAACAACCACAACAGCAAAATGGCTACCAGTCTTTATGGGGTGATTAATGGCTAAGGCATGGAAAGACGTTATTGCCTCTCAACAGTACCAGGCATTAGCACCAGAGCAGAAAGCACAGGCTCAGGAGCAATACTTCAATGAAGTAGTAGCTCCGCAAGCCGGAAACGATGCGGAACAGGCTAAACAGGCTTTCTATGCTGCTTATCCACCTCCAACGACTCAACAGCCAGCACAACAGCAAAAAGAACCTGCTCAGCAACAGCAACAAGGTGGCTTCATATCTGACCTTGGCAATGCGGCCGCAGAAACAGGCCGTGGATTGCTACAGGCTGGCGTTAATCTGGCAAATATCCCGGCATCAATGGCTGATGCGGTAGCCAGCGCTGGGGCATGGGCTGGTCAGAAGCTTGGTATTGGTGACGGTACTTATCACCCAGCGCCTCGTGTCACTACACAAGGGCTTGAGCAGGACTTTGGATTGCAACAGGGTACGCTTACTCCCCAGACTACAGAAGGTAAAATTTTATCTGAAGCGCTGCCATATTTGACTCCTGTTGGTGCTGAGAGATTGGCGGCTCAGGCTCCGTCGATTGCTGGGCGCGTAGCTCAAGGTGCATCACGGTTACTGGCTGAAAACGCCGTTGGTTCACTTGCTGCAAATAGTGAACGTGATAATCCAGAAGCGCTGGCTACAGATCTTGGTACCGGTGTTGTATTGGGTGGCGCTATTAACCAGTTAGGTCGTGCTGCTGGCGCTGCTTATCGTGGCGTGCGCGGGACGATCGCACCAGAAGCGCAGCAGGCCATTCAGTTCGCTAACGCTGCTGATGTACCGCTACATACTACTGACGTTTTGCAGCCAAATTCACGCGTCGGCCGCATGGCTCAAACTACAGCTGAAAACATCCCATTTGCTGGCACAAGCACTATGCGAGCTAACCAGCAAGAAGCCCGTAGTCAGTTGGTTGATGAGTTTGCATCACGCTTTGGTGAATACGATCCGTCTATTGTGGTTGGCAGCCTGAAATCAAAAGCATCAGGAATTAGGCATGCGGCAGGGAGTCGCATTCAAAATGTCGAAAGCCAAATTGGTAATCTTAATGTGCAGCCATCCAGGGCAATTCAGCAGATTGATGACGAGTTAGCAAATATGCAGCGCCTTGGAACCGTATCCGACGCTGAAACTATTTCTAAATTGCAGGCGTATCGCAATGAGCTCGATAGCGGAAATGTGGATTTCAGGCTGCTTAGAGACCTCAGAACTCAGTTTAGGCAGGATGTCAAGGGTGAGCGTGTTAAGTTCATGAACAAGTCAGAGGCTGCAGTTAACCGTGTCTACAATGCTCTAACTCAGGATATGCATCAGGCTGTAGGACAGTCACTTGGTAATGAGACAGTAAACAAGCTAAAACAAGCTGACGCAATTTGGGCTAATGAAGCTGACAAGCTTAAAAACACCAGGCTGAAGACAGTTCTTCAGAAAGGAGACCTAACCCCTGAAGTGGTCAACAACATGCTGTTCAGCAAGAACAAGTCTGAGGTTCAAAACCTGTATCGGTCAGTTGGCCAGGTAGGTCGCGCTCAAATGCGTAACGGAATTATCGGAAAGGCTATGGAGAAATCTGGAGGTTCTCCTGACCAGTTTCTTCGCCAGGTAAACATGATGTCCAACCAGACAGGAATTACCTTTAAAGGTCGAGATGCTGCATATCTGAAAGGTCTGAAAAACTATCTGGAATCAACCAAGCGAGCAGGTCAGGCTGGAGTAACCACCCCAACTGGTCAGCAAACAATACCATTCATTTTAGGTATCGGATCTGCAACTAACCCGGCACTCGTTGGAGTTGGTGGTGGGTATGGATTGCTGGCGAGAATGTATGAGAGCGAACCGGCGCGAAACGCAATGCTTCGCCTGGCTAACACTCCACGTGGTTCAACAGCATTTGAGAAGGCGTTATCCGATGTCGAGCGGGCTGTTAACTCATTTGCTCAGGGCTCGAAATCAGAGGCGTTAAGCGAATAGCAACTTGCCAACAACGATCCCGCAAAGCAATAAAGCAAAGTTCAACAAGTCTCTTTCCATAAATCCTCCTGTCTTTTAAACAACTATAACCTACCTTAACGCAACTCTGTGCAATTTTTATTTTGTGCAGCATTGATGCGCCAGGAGAAAAGTAAATGTCAGATATTACAGCAAATATCGTTGTAAGTATGCCATCTCAATTATTCACCTTAGCAAGATCATTTAAAGCTAACTTTAATGGCAAAATATACATTTCAAAAATAGATACGCCACCTGGCGAGATGACTGATCCCGATAACTATGTGCAGGTCTATCTGGAGAACGAGGATGGATCACACGTACCAGTGGCTCAGCCAATTATCATCAATGCCGGCGGATATCCTGTTTATAACGGACAGATTGCAAAGTTTGTTACCGTTGAGGGATATGCTATGTCTGTATATGACTCCGCGGGTGTTCAGCAATTCTACTTTCAAAACATACTGAAATACGACCCTGATCAGTTAAGGCAGGATTTGTCTTCACCAGGTGGCGCAGCTCTCATTGGTATTGGTAATAGTACAGTAGAAGAAAGGCTCAACAAATCCACGATTCAAGCAGTTCACGATCTCTATGGTTTCATTCCTGACCGGAAGTTGACTGTAAACGTGATGTCTATGTTTGATGGGTGGGCGGTTGATGCTACTGGTAATTACCGTCCATATGGTGGCGGACATTTCATTTATGATCCAGACATGGAAAAGAGTAAACATGACGGAGCTTTTATAGTAAGCCCTACTGTTCCATGGGATGGTTCTCTGGCTGGACGCGACAATTGGTTAGATAAAGTAGGTGAAACATCACCTACCGGCAAAGGTGCATGGGTTCGTTGCACCTCTGGAAGCAAGGTAAATATCCTATGGTATGGTTCTACACGCGTCCATGATGATGATAATACGAGGCCTATTAACAAATTCGTAAACAAGATGCTGTCAGAAAACATGAATGGTTATATTCCACGAGGAAAATACCGCTCTGTTGAACGCATATTGTTTGATCTGAATATATCTCCTACCAGAAACTTTGGTGAATTGTACGGAGATGGAGCCTATGAGAGCGTGCTGTATTCAAGTGCAACCGAGTCCAATGCTATACACTTTTACAATACGAAAGGTCCAACAGGTCCAGACTGTTTCCAGGGTAAAATTAGCCGAGTAGGGTTATCAGCATCACCTCTCTCCGGTGCAGCAATTATATTCGGACTTGAGGACTTCTCAGACAATTTTGGTAACTGGAGCTTTGATCAGGTCCATTTCTCATCTGATACCAGAATTGGCACTATTACAGATGACAGAATTGTCCTTAAACTAAACTGGATGTTTGATTGCACACTTAATAACGTAGTTGTTACTGGTTACCCCAACTACGGAAAAGCCGTAGAAATGAATAAGGTCCAGTTCACAACATGGAATGGTGGAAGTATATCAAACGCTAAATATGGATTATATTTCGGAGCTGTATCTGCAAATAATCACAATATAGTATTTACATCTCTGGATATGGAAAATATCCATTATGGAATACACAGCAGAGATATTCACCTGGAAAAGATTAGGTTTATTTCCCCGTTTGTCGATATCAGAGATCCAGATGCTGATGCTGAGCCAGCAGACAGTTATGTATTAAACATTGAGCAGGGTGATAAAAAGGCCGTTCTAATTGATGATATAAGACTTGGTAGAGTATATTCAAATCTATATACTGGAAAGTTTTTTGGTCCGACGCATGGATATGACAAATCAATTGTTACTGGTTTTTATCCAGACCAACCAAATCCAGCAGTTCCAACCACAGACATAGCCTATCAAAACAAAACAGGACAATTGCAGAGGGTTTTTGTTTACCTTGCTCTTGGAACTACTACTATCTTCATAAATGGAGAGGACACAGGGTTTAAAAGTGGCGAGTTCACCATTGATGTTGGAGAGCAGATAGCCATTAGATATACAGGTACTGCGCCAGCATGGAGGTGGAAAGCTATTCGCTGAGTAGAGATAAAAGCGGCCTGATGGCCGCTTTTAATTACTTCCAGTATCTTGGGTAATATTCAAGGTATTGGTTAAGGCTGAACATTGATGCCAGTACGCAGATGACAGCAATAAGAATAAATGAAGACCTCCCTGCTTTTTCCATCCTCATTGCCGACAACGCGAAAAGAAGTGCTATCAAAAAACCTATCTTAAGCCTGTCGAATGTGTAAATTATCGCGTGTTCAAACATGGCTATGTTCTCTATCAGCATAATGCCAACAACCGCAATAAGAATGTATGCAGAGATATAGTTACCTTTGCTGAAAGAATCGCTTTTTTTGACAAAAAGTGATGCAACAAACATGATGACTGATGATATCAACCATGGGCCGTATGACTGATAAACTGATAACCACCAGTCATTCCAACCAACATATGCAACCTCTAGACTACGTGATGCAGCTCTGTTAGAAAGCTCTTTGAAGTAAGGACCAAGGCCTACCATGAACGAGTAGTACCACAACAGAGTCAGACCTCCAAGGATGGCTATGCCGGAATAGATAATGGTGTTTTTATAGCCAGATTTATTTTTTATATCGCTAATAAGCACCACAAAAAATACCGCTACGCACATCAGGTATGCTGTCCACTCAACCCAGCAAGCTACTGCAGACAACACTCCAAGCACTATAACAGTTTTTCTGTTTATCCCGATAGCTAATAAAAGTAATGCCGCTGATGAAAATATTTGGAATGTTTGATGGGCCCACATTGATATCTGGTGTGAGTGCAATGGCTCAACTGCAAACATCATTGGGATGACTGACAGAAAAGATATTGCTGCGCTATATTTTGATTTTTTTGTTATTAGTGAAATAGCTAAATATGTGAGGATTACCGAGATAAGCCAAAATAACATATTTACCCATTGCAACATCTCCAATGATATAGGTATTCCAGACGCTAAAGATGCAGTTTTGATTACGACATACGCTATGATCATAGCGCCAGGTGGAAATGATGTGTATACAGCATCATAATTTATTCTAGGAGACGGTACGATAGCCGACTCGTGTGATGATGGCCCTTTTGTGTCAATGCAAGGCGTGCTCAGAACAGTGCAAGGGCGACCAACAGCGAAATAGTGTTTGCTAAAAGGAAGCGTGTCATAGCGTTTCAGCGTATTGAAAAAATGACTTGCTGCCTCATTGTTCTCCCACCGCAGGTTCCAGTGGCTCTTGTCTGATGGTGATCCGTAGTTGTAATTATATAAAGTTATTGCCGTTACCATCCATAGAGAAACAATAGCTATTGCTCCTATGATTGTAGACCTGCGCATCGTGCTTCCTTTTTTTTGCCAATACCCAGCGGTTGGAGGATATGATTTTGTTATAGAGAATGGCGATTATACACTTTTTGATATAGGAGTATTCCTTGATTAGATCCAATAGGTGATGTGATCAGGGGTAAATTAAATTTATTAGAGCCAATAAATACAGATTTGGAAGTTTTTAATTTATGCAAGAGATGGATGCACAAATCTTTGCATCGGTTTGCAAGGATTTGTGGCGCTTACCTATGATACCTTCTCATCAATCCAGTCGGCCCACCACTGCATCATCTCCCGGCGCTTATCCATGTACTGAGCGTGGTTGTATATCCCACGTATAGAACCGCTGTTAGCGTGCGCCAGTTGCTTCTCAATGGCATCTGCAGGCCACTCATGCTCGTTCATTATTGTACTGAACTGATGCCTGAAACCGTGACCACTTGCCAGCCCTTCATATCCTATCTGGCGAATAACCAGCAATACGGCGTTCTCACTGATCGGCTTTGTTTTATCATTGCGCCCGGCGAACACGAATCTTGATATCGGCTGAGTAACCGGTTTTAAAGTCTCAAGCAGGGATGAAACCTGATCTGACATTGGTACAAGGTGAGGGCGGCGTCCTTTCATCACCTCTTCGGAAATCATAATCGTCCTGGTTTCAAAATCGACGTTCACCCATTGCATGGACCGTAGTTCTTTAGTTCTGAGCGCTGTGTACTGCAAAACCTGCGTTGCTATGCGTGAAACGATGCTGCCAGAGAAACCAGAAAGCGCCTTATTGAAGGCTGGTATCTGATCAGCCGGAAGGAAAGGATAGTTCTTCTTCCGGTATCCCTTCATTGCATCAGCAAGGTCAGGGGCCGGGTTATACTTCGCTCGCCCGGTAACTATCGCATACCTGAATACTTCCCCGCACCGCCGCCGCGCCTTATTGGCCCGCTCCATTGCCCCACGGTCTTCGAACCTGCGGATCACTCCCAGTATCTGCATCGGCTCTATCTCGTGAATCTCCATCCAACCAATCAACGGCAGAATGTCATCCTGAAACATGCGTGACAGTTCTGTGCTGTATACCTCTGACCATACCTGTTTTTTGTGCTCGTACCATTCCTGATATATGGATCCGAAAGAGTTATCTTTTACTGACAGCTTTTTAGCCTTTACCGGATCTACCCCGACAGACACATCCTTTTTGGCAAGCCACGCCTTGTCTCTGGCTTCCTGCAATGACATGAGCGGATATTTGCCTACCGTCAGCACCTTCTCTTTACCATCGAGCTTGTAACGCAACTGCCAGACCTTCTTTCCGGTAACCGGCACATAAAGGTACAGCCCGTTGCTGTCGAGCAGCCGGTACGGTTTATCTTTCGGCTTTGCCGCGTCGATCTGCTTGATGGTGAGCATGGGTAAAATTCCGGTGGGTAAAATTATTTACTCGTTTTTTACCCGCCGAAGCATGCGGCTGTCAACGTTCTATTGCGAACTATGGCGAACTGATATTTTATTGAAATCTTGCTGTGTAGGGGATTTTGCGAACTACTGCGGAGAGTGACGAACTGTGAAATGGTGCCCCCTGCAGGAATCGAACCTGCAACTAGCCCTTAGGAGGGGCTCGTTATATCCATTTAACTAAGGGGACGAAGCGGCATGAGTATAGCGTTTTTTACTCTCAACGGTAAGTCTCAGGCTGCCTGACTGCTCAAACAGTCGCCATTCAGGTCTGTTTTTTCTGGTTTTTCTGCGGTTGTACTTCCCGCTTTGCTTGCAACCGGGCTTCTTCCTTGCGTTTATTGCTCATATCGTTGCGGATCTGCGCGTGGCTCATCAGCGCAAAGATAAACGTCCCGCCACAGATATTCCCGGCCAGTGTCGGCAAGGCAAAAGGCCAGAAAAAGTCGCCCCAGTGCAGTGTGCCAGTAAAGACCAGATAGAGAATTTCAACTGAACCCACGACGATATGTGTGGTATCGCCTAAGGCAATCAGCCAAGTCATCAGGACAATGACGACAATCTTTGCGGCTCCGGCGGCGGGAAACATCCAGACCATTGTGGCAATCAACCAGCCGGAGACAATGGCATTGGCAAACATCTCCGTCGGGCTATTTTTCATAACATCCATGCCTATTTTGACGAAAGCGTCGCGGGTCGCCTCATCAAAAATCGGCATGTATTCAAACGCCCATGCCGCAATCCCGGTGCCGAGAATATTACCCAGTAGTACTACGCTCCACAGACGCATCAACAGACCAAAATTGCCGAGGGTAGGGTTTTGCATAACGGGTAAGACGGCGGTGACGGTATTTTCCGTAAAGAGCTGTTGGCGGGCCATAATCACAATAATAAAGCCGAAGGTATAACCAAGATTCTCCAGCAAAAATCCGCCGGGAACCCCCTCCAGTTGTACGTGAAAGATTCCCTTTGCCAGCAACGATGCACCCATTGACAGTCCGGCAGCGATGGCTGACCACAATAGCGCCATCGCGTCACGTTCCATCTCTTTTTCTCCGTCCTGGCGGATATGCTCGTGGATCGCCATTGCACGTGAGGGGAGCCTGTCCTCATTGAGCTCTATCTTTTTTCCGCTCCGCTTTTCTTCGCTTTCCACCTGGAGCTCGTCGCTGTGGCGATCAATCTTCTCTTTTTCGATGTCATTCATACCTGGATCCTGAATAAGCACGTATTGCTAAAGCGTAGCGGTTTTTATTTGAAGGCTGGTGGATAAAGCTTGAAATCGCAAAAATGGTAACGCATGTTTTTATTGGCTTCGTTAAAATGAACCATCACTGTGCCTGTATTACCAGGCTATGATCAAATCAGTAAGTTAGGGCATATAGACATCGATTGACGTGCTGTTACAATCGCTCACATCTAATCAGGCGGATACATCATCGTTCCGTCATGGATGGCAATCAGCGATAGCCATAATACACAGGGAGACACTTATGAAGCTTCGCCTGTCGGCGCTTGCGCTGGGAACCACACTTTTGGTGGGGTGTGCGAGCTCCGGTACTGAACAGCAGGGGCGTTCGGACCCATTTGAAGGGTTCAACCGCACCATGTACAACTTCAACTTTAATGTGTTGGATCCATACGTTGTTCGCCCGGTGGCTGTAGCCTGGCGTGATTATGTTCCGCAGCCGGCCCGTAATGGTTTGAGCAACTTTACTGGCAACCTTGAAGAACCGGCTGTCATGGTTAACTATTTTCTGCAAGGCGATCCCTATCAGGGGATGGTGCATTTTACCCGTTTCTTCCTCAACACCTTGTTAGGTATGGGCGGGTTTATTGATGTGGCGGGGATGGCGAATCCGAAGTTGCAGCGTGTTGAACCACACCGCTTCGGCAGCACATTAGGCCATTATGATGTCGGTTACGGTCCATATATGCAGCTTCCGTTCTACGGCAGTTTCACGCTGCGTGATGATGGCGGCGATATGGTGGATACGCTGTATCCGGTTCTCTCCTGGTTAACCTGGCCGTTGTCGATAGGTAAATGGACGGTTGAAGGAATTGAAACGCGTGCGCAACTGCTCGATTCTGACGGTCTGCTGCGTCAATCTTCAGATCCTTACATCATGGTGCGTGAAGCTTACTTCCAGCGCCATGACTTTATTGCGAATGGCGGTAAACTCAAACCAGAAGAAAACCCGAACGCAAAAGATATTCAGGATGAGTTAAAAGAGATCGATTCTGAGTAAGGAATTGAAGCAAATAAAAAGGTGAGCTAAAAAGCTCACCTTTTTTACGTTTGATGAAAATCAGAATGCGTAGTTCAGGTTCATACCGTACAGCCAGGCTTTCCCTTCTGATTCGAAGGAGTATGGGCCTTCTTCGAATTTCACTTTCTGGCCGTGCATATAAGAAATGCCGACATCCAATGAAGCATCTTTATTAAACGCGTAGGTTGTACCCGCACTCAGCCAGAAGCGATCCTGATCCGGAATAGAGATGGAACGGCGGTTAGCTGGAACCGGGCTATCATCGAAGGCGATACCGGTACGGAATGTCCAGGTATCATCGTAGTAGTAGGTAGTACCCAGCGCGATGCGGTAAGAGTCTTTGAAACCTTCTTCTTTATAGAACAGCGTCTGGCCGTTGCTGCCTTTCGCTTTAAGTTCCTGGAACTGACTCCAACTGGTATATGCCATGCTGTAGTGAACCGCCCACTGTGGTGCAACGCGGTTATAACCTGAGAACTCCCACATTTCTGGCAGATTCAGATCAAGTGATCCGTCGATTGTGTTGCCGTTAGTGCCAGCAGGCAGGCTGGCGAACACCGGGCGCAACTGCGCAGGAATACGGTCCATTGATGGCAGGCTGCTGCGGTAATCACCGTCGAAGTCAACTTTTACTTCCGAACGGTAGGTGAAACCGTAACGGTTATCTTTATCCACTTCATAAAGAATACCGGCGTTCCAGCCGAAGCCCCATTCGTCACCCTTCAGGCGCGCAATCTGCGTATCTGCTGGGTATTGTGCGGCCAGGGCGGGAGGAACCCTGCCACCAGAGCCTGCAACGATCTGCTGCGGCAGATCACCTGCATAACGCTCAAGCTTCGCTTTGGCATAGACGGCGTTAAAACCGAGACCGAAGCTAAAATGATTATTCAGACGGTAGGCGCCGCTCAGGTTTAAGTTCAGCGTTTCCAGATCGGTTTTTCCGCCCATCGAGCCGGCTGCGTAATTATTGTTAAACTCCGTTGCCAGACCATAATTAGAGGTAACTGACGCCCCCCAACCAAACTGATCGTTAATCGGGGCAACAAAATGCACGTTCGGTATCCAGGCGGTTGGGGCGATATTATCCTGGCTGGCGTCATTACCAATGCGCGAACGTCCGGAAATATCGACATCCGGGTCAACGAAAATCGCACCCGCAGAGAAAGTAGGGCGATCAAACATCATGATCAGCGCGGGGTTACGACTGGCGTTACCAGCATCATCTGCAATAGCGCCTTCACCCGAATATGCCCGGCCAAGGCCAGAGGAAGAAAATTCGTTTAACTGAAAGCCTGCAGACCAGGCCTGTGTGGAGATAATTGCCACTGCGACTGCGAGAGCAGACTTTGTAAACAGGGTTTTCTGGCTCATGACCATAACCTCATAGATTTATTTTTATACAAACTATGTTACATGCCGTAACAGGAGCGCGAAGTGTAGGGTCTGAGGTACCACATAGAAATCAGACCAGTGGCGAGAGTATAGGTCGGACCAGCCAGAATGTTGCAAGTATGTTTATAAATATTTTCAATTCTGATCTAAGAAACGCGATCCAGCTGGCAAAATTGCAGGTGCGCGCACTCACCTGTTTGGGCGATTTTTGTTTTAGATCATTTTTAAGTGTGATTTCGGTCACTTATCGCATTTCGCACAATTAACGACTGGAGAGGCGAATAATGGGAGCGTAAAATGTCCCTATCGTTTATCTGGCACCTCGGGTGCGAATACAGAGGAAATCTACAATGAGTAAATGCAGTGCTGATGAAACCCCGGTTTGCTGCTGTATGGATGTTGGCACCATCATGGACAACTCCGATTGCACCGCTTCCTACAGCCGCGTGTTCGCGAATCGCGCAGAGGCAGAAGAAACGCTGGCCGCTCTGACTGAGAAGGCACGTAGCGTAGAGTCTGAACCTTGCAAAATCACCCCGACTTTCACTGAAGAGTCAGAGGGTGTGCGTCTGGATATCGATTTTGTTTTTGCCTGTGAAGCTGAAACGCTGATTTTCCAGCTGGGCCTGCGTTAATCCCTTCTGCTCATGCCCTTGCCACCCGGTGGCAAGGGCATTTTCGTAACAGTCAGTGACTATTCACTGTGTCATAGCTCTCACTTTCTTTTCTCCTCGCTTGGCTAAATGTAAAAAATTGGTTAAGACTGTGATCAGGTCAGACCACTTATTTTTATTTTTTACAGGGGAGTGTTATGAGTCAGGCTTTATCGCTGGTTACCCGCCAGGGCGACCGTATCGCCATCGTGAGCGGATTGCGTACGCCATTTGCTCGTCAGGCTACCGCGTTTCATGGCATTCCCGCCGTTGATTTGGGAAAAATGGTTGTTGGTGAATTGCTGGCCCGCAGCGAAATACCTGCTGATGTGATTGAACAGCTGGTTTTTGGCCAGGTGGTGCAAATGCCAGAAGCCCCCAACATTGCCCGGGAAATCGTTCTGGGAACCGGGATGAATGTGCATACAGATGCTTACAGCGTAAGCCGGGCTTGTGCAACCAGCTTTCAGGCCGTGGCAAATGTCGCGGAAAGCCTGATGGCCGGAACTATTCGTGCTGGGATTGCCGGTGGTGCAGACTCCTCTTCCGTTCTGCCTATTGGCGTCAGCAAAAAGCTGGCGCGAGTACTGGTGGATGTTAATAAAGCCCGCACAACCGGGCAACGTCTGAAGCTCTTTTCCCGACTACGCTTGCGCGACCTGATGCCTGTGCCACCTGCAGTGGCTGAATATTCCACTGGTTTACGCATGGGAGATACCGCCGAGCAAATGGCCAAAACCTATGGCATCACGCGTGAGCAGCAGGATGCGCTGGCGCACCGCTCTCATCAGCGCGCAGCTCAGGCCTGGTCTGAAGGAAAACTCGCAGATGAGGTGATGACGACCTACGCTCCCCCCTTTAAAGATCCTTTTTCAGAAGATAACAATATTCGCGGTAACTCGACGATGGCGGATTACGCGAGGTTGCGTCCGGCATTTGACAGAAAACACGGTACCGTTACGGCGGCTAACAGCACTCCGCTGACGGATGGCGCAGCCGCCGTGATTATGATGACGGAGTCGCGTGCGAAAGAGTTAGGGCTGGTACCGCTGGGATATCTGCGTAGTTTTGCCTTTACCGCCATTGATGTCTGGCAGGACATGCTGTTGGGGCCGGCGTGGTCAACGCCGCTTGCCCTGGAGCGTGCAGGCTTAACCATGCCGGATTTAACGCTTATTGATATGCATGAAGCCTTTGCCGCACAAACGCTGGCGAACCTCCAGTTGCTGGGCAGCGAGCGTTTTGCCCGCGAAGTGCTGGGGCGCTCCCACGCCACTGGCGAAGTCGATGACAGTAAATTTAACGTGCTGGGTGGCTCAATTGCCTATGGGCACCCCTTCGCCGCCACCGGTGCGCGTATGATCACCCAAACCCTCCATGAACTACGCCGCCGTGGCGGTGGGTTTGGTTTAGTCACCGCATGTGCGGCAGGTGGTCTGGGTGCGGCAATGGTTCTGGAGGCAGAATAATGGAAATGACATCGGCTTTTACGCTCAACGTGCGTCTGGATAACGTCGCCGTTGTCTCCATTGATGTGCCCGGAGAGAAAATGAACACCCTGAAAGCAGAGTTTGCTTCTCAGGTGAGGGCCATTCTGAAACAAATCCGCGATAACAAAGCATTGCGTGGTGTGGTGTTTATTTCGGCTAAACCCGATAACTTCATTGCCGGGGCGGATATCAACATGATTGGTAGCTGTCGCAGCGCGCAGGAAGCCGAAACGCTGGCCCGTCAGGGGCAGCAGATCATGGCAGAAATTAATGCATTGCCGATCCCGGTTGTTGCCGCTATTCATGGTGCCTGTTTGGGCGGTGGGCTGGAGATGGCGCTGGCGTGCCACAACCGTATTTGTACCGATGATGCTAAAACCGTACTGGGGTTGCCGGAAGTACAGTTAGGCCTGCTTCCCGGCTCCGGGGGCACCCAGCGATTACCCCGTCTTATTGGTGTCAGTACTGCGCTGGATATGATCCTGACAGGAAAACAGCTCCGGGCAAAACAGGCGCTAAAAGTGGGGTTGGTGGATGAAGTTGTACCACAGACCATTTTGCTGGAAGCCGCGGTTGAACTGGCCAAAAAAGACAGCTCGGCACACCGGGTTCTGCCCGTACGTGAACGCGTGCTGGCGGGGCCGCTGGGACGTGCGCTGCTGTTTCGTATGGTCAGCAAAAAGACGGCGCAAAAAACGCAGGGCAACTACCCTGCGACGGACCGCATTCTTGAGGTGATCGAAACCGGTCTCGCGCAGGGCAGCAGCAGCGGCTATGAGGCGGAAGCCCGCGCGTTTGGCGAGCTGGCGATGACTTCGCAGTCTAAGGCGCTACGGAACATCTTTTTTGCCAATACCGATGTAAAAAAAGATCCCGGTAGTGAAGCGAAGCCCGGCCCGCTGAATAGCGTCGGTATTTTGGGCGGTGGCCTGATGGGCGGCGGTATTGCTTACGTCACAGCCTGTAAAGGTGGCGTGCCGGTGCGCATCAAAGATATTAATGCTAAGGGAATCAACCACGCGCTGAAGTACAGTTGGGAGCAGCTTGAAACGAAGGTTCGCCGCCGTCATATCAAAGCCAGCGAGCGTGATAAACAGCTGGCGTTGATTTCGGGAACCACCGATTATCGCGGTTTTGCGCATCGCGATCTGATTATTGAAGCGGTATTCGAAGATCTGTCGTTAAAACAACAGATGGTGGCAGAAGTTGAGCAGAATTGTGCCCCTCATACTATTTTTGCGTCAAACACCTCATCTTTACCGATTGGCGATATTGCGGCTAATGCTACCAGACCTGAACAGGTAATTGGTCTGCACTTCTTTAGCCCGGTAGAAAAAATGCCACTGGTGGAAGTGATTCCGCATGCAACAACCTCTGAGCAGACGATTGCCACAACCGTTAAGTTAGCGAAAAAGCAGGGCAAAACGCCGATTGTTGTCCAGGATAAGGCTGGCTTTTACGTTAACCGTATTTTAGCGCCTTACATCAACGAAGCGATTCGTATGCTGACCGAAGGCGAGCGCGTCGAGACGATTGATGCCGCGCTGGTTAAGTTTGGTTTTCCGGTAGGGCCAATCCAACTTTTGGATGAGGTCGGAATTGATACGGGCACTAAAATTATACCAGTGCTTGAGGCCGCCTATGGAGAACGTTTTAGCGCACCTGCAAATGTTGTTGCTTCAATTTTGAATGATGATCGCAAAGGTAGAAAAAATGGTCGGGGTTTCTATCTTTATGGCGCGAAAGGGCGTAAAAGCAAAAAACAGGTCGACCCTGCAATTTATACGCTTATTGGCGTCCAGGGTCAGGGCCAACTCACAGCCCCGCAAATTGCAGAGCGGTGTGTCATGTTAATGCTTAACGAAGCAGCACGCTGTTTTGGTGAGCAGGTCGTCCGTAGCGCACGTGATGGCGATATCGGCGCTGTATTTGGTATTGGTTTTCCGCCATTCCTCGGCGGCCCGTTCCGGTATATGGATTCTCTCGGTACGGGTGAAGTGGTTGCGGTTCTGCAACGACTGTCCACGCAATATGGTTCACGGTTTACGCCGTGTGAACAGTTCTTGCAGATGGCGGAACGTGGTGAAAGATTCTGGGATATCGGGGAAACTGACCTGAATTCATGAGGTCAAAGGTAGGATGAATCCGCACCGAATGTATGGGTCGCGCTCAAAATGTAAACAGAGATTGACTATACTTACGCCGTTGAGGTAAAAAACAGCGTTTCATTCGGTGAATGGATAAGGCACAATGCCGGCCACCACATCGTTACCACGGTCAATAGGGGCGGTGAATAAAGGTGTTGGTGATCCTGGTTAACAAAAGCGGTGCAATATGCAAGTCTTTATCATGCGTCACGGCGACGCGGCCCTCGATGCCGCCAGTGATTCGGTTCGTCCTTTAACCTCTTGTGGTTGTGACGAATCTCGCCTGATGGCGAACTGGCTTAAAGGTCAAAAAGTGGATATCGAACGTGTTCTGGTGAGCCCGTTCCTACGAGCCGAACAGACGCTGGATGTGGTGGGAGAGTGTATGAACCTGCCAGCCGGTGTGGATGTTTTGCCGGAGCTGACTCCCTGCGGCGATGTCGGTCTGGTCAGCGCCTATTTACAGGCTCTGGCCAATGAAGGTATCGCCACGGCACTGGTAATTTCTCACTTACCGTTAGTGGGATATCTGGTGTCTGAGCTTTGCCCGGGTGAAACGCCGCCGATGTTTACCACATCTGCGATTGCCAGCGTAACGCTTGATGAGAGCGGAAAGGGCATTTTCAACTGGCAGATGAGCCCGTGTAATTTGAAAATGGCAAAGGCGATTTAATCGAACCCGTGCCACGTTTCATCGTCTGGATAAGGCACAGCCGCCATCCGGAAAATCAAAGAGCCGCAAATGTGGCTCTTTCTGTTTTCTGCATCAGGGAAGTTCGGGCGGCAGCCACTCTTCCACTTCAATCAGCACCAGCAGCGCGGCGTCACCACCGTACTCTTTCGGCGCCTGATGAAAGGCCATCACATGCGGATGTTGTGCCAGCCAGAGCGGCGTTTGCTGCTTAAGAATATGCTTCCCGTGGCCGTGCATCACGCAGGCGCAAAACACATGCTCACGACGGCAGGCGGCGATCAGCGCGCCTAACTCCTGTTTGGCCTGCTGCTGGGTCAGCCCGTGCAGATCGAGAAACAGCTCCGGGGAGTAATCGCCACGGCGCATTTTCTTCAGTTCGAAATGGCTGACGTCGGCACGCAGGTATCTTACCGGGCCGTCCGTATTCAGTAGCGGCTGAAATTCGTCCGAGAAATAGTGGCTGGCATCCGCCTGTTCCTGCAGCAGCTTTTTAACCGGAACCTCGGTGATTTTTTTACGTGGCGGTCGGTGAACAATAGTGTCCTGTTTAATTTTACGCGTGCCGGTCATCAGCTGGCGAAACAGCGTCTGATCCTCCTCGCTGAGCGATGTTTTCTTTTTCATTCGAGCGTCTCATCTTTTATTTTCCGTTAGTTTAACCCGACTCGGCGGGCATCCGATCGCTTAAAACGCAATTTTCGCGCTCAGGCTCCGCGTGAATGCTGATTTATCGCCGTCTTCGTGGCAAACTAGCCGCCGAAATTAATACGAGCATGCCCTGGAGAAATACGTGGATAAAATTTTCGTCGATGAAGCCGTGAGTGAACTGCATACCATTCAGGACATGTTGCGTTGGGCGGTCAGCCGTTTTAGCGCGGCGAATATTTGGTATGGCCATGGCACGGATAACCCATGGGACGAGGCCGTACAGCTGGTGCTGCCGTCGCTTTATTTGCCGCTGGATATCCCAGAAGATATGCGCACTGCGCGTCTGACTTCCAGCGAACGCCATCGTATTGTTGAACGCGTGATTCGCCGCGTCAACGAGCGCATTCCGGTGGCTTATCTGACCAACAAAGCCTGGTTCTGCGGGCATGAATTTTATGTCGATGAACGCGTGCTGGTTCCACGTTCACCGATCGGCGAGCTTATCAATAACCGCTTTGCGGGCCTGATTAATGAGCAGCCGCAGCATATCCTCGATATGTGTACCGGCAGCGGCTGTATTGCCATTGCCTGCGCGTATGCCTTCCCGGAAGCCGAAGTCGATGCGGTGGACATTTCCACTGATGCGCTGGCGGTGACCGAGCACAACATTGAAGAGCACGGCCTGATCCATCATGTTACGCCGATCCGCTCCGATCTGTTCCGCGATCTGCTGAAGGTTCAGTATGACCTGATTGTGACCAATCCGCCGTATGTCGATGCAGAAGATATGTCCGATCTGCCAAACGAATACCGCCATGAGCCTGAGCTGGGCCTGGCCTCCGGTAGCGATGGGCTGAAACTTACCCGCCGCATTCTGGGTAACGCCCCGGACTACCTGTCAGATAACGGTATTCTGATTTGTGAAGTCGGAAACAGCATGGTACATCTGATAGAGCAGTATCCGGATGTACCGTTCACCTGGCTGGAGTTCGATAACGGCGGTGACGGCGTATTCATGCTGACCAAAGAGCAGTTGATCGCCGCTCGTGAGCACTTCAGCATTTACAAAGACTAAATACACGCGCACATACACAACACGCATAACGGAGCCGTGATGGCAGGAAATACAATTGGGCAACTCTTTCGCGTAACCACCTTCGGCGAATCACACGGGCTGGCGCTCGGTTGTATTGTCGATGGTGTTCCGCCGGGCATTTCTCTGACAGAAGCTGACCTGCAGCACGATCTCGACAGACGTCGTCCTGGCACTTCGCGCTACACTACGCAGCGCCGCGAGCCGGATCAGGTGAAAATCCTCTCCGGCGTATTCGAGGGCGTTACCACCGGCACCAGCATTGGCCTGCTGATCGAAAATACCGATCAACGTTCACAGGATTATGGCGCGATCAAGGATGTTTTCCGTCCAGGACACGCCGACTATACCTATGAGCAGAAATATGGCCTGCGCGATTACCGTGGCGGCGGACGTTCATCCGCACGTGAAACGGCGATGCGCGTTGCGGCTGGCGCGATTGCCAAAAAATATCTGGCGGAAAAATTCGGCGTCGAAATTCGCGGCTGTCTGACACAGATGGGTGATATTCCGCTGGAGATCAAGGACTGGTCTCAGGTCGAATTGAATCCCTTCTTTTGCCCGGACCCGGATAAAATTGAAGCGCTGGATGAACTGATGCGCGGGCTGAAGAAAGAGGGCGACTCCATCGGGGCGAAAGTAACCGTTGTTGCAAGCGGCGTACCTGCGGGTCTCGGCGAACCTGTATTCGACCGTCTGGATGCCGACATCGCCCATGCACTGATGAGCATTAATGCCGTTAAGGGCGTTGAGATTGGCGACGGATTTGACGTTGTAGCGCTGCGCGGCAGTCAGAACCGCGATGAAATCACCAAAGACGGTTTTCAGAGCAACCATGCGGGCGGCATTCTGGGCGGGATCAGCAGCGGGCAACAAATTATTGCCCATATGGCGCTGAAACCGACGTCCAGTATTACCGTACCAGGGCGCACCATTAATCGCTTTGGTGAAGAAGTCGACATGATCACTAAAGGTCGTCACGATCCGTGCGTTGGGATCCGCGCAGTGCCGATCGCTGAAGCAATGCTGGCGATCGTGTTGATGGATCACTTGCTGCGTCAGCGGGCGCAAAATGCGGATGTGAAGACCGATATTCCACGCTGGTAAAAATGAAAAAAACGGCACTTGCGGCGCTGGCTCTGTTTGCCAGTACCGCCTGTCTGGCGGCGACGCCCTGGCAGAAAATTACCCATCCGGTTGCGGGCAGCGCGCAGTCTATCGGCGCGTTTTCCAATGGCTGTATTGTTGGCGCAGATACGCTGCCTGTACAGTCAGAACATTATCAGGTGATGCGCACCGATCAGCGTCGTTACTTTGGCCATCCGGATCTGGTGAGGTTTATCCAGCGTCTGAGTAATCAGGCTAATAGTCAGGGGCTGGGCACGGTGTTAATCGGTGATATGGGCATGCCGGCCGGTGGGCGATTTAATGGCGGTCATGCCAGTCACCAGACCGGGCTGGATGTGGATATTTTCCTGCAACTGCCGAAAACGCGCTGGACCCAGTCACAACTGCTGCGGCCACAGGCGTTAGATCTGGTCTCGCAGGATGGTAAACGTGTTGTACCGTCCCTGTGGAAGCCGGAGATTTTCAGCCTGGTAAGGCTGGCTGCAAAAGATAATGAAGTAACGCGTATTTTCGTGAATCCGGCGATTAAGCAGCAACTTTGTCTGGATGCAGGAACCGACAGGGACTGGTTGCGTAAAGTGCGGCCGTGGTTCCAGCACCGTGCGCATATGCACGTCCGGTTACGTTGTCCTGCCGACAGTCTTGAGTGCGAAGATCAACCGTTACCACCACCGGGTGACGGCTGCGGCGCGGAGCTGCAAAGCTGGTTCGAACCTCCGAAACCTGGAACCACCAAGCCTGAGAAGAAGACACCGCCGCCGTTGCCGCCTTCCTGCCAGGCGCTACTGGACGAGCATGTACTCTAATGGATCATTTTGCCTCTCTGTTTATGGTGACGCCACTGCTGTTAGGTGTGCTGTTTTTTGTGGCGATGCTGGCAGGTTTTATTGATTCTCTGGCCGGAGGCGGTGGTTTACTCACCATCCCGGCATTGATGGCGGCCGGGATGCCACCTGCGCAAGCTCTGGCCACCAATAAATTGCAGGCCTGCGGGGGATCTATCTCTTCCTCCCTCTATTTCATTCGCCGGGGAGTGGTTAACCTGGCAGATCAGAAGCTCAATATCTTCATGACCTTTATTGGGTCAATGAGCGGCGCGCTGCTGGTTCAGCATGTGCAGTCAGACATTTTGCGCCAGATCCTGCCGGTTCTGGTTATCTGTATTGGCCTTTACTTTCTGTTAATGCCGAAAGTAGGGGAAGAGGACCGGCAGCGTCGATTGCACGGGCTGCCTTTCGCGCTGGTGGCCGGAGGCTGCGTCGGTTTTTACGATGGCTTTTTTGGCCCGGCAGCGGGGTCGTTCTACGCGCTGGCCTTTGTCATGCTGTGCGGCTACAACCTGGCGAAATCGACGGCCCACGCCAAAGTATTAAATGCCACCTCGAATATCGGTGGGCTGCTGTTGTTTGCCCTCGGCGGTAAAGTGATTTGGGCGACCGGATTTGTGATGCTTATTGGCCAGTTTATTGGCGCACGGATGGGCTCACGGCTGGTACTCAGCAAAGGACAAAAACTCATTCGGCCAATGATCGTTATTGTCTCCGCCGTGATGAGCGCCAAGCTACTTTATGATAATCATGGACAGGAGATTCTCCACTGGCTGGGGATGAACTAATGAATAATACCCATCACTACGAACAGTTAATTGAGATTTTTAACGGCTGCTTTGCCGATGAATTTAATACCCGTCTGATTAAAGGCGACGACGAACCGATCTATCTTCCTGCGGATGCGGAATTACCGTATCACCGTATCGTTTTTGCGCATGGCTATTACGCCAGTGCGTTACACGAAATTTCACACTGGTGTATTGCGGGAAAGGCGCGTCGTGAACTGGTCGACTTCGGTTACTGGTACTGTCCGGACGGACGCGACGCGAAGACGCAATGCCAGTTTGAAGATGTAGAAGTGAAGCCGCAGGCGTTTGACTGGCTGTTTTGCATGGCGGCGGGCTACCCGTTTAACGTCAGTTGCGACAACCTGGAAGGGGACTTTGAACCGGATCGCGTGGTATTCCAGCGCCGTGTTCATGCTCAGGTGATGGAGTATCTGGACAAGGGGATCCCTGAACGCCCGGCGCGTTTCATTAACGCGTTACAGAATTATTATCACACGCCTGAACTTAAGGCGGAACAATTCCCGTGGCCCGAAGCGCTCAACTGACGCCGCTGCCACGTTTACAATGAGGAAAGAAGATGATCGCGGAGTTTGAATCACGCATTCTGGCATTAATCGACGATATGGTAGAGCACGCCAGCGATGATGAGTTGTTTGCCAGTGGTTATTTGCGTGGACACCTGACGCTGGCCGTTGCTGAGCTGGATGCTGGCGAGGACCATTCGGCTGAGGCATTGTACGCCAATGTGACCAGCAGTCTGGAGAAAGCCATCAGCGCGGGCGAACTCTCGCCGCGTGACCAGGCGTTAGTGAAAGAGATGTGGGACACCTTGTTCCTGAAGGCGACAAAACAATAAGTACAGTAGCGTGTGCCGGATGGCGACACTGAGGTGTCTTATCCGGCCCACGTGGGCGGGTGTTTGTAGGCCTGATAAGCGTAGCGCCATCAGGCAATGATCGGCTGACACCCCATCCTTTTATTTCACCGTTTTACCCTTCAATAACTTCCGTACCCACAGACGATTCGGATTCAGCGCCGCCAGCGTGCTGGCATCCATTGGGATCGGTTCATCACTCATTTGCGCGGCCAGAATTTCTGCACATAGCGGGGCAGAACATAACCCACGTGACCCCAGCGCGCCAAACATGAACAAATCCGGGTATACCGGTGCGCTTAAAGCATGCTCTTTGTCTTCGGCAAGCGTGGCGTACTGGCTGAGTGTGGCGTTATAGTCCGGCACATTACCGACCATCGGCATGTGATCGCGCGTGGCGCAGCGCACTCCACAACGTGCGGCATTGCCACTAACGTCTACTTCTTTTGCCCACGCGGCATTCGGGAAACAATCTATTAAGCGCTGACGGTTTTGCTGCTGATCGTCAGCACGATACACCGTTTCTTCACTTCCGCGATGATAACTGGCGCCAATGCAGTGCTGCTGATTTTGCGGGTTGTGCGGCGTGAGGTAGCCGTCATAGCACAGCACCTGATGCAGCGCTGAAAGCGAAGGCGTAGTAGGAATGTGACTCACCTGACCGCCTACGGAGTACACCGGTAGCGACTGCGTCTGTTCAACGCCGTTAATGCGATGCCCGTTAGCCAGAACCACGACCTCATGTGTTGCCGCTTCCCCGCTGGCGAACTGCAACTGCCAGCTATCGGTTTGATGAGCAAGTGAGGTCAGTGTGTGTTGGTAGTAAGTACGTAACCCAAGCGTTGTCGCATACTCGAGAACGGCAGTGGTAAGCTGCGCCGGACACAGCCATCCGCCGGCCGGGTACTGGATGCCATCACATTCGGTCACTACGCCTGTTGTTTGCAAAATTTGATCGGCGTCCACGCCGACGGCGAGCGCTTCGGGCAGTTCAAGGGACAACATCTGGGCGATTTTTTGCTGGCTTTTTTCGTCCCATGCGAGTTGCGTTACGCCGCACCAGTCATGCGCGAACTCAACGGGGAGGGTGTCATACAGTCGACGGGCGAAGGTAAACGCGGTGGGGAAAAAGAGATTAATAGCCGCGTCATGCTTGCTGAGTAACGGATAGAGCGCGCCCTGGCGATTACCGGATGCGCCCTGCGCAGGTTTATCGTCCGCGCAATAGAGTGTGACCTGCCAGCCTCTACGCAGTAGCGCCAGAGACAGCAATGCGCTGGCAATACCGCCGCCAATAATGGCGGCTTCGCGCTTCTCAGTTCCCGTACGTGCAAACCAGGGGGCTGAGGAAGGCAGCGCCTGAGTTTGTTCCATTACGCCACAGAGCATTTCACGTTTGCGACCAAAACCTTTGCATTTTTGCATCGTAAATCCGGCTTCCTGCAATCCCCGGCGTACAAAACCAGCCGAAGTGAAGGTCGCCAGCGTACCGCCTGGTTGGGCCAGTCTGGCCATGGCGTTAAAGAGTGTTGGCGTCCACATATCCGGATTTTTGGCCGGGGCGAAGCCGTCCAGGAACCAGGCATCAACCTGTTGGTTCAGAGACTCGTCCAGCTTACTGGTGAGTTCGTTGATGTCGCCGAACCACAGATCCAGAGTAACCCGCCCCTCATCAAGCAGTAGACGATGGCAACCCGCCAGCGGCAGTGGCCACTGTGCCTGGAGTTGCTCTGCCCACGACGCCAGTTCCGGCCAGCGCTGATGCGCTAGTGTCAGATCCTCACGCGTCAGCGGAAATTTTTCAAAACTGATGAAATGTAATCTTTCCAGGGTAGCGTCAGGGTGTGCGTTGCGAAAGGTGGCGAATGCCTGCCAGAGCGTGAGGAAGTTTAGCCCGGTACCAAAGCCACTTTCTGCCACCACGAACACCGGGCGTGGGTGCACAGGAAAACGTTCGGCGAGGTGGTTGCCGCCAAGGAAGACGTAACGTGTCTCTTCCAGCCCGTTATCATTGGAAAAATAGACATCGTCAAAATCTCGGGAAACAGGTGTACCCTCAGCGTTGAATTCAAGGTTGGCAGGTTGTATAGCGTATTGTTTCACGTAAGTTACTCGTCTGACAGGCTGTGCCCCGATCTTAACGAGGAGTGCCTGGCTGCGCAAATTTCCACACAAAATGGCTGATCGGACTTGTTCGGCGTACAAGTGTACGCTATTGTGCCACTCGAAACTTTAAAATAGTGCGACTTACAGAGGTATTGAATGAAACGTGCAGTGATTACTGGCTTGGGCATCGTTTCCAGCATCGGTAATAACCAGCAGGAAGTCCTGGCATCTCTGCGTGAAGGACGTTCAGGGATCACTTTCTCTCAGGAGCTGAAGGACTCCGGCATGCGTAGCCACGTTTGGGGCAACGTAAAACTGGATACCACTGGCCTCATTGACCGCAAAGTAGTGCGCTTTATGAGCGACGCATCCATCTATGCTTTCCTTTCTATGGAGCAGGCAGTGGCTGATGCCGGCCTGGCTGCAGAAGATTACCAGAACAATCCGCGCGTTGGCCTGATTGCAGGTTCCGGCGGCGGCTCCCCGCGTTTTCAGGTATTCGGCGCTGACGCAATGCGTAGCCCGCGTGGTCTGAAAGCGGTTGGCCCGTATGTGGTCACCAAAGCGATGGCGTCCGGCGTTTCTGCCTGCCTCGCGACACCGTTCAAAATCCACGGCGTCAACTACTCCATCAGCTCTGCCTGTGCAACTTCTGCACACTGTATCGGCAACGCTGTTGAACAAATTCAGTTGGGCAAGCAGGATATCGTTTTTGCTGGCGGCGGCGAAGAGTTGTGCTGGGAAATGGCATGCGAGTTCGACGCAATGGGCGCGCTGTCTACCAAATATAACGACAACCCGTCTCAAGCTTCCCGTACTTATGATGCACACCGTGACGGTTTTGTTATCGCAGGCGGCGGCGGTATGGTGGTGGTCGAAGAGCTGGAACACGCTCTGGCCCGTGGCGCGCACATCTATGCGGAAATCGTCGGTTACGGCGCAACGTCCGATGGCGCAGACATGGTTGCTCCGTCTGGCGAAGGCGCAGTACGTTGCATGCAGATGGCGATGCACGGCGTAGACACGCCGATCGACTACCTGAACTCCCACGGTACTTCTACTCCGGTAGGCGACGTGAAGGAACTGGGCGCAATCCGCGAAGTCTTTGGCGATAACAGCCCGGCCATTTCTGCAACCAAAGCCATGACCGGTCACTCACTGGGTGCGGCTGGCGTTCAGGAAGCTATCTACTCTCTGCTGATGCTGGAACACGGTTTTATCGCGCCGAGCATCAACATTGAAGAGCTGGACGAGCAGGCTGCAGGTCTGAACATCGTGACTAAACCGACCGAGCAAGCGTTGACGACTGTTATGTCTAACAGCTTCGGTTTTGGCGGCACCAACGCCACGCTGGTTATGCGTAAGCTGAAAGCATAAGTCTCGGCTAATGCAGTACACGAAAGGGAGCCGTCAGGCTCCCTTTTTTACTTATTCATCTTTTCGTACTCCGGTGCGATCTCCGCAGACCAAGCTTTCGCACGGGTAATATCCCCGGTACTGTAGATGGGCTGTTCATAACGATCGCTAATATCGCGAACGCGATAAATTTTCCAGCGCCTGTCTTCCCAACGCGTATATACCTCCAACAGCATGGGGACTTCACCTGTCGGCCCACCTAATTGTACTTCCACCTTTTCGCCACCGAGAAAAGGTTGAGCCGGTCCAACCCGTAACAGCGGGATCCACTCCGGGTCGTAATCCTGTACGTACATAAAGTAGTCCGAGTCCAGAATTCCCTGCTCATAAAGGCCGTCAATCAGCGCCAGACGATTGATAACGTCTTTCGCCACATAGCGTTGCATGAGTGCGGATGTATCCCGCTCTTGTGTGTAGGCGGACATCCACGCGAGATAGAATTGTTTTACATCCCGGGAGCTATCGTGGCGCGGTGTAGAGCAGCCGCAAAGTAACAGCACCAGAGCAATCAACGAGAATGCTTTCATTACTGCTTCCTGTAAATAGTGTATGACGGTTTTGCCGCCCGATAGCCAGGTCCGGCCCACATATCGCGTTGTCTAAAATCGGAGTACCACGCCTGACCGTCAAATATCGCCATATGCCCGCTTGGGTTTCCTCCTTCATAAGGCTGAATGATGACGACATCGCCTTCTCGGGGTTGTTCAAATGTGCCGATAGGGCTGAAACCGGCACTTTTTAGCATGGGGCCATAATCTTTAGCATGATAAGTATGCCCAAGAGTGATACCTCCTGCCTGAATGGCTTTGCGGGTAAATTCCGCGCAGCGTCCTTGAGAATGTGAACTCGCGTGTGATTTAGCGTAATTAACTGCTGTTGTTTTATTCCAGCTCATCATGACTCCTGTTAATGAAATATGTAATAAGTTCGTGTATTGCTTTAACAGGATTTAATCTGATGGGAATAGCCGATAGTGCTATTAATATCATAAATATATTTAATTGAGATATTAATCAATTTGCTGGGTAAATTCTTAAGGATATATTTATAATTAATGATTATTCTTTGTAACGGCTTTTTTTTGCTGATTTTGAGAGATAACGTGACGGCCAAATCACGTCCGGCGTGGTTTCCAGCGCCTGTGCGATGATCTGTTCTGCTCGGGGCCAGTTGCGGGTAAATACATTACGCAGCGAGTCAGGAGATAAACCTGCCGAACGTGACAACTCTCTGAGTGTAATACCTCTTTTTTCCAGTGCACTTTTAATATCTGCACGATGCCAGTCTTGGCTTTTTTGTTCCATTCTGTAATCCTAAGAAGATGTGTTATCGGCACCGATATTTTTCAGGTTATAAATTAGAAAGACAAAAGAACGTTACTTTCTTTTTGTCGTAGGAATATTGCCAGAATTAATTTGAAATTTCGCGAAAAAGAAAAAATATTTTTATTTCATCAGCAGAAAGGAAAGAAACTGATGGTAAAAGAGTGGTTCACGGTCAAGGAGTGTCTTGAATTACCGGGGTTTCCTGGAAGCGCACCCGCTGTACGCCTGCGCTTAAATACCTACAGTGAAGGGAAAGAGGGCGTTAAGCGCAAGCGAGCGAAATCTAAGGCCGAGGAATTTCATATTTCTGTGTTCCCACTGTATGTACGCTCGTATCTGAATGAAAATGAGAAAACAGAAGCACCAGATTGCAACATCGTGCAGGAAGCAGGACCCAAAGAGATTTGGGATATGATGTTCCTGCTCCTGACGCCGCAGCAGCGTGAACAGGTAACCGGGCGGTTCAGAACGAAAGGCGTTGAAGCGGTATTTCCCTTTTTGTTCGTAGAGAAGTCATCGCTTTGAAACGCACTGCTATGCTTTCACAGTTGACAGCCAGGGCCACTCGCAGGCAGACTCCAGCTTCAACATTATCCTCTTGATAATGCGTAAGCGTTTAACGTTATCCAACGCACCTTAATCCTGATAGTCAGGTAGAGGGGGCGTGGACATTCCTCGCCTTACTCTGCATTTTGGAGTAACGCATGACAGCTGTAACCCAACAAGAAAAAACACCTTCGGCGAATTTTTCGCTGTTTCGTATCGCTTTTGCGGTTTTCCTGACCTATATGACGGTCGGTTTACCTTTGCCCGTCATTCCTCTGTTTGTGCACCAGGAGCTGGGCTATGGCAACACCATGGTCGGTATCGCCGTTGGCGTACAGTTTCTGGCAACGGTATTAACGCGCGGCTACGCCGGGCGCTTAGCCGATCAATATGGTGCTAAACGTTCGGCGCTACAGGGGATGTTTGCCTGTGCGCTGGCGGGCGCGGCGTGGCTGTTAGCCGCGCTATTGCCCGTTTCCGTTCCGGTGAAGTTTGCGTTGTTGATTGTCGGGCGCTTGATCCTTGGTTTTGGCGAAAGCCAGTTGCTCACCGGAACGCTGACCTGGGGGCTGGGGCTGGTTGGGCCAACGCGTTCCGGCAAGGTGATGTCGTGGAACGGGATGGCGATTTACGGCGCGCTGGCCGCGGGGGCGCCGCTGGGGCTTTTGATCCACAGCCACTTTGGCTTTGCGGCGCTGGCAGGAACCACGATGGTATTACCGCTGCTGGCATGGGCATTCAATGGCACCGTGCGCAAAGTGCCTGCACATGCAGGAGAGCGTCCTTCGTTATGGAGTGTGGTAGGGCTTATCTGGAAACCGGGTCTGGGCCTGGCGCTGCAGGGCGTGGGTTTTGCGGTAATCGGTACCTTTATTTCGCTCTATTTTGTCAGCAACGGCTGGACGATGGCGGGTTTCACCCTGACCGCATTTGGCGGGGCGTTTGTGCTGATGCGTATTCTGTTTGGCTGGATGCCGGACCGGTTTGGCGGCGTGAAGGTTGCCGTTGTTTCGTTGCTGGTTGAAACCGCGGGTCTGATTTTGCTGTGGCAGGCGCCATCGGCCTGGATTGCACTGCTGGGAGCGGCATTAACCGGGGCCGGGTGTTCGCTTATCTTCCCGGCCTTGGGCGTCGAGGTCGTGAAGCGAGTGCCTGCCCAGGTTCGTGGTACGGCTCTCGGCGGTTACGCCGCGTTTCAGGATATCTCCTACGGCATAAGCGGTCCGGTTGCCGGGGTTCTGGCCACTGCATACGGTTACTCCTCGGTATTCCTTGCCGGGGCGATATCCGCTGTGGTGGGGATTATTGTAACGTTGCTTACGCTGCGTAAAGGTTAAGCGACCAGCCAGAAAATGGCTAACGCAATCATCAATGCAACAAACAACAGTCCCGGTCGTGCCGACAGCGTTTTTACCGTTTCAATCACTGGTGCGAACGGGCTGAAAATGGGTTGAAGATGACGCGGATCGTTTAATTCCTGCTCCCGGTCACGTTCCACGCGGCGCAGGAAGATTTGATTGAGCAAGTCCAGCACCTGCACCGTGGTCAGAATCGATTGTGGTTGGATCTGATACGTCTGCTGTGCGTACTCTTTTATTGCCGTTAGCTCATTTGGCTCCAGCGGCAGTTTTAGCGCCGCCTGGAGCGTTTGTAGCGTCGGGGCGCTTTGCAGGCTGAGCGTCTGGCGCGCCTGTAACCAGGTCACCAGATGCGTAAACTGTTTGGCGGGGATCAGCTCACCGCTTTTTACGCCAGACAGCTCCAGCATCGACTGCCAGATCATTTTCCCCGACTCTCCCGTGGCGGCCGCCAGCTTAGTGACCAACTGATTCAGCGTATTGTGCTCGGCGGGTAATAAAGGGCGATCGGTTGCCGGCCGCTGTTGTGGCTGCGGTATTGAAAGCTGCCCTTGCTGCAACAGCGTGAGCACGTTCTTCAACTGCTCTGGCGTGAGCTGGCTGAGCGCTGTCTGCCCGTACTGTTGACGGATGAAATCACTCATCGCCTGGCGATTATTTCCCTGACTCAGTAATTCAGTGAGCTGCGACAGAACCTGACGGTTAGCATGATTCTGCTGAGCAACCCCCAGACGCTGATTCAGGTTTTGTTCTGCTGCGGGGAAGTGACGTGACTGCAGCGGTGTATCGTTTTTAACGCCCAAATCGTGCTTCATTCCAGCCCACACCTCAGCGCTTTGCTGTTGGGTAAGCGAAATCAAACGGGTAATCAGTCGTTCCAGTACGGTACGTTGTTGCGTGGATAACGGTTGTTCACCCGCAGCGGAAGGGGCATTTTGGCCTTCGCCGGGAGGGCGGGCGGGCGTACCTGAAATGGGCTGCATCATCTCTGTTCCTTAAATCTGTCCTGGCCAGGTCTCGCAGTATGCCTGGCGGCGAGATTATGGCACACTTGCCCGGTTAACTCTCGTTCTCAAACAGGTGCGAAAGACGTGAAAATCCTCGTTGATGAAAATATGCCCTATGCCCGCGAACTGTTCAGTCGTTTGGGGGAGGTCAAAGCGGTTCCCGGTCGTCCGATTCCCGTAACAGAACTGGATGAGGCGGATGCGTTAATGGTGCGTTCGGTGACGAAAGTAAATGAATCACTGCTTAGTGGAAAACCGGTTAAATTTGTCGGTACGGCAACCGCTGGCACAGACCATGTGGATGACGCCTGGCTTGCGCAGGCGGGGATCGGTTTTTCCGCCGCGCCCGGTTGTAACGCGATAGCGGTCGTAGAATATGTTTTTTCAGCGTTGCTGATGCTGGCGGAGCGTGATGGGTTTGCGTTACGCGATCGCACCGTAGGCATTGTGGGGGTGGGCAACGTGGGTGGGCGTTTGCAGGCGCGCCTGGAAGCATTAGGGATCCGCACGCTGCTGTGCGATCCACCGCGAGCCGATCGGGGTGACGAGGGCGATTTCCGCTCGCTGGACGAACTGGTAGAGCAAGCTGATGTGCTGACTTTCCATACGCCGCTGTTCAAAGATGGACCCTACAAAACGCTGCATCTGGCGGATGAGGCGCTGATTAGCCGTCTGAAACCGGGCACCATTCTGATTAATGCCTGCCGCGGACCGGTCGTGGATAATTCCGCCTTACTGAACCGGTTGAATGCCGGTCAGTCGCTGAGCGTTGTGCTGGATGTCTGGGAAGGAGAGCCGGATCTCAATGTGGCGTTGCTGGAGAAAGCCGATATCGGCACGGCGCACATTGCTGGCTATACCCTCGAAGGAAAAGCGCGTGGGACAACGCAGGTCTTTGAGGCCTATAGTAAGTTTATTGGTCACGAGCAGCACGTTGCGCTCAGTACCCTGTTACCCGCACCGGAATTTGGTCGTATCACCCTGCATGGCCCGTTAGATCAGCCAACGCTGAAAAGGTTGGTTCATTTAGTGTATGATGTGCGCCGCGATGATGCGCCGCTGCGCAAAGTCGCTGGAATTCCGGGTGAATTTGATAAACTGCGCAAGAATTATCTTGAGCGCCGTGAATGGTCGTCTTTATATGTGATGTGTGACGACGCAGCCGCTGCTGCCCTGCTGTGTAAGCTGGGTTTTAACGCCGTTCATCACCCGGCACATTAATGTCTTCTTAATGCTCCCTGTCGAATAATGCGACAGGGACACTTACGTATTTCTGGAGTAAATCACCATGTCTGAAGGCTGGAATATTGCCATTCTGGGCGCAACGGGCGCCGTAGGCGAAGCCCTGCTCGATACGCTGGCTGAACGCCAGTTCCCGGTCGGTGAAATTTATGCGCTGGCACGCAATGAAAGTGCCGGTGAACACCTGCGTTTTAACGGTAAATCAGTCATAGTGCAGGATGTCGCTGACTTTGACTGGACGCAGGCACAGCTGGCATTTTTTGTTGCGGGCACTGAAGCCACTGCGGCATGGGCTGAAGAAGCAACCAATGCCGGTTGTCTGGTTATTGACAGCAGTGGTCTGTTTGCGCTCGAGCCTGACGTTCCGCTGGTCGTCCCGGACGTTAACCCATTTGTACTGGCGGATTACCGCAATCGTAACGTTATCGCGGTGCCAAACAGCCTGACCAGCCAACTGCTTTCCGCGCTGAAACCATTGATTGATGACGGTGGCCTCTCACGTATTACGGTGACCAATATTATTTCGGCTTCCGCTCACGGTAAAAAAGCCGTAGACGCACTAGCCGGACAAAGCGCGAAATTGCTTAACGGCATCCCGATTGACGAAGATGATTTTTTTGGCCGTCAGCTGGCGTTCAATATGCTGCCGCTGCTGCCCGATCGCGAAGGTAGCGTGCGGGAAGAGCGTCGTATTGTTGATGAAGTGCGCAAGATTATGCAGGATGACGGCCTGTTAATTTCAGCCAGCATCGTGCAGTCACCCGTGTTCTACGGTCATGCGCAGATGGTGAATTTTGAAGCGCTGCGCCCGCTGGCCGCAGAAGAGGCGCGTGATGCCTTTTCTCGTGGTGAAGATATTGTTCTGTCAGAAGAGACCGATTTCCCGACTCAGGTTGGCGACGCGTCAGGTACTCCGCACCTTTCCATTGGCTGCGTGCATAATGATTACGGCATGCCTGAGCAAGTTCAGTTCTGGTCTGTGGCAGACAACGTGCGCTTTGGCGGCGCGTTAATGGCGGTGAAAATTGCGGAAAAACTTGTGCAGGAGTACCTGTACTAATGTCTGACCAGCAACAGCCGTCAACCCATAAAATTGCGCTGGGCATTGAGTACGATGGCAGCAAATATTATGGCTGGCAGCGCCAGAACGAAGTGCGTAGCGTTCAGGAAAAACTGGAAAAAGCGCTCTCTCAGGTGGCGAATGAACGCATTAATGTCTTTTGTGCGGGACGCACGGATGCGGGCGTTCATGGCACAGGGCAGGTTGTTCACTTTGAAACGACGGCGCAGCGTAAAGATGCGGCCTGGACACTGGGGGTAAATGCGAATTTACCGGGTGACATCGCTGTACGCTGGGTGAAAGCTGTACCCGATGATTTTCATGCCCGATTTAGCGCTACGGCTCGCCGTTATCGCTACATCATCTACAATCATCGGTTGCGTCCTGCGATTTTAGGTAAAGGGGTAACCCATTACTATGAGCCGCTGGATGCTGAGCGTATGCATCGTGCAGCCCAGTGTCTGATTGGCGAAAATGATTTTACCTCGTTTCGGGCGGTGCAGTGTCAGTCGCGCACACCGTGGCGTAACGTGATGCACATTAACGTTGAACGTTTCGGTGCGTATGTGGTGGTGGATATTAAAGCGAATGCCTTTGTACATCATATGGTCAGGAATATTGTCGGCAGCCTGATGGAAGTAGGTGCCCACAACCAGCCGGAGAGCTGGATAGCAGAACTGTTAGCGGCGAAGGACAGAACGCTGGCAGCGGCAACGGCGAAAGCGGAAGGACTGTATCTGGTTGCAGTAGATTACCCGGATCGGTTCGACCTGCCAAAACCGCCTATGGGCCCGCTATTTCTGGCGGACTAATTTGAGTCGTATAAAGGCATAACTATGGACCTGATTTACTTTCTTATTGATTTTATCCTGCACATTGATGTGCACCTGGCGGAGCTGGTCGCGGAATACGGTATCTGGGTATACGCTATTCTGTTTTTGATTCTGTTCTGCGAAACGGGACTGGTGGTGACGCCGTTCCTGCCAGGCGATTCGCTCCTGTTTGTTGCTGGTGCGCTTTCTGCGCTGCCAACGAACGATCTTAATGTTCATCTGATGGTGGCGTTAATGATAGTGGCGGCGATTGTGGGCGATGCGGTGAACTACACCATCGGGCGATTGTTTGGCGAGAAGCTGTTCAGTAACCCAAATTCCAAAATTTTCCGCCGCAGCTATCTGGATAAAACCCATGCGTTCTATGAGCGTCATGGCGGTAAAACCATTATTCTTGCGCGTTTCGTTCCTATCGTACGGACATTTGCGCCGTTTGTTGCCGGGATGGGACACATGTCCTACCGTCATTTTGCGATGTATAACGTCGTAGGCGCGCTGCTGTGGGTATTGTTATTCACCTACGCAGGCTACCTGTTCGGCGATTTGCCGATCGTTCAGGAAAACCTGAAATTACTGATTGTGGCGATTATCGTTCTTTCCGTATTGCCGGGCGTAATTGAAGTGATTCGCCATAAGCGTGCTGCGTCACGGGCGGCAAAATAGAAAGTAACTCAGCGGTTCGACCACTTTTTTATCCAAAGTTTCGGGCTGTTATGTTTTAATGTGCAACATTCATGGTCTGTTAGGGGCAAAAATGGCATTATGCGCCCCTTATAACAAAGCTGACTAGGGTTCAGGCAGAAAGGTCACCAATGAGCTGGATTGAACGAATTAAAAGCAACATTACTCCCACCCGCAAGGCAAGCATTCCTGAAGGGGTGTGGACCAAGTGTGATAGCTGCGGTCAGGTTTTATACCGTGCTGAGCTGGAACGTAATCTTGAGGTCTGTCCGAAGTGTGACCATCATATGCGCATGTCGGCGCGCAATCGCCTGCATAGCCTGTTAGATGAAGGTTCTCTTGTGGAACTGGGTAGCGAGCTTGAGCCGAAAGACGTGCTGAAGTTTCGTGATTCCAAAAAATACAAAGACAGACTGGCTTCTGCGCAGAAAGAAACCGGCGAGAAAGATGCGCTGGTGGTGATGAAAGGCACGCTGCATGGTATGCCGGTCGTTGCTGCAGCATTCGAGTTCGCGTTTATGGGCGGCTCCATGGGCTCTGTGGTCGGCGCGCGTTTTGTCCGTGCCGTCGAACAGGCGCTGGAAGATAACTGTCCGCTGATCTGCTTCTCCGCTTCTGGCGGGGCGCGAATGCAGGAAGCGCTGATGTCTCTGATGCAGATGGCGAAAACCTCTGCCGCACTGGCGAAAATGCAGGAACGTGGTTTACCGTACATTTCCGTACTGACTGACCCTACCATGGGTGGTGTTTCTGCAAGCTTCGCGATGCTGGGCGATCTCAACATTGCTGAGCCGAAAGCGCTGATCGGCTTTGCAGGTCCGCGTGTTATCGAGCAAACCGTACGTGAGAAACTGCCGCCGGGATTCCAGCGCAGCGAGTTCCTGATTGAAAAAGGCGCTATCGATATGATTGTCCGCCGTCCGGAAATGCGCCTGAAACTGGCAAGCATCCTGGCGAAGCTGATGAATCTTCCTGCGCCGAATCCGGATGAGCCGCGTGAAGGCGAGGTGGTAACTCCGGTACCCGATCAGGAATCAGAGGCCTGATAACTTACTCTATGGATTTCGAGTTGCAGGAAGGCGGCATGAGAGTGAACCCCGATGAGCTTGCACGGGCAAGTGATTCGGGTGAGCGAGAGCAGCCAACACACCTGCAGCTTGAAAGACGACGAGTAAAAAAGGGCAGGGCCAACTGGCGCTGCCTTTTGCTTTTTTCTACGTAATAAAATTACAGGCATCATGGACAATAAACGTATTCCTCAAGCCGCGTCGCCCCTGGCGTCGTGGCTTTCTTATCTGGAAAACCTGCACAGTAAAACCATCGATCTTGGCCTTGAACGTGTAAGCCAGGTGGCGCGCAAACTGGGTGTGTTGAAACCCGCGCCATTTGTGTTTACGGTGGCAGGAACCAACGGAAAAGGCACGACATGTCGTACGCTGGAATCGGTGCTGACCGCAGCAGGCTATAAAGTCGGGGTGTACAGTTCGCCGCATCTGGTGCGCTACACGGAGCGCGTGCGCGTGCAGGGGCGTGAACTGCCGGAGTCAGCGCATACCGCATCGTTTGCTGAGATCGAAGACGCGCGTGGCGACATTTCTCTGACCTATTTTGAATACGGTACGTTATCGGCGCTCTGGCTGTTTAAACAGGCGCAGATGGATGTCGTTATTCTGGAAGTGGGGCTGGGCGGGCGCCTTGATGCCACTAATATCGTTGATGCTGATGTGGCGGTGATCACCAGTATTGCGCTTGATCATACCGACTGGCTGGGCCCGGATCGCGAAAGCATTGGTCGTGAGAAAGCGGGCATTTTCCGCGCTGAGAAACCGGCTATCGTCGGCGAACCTGAAATGCCTTACACCATCGCGGATGTCGCGCAAGAGTGCGGGGCGATTTTGCAACGCTGCGGCGTGGACTGGCGCTATGCGGTAACCGAGGACGACTGGTCATTTACGGACGCTCACGGAACGTTGGCGCATCTGCCGTTGCCGCAGGTTCCACAACCTAACGCTGCTACCGCACTGGCCGCGCTGCGCGCAAGCGGGCTGAACGTTAGCGAGCAGGCCATTCGTGACGGTATCGAACACGCGATTTTGCCGGGACGCTTCCAGATTGTGAGCGAGTCGCCGCGAGTGATTTTCGATGTTGCCCATAACCCGCATGCGGCAGAGTATCTGACCGGACGTCTGAAAAAGTTAGTGAAAAGCGGGCGTGTACTTGCGGTTATCGGTATGCTACATGATAAAGACATTGCGGGTACGTTAGCCTGGTTAAAAAGCGTGGTTGACGTCTGGTACTGTGCGCCCCTGGAAGGGCCGCGTGGCGCAACGGCAGAACAATTGCTGGAGCATTTGGGCAAAGGCGACGCCTACGATAGCGTGGCGCAGGCATGGTCTGCGGCACTGGCTGAGGCGAAGCCAGAAGATACCGTGTTGGTGTGTGGATCGTTTCACACTGTCGCACATGTCATGGAAGTAATAGACGTGGGGAGAAGCGGTGGCGAGTAAGTTTCAGAATCGATTAGTCGGCACAATTGTGCTGGTCGCGCTGGGGGTGATTGTGCTCCCTGGGCTGCTTGACGGGCAGAAAAAACATTATCAGGATGAGTTTGCGGCGATCCCTCTGGTGCCGAAACCCGGCGATCGCGATGAACCAGATATGATGCCAGCGGCAACGCAGGCGCTGCCGACCCAGCCGCCGGAAGGGGCGGCAGAAGAGGTGCGTGCGGGAGATGCTGCCGCGCCATCGTTGGATCCTTCACGTTTGACGACGGCAAACAGCGCGGAGTTAGATCCTGTCCCAGCGCCCGTAGAGCAGCCGAAACCCAAACCGAAGCCGCAGCCTGTTGCCGTCGCTCCGACGCCTGCTCCTGCTCCTGCGCCAGCCCCAGCGCCTAAACCGGCTGCTGAGGAACCGCCAGCGCCGACCGGCAAAGCGTACGTTGTACAGCTCGGTGCGCTGAAAAATGCGGATAAGGTCAATGAGATCGTGGGTAAACTTCGTGGCGCGGGCTTCCGGGTATATACTTCCCCGTCAACGCCGGTGCAGGGTAAAATAACCCGCATTCTCGTGGGGCCGGACGCCTCTAAAGATAAGCTGAAGAACTCGCTGGGCGAGCTGCAGAAGATCTCTGGTCTGAGTGGCGTCGTGATGGGGTACACCCCTAATTAAGGGATTGCGCTGTTTACGGCGCAGCTCTGATTCAGGCCGGATACGGTGTTTTTACCGCTATCCGGCAGTGCCCGAAGAGGCATAAAACGGTATGGCGTTGAAGATTTTTTCAGCGCCATTTTTATTTACGCGTGGAAAGGAAATCCCTACGCAAACGTTTTCTTTTTCTGTTAGAATGCGCCCCGAACAGGACGACAGGGCGTAAAATCGTGGGACACATATGGTCTGGATTGATTACGCCATTATCGCGGTGATTGGTTTTTCCTGTCTGGTTAGCCTGATCCGTGGCTTTGTTCGTGAAGCATTATCGTTGGTGACTTGGGGTTGTGCTTTCTTTGTCGCCAGCCATTACTACACTTACCTGTCTGTCTGGTTTACGGGCTTTGAAGACGAACTGGTTCGAAATGGGATTGCTATCGCGATACTGTTCATCGCGACACTTATCGTCGGCGCTATCGTGAACTTTGTGATAGGCCAGCTGGTAGAGAAAACAGGCCTGTCGGGTACCGACAGGGTGTTGGGGATTTGCTTCGGAGCTCTGAGAGGGGCGCTGATCGTCGCCGCCATCTTGTTCTTTCTCGATACATTTACCGGTCTGTCGAAAAGTGAAGACTGGAGTAAGTCGCAGCTGATCCCGCAGTTCAGTTTCATCATCAGATGGTTCTTTGACTATCTGCAAAGCTCGTCAAGTTTCTTGCCCAAAGTATAAACTTTGGGTTGTTGCTGAACGAGGAAAAGACGTATGTGCGGTATTGTCGGTATCGCCGGTGTTATGCCGGTAAACCAGTCGATTTATGACGCGTTAACGGTGCTCCAGCATCGTGGCCAGGATGCCGCTGGCATCATCACCATTGATGCCAACAACTGCTTCCGCTTGCGTAAAGCGAACGGAATGGTGAGCGACATTTTTGAAGCGCGCCACATGCAGCGTTTGCAGGGCAACATGGGCATTGGTCATGTGCGTTACCCAACGGCTGGCAGCTCCAGCGCCTCTGAGGCCCAACCTTTCTACGTCAACTCACCGTATGGCATCACGCTTGCCCACAATGGCAACCTGACCAACGCGCATGAGCTGCGTAAAAAGCTGTTTGAAGAAAAGCGCCGCCACATCAATACCACTTCAGATTCTGAAATTCTGCTGAATATTTTCGCCAGCGAGCTGGATAATTTCCGCCACTATCCGCTGGAAGCCGACAATATTTTTGCTGCTATTGCCGCAACCAACCGCCAGATCCGCGGCGCCTATGCCTGCGTGGCGATGATTATCGGTCACGGTATGGTTGCCTTCCGCGACCCTAACGGCATCCGCCCGCTGGTGCTGGGTAAACGTGATATTGGCGATGGTCGTACCGAATACATGGTGGCCTCTGAGAGCGTAGCGCTGGATACGCTGGGCTTTGAATTCCTGCGCGACGTTGCCCCTGGTGAAGCGGTCTATATCACCGAAAAAGGTCAGTTGTTTACCCGCCAGTGTGCCGATAACCCGGTCAGTAATCCGTGCCTGTTTGAATACGTTTACTTCGCACGTCCTGACTCCTTTATCGACAAGATTTCCGTCTATAGCGCCCGTGTAAACATGGGTACCAAGCTTGGCGAAAAAATTGCTCGTGAGTGGGAAGATCTGGACATCGACGTGGTGATCCCGATTCCGGAAACCTCCTGTGATATCGCGCTGGAAATTGCCCGTATTCTCGGTAAGCCGTACCGTCAGGGTTTTGTGAAAAACCGCTACGTGGGCCGTACCTTTATCATGCCAGGCCAGCAGCTGCGCCGTAAATCCGTGCGCCGCAAGCTGAACGCCAACCGTGCGGAATTTCGTGATAAAAACGTGCTGCTGGTGGATGATTCTATCGTGCGCGGTACCACCTCAGAACAGATTATCGAGATGGCGCGTGAAGCCGGAGCGAAGAAGGTGTATCTGGCCTCTGCTGCCCCGGAAATTCGCTTCCCGAACGTTTATGGTATCGATATGCCTACGGCGACGGAACTGATTGCTCATGGTCGCGAAGTGGACGAGATTCGCCAGATAATTGGCGCAGATGGTCTTATCTTCCAGGATCTGAACGATCTGATTGAAGCCGTCCGCGCTGAGAACCCGGATATTCAGCAGTTTGAATGTTCAGTGTTTAACGGCGTATACGTCACTAAAGACGTCGACCAGCAGTATCTCGATTTCCTCGACTCCCTGCGTAATGACGACGCCAAAGCGATTTTGCGCCAGAACGAAGCGGAAAACCTTGAGATGCACAACGAAGGTTAATGATATCGCCAGCGGCAAAATGTCGCTGGCTTTCATCAGTCACTAACCACGCCGAAGCGAATGGCGTATTTCTGTACCTTGTATTGCAGCGTCGTTCGGGAAATATTGAGACTGCGTGCCGCAGCGGCAATATTTCCCTGACAGGTATTTAGTGCCGTTTCAATCAGGCTTTTTTCGAACCTGGCTACCTGCACGTCGAGGGATCCATCTCCCTCCGACTCCGCGCTTACTGGGCGGCTGACAACGGTTGGGATATCCGTAACGCCTAAGCTTAATTCCTCCTCTTCGAAGACAATCTTTTTTAGCATTCCGTCGTTTTCCTGCATAATCATGCTGCGCACGATGGCATTTTCCAGCATCCTGACATTGCCGGGCCAGGTATGATGAAGCAAGGCAATGCGTGCGGCTTCGCTCAATCCATGAATATCTTGCGGCACATCATTACGGTATTTATCGATGAAATAATTAGCCAGTAGCGCAATATCTTCCGGACGTTTGCGTAAAGGCGGAAGGGTGAGCATGCCCACATTCAGACGATAAAACAGATCTGCGCGTAGTTTACCTGTTTGGATCAGCCGTGCGGGCGTTTCATTCATTGCTGCAACGATACGTACATCAGAATGGATCTGCTGTTGACCGCCCAGCCGCCAGAACGTTTTATCCTGGAGAAAACGCAGGAGCTTACTTTGCATCTCAATGGGCATCGCGTTTAGTTCATCCAGAAAGAGCGTTCCTCCGTTGGCCAGTTCCAGATACCCCTGACTATTTTCTGCTCCGGTGTACGCACCGCGGACAGTACCGAAAAGTGTACTTTCAATGAGTGTCGGCGGGAGTGCGCCACAGTTCAGGGCAATGAAAGGCTTATCAGCGCGTTTACTGCATTGATGAATGAGTCGAGAAAAAAGCTCTTTACCGGTTCCTGTTTCTCCAACGATGGTCACGGGAATATTGCTGGCTGCCAGGCGTTTTGCCTTCGCAATGTTGTGCAGCATTTCCGCATTCTCAGTGATGATAGCGTGGTGTTTTTCATGGCGATCGGCATAGAGTAGATGGTTAAGTTCAACAACCTGCTCCTGCAGTCGCCTGACGCCGGACATATTTCTGCCAATCTCAATCACGCCAATCATGCTGCCATCGCTTGACCAGAGTGGGGCGGTGGTATGTTGATAATCCACCGCCTGGCCGCGTGCGTTATAGTAAATCTGGTAGTGACCGATATACTCCACGCCCTTTTTCAATGATGAAAGCATGGTGCTTTGCGTCTCTTTCATGCTCGGATAGACATCCAGCATATGTTTTCCCAATGCCTGCTCAATGCTGTATCCATCCAGATCCGCGCTTTCCTGGTTGTAGTAGACATACTCGCCACGTTCATTGATCACCGCCAGGGGTTGATGGATGAGGTCGAAGAAGCGGGAGAACATTTTAAGTGCCGCAGCCAGCTCTTCGTTGGTTGAAGCCATAGCCAGATTCCTTCTTTTCCTGTTTTTCGCTGCATCATTATAAATATGACGAATTTTCGTCGTTGTGATGAATAACTCGCTAAATGACAAAAAATATAATTCGCGATTATTTATAACTAGTTGATTTTTAATCAATAAAAACATGGCATGCCTGTTGCTATATATCCATTAAAAGAATGTGGACTCTTACAATGAAAATAAGCAGAGGATGTTATGACTGATTCGATTATTCAAAACTACAACCGGGTACGTGAGCAGGTGATAGAGAACGATCGCCGTTTCCAACAAAAAGAGGGGCACTTGTGTTTTGATGGCGTGGATCTGGATGCGTTAGCACGCAAGTATCCAACCCCGTTTTATGTGTTCTCTGAGTCAGAGATCATTCGTAATATCAACGAAATCCAGCAGGCGTTCGCTGCCCACCAAAACACCAAAACCTTTTTTGCTTCTAAAACCTGTTCAGTAATGGGCGTTCTTCAGGCCATTCGTGACGCAGGAATTTGTGCAGAGGCAAATTCACAGTACGAAGTGCGTAAATGTCTGGAAATTGGCTTTCGTGGCGATCAGATCGTTTTTAACGGCGTAGTGAAAAAACCTGCAGATCTGGAATATGCCATTGCCAACGATCTGTACCTGATCAACGTTGACAGCCTGTATGAACTGGATCATATCGACGCGATCTCCCGTAAATTGAAGAAAGTCGCCAATGTCTGTGTTCGCGTGGAACCAAACGTTCCTTCTGCGACGCACGCAGAGCTGGTGACGGCCTTTCACGCTAAATCGGGACTGGATCTGGAGCAAGCGGAAGAAACCTGTCGGCGGATCCTGGAAATGCCTTATGTCCATCTGCGCGGATTGCACATGCATGTGGGTGACCAGGTGCCGGAATCGGAACCTTTTGCCAAAGCGACCAAAGTACTGGTGGATGAATCCCGGCGTCTGGAAGAGGTTCTGGGCATTAAATTTGATCTCATCAATGTAGGCGGCGGTATTCCAGTACCCTACAAATATGACGAAGAGAATGGCGATCCGCTGAAAGACAACATGTATGCCGGGATAACGGCGCAGGACTTTGCTGATGCGGTTATTCGTGAAGTTCATAAATGGCGTACGGATGTGGAGATCTGCATTGAGCCTGGGCGTAAAGTGACCGGCTCGGCTGCTGTCCTGTTAACCGAAGTTGCCTGTGAAAAACGTAAAACAAACTACGACCTGAACGGCAATGTCGAATGCCATGTTGAATGGAAATTTGTTGATGCCGGATACAGCGTGCTGTCAGACAGCCAGCATTTTGACTGGTTCTTCTACGTCTACAACGCCTCCAGAATGACTGATTCGCACGATGCGTGGATCAAACTCGCCGGACCACTGTGTGATGGCGGCGATTACTTCCATATGGGGGTGAAGGGGGAAGAATTCCTGATGCCGCAGAACACGCAAATCGGCGATATCGTCGCGTTTCTGGATGCGGGCGCTTATACCATCGAAAGCCAAACCGTCTATAACAACCGCCCACGCTCAGCTGTTGTGATGATAGACAAAGAGGGTAAAGACCGCTTAATCCGTCGGGAAGACAGTTACGAAGACATGGTCAAGTACGACATTTATTAAATCTCATTTGTGGACTCCGGCATCGGCTGGAGTCCGTGAGTCAGGTGATTCGAAGAGGGCAGTGATGCCCCTGAGTGCATAACAGGAGATGGCCATGAGTAACAATAGTTCTGGCTTACTTGGCATCAAAGACATTGTCTTTATGAATGTCATTGCCATTCTGAGTTTGCGGCAAATACCCAATGTCGCGCCCTACGGCGCTTCAGCAATGTTGCTGTGGGTGATAGCTGCATTCTGTCTGTTCTTTCCGCTGGCGATGGTGTGCGGCGAGCTGTCGACCGGATGGCCGAAAGATGGTGGGATATTCGTCTGGATTAAAGAGGCGTTTGGGAAACGTATCGCGTGGATAGTGGTGGTGTGCTTCCTCTTTTCCTGCGTGTTGTTTTTCCCCTTGATGCTGCAGTTCGGTTTTACGGCGTTGGGTTACATGATAGGCGGGGGCCTCGCGGAGAATAAAGCCTTTATTGGTATTGGTTCGGCGGTGATTTTTTGGTTGCTGACGCTAATGAATATTCGCGGCATGGAGTGGACCAAAATTATTAACAGCGTCAGCGCCTGGTGCGGCGTGTTCATTCCATCCGCCATTTTGATTATCCTGGCTATTGTGTGGTTGGCGACCGGGCATGAGATGCAAACCGATTATGCGACGGCGGCGAACTGGGTTCCCGATCTGAGCCATTGGGATACTATCGTCTTTCTGTCGAGCATGATGTTTGCTTTCGCCGGGCTGGAAGTCGCGCCGATGATTGCCGGACGTACGCGCAATCCGCAACGTGATTTCCCGCGCGCGATGGCGGTTTCTGCAGCCGTTATTGTTGGGATTTATATGGTCGGTACCTGGGCGCTGAACACCCTGTTGCCTGCGGGAAAAACCGATATTGTGGCGGGCGTGATGCAGGCCATGCATGCCGCGGCGGATACGTTACATATGCCCTGGCTGATCCCGGTAATGGCAATCTGTATGTTTTTTGGCGCGTTAGGTCAGATCAATTCCTGGCTGGTAGGTCCTATCTACATGCTTCAGGAAGCCTCACGTGAGGATAATCTGTTAGGGGATAAAATTGCCCGGTTGCATCCGGTCTGGAAAACGCCAGCCTTTGCGCTGATCGTGCAGGCAATAATCGTCACGGTACTGTGTTTCTCAACCTTTATTTCCCCGAGTGTCGCCGCGGCGTACTGGATGTTGACTGCCCTGACGACCATCACCTATTTCATTCCTTATCTGGTGATGTTCCCGGCATTCTGGCGTTTGCGTCAGACGCAACCGGATACGCCAAGAAGCTTCAAAATCCCAGGGAAAATCTTACCTGCCGTACTGCCTGCACTTGGATTTATCTCCATCGCTTTTGCTGTCGCGCTGCTGTTTATCCCGCCTTCACAAATTGATATGGGAGGCTATTTCCAGTACGCCGGCAAGATCGTCGGTGGCGCGTTGCTGGCCGTTATCGTTGCTGAATGTATCTATCACCGGGCCCAGAAACGTAATGCTCGTCTGAGCGTGGCAGGAGGGAAATAAAATGTATATGCCAATCCTGGAAATCAATTTACGCAAGCTGGAAGAAAATGCCCGAACGGAAAAAGCGCTGTTAGCCAGCAGTGGGATTGAGGTCATGGCTGTCAATAAAGTTTTTGATGGTTGTGTTGAAACCGCACAGGCGGTATTTGATGGCGGCATTAAGGTGATTGCAGAATCGCGGACCTATAACCTGAAAAAAATCCGTGAAATCGGCTGTACAACCTGTCTGCTCCGCAGTCCTTGTCTGAGTGAGATTGAAGATGTTATCCGCTATGCCGATATCAGTCTGAACAGCGAACCCATCATTTTGCAGGCATTATCGCAGGAAGCCCAACGCCAGGGAAAAACGCATCAGGTATTGCTGATGGTTGATATGGGGGATTTACGCGAAGGTATCTGGTTCACCGAGTATTCACACATTCTCAGCACCATCCGACTCATTCAGGAATTGCCTTGCCTGGAACTGTATGGTCTGGGAACCAACTTCAACTGCTATGGCACCGTCCTGCCGACGGTGAAAAATGGTGAAGATTTTCTGGCACTGGCCGCACGAGTCGAGCAGGACAGCGGTGTGGCAGTTCGCCGACTCTCTGCCGGTAATTGCACCAGCTACCATTTACTGGATAAAGGCATTTGGCCTAAGGGGTTAAACCACCTGCGGATCGGGGGGCTACATGAGTTCGGCATTGAATATGTCGAGATGAAGTATCTGAACGAATTTCATCACTCTGCAAAGCCGGTGGAAAAAGCCTGTTCCGATATGTATGTCCTTGAGGCAGAGATTATTGAGCTGAACAGCAAGCCGACAATACCCGTTGGAGAGCTTGGTGTAGACGCCTTCCTGCAAACAAAAACCTTTGTTGATCATGGTACTCGCAAGCGGGCGTTGTTGGCGTTTGGTCGACAGGACGTCCCTTCCGATAACTGCGTGCCCTGCGACGACAATATCACCATCCTGGGACAGACCAGCGATCATACGCTGGTGGATATTGAAGCATGCGAGCAGCCGCTGAAACTCGGGGATGTCATCCGCTTTGAACTCGACTACACAGGGCTTCTGATGGCCTGTCAGACGAAGGGCGTTGCCACGCGGTTTATTCGTTAAGCCACTGCCGCCACAGTGATGCGTCTGTGGCGGCGTCTCTGACCCTTTCTGAGACAGGGAGTGACCATGAGTACCCTGCAAGCGCAATCCCCCGCCGAACCCGAAAATGGGCTACGACGAAACCTTAAAAAGCGCCATTTGCTGATGATGTCGCTCGGCGGGACCATTGGCACGGGTTTGTTTATCGGCATTGCCGAACCGCTGAATAGTGTTGGGCCAGCGGGAACATTGCTGGCTTATTTGTTTGCTGGCGCGATTATGCTGGCTACCATGATGTGCCTTGGCGAACTGTCCTGCGCATTTCCCCACTCGGGCTCTTTTCAACATTATGCGTTGATGTTCCTGCCCAATCCCATCTGGAGCTATACCATTGGCTGGCTGTATTGGCTGAGTTGGGTGTTTTCCCTGGCGGCGGATCTGACTGCCGCGGGCTTCATTGCCCATCAATTTTTCCCCGTTATTCCCGTCCACTTCTTCTGCCTTATCATTCTTGTCGTGCTAATGCTTATCAATCTCTGTTCGGCGAAAAGTTTCGGCGAATGTGAATACTGGTTATCTGCGATAAAGGTTTTCGCGATAGTGCTTTTTATCGCGGCGGGCGGGGTAATGATCTTCTCGCTGTCAGGAGACACGAGCTGGCATCCAACGTTAAAAAGTGCAGGGTTGTGGTTTCCTCACGGATGGGAGCAAATTCTGGTTTGTATGACAATCGTCATCTATTCGTTCCAGGGCGTTGAGCTGGTTGGCAATGCGGCAGGCGAAACGGAGTCGCCACACATCGTCTTACCCAGGGTGATTCTGGGTATCGGTCTGCGTATTATTCTGTTTTACGGTCTGGCGATTGCCGTTCTGGCGCTGGTTTATCCGCAGGGAAAGATACCTGATGGAACCAGCCCCTTCGTGTGGGTATTCTCACGTGTCGGTATGCCTGGCGCAGATTTACTGATGACGCTAGTCATCTTCTCTGCTGCTGTGTCAGCAGCGAATTCCGCAATCTATGCCAGTTCACGCATGCTATGGTCAATGTCTGGCGACCGTTTCGCTCCTCGTTTTTTCGCCAGGACTAACGCCAGCGGCGTGCCTGTTTACGCTATTCTGATAACGGTGATTCTGGCTCTGGTATCGATGCTGACCCGATATATTCCTGCACAGAAATTCTATATTTTGTTGATTGCCAGTACCGGGCAGGTGGGCTGTCTGGCATGGATAACCATTGGCTGGTGTCAGTATCGGTTTCGCAAGGCTGTGAATGACGGGAAGTATTCCCCTGATTTACTGCGCTATCGTTCACCGTTTTTTCCCTGGATAGCCAGGTTTGTTATCGTCACTAACGTTGCCATTATGGTGGGAACCTGGTTCAGTGAAAAAGGGGGCGTGATTATGCTGGTAGAACTGGCCTTTATGGTTTGTATTCTGATTTCATGGTTTGTGCTCAAACCTGCTTTGCGGACTGAAGAGGTGGGTGATTCCAGGTTGTCTGTGGTAAAGAAATACGGCACAGTTAGCCCATCAAGTGATGGAAAGATAAAATGAAACGACTCATTGTAGGGATTAGCGGCGCAAGCGGGGCAATTTACGGCGTGCGCCTGCTGCAGGTTTTGCGTGACGTTACCGATGTGGAAACCCATCTGGTGATGAGTGCCGCTGCCCGGCAGACGCTGGCGCTGGAAACGGACCTCACCGTGCGTGACGTACAGGCGCTGGCGAATGTGACTCACGATACGCGCGATATCGCCGCCAGTATCTCTTCCGGCTCTTTTCAGACCGCCGGAATGGTTATCCTGCCGTGTTCCATTAAAACGCTTTCCGGCATCGTCCACAGCTATACCGATGGGCTGCTGACCCGTGCGGCAGATGTGGTGTTGAAAGAACGCCGCCCGCTGGTGCTGTGCGTGCGCGAAACGCCGCTGCATTTGGGGCATCTGCGCCTCATGACCCAGGCGGCAGAAATTGGCGCAGTGATTATGCCGCCTGTCCCGGCGTTCTATCATCGCCCGCAAACGCTCGATGATGTGATTAATCAAACGGTTAACCGCGTGCTTGACCAGTTTGATATTACCCTTCCGCAGGACCTGTTCACCCGCTGGCAAGGGGCCTAAGCCGTTCCATCAGCGTGCAAAGAAACATCTGTTGCCCTGTTTCAGGGCAATTTTGTAACCGCGATCATATCCTCAACATTTAATTCGTTAAAACTCAACGAAACGCTGCGGTTCAACCGTCAGACCTGCTATCTTCAAAATCAGGACATTATTGCAACGTTTTATTAACATATTTAACGTCGAATATCCTCATCGACGCGAAAATGGCATAAGACCTGCATGAAAAAGTCTGCAAACACACAACACAACGTAAAACATAATAAAATTACGCCACTTGAGGGTTATGTATGAAGAAGACGGTTCTTGCTTTGTCTTTGCTGGTAGGACTTTCCGCCACCGCGGCCAGCTACGCAGCACTTCCGCAGACGGTTCGTATTGGTACAGATACAACATACGCACCTTTTTCCTCTAAAGATGCCAAAGGCGACTTTGTCGGCTTTGATATCGATCTGGGAAACGAGATGTGTAAGCGCATGCAGATCAAATGTACCTGGGTTGCCAGCGATTTTGATGCTCTGATCCCGTCGCTGAAAGCGAAAAAAATTGACGCCATTATCTCCTCGCTTTCTATCACCGAGAAGCGTCAGCAAGAGATTGCGTTCTCAGACAAACTTTACGCAGCAGACTCACGTCTGATCGCCGCGAAAGGTTCCCCAATTAAACCGACTCTGGATTCCCTCAAGGGTAAACACGTTGGCGTGCTGCAAGGCTCTACTCAGGAAGCCTATGCCAATGACAACTGGCGTAGCAAAGGCGTGGATGTGGTGGCCTATGCGAACCAGGATCTCATTTATTCTGACCTGACGGCGGGTCGTCTCGACGCGGCGTTGCAGGATGAAGTCGCGGCCAGCGAAGGCTTCCTGAAGCAGCCTGCCGGTAAAGACTACGACTTTGCAGGTCCTTCGGTAAAAGATAAAAAATACTTTGGCGACGGAACCGGGATTGGTTTGCGCAAAGATGACACCGAGCTGAAAGCCGCTTTTGATAAAGCGCTGGGTGAACTGCGCAAAGACGGCACTTACGACAAAATGGCGAGTAAGTATTTTAACTTCAATGTCTACGGCGATTAATACGCCGCAGCGGGGAATTGACTGCACCATTGCGGGTAACCATTACGGTGCATAATACATTCAGTGCACTTTTTTGGTGCTTTTGTCGTTGGCTTAATAAGCATGAGTGCATACTTAAGCGCTTTTCATGCAAATAAATACCGCCGACAGGGTAGAATGCTTTGCCTTGTCGGCCTGATTAATGGCACGATAACTGCACCTGGTCCTGTAAAGATCCCCTATAAAAGACAGTCTGTTGAGGATAGTTATGAAAAAACTGGTGTTGTCTCTTTCTCTGGTTCTGGCTTTCTCCAGTGCTACCGCAGCATTTGCCGCCATTCCGCAAAAAATTCGTATCGGTACCGATCCTACTTATGCGCCGTTCGAATCGAAAAATGCGCAGGGTGAATTAGTCGGTTTTGATATCGATCTGGCTAAAGAGCTGTGCAAACGTATCAATACGCAATGTACCTTCGTGGAAAACCCGCTGGACGCGCTGATCCCTTCGCTAAAAGCGAAAAAAATCGATGCGATCATGTCCTCGCTTTCCATTACTGAAAAACGTCAGCAGGAAATTGCCTTTACCGACAAGCTTTATGCAGCCGACTCGCGTCTGGTTGTCGCTAAAGATTCTGCTATTCAGCCGACTATTGAGTCGCTGAAAGGTAAACGTGTCGGCGTGCTGCAGGGCACGACTCAGGAAACGTTCGGTAACGAGCACTGGGCGCCAAAAGGCATTGAAATTGTCTCCTATCAGGGACAAGACAATATCTATTCTGACCTGACTGCCGGGCGTATTGACGCCGCATTCCAGGATGAAGTCGCGGCCAGCGAAGGCTTCCTGAAACAGCCGGTCGGTAAAGATTACAAATTCGGCGGCCCGTCTGTGAAAGACGAGAAGTTATTCGGCGTGGGTACCGGTATGGGGCTGCGCAAAGACGATAACGAGCTGCGCGAAGCGCTGAACAAAGCCTTTGCTGAAATGCGCGCTGACGGGACTTACGAGAAGCTGGCGAAAAAGTATTTCGATTTTGATGTTTACGGCGGTTAATCACCGCAGGTGCTGATAAAGCCCGTAGATTTTTGACGCGTTGAATTTATGCCTGATGGCGCTGCGCTTATCAGGCCTACGGTGATTTTGTAGGCCGGATAAGGCAAAGCCGCCATCCGGCATTTAACGGTTAGTCTGAAATCAAAAGAGGCTTACTACTCCACCACACACGACAGGACAGGCAGCATGTTGTATGGCTTTTCAGGTGTTATTTTACAGGGCGCAATTGTTACGCTTGAGCTGGCACTCAGCTCGGTGGTACTGGCGGTTCTGATAGGTCTTGTCGGCGCGGCAGCTAAGCTGTCGCAAAGCCGGGCAATGGGGCTTATTTTCGAAGGGTACACAACGCTTATCCGCGGGGTTCCCGATCTCGTCTTAATGCTGCTCATTTTCTACGGGTTACAAATTGCGCTGAATACCATTACCGATGCCATCGGTATCGGCCAGATTGATATCGATCCGATGGTCGCGGGTATAATTACGCTTGGGTTTATCTACGGCGCCTATTTTACCGAAACGTTCCGTGGTGCGTTCATGGCTGTGCCAAAAGGTCATATTGAGGCCGCGACGGCATTCGGTTTTACCAGCTCACAAATATTTCGCCGCATTATGTTCCCGGCGATGATGCGCTATGCCTTACCGGGAATAGGCAACAACTGGCAGGTCATTCTTAAGGCCACGGCGCTGGTGTCACTGCTTGGACTTGAAGACGTAGTGAAAGCCACTCAGCTTGCCGGGAAGAGTACCTGGGAGCCGTTCTATTTTGCCGTGGTGTGCGGGGTCATCTATCTGGTGTTTACCACCGTGTCTAATGGTGTGCTGCTGTACCTTGAGCGCCGCTACTCCGTGGGTGTGAAGAGGGCTGACCTGTGATTGAGATTATTCAGGAATACTGGAAGTCCCTGCTGTGGACTGACGGATATCGCTACACTGGCGTTGCTATCACTCTCTGGCTGCTGATTTCGTCGGTGGTGATGGGCGGGATACTGGCGCTGTTTTTGGCGATTGGTCGCGTTTCCAGTAATAAATTTATCCAGTTTCCCATCTGGCTGTTCACCTATATTTTTCGTGGCACGCCGCTGTACGTTCAACTTCTGGTGTTCTATTCCGGGATGTATACGCTGGAGATCGTCAAAGGAACGGACTTCCTTAACGCATTTTTCCGCAGTGGGCTGAATTGTACCGTGCTGGCATTGACGCTGAATACCTGTGCCTACACGACGGAGATTTTCGCCGGGGCTATTCGTTCCGTACCCCATGGTGAGATTGAAGCCGCGCGCGCATACGGTTTCTCGTCATTCAAACTGTATCGCTGCATTATTTTGCCTTCCGCGCTGCGTATTGCGCTGCCGGCTTACAGCAATGAAGTCATTTTAATGCTGCACTCCACGGCGCTGGCATTTACTGCCACGGTGCCTGATTTGTTGAAGATCGCCCGCGATATCAACTCGGCAACGTATCAGCCGTTTACCGCCTTCGGTATTGCCGCCGTACTGTATTTGATTATTTCGTATGTCCTGATTAGCCTGTTCCGTAAAGCGGAAAAACGCTGGTTGCAGCATGTATCCTCTAAATGATTCGAGTAACACGATGTCTGAAAATAAATTAAACGTTATCGATTTACATAAGCACTACGGCGAACATGAAGTGCTGAAAGGGGTATCGCTGCAGGCCAGTGCGGGTGATGTTATCAGTATTATTGGTTCGTCAGGTTCGGGTAAAAGTACCTTCCTGCGCTGCATTAACTTTCTGGAAAAGCCGAGTGCCGGAACGATTGTGGTTAGCGGTCAGAATATTGGCCTGGTGCGCGACAAAGACGGTCAGTTGAAGGTTGCAGATAAAAATCAGCTGCGTCTGCTACGCACGCGACTGACGATGGTCTTTCAGCACTTCAACCTGTGGAGCCACATGACGGTGCTGGAAAACGTGATGGAAGCGCCGATTCAGGTGCTGGGGCTGAGCAAGCAGGAAGCCCGCGAACGTGCGGTGAAGTATCTGGCCAAAGTCGGTATTGATGAGCGCGCGCAGGGCAAATATCCGGTACATCTGTCCGGTGGTCAGCAGCAGCGCGTCTCTATTGCGCGTGCGTTGGCGATGGAACCGGAAGTGTTGCTGTTTGATGAACCCACATCGGCGCTTGACCCAGAACTTGTGGGCGAGGTGTTGCGTATTATGCAACAGCTGGCCGAAGAGGGTAAAACCATGGTGGTCGTGACCCACGAAATGGGATTCGCTCGACATGTCTCCACGCACGTGATTTTCCTGCATCAGGGGAAAATTGAGGAAGAGGGCGACCCGGAGCAGGTATTCGGTAATCCGCAAAGCCCGCGTTTGCAGCAATTTCTCAAGGGCTCGCTGAAATAAGTGAGTTGCCCGGAGGCGTTACGCTTTCCGGGCCTACCGCTTTAACGCGCTGTACTCCAGACGATAAACCCAGTCGTCATACGCTATGCCGTTCACTTCATAGGCTTTTTCAAGCACCTGAGTGCGTATAAATCCTGTTTTTTCCAGAATGCGTATCGACCCGGTATTTCCGGCTAATACATAGGCATTTATCGCCGTTACGCCAGCCTGTTGAAAGGCATAATCGCACACGGCACGTACGGCTTCGCTGGCAATCCCTTTTCCCTGCGCCCGCGGCGTGATGGCATAGCCAATATCAGCTTCCTGAGGATAAAGATGGCTTATCTGTAAGCCAATATCGCCCAGTTGCGCCGTGTTGTTGTGCTCCCGGATAACAAAGGTATGTCGAGCGGAAAGGCGTCTGGCGAAGAGCAGGCGAGTATCTTTGGTTGGGGCGATATCACCCATGAAACGCATGACGTCCGGATTTTCTCGTAGCCGCTGGAAAAAAGGCCAGTCAGCGAGTTGGTATAAAGAGAGAGTAAGTCGGGGTGTTGATATTATCGCCATAACGTCGCCATTGTGGTATTTGGTTTTTTAACCATACCACCACAATGGCAACAGTGAAGGGATATCAGACATTATCGGATGACATCGGCCAGCGCTTCTTCCAAATCGTACCAACGAAACGCAAAACCTGCCCCCTCCAGTCGCTTGGGCAACGCGCGCTGCCCCCCGAGGACCAGCACCGAGGATTCGCCCATCAGCAGCCGCATAGCGGCTGCCGGAACGCGCAGGATCGCCGGGCGGTTTAGGGCATGACCCAGCGCATGGGCGAACTGTTCATTGCGAACCGGGTATGGCGAAACCATATTGAAGGGACCGCGCAGATCGTTATCCAGCAGCCAGATAATCCCGTTGACCATATCGTCAATATGGATCCAGGCCAGGTATTGACGCCCATTGCCGATAGGACCGCCAAGCCCCAGACGAAACGGTGGAACCATCTTTACGAGGATCCCGCCTGTAGAGGCCAATACAACGCCAGTACGTAGCAAACATACGCGGGTTTTGTCGCTTTGCGCAGCGCTGGCGATCTGTTCCCAGCGGGCGCACAACTTATGGGTGAATTCATTATGTGGCGGTTCTTCTTCCGTCACAACGACTTCACCCAGATCGCCGTAGTATCCCGTAGCGGAACCAGAGATGAGTACGGCAGGCGGCGTGTTGCTGACCTTGATTAAATCGACCAGTTTCTGCGTAATCCCCCAGCGGCTCTGGCACAAACGCTCTTTTTGCTCAGCGCTCCAGCGTTTGTCGGCGATAGGCTCTCCGGCAAGATTGATGACAGCATCAACGCCATCGAGGTTTTGCTGCTCTTCCAGCCCTTTCCAAAGCGTGACCCGGGAGTCCAGAATCTGACGAGCCTTATCAGGAGTACGTGTCACTACGGTAATCTGATGCCCCAGTTCCAGCAGGCGGGGGATCAAATGACGTCCAATCAGGCCAGTACCGCCGGTAATCAGAATCTGCATGTCGCCTCCCGGGTTACGTTTAGCGCTGCCAGCTCAATGTCATGGAAACGGAGTCGGCGTAACGCAATGCGTGAAGTTTATCGATCTCCACTTCAGCATAAGTGACCCAGTGATGTTCGCGTGCGATATCGAGCACATCTTGCGTTAATTTTTCCAACAATGAGAAGCGGTTACTCTCAACGTGCGAAATGATGCTCTTGGTGATGGTGCGATAATTCAGCGCATCGTTGATATCTTCACTGGTCCGGGCTTTGTCTGCTGGATAGTGGATGGCAATATTGATGACGATATCCTGTCGGTTCAGAATCTCTTCTTCTTTAATGCCGATAAAAGTGCGCAGACGAAGGTTTTTTATACGAATAATTGCGTCAGGTTGTGACATTGCAGGTTTCCTCCATGTATGAACCTTTTCATGATACACGAGAACCGAATCGCGTTAACTTTTCTCGCTCTGCGCTTGCTGCATCGCCCGTTCTGTTGCGGGACGAGTACGGATACGTTCGTACCAGTTATTGACCGCCGGATAGTTGTCGAGGTCGATACGCTGGCGCTGGTGGAGATTAATCCACGGCCAGCAGGCAATGTCGGCAATGCTGTAATGATCGCCACCCAGCCAGGGTGATATTTCCAGGCGTTTATTCATGACGTTGTACAGTCGCTGGGTTTCCACCTGATACCGTTCAATGGCGTAGGGGATAGTCTGCGGTGCGAAGTGGCTGAAGTGATGATTTTGTCCCAGCATTGGCCCAAGTCCGCTAACCTGCCAGAAGAGCCACTGCAGCGTGGTGTGGCGCTCGCGTAATTCGCCGCTGAGTAGCTTACCGCTCTTTTCCGCCAGGTAGAGTAAAATCTCGCCAGACTCAAACAGGCTAATGGGTTTTCCGCCATCCTCCGGGGCGCAGTCGATGATGGCCGGAATTTTATTATTCGGTGAAATCAGCAAAAAGTCAGGGCGGAACTGGCTGCCTCTGCTGATATCTACATGAATCAGACGGTATTTTAACTGCGCCTCTTCGAGAAACAGTGTGATTTTGTGCCCGTTTGGCGATGGAGTGTAGTAAAGGTCGATCATTTTCAGCGTCCGTTTTGTCATGAACCGGGTCACTACAAGTATAGAAGCTGCCGACGTGTGTGAGTTTTCATCAAGTGACAGCGAGAGAAAGACTCTATATTTTGAAAGAAAGCCAATACACTTCAGAGGACATTATGAGCAAACCTGCAATTACGCTGTGGTCAGATGCCAACTTTTTCTCCCCTTATGTACTGTCTGTTTATGTCGCTCTGCAAGAGAAAGGGCTGCCTTTTACGCTGAAAACTGTCAACCTCAATAGTGGCGAACACTTGCAACCTTCATGGCAAGGGTATGCGCTGACGCGGCGCGTACCGGTTCTTGACATTGACGGTTTTGAACTGAGTGAATCCTCGGCGATTGCCGAGTTCCTGGAAGAGCGTTTCGCTCCACCACAATGGGAGCGCATTTATCCGCACGATCTACAAAAACGGGCTCGCGCCCGCCAGGTTCAGGCTTGGCTCCGTAGCGATCTGATGCCTATCCGGGAAGAGCGTTCGACGGATGTGGTTTTTGCTGGCGTGAAGAAAGGTCCGTTGACGGAAGCAGGAAGGGCCAGTGCGGAAAAATTGTTTGCCACGGCGGGCAGTTTACTGGCGCACGGTAAGCAGAATTTGTTTGGTGAATGGTGTATCGCAGACAGCGATTTAGCGCTAATGCTTAATCGACTGGTTCTGAATGGCGATGATGTACCAGAACAGCTCGCAGAGTATGCCACCTTCCAGTGGCAACGCGCTTCGGTACAACGTTTTATCGCGCTTTCAGCGAAGCGTTCCTGCTGAAAGTAGGGACGTAATCCAGTATCATTGAAAGGTATTTTTCAACGAGGGGTGAGTGATGAAACTGATGTTCGCATCGGACATTCATGGTTCGTTGCCGGCTACGGAATGCGTACTTGAACGGTTTGCCCAAAGCGGTGCGCAATGGCTGGTGATACTGGGCGATGTATTGAACCATGGGCCGCGTAATGCGCTGCCAGAGGGCTACGCGCCAGCGCAGGTCGCCGAGCGTTTGAATGAGCAGGCGTCGCGGATAATTGCGGTACGTGGTAATTGCGACAGCGAAGTGGATCAGATGCTTCTGCATTTTCCAATAACCGCGCCATGGCAGCAAATTCTGACTGACAGCCAGCGACTCTTTCTGACGCACGGACATCTTTTTGGTCCGGATAACTTACCACCGCTCAACGCCGGCGATGTGCTGGTTTATGGACATACGCATCTGCCGGTGGCAGAGCGACGTGGGGATATCTACCAGTTTAACCCCGGTTCGGTAAGCATCCCGAAAGGGGGATTTACGGCAAGCTACGGGATTCTGGATGATAATGTTCTCAGCGTGATGGCACTCAATGATCAAAGTATTATTGCGCAGGTCGAGATTAATCCGTAAGTTACCCCACAAACGTAAACGCGCCGTAAGAGCGCTAGAAAAAAGAAGGTTTCCTGATGGTGGAACAGCGTCGTTTGGCAAGTACTGAATGGGTGGATATTGTGAATGAAGACAATGAAGTCATCGCACAATCCAGCCGGGAACAAATGCGGGCACAATGCTTGCGCCACCGTGCAACGTATATCGTTGTACACGATGGTATGGGTAAAATTCTGGTTCAGCGTCGCACTGAGACAAAGGACTTTATGCCCGGTATGCTGGATGCTACCGCGGGGGGGGTTGTTCAGGCTGATGAGCAGCTTCTGGACTCCGCGCGTCGTGAAGCTGAAGAAGAATTGGGCATTGCCGGTGTCCCGTTTGCCGAGCACGGTCAGTTTTATTTTGAAGACCAGAACTGTCGCGTCTGGGGCGGGCTGTTTAGCTGCGTTTCTCACGGACCGTTTGCGCTGCAGGAAGAAGAAATTAGTGAAGTGTGCTGGCTGACGCCGGAAGAAATTACCGCGCGCTGTGATGAATTTACACCGGACTCACTGAAGGCACTGGCGCTGTGGATGACCCGCAACGCCAAGAATGAAAGTGCGAAAGCCGAAAAACACGAAGAAGCTGAGTAAATTCAGCACCGCCGATCCTGGGTGACGGGATCGGGCGTCGTTGTAGGCCGGATAAGCCGCTGATGCGCATTATCCGGCCTTGTTGTTTAATGGTAGCCCATTATCTGCGCGCCAATCACCACCACGCTGGACATAATAAACAGCAGTCCCAACAGCGTGGCGCCTACCTTCAGCCAGTTACGAAAATCCACCCGACAAACGCCTAACGTTGCCATCAGTGATGCCGACGTAGGATAGATAATATGACTGAATCCGTCACCAAACTGGAATGCCAGAACGGTGACCTGACGGTTGACGCCAACCAGATCGCCCAACGGTGCCAGCAGCGGCATGGTCAACGCAGCCTGACCGGAGCCGGAGGTAACGAAGAAATTAAATACCGCCTGGAACAGCAGCATAAACCACGCCGCAATGGCGTTATCCAGACCGCTAATGCCGTTGGCGATGCTGTGCAGCAGGGTATTCAGTACGCTGGCATCGCCCGCTTCACCATTGCCTACCAGCAGCAATATCCCCTTGGCAAAACCCACTAGCAGGGCAGGGGCAATCATCATACGCGCACCCTCAGTAAATGAGGACGCCATGATGTTAACCGTCATGCCGTTGAGCCGAAAGACGACGCCAATAATGCCAATCACCAACCCCATAGTGAAGAACTGGCTGGCAATCTCCGGGATAAACCACGCGTGGACGATAACGCCCCAAATGACCCACACGATCACTCCCGTCAGCACCATCAGTACCAGCCAGTCGCCGAGCGTGAAGCGGCGCTCAATGACCTCATCCTGCTGTTCGCGGAAGAAGCGGTCTGATTCATGCACGCGTGACAGCAGCGGATTCTTTTTGATGCGCGCCGCGTAGGCCAGCGTGAACGTCAAGCCGATCATCGTCGCCACAACCCACACCACGATGCGCAGACCCGAACCCGAGAGCACAGGGACACCGGCAATACCCTGTGCGACAACCACACAGAATGGGTTCATCCACGAACTGGCAAAGCCAATTTGGGTGGCAATGTAGGTCACCAGCACGGTGGTGATACTGTCGTAACCTAAGCGTACCATCAGCGGCGCGATGATAATGGCAAAGGCGACAGCCTCTTCCCCCATGCCAAATACCGCGCCACCCAATGAGAAGAGAATAAACAGCACCGGGATAAACAAGACCTCGTTACCCCGGGTATGGCGGATGAGCGCCAGGATGCCGTTATCAATGGTTCCGGTGCGCATCACGATGCCAAACGCGCCGCCAATCACCAGCATAAACATAATGATGCCAACGGCAGTACCGAATTTAGAGCCGGAGGTTAACCCTTCAAACGGGAAGTTCATCAGACCAGGACTTTCGTCACCGGTGGTAAAGAACTTAACCGGGTGATACTGCTCTTCACCGGCTTCATTGGTCAGAATACGGAATGAGTGGGGATCAACAACCTTGCGGGTCTTGGTTTGCCCATCAACCTGATACTGCACTTCCTGACTGTCGAACATCCCGACGGGAACAACCCAGGTTGCCAGACTGGTTAAAATGGCGACGAAAAAAATTATCACCAGCGTGTCGGGCATCGCCCACTTTTTGGCTGGCCGTGTTTCTGTTACTGCTGACATGAAAGACTATCCCTGTTGCAATGCAAAAGAGGGTAAGTATGCAAACAGGAGAATAGTTATTCATTGATGCAGCGCATCCTGATAAATGTTTCAGATTATGCAAATGGGAAAAACAGATATAAAAAAACCGGAAATATTAGCTATTTCCGGTTTGATAAGCAGGATGTGTTGCCGGATAAAGCATCCGGCACACGCAGCAAATTACTGCTGCTGCTGGGAAGACTGGATCGCGGTCAGAGCGATGGTGTAGACGATATCGTCTACCAGCGCGCCACGAGACAGGTCGTTCACCGGCTTGCGCATACCCTGCAGCATCGGCCCGATGGAGATCAGGTCGGCAGAACGCTGTACCGCTTTGTAGGTGGTGTTACCGGTGTTCAGATCCGGGAAGATGAACACGGTAGCGCGACCGGCAACCGGAGAGTTCGGCGCTTTGGATTTTGCTACATCAGCCATAACGGCGGCGTCATACTGCAGCGGGCCGTCGATCATCAGGTCAGGACGTTTTTCCTGTGCCAGACGAGTCGCTTCACGTACTTTCTCTACGTCGCTACCTGCACCAGAGGTACCGGTGGAGTAGGAGAGCATCGCAACGCGCGGTTCGATACCGAAAGCAGTTGCGGAATCAGCGGACTGAATCGCGATTTCTGCCAGCTGCTCTGCGGTTGGATCCGGGTTGATCGCGCAGTCGCCGTAGACGTAAACCTGATCCGGCAGCAGCATGAAGAACACGGAGGATACCAGAGAACTGCCCGGTGCAGTTTTGATTAGCTGCAGCGGTGGACGAATGGTATTCGCGGTAGTGTGAACGGCACCAGAAACCAGTCCGTCAACGTCGTCCTGTTCCAGCATCAGGGTACCGAGAACCACGTTGTCTTCCAGCTGTTCGCGGGCAACGGTTTCGGTCATACCTTTGTTTTTACGCAGTTCGACCAGGCGTGCAACGTAGCTTTCGCGAACCACATCCGGGTCAACGATTTCAACGCCAGCGCCCAGCTCAACGCCCTGAGACGCCGCAACGCGGGTGATCTCATCCGGGTTACCCAACAGTACGCAGGTTGCGATACCGCGTTCAGCACAGATAGCGGCCGCTTTAACGGTACGCGGTTCGTCGCCTTCCGGCAGAACAACGCGTTTGCCCGCTTTACGCGCCAGTTCGGTCAACTGGTAGCGGAACGCTGGTGGAGACAGACGACGGCTGCGCTCAGACGTTGCGGTCAGAGATTCAACCCAGTCGGCGTTGATGTAGTTAGCAACGTATTCCTGAACTTTCTCAATACGCTCGTGATCGTCAACCGGAACTTCCAGGTTGAAGCTCTGCAGGCTCAGAGAGGTCTGCCAGGTATTGGTGTTGACCATGAATACCGGCAGGCCGGTTTCGAATGCACGTTCGCACAGCTTAGTGATGCGCGCGTCCATTTCATAGCCGCCAGTCAGCAGCAGGGCGCCGATTTCCACGCCGTTCATGGCCGCCAGGCATGCTGCAACCAGCACGTCCGGACGGTCAGCGGAAGTTACCAGCAGAGAACCTGCGCGGAAGTGTTCCAACATGTGCGGAATGCTGCGTGCGCAGAAAGTCACAGACTTCACGCGACGGGTATTGATATCGCCTTCGTTCACGATGGTGGCGTTCAGGTGACGCGCCATATCGATTGCACGGGTGGCGATCAGATCGAAGCTCCACGGCACCGCGCCCAGAACCGGCAGCGGGCTGGACTCCTGCAGTTTAGCCGGATCAACTTTGATCACTTTCGCTTTGGAAGAGTCGTCGAAAATCTCAGACAGATCCGGGCGAGTACGGCCCTGCTCATCAACCGGTGCGTTCAGTTTGTTAACGATTACGCCGGTGATGTTGGTGTTTTTCGCGCCGCCGAAGCTGCTGCGAGTCAGTTCAATACGCTCGTTCAGCTGTTCCGGGGTATCGGTACCCTGAGACATGACGAAGACGATTTCCGCGTTCAGCGTTTTCGCGATTTCGTAGTTCAGAGACTGCGCGAACTGATGTTTACGGGTTGGGACCAGGCCTTCAACCAGTACAACTTCAGCGTCTTTAGTGTTCGCGTGATAGTTCGCGATAATCTCTTCCATCAGCACATCTTTCTGATTGCTGGACAGCAGAGATTCAACGTGGCTCATCTTCAGCGGCTCAGCGGCTGGCAGAGAAGAGTTAGCACGCACGATGCTGGTAGTCTGGTCAGGCGCATCGCCACCGGCACGAGGCTGAGCGATAGGCTTAAAGACGCTCAGACGAACGCCTTTGCGTTCCATAGCACGGATCACGCCAAGGCTGACGCTGGTCAGGCCGACGCTGGTTCCGGTAGGGATCAGCATAATAATACGGGACACGGTTTATCCTCTTTCGTTACCGCCAATTTAGACGGGTTACAAAACAGCACCGCCAGCTAGGCTGGCGGTGTGAAATCAGGCAGTCAGACGGCTCGCGTCTTGCGCGATAACCAGTTCTTCGTTGGTTGGGATAACCACCGCAGGACGGGTACCTTCTTTGTTGATGAAACCAGATTTGCCGAAACGTGCGGCCAGGTTACGTTCGTGGTCAACTTCGAAGCCCAGAACGCCCAGTTTGCCCAGAGACAGTTCACGAACCATCGCGGCGTTTTCACCAATGCCACCGGTGAAGACAACCGCATCCAGACGACCATCCATCAGCGCGGTGTAGGAACCGATGTATTTCGCCAGACGGTGGCAGTAAACGTCCATTGCACGTTTAGCGTCTTCTTTGGTGGTGTAGTTGTCTTCAACATAACGGCAGTCGCTGGTGACTTCAGTCAGACCCAGCAGGCCAGACTCTTTGGTCAGCATTTTGTTGATCTGGTCAACACTCATGCCCAGGGTGTCGTGCAGGTGGAAGATGATCGCCGGGTCGATGTCACCGGAACGCGTACCCATCACCAGACCTTCCAGCGGGGTCAGACCCATGGAAGTATCAACACATTTACCGTTACGGATTGCAGAAACAGAACCGCCGTTGCCCAGGTGGCAAGTGATGATGTTCAGTTCATCAACCGGTTTGTTCAGCATTTTTGCCGCTTCCTGAGTCACGAAGAAGTGGCTGGTACCGTGCGCGCCGTAACGACGAACGCCATGCTCTTTGTACAGGCTGTACGGCAGGGCATAGAGGTAAGATTCTTCCGGCATAGTCTGATGGAACGCGGTGTCGAATACGGCCACGTTTTTGTCTTTCAGATTCGGGAAGGATTTCAGCGCTTCAGCGATACCGATCAGGTGTGCAGGGTTGTGCAACGGTGCAAAAGAGGCTGCATCTTTGATACCCTGAATAACGGAATCGTCGATAACTACAGAGCCGGTGTATTTTTCGCCGCCGTGAACAACACGGTGACCAATCGCAGTCAGCTGAGCAGACAGTTCTGGTTTTTGTGCCAGAATAGTATTAACGATAAAATTCAGCGCTTCACTGTGAGCGGCGCCTGCACCTAAAGCCGCTTCTTGTTTACCGCCATCCATTTTCCATTTGATACGTGCTTCTGGGAGATGGAAACATTCGGCTAAACCAGAAAGGTATTCTTCACCGTTTACTGCATCGATGATGGCAAATTTCAGTGAGGAGCTACCGCAGTTCAGAACCAGTACTAACTTACTCGACATGGAAGTACCTATTTATGATACGTGGCTAAAAAAACGTCAGGGAGTCATAGAGCGTAGCGCATGATGACACCGACGTTTATGATTAACATCATGCGCCAGGGTCTTTTTGGGCACGATGGAATAAATACCTTTGAGTCTATGTCATTTTGCGTATTTTTCAGCCAATGGCATACTATGTGTCAATTTGACGACTCAATGATTTTGGACTAAAGGCCTTACAGGCCGGCACAGGATACCTGAATGTGGGTATCAAAGACAAAATGTTTTGAACGATGTCCTTTGTAGTTGTTGTTTTGCACAAATTTTTTAATTTTTATATGTGAAGTTGAGGTAACCGCCATGTCGACACCGGATAATCGTTCCGTCAATTTTTTTAGCTTGTTCCGCCGGGGGCAGCACTACGCGAAGACGTGGCCAATGGAAAAGCGCCTCGCGCCCGTGTTTGTAGAGAACCGCGTGATCCGTATGACACGTTACGCAATCCGTTTTATGCCGCCTATCGCCGTCTTCACGTTATGCTGGCAAATTGCGTTGGGTGGTCAGTTGGGACCGGCTGTGGCAACGGCGCTATTTGCGCTGAGCCTGCCAATGCAGGGCATGTGGTGGTTGGGTAAACGTTCCGTGACACCGCTGCCGCCTTCAATTCTCAACTGGTTCTACGAAGTTCGGGGGAAATTACAAGAAGCCGGACAGGCGTTATCGCCGGTTGAAGGGAAGCCTGATTACCAGGCGCTGGCTGACACGCTTAAGCGTGCCTTCAAACAACTGGATAAAACTTTCCTCGATGATTTGTAATTGACCCCTGATTACGCATATAAAAGAAGGCACAAGATGCCTTCTTTTTTTTCATCGCAGTAGTAGTGATACAGGAGTCCCAAATGGAAATGACCAACGCTCAACGTCTGATTTTGTCGAATCAGTACAAAATGATGACTATGCTCGATCCCACTAACGCCGAGCGTTATCGTCGTTTGCAGACGATTATTGAACGCGGTTACGGTTTGCAGATGCGCGAGCTGGATCGTGAGTTTGGTGAGCTGACGGAAGAAACCTGCCGTACGATTATCGATATTATGGAGATGTATCACGCATTACATGTGTCCTGGACTAATCTTAAGGATGCACAGGCCATTGATGAACGCCGCGTGACCTTCCTCGGTTTTGACGCCGCAACGGAAGCCCGTTTCCTCGGATACGTTCGCTTTATGGTCAATGTGGAAGGTCGCTATACCCACTTTGATGCGGGTACGCATGGCTTCAACGCCCAGACCCCGATGTGGGAAAAATATCAGCGTATGTTGAACGTCTGGCACTCTTGCCCGCGCCAGTATCACCTGAGCGCGAATGAAATTAACCAAATCATTAATGCCTGAGGGGGCGAGCGTGCAGTGCAAAGGTTTTCTGTTTGATCTGGATGGAACGCTGGTCGATTCCTTACCCGCAGTAGAACGCGCGTGGTGCAACTGGGCCGATCGTTTTGGCCTCGATCACGACGAGGTGCTCGGCTTTATTCATGGCAAGCAGGCCATTACCTCTCTGCGACACTTTATGGTGGGCAAATCTGAGGCTGAGATCGCTGCGGAGTTCACCCGTCTTGAGCAGATCGAAGCGACGGAAACCGCTGGGATCACCGCGCTGCCGGGGGCTGTTGAGTTGCTCAACCACCTCAATAAAGCGGGTATTCCGTGGGCGATTGTGACCTCCGGTTCTATGCCAGTCGCACGAGCGCGCCATCGTGTCGCGGGGCTTCCCGCGCCTGAAGTGTTTGTCACCGCCGAACGGGTAAAAAGAGGGAAACCAGAACCAGACGCTTATCTGTTAGGCGCTCAACTGCTGGGTCTCGCACCGCAAGAGTGTACCGTGGTTGAAGATGCGCCCGCTGGTGTGCTTTCAGGACTGGCGGCTGGGTGTCATGTGATCGCGGTCAATGCGCCTGCGGACACGCCGCGTCTGGATGAGGTCGACTTTTCGTTGACCAGTCTGGAACAGATTTCCGTGACCAAGCAACCCAACGGAAATGTGGTCGTAGTAAGAAATACCTGATCATGATTTAGCCCCAGATTGTTGGGGCTTTTTTATGGCAGAATCGACTCATCCCTCTCATTTAACAAGGATATGTTGTGAACGGTGAATTGATATGGGTTCTCTCATTGCTGGCGATTGCCGTCGTTTTGTTTGCCACTGGCAGAGTGCGTATGGATGCAGTTGCTCTGTTGGTCATCATTGCCTTTGTTCTGAGTGGAACACTGAGCATCTCAGAGGCTTTTTCGGGTTTCAGCGATCCTAACGTTATTTTGATTGCGGCTTTATTTATCATTGGTGACGGCCTGGTGCGTACCGGGGTGGCAACGGTGATGGGGGCATGGCTGGTGAAGGTGGCCGGCAGTAGTGAAGTCAAAATGCTGGTTTTGCTGATGATCACCGTCGCCGGGCTCGGTGCCTTTATGAGTTCCACCGGCGTAGTCGCGATTTTTATTCCTGTTGTTTTAAGCGTATCTATGCGCATGCAAACCTCGCCCTCGCGTCTGATGATGCCGCTTAGCTTCGCGGGGCTTATCAGCGGCATGATGACGCTGGTGGCGACGCCGCCCAACCTGGTCGTCAACAGTGAGTTACTGCGCGAGGGACTCAACGGTTTCAGCTTTTTCAGCGTGACCCCGCTTGGGCTGGTTGTTCTGGTGCTCGGCATCATTTACATGCTGCTGATGCGTTTTATGCTCAAAGGTGAGGACTCCGGGCAACAGGGGGATGGCTGGAAACGCCGGACCTTTCGCGATCTTATCAAAGAGTATCGTCTGACGGGGCGCGCCCGCCGCCTGGCTATTCGTCCCGGCTCGCCGATGATTGGCCAGCGTCTTGACGACCTGAAGCTGCGTGAGCGCTACGGGGCGAACGTGATTGGTGTTGAGCGCTGGCGTCGCTTTCGGCGCGTAATTGTGGACGTTAATGGGGTCTCTGAGTTCCGTGCCCGTGACGTTTTGCTCATTGATATGTCCGCCGCTGATGTCGATCTGCGCGAATTCTGCAGTGAACAATTGCTGGAGCCGATGGTGCTGCGCGGCGAGTATTTTTCCGAACAGGCGCTTGATGTGGGGATGGCTGAGATTTCGTTGATCCCGGAATCAGAATTAATCGGTAAAACGGTAAGGGAAATCGCGTTTCGTACGCGTTACGGCCTGAATGTCGTCGGGGTGAAGCGTGATGGTACGGCGATGGACGGCGCGGTAGTGGATGAACCGTTGCTGATGGGCGATATCATTCTGGTCGTGGGTAACTGGAAACTTATCACATCGTTGGGTAAAAAAGGCCGCGACTTTGTGGTGTTGAACATGCCGGTCGAAGTCAGTGAAGCGTCTCCGGCGCACAGCCAGGCACCGCACGCGATTTTCTGCCTGGTTCTGATGGTTGCGTTAATGCTGACGGATGAAATACCCAATACGGTGGCCGCAATTATCGCCTGCCTGCTGATGGGGAAATTCCGGTGTATTGATGCAGAGAGCGCCTATAAGGCGATCCACTGGCCAAGCATTATCTTGATCGTCGGGATGATGCCTTTTGCGCTGGCTTTACAAAAGACCGGCGGTGTCGATCTGGTGGTAAAAGGACTCATGGACGTCGGTGGGGGATATGGCCCGTACATGATGCTGGGTTGTCTGTTTGTCCTGTGTGCGACCATTGGTTTATTTATCTCGAATACCGCAACAGCGGTGCTGATGGCGCCGATTGCGCTGGCGGCGGCAAAGTCGATGGGCGTTTCGCCGTATCCTTTTGCGATGGTGATTGCGATGGCGGCTTCTGCCGCCTTTATGACACCGGTGTCTTCACCTGTTAACACGCTGGTGTTGGGGCCGGGTAACTACAGCTTTAGCGACTTCGTGAAGATTGGCGTACCGTTTACGGTGATTGTCATGGCAGTGTGCGTGGTGATGATCCCGATGCTGTTCCCGTTTTGACCGCCGCAGTAAACGCCTGATGGCGATGCGCTTATCAGGCCTACGGATATCACGCTACCTGTAGGCCGGATAAGGCGTTAGCCGCCATCCGGCAAAATCGCTTAAAGCGGTGAATCCTGACTGATTTCATCTAATGAGAGGTGAAAGCTTGGGACGAACACGTCCATAAAGTAGTCCATCTCTTCGCTGCGTCGTGACTCCAGCGTTTTTTCCAGACGCGTTTTCGCCAGCAGAAATTCGTTGTTACCGGCGGAGAGTTCCTCCAGGCACTTCAGATACGCGCACAGGGCATCTGCCTGTTTAACAATCGATCTTTCTTCTTCACTTAAGGCATGTTCATCAATGAGTGGTGCAAAAATATCCCGCAACTCGTCGGGAACCATATCGACCAGTTTTTGCTGGGCAATTTTCTCTATTGCTTTATATTCCTGAGCAATCTGCGAGTTGAAATATTTCACTGGGGTAGGGAGATCGCCGGTTAACACCTCTGACGCATCGTGATACATCGCCAGCAGGGCAATACGCTCAGCATTTACCTGACCACCAAATTTACGGTTTTTGATCGCGGCCAGCGCATGAGCAACCATGGCAACCTGCAGACTGTGTTCAGACACGTTTTCGGTGCGCACGTTGCGCATCAGCGGCCAGCGGTTAATGAGCTTCAGACGGGATAGGTGGGCAAAAAAATGGCTCTGCTTCATAACGACCCTTATATGATGGCAACCTAAGAGTCATTGTGCGCAGAGAAGGCTGTCAGATGCAAATACTCGTCATACTGGTCCGACAGCCTTTGTTTAATTACAACTGGTGATAGCCTGACAGGAAGCGCTCTAATTTACTTAGCGACATTTCGATATCGTCAATACGCGGCAGTGTGACGATACGGAAATGATCCGGCCACGGCCAGTTGAAAGCCGTTCCCTGAACCAGCAGGACTTTTTCCTGCAGCAGAAAGTCGAGAACCATCTTCTGGTCGTCGTGAATATTGAAGCGTTTGGCATCAATTTTCGGGAACATATACAGCGCGCCGCGTGGCTTCACGCAGGAGACGCCCGGAATATCATTAAGTAATTCCCAGGCCCGGTTGCGCTGTTCATACAAACGTCCGCCTGGCATGATAAATTCGCTGATGCTCTGGTATCCACCCAGCGCGGTTTGAATGGCGTGTTGCGCTGGAACGTTGGCGCATAAACGCATGGAGGCCAACATTTCAAGACCTTCAATATACCCTTTGGCATGTTTCTTCGGTCCGTTCAGTACCATCCAACCCTGGCGGAACCCCGCAACACGATAAGTTTTTGACAGGCCATTGAAGGTAATAGTCAGCAGATCCGGGGCCATTGCCGCAATTGAGTGATGCTCGGCATCATCATAGAGAATTTTGTCATAAATCTCGTCAGCAAAGATAATGAGGTTGTTCTGGCGAGCAATCTCAACTATCTCCATCAGCAGCTCTTTAGAGTAAACGGCGCCGGTAGGGTTGTTTGGGTTAATGATGACGATCCCACGAGTGCGCGGGGTGATTTTTGCCCGAATATCATCAAGGTCCGGGAACCAGTCTGACGATTCATCACACAGGTAGTGCACGGCATTACCGCCAGAGAGCGATACTGCCGCTGTCCACAGCGGGTAATCAGGTGCAGGAACCAGCATTTCGTCCCCACTGTTCAGCAACGCCTGCATCGCCTGAACGATTAATTCAGAAACGCCGTTACCGATATAAATGTCCTCCACGGTAACATCGCGCATCCCGCGGGCCTGGTAATGCTGCATGATCGCTTTGCGGGCTGAATAAAGACCTTTTGAATCGCAATACCCTTGTGCGGTAGGCAAATTGCGGATCACATCGACCAGAATTTCATCTGGTGCTTCAAACCCGAATGGCGCAGGGTTGCCGATGTTGAGTTTCAGAACTTTATTGCCTTCTTCTTCCAGGCGCTTTGCTTCCTTCAGAACCGGGCCACGAATGTCATAACAGACATTTTCTAATTTGCTGGATTTTTCAATGGGGGACATGAATCTTGACCTTTTTAGCTGTGAATGCCACTCCCTGCCGTGGAAGTCAGCACAGAACAATGTACTCCCCCGACGGTGAGTTTTGAAGGGTCTTTAGTAGAAGATTTCGAAAGTTGCGATGTTATAATTAACTGTTAATAACTAAATAATGAAATTAATATAGAATTATAATCTTGATATTTTTGATTTTGTGGTTATATGTTTCGATGTGGCGGCTAGGGTATGGTGATTTGTTTTGGTAAAAATAGTGAGATGTGCAAAACGGGGCGCGGTCGGGAGTATCTGCTGTATTGCGCAATTCGAAAATACTGAGGTTTGAGCCTGACAAACTGTTATCGGCCTGATCTGACAACGACGCGGTGTGAATCTATTGTTAAGTATAATTAATGAATGGTGGCATTCTTAATTAATTATTATTTAATATTTAAACAGTATTTATTGAACGCGTTAATAATACGAAAACTGCCAGTCTGAGTTATCACCTTTTTGCTTCGATTAATTCGCGATAACACTTATAAATATAGTGGTTTTAGGTTAAGATAAGTCCCATGAAATGGTACGCAACTTGTGTTTTGCGATAATTCTAATGTTAGTTAAGAGTTTCTAACATACTGAAAAGTTAGTTTTTAATGTGTAAATTAGTGTTCGTTAACTATTTTTCAAATTTACAAAATTTACATGTTTTCCATTAGTCAGAATCATCCAACAGCTAAAAAAATGACTCTTTCTCGTTGCTATATTCCGATGAGTGTCACGGGTATTATATAGCGCTGAAAGGGAATTGTTTCGTTTGTTAAAGCAAATACATCCTTATTTTCACCTGGTTACACCTGGTGAAACTGCGAGGGAGGCCCATTACAAATGGAGTTGTTTGTTTCTGAATGCACAGCATTAACCCGGTATGACCCGCGAGTAAGTGAAAAATTATGATAAATGCAAATCGTCCGATAATTAACCTCGATCTCGATCTGCTGAGAACCTTCGTTGCCGTTGCCGATCTGAATACCTTCGCGGCTGCGGCAGCTGCGGTATGTCGCACTCAGTCTGCGGTGAGTCAGCAAATGCAACGTCTCGAACAACTTGTGGGGAAAGAGTTGTTCGCGCGCCATGGACGTAACAAACTACTGACCGAGCATGGGATTCAGTTGCTGGGTTACGCCAGAAAAATATTGCGTTTTAATGATGAGGCATGCTCATCATTGATGTTTAACAATCTTCAGGGAGTGTTAACTATTGGCGCTTCTGATGAGTCAGCGGATACTATCCTTCCTTTTCTGCTGAACCGGATAAGTTCGGTTTATCCGAAGCTTGCGCTGGATGTCAGAGTGAAACGCAACGCTTACATGGTGGATATGCTGAAGTCACAAGACGTTGATCTGGTGGTGACAACCAACCGGCCAGGCGATTTTGAGTGTCTGAATCTGCGTACCTCACCTACGCACTGGTATTGTGCGGCCGAATATATTTTACAAAAAGGTGAGCCGGTGCCGCTGGTGCTGCTGGATGATCCGAGTCCGTTCCGCGATATGGTACTGGCAACGCTGAACGCTGCACAGATCCCGTGGCGTCTGGCCTATGTTGCTTCAACATTAGCGGCTGTTCGTGCGGCAGTGAAGGCGGGGTTGGGCGTGACTGCCCGTCCTGTAGAAATGATGAGCCCGGATTTACGCGTACTGGGCGCGGCGGACGGATTGCCACCGTTGCCGGAAACGGAGTACTTGCTGTGCTGCGACCCTGCATCACAAAATGAGCTGGCTCAGGTGATCTTTAAGTCGATGCAGACCTATCAAAATCCCTGGCAATACAACCAGTTTACCCCTGAAGGGGGAGACGATTCGCTGATTGTCGAAGGCGACTTTGAGTGATGTACCATAAATAATCGTTATAAAATGTAAGTGCAAAAAAGAGTCGCTGGTGATGAAAAAACATCCAGTGGCTCTTTTTTTATGCAAATAATGGTCGGAGATGGCATTTTGTATACCAAAACTTAACAAAATCAGTAGGTAAAAAAATCACCTACAAATAGTGCAAAAAACAATCACTCGAGGCGCTATTCATTTTCATGTTAAAAAACTAGAGAAATTGTTGCTGTTTTTTATGGTGAATTAACAAAAGCGTGTCACAGATCAAGAAAATACTCCCATTTAGGGGGAGGCATCTGTGTGAATTCCTGTCAAAATAGACGGGTATCATTTTTTTACTTCACTACGGACACGATTCAACAACATTAAAAATGACCGATGACGCGATCGAAATGGGTCTAAATAGCACTTTATGTTAATGGTGTTGGAGTTGTGTAAAATAATGTGAGGAAACTTTTGTTAAAGTTGACAAAAGGTTATAGAAAGGAGTAAAAAACCCCATCAATTAGCTGTCTAAAATGATTTTTCACAGTGATTGTAAGGTTTTTTTTATTCCTCCCCATGAATCGATGTGGCGTTCATCTGCCGAAAAGAGCAGAGAATTTGGCGCTACTTTTGATGAGTAAGCAATGAGTATGTCAACATCCACTGAAGTCATCGCTCATCACTGGGCATTCGCTATCTTTCTTATTGTCGCCATTGGCCTGTGCTGCCTGATGCTCGTCGGCGGCTGGTTTTTAGGTGGTCGCGCGCGCGCGAGATCTAAAAACGTGCCGTTTGAATCAGGTATCGACTCGGTCGGCACCGCCCGCTTGCGCCTGTCTGCCAAGTTTTATCTGGTAGCCATGTTCTTCGTTATCTTCGACGTTGAAGCGCTGTATCTGTTCGCATGGTCAACCTCTATCCGTGAAAGCGGTTGGATTGGCTTTGTGGAAGCTGCAATTTTTATTTTTGTGTTACTGGCAGGTCTGGTTTATCTGGTGCGTATTGGCGCTCTGGACTGGACGCCCGCGCGTTCACGCCGCGAGCGTATGAACCCGGAAACGAACAGTATCGCTAATCGTCAACGCTAACCGCGAGGCATTAAGATGGATTATACGCTCACCCGCATAGATCCTAACGGTGAGAACGACCGTTACCCCCTGCAAAAACAGGAGATCGTAACCGACCCCCTGGAGCAGGAAGTTAACAAAAACGTGTTCATGGGCAAACTGCATGACATGGTTAACTGGGGCCGTAAAAACTCAATTTGGCCATATAACTTTGGCCTTTCCTGCTGCTACGTAGAGATGGTGACCTCGTTTACCGCCGTGCATGACGTGGCCCGTTTTGGTGCAGAAGTATTGCGTGCATCGCCGCGTCAGGCTGACCTGATGGTCGTAGCCGGAACCTGCTTTACCAAAATGGCCCCGGTTATTCAGCGCCTCTACGATCAGATGCTGGAACCGAAATGGGTTATTTCCATGGGCGCCTGCGCCAACTCCGGCGGTATGTACGATATCTACTCGGTAGTGCAGGGCGTTGATAAATTTATTCCGGTCGATGTGTACATCCCGGGATGCCCACCGCGTCCAGAAGCGTACATGCAGGCACTGATGCTGCTGCAAGATTCCATTGGCAAAGAACGCCGTCCGCTCTCCTGGGTGGTTGGCGATCAGGGCGTTTATCGCGCCAATATGCAGTCAGAACGCGAGCGTAAACGCGGCGAACGTATTGCTGTAACGAATCTTCGTACACCAGACGAGATTTAATTTGCGCCTGTCGGCAGCAGCACTTCCTTCGCTTACCACTACATAAATAGCGCGAAGCACTGCCGACCACCACGGACCATTTGCAATGGTGAACAATATGACCGACTTAACCGCGCAAGACGCCGTATGGCAAACACGGGATCACCTTGATGACCCGGTCATTGGCGAACTGCGCAACCGTTTTGGGCCGGATGCCTTTACCGTTCAGGCTACTCGCACTGGGGTACCCGTTGTCTGGGTCAAGCGTGAACAGTTACTCGAAGTTGGCGATTTCTTAAAGAGACTGCCGAAACCTTACGTCATGCTGTTTGACTTACACGGCATGGACGAACGTCTGCGTACGCACCGCGAAGGGTTACCCGCCGCGGATTTTTCCGTTTTCTATCACCTGATCTCCATTGAACGCAATCGCGATATCATGCTCAAGGTGGCTTTGTCTGAAAACGATCTGCGCGTACCGACTTTCACCAAACTGTTCCCGAACGCCAACTGGTATGAGCGTGAAACCTGGGAAATGTTTGGCATCGACATCGAAGGTCACCCGCACCTGACGCGTCTGCTGATGCCGCATACCTGGGAAGGCCATCCGCTGCGTAAAGACTACCCGGCGCGTGCGACCGAATTTGATCCGTTTGAGCTGACTAAAGCCAAACAGGATCTGGAAATGGAAGCGCTGACCTTCAAACCTGAAGACTGGGGCATGAAGCGTAGCACCGAAAACGAGGACTTTATGTTCCTCAACCTCGGTCCTAACCACCCGTCTTCCCATGGTGCGTTCCGTATTGTCCTGCAGCTTGATGGCGAAGAAATCGTCGACTGCGTACCTGACATCGGCTACCACCACCGTGGCGCTGAAAAGATGGGCGAACGTCAGTCCTGGCACAGCTATATTCCGTACACTGACCGTATCGAGTACCTCGGCGGCTGCGTGAACGAAATGCCGTACGTGCTGGCAGTCGAAAAGCTGGCGGGTATTACCGTACCGGATCGCGTCAACGTGATTCGCGTCATGCTCTCTGAACTGTTCCGTATCAACAGCCACCTGCTGTACATCTCCACGTTCATTCAGGACGTCGGCGCGATGACTCCGGTATTTTTCGCCTTTACCGACCGTCAGAAAATCTACGACGTCGTGGAAGCGATCACCGGTTTCCGTATGCACCCGGCCTGGTTCCGTATCGGCGGTGTGGCACACGATCTGCCGCGCGGTTGGGACAAACTGCTGCGTGATTTCCTCGACTGGATGCCAAAACGTCTGGATTCTTACGAGAAAGCCGCACTGCGTAACACCATCCTGAAAGGCCGTTCGCAGGGCGTTGCCGCTTACGGCAAGAAAGAAGCGCTGGACTGGGGCTGTACCGGTGCTGCGCTGCGTGCGACCGGTATTGATTTCGACGTGCGTAAAGCGCGTCCGTACTCTGGCTACGAAAACTTTGACTTTGAAGTCCCGGTTGGCGGTGGTGTATCCGACTGCTATACCCGCGTGATGCTGAAAGTTGAAGAGCTGCGCCAGAGTCTGCGCATCCTTGAGCAGTGCCTCAATAACATGCCGGAAGGCCCGTTCAAAGCGGATCACCCGCTGACGACGCCGCCGCCGAAAGAGCGCACGCTGCAACATATCGAAACCCTGATCACCCACTTCCTGCAGGTTTCGTGGGGACCGGTTATGCCGGCAAACGAGTCCTTCCAGATGGTGGAAGCGACCAAGGGTATTAACAGTTACTACCTGACCAGCGATGGCAGCACCATGAGTTATCGTACCCGTATCCGTACCCCGAGCTATGCGCACCTGCAGCAGATCCCGGTAGCGGTACGTGGCAGCCTGGTGTCCGACCTGATCGTCCATCTGGGTAGTATCGATTTTGTTATGTCAGATGTGGACCGCTAATTATGCACGAGAACCAACAACCACAAACCGAGGCTTTTGAGCTGAGTGCGGCTGAGCGTGAAGCGATTGAGCACGAGAAGCACCACTACGAAGACCCGCGTGCGGCGTCCATTGAAGCGCTGAAAATCGTTCAGAAGCAGCGTGGCTGGGTGCCGGATGGGGCGATCTACGCGATCGCTGACGTGCTGGGTATCCCGGCAAGCGACGTCGAAGGTGTTGCGACATTCTACAGCCAGATCTTCCGTCAGCCGGTCGGTCGCCACGTGATCCGCTATTGCGACAGCGTCGTGTGCCATATCAATGGCTACCAGGGGATCCAGGCTGCGCTTGAGAAAAAACTCAACATCAAGCCGGGGCAGACGACCTTTGATGGTCGCTTTACGCTGCTGCCGACCTGTTGCCTGGGGAACTGCGACAAGGGGCCGAATATGATGATCGATGAAGATACTCACGCTCATCTGACCCCGGAAGGCATTCCCGAACTGCTGGAGCGGTATAAATGAAAGACATTATCCGTACTCCCGAAACGCATCCGCTGACCTGGCGTCTGCGTGATGACAAACAGCCGGTATGGCTGGACGAATATCGTAGCAAGAACGGTTATGAAGGTGCGCGTAAGGCCCTGACCGGGCTGTCACCGGATGAAATCGTCAACCAGGTAAAAGACGCTGGCCTGAAAGGGCGCGGCGGCGCAGGCTTTTCCACCGGTCTGAAGTGGAGCCTGATGCCGAAAGACGAATCCATGAACATCCGTTACCTGCTGTGTAACGCCGATGAAATGGAACCCGGCACCTATAAAGACCGCTTGTTGATGGAACAGCTGCCGCACCTGCTGGTGGAAGGCATGCTGATCTCCGCGTTTGCGCTGAAAGCGTACCGTGGTTACATCTTCCTGCGCGGTGAATATATCGAAGCGGCTGTGCATCTGCGCCGCGCGATTGCCGAAGCGACCGAAGCCGGTCTGCTTGGCAAAAACATCATGGGCACCGGTTTCGATTTCGAACTGTTTGTGCACACCGGGGCAGGGCGTTACATCTGCGGTGAAGAAACCGCGCTGATCAACTCCCTCGAAGGTCGCCGTGCTAACCCACGCTCCAAGCCGCCGTTCCCGGCAAGCTCTGGTGCATGGGGTAAACCGACCTGCGTTAACAACGTCGAAACCCTGTGTAACGTACCGGCTATCCTCGCAAACGGCGTGGAGTGGTACCAGAACATTTCGAAGAGCAAAGACGCGGGCACCAAACTGATGGGCTTCTCTGGTCGCGTGAAGAATCCGGGACTGTGGGAGCTGCCGTTCGGCACTACTGCGCGTGAAATCCTCGAAGATTACGCGGGCGGCATGCGCGATGGTCTGAAGTTCAAAGCCTGGCAGCCGGGCGGCGCGGGGACTGACTTCCTGACTGAAGCACACCTCGACCTGCCGATGGAATTCGAAAGCATTGGTAAAGCCGGTAGCCGTCTGGGCACCGCGCTGGCGATGGCGGTTGACCACGAGATTGGCATGGTTGGGCTGGTGCGTAACCTCGAAGAGTTCTTTGCCCGCGAGTCCTGTGGCTGGTGTACGCCGTGCCGTGATGGTCTGCCGTGGAGTGTGAAAATTCTGCGTGCGCTGGAGCGTGGCGAAGGCCAGCCTGGGGATATCGAGACACTTGAGCAACTGTGTCGTTTCCTCGGCCCGGGTAAAACCTTCTGTGCACACGCACCGGGTGCGGTGGAACCGCTACAGAGCGCCATTAAATATTTCCGCGAAGAATTCGAAGCTGGCATTAAGCAGACCTTCAGCAATACCCACGCTATTGGTGGTATTCAGCCGAACCTGCTGAAAGAGCGCTGGTAAACGTTTTACGCGAAAGCATTCAAGATGCGTCAAGGCGGCAACCGAGAGAACCCCTGAGCTTACTAAAGTAAGTGACTGGGGTGAGCGAGGGAAGCCAACGCCGAGGCAGCTTGAAGGATAAAGCGGAAAAGAAATTCGATTAACGCTTGGTCACTGACCGAGCCAACTGGAAGCATGCTGACTATGGCTACGATTCATGTAGACGGCAAAGAATATGAGGTCAATGGAGCGGACAACCTGCTGGAAGCTTGTCTGTCTCTCGGCCTTGATATTCCATACTTTTGCTGGCACCCGGCGCTGGGCAGCGTCGGTGCTTGCCGCCAGTGTGCGGTGAAGCAATATCAGAACGCGGAAGACACGCGTGGTCGCCTGGTGATGTCTTGTATGACACCGGCCACCGAAGGTACCTTTATTTCTATTGATGACGAAGAAGCGAAGCAGTTCCGCGAAAGCGTCGTCGAGTGGTTGATGACCAACCACCCGCACGACTGCCCGGTCTGCGAAGAGGGCGGTAACTGCCACCTTCAGGATATGACCGTCATGACTGGTCATAGCTTCCGTCGCTACCGCTTCACGAAGCGTACACACCGCAACCAGGATTTGGGGCCGTTCATCTCTCACGAAATGAACCGCTGCATCGCCTGCTATCGCTGCGTGCGTTACTACAAAGATTACGCCGATGGCACGGATCTGGGCGTGTATGGCGCACATGACAACGTCTACTTCGGTCGTCCGGAAGACGGTACGCTTGAGAGCGAATTCTCCGGTAACCTGGTAGAAATTTGTCCGACCGGCGTGTTTACCGACAAAACGCACTCCGAGCGTTATAACCGTAAATGGGACATGCAGTTTGCGCCGAGCATCTGCCAGCAGTGTTCCATCGGCTGTAACACCAGCCCGGGCGAGCGCTACGGTGAACTGCGTCGTATCGAAAACCGCTACAACGGTACCGTTAACCACTACTTCCTCTGCGACCGTGGTCGTTTCGGCTATGGTTACGTGAACCTGAAAGACCGTCCGCGTCAGCCAGTACAGCGTCGTGGCGATGACCTGATCACGCTGAACGCCGAGCAGGCGATGCAGGGCGCGGCAGATATTCTGCGTCAGTCGAAGAAAGTGATTGGTATCGGCTCCCCGCGCGCCAGCGTTGAAAGTAACTTCGCGCTGCGTGAACTGGTCGGTGCGGATAACTTCTATACCGGTATCGCCCAGGGTGAGCAGGAACGTCTGCAACTGGCACTGAGCGTGCTGCGTGACGGCGGGATTCATACGCCGGCACTGCGCGAAATCGAATCTTATGATGCGGTTCTGGTGCTGGGCGAAGATGTCACCCAGACCGGCGCACGCGTTGCGCTGGCAGTGCGTCAGGCGGTGAAAGGTAAAGCGCGTGAAATGGCGGCGGCACAGAAAGTGGCTGACTGGCAGATCGCAGCAATCCTTAACATCGGCCAGCGTGCCAAGCATCCGTTGTTCGTTACCAACGTCGATAACACCCGCCTGGATGATATCGCCGCTTGGACCTATCGTGCACCGGTTGAAGATCAGGCGCGTTTAGGTTTCGCTATCGCCCACGCGCTGGATAACAACGCGCCGGCGGTTGACGGTATCGACCGTGACCTGCAGAACAAAATTGACGTTATCGTTCAGGCACTGGCCGGGGCGAAGAAACCACTGATTATTTCCGGCACCAACGCCGGTAGCGCTGAGGTGATTCAGGCTGCTGCCAACGTGGCGAAGGCGCTGAAAGGCCGTGGCGCAGATGTCGGCATCACCATGATTGCTCGCTCTGTTAACAGCATGGGCCTCGGCATGATGGGCGGTGGTTCTCTTGACGATGCGCTGACCGAGCTGGAAACAGGTCGCGCTGACGCCGTTGTGGTGCTGGAAAATGACCTGCATCGCCATGCTTCAGCCGCCCGCGTTGATGCCGCGCTGGCGAAAGCGCCGCTGGTACTGGTTGTTGACCATCAGCGTACGGCAATTATGGAAAACGCCCATCTGGTGCTTTCCGCTGCAAGCTTCGCCGAAAGCGATGGTACGGTGATTAACAACGAAGGCCGCGCCCAGCGTTTCTTCCAGGTCTATGACCCATCCTACTACGACAGCAACACCGTAATGCTGGAAAGCTGGCGCTGGCTGCACTCGCTGCACAGCACCGTGCAGAGTCGTGAAGTGGACTGGACGCAGCTCGACCACGTTATCGACGCGGTCGTGGAGAAGTTGCCGCAGTTGGCGGGCATTAAAGATGCCGCGCCGGATGCAAGCTTCCGTATCCGTGGACAGAAGCTGGCTCGTGAACCGCACCGCTACAGTGGGCGTACCGCAATGCGCGCCAACATCAGCGTACACGAACCGCGCCAGCCGCAGGACAAAGACACCATGTTCGCTTTCTCGATGGAAGGCAACAACCAGCCGTCTGCGCCGCGTTCACAAATTCCGTTTGCCTGGGCTCCGGGCTGGAACTCCCCACAGGCGTGGAACAAGTTCCAGGATGAAGTGGGCGGTAAACTGCGTCATGGCGATCCGGGCGTGCGCCTGATCGAAGCTTCTGCGGATGGTATGGATTACTTCACTACCGTTCCGGCGAGCTTCCAGGCTCAGGATGGTCAGTGGCGTATCGCGCCGTACTATCACCTGTTTGGTAGTGACGAAATGTCCCAGCGTGCGCCGGTCTTCCAGACCCGTATGCCGCAGCCGTACATCAAGCTCAACCCGGCGGATGCCGCGAAGTTGGGTGTCAATGCCGGTACGCGCGTTTCTTTCAGCTACGATGGCAACACGGTTACGCTGCCGGTTGAAATCGCTGAAGGATTAACGGCAGGGCAGGTTGGTTTGCCGATGGGCATGCCTGGCATCGCGCCGGTTCTGGCAGGTGCGCGTCTTGAGGATCTGCAGGAGGCACAACAATGAGTTGGATTACACCCGATCTGATTGAGATCCTGCTGAGCATTCTCAAAGCGGTGGTGATCCTGCTGGTGGTGGTCACCTGCGGGGCATTCATGAGCTTTGGCGAACGTCGTCTGCTGGGTCTGTTCCAGAACCGTTACGGACCGAACCGTGTTGGCTGGGGCGGTTCGCTCCAGCTGGTTGCGGACATGATCAAGATGTTCTTTAAAGAAGACTGGATCCCGAAATTCTCGGATCGCGTCATCTTTACCCTGGCACCGATGATCGCCTTCACCTCGCTGCTGCTGGCTTTCGCCATCGTGCCGGTGAGTCCGAACTGGGTAGTGGCCGACCTGAACATCGGGATCCTGTTCTTCCTGATGATGGCAGGCCTCGCGGTCTACGCGGTGCTGTTCGCCGGCTGGTCCAGTAACAACAAATACTCCCTGCTCGGTGCGATGCGTGCGTCTGCGCAGACGCTGAGCTACGAAGTGTTCCTCGGACTTTCCCTGATGGGCGTGGTGGCGCAGGCCGGTTCATTTAACATGACCGACATCGTCAACAACCAGGCTGATATCTGGAACGTTATTCCGCAGTTCTTTGGTTTTGTCACCTTTGCCATCGCGGGCGTGGCGGTGTGTCACCGTCACCCGTTTGACCAGCCAGAAGCCGAGCAGGAACTGGCCGACGGTTACCACATTGAATATTCCGGTATGAAATTCGGTCTGTTCTTCGTGGGTGAGTACATCGGTATCGTCACCATTTCTGCGCTGATGGTTACCCTGTTCTTCGGTGGCTGGCATGGCCCGTTCTTACCACCATTCGTCTGGTTCGCGCTGAAAACCGCGTTCTTCATGATGATGTTCATTTTGATTCGTGCGTCGTTACCGCGTCCTCGTTATGACCAGGTAATGTCCTTCGGCTGGAAAGTCTGTCTGCCGCTGACGCTCGTCAACTTGCTGGTAACGGCGGCTGTCATTCTCTGGCAGGCGCAATAAGGGACACAAAGACCATGACCTTAAAAGAATTGTTCGTAGGTTTCGGCACCCAGGTACGCAGTATCTGGATGATCGGCCTGCATGCGTTCGCGAAACGCGAAACGCAGATGTACCCGGAAGAGCCGGTCTATCTACCGCCCCGTTTTCGTGGTCGTATCGTTCTGACACGTGATCCTGACGGTGAAGAGCGCTGCGTTGCCTGTAACCTGTGTGCGGTAGCGTGTCCGGTAGGCTGTATCTCTTTGCAAAAAGCAGAGACCAAAGATGGCCGCTGGTATCCGGAGTTTTTCCGCATTAACTTCTCACGCTGCATTTTCTGCGGCCTGTGTGAAGAAGCCTGTCCGACAACGGCTATTCAGCTGACTCCAGATTTCGAGCTGGGTGAGTACAAGCGCCAGGACCTGGTTTACGAGAAAGAGGATCTGCTGATCTCCGGTCCGGGCAAATACCCGGAATATAACTTCTACCGGATGGCAGGTATGGCAATCGACGGCAAAGATAAGGGCGAAGCAGAGAACGAAGCTAAGCCTATCGACGTCAAGAGCCTGTTACCGTAAGGAGAGGGGCAATGGAGTTCGCTTTTTATATCTGTGGCCTGATAGCCATTCTCGCAACCTTGCGGGTGATCACCCACACCAATCCGGTACACGCACTGCTGTATCTGATTATTTCGCTGCTGGCGATTTCCGGGGTGTTCTTCTCGTTAGGCGCTTACTTCGCGGGTGCGCTGGAAATTATCGTCTACGCGGGCGCCATCATGGTGCTGTTCGTATTCGTGGTAATGATGCTCAACCTCGGTGGTTCTGAAATTGAACAGGAACGCCAGTGGCTGAAACCTCAGGTGTGGATTGGACCGGCGATTCTGTCGGCCATCATGCTGGTGGTTATTGTTTACGCCATTCTGGGCGTTAACGATCAGGGCATCGACGGGACACCAATCAGCGCGAAAGCAGTCGGTATTTCCCTGTTCGGACCGTATGTACTGGCGGTCGAACTGGCTTCGATGCTGCTGCTGGCGGGTCTGGTTGTGGCCTTCCACGTGGGGCGCGAAGAGCGTTCAGGTGAGGTGCTGAGCAATCGCACCGATGACCGCGCGAAAAGAAAAACGGAGGAGCACGCATGATCCCCTTACAACATGGACTGATCCTCGCTGCGATTTTATTCGTCCTGGGTTTGACCGGTCTGGTTATCCGCCGCAATCTGCTGTTTATGCTGATCGGGCTGGAAATCATGATTAACGCCTCTGCGCTGGCCTTTGTGGTCGCCGGAAGCTACTGGGGCCAGACCGATGGTCAGGTGATGTACATTCTCGCCATCAGCCTTGCGGCTGCGGAAGCGAGCATTGGACTTGCGCTGCTGCTGCAACTTCATCGCCGTCGCCAGAACCTGAACATCGATTCAGTAAGTGAGATGCGTGGATGAACATGCTTGCCTTAACCATTATTCTGCCATTTATTGGCTTTGTATTACTGGCGTTTTCTCGTGGTCGTTGGTCAGAAAATCTGTCCGCGACCGTGGGTGTCGGGTCGATTGGCCTGGCCGCGCTGGTGACTGCGTTTGTTGGCGTTGATTTTTTTGCCAATGGCCAGCAGGCTTACAGCCAGCCGCTGTGGACCTGGATGTCAGTTGGCGACTTCAACATCGGTTTTAACCTGGTGCTGGACGGCCTGTCGCTGACCATGCTCTCCGTGGTGACCGGCGTCGGTTTCCTGATCCACATGTTCGCCTCCTGGTATATGCGCGGAGAAGAGGGCTATTCTCGTTTCTTCGCCTACACCAACCTGTTTATCGCCAGCATGGTGGTTCTGGTGCTGGCGGATAACCTGCTGCTGATGTACCTCGGCTGGGAAGGCGTGGGCCTGTGCTCCTATCTGCTGATTGGTTTCTACTACACCGATCCGAAGAATGGCGCTGCGGCAATGAAAGCCTTCGTGGTAACCCGTGTTGGTGACGTATTCCTGGCGTTCGCGCTGTTCATCCTCTACAACGAGCTGGGCACGCTGAACTTCCGCGAAATGGTGGAACTGGCGCCTGCGCACTTTGCAGACGGTAACAACATGCTGATGTGGGCAACCCTGATGCTGCTGGGCGGTGCGGTCGGTAAATCTGCACAGCTGCCGTTGCAGACCTGGCTTGCTGATGCGATGGCCGGCCCGACGCCTGTCTCCGCGTTGATCCACGCCGCGACGATGGTTACCGCCGGTGTCTACCTGATTGCACGTACGCACGGCCTGTTCCTGATGACCCCGGAAATCCTGCACCTGGTGGGGATTATCGGTGCCATCACTCTGGTGCTGGCGGGTTTTGCTGCGCTGGTACAGACCGACATCAAACGCGTTCTCGCTTACTCCACGATGAGCCAGATTGGCTACATGTTCCTGGCGCTTGGCGTTCAGGCGTGGGATGCGGCGATTTTCCACCTGATGACGCACGCCTTCTTTAAAGCGCTGCTGTTCCTGGCATCCGGCTCGGTTATCCTGGCTTGCCACCACGAACAGAACATCTTCAAGATGGGCGGCCTGCGTAAGTCAATTCCGCTGGTGTATCTCTGCTTCCTGATCGGTGGCGCGGCGCTGTCGGCTCTGCCGCTGATTACCGCTGGCTTCTTCAGTAAGGATGAGATTCTGGCCGGTGCAATGGCGAATGGTCATATTAATCTGATGGTTGCAGGTCTGGTCGGTGCGTTCATGACCTCGCTGTATACCTTCCGCATGATTTTCATCGTGTTCCACGGTAAAGAACAAATTCACGCTCACGCCGGGAAGGGGATTACCCATCATCTGCCGCTGATTGTGCTGATGATCCTGTCCACCTTTGTTGGCGCGCTGATTGTGCCGCCGCTGCATGGCGTACTGCCTGCGACGACCGAGCTTGAGCATGGTCGCGTCATGACGCTGGAAATTACTTCCGGTATCGTCGCGATTGCGGGCATCCTGATCGCTGCATGGCTGTGGCTGGGTAAACGCCAGCTTGTGACATCGATTGCCAACAGTGCGCCAGGCCGTTTGCTGGGTACCTGGTGGTATAACGCCTGGGGCTTCGACTGGCTGTATGACAAAGTGTTCGTCAAGCCGTTCCTCGGTGTTGCATGGCTGCTGAAACGCGATCCGCTGAACGCAATGATGAACATTCCGGCGATCCTGTCTCGCTTTGCAGGTAAAGGCCTGCTGTTAAGCGAGAACGGCTATCTGCGCTGGTATGTGGCATCAATGAGCATCGGCGCCGTTGTTGTGCTGGCACTGTTGATGGTACTGCGTTGAGTTTGTTGGCTGGATGAACGACTGCCGGATGGCGCTGCGCTTATCCGGCCTACAAACCCAAAAATAATTTTTAGAATTCGTTGAAAATCTGTTCCTGAAGTACAGGCGTCATCGGCGAAGTCAGACCGAATACCGCCAGCGCAGAGCAACCGGAGCGTACTGAAGTACGTGAGGATTGCGAGCACTGCCGGGATTTGGGCTGATGAGTGAGATAGCCTGAGCAGGAGTAAATATAAGGGACATACTTAGCTATGTTATTACCCTGGTTGATATTAATCCCCTTTATCGGTGGCTTCCTGTGCTGGCAGACCGAACGCTTTGGCGTGAAGGTGCCGCGCTGGATAGCGCTGATTACCATGGGACTGACGCTGGCGCTTGGCTTGCAACTGTGGTTGCAGGGCGGCTATTCACTGACGCAATCCGCTGGCATTCCGCAGTGGCAGTCTGAGTTTGTCCTGCCGTGGATCCCACGTTTTGGCATCTCTATTCATTTAGCCATCGACGGTTTGTCGCTGCTGATGGTGGTGCTAACCGGTCTGCTCGGTGTTCTGGCGGTACTGTGCTCCTGGAATGAAATCGAAAAATACCAGGGCTTCTTCCACCTGAACCTGATGTGGATCTTAGGCGGCGTAATCGGCGTATTCCTTGCCATCGACATGTTCCTGTTCTTCTTCTTCTGGGAAATGATGTTGGTGCCGATGTACTTCCTGATCGCGTTGTGGGGGCATAAAGCCTCTGACGGTAAAACGCGTATCACGGCGGCCACCAAGTTCTTCATCTATACCCAGGCAAGCGGTCTGGTGATGTTGATTGCCATCCTGGCGCTGGTGTTTGTGCACTACAAAGCGACCGGCGTGTGGACCTTCAACTATGAAGAACTGCTGAATACCCCGATGTCCCACGGCGTGGAATATCTGCTGATGCTGGGCTTCTTCATCGCGTTTGCGGTGAAAATGCCGGTGGTTCCGCTGCACGGCTGGTTGCCGGATGCGCACTCCCAGGCACCGACCGCAGGTTCCGTTGACCTGGCGGGGATTCTGCTGAAAACCGCGGCCTACGGTCTGCTGCGTTTCTCCCTGCCGCTGTTCCCGAACGCGTCGGCGGAGTTTGCACCTATCGCTATGTGGCTTGGCGTAATCGGCATCTTTTACGGCGCGTGGATGGCCTTTAATCAGTACGATATCAAACGTCTGATTGCCTACACCTCTGTATCGCACATGGGCTTCGTGCTGATTGCTATCTACACCGGCAGCCAACTGGCGTACCAGGGTGCGGTTATCCAGATGATTGCGCACGGTCTGTCCGCTGCCGGTCTGTTCATCCTGTGTGGTCAGCTGTACGAACGTCTGCACACGCGTGATATGCGTATGATGGGCGGCCTGTGGGGCAAAATGAAATGGTTGCCTGCGCTGTCAATGTTCTTTGCAGTGTGTACGCTGGGTATGCCGGGTACCGGTAACTTCGTTGGCGAATTCATGATTCTGTTCGGCAGCTATCAGGTGGTTCCGGTCATTACCGTGATCTCAACCTTTGGTCTGGTGTTTGCCTCTGTTTACTCGCTGGCGATGCTGCATCGCGCTTACTTCGGTAAGGCGAAAAGCCAGATTGCCAGTGTTGAACTGCCAGGGATGTCGCTGCGTGAGCTGTTTATCATCCTGTTGCTGGTCGTGCTTCTGGTACTGCTTGGCTTCTATCCGCAGCCGATTCTGGATACCTCGCATTCTGCGATGAGCAACATCCAGCAGTGGTTTGTTAATTCCGTTACTACTACAAGGCCGTAAATCGCCATGACAATAACTCCACAACACCTGATTGCGCTGCTACCGCTGCTGATCGTCGGCTTGACGGTGGTGGTTGTGATGCTCTCCATTGCGTGGCGACGCAATCACTTCCTCAATGCCACGTTGTCAGTCATTGGGCTTAACGCCGCGCTGGTTTCGCTCTGGTTTGTTGGCCAGGCGGGCGCCATGGACGTCACCCCGCTGATGCGGGTTGACGGTTTCGCCATGCTCTACACCGGGCTGGTGCTGCTGGCGAGTCTTGCCACCTGTACCTTCGCTTACCCGTGGCTGGAAGGCTACGACGACAACCGGGAAGAGTTCTACCTGCTGGTGCTGATTGCTGCGCTCGGCGGTATTCTGCTGGCTAACGCTAACCATCTGGCGGCGCTGTTCCTTGGTATTGAGCTTATCTCTCTGCCGCTGTTTGGCCTGGTCGGCTATGCGTTCCGTCAGAAACGTTCGCTGGAAGCCAGTATCAAATACACCATTCTGTCTGCCGCAGCGTCTTCCTTCCTGCTGTTCGGTATGGCGCTGGTGTACGCGCAGTCTGGGAATCTGTCGTTTGTCGCGCTCGGTAAGAGCCTCGGCGACGGCATGCTGAGCGAACCGCTGCTGCTGGCGGGCTTCGGTCTGATGATTGTTGGCCTCGGCTTCAAACTCTCGCTGGTTCCGTTCCACCTGTGGACGCCAGACGTCTACCAGGGTGCTCCGGCTCCGGTTTCCACCTTCCTGGCGACGGCGAGCAAAATCGCTATCTTCGGCGTGGTGATGCGTCTGTTCCTGTACGCGCCGGTTGGCGACAGCGAAGCGGTACGTATCGTGCTGGGCGTGATTGCCTTTGCTTCCATCATCTTTGGTAACCTGATGGCGCTGAGTCAGACCAATATCAAACGTCTGCTCGGTTACTCTTCCATCTCTCACCTCGGTTATCTGCTGGTGGCGCTGATTGCCCTGCAGAGCGGCGAGATGTCGATGGAAGCCGTTGGCGTTTATCTGGCTGGTTATCTGTTCAGCAGCCTTGGCGCGTTCGGTGTGGTCAGCCTGATGTCCAGCCCGTACCGTGGTCCGGATGCGGATTCTCTGTTCTCCTATCGCGGCCTGTTCTGGCATCGTCCGATCCTCGCGGCAGTGATGACGGTGATGATGCTGTCTCTGGCGGGTATCCCGATGACGCTGGGCTTTATCGGTAAATTCTACGTACTGGCTGTCGGTGTGCAGGCTAACCTGTGGTGGCTGGTTGCTGCCGTGGTGGTCGGTTCGGCGATTGGTTTGTACTACTACCTGCGCGTTGCTGTGAGCCTGTATCTGAGCGCACCGCAGCAACTGAACCGTGATGCGCCGTCTAACTGGCAGTACAGCGCGGGCGGTATCGTAGTGCTGATCTCTGCACTGCTGGTGCTGGTGCTGGGTATCTACCCGCAACCGCTGATCAGTATCGTGCAACTGGCGGCGCCGCTGATGTAAGCGACACGTTGGAATAAAAAAACCCGCCTCGGCGGGTTTTTTTATGGGGGCAAGGCTATCAGGCGGAAAGCTGACGGCTCACCAAAGGACCACTAACATCTTTTGCTGCGCGCTCCATCACTTCCTGAATCACAGAAGATAATTCGTTGACCTCGAATTTTGCCACGTAGCCATCGGCCTTAACCCGGCGGACGTGATCTTCGTTGGCGCTACCGGAAAGTGAAGAGTGGATGACGACCGGGATCTTCTTCAGACGTTCGTCGGTTTTTATCTTACGGGTCAGCGTAAAACCATCCATCTCCGGCATTTCCAGATCGGTAAGCACCAGGGCAATCTTCTCGCTGATTGGCTTACCTTCCGCTTGCGCTTCTTCAGATAGCTGCTGAATTTTTTCCCACGCATCTTTGCCGGTGACATGCATCAGATGCGGAATTTCCATCGCGTTCAGTCCTTTCTCCAGCATCGCCCTGGCAACTTTGGAGTCTTCCGCAACAATGGCCACCGCACCCGGCGTGATAGTGAATTTGCTGGTTTTCAGGTCGGTTGCACGTAAATCGTGGTTGGACGGCACAATGTCATACAGGATCTGTTCGACATCAAGCACCAGCGCCAAATTGTTGGTTTCTTTGTCGTCGTCCAGACAAGCAATACTGGTGATGTAGCGACCATTAACGGCTTTCTCAGCAGTGTGCACCTGTTGCCAGTCGAGACGCATAATGTTCTCTACTGACTCCACCGCAAAGGCCTGTACGCTGCGGGCGTACTCTGTGATCAACAGGATATTAAGCCCGGTTTCAGGTTTACACCCGGCGACAGCAGGCAGGTCGATCACCGGGATCACCTGGTCCCGGATATTCACCATGCCTAACAACGGAGCCTTCATGCCGGCAGGGCGTGTAAAGGTCGGCATCGGTACGATTTCACGCAGTTTGAATACGTTGATGCCAAACAGCTCTGATTTCTGCTCCTCAACGGATTTGCCAAGGCGAAACAGCAGCAGTTCAAAACGGTTAGACAGGGTTAGGTTTGTCCTGTCATCAATATCTTTCTGGAAATTGTTCATCCTGTCCTCAGTGTGAAAGCCAGCCTTTCCACTGTTATCGGCACTGAGGCGGAAAAATGGAGCACTAAACGGTGAAAATGGCGAAATCGTGAGCCAGTTCCGTGTCTGGAAAAATCGCTCTGCACTCTTCAAGTAACCGCTGGCAGCCTTTTGCATCGTAGCGTGAGCTGACGTGGGTCATGATGAGTCTGCCCACACCGGCGTCCCGTGCCAGCTGTGCGGCCTGCCGGGTGGAGCTATGCCCGCGGCTGTTGGCTTTTTCCTCCATTGAGGCGTCCAGCGTGGTTTCATGTACCATCACGTCCACCCCTTTTGCCAGTTCAATGGCAGATGCGCAAGGTCCGGTATCGCCGAAAATAGCCACGGATTTCCCTCGGGTTGCCGGGGAGAGGAAATCGGCACCGTTAATCGCGCGACCGTCTTCCAGTACGATGGTTTTCCCGGCTTTCAAATCCTGAAACCACGGGCCCGCTTTAACGCCTGCCGCCTTCAGGGCGCTGGCATTAAGCGCGCCGGGTTTGTCGTGTTCTTCAACACGAAAACCGTAGCACTCCAGTGGATGTTCCAGTCGAAACGCAGTCACTTTGCGCAGGCCGTCATCCACAACCTCACCGGCGGTAATTTCTACAATATCCAGCGGGTAATCGGTCCAGGAGCCGCTCAGACGTAACGCGGTTTCGGTAAACTCTCGCAACCCCTTGGGTCCGTAGAGCGTTAGCGGCTGGACGTTCCCGGCCATTGAACGACTGCACAGTAGCCCCGGTAAACCAAACAGGTGGTCGCCGTGTAAATGGCTGATAAAAATACGATCGAGTTTTCCCGGATTAAATGGCGTGCTAAGCATTTGATGCTGCGTCCCTTCGCCGCAATCAAAAAGCCACAAACCTGCCTGAGTCGGGTGTTGCAGATTCAGTAATATTGCCGTTACATTGCGAGAGCGTGTGGGAACTCCCGCTGACGTACCTAAAAATAGTAATTCCATCTTTACGTTACACTTTTCGCCATCAATGAGGCAGGGTGTTCAGGTTATCACAACAAAGGGGCAGACAATGATCCACTGGCAAGATCTCCATCATGCAAAGCTGAGTGTTCAGGAGCTGTATGCCATTCTTCAGCTTCGCTGTTCGGTATTCGTTGTTGAGCAACAATGTCCGTATCAGGACGTGGATGGCGACGACTTAGTCGGCGAAAACCGTCACATTCTGGGATGGCATAACGATGAACTGGTGGCGTATGCGAGGATTCTGAAAAGTGACGATGATCTGGAGCCGGTAGTAATTGGCCGGGTGATTGTCAGCGAAGCGCTGCGCGGTGAAAAACTGGGGCAGCAGTTAATGACGCAAACACTGGCATCCTGTGCGCAGCATTGGCCGCATAAGGCGTTATACCTGGGGGCTCAGGCACATCTGCAATCGTTTTATGCGAGATTTGGGTTTGTTCCAGTCACGGAAGTCTATGACGAAGACGGGATTCCACACATCGGCATGGCGCGTGAGGGGCATCAAGCGTAAACAGCCCCTGTCGTCTATAGTTAGCGGGTACGTCAATAGAAAGGGAGAATACAATGTCTTTTCATTCTTACGAATCACGTATTGATGACGATTTGGAATTGTTGAGCGAAACGCTGGAAGAAGTGCTACGTTCTTCCGGCGATCCTGCCGACCAAAAATACCTTGAGTTGAAAGCGCGGGCTGAGCTGGCGTTAGAAGAGGTGAGAAATCGCGTTAGTCACGCCTCTGACAGTTACTATTATCGTGCAAAGCAGGCTGTTTGTCGGGCAGATGACTATGTACACGAAAAACCCTGGCGTGGGATCGGCGTGGGGGCGACAGTCGGTTTAGTGATGGGATTATTGCTGGCACGGCGATAAATACAGCGCTGTCATCGCACTCCCTATACGGGGGTACTGCTTTTTCTGCTCAGTACCCCGTATAATGTGAGGTTTTTAACAGGGAGAGGTCCGCGTGCATTCAATCACTACTGCGCTGGAAAGTCTGATGCGTCATTTGTCGCAAGAGATACCAGCCGCACCTGGAATTCGTATTTGCGATATACCTTTCCCTCTGAATGATGCGTTTGACGCTTTAGGATGGCTGGCCAGCCAGCCCGTCTGGCCTCAGTTTTACTGGCAGCAACGTAACGGTGATGAAGAAGCGGCAGTGCTGGGCGCAGTTGCGACATTCTCCTCACTGGACTCTGCCCAACGGTTTTTACGCCAACATGATAATTACCCCGAACTGCGCGTCTGGGGCCTGAATGCGTTTGAGCCGCAGCGCGGTAATTTATTGCTGCCGCGACTGGAATGGCGACGCTGTGCCGGGGTTGCGACCTTACGACTACACCTGTATAGCGACGTGTCGTTGCGTGAAGATGCCGCGCAGGCCGCTGCGTTTATTTCAGCGCTTGCGCAGGTAAAACCGCTTCCCGCACTGCGCCTGAATTTAACCGGTGAACAACACTGGCCAGATAAAGCAGGCTGGACGCGCCTTATTGAGCTTGCCACCCAAACTATTGCCGGGGAAGAACTCGACAAAGTGGTGCTGGCGCGGGCGACCGATTTACAGTTTTCTCAGCCAGTTAATGCCGCGGCGGTTATGGCCTCCAGCCGTCGTTTAAATCTCAACTGTTACCACTTCTATATGGCGTTTTCCGCCGAATCTGCTTTTCTTGGCTCTTCCCCTGAACGTCTGTATCGGCGGCGTGACACGGCACTGCGCACTGAGGCGCTGGCCGGAACCGTTGCCAATCACCCTGACGATCATCGCGCCTGGCAGTTGGGTGAATGGCTGATGAAGGACGATAAAAATCAGCGTGAGAACATGTTGGTAGTGGAAGATATTTGTCAACGGCTGCAGAACTGTACGCAAACCCTCGATGTCCTGCCGCCGCAGGTACTCAGGCTGCGCAAAGTACAGCATCTGCGCCGCTGTATCTGGACTGCGCTCAATCAGGCGGATGATACGCTCTGTCTGGTACAGCTACAGCCTACTGCGGCCGTAGCGGGTATTCCACGCGAGCTGGCGCGCGAATTTATCCAACATAATGAACCCTTTGAACGCGAGTGGTATGCCGGTTCTGCGGGTTATCTTTCACTGCGTCAGAGCGAGTTTTGCGTGTCATTACGTTCAGCAAAAATTAGCGCAAATGTCGTACGTCTGTATGCCGGGGCGGGGATCGTGCGCGGTTCCGATCCTGAGCAAGAATGGCAAGAAATAGATAATAAAGCGGCAGGGTTACGTACTTTATTACAGATGGAAGGATAATGATTTCGTGTATATTCCCGATTCATATCAAAAATCCATTTATTCGATTCTTTATACTGTGTCGCAATATTGATACCGGACAATCTCATGTCAGTAAGCGCATTTAACCGACGCTGGGCGGCGGTCATTCTGGAAGCTCTCACTCGCCACGGCGTCAGGCATGTCTGTATTGCCCCTGGCTCTCGTTCGACGCCGTTGACTTTAGCGGCAGCGGAAAACCCCGCTTTTATCCACCATACTCATTTTGATGAGCGTGGGCTTGGGCATCTGGCCTTAGGTCTGGCAAAAGTCAGCAGGCAACCTGTTGCCGTGATTGTGACGTCCGGTACAGCGGTGGCGAATTTGTATCCCGCGTTGATTGAAGCGGGCCTGACCGGTGAAAAACTGATTTTACTCACGGCTGACCGACCGCCTGAGCTTATCGATTGTGGCGCTAACCAGGCGATTCGTCAGGCCGGTATGTTTGCCTCGCATCCGTCGCAAACGCTCTCTTTACCGCGTCCGACGCAGGACATTCCCGCAAGCTGGCTGGTGTCTACCATCGATAACGCCTTAGCCGCGCTACATAGCGGGGCGGTGCATATCAATTGCCCATTTGCGGAACCGCTGTATGGTGACATGGATGAAACAGGGGTTGCCTGGCAGCAGCGTCTTGGTGACTGGTGGCAGGATGACAAGCCCTGGCTGCGTGAAGCGCGTCGGCTGGAAAGCGACAAACAGCGTGACTGGTTTTTCTGGCGGCAAAAACGTGGCGTGGTACTTGCCGGGCGCATGAGCGCTGAAGAGGGCAAGAAAGTTGCGCTCTGGGCGCAGACGTTAGGTTGGCCGTTGATTGGCGATGTTCTGTCGCAAACCGGACAACCGTTGCCGTGTGCCGATTTGTGGCTCGGGAATTCGAAAGCGGTGGCAGAGTTACAGCAGGCGCAGATTGTGGTGCAGCTTGGCAGCAGCCTGACCGGAAAACGACTCCTGCAATGGCAGGCCAGCTGCGATCCGCAGGAATACTGGATCGTTGATAATATCGAAGGCCGCCTCGATCCGGCTCACCATCGTGGACGCAGGCTGGTCGCGAAGGTTGGCGACTGGCTGGAGCTGCATCCGGCGGAGAAACGCCAGCCCTGGTGTGTGGAGATCCCGCGGCTGGCGAAACAGGCATGGCAGGCGGTAGAAGCCCGCCGTGATACGTTTGGCGAAGCACAGCTGGCACACCGTATTCACGAGTATCTGCCAGAGCAGGGACAGCTGTTTGTGGGCAACAGCCTGGTGGTGCGCCTGATTGATGCGTTGTCGCAGCTTCCGGCTGGTTACCCGGTCTATAGCAATCGTGGCGCGAGCGGCATTGACGGCCTGCTGTCAACCGCAGCTGGCGTACAGCGCGCCAGCGCAAAATCGACGCTGGCTATCGTCGGCGATTTATCTGCATTGTATGACCTGAATGCGCTGGCGTTATTGCGTCAGGTTTCCGCGCCGTTTGTCCTGATCGTGGTCAATAATAACGGTGGACAAATTTTTTCCCTGCTGCCGACGCCAGCAAGCGAACGTGAACGGTTTTACCTGATGCCGCAGAACGTCCATTTTGAGCATGCTGCCGCCATGTTTGACCTCAAATATCACCGCCCGGAGAACTGGGCGCAACTGGAGAGCGCGCTGACGAATGCCTGGCGTACTCCGGTGGCAACGGTGATTGAGCTGGTAGTGAATGAAACTGACGGGGCGCAAACCCTGCAGCAATTGCTGGCGCAGGTAAGTCATCTATGATCCTGCACGCGCAGGCGAACACGGGTCAGGTGGATTTCCCCTGGCTGGTTTTCCTGCACGGATTTTCCGGTGATTGCCGGGAATGGCAGGCGGTCGGTGAAGCATTCCCGGAGTTTTCGCGGTTGTATATCGACCTGCCTGGCCACGGCGGTTCTGCTGACATCAGCGTGAGCGGATTCGATGACGTCAGCGATTTGTTGCGTAATACGCTGCTTAGTTACAACATACTTAACTACTGGCTGGTGGGATATTCCCTTGGCGGCAGAGTCGCGATGATGGCGGCCTGTCAGGCGTTGCCCGGACTGTGTGGTCTGGTGGTTGAAGGTGGGCATCCAGGGCTGCAAAGTGAAAATGAACGCACCCAGCGTCGTCTCTCGGATGGCCGCTGGGCCGCGCGTTTTCGTACTGAGCCGCTGCGCGAGGTGTTTAATGACTGGTATCAACAGCCGGTCTTTTCCTCACTGAATGTCGCGCAAAGAGAGGCGCTGGTCGGGATGCGTAGCCAGAATAACGGGCAAACGCTGGCGGCAATGCTGGAGGCCACCTCGCTTGCCGTACAACCTGATTTACGTGCGCAACTCACTACGCGCACATTTCCGTTTTATTATTTATGTGGTGAACGTGACGATAAATTCCGCGCTCTGGCGATGGAAATGTCAGTACCAAACCATGTGATTCGTAATGCCGGACACAACGCGCATCGGGAAAACCCCGCTGGCGTGGTGGACTGTCTGGCTCAGATTCTGCGTCGCTGACTATAGGACATTTTATGATCTATCCTGATGAAACAATGCTTTACGCACCGGTAGAATGGAACGATTGCTCTGAAGGCTACACCGATATTCTCTACGAGAAATCCACCGACGGTATCGCAAAAATCACCATTAATCGTCCACAGGTACGCAATGCCTTCCGTCCGGTCACTGTGAAAGAGATGATCCAGGCGCTGGCGGATGCCCGCTATGATGACAATATCGGCGTGATTATTCTGACCGGTGCGGGCGACAAAGCGTTCTGTGCGGGTGGCGATCAGAAAGTACGTGGCGACTACGGCGGATACCAGGATGACTCCGGCGTGCATCATCTGAACGTACTGGACTTTCAGCGCCAGATTCGTACCTGCCCGAAACCGGTTGTCGCGATGGTGGCAGGGTATTCCATCGGCGGTGGTCATGTGCTGCACATGATGTGTGACCTGACCATTGCGGCTGAAAACGCCATCTTTGGTCAGACCGGGCCGAAAGTCGGTTCCTTCGACGGCGGGTGGGGCGCGTCCTACATGGCGCGCATCGTCGGTCAGAAAAAAGCACGTGAAATCTGGTTCCTGTGCCGTCAGTACGATGCAAAACAAGCGCTGGATATGGGCCTGGTAAACACCGTGGTTCCGCTGGTCGATCTGGAAAAAGAGACCGTACGCTGGTGCCGCGAAATGCTGCAAAACAGCCCAATGGCGCTGCGCTGCCTGAAAGCTGCGCTGAACGCCGACTGCGATGGTCAGGCGGGTCTGCAGGAGCTGGCGGGTAACGCCACGATGCTGTTCTACATGACGGAAGAAGGTCAGGAAGGCCGTAACGCCTTTAACCAGAAACGCCAGCCTGACTTCAGCAAATTCAAACGGAATCCGTAATGCGTAGCGCGCAGGTATACCGTTGGCAGATCCCCATGGACGCGGGGGTGATTCTGCGCGACAGGCGGTTAAAAACGCGTGACGGGCTGTACGTTTGTCTTCGTGACGGCGAGCGCGAAGGGTGGGGAGAGAGCTCCCCCCTGCCGGGCTTCAGTCAGGAAAGCTGGGAAGAGGCGCAAACTGAGCTGCTGGCCTGGGTGAAGGGTTGGCTACAGGGCGATGCTTCCTTACCGCAAATGCCTTCGGTCGCCTTTGGCGCAAGCTGCGCGCTGGCCGAACTGGCAGGCACTCTGCCAGAGGCGGCGGACTACCGTGCTGCGCCGCTGTGTACGGGCGATCCTGATGATCTGGTGCTGCAACTGGCGGACATGCCGGGTGAGAAAGTTGCGAAGGTCAAAGTCGGTCTGTATGAAGCTGTTCGCGACGGTATGGTCGTCAACCTGTTGCTGGAGGCGATCCCGGAACTGCACCTGCGGCTTGATGCCAATCGTGCCTGGACGCCGCTGAAAGCCCAGCAGTTTGCGAAATATGTCAATCCTGAGTATCGCGGGCGCATTGCCTTCCTCGAAGAGCCGTGTAAAACCCGTGATGATTCCCGCGCGTTCTCGCGTGAAACAGGGATTGCCATTGCCTGGGATGAAAGTCTGCGTGAAGCGGATTTCACCTTCGAAGCCGAAGAGGGCGTGAAGGCAGTCGTCATCAAGCCTACGCTGACGGGTAGCCTCGACAAGGTGCGTGAGCAGGTTGCCGCCGCACACGCGATAGGTCTCACCGCCGTGATCAGCTCCTCTATCGAATCGAGCCTGGGCTTAACCCAGCTGGCGCGCATTGCTGCCTGGTTGACGCCACAGACTATCCCAGGTCTGGATACGCTCAGCCTGATGCAGTGCCAGCAGGTACGCGCGTGGCCTGGCAGTACGTTGCCGTGCATTGAGATTGATGCGCTGGAACGATTGCTATGACCCAGCGGGAAATGCCCGATGGCGCAAGCGCATCGGGCCTGGAACGGTTGTCCGATACGCCTGATTTTACCGACTGGCCGTGGCGTCACTGGCGACAGGCTCGTACTGACGCGCCAGCCTTACGCCTCAACGATGAGGTGTTACGCTGGGGCGATCTCTGTACGCGAGTCGATCGTCTGGCAAGCGGCTTTGCGGCTCAAGGGGTGGGAGAGGGCGATGGCATATTGCTCCGCGCCTGGAATCATCCCCGTCCGCTGCTGGCATGGCTGGCACTGTTGCAGTGTGGGGCGCGGGTTTTACCTGTGAACCCACAGTTGCCTCAGTCGCTGCTTGATGCGCTGGTCCCGGAGTTAACGCTGCGTTTTGCGCTGGATCTGGAAGGCGAAAGTCCGCTCCCGGGGTTGGCACCGCTGCGGATGCTGGAACAGTCTGGCGAGCATGCTGCCGTCTGGTTGCCTCAGCGCTTGAGCACAATGACGTTAACTTCCGGCTCAACCGGACTGCCTAAAGCAGCGGTACATACCTGTCAGGCGCATTTGGCGAGTGCGCAGGGTGTGCTGTCACTGATGCCATTTGGCGAAGACGATGACTGGCTGCTCTCATTGCCGCTGTTTCATGTTTCCGGGCAGGGCATTTTGTGGCGATGGTTGTTCGCCGGCGCGCGTATGACCGTGCGCGATAAGCAGCCGTTAGAGCAGATGCTGGCGGGTTGTACCCATGCTTCGCTGGTTCCCACGCAGCTTTGGCGACTGTTGGTCAATCACACACCGGTATCGCTAAAGGCCGTGTTGCTGGGCGGTGCAGCGATTCCTGTTGAATTGACTGAACAAGCGCGTGAGCAGGGTATTCGCTGCTGGTGCGGTTACGGGTTAACGGAATTTGCCTCCACGGTGTGTGCGAAAGAGGCCGATGGTAAGGCGGATGTCGGCTCTGCACTACCAGGCAGAGAAGTCAGGATTGTTGATGATGAAGTCTGGCTTCGTGCCGCCAGCATGGCGCAAGGGTACTGGCGCAACGGACTGCTTTATCCACTGGTTAATGCGCAAGGCTGGTTTGCCACCCGCGATCGCGGCGTGTTAAAGGATGGCAAGCTAACCATAGTCGGGCGTATGGACAATCTGTTCTTTAGCGGTGGAGAAGGGATCCAACCGGAAGAGGTGGAGCGCGTTATTGTATCGCATCCCCATGTTCTGCAAGCTTTTATTGTTCCAATAGAAGATGAAGAGTTTGGCCACCGCCCCGTTGCGGTTGTGGAGTACGATACTGAAGCCGGAAGACTTGATCTGGCAGAATGGGTGAAAGATAAGCTGGCACGTTTCCAGCAACCCGTTCGTTGGCTAACCTTACCCGCAGAACTAAAAAGCGGTGGTATTAAGGTTTCTCGCCGGGCGTTGCTGGAGTGGGTCCGTACCCGCGGTAAAGCTTAAGAAAACATTAAATTTATCTCGCATAATTGCCATTCCCTGGCCATTGTCCTTTGGTTTATCTGCTAAAGTGTAACCTGGTGTGAAAATCATTAGCAAAAGGTGCGCTATGGAATGGCATGTGAAGAAGTCTTGCTGTAACCAAAAAGCAGGGAGGCTCTATATTGTACTTTGTGATAGCGGTGGTTCGTTGAAAATGTTGGCTGAAGCGCAAGCCAGCGAGCGTGTAAAAGCAGGCGATCTCCTGTCACCGTTAAAAGATGCCCAGTATTGTATTAACCGTGACGCATCGCGAGTGATTAAAATCATTGATGCCAGACAGTATCTCGCCGAAGAATGGGAGCGTCTGCGACAACTGTCTGACGATAAATGATCTCAGGGCGTGTGTTGGCGGGCAGGTAAGAATATGGTCATTAATCCCGCCATAATACACAGCACACCCACCAGGGCTTTTACTGAAAAGGTTCCTTGCCAGCCCGGTAAAATCATTGATGCGATCCACACCAGCACATAGCTGAGGCTGAGCAAGGCATAGGCTTTGCTCAGCGCGAGTTGATGCAGGGCTTTATGCCAGCACATCACTGACAGTAAATAACCTACCAGCCCGCCATATAAGGCGAATGCGCTGCTGCTGGTTGCAAAAACGGCGGAGATAAACGCCAGCGGTTGCAGCATGGGCGGCAGATTATCCATCGCGTAACCCAGACTTAGCTGAGCAACCGACGTAATAATCACGCTACACAGCCCCCAAAAAATGCCCATTACACCGCGCTCCCAAGAATAAAGATGCCGGTGATGAGTAGCCCAACCCCCAACCAGTGACGCGTTGTGACAGGTTCACGCCAGATTTTCCATGCCGCCAGCGTGACCCATACAAAGTTCAGGCTTAGCATTGGGTAGGCGATACCGACGGGAATATTCTGCAATACTGCCAGCCAGAGCAGCATGGCCAGTCCCAGACAGGCCAGCGCCAGACCAATCCACTGCGCGATATAGCGTGTTCGCGCGTGGGCGGGTACCGGGCGGGTGGCCTGCTTCTGGCACAATTGCCCACAGACGCTGAGCAGGCTGGCAAAGACTAAGGTTAGCCAGATCATTTAGGCCTGTACTGAATCAAGACCAGGCGCCCCTGATTGTCGATATAGTCAGCGGGAGGAATGGCAAGCTGATTAATATCCTCATCCTTCGAAATTGACAGCACAAGCGTAATGATCCCTTCCTGACGATGTTGCGCCAACCAGCCGGCAAAGTCATCCCGGCTGACGAAGCGTCCCTGGGCATCCGGATAATTAAGGCCGTATTTTAACTCACCTGTTTGCCCGTACATGTTGATGTCATCGCGTTTCAGGCTCCAGGCCAGGCCAGCGGCAACGCCAACACTGTCGGTGAAAATATAACGGCTCGACTCCATCGACTCTTTGGTCATCTCGACAAAAAACTGTGGCTGTTTGGATTCCATTACCCGGTCAGGTACTGAGAAGCCGAACAACAGCGCCAGTCCCAGCGTGCAGAGCGCTGCTAATTTCCAGTTTTTTTCACTGTTGTTAAGCGTATACCAGCCAAATAGCGTCCAGGTGATAAAGATACCCCATGAGCAAAACACTTTATACGTTTCGATATGCGACCAGACCGGTGTCTTCAACGGTCCGAGCGTGGACACGATAAATGTGGCGACAATACCAATAACACCGAACAGAATGTTGATCCAACCGTTGACGCGCAGGGCTGCAGAACCTTTTTCAGCAGCCTGCAAGCCAAACCGCGCGGTAAGGATTGCCAGCGGTGCGAAGCAGGAAAGAATATAGGTTGGCAACTTCCCTTTGGCGATACTGAAAAACAGGATCGGCATAATAATCCAGCTCAGCAGGTATAAGGCGCTACGTGGTACATCCCGTTCATGCCAGCCGGTTCGCAATGCGCCCGGTAGTAGCCCGAGCCAGGGTAAGGCACCCGCCACGAAAACCGGTATGTAGTACCAGAATGGCGCTTTATGCTGGGCATCATCCTGCGCAAAACGCTGAATATGCTCAATCCAGAAAAAGTAGTGCCAGAAGTCGGGTTCGCGTTGCGCAATCGCCAGTCCCCACGGCAGGACAATGGCAATACAGCTGATAATCGACAGCAGGCCGTAAATAAAGATCTCTTTCCAGCGCTTTTGCACGAAAACCCATGGCAACACGCTGAGGACAGGGACAGCGAGCGCGAGAAAGCCTTTGGTCATCACGCCCATGCCGCAGGTAAATCCTAACAGCAAAAAGGCGACAATTTTACGTGTTCTGGTGGTGGCTTGCATTCCCTCCCAAAAACAGCACATACCTGCCATCAGCCACAGCGCGATAATGGGATCAAGTACCGCATAGGTTCCGATACTGTAAACAGAGAAAAACGTTAGAAAGATGACGGCAGAGAGTAGGGCCGTACGTTTATCACGCCATAGCCGCATTGCCAGCCAGGCGACCAGGAGTGCAGTCAGTAGGGTTGCAAAAATAGCCCCCGCTCTGACGCCAAAGTTGTTTGCGCCAAATAACCATTGCCCGATACTGTTTAACCAGTATCCCGCGATAGGTTTTTCAAAATAGCGTAGTCCTAAAAAATGTGGGACGATCCAGTCGCCAGACGTCAGCATTTCCCGGCTGATTTCAGCATAGCGCGTTTCGTCGGGCTGCCAGAGCAGGCGGCTATTGATGGGTAAAATAAAATACAGTGCAATAAATGCGACAAATGCCAGGGCGTAACGTGCGGATTTCATGATGTCACACTCGCGGGTTGCTGGCAGCCGAGCCATCCCTCTCTGCCGGGTATTTTGCCACGAACGATCTGGCCCGTTGGCAGTGTACTGATATCGTCTGGTAACAGTTCGCCCAGTGGACAAAACGTAATCCCGGCGTCGGCGGCACGAATGAGCAGATCGTCAAATTGCTGCTGAAAAGCAATGCCTTCCACCTCTGCGTGAATCGTGTAGACCGGGGTGCCTTTGTCCCTCTGAATGCGGGAGAGAATATAGTCGTTGAAGTCCGCTGCCTGCACCTCCTGACCAACTACTTCATCCCATGTCGGTAGCGTGACCGGAATTTGTGGTGTCCCTATTTCTCCCGTTTCAAGTACAGGACGGAATAACGATGTCCCCCTGCAATCGCTGTTATAGCGCAGATGGAATGTTTCTTTCGCCTCGACGACGCGCGAGTCGGCACGCCAGCCAGCGACGGCAGAGCAGGTAACGGTTTGGCCGATGATTGTTTCGAGTGCATTAATGCCCCGCGAAATATCATCAATCAGCTGTTTATCGTTCCAGTTGCCACTTCGTGATTGCCAGGCATGATGATCCCAGGCGTGTAAGCCTGTTTCGTGATACCGGGCAGCTTGCGAAATGATGGCCGCATTAGCCAGGCCAATTTCTTTTCCAGGCCAGGCGGTGCCGGCCAGTAAAATGTCCCACCCGTAGAGTGAGGCTGCGTTTGAGCGCAGCATCTTCCACAAAAATTGCGGCTTCACCAGACGCCAGAGATGGCGTCCCATGTTGTCGGGCCCGACGCTAAAAAAGAAACTAGCCCGAACGTTATGCCGGTTCAATGTCTCCAGCAGGCGGGGCACGCCTTCGCGTGTCCCCCTGAATGTATCGACATCTATGCGCAAGCCCACTTTGGTCATGATGTGTGTTCCGTGATGTCCACACTGCGTAAGAAGAAGTCCAGCGTCTCTTCAACCGTTTCTTGCATATCGATTGTTGGTTCCCAGTTCAGGCAACGTTTGGCGTTACGAATACTGGGTTTGCGGTGCTCAACGTCCTGGTAGCCTTTACCATAGTAGCTGCTACTCTCAACGTCGCGGAAACCAGCAAACGGCGGAAAGTGTTGGCGCAACGGATGTTTTTCGAAGCAGGAAAGGAGCATTTCAGCCAGTTCCTGAATACTTGCTTCGTTATCCGGGTTACCGATATTGATGATCTCGCCATCACAGCGCCCGCCGTCGTTTTCAATGATACGGAACAGGGCTTCGATACCGTCACGAATGTCGGTAAAGCAACGCTTCTGCTTGCCGCCTTCAATCAGCTTGATGGGGGAGCCTTCCACCAGATTCAGGATCAGTTGGGTAATGGCGCGTGAGCTGCCGATACGTGCGGCGTTCAGGCTATCCAGACGCGGTCCCATCCAGTTAAATGGACGGAATAAGGTGAAACGTAGCCCTTCTTTTTCACCGTATGCCCAAATAACGCGATCCAGCAGTTGTTTAGAGACCGAGTAGATCCAGCGCGGTTTATTAACCGGGCCGACGATCAGGTTGGAGCTGTCTTCATCGAAGTCTTTATCGGTACACATACCGTAGACTTCAGATGTTGACGGGAAAATGATGCGTTTGCGGTACTTGACACAGTAACGAATAATTTTCAGGTTTTCTTCAAAATCGAGTTCGAAGACGCGCAGCGGGTTGCGGGTATATTCAATCGGTGTGGCAATGGCGACCAGTGGCAGCACGACGTCGCATTTTTTCACATGATATTCAATCCATTCGGAGTGAATGCTGATATCACCTTCCACAAAATGGAATCGTGGGTGTTGCAGAAAACGCTCAATCGCATCGCTGCCAATATCAAGCCCGTAGATTTCGTAGTTATCTTCGCGTAGCAGGCGTTCGGTCAGGTGGTTGCCAATAAAACCGTTAACGCCAAGGATCAACACGCGGGTACGACGTTTGCTGGCGGAAACGGGCTGGCTGTTGAGGCGAGAACCGGCAACCAGACCCAAAACTTGTGCCAGCTGTGAGCCCTGCATGGTAATGCCATCACCCGCTTGCCCGGTAATGATTTCGAGTGCGCCATCGGCACAGGCAATCAGCAATGGCGATACGGAGATAACCGTTCCCGGCAGCGCTGCAGATGTATTTGCACTCTGGCGCGATGACCAGATGGTGAATTTTTGCGTACCGGCATAGCTAAATGCACCTGGCCATGGATCGGACACGGCGCGAACCATGTTATGCAGTTGTGCGCAGGGTTTGTTCCAGTCGATGAAACTGTCTTCCGGCGTGCGGCGACCAAAACAGGTGGCGTCGGCTTCCTGTTGTGGGTACTCCTGAAAATCACCGGCTTTGATGGCTGGCAGCGCCTGTGCCAGTACCTCGCGGGCAGACTGGCATAATTTATGATGCAGGGTTAACGCTACGTCATCGGGGGAAATGGTAATGCGTTGTTGGGCGACGATGGCACCGGCATCTGCGCGCTTGACCATGCGGTGCAGCGTCACGCCTGTTTCGGTTTCGCCATTGACTAATACCCAGTTCAGCGGTGCACGGCCACGATATTTGGGCAGCAATGAGCCGTGCAGATTAAAGGCCCCCGCTGGTGCAAGACGCAGGATCTCATCGCTGAGTAAATGGCGATAGTAGAATGAGAAGATCACATCGGGGGCGAGCTGGGCGATCCGCTCGATCCACAGCGGATGATTGACCTCGTCCGGAGCGTACACCGGAATACCTGCGCTGGCAGCGAGGCGGGAAACTGAGCCAAAAAACGCTTTTTCACCTGGGTTATCGGCGTGCGTAAAAATAGCAGCGATGTCATAACCTGCATCCAACAGGGCCTGAACCCCCTGACATCCCATATCGTGATAGGCAAATACGACGGCTTTCATGCGCGGTTTTCCTCAGTTGACTGCGTGGTTTGTGGACGGATAACGTGTTGAACAAAATAGCGAGGGCGTGCGCGGACATCGTTATAGATGCGACCGATATATTCGCCGAGTAATCCCATGCCAATGAATTGCGCGCCGATAAAGGTAAACAGCACGGCAAACAGCATAAACACACCTTCTGCCGCCCACTGCGGGCCGAGCGTCAGGCGAAGAACAACAAGCAGAACCGACAGGGTAAAGCCTGTGGCGGCAATGATGCTGCCCAGCAGGCTCAACATACGCAATGGCGTGGTGGTCAGGCAGGTTACCAGGTCATACATCAGGTTTATCAGACGCATGAAACTGTACTTAGAGTCGCCAAATTCACGTTCGGCATGGTGTACCGGGATTTCCGTGGCGCGGCGGGCAAAGATGTTAGCCAGGATCGGAATAAAGGTGCTACGCTCCTGGCAATGCAACATGGCATCGACGATGTGACGGCGATAGGCGCGCAGCATGCAGCCATAATCGCCCATGGCTTTACCGGTCGTGCGCTGAATCAGATGGTTGATCATCCGTGAGGCGGTCTTACGAAAGCGGCTGTCCTGGCGGTTCTGACGCACCGTTCCGACGACATCGAAGCCTTCTTTTGCCGTGGCAACCAGCCGCGGGATCTCCTCTGGCGGGTTTTGTAAATCAGCATCTAACGTGATGATCAGGTCGCCCGTGACGTGGCTGAAACCGGCCATAATCGCCGAGTGTTGCCCATAGTTTCGATTCAACAGAATAGAGACAATATGGCTGTTCGGTGCCTGGGAGGCGTCCATCATCAGTTGAGCCGAATTGTCACTGCTACCGTCGTCAATGAGCAGGATTTCATATGCAGTATCCAGTTTTTCGCAGGCGGCGCTGGTGCGCCTGATTAATTCTGGCAGGCTTTCCTGTTCGTTAAAAACGGGAATGACCACCGAGACTTTACTAATCGGTGTGGCTTCAAACATGCTTATTGTCCTGCAATCTGGCGAAGTGCCGTAATGACGCGTTGTGTGTCATCGTCGGTCATGTCGGGAAATAGCGGCAGTGAACATATGCGTGCGCTATTCCATTCGGTATTAGGCAAAGAAAGATCGGTGAAACGTTCGCGATAATATTTCTGCGTGTGGGCCGCGCGAAAATGCAGGCCTGTGCCAATATTTCTGGCCTTTAGTGCTTCCATCAGAGCATCTCTGCTCAGCCCGCAGCGGGCTTCATCCACGCGAATGATGAACAAATGCCAGGCGTGCACATGTGACCACTGAGGCAGGGTGAGCGGTTGAAACGGCGTATCGGCCAGCGCCTGTTGATACTGCTGCGCAATTTGCGCACGGCGTGCGTTCAGACGAGCCAGCTTGTTCAACTGTACCAGGGCGATGGCAGCGTTGATATCAGTCAGGTTGTACTTATATCCCGGCGCGAGAACTTCAGCTTGCGGCGCGCGGCCATAGGTTTGACGGTCATACGCATCTACACCCAGGCCGTGAAATTTCAGGCTGCGAAGCCGTTGAGCGAGCTGGCTGTCGTCAGTAACAATCAGTCCACCCTCAGCACAGGTCACATTCTTGATAGCGTGAAAGGAAAAGATTGCGGTACCACGAGCACCGACATGACGACCCTTGTATAACGTTCCGACGGCGTGTGCTGCGTCTTCAATAACAGGGATTCCATAGCGTTCACCGATGGCGTAAATGGCATCAAGATCGGCTGGGGCCCCGGCATAATGCACGGGAATAATAGCTTTGGTTCGTGGTGTGATAGCGGCTTCAATTTGTTCGGGAGTCACCATCAGCGTATCGCGGTCAACATCGATCATAACCGGTGTGGCGCCCAGCAGGACAATCATGTTGAGTGTAGATACCCACGTCATCGACGGGGTGATCACTTCATCGCCTTCACCCACACCCAGCGCCATTAGCGTAATGTGCATACCTGCCGTCGCGGAACAGATGGCAACGGCGTTTTGGTTTCCTGTGAGCTGGCAGAAAGCGTCTTCCAACTGCTGATTTTTAGGACCCGTGGTTATCCACCCTGAATCCAGAACCGCCTTAACTGCGGCAAGTTCTTCATCACCCATTGCCGGACGGGAGAAAGGCAAAAAGTCAGACATCATTATTCCTTCAAGCCATTTAACGCCACCGCAGTTTTATTTTTAGTGATAAACAGGGGCATCGTTAATTATTTCATCAGGCCACAAAGGTTAAAGACTGAAGGTTAATTTATCCTTAAGAGTTTAAGGTTTGGTGTATAAAGATAAAAACAGGGAGGGGTGATTTATTTATTTGAATATAAAGTGTTTTTAGTCGTTATGACGGCGTTGCTCTCTGTTGATGAATGCTGAGAACAATACCGCTATTGTGAACATCGTTTATATTACGTTTAAACTCGTGGGATTTACAGTAACCCTTTCAAGGTCAACGTTTTACGCGTGGCGATATTTAAGTCGTAGGTGCCAAGATCTTCCGCTTTAACCCAGGCGAAGTCCTGGAACTCTTCGTTAATGTTCACTTCACGATTAGCTGCCACACAATCGAAGATGAGATAAATCATATAAATCTCTTCCTGACTGCCATCGGCATAGGTTTTGGTCCGAATATCGTCGCTGAAGGTCCACGGAGTAATTTCTGATAATACCAGTTGTTCACCCAACTCTTCCCTCACTTCACGACGCAAAGCCTCTTCGATGCGCTCACCTGGCTCAACGCCGCCGCCAGACAGCGCCCACTGACCAGGGAAAACACCGCGATCGTCGGCCATTTTGCACAGTAAAAAACAGCCTTCATTTTGAATGAGTGGGCAAACAATCGTTCTTTGACGCATAAGTCTGTTCCTTGTAGGGGAGGGGCGGAGGAGTCCATTGTTAACACATCTTACCTTTTGCAGGCGACAGAAAAAACGCTTCATTGCTGTTTAAGCCAGCTTTGCCGGGGAAGATGACGTTGTCTGTTGAAAACGGCAATCAGGTGCCTTTTATCGTCTATTTCGGGTAAGAACTTAACCTTACTGAAACATTGCGGGTAGTATTTAGTTACAATATGTCATTGCATCGCTTTTTTAGCTCATTGATTCCTCGCCATCTGGCAGTACAATCCAGCGGTTTTGGGGCTATGTTTTGATTCTTGCTGGAAAGGATAGAAAATGAAAAAAAGTTTATTACTGGGTTTTGCCGGAATGCTGTTTGTTTCTGCGTCGGCGAATGCGATTAGCATTAGCGGTCAGGCAGGCGAAGATTACACCAACCTCGGTTTCGGTATGGGTACTGAGTCCACTGGACTGGCTGTTAGCGGCAACTGGATGCATAACGATGACGACGGTGATGTTGCAGGGCTTGGCCTTGGCCTGAATATCCCTCTGGGTCCGTTGCTGGCAACAGTCGGTGGGAAAGGTATCTATACCAACCCGAAAGACGGTGATGAAGGCTACGCGGCAGCTGTCGGTGGTGGTTTACAGTGGCCGATTGGCGACAGTTTCCGTCTGTTTGGTGAATACTACTACTCCCCGGATTCACTCTCCAGCGGGATCGACAGCTACGAAGAAGCAAATGCCGGTGCGCGCCTGACGATTATGCGTCCGCTGAGTATTGAAGCAGGTTACCGTTACCTGAATCTGGCGGGTAAAGATGGCAACCGCGATAACGCGATTGCTGACGGCCCATACATCGGGGTAAACGCCAGTTTCTAATCGACCAGGCGCGGCGTTCAGTCGCGCCTTCCCCCCTCCATGCGTTATAGTGTTTTCATCATAAAAGCAGGAGAACACGATGTTAAACGTGGAGATGCTATCCACCGGGGATGAAGTGTTGCACGGACAAATCGTCGACACTAATGCCGCCTGGCTGGCCGATTTTTTCTTTAATCAGGGATTACCGTTAACACGCCGCAATACAGTTGGCGACAATCTGAACGATTTGGTCGCTATTCTGCGTGAGCGTAGCGAACATGCTGATGTGCTGATCGTCAATGGCGGCTTAGGGCCGACCAGCGATGATTTGAGCGCACTGGCGGCGGCAACCGCAAAAGGTGAAGGGCTGGTGCTGCATGAAGCGTGGCTGGCCGAAATGGCGCGTTTTTTCCGTGAGCGGGGACGCGTCATGGCGCCGAGCAATCGCAAACAGGCTGAGCTTCCGGCCAGTGCGGAGTTTATTAATAATCCGGTCGGAACTGCCTGCGGGTTCGCCGTAAAGCTTAATCGCTGCCTGATGTTCTTTACGCCGGGTGTGCCGTCAGAATTTAAAGTCATGGTTGAACATGAGATCCTGCCGCGCCTGCGAGAGCGTTTCTCTCTCTCTCAACCCCCGCTATGCCTGCGCTTAACGACCTTTGGTCGTTCTGAAAGCGATCTGGCGCAGAGCCTGGATCCTTTGGTTTTACCGCCCGGGGTGACAATGGGCTATCGCTCGTCGATGCCGATTATCGAGCTGAAGTTAACCGGACCCGATTCCCAACGTGAAGCGATGCTGGCGCTATGGCCAGAGGTGAAACGCGTTGCTGGCCAGAATATGATTTTTGAAGGTACCGAAGGGTTACCTGCGCAAATTGCCCGTAAGCTCCAGGAGCGCCAGTACAGTCTGACGCTGAGCGAGCAATTTACCGGAGGCTTAATTGCCCTGCAGCTCTCTCGCGCCAGTGCCCCGTTGTTAGCGAGCGAGGTAGTGCCATCTCAGGAAGAAACGCTGGCGCAAACGGCGCACTGGATAACCGAGCGACGCGGCAATCATTATGCCGAACTGGCGCTGGCGGTATCGGGTTTCGAAAACGAACATATTAACTTCGCACTGGCAACACCTGACGGCACGCATGCCTTGCGGGTGCGACTCAATGCAAATCGCTATAGTTTGGCTGTTCGTCAGGAGGTTTGCGCAATGATGGCGCTTAATATGCTGCGGCGTTGGCTAAATGGTCAGGATATCGCCGGGGAACACGGCTGGATCGATGTGGTGGAATTCCTGACGGTTTGATTAGTGGCAGGGAAGGTTACAAACCTTCCCTGTCTGACTCACGCTGTGACATCGTCTGGCAACAACCCGGTAATTAACTGAACCAAATCACGATCAATTCCTTGTTCCAGCATCATGCGAGCGATCCGTATTGCTTCTTCTTGCGTACCTTTTTGTACTCCTTGTTCCAATCCTTGTTCCAATCCTTGTTGTAACCCTTGTTGCAGCCCATCGTGGTGGCCTTCTTGTCTGAGTCTCTCTGCGATTGTCATCAGCCTCTCCTTGTTATGAGGGGAACGTTCGGCAACTTTATGGATAAATTCGTTGACGTGAGAAACGTCGCCGTACCGTAGCAGATAATTAAATAGCGTCTGTAGCTGGCTGTCATTAGCGGTGCTTGTAACTAATAACGAGACCAGTCGGTCCACTAATCCCATCAAATCGCGATCGCGGATATGTTTTTGCATCAATTCAAGCAACGCAACACGCCGATGTTGCGCGATTTCATCGTCAGGAATCACGGTAATGTCGACCAGCGGAAAAGCTTCTGAATAAAGTTGTCGCGCCAGTTGTGGGTTGTCAAATTCATCCAGCCAGTTGAGTGACCAGGGATAGGGACTTTGTTGACCGTGATAAAACAACATGGGGATCACCAGCGGCAGCGTTTTATTCCCGGCATCAAGATGATGCTGCATCGCAGCGGTGGCATAGCGCATCAGGCGGAATGCCATGTGCTGCACAGCTGTACTCTGATGTTCGATGACACAATAGATATAGCCATCACCTTCGTGGGTCTTTAGCGACCACAATATGTCGGAGTAGTACGCGCGGAGATCCTGTTCGATAAAACTGGTGGACTCCAGCTTCAGCGTTTGCAAATTGCAAATCTCACGTAATGTGACGGGGAGGTGAATCTCCAGAAAATCCCGGGCCATCTCAGGATAAGAAATGATCTTTTTAAAAACCGCATCATGCGGTGTGGATGTGGTGGGTTTAGCCATGGTAGTCCGTCACCAGAAAGAGAAGGTGGCGTGACGGTATCCACTTTTCGCAAGTGCTGCATATGAGAAATTGATTCTTTGCGTGGGTGAATCAGAGATAAATACGCCCGACTGCAACGTATTCAAATAAGCGGAACTGGATGCACAAAAATGCCCGGTAGCAAACACCACCGGGCAACTGAGTTACCCCAACGCTTTGGCAAGCAGGGTGATAGGATGTTCGCAACGCTTACTTGTCGACATCTCAATCTGCCATTTACACGTTTCGCAGTCGGTCACGACGATATCCGCGCCGCTTTCTTCAATCTGGCGGAATAGCGGTGCGCCAATTGACTGTGACGTCGGATAGTTTTCCTTTTTGAATCCGTAAGTTCCGGCGATCCCGCAGCACTGTGAATCCAGCACGGTTAGTTCAAGTCCCGGAATTTGTCGCAGCAGTTCCAGCGTATAGAGTGTCCAGCCCATTTTCTCCATATGACATGGTGTGTGATAGACCACTTTTAGCGGCAACGTTTTCAGCGGCAACGTTTTCCCTTCGTCCAGCTTGCGCCACAGCCAGCGTGTAGCCAGTTCAATATGTTCGCGTAGCCCTGAGTTGTCGACATCCAGCACTTCAGGGTATTCATCGCGTAGCGCAAAGGTACAGGTTGAAGAGGTGGCAATAACCGGGATGCCTTTTCCGTCAATCGCTTCTCGCAGTGAAGCCACATTACTTACCGCCTGCTTACGTGCTTTATCGGTGAAACCGTTGGCGATCAGTGGTACGCCACAGCATTTCTCTTTACTCAGCAGTTGTACGCCAGTACCCATCGCGTTCAGCACTTTTATCAGATCTTTACCGAGTTGCGGATGGTTGTAGTTCACAAAGCAACCGTGGAAAAATGCAACTTGATCCTGATACTGCGCCTGCTGTGCGGCGATGCTGCGATACCAGCGGCGGAAGGTACCGAAGGAGTACTTCGGCAGCGTACGGCGATGATCGATTTTTAGTGCATAATCAAGAAGCTGGCGCACCGGTTTCAGTGAAGTCGCGGTGTTCACGATGGGTGCGAACGGCGTAGAAACACTGCCCATCAAATCGGTATGGCTTAAGACAAAGTTACGTATCGACGGACGTGTCGTGTCGTATTTGGCACGCGCGCGCTGGATGATATCGCCAATTTTGACATCCGAAGGGCAGGCCACTTCACAGCGTTTGCAGTTGATGCAATATTTCAGCGCATCGTCATATAACGCACCATCTTTCAAACGCAGACGTTCACCGTCAGGGCCGGCTTGTTTAGGGCCAGGGTAACCTGGGTTGACACGGCTTACCGGGCAGGCAGTGGTGCACACTGTGCATTTGATACAACTTTCAAAACGTGTGTCGCTCATTGCTGGCCTCCTGCACGTTTCGCAATATGATGTGCGGCGTGTAAAGCGCTCACTGCGCACACTCCGCCTCCGCAACCCTGGGCGATAGGGTCAAAACCGCCAAGTACCGATCCGATGGCAAATATATTCTCTACTGTTTTTCCTGCAAGCGATGGACGCAGTTCAGCATCGGTGGTTACGCCAAACTGTTGCCACGGTTGCGGATCAAAGACGTCACGCTGATACCACTGCGCACGTGTGGCGGTTTGGTGCACATCCAGACCGAGAATCGGCTCATGAACGGCTTCGCGCGTGGCGACCAGTCCGCTGCTAAAGAAACTACCGCTGGCGAGTACGGCGAAGCGTGGGCGCAATGGAATATCGGCATGGTTGCGGGTCCAGATTTCGCTGACAACGCCATCCTGACAGGTGATTTTTTTCACTTCATCACCGGGCATCCACACTCCACCCTGGCGTACAAACTGGCGCTGCAATTTGTTATGCAGGCGCATGCCCAGCACTGACGGCGGTAAAGTTGGTAATAACATCAGTGAGCAGGGCAGGCGGTCATTGAGCCACTTCCATAGCCGATCGTCAGCCAGGCCGAAACAGGCTGGCATAATTATCATGTCGCAGGTTTTCGCGATTGGTAACAGGGCGTCATAGAGCAGCGACCATTTATCTTCGTTATCTAACAGACGTGCAATGTTGACGGCGCGAAATTCGGTTGGGTTATCACGCAGGACATCCAGTTCTGGCAAATCGATTTCAGCCGTTTCGACGCTGAGGTTACGCTGGCGCAGTGAGGCCGCGGCAAGGTGCGCCTGGAAATCCAGTAAGCCGCTAATTCCCACCACACAGACACGTTGTGCTGATAACGGCCAGACCGGCACTTCCGCTGAACTAAGCCAGGTTGAACGCAGGGTTCCCAACGGTGTTACACGTTGATGAGCCTGATGAACCTTACCGTGCAAATGCGTTCCGCACTCTTCCAGCAGATTCTGCGCCTGCTGCGCCAGCGCCAGTACGGTCTGTGTGCCGATGGTGCTATACGGATGACCAGGTGCCTGAGTGCGCAGCGCATTCAGCCCCGCTTCAATGTCGGTTACCGGTTGACCATCGGGCAGGTTGCTGAGCAAATCCAGTGAGCCGGAGGAAAAGTGCAGCGCGCTTTGGCCGCGGGTAACAATCGTACAGCGCAACCCGCTTTTTTGCAGTTGTAGGCCACACATCAGCCCGGCGAGACCGCCGCCGATAATGACGGTATCAAATTTCATCCTGGTGCTCCTTTTCCAGACCGCACAATCCCTGATAGACCCAACGCGTGAATTCGCTTTCGCGCAGCGCATCTCCCCACGCGATAGGCTGCACGCCTTTCCAGCGTTCGTTGAGGAATTCAGAAAGCTGGGTGATAGATTGTGCGGCGGTGGTGACATTAAAACGTTGTAGCAAACCTGCAGCGCGGCAGGCACACAATTCGCCCTGACAGGTCCCCATCCCGACGCGGGTGCGACGACGTAAATCGAGCAAACTGTTGACGGTTAAATTTTCAACGGCATATTGCACTTCGCCTGCGGTGACGGCTTCACATTCACAGACCAGGCTGCGGTGCTGACGGCCTTCGCTAAGCCACGCCGGGGTGCGGTCGCCATGGCGGTAGACCGCCGAGCCGCGCAGTGGCGCTGGCAAAGAGATAACGCGTTTAAGCGTGTGTTCGGTCGACTCCTGTGAGCCTGGCAGAGCTGTCTCTGCGGTTGTACAAGGGCGAGAATTGCCCAGTTTGCGGCATACTGCGTCGGTGGCCCATTCCGCCATCAGGCGGTAGGTCATCAGTTTGCCACCGGTAATGGTGATAAATCCGTCCAGTCCGTCGCGCGTTGCGTGATCGAATAACACAATACCGCGGCTGACGTTACGACCGGTCGGATCGTCGTCGCTGGCCACCAGCGGACGCACACCGGAGTAAGCACGCAGGATGCGAGTTTTCGCCATAATTGGCGCCAGCTTCTCACCTTCACGCAGCAGAATATCCACCTCTTCTGCGGTGACGCGGTTGCTGTCGATATCGTCGTAATCAATGTGTTGTGAGGTTGTACCGATCAGCGAAATGGTATCGCCAGGCACCAGAATATCGGCATCAGATGGCTTACGGCAGCGGTTGATAACATGCTGATTTATGCGATGGTCCATGATCAACAGAGAACCTTTCGCCGGGAACATACGGATGCTCAGATCGGCATATTCCGCAATGCGCTGACCCCAGATCCCGGCGGCATTCACGACCACCGGCGCATGCAGAGATTGCATCTCGCCCGTCAGATGGTTGCGTACGTTCACCCCGCACACCGTCGCACCTTCACGAATCAGCCCCGTCACTTCATGGGCCGTTAAGATAATCGCACCGTGCTCTCGTGCATCCAGCATGTTGGCGGCGGTTAAGCGGAAAGGATCAACGGTACCGTCTGGTACTTTCACTGCGCCAATCAGTTGTGGGTTTACCGAAGGTTCGATAATACGCGCCTGTTGTGGATCAATCGCTTCTGCGCGGATGCCCGCGTCTTCACAGGCACGAATAAAGGTTGCCTGGAAAGAGAGTTCATCTTCCGGTAGCGTAATAAACAGACCGTCCGTCGGCTCAACACAATGGCGGGCGATACGTTTCAGAATTTGGTTTTCGCTAATGCATTCGCGGGCAGATTCAGCGTCAGTAACGGCGTAACGTGCTCCGCTGTGCAGCAGACCGTGGTTACGGCCCGTCGCGCCTGTCGCGATATCGTGGCGTTCTACTAAGATGACGCGCAATCCGCGCAGGGCACAGTCGCGTGCGATCCCTGCACCTGTTGCTCCTCCACCAATGATAATCACGTCACTTGTTTGCGAGTCGCGAGTTTTCATTGTTTTTCCTCACAGTTCGTTTTTTATCATTTAGCCACATAAAAAACATGGATTGTTTGATTTCGCGCATAATCGCTCATAATTCGAAAATGAAACGTGATTCCGTACGCTTTTATGAACATTTGTCATAAATGTGTAACAATTTGTGCTGTAATTCACATTATTGCCCGGAATGTTTCCTTAACATCGCGGCCACACTGGGAGCGGTAGGGTTGTTACGGCAATCTGCAGTGTTTCCTTCGAATGAAAGACGGCCACGGAGGCTACTATATATGTTGAGCATTTTTAAACCTGCGCCACACAAAGCGCGTTTAGCTGCAGCGGAGATCGATCCGACTTATCGTCGATTGCGCTGGCAGATTTTCCTGGGAATATTTTTCGGTTATGCCGCGTACTATCTGGTACGTAAGAACTTTGCTCTGGCCATGCCGTATCTGGTTGAACAGGGTTTCTCGCGTGGCGATCTGGGTTTTGCGTTGTCCGGTATCTCCATTGCATACGGATTTTCGAAATTCATCATGGGGTCCGTCTCAGATCGCTCGAATCCGCGCGTTTTCCTGCCCGCGGGTCTGATTCTGGCTGCTGCGGTGATGCTGTTCATGGGCTTCGTGCCGTGGGCGACATCCAGCATTGCAGTCATGTTTGTGCTGCTGTTCCTCTGCGGTTGGTTCCAGGGGATGGGGTGGCCGCCGTGTGGTCGTACTATGGTGCACTGGTGGTCGCAGAAAGAGCGTGGCGGTATCGTTTCTGTCTGGAACTGTGCGCATAACGTAGGTGGCGGTCTGCCTCCGCTGCTGTTCCTGCTGGGTATGGCTTGGTTTAACGACTGGAAAGCGGCGCTGTACATGCCTGCCTTTGGTGCGATAGTCGTTGCGCTGTTTGCTTTTGCGATGATGCGTGATACGCCGCAGTCCTGTGGCCTGCCGCCTATCGAAGAGTACAAGAACGACTATCCGGATGATTACAACGAAAAAGCGGAAGAAGAGCTGACTGCCAAGCAGATCTTCATGCAATACGTACTACCGAATAAACTGTTGTGGTACATCGCTATCGCCAACGTGTTTGTTTATCTGCTGCGCTACGGCATCCTCGACTGGTCGCCGACTTACCTGAAAGAAGTGAAGCATTTTGCACTGGATAAATCATCCTGGGCCTACTTCCTGTATGAATATGCGGGGATTCCTGGCACGCTGCTGTGTGGCTGGATGTCGGATAAAGTCTTCCGTGGTAACCGTGGTGCCACCGGCGTGTTCTTTATGACGCTGGTGACGATTGCGACCATCGTTTACTGGATGAACCCGGCAGGCAACCCGAACGTAGATATGGCTTGTATGATTATCATCGGCTTCCTGATCTACGGCCCGGTCATGTTGATTGGTCTGCATGCGCTGGAACTGGCACCGAAAAAAGCGGCGGGGACGGCGGCAGGCTTCACTGGTCTGTTCGGTTATCTTGGCGGTTCTGTGGCGGCGAGCGCCATTGTCGGCTACACCGTTGACTTCTTCGGTTGGGACGGCGGCTTTATGGTGATGATTGGCGGTAGCGTGCTGGCGGTGATTCTGCTGGTAGTCGTCATGATTGGTGAAAAACGCCATCATGAAGAGATGCTGCTCAAGCGTAACGGGGGCTAATAGATGAAAACCACATTGAAAAGTCTTAGCGTGGCGCTGATGCTGGCAGGTATGGTTGTGAGCAGTGCGGCGGTTGCCGCAGATAAAATTGTCATTGCGCACCGTGGCGCCAGCGGATATTTACCGGAGCATACGTTACCTGCGAAAGCGATGGCTTATGCTCAGGGCGCGGATTTTCTGGAGCAGGATTTGGTGATGACTAAAGACGACCATCTGGTCGTCCTGCATGACCACTATCTTGACCGCGTCACCGATGTTGCTGATCGCTTCCCGGATCGTGCGCGTAAAGATGGGCGTTACTATGCCATCGACTTTACGCTGGATGAGATCAAATCGCTGAAATTTACCGAAGGTTTCGATATCGAAAATGGCAAAAAGGTACAGACATATCCAGGGCGTTTCCCGATGGGTAAATCTGATTTCCGTGTGCACACTTTCGAAGAAGAAATTGAATTTGTTCAGGGATTAAATCATTCAACCGGCAAAAATATCGGTATTTACCCGGAAATGAAAGCGCCGTGGTTCCATCACCAGGAAGGGAAGGACATTGCGGCTAAAACGCTGGAAGTGCTGAAAAAGTACGGGTACACCGACAAGAACGACAAGGTCTATCTGCAGTGTTTTGATGTCGCAGAGTTAAAGCGCATTAAGAATGAACTGGAACCGAAGATGGGGATGGATCTCAATCTGGTACAGTTGATTGCGTACACTGACTGGAATGAAACTCAGGAGAAAAAGCCAGACGGCAGTTGGGTGAATTACAACTACGACTGGATGTTTAAACCGGGTGCCATGAAGCAGGTTGCGCAGTATGCGGACGGCATTGGGCCGGACTACCATATGCTGGTTGATGAGAAGTCCAGTAAGGGCAACATCTCATTGACGGGTATGGTACAGGACGCGCACCAGAACAAGATGGTGGTGCATCCTTATACTGTTCGTGCCGATCAGTTGCCGGATTATGCAACGGATGTAAACCAGCTGTATGACGTGTTGTACAACAAGGCGGGCGTTGACGGGCTGTTCACCGACTTTCCCGACAAAGCGGTGAAATTCCTGCATAAAGAGTAAGGGCAGAAGGCCTGCGATGAACGTATTCCCGCAGGCCTTATTTGTGAAGCGTGAGCAGATTGCTAGATGAGGCCGTCAGCAGTCAACGATTCCATATATGCCTGCAGTAGAAATAAAGGGCTGCCGTCTACCGGCGGCTCTTTTGCCAATAACGATATTTGTCGATAAAACGTTGGCTCCAGCGCCACTGAGCGAATTTCCCCGCCAACCGCCTTCAGCGTGAGTTCCGGTAATAATGCAATCCCCAGCCCCTGGCGAATAAAGCTCATTGCGGTATCCGGGTGGTTAAATTCGTATTTAATAATTGGCTCAATCCCTTTTTCTTTAAACAACGTCATGATGCTTAATTCATAGCGGCCTTTACTGATAATCAGCGGTTCTCCCATCAGTTCTTCCAGCGAAATAGTGGTGTTGGCTGCCAGTGGGTGGCTTTCGGGGACCACTACGGTAAATTTATCGCGGTAAACCGGTACGCAGTACATGCCATTGACCGGGAAATGCACAAATCCCGCATCGATATCCCCGCTGCGCAGGGAATCAACGATCGCCGGGCTGTTCTCTTCGAAGGGGATAATTTTGATGTGCGGATGCTGCTGTTCAAAGTGGCGGATAATGCCAGGTAAAATGCAGGCGCAGGCGCTGGGAAAACAGCCGATACGCAGGGTTCGGGCTGGATTTTGTCGTTCCTGCTCGGCAATTTCTTTCACCGCGTTGGTTTCTGACACGATGGCTCGCAGGCGTGGCACGATCCGGTGTCCCGCCGGGGTGAGCCTGATGTCTTTGCGGCGTTCGCGGATTAAAATATCAACGCCCAGCTCTTCCTCTAGTGCTGAAATTGCCTGACTCACGGCGGACTGGGTCATGTACAGCCGCTTGCTGGCTTCGGTAAAACCGCCGTACTCGAGCACGGCAAGCAAAGCGTGGATCTGTGTTAGTGTCATTAGTTCCTTCTAATTAATAATATTAAAACGATTAATTTCTCTAATATCATGAGCCTATTTATACTGGCGTTCTGGTGTTTAACTCACATTTTGACGCACTTGTCCGTCGTTCAGTTGTGCTGAGCGTTGCCTGCGTGCGCCGTCTGGACAAGGTTGTCGAATATGAAAGAAAAACTGTGGACGAAGGATTTCTGGGCAATAACGATTATCAGCTTTATTATCTTTTTTGTTTTTTATGTCCTGCTGACCCTGCTTCCGATCTATATTTCGGATCGCCTGCATGCTACTCCTGATAAGGCCGGTTTATTAGTCACGTTCTTTTTGGGCTCTGCCATTCTTGTTCGTCCTTTTGCCGGGCAGTGGGTGGGGAAATATTCGAATAAAACGATTCTGGTGCTCTCTTCTCTGGCCTTTTTGGTGGTCACTGCGCTGTATCCGGTTTGCCATTCAATTGAATCACTCCTGCTGATTCGGGTGCTTCATGGTGTAACGTTTGGCGTTATAACCACGGTAAAAGGAACGATTTCCGCGCGGTTGATACCGGCCTCCCGACGTGGGGAGGGCATCAGTTTTTTCTCTTTAGCCATGGGACTGGCAATGGTTGTGGGGCCATGGGTAGGGCTGAACATGGCGCGCTGGGAAGCTTTTACCCAGGCATTCTGGCTGTGTAGCGCGGTTGCCGCACTGGGTATCATTCTGTCTTTTATTGTCGCGGTGCCGCCGGTCATTCGCCATGCTGACGGCTCTAAACCGACGCTCGGGTTTGCGGCAATGTTTGATCGCGCCGCGCTGCCTTTCGCACTGGTGACGTTTTTCATGACCTTCTCTTACGCAGGCGTTTCCGCCTTCCTGGCACTGTATGCCCGGGAGTTAGATCTGATGGCAGCCGCCAGTAATTTCCTGCTGTGCTACGCTATTTGCCTGATGGTCTGCCGAACCTTTACCGGCAATATCTGTGATAGAAAAGGGCCGAAATACGTGGTTTATCCGTGCTTACTGGCCTTCACCGTTGGGCTGGTAGCGCTGGGCTATACCAACGGCAGCATCATGATGATTATTGCCGGAGGATTAATTGGTATTGGTTATGGCTCAGTGACGCCGGTATTTCAGACACAAATTATTAGTTCAGTGGAGCCGCACAAAATCGGTGTTGCCAATTCGCTGTTTTTCAATGCAATGGACGCGGGAATGGCGATTGGTGCGTTCATTATGGGGATGATGGTTGAAGGCGTGGGGTATCGGGCGATTTACCTGGTCGGGGCTTTGCTGGTGGTGCTGGCCGGGGCGTTGTATATCATGCAGATGAAAAAACGCCCAGACGTGGTATTGGTCTCCACGCATGAAGTCCACTAAGCACTACATTTCAATCTCAATATCCCCGTTTGCCCGGCAACAGCAGGGCAATATCTCACCCGGCTGAATAAAGGCCAGAGGTTCTGTAATCCAGTCAACCTGTCCCGCCACCAGGCGGGTACGGCAGGAACCGCAGTAACCTTCACGGCACTGATACTCGACTTCGACGTTGTGCGATTCGAGCGCGGCGAGCAGGGAAGGATGTTCATCCTGGCACAGCAGTTGTGTGCCAGAGATGCGCAGAGTAACGCGCCCCATCAGAGCTGGAAATTACTCAGGTCGTCGGTATCAACTTCGGCGTCGATTTGGCCGACCAGGTAAGAGCTGACTTCCACTTCCTGCGGTGCAACCTGGACGTTATCGGATACCAGCCAGGTATTGATCCACGGGATCGGGTTAGAGCGTGTCTGGAATGGCAAGTCAAGGCCAACAGCCTGCATACGGATATTGGTGATGTACTCAACGTACTGGCACAGGATATCTTTGTTCAGACCGATCATCGAACCGTCACGGAACAGATAATCCGCCCACTCTTTTTCCTGCAGCGCGGCCTGTACAAACAGGTCATAGCACTCTTGTTTACACTCTTCGGCGATTTCCGCCATTTCCGGATCGTCCACGCCGCTGCGCAACAGGTTCAGCATATGCTGGGTGCCGGTCAGATGCAGGGCTTCATCACGGGCAATCAGACGAATGATTTTTGCATTACCTTCCATCAGTTCGCGTTCTGCAAAAGCGAAAGAGCAGGCAAAGCTGACGTAGAAGCGAATCGCTTCCAGCGCGTTAACGCTCATCAGGCACAGATACAGTTTTTTCTTCAGTTCACGCAGGTTGACGACAACCGTTTTACCATTGACTGTATGGGTGCCTTCGCCCAGCAGATGCCAGTAGCTGGTCATCTCGATCAACTCATCGTAGTAGCTGGAAATGCCTTCCGCGCGTTTCTGGATCTGTTCGTTGGTGACGATATCGTCGAACACCACCGCAGGATCGTTCACGATGTTACGAATGATGTGGGTGTAGGAGCGGGAATGGATCGTTTCAGAAAACGCCCACGTTTCCACCCAGGTTTCCAGCTCAGGGATAGAAATCAGCGGCAGCAGCGCCACGTTCGGGCTACGTCCCTGAATAGAGTCCAGCAGCGTCTGATACTTCAGGTTGCTGATGAAGATATGTTTTTCATGTTCCGGCAGTGCCTGGAAGTCAATGCGGTCACGTGAAACGTCGACTTCTTCCGGACGCCAGAAGAAAGATAGCTGCTTTTCGATCAGTTTTTCGAAGATGTCATATTTTTGCTGATCGTAGCGGGCGACGTTCACCGGCTGGCCGAAAAACATCGGTTCCAGAAGCTGGTCATTTTTCGTCTGTGAAAAAGTGGTGTATGCCATTGATGTGAATCCTTTGTGGGATGAGCGCCGGAGGCGGTGCAAGCACCTTGTCCGGCCTACAAACCGTGCAATCGTGGCCGGGTAAGCGTAGCGCCACCCGGCATCATTCATCAGATCTTACATGCGCCGCTTTCGCAGCCATCATCCTGAATGGATGGCACCAGATCGTCCTGAGAATCTTCCGCACCGTCGCGGGTGTTCTGATAATACAGCGTTTTGACACCAAATTTGTAGGCGGTGAGCAGGTCTTTCAGTAACTGCTGCATCGGCACTTTTCCTGATGGGAAGCGTGACGGATCGTAGTTGGTGTTGGCAGAAATCGACTGATCGATAAATTTCTGCATGATCCCTACCAGTTGCAGATACCCGTCATTGTTCGGCATCTCCCACAGCAGTTCGTACGCGTCGTGCAGGTGTTCGTAGTCCGGCACAACCTGGCGCAGAATGCCATCTTTCGATGCTTTAATGCTCACGTAGCCGCGCGGCGGTTCAATGCCGTTAGTGGCGTTGGAGATCTGCGAAGAGGTCTCCGACGGCATCAGCGCGGACAGCGTGGAGTTACGCAGACCGTGGGTCTTAATGGACTCACGCAGTTGCTCCCAGTCCAGGTGCAACGGCTCGTTGGCAATGGCATCGAGGTCTTTCTTATAGGTATCGATCGGCAAAATACCCTGCGCATAGGTGGTTTCGTTGAACCATGGGCATGCGCCTTGCTCTTTTGCCAGTTCGTTAGAGGCTTTCAGCAGGTAATACTGAATGGCTTCAAAGGTTTTGTGGGTCAGGTTATTCGCGCTGCCGTCAGAATAACGCTTACCGTTTTTCGCCAGCCAGTAGGCGTAGTTGATTACGCCAATACCCAGCGTACGACGGCCCATGGCGCCACGTTTAGCGGCCGGAATTGGATAATCCTGGTAATCGAGCAGCGCATCGAGAGCACGCACAGCCAGTACGGCCAGCTCTTCCAGCTCGCTCAGATCTTTGATTGCCCCCAGGTTGAATGCGGACAACGTACACAGCGCGATTTCACCGTTCTCGTCGTTAACGTCGGTCAACGGTTTGGTCGGCAGGGCGATTTCCAGACACAGGTTGGACTGGCGTACCGGTGCGACAGCCGGATCAAACGGGCTGTGGGTGTTGCAGTGGTCAACGTTCTGAATGTAGATGCGACCAGTAGAAGCACGTTCCTGCATCATCAGCGAGAACAGCTCAACCGCTTTCACGCGCTGTTTGCGGATGCTGTCGTCGTTTTCATATTTTGTGTACAGGCGTTCAAACTCGTCCTGATCGGCGAAGAATGCGTCGTACAGACCCGGAACATCGGACGGGCTGAACAGGGTGATGTCACCGCCTTTCAGCAGGCGGGTATACATCAGCTTGTTGATTTGTACGCCGTAGTCCATGTGACGCACGCGGTTGCCTTCGACGCCGCGGTTGTTTTTCAGCACCAGCAGGCTTTCAACTTCCAGATGCCACATCGGGTAGAACAACGTGGCAGCACCGCCGCGAACGCCGCCCTGGGAGCAGGATTTCACCGCCGTCTGGAAGTGCTTGTAGAACGGAATACAGCCGGTGTGGAACGCTTCACCGCCGCGAATCGGGCTACCCAGCGCACGGATGCGACCCGCGTTGATACCAATGCCAGCACGCTGAGAAACGTATTTTACAATTGCGCTGGACGTGGCGTTAATCGAATCCAGGCTGTCGCCACACTCGATCAGTACACAGGAACTGAACTGACGGGTTGGGGTGCGCACGCCGGACATGATGGGGGTTGGCAGCGAAATTTTAAACGTAGAAACGGCGTCGTAGAAACGTTTAACGTATTCCAGACGGGTTTCACGCGGGTAGTTAGAAAACAGGCAGGCAGCGACCAGAATGTAGAGGAACTGTGCGCTTTCATAAATCTCACCGGTAACACGGTTTTGCACCAGATATTTGCCCTCTAACTGCTTCACTGCAGCATAAGAGAAGGTCATATCACGGTCGTGCACGATGAACGAGTCCATCTGCTTGAACTCTTCTTCCGTGTAGTCTTCCAGCAGATGATTGTCGTATTTGCCCATTTCAACCATTTTGACCACATGGTCGAACAGTTTTGGCGGCTCAAACTCGCCGTAGGCTTTTTTACGCAGGTGGAAAATTGCCAGACGGGCGGCCAGATACTGATAATCCGGCGCGTCGCGGGAGATCAGGTCTGCAGCTGCTTTGATGATTGTTTCATGGATATCGGAAGTCTTGATACCGTCATAAAACTGAATGTGGGAGCGCAACTCGACCTGTGAAATCGATACGTTATTCAGTCCTTCTGCCGCCCAATCCAGAACTCGATGGATTTTGTCGAGATTGATGCGCTCTGTACTACCATCACGCTTTGTCACCAGCAGACTCTGATTCATGTGGTTTTTACCTGTCCGTGAAAGAAAAAATATCCCCCATATTATCCACAGTGCCACGTTGTGACTAAGTCTGTGGATAAATACTATATGTAGGGGTTGTTTGATAAAATAGACGCTATATGGTGAGTATTCTAGTAGGGATTCTTTTCAGCACAAGAGTTGATTTTGAGGTTAAATTGAGGTTGCAAAAGGGTAAGAATCGCTAAGTGCGCGTCTTATAAGGCCTGGCGGGGATGTCAATAATTGAGAAAAAAAATAGAAAATTTGATCGAGTGCTGATTTCTTCATCTAAGGCAAAGAAAGTTCTTATGATCTGGCACAAAAATTGCCCTGAGACGCCTACTCAGGATCAGTAGGCGATGCCTAATCACGTAGGCCTGATAAGCGAAGCGCCATCAGGCGTTAAAGCCCGGAGTCGTGCCGGATGGCGGCGCTGGCGCGCTTTATCCGGCCTACAATCCAGCGTCATCAGGCCATGAGTGCCGGTTTATTCGCTTTTGGCGGTGGTATGCACCATATAGTTCACATCCACGCCGGGGCCCAATTTAAAGGTGTTGGTAATGGGGTTGTAGTGCAGGCCGGTCATATGACGCTCTTTCAGTACGGTCTGGTCAACCCACTCTAACAGTTCAGCGGGCTTAATAAATTTTTTCACATCGTGCGTACCTTTAGGCACCATGCGCAGAATATATTCCGCGCCGACCACCGCCATCAGCCAGGATTTGCCGTTGCGGTTAAGCGTGGAGAAAAACACTTCGCCGCCCGGTTTAACCAGTCTGGCACAGGCCCTGACAACCGACTGCGGGTCTGGTACGTGTTCCAGCATTTCCATACAGGTGACGACGTCATACTGGTGCGCATATTTCTCGGCGTGTTCTTCGACTGTCTCCTGTACATACTCAACATGAATGCCACTTTCCAGCGCATGCAGTTTTGCCACCTGTAAGGGTTCAAACCCCATATCCAGGCCGGTGACTGTTGCGCCTTCACGCGCCATGCTTTCTGCCAGAATCCCGCCGCCGCAGCCGACGTCGAGTACCTTTTTACCAAACAGACCACCTGACCGTTCGGCGATATAGCCCAGACGCAGCGGATTTATGCGGTGCAGAGGCTTAAATTCACCCTCAAGATCCCACCAGCGCGACGCGACTGCTTCAAATTTGGCAATTTCTTCATGGTCAACGTTGTGAGTTACCGGGGGTTTTTCGGCATTCATTGGGGCTTCTACTCCTAAATTTGCGATGCAAACGAGTATATCAGCCTGACGGGATGAATAAAGCCTCTGTCTGGGGGAATCCATTTACCTGAATCTTCACGTATGTGTTATAATTTGCGACCTTTGAATCCGGGATACAGTAGAGGGATAGCGGTTAGATGAGCGACCTTGCGAGAGAAATTACACCGGTCAACATTGAGGAAGAGCTGAAGAGCTCCTATCTGGATTATGCGATGTCGGTCATTGTTGGCCGTGCGCTGCCGGACGTCCGAGATGGCCTGAAGCCGGTACACCGTCGCGTACTTTACGCCATGAACGTATTGGGCAACGACTGGAATAAAGCCTATAAAAAATCTGCCCGTGTCGTTGGTGACGTAATCGGTAAATACCACCCTCATGGTGATACCGCCGTTTACGACACCATTGTTCGTATGGCGCAGCCATTCTCCTTGCGTTACATGCTGGTGGATGGTCAGGGTAACTTTGGTTCTGTCGATGGCGACTCCGCAGCTGCGATGCGTTATACGGAAATCCGTATGTCGAAAATCGCCCACGAGCTGATGGCTGACCTGGAAAAAGAAACGGTTGATTTCGTCGATAACTACGACGGCACCGAACGCATTCCAGACGTTATGCCAACCAAAATTCCTAACCTGCTGGTGAACGGTTCGTCCGGTATCGCGGTAGGTATGGCAACCAATATTCCGCCGCACAACCTGACGGAAGTGGTCAACGGCTGTCTGGCATATATTGACGATGAAGACATCAGCATTGAAGGGCTGATGGAACATATTCCGGGTCCGGACTTCCCGACCGCAGCGATCATCAATGGTCGTCGTGGTATCGAAGAAGCTTACCGTACCGGTCGCGGCAAGGTATACATTCGCGCACGTGCAGAAGTCGAAGCTGACGCGAAAACTGGCCGCGAAACCATCATCGTGCATGAAATTCCGTATCAGGTGAACAAAGCACGCCTGATCGAGAAAATCGCCGAGCTGGTAAAAGATAAACGCGTTGAAGGCATCAGCGCGCTGCGTGACGAGTCTGACAAAGACGGTATGCGCATCGTGATTGAAGTGAAACGCGATGCGGTCGGGGAAGTGGTGCTGAACAACCTCTACTCCCAGACCCAACTGCAGGTTTCTTTCGGTATCAACATGGTTGCGCTGCACCATGGTCAGCCGAAGATCATGAACCTGAAAGAGATTATCGCTGCATTTGTTCGTCACCGTCGTGAAGTGGTTACCCGCCGTACTATTTTTGAACTGCGTAAAGCCCGCGACCGTGCGCACATCCTCGAAGCGCTGGCGATTGCTCTTGCCAACATCGATCCGATCATCGAACTGATCCGTCGTGCGCCGACCCCGGCAGAAGCGAAAGCGGCGCTGGTTGCGCGCTCCTGGGAACTGGGGAACGTCTCTGCCATGCTGGAACGTGCGGGTGATGACGCTGCGCGTCCTGAGTGGCTGGAACCTGAGTTTGGCGTGCGTGATGGTCAGTACTACCTGACTGAACAGCAGGCCCAGGCGATTCTGGATCTGCGTCTGCAGAAACTGACCGGCCTTGAGCATGAAAAACTGCTCGACGAATACAAAGAGCTGCTGGAGCAGATCGCCGAACTGTTGCACATTCTGGGCAGTGCCGATCGTCTGATGGAAGTTATCCGTGAAGAGATGGAGCTGGTTCGTGAGCAGTTCGGCGACGCGCGTCGTACTGAAATCACCGCGAACAGCGCTGACATCAACATCGAAGATCTGATTAGCCAGGAAGATGTTGTCGTGACCTTGTCTCATCAGGGCTACGTGAAATATCAGCCGTTAACCGACTACGAAGCACAGCGTCGTGGCGGTAAAGGCAAATCAGCAGCACGCATTAAAGAAGAAGACTTTATCGACCGCCTGCTGGTGGCCAACACCCATGACACGATCCTCTGCTTCTCCAGCCGCGGTCGTTTGTACTGGATGAAGGTTTATCAGTTGCCAGAAGCCAGCCGTGGCGCGCGTGGACGTCCAATCGTCAACCTGCTGCCGCTGGAAGCTAACGAGCGTATCACCGCGATTCTGCCAGTACGCGAGTACGAAGAGGGCGTTAACGTCTTCATGGCGACCGCCAGCGGTACCGTGAAGAAAACGGCGCTGACCGAGTTCAGCCGTCCGCGTTCAGCCGGTATCATTGCGGTTAATCTGAACGAAGGCGACGAACTGATTGGCGTTGACCTGACGTCCGGTTCCGATGAAGTCATGCTGTTCTCTGCTGCCGGTAAAGTGGTGCGCTTCAAAGAAGACGCCGTTCGTGCGATGGGGCGTACCGCGACCGGTGTACGTGGTATCAAGCTGGCCGGGGAAGATAAAGTTGTTTCTCTGATTGTTCCGCGCGGTGAAGGTGCCATCCTGACCGTGACGCAGAACGGCTACGGTAAGCGTACCGCAGCGGAAGAGTATCCGACGAAGTCTCGTGCGACGCAGGGCGTTATCTCCATCAAAGTCACCGAACGCAACGGCTCTGTTGTTGGCGCGGTACAGGTTGAAGATACTGACCAGATCATGATGATCACCGATGCCGGTACGCTGGTGCGTACACGCGTGTCGGAAATCAGCGTGGTAGGGCGTAACACCCAGGGCGTGATCCTCATCCGTACTGCGGAAGATGAAAACGTTGTGGGCCTGCAACGTGTTGCTGAACCGGTTGATGATGAAGAGCTCGACTCCATCGACGGCAGCGCTGCGGAAGGGGACGAGGATATCGCTCCTGAAGCTGAAAGCGACGATGATGCGGCAGACGACGCAGAAGAGTAATTAAGTTGTGATGAGAAGGGCCGGAGAAATCCGGCCCTTTTTTTTAGTTCATGCGCTCCACGATCATCGCAATACCCTGGCCGCCGCCGATACACAGCGTTGCCAGACCGAGCGTTTTATCCCGTGCCTGTAACGCGTGCAGCAATGTGACCAGAATACGCGCGCCGCTGGCGCCGATAGGGTGACCCAGCGCAATCGCACCACCGTTAACGTTGACCTTTTGTGCATCAAACCCCAGTGTTTTACCCACCGCAAGAAACTGCGCGGCAAAGGCTTCGTTAGCTTCGATAAGATCGATATCCGACAGTTGCAGCCCGCTCCGTTGTAGCGCTTTTTGCGTGGCAGGAACGGGTCCCATGCCCATCATCGCCGGGGCGACGCCGCCGCTGGCCCAGGCTTTGATCCGCGCCAGCGGTTTTAGCCCAGCCGCCAGTGCTGCCGACTCTTCCATTACCACCAGAGCGGCAGCACCGTCGTTAATCCCCGAGGCGTTGCCAGCGGTAACAGTACCTGCTTTGTCGAAGGCCGGACGCAATGCGGCAAGACCTTCCGCCCTGGAGTCTGCCTTGGGAAACTCATCGCGTTCAAAAATGAGGGTTTTCTTACGTGATTGCACGCTGACAGGGACGATTTCGGCCTGGAAAGCGCCGGACTCTATTGCGGCAATGGCTTTCTGCTGTGATAACAGTGCCAGTTCATCCTGCATTTCGCGGCTGATACCGTACTCTTTAGCGACGTTCTCGGCGGTAATCCCCATATGATAGCCATGTTCGGCGCAGATCAGCCCATCGCGCAGAATGACGTCTGCCAATTGCCCGTCACCGAGGCGATACCCCCAACGGGCTTTCGCGTCTAACAGGTAGGGGGCCAGGCTCATGTTTTCCATCCCCCCCGCGACGATCGCCTGGGCTTGTCCTGCTTTGATTGCCTGGGCGGCAAGCGCCACGCTTTTCAGGCCGGATCCGCACACTTTGTTGACGGTGAAGCCGCAAACGGTGTCGGAAAGACCGCTTCTTAGCAATGCCTGACGCGCCGGATTCTGTCCCAGGCCGGCCTGCAGTACGTTACCCATAATCACTTCTTCAACCTGCTGCGGATCAAGATGAGCGCGCTCGATTGCCGCTTTTATCACGGTTGATCCCAACTCGATAGCACTGGTGGTCGCCAGTGCGCCATTAAAGCTACCGATTGCGGTACGTGCCGCGCTGACAATGACACAGTTTTTCATTTTTCTGTTCCTTTATGTAAGTAATGGCTGTCAGAACAAGGTCAATCCAATGACAAAAATGACGCCTGAGAAGAGCAGGGCGGTGATGCAGTACCCCATGATGTCGCGCACCCCCAATCCGGCGATAGCCAATGCAGGTAGCGCCCAGAACGGCTGCGCCATGTTCATCCACTGCTCGCCATAGGCGATAGCCATCACTGACTTACCAAGATCGGCACCAAGCGCCTGAGCGGCGGGCATGACGAACGGTCCCTGAATAACCCAATGGCCGCCGCCGGATGGCACAGCAAAGTTAATCAGTGCTGAACTGAAGAAGGTCATCAGCGGGAAGGTGTCTTTGTTGGCGACGTTGATGAAGAACTCGGTAATCAATCCGCCGAGACCAGAGTGCTCCATCATCAATTGAATACCGGCGTAGAAGGGGAACTGCACCAGGATGCCGGCGGTGCTACGTGCGGCCGCGCTAACGGCACGCATATAGGCCATCGGCGTTTTATGCAGCAGCAGACCGGCAATCATAAACATCAGATTGACGGTGTTGATGGTGATGTTGAAGCCTTTCTCGGTGAAATAGAGGGCCAGATAAGCAATCCCTAATGCCCCGATGATCAGGGCCAGAATGCGGCTCTCTTCCAGTTTTTCCGATGGTGGAGCGTCGGGTGGCAGTTTTTTCTGGAAATCAGCTTCTTCCAGTAACAGCTTCGGATCGATGCTTACCACATCGGAAGGTTTTGGCGTCATCATGCGTGTGATGAACGGCATTACGACGATCAGTGCCACGGTGATGAAGATGTTGAAACCGGTAAATAGCGTGTCTGCGACCGGAATTAACCCTGCGACGTGCTCAACCGGGTTGCCTGGCGTTGCCGCCAGCAATGGCATTGAACCGGAGAAGCCACCCCCCCAGGTGAGAAAACCGATGTAGGCACAAGCAATCAGCAGGGGATAGTCGGAGCCGGGTACCCGGCGTGCGACTTCACGGGCAAACATCGCCCCCACTACCAGACCAAAACCCCAGTTGATGACGCAGGCGACTGAACCGAAAAACGTCACCAGCATGACACCCTGAGCGGGGGTTTTGGCGGCAGACGCCGCCGTTCGCAGCAGACTTTTTACCGGTCCTGAACTGGCTAACGCATGGCCTGTGACGATGATCAGCGCCATCTGCATACCAAACGCCAGCAGGTTCCAGAAACCATCACCCCAGAATCTCACCATGCTGACTGGCGTTTGTGGCGTCAGCCACAGCGCGATGCCGAAGGTCAACAGCGTTAGCAGCATGGCGAAAATTAGCGGATCAGGCAGCCAGCGGCTGACCACGCGCGTCATAAAACGAGCAATGCGGCCGATCATGCATCACCTCGCAGGATAATCAGCTCGGCGGCGACATCAAACTGCGCTTCGGTTTTTTCACGCAGCGTGGCGATATCGCATCCTTCCGCGATTTCCGTAAGCCACATTTTGCCGTCAATGAAGCGGAAAACGGCGAGTTCGGTGACCAGCATATGCACCGCATGTTGTGCCGTCAGCGGCATGGTGCAATGTCGGAGGATCTTCGCTGAGCCGTCTTTTGCGCAATGCTCCATCGCGATAATCACTTTGCGCGCACCGGTCACCAGATCCATCGCTCCTCCCATGCCGGGAACCATTTTGCCGGGAACGACCCAGTTAGCGAGGTTGGCCTGCTCATCGACCTGTAACCCACCGAGCACGCAGGCATCGACATGGCCCCCACGAATTAACGCAAACGACATGGCACTATCAAACATGGCCGCGCCTGGCAAAATACCGCACGGTTGCCCACCCGCGTTCACCAGATCAGGATGTGCAGTGGTGACCGGGCCCAGACCGAGAAAACCATTTTCTGACTGCAATGTGATATGAATGTCAGCGGGCAGGTAGTTGGCAACCATCGTCGGCAGACCAATCCCCAGGTTGACGACATCCCCATCGTGAAGCTCAAGCGCCACACGGCGCGCAATACGTTGTTTAGCATCCATGATTAGCTCTCCTGTGGAATGACGATATGGTCGATAACGGCACCAGGGGTGACGATCTGGTCTGGCTGGAGTTCACCCATCTCGACCATTTCATCCGGTTCTACCAGTGTGATGTCGGCGGCAAGGGCAATCAGTGGGTTAAAATTACGGGCGCTAAGTTGATAGGTCAGGTTGCCAAGCGTGTCTGCGCGGTGTGCGCGGATCAGCGCCAGATCGGCACGTAATGGACGTTCGAGCAACCAGACTCTGCCATCGAGCGTCATGGTCTGCTTGCCATCTTCTACTACGGTGCCGACACCGGTTTGCGTCAGAAAACCGCCAAGGCCTGCGCCACCGCAGCGAATTTGCTCAATCAGAGTGCCTTGCGGCACCAGTTGTACGTTCATTTCGCCGGCAATCATGCGGCGACCGGTTTCAGGGTTGGTGCCAATGTGCGAGGCAATCACTTTGCTCACGCGACCGTTGACGATTAAGGGGCCGATACCGGTATCGACAAATGCGGTATCGTTGGCAATTAACGTCAAATCTCTGACGCCAGATTCAAGTAAGGCTTCGACAAGGCGAGGTGGCGTGCCAACCCCCATAAAACCGCCGACCATGATGGTCATGCCGTCACGAAAGAAGCTCGCTGCGTCTTGTAAAGTAATCAGTTTTGTTTTCATTATGTTTCCCTTTTGCATACTCCATTTTGGGTACGCTCAGGGAATTGCAAGCCGGGTGCCAGAATGATAAATGGCAAAATTATTTTTTAATTATTTGAATTTTATGGTTTATTTTTTATTGTCTGGCGAGAGGAAGGTGGAGTTGCTATGCAGAGTTTTGCGCAGTGTGCAAAATTCTGCATAGCAAATTTAGGTATCAGGAGCCTGACGGATCAATGCCATACTCTTGCAATTTGTACATCAGAGCGCGCCGACTGATCCCCAGCATTAGCGCGGTACGGGTGCGGTTGCCATCCTGATTGTCGAGCACCTCAAGGATGATGCGTTTTTCCTCACGCTTAATTTCTTCCTTCAGATTGCGTTCTCCGGTCTGAACTGCTTTTACTTCTGTTACGGTACTGACAGGTGATCGGAACTGCGCAGGCAGGTCTTCGGCAAAAATCACCGCGCCGGTATTCATGACCACTGCACGTTCGATGACGTTAGACAGTTCACGAATGTTTCCTGGCCATGGCCAGGCTGTAAGCATGGACATCGCCGTTGGATCGATCTCAATGATATCCCGCTGATTTTCTGAGCTAAATTTTTGTAAAAAGTGATTCGCTAACAGAGCGATGTCTTCGCGGCGTTCGCGTAACGGGGGAAGGGTCAGATGAATCACGTTGAGCCGGTAAAACAGGTCTTCGCGGAACGTTCCTTCCTTCACCATTGTTTGCAGGCAGCGATTGGTGGCAGCAACAATACGGATATCGACGCGAATAGTTTGGTGTCCGCCGATGCGCTCGAACTCTCTTTCCTGCAAAATACGCAGCAGTTTGGCCTGCAGAACCAGCGGCATTTCACCAATCTCGTCGAGCAGAAGCGTTCCCTGATGCGCACGTTCGAACAGTCCCTGGCGTAGGGTTTGTGCGCCGGTAAATGCCCCCTTTTCGTGACCAAACAGTTCGCTTTCCAGTAATGATTCCGGTAAGGCCGCACAGTTGATTTTGATAAAGGGACCGTTGGCGCGTCTGCTGTTGTAGTGGATGGCGCGGGCAATCAGCTCTTTTCCTGTGCCACTTTCACCGCTAATCAGTACGTTCGCCTGTGAGAGGGCGATTTTTGCCGTGTCTTTACAAATATCCATCATCACCGGGCTGTTAGTCAGGATATGCCCCCATTGCCAGCTGGTGCTTAGCGCCTGATGTAGATTGCGGATCTCCTGCTTCATTGCCTGAAGCTGTAGTGCGCGCTGAATGACCAGATTGAGCTCATCCAAATCAAAGGGTTTAATCACATAGTCAAACGCGCCGCTACGGAGAGCCTCCACTGCGGTCTCCACTTCGGCGTAGGCCGTCATCAGAATAACGGGGATCCGCGGCTGCTGGGCGCGCATGACTTTCAAAGCATCAATACCGTCCATCTCTGGCATGCGGATGTCCATCAGTACCACGTCAGGATGCGTATCAGCAAACAGAGTCAGCGCGGCTTTTCCATCGCTGGCGCAGTGCGTCTCATGCCCTTGCAGGGAAAACGCAGTGGCAAGCATACGGCGAACATTTTCTTCGTCATCAACGATGAGAATACGGTAGGTCGTTTTCATTCTGACGGATTTCCCTGCGGGTTAAGAGGTAAAATCAGGGTGAAGGTTGCGCCGCAGCCCGGCATACTTGTCACGTGGATATCCCCCTGATGCGCGTTGATAATGCGCTGGCTTAGCGCCAGTCCAAGACCCGTACCTGATGCTTTGGTCGTAAAGAAGGGGTCGAATATTTTCTTCTGAATGGCAATATCGATACCGTTGCCATTATCTTCAATCATCACCGCCTGCTGTGAGGCCGAGTATTGCCAGGTGCGGATTCGAATTTCGCCCCGTGCGGCTATCGCCTGCACCGCATTGATTAAAATATTGAGGATCACCTGCTTGAGGAGTTCGCGATCGGCGACGATGGCTGGCAGGCTGGTATCTAATTCCGTGGTAAACGTGATTCGAGCCTGTAGGCCCGCGGTTTGCACGAGGATCAGCGTTTCTTCAATCAACGCATTGAGCTGTACCTGCTGCCACTGGCTTTGTCGCGGGCGTGAGAAATCCAACAGTTGTTGGATGACTTTATTGATTGAGTCAATTTCGTTCAGCACAACGGATAAATATTCCTGATGTTCTGGTAAAGATGTTTGTTGGCGGATGATCTGTACATAGCCACGGATTGCCGTCAGCGGGTTACGTACCTCATGCGCCACTCCAGCCATCAACTCGCCGAGCGTCGCGAGCCTTTCCGTTTGTGCCAGCCGGCGCTGTGTCTCTTTGCGGGCCGTTAAATCAGAGAAGATCACCAGAGCTCCGATTAGCTCGCCATGCGCGTTATGGATCCTGCTGGTGGTGACGCTTATTTCAATAGTGCGGTCGCGGCCAGGAAAACTCACCTCCTGGGCGACATGTTCGGTGCCGTGCTCCAGCGTATCCAGTACCGGGCTGGAGAACTGAGTATCGGCAAAGAGGGTTGCATAGGGTTGCCCGACCAGTTCATGCAACTGATAGCCAGTGATTTGCTCTGCCGCCGGATTCATGGTGGTGACATCACCCTGTCTGTCGATGGCAATGACGCCGTCTGCTGCGTTCTCAATTATCAGGTCGTTAAGGGTTTTGGTTTCCCGAAGCGTTTGTGCCAGCGCATTGACGCTGCGGCTGATTTGCCCCAGTTCGCCGGGCAGTTCAGGCAGGCGGGCTGGTGTTTTTTGCGCCAGCGTGGAGAGGCCGTCGGTGATAATATCGATATTCGCACTGAGACGGCGAGAGAAAAGCACAATCAACAGCAGGCTACTGATGAGTCCGGCAGCCAGTACGGCAATGATCCTGACGTCCATTTTCCAGGCTTGCTGGCGGATATCTTCCGTTAGTTCATTCGCCCAGATATAGCCAATGACTTCACCTTGCCGTTCGATGGGGATCATGGAGTTGAGGATGTCGCCACGAACCTGTCGTCCGGAAAAAACCACAGGTGCGTTGCTGCGCATCACTTCGCGACCGGGGTGATCCTCGGTGATGGTGATACCGACATTACTTTGGTACAACGCAGAGGGGGCGTAGGTGATGATTGCATCCAGTGCTTTGTTGTAATACCCCGCACCGATGCCAGGAAATGCCTGGGTGATCCGTTCGGTGATGGGCCCCAACTCAAGATTCAGCGCCCGAATGCGCGCTTCACGCGGTAAATCCGCGTAGTGGCTAAAGCGATCGCCCAGCGCGCCGTTAAGCAGAGTGAGCACCGATGACAGTTTTTTCTCTTTTTCAGATAAGACTGCTGACCGGCCTTCGGTTTCTACGATATAACCAATAGAAATCGTCGGCACAATGACCATCAGAATGGCCATCATGATCATTTGGTTGCGTAAACGTCGCGGGTATAAACGACGCGTCAGCCATCTCAGCTTGCGCATTCTCACATCCGTGCAGTGTTTTTTAGGCAAACGACGATTATCAGGGGTTAAGACAACGGTGTCAGAGCGGTGTATCATATTCCCGTAAAGAGAGGGCATTGCGACGTCGGACATTTACCGCTACCTTAACCACACTCTATTGATATCCTGAGGCGGAGCTTCGCCCCTTTGAAATACCTTGCTTCCGTTCATTCAACTCTAAAAGTCTCACGCTACCTGTTCAGAGCGCTGGCCTTACTGGTCTGGTGTCTGATTGCTTTTGCGTCGGTGTTCTACATTGTGAATGCGTTGCACCAGCGAGAGTCTGAGATCCGCCAGGAGTTTAATCTCAGCTCCGACCAGGCTCAACGCTACATTCAGCGTACTTCTGACGTGATAAAAGAGCTGAAATACATTGCTGAAAACCGATTAACGGCAGAAAACGGCGTGATGTCATTGCGGGCACGGGATGATAAAACCGTGGTGCCGAATTTTGAACCGCTGTTTGCCGATTCCGACTGTGCGGTGATGGGTAATGCCTGGCGTGGCTCGCTGGAGTCATTGGCGTGGTTTATGCGCTACTGGCGCGACAATTTCTCAGCGGCTTATGATTTGAACCGTGTGTTCCTGATCGGCAGCGATAACCTCTGCATGGCCAATTTCGGTCTGCGGGATATGCCTGTCGAACGTGACGAGGCGCTGAAAGCACTGCATGAGCGCATCATTAAGTATCGCAATGCGCCGCAGGAAGAAAACGGCAATAACCTGTTCTGGATAAGCCAGGGACCGCGTCCTGGCGTGGGGTATTTTTATGCGCTGACGCCGGTCTATCTTGCCAATCGTCTGCAGGCGTTGCTGGGTGTGGAACAGCCGATTCGTATGGAGAACTTCTTCACGCCGGGCAGTTTGCCGATGGGGGTGACAATCCTTGATGAAAATGGTCATGCGCTGATTTCACTCACCGGTCCTGAAGGCAATATTCAGTCTGAACCGCGCTGGATGCAGGAGCGCTCGTGGTTTGGCTACACGCCGGGTTTTCGCAATCTGGTGTTGAAGAAAAACCTGCCGCCATCATCGCTCAGTATTGTGTACTCCGTGCCGGTCGATCTGGTGCTGGAGCGGATACGCATGATGATCCTGAATGCGGTTCTGCTGAATGTGCTGGTGGGTGCGGCGTTGTTTATGCTGACGCGCATGTATGAGCGGCGTATTTTTATTCCAGCGGAAAGCGATGCCCAGCGCCTGGAAGAGCATGAACAGTTTAACCGTAAAATTGTGGCTTCTGCGCCGGTCGGTATTTGTATTCTGCGCACAATTGATGGCATTAACATTCTGAGCAACGAGCTGGCGCATACCTATCTCAACATGCTGACGCATGAAGACAGGCAACGGTTGACGCAAATTATCTGCGGCCAGCAGGTTAATTTCGTCGATGTGTTGACCAGCAATAATACCAATCTGCAAATCAGCTTTGTGCATTCACGTTATCGCAATGAGAATGTAGCCATATGCGTCCTGGTCGATGTGAGTGCGCGTGTGAAAATGGAAGAGTCGTTACAGGAGATGGCGCAGGCGGCGGAACAGGCTAGCCAGTCAAAATCAATGTTCCTTGCGACGGTGAGTCATGAACTACGCACGCCGCTGTATGGCATTATCGGCAACCTTGACCTGCTGCAAACGAAAGAACTGCCCAGCGGAGTGGATCGCCTGGTGACGGCGATGAATAACTCCTCCAGCCTGTTGTTGAAGATTATCAGCGATATTCTTGATTTCTCGAAAATTGAATCCGAACAGTTGAAGATTGAACCGCGCGAATTTTCACCGCGGGAAGTAATGAGCCATATTACGGCCAACTATCTGCCGCTGGTGGTACGCAAGCAACTGGGATTGTACTGTTTCATTGAACCGGATGTGCCTGTGGCATTAAATGGCGATCCGATGCGCTTGCAGCAGGTCATTTCTAACCTGTTGAGTAATGCTATTAAATTCACCGATACCGGCTGTATTGTGCTGCACGTTCAGTGCAGCGGCGACTACCTCAGCATTCGTGTGCGTGATACTGGCGTGGGGATCCCGGCCAAAGAAGTCGTTCGTCTGTTCGATCCCTTCTTCCAGGTGGGGACGGGCGTGCAGCGTAATTTCCAGGGGACCGGGTTAGGTCTGGCTATCTGTGAAAAACTGATCAGCATGATGGACGGGGATATTTCCGTTGATTCTGAACCGGGGATGGGGAGCCAGTTTACACTGCGGATACCGCTGTATGGAGCCCAGTATCCACAGAATAAAAGTGTGGACGGTCTTGCCAGTACCCGCTGCTGGCTGGCGGTGCGAAACGCGTCACTCTATCACTTTATCGAATCCAGCCTCACGCGTACCGGGATGACGGTGCTGCGTTATGAGGGGCAGCAACCTGATGCAAATGATGTATTGATTGCTGATGATGTGCTGGATCAGGCGTGGCAGGGACGAGCCACGGTGATTTTCTGTCGTCGCCACATTGGTATTCCGCTGGAAAGAACGCCTGGCGAGTGGGTGCACAGCGTGGCATCACCGCACGAGTTGCCGGGGCTGCTGGCGCATATCTACAGCGTTGAACTGGGCAGTGAAGCGCTTTCCACCGCACTGCCAGCTCCGGACAAAGTGGGAGCCACAAACGATGACATGATGATTCTGGTGGTTGACGATCATCCGATTAACCGTCGTTTACTGGCCGATCAGTTGGGATCGTTGGGATATCAGTGTAAAACCGCCAACGACGGTGTGGACGCGCTCAATGTGTTGAGTAAAAACCATATTGATATCGTGCTGAGCGACGTCAACATGCCGAATATGGATGGTTATCGCTTGACGCAGCGTATTCGCCAACTGGGGTTAACGCTGCCGGTGATTGGTGTGACGGCCAATGCTTTGGCGGAAGAGAAGCAGCGTTGTCTGGAGTCGGGAATGGACAGTTGCTTATCCAAGCCAGTGACGCTAGACGTGCTGAAGCAGACGCTAACGGTCTATGCGGATCGCGTAAGAAAAACGCGGGGATAAAAGAGGCAGGGTAGCGGTGTTTGCCTTATCCGGCCTACAGAACATACACAACACTGTATTGTTCGTAGGCCAGATAAACGCGGTGCCATCAGGCAGATGATATGAAACCGAATTACTCTTTGTCTGACGGGCTTAACGTCACGGATGACAGGTAATTCAGCAGGGCGATATCGTTTTCCACGCCGAGCTTCATCATTGCAGACTTTTTCTGGCTACTGATGGTTTTAATACTGCGATTGAGTTTTTTAGCGATTTCAGTCACCAGGAAGCCTTCGGCAAACAGGCGCAGAACTTCACTTTCTTTCGGTGACAGGCGTTTGTCGCCATAACCGCTGGCGCTGATTTTTTCCAGCAGGCGAGAGACGCTTTCCGGGGTGAATTTCTTACCTTTTTGCAGCGCCGCCAGCGCCTTCGGCAGGTCAGTTGGCGCACCTTGTTTCAGCACGATCCCTTCAATGTCGAGATCCAGTACCGCGCTCAGGATGGCCGGGTTGTTGTTCATGGTCAAAACGATGATCGACAGGCTCGGGAAATGGCGTTTGATATATTTAATTAACGTGATCCCATCACCATATTTATCTCCCGGCATTGAGAGATCGGTAATCAACACATGAGCATCTAATTTAGGCAAATTGTTGATCAGTGCAGTGGAGTCTTCAAATTCGCCGACAACGTTCACCCATTCGATTTGTTCAAGTGATTTACGAATACCGAACAGTACAATCGGATGGTCATCGGCAATAATTACGTTCATAGTGTTCATGTATTGGGCTACCTTGCTACAGCAAGCTCTTGACGTAAACGTCAATGTCGCTGATGTACTTTTCTATACCTGGAGCATCTTTCTCTTGAATAAGATGTTCCAGCGCTTCACATAACTGCTTGCCGGGTACCAGATTAAGCATGGCAAACACGCCTTTCAGGCGATGGGCCGTTTGGGCTAACGCAGCGAAATCGCTGGTTGCTGCCTCAGTATACAACCTCTTAACATCATCCGGTACTGTGTCTACAAAGAGTGCATAGTAACCACTGGCATGAAGTTCGGCGTTTTCATCACCGCCGAGGGGGAGTTCCTGGATCTCTTCTTGCGCCAGTTGTTCTTCTATTAGCTCCAGGACAGCTTCCTGCATAGCATTGCTCATATTAAAGTTGACGCGCAGCTGACCGGGGCCAATTTTTCGCACGCCAGACTCATCATCGCTTAAAAGCAAGCCCGAGGCAGTAAGATTAGACGGATTATCAGTGATAAAGAGATCATATTCTTGACTATTCAGTCGCTCATCGGGCGTGATGCAGGTTGCTCCCCAGTTTTCCAGCTGACGCAATACAATGCTGCGTACGTCATTCGAGGTGACGTCAACCATCACGCAGACGTCATCTAACAGCCGTTCTTCATTATCAGCATGTTGGTCATGCAGCGGCATCTTAACATGGACGATATAACGCGTTCCAAGTTCTTCCCGCGCTTTAATATTCAGATGTCCACCCAGTTTGCGCGCTAGCTGATCGCACAACCAGAACGTGAGTGGATTCGCTTTGCCATATCGATCGCTCTGCGTGTCATTGCTGAACGGAAAGTGCAGATTATCAATTTCATTCAGCGCGACGCCTTCCCCGGTATCCAGAATACGGAAGGTCAGACGCTCTGCCTCCGACTCATCCTGGTCGACGTCCAGCGTAATTTTGCCAATCTGCGTTGTGGTCACGGCATATTGGATGAGTAGCAGCAAAATACGACGCAGGGCATCGCGGTCGCCGCGGCGCTCATCATTGGCGCTCAGGTGATTTTTAATCAGCAGCTGCAACCCTTTACGCTTGATGGCGGGTAGTACTTCAGGCACTACGTCGTCAATTAACGCCTGCACGGAAAACAGCGTTGATTCACTTTTCCAGTCATCGCTTTCCAGAAGATTGGCCAACTGAATCTCATCGACCATACGTACCAGAACGTCTGCCTGGTTTGCCAGTTTGTGGCTGTCGGGCGTATTGAGTGCGGCAGCATTGATGGCCAGCGTTTTGGCGGGATCTTTCAGTGCGCGACCAATGTTTTGCATAAAGGCGGCGCGAGCCTGTTGGTTTTTCTCATACAGTCGCTGCGCTTGTTTCAGCTTTTTATTTACCAGCACTTCGCGGTCCTGGTCGCGAATGATAAAGATCTGCGTGCGGGCTGAGATCTGGCTGCGGAACAGCCTGATCTCATACAATTCATTATTGATTGTGGCCTGGATTACCCCCTGATGCTGCTCCGCCATGCTGGTGATATTTTGCAGATTTAAATGTGGCAGCAGGTGGTCGGCAATTTTATTGCTGATAACCGTGCGGTTGGATTCCTGGTCGTGTACCAATAACCCCAGCGGCAGCAGCGAAACAATTTCTTCATTGATTGCACGAAGCACCCGGAGTTCATTATTTGCGGCAAGGTTTGGCGCCACTTCGTTTGAGCGGGCAGGGAGGTGGCGGAAAGTGGTATAGCCAAACAGCGCCAGCGCCAGCAGAGCGATATTCAGTAACAGCGGCAGCAGAATGCTTTGCAGCGTATCAAGCAGTAATGAACCAAAGGGAACCTGCCAGACCAGTCGCATATCCGTTGAATTTAGCGCTGAAGAGATCTCAATCTTGCTATTGTTAAAGTTGATGCTGACGCTGTCAGGCGACTCTTTTTCACTGAGATGTTCAGCCGTAGACGTGGCATCGGGCTCCAGGTGAAAGCTGTCCAACTGCATGCCCGGGGGGATCAAATCATTAATCGGCAGGTCAAACGCGACCACGGTTGCCAGATGCCCTGGCTGATTAAAGGTTGTGCGTAACGTGAAGTAATGACCGTTTTGCCAGACCAGCCGGCGAAGGGACGAGAAGCTTTCACGCTCATCGAGCGCATTGGCCTGTTGTAACATCTCAGCGCGGCGCGAGTCGACAATGTTGCCAATTGTCGATTCTTTAAAGCCGGAGGTGAGATCTTTCAGCGGCAATGTTGAGATAAGAATCAGGCTATTGTCCTGACCATTCAGATAATACATAGACCATGGGACATTCTCCGCGCCCCACAGTGTATCCAGATAGGTTGAGATCCGCTGGGTCATTTCCAGCGTAGAACTGTCATGCGAGCCGAAAATCAGCGCTTCAGTCTTTCTACGGGGTTTTTCAAGATAGTAGACATCTTGCTTGAGTCGGGTTTCCTGTAACCCGTCGGCAGTCGATGAGTTGGTTGTCGCTGCAATATTGTCATAGATTTGCCAGGTCACGTATCGCCAGGTATCTACCCTTTTATGAATAGCGTGGGTGATATCGACAATCTGATAGCTCTTATCTTTAAGCCAGGTGTTGACCGCGCTCTGGACCATCACGCCCATCATCACCAACAGCACCACGATCAATAATAAGAAGAAACGGGTAATACTTCCCGGAAGCAGGGAGAATCGGGTAGAAGCCGTTGTGTCAGACTGACTCATTCGTGTTTATGACCTGTTAAAACGACGCTAAAGATGAAGGGGCAGTATAAAGGGTAATGTATGAATTGCCATACTTACGCAACATCTGCGGAGCTGCGTTTTTTATTGCTGTGTATCGTTGCCAGGCAGGCAATGCAAACGTGTACAGCCGGTCACTATCAGTACAAATAAAGGTATGAAACCTACAGATTTAGCATTAAATAACAAGAAATTATTTGCCTGATTTATATGCGATGGTGAACAGGTGAGATAGTTAATAGTCGTTATAGTTTTTCATCGGTAGCACAGAACCGCGATGTTTGTGTAAAGAAGGGTAAAAAAAAACCGAACGCAGAGCATTCGGTTGAAATAGGGGTAAACAGACATTCATGAATGAATGACGGTAATAAATAAAGTTAATGATGATAGCGAGTCTATTTTAGTTGCGAGTGAAGATTTTGTTTTATCATTCAGTGCTATGGCTGTGCTTTGTGTAATTTATTGATTTATATGTATTTTGTAATGGTTCTTGACTATTCGTGCTTATTCTCTCCATTTTCTTAATTAAAAAAAGTTCCCTTTTGTTAATGTTTTGAAACATCTACATAGATAAATGAAACATCTTTAAAGTATTAGTATCATATTCGTGTTGGATTATTCTGTGTTTTTGCGGAGAATGAAGTTGCCGACTGGTTAATGAGGGTTAGCCAGTGAGCAGTGGCATAAAAAAGCAATAAAGGCATATAACAGAGGGTTAATAACATGAAAGTTAAAGTACTGTCCCTCCTGGTACCGGCTCTGCTGGTAGCAGGCGCAGCAAATGCGGCTGAAATTTACAACAAAGACGGCAACAAATTAGATCTGTACGGTAAAGTCGACGGTCTGCACTATTTCTCTGATGACTCTACTAAAGATGGTGATCAGACCTATATGCGTATCGGCTTCAAAGGTGAAACCCAGGTTAACGACCAACTGACCGGTTACGGCCAGTGGGAATACCAGATCATGGGTAACTCCTCTGAAAACGAAAACAACGCCTGGACGCGTGTCGCGTTTGCCGGTCTGAAATTCGCTGATGCAGGTTCTTTCGACTACGGTCGTAACTACGGCGTGGTTTATGACGTCACGTCCTGGACCGACGTTCTGCCGGAATTCGGCGGCGATACCTACGGTTCTGACAACTTCATGCAGCAGCGTGGTAACGGCTTTGCAACCTACCGTAACACCGATTTCTTCGGTCTGGTTGATGGTCTGAACTTTGCCCTGCAGTACCAGGGTAAAAACGGTAGTCCGGAAGGTGAAGGCATGACCGGCGTGACTGGCAACGGTCGTGACGCACTGAATCAGAACGGTGACGGCGTCGGCGGATCTATCACTTATGATATCGGTGAAGGCTTCTCCCTGGGTACCGCGGTCACCAGCTCCAAACGTACTGATGAGCAAAACAAGCTGAACTTCGGTACCGGCGATCGTGCTGAAACCTACACTGGCGGTCTGAAATACGACGCGAACAATGTGTACCTGGCAGCACAGTACACCCAGACCTACAACGCAACGCGTGCAGGTAAACTGGGTTGGGCTAACAAAGCACAGAACGTTGAAGCTGTTGCGCAGTACCAGTTCGACTTCGGTCTGCGTCCGTCCGTGGCTTACCTGCAGTCAAAAGGTAAAGATCTGGACAACGGCTACGGCGACCAGGATATCCTGAAATATGTTGATGTTGGCGCGACCTACTACTTCAACAAAAACATGTCTACCTATGTTGATTACAAAATCAACCTGCTGGATGACAACCAGTTCACCCGTAATGCAGGTATCTCTACCGATGATATCGTAGCACTGGGTCTGGTTTACCAGTTCTAATCTGTATCTATTTCTATCAAAGGCCCTACGGGGCCTTTTTTAATGCCGTTTTTCTGACGTACAAACACTCTTTTTTGGTGTACTCTTGCGCCCGTTTTCATAAGGGTAATCACGTATGGATATGATTTTTTGTCGTGCAGCGCTCCTGGCTGTAACACTCTTTTTTGTCGGGTGCGATGAGGCCCCGAAATCAACCCAGACCCCGTCCTCAACCGCGACAGTCCTGGAAGGCAAAACCATGGGCACTTTCTGGCGGGTCAGTGTCGTGGGCGTCGATGCAAAACGCGCCGCAGAACTACAGGTGAAGATCCAGACTCAGCTTGATGCCGATGATCAACTGCTCTCCACCTATAAAAATGACTCTGCATTGATGCGCTTTAACCTGTCGAAAAGTCTGTCGCCGTGGCCGGTTAGCGACGCCATGGCGGATATCGTGACCTCGGCGCTACGCATTGGTGCAAAAACCGATGGGGCTATGGATATCACCGTGGGGCCGTTAGTCAACCTGTGGGGCTTTGGCCCGGATCAGCAACCGTTACATATTCCCACCCAAGGGCAAATTGACGCTGCAAAAGCGCAAACCGGACTTTCACATCTGAAGGTCGTGAATGAAGCGCATCAGAACTACCTGCAAAAAGACTTGCCGGATCTGTATGTGGATCTCTCTACCGTTGGCGAAGGGTACGCCGCCGATCATTTGGCTCGATTAATGGAGCAGGAAGGGATCGCCCGTTATCTGGTCTCAGTTGGCGGCGCGCTAAACAGCCGTGGAATGAATGCCGAGGGGCAACCGTGGCGTGTGGCAATACAGAAACCGACCGATCGTGAAAACGCGGTCCAGGCGATTGTCGATATCAATGGGCATGGTATCAGCACCTCCGGTAGCTATCGCAACTATTACGAACTGGATGGCAAGCGTCTTTCCCATGTCATCGATCCGCAAACCGGCCGTCCGATTGAACACAATCTGGTCTCTGTGACGGTGATTGCACCCACGGCGTTGGAGGCTGATGGTTGGGATACCGGGCTAATGGTGCTTGGCCCGCAAAAAGCCAAAGAGGTTGTGCGTCGCGAAGGGTTAGCGGTGTATATGATTGTTAAAGAAGGCGAAGGGTTTAGCACCTGGATGTCGCCGCAGTTTAAAAGCTTCCTGGTCAGCGAAAAAAATTAAAAAGCAAGATTGCGGGTTTTTATAACCCGCAATGCGGACACACTGAGGCTAAGCGCTATGCTTAACAAAGGAGTCCATCATGACAAATCTCTTACACATCACTGATGATGAACGCTGGCAGTCTGTGCTGGATCGTGACGCCAGGGCTGACGGTCAGTTTGTTTTTGCTGTTCAGACTACAGGCATTTTTTGTCGACCGTCCTGTCGGGCAAAACATGCGCTGCGCAAAAATGTCAGTTTCTTCGCGGATGCCGAGCAGGCACAGGCGGCAGGGTTTCGTCCCTGCAAACGCTGCCGACCGGACAAAGATAGCGCGCAACAGCAGCGGCTGGACAAAATAGCCCACGCCTGTCAGTTGCTGGAGCAGGAGTCCCCCCTCACACTGGAGGCTCTTGCGCAGCATGTTGCGATGAGCCCGTTTCACCTGCATCGCCTGTTCAAAGCCACCACCGGGATGACCCCCAAAGCCTGGCAACAGTCGTGGCGTGCCCGTCGCCTGCGTGACGCGCTGGCAAAAGGCGCACCGGTCACGCAGGCGATTCTTGACGCCGGATTCCCCGACAGCAGCAGCTATTACCGCAAAGCGGATCAGGCGTTAGGCATGACCGCCAGGCAATTTCGTCAAGGCGGCGGTAATGTTTCTGTGCGCTATACCCTCACAGATTGCGCCCTCGGCCGTTGCCTGGTGGCGGAAAGTGAACGGGGTATCTGCGCGATCTTGCTGGGCGACGACGATGCTACGCTGATAGCAGAATTGCATGAACTGTTTCCGACGGCACGTGACGAGCCCGCCGATACGGAGTTTCAACAACATGTGCGTGAGGTGATCGCCGTGATTAACACGCGCAATACCGCACTGTCACTGCCGCTGGATATTCAGGGAACCGCCTTTCAGCAGCAGGTATGGCAAGCGCTGCGGGCAATCCCTTGTGGTGAGACGGTGAGTTATCAGCAACTTGCCAGCACTATCGGCAAGCCGAAGGCGGTGCGTGCCGTAGCCAGCGCCTGCGCGGCGAACAAGCTGGCGATTGTGATCCCGTGTCACCGCGTAATCCGCGGTGATGGCGCGCTTTCTGGCTATCGTTGGGGAATAACGCGCAAGGCGCAACTGTTGCAACGTGAAGCCACCCGCGAGGAAACGTAATGCTCGATCTCTTTGCAGATGAGAAACCCTGGCACGAGCCGCTGGCGTCAGGTGCGGTGATTTTGCGGCGCTTTGCATTTGAATCCGCCCCCGCTTTACTGCGGGCAATCGCGGCGACAGCCAGACTGTCGCCGTTTCGCCAGATGGTCACCCCTGGCGGTTATACGATGTCGGTAGCCATGACGAATTGCGGCCATTTGGGCTGGACAACGGATCAACATGGCTACCTCTATTCACCGGTCGATCCATTAACCGGCGTTCACTGGCCGCCATTACCCGAGGTCTTTGCTGAGCTGTGCCAACAGGCGGCAACGGCCGCAGGCTATCCTGATTTTCAACCGGATGCTTGCCTTATTAATCGCTATACGCCGGGGGCAAAACTGTCTTTACATCAGGATAAAGATGAGCCTGACCTGCGAGCGCCTATCGTCTCTGTATCGCTGGGCCTGCCGGCGATTTTTCAGTTTGGCGGCTTACGGCGCAACGATCCCTTAAAGCGAGTATTGCTGGAGCATGGTGATGTGGTGGTATGGGGGGGAAACTCGCGGCTGTTTTATCATGGCGTCCAGCCGCTTAAGACGGGGTATCATCCATTGACGGGAGATTGTCGTTATAACCTGACGTTTCGCCAGGCAGGTAAAAAAGAATAAAAATAAGAATTATTATTGCTGTCAGCGAAGAGATGTTTAAACTGCGGGCTGTTATTACTTGTCCGGGTTGTTTGCATGGAACTTTTACTTCTTGTCTGGCGGCAGTATCGCTGGCCATTTATCAGCGTCATGGCGCTCAGCCTTGTCAGTGCCGCGCTGGGGATTGGGCTGATTGCGTTTATTAATCAGCGCCTGATTGAAACGGTCGACACCACGCTGATGGTGCTACCGGAGTTTCTTGGCCTGCTGCTGTTACTGATGGTCGTCACCCTCGGTTCACAGCTGGCGCTCACCACGCTGGGGCACCACTTTGTCTACCGTCTGCGTAGCGAATTTATCAAACGAATTCTGGACACCCACGTCGAGCGTATCGAGCAAATCGGTAGCGCCTCGTTACTGGCCGGTTTAACCAGCGATATCCGTAACATTACCATTGCCTTTGTCCGCCTGCCTGAGCTGGTACAGGGGATTATTTTGACCGTGGGGTCGGCGGCGTATCTGGCCATGCTGTCGACTAAAATGTTGCTGGTGACGGCAATCTGGATGGCAATCACCATCTGGGGCGGATTTGTGCTGGTGGCGCGGGTGTATAAACACATGGCTACCCTGCGTGAAACCGAAGACAAGCTGTACAACGACTACCAGACGGTGCTGGAAGGGCGCAAAGAGCTGACGCTCAACCGGGAACGTGCGGAGCATATCTTTAATCAGCTGTACGTCCCGGATGCCAAAGAGTACCGTCATCATATTATCCGTGCCGATACCTTCCACCTGAGCGCGGTCAACTGGTCGAACATTATGATGCTGGGCGCCATTGGCCTGGTGTTCTGGATGGCCAACAGTCTGGGTTGGGCGGATACCGCCGTGGCGGCGACCTATTCGCTGACGCTGCTATTCCTGCGCACGCCGCTGCTCTCTGCCGTCGGCGCGCTGCCAACGCTGCTGACTGCACAGGTGGCGTTCAACAAGCTGAATAAGTTCTCCCTGGCCCCCTTCAAGGCTGAATTCCCACGGCCAACCGCATTTCCGGACTGGCAAACGCTGGAGTTGCGCGACGTGGTTTTCCGCTATCAGGATAATGCGTTCGCCGTTGGGCCAGTGAATCTGACCATTCATCGTGGTGAACTGATCTTCCTGATTGGCGGTAACGGCAGTGGGAAATCTACGCTGGCGATGTTGCTGACCGGGCTATACCAGCCGCAGTCTGGTGAGATTTTACTGGATGGCAAGGCGGTTGCTGTCGAAAAACCGGAGGACTACCGCAAGCTGTTCTCCGCGGTGTTTACCGACGTCTGGCTGTTTGACAAATTGCTGGGACCTGAAGGCAGAGACGCTTCTCCGGCGCTGGTAGCGAAGTGGCTGGATCATCTGCAAATGGCGCACAAGCTGGAACTGAACGACGGGCGCATTCTCAACCTGAAGCTGTCGAAAGGGCAGAAAAAGCGTGTGGCGCTGTTGCTGGCCTTAGCAGAGGAGCGCGACATCATTCTGCTGGACGAATGGGCCGCCGATCAGGATCCCCATTTCCGGCGTGAATTCTACCAGGTGTTGCTGCCGCTGATGCAGGAGATGGGCAAAACCATTTTCGCCATTAGTCATGACGATCATTACTTTATTCATGCAGACCGTTTGCTGGAAATGCGTAATGGGCAATTGAGTGAACTGCTGGGCGATGAACGCGATGCGGCTTCGCGCGATGCGGTGGCGCGCACTGCATGATCCCACATGCCGCCGGTTTTTTATCCACCCGGCGGCCTCGTTTATTGTTATTTACATAATTCGGCATCATGATTGATGATATTTCATATCATGGATTTATGATTAATGTCCGCAATAAACAAAAACAGCGCCAGGCTACGTGATGAAGAGCGTGCGCGTCTAATCTGGCTGCTGACCACTGATAAAGCCATTATTTCAACACTGTTGGGCAAGCTTACCCTGGCTGAGCAATATGACGTCGGCACGTTAGCCGACGATATTGCTGAGGTAGGGGCTCTGGTGGCGCATCTGCCGCCACCCGATCTGGCCGATACCCTTGAAGCACTGCCCTCCGAAGAGCGTCACGCCCTGTGGCGACTGGTCGAAAGTGAAAAACGCGGCAACGTCCTGCTTGAAGCATCAGAAAATGTGTGGGATGACCTGATCGACGAGATGAGCGACCGCGAGCTACTGGATGCGCTGCAATATCTCGATATCGACGAACAGATTTATCTGGTACAGCATTTACCCCGTAACCTTACCGGTCGACTGCTGGCATCATTGCCTGCTGAAGAGCGTGCGCGCGTACGTCAGGTGCTGCACTACGAGAAGAATCGCGTCGGTGCGATCATGGAGTTCGAAGTCATCACCGTACGTCCGGACGTGACGCTGGAAGTGGTGCAGCGGTACTTGCGGCGGCTGGGAAAAATGCCGGAGAACACCGATAAACTCTTCGTAACCGATCGCAATAAAGTGCTGGTGGGTGAACTGACGCTAACCTGTATTCTGCTCAATGACGTGCAGCGTAAAGTCAGCGAAGTGATGGAGGATGATCCGCTCACATTTTCTCCGGAAGATATCGCCGAGAATGCTGCGCGTACGTTTGAACGTGACAACCTGGTCAGTGCTGCGGTGGTTGATCCCTCAGGCAAACTGATGGGACGCTTAACCATCGATGAGATCGTCGACGTGGTTTATGAAGAAACCGATACCGATCTGCGTCGAATGGGGGGCTTAAGTGCCGAAGAGGATGTATTCGCTCCGGTCACTAAAGCGGTAAAAACCCGTTGGGCGTGGCTGGCAATTAATCTCTGTACCGCTTTTATCGCCTCGCGGGTAATCGACGGTTTCGAGCACACCATTTCACAACTGGTGGCGCTGGCCTCGCTGATGCCAATTGTGGCAGGGATTGGCGGTAATACGGGTAATCAGACCATCACCATGATTGTCCGGGCGCTGGCGTTGCAGAATATTCAGCCCGGCAACCTGACGTTTCTGATCCTGCGTGAGATGGGGGTAGCGTTGATCAACGGCCTTGTCTGGGGCGGCATCATGGGCGGCATCACCTGGTGGCTGTACGATGATATGGCGCTGGGCGGCGTGATGACCCTGGCAATGATGCTCAATCTGCTGATGGCGGCGCTGATGGGCGTTATCATTCCGATGACGATGGTGAAGCTCGGGCGCGATCCGGCGGTCGGCTCCAGCGTCATGATTACCGCTATCACCGACACCGGCGGATTCTTTATTTTTCTGGGTCTGGCGACGCTGTTTTTGATGTAGACGCCCGTTTCCTACTGACGATGCGCGGCAGTATCAACATCGTGATCACGCCGGCAACCACGCCAATCGCCAGGTTGCCGGTAGAGACTGTCGCGGCGACGGTAACCAACATTGCCAGCGTTTCGGTGACCGGCATGTTGGTCAGCGTCGCGGGTCGGATGCTGTGCCAGCTAAACGTTTTTACCGCCACAATCACCATAATTCCCGCCAGTACTGACATTGGTATCTTTGCCATCACCTCGCTGAGTGCGGTGACGAGCAGCAGCAAGACCAGGCTGGCGGCAAACGTGGAAACGCGGCTGCGAGCTTTCCCCATCTCAACGTTGACAATCGTTTGACCGATCATCGCGCATCCGGCGATGCCGCCATAAAAACCGGCCAGGATATTGGCTACGCCCAGCCCGGTACTTTCACGGTTTTTATTCGACGGGGTGACCGTCAGGTCGTCAACCAGCCGGGCAGTTAATAGCGATTCCATCAATCCAACAAAAGCGATGCTCAGCGCGCAGGGCCAGATAATGGCTAACGTTTGCAGGTTGAGTGGTACAAGTAACTGCGTCAAGCCCGGCAGACCGCCGCTCATTGAACCTTCGTCACCGACGGTCGGTAACAGTTGCCCGCTGGTGACAGTGAACACCGTCAGCAGCACGATAGCGATCAGCGGCGCGGGGATGGCTTTGATAAACCGCGGAACCCACAGCACAATCAGCAGCGTCAGGACGAACAGCCCCCAGATGAGCGGGCTTTTCCCCCAGAAATGCGGGACCTGGGCAAAGAAAATCAAAATACCCAGCGCGTTGACAAATCCTGTCATCACGGCCGTAGGGATGAACCGCATCAAACGCGCCATTCCTGACACACCAAACAGGATCTGAATAATCCCGGCCAGCACTACCGCAGGCAGGATGTACTGCACGCCGTGTTGATGCACCATCGGGCCAATGACTAATGCAACCGATCCTGCAGCGGCGGTAACCATTGCCGGACGCCCACCTAAAAAGGACATCGCCAGGCACAGTACGACCGAGGCTATCAGGCTGACTTTCGGATCGACGCCAGCAATAACGGAAAAAGAGATCACTTCCGGGATCAGCGCCAGGGCGGTTACCACACCGGCCAGCGTTTCACGAACCAGCAGGCGGGGGTGGCGTAACACGGTGTGGGTGGTGTGTTCTGCCACCGCGGCAGGGGAAGAGTGTGTTGCAGACATAGTTACTCTCAGGTCAGAAAAGGCCTGATGACAGCAGACCGACAGGCATCCGTGCGGTGAATAGCAAAGCGCAGCATAGTACCCGTCTGACGGGGAGGTTTCCAGAAATGATTGTCAATAACCATATAAAGAATCAACGTATTAATAACATTTTTAAAATTTAAATATAATTTATAAACAATATTTAATTATTTTTACTTAAGTGTTACCGTTGTTACCGCTCGATTTTCACCTGCATAAAAAGCAAAAAGCGATACTAAAAGTAAGGCATTAACATTATGAAAAAAGTGACTGCCATGCTCTTCACCATGGCTGTAGGGCTGAATGTTGTCTCGATGGCAGCAAAAGCGAAAGCGGCGGAAGAGCAGGAAACGGATGTACTGTTGATTGGCGGCGGCATCATGAGCGCCACACTGGGAACCTATTTACAGGAGCTGGAGCCGCAATGGTCAATGACCATGGTAGAGCGACTGGATGGCGTTGCTCAGGAGAGTTCAAACGGCTGGAACAACGCCGGAACAGGCCACTCCGCACTGATGGAACTGAACTACACGCCTAAAAAGGCTGACGGTAGCATCAGTATTGAAAAGGCAGTCGAAATTAACGAAGCCTTCCAGATTTCCCGCCAGTTCTGGGCGTATCAGGTCAACAACGGCGTGATGCATGAACCCCGCTCGTTTATCACCACTGTTCCCCATATGAGCTTTGTCTGGGGCGACGAGAACGTGAATTTCCTGCGTGCCCGTTACACGGCACTCCAGCAAAGCACCCTGTTCCGCGGTATGCGCTACTCTGAAGATCACGCGCAGATTAAAGAATGGGCGCCTTTGGTTATGGAAGGTCGCGATCCGCAGCAGAAAGTTGCGGCAACGCGTACCGAGATCGGTACTGACGTGAACTACGGTGAAATTACGCGCCAGCTGATTGCATCGTTGCAGAAAAAACCTAATTTTGCGCTGCAACTGAGCACCGAAGTTCGCGGCTTTAAGCGTAACGCGGATAATAGCTGGACCGTCACGGTTGCCGATCTGAAAAACAACGAAGCGGAACACGCTATTAAGGCGAAGTTTGTCTTTATCGGTGCCGGTGGCGCTGCCCTGAAGCTGTTGCAGGAAACCGACATTCCGGAAGCGAAAGGCTATGCCGGATTCCCGGTTGGCGGGCAGTTCCTGGTGGCGGAAAACCCTGATGTGGTCAATCGTCATCTGGCGAAAGTGTACGGTCAGGCCTCCGTTGGTGCGCCGCCGATGTCCGTACCGCACATCGATACCCGTATTCTGGATGGTAAACGCGTAGTGCTGTTTGGGCCGTTCGCAACCTTCTCCACTAAGTTCCTGAAAAACGGTTCATTGTGGGATCTGCTCAGTTCTACCACCAGGTCGAACTTTATGCCGATGGTCAACGTGGGTCTGGATAACTTCGATCTGGTCAAATATCTGGTAAGCCAGGTCATGCTCAGCGACGACGACCGTTTTGCCGCGCTGCAAGAGTACTATCCACAGGCGAAAAAAGAAGACTGGCGTTTATGGCAGGCAGGCCAGCGTGTGCAGATTATCAAAAGTGATGCGGAGAAGGGCGGCGTTCTGCGTCTGGGAACCGAAGTGGTCAGCGATAAAGAAGGCACCATTGCTGCGCTACTGGGTGCATCACCGGGGGCATCAACCGCGGCACCGATCATGCTGCATCTGATGGAAAAAGTGTTTAAAGATAAAGTTGCCAGCCCGGAATGGCAGGCGAAGCTGAAAACGATTATTCCGTCTTATGGCACGAAGCTGAACGGCAACGTTGAGGCTACGGAGCAAGAGCTGCAATACACCAGCGAAGTACTGGGTCTGAAGTACGATAAACCGCAGGTTGCTGATGAAGCGCCGAAACCACAGCTAAAACCTCAGGCGCAACCGCAGCCTGAGCAGAAAGCTGTGGCGGATATCGCACTGTAAAAAAAGGCCGGATGGCGCTGCGCTTATCCGGCCTATTTCAACTTCATGCGTCTGTAGGCCGGATAAGGCGGTACGCCGCCATCCGGCACATTCTCACTTATCGCACGACGGCGTCCTGAATCTTATCTTCTGCTTTCCAGATGCGGTACTTCACCTCCACGTTTTCCGGGGTGTATACCACAATCGGTAATTTGCTGTTGTAACGCAGCATACCGTCTTCACCCAGATACGCGGTGATGAATTTCTTCTCTTTCTTGCCGTCCGGGCAGGCCATCATGGTTGAAACCGGAGACGTAACTTTGTCGAATACATAGTAGTCATAACCCCAACCTTCCAGCGTTTTGCTGTCCAGTTCTCCGCCAAGGCGATGTTTGTTGCAATCAACTTCCAGCGTTTGTCCGATCAGCAGTTCTACTTTCAGAGTAGATTCATCTTTCTCAGGAGTAAGCTGAATAACCTGACGCTTCATTCCCTTGTCCGCTTTAGGATAAGGGGCGACTTTTTCCAGCGGCTGAGCGCTGGCATCGGTGGTTGTCGCCCACACAGAGGTGCTGGCGAAGGCGGCAAGGAGTACGGCAGGGACAATTGTCTTCATCTTATTGTTCACAGTGTTTCCTTTCTTCTGTCTTATGAACGTATCAAGGGCAGGTTAGCATATTCATATCGTCTATTAATCTAAATTTACTTATATTTTAAGTGCATTAATTAAATGTTTATAAGTTGTGTAGCGATAAATACCAGGAATTATCTTAATTGTGAGATTATTCTCTGTTTCATGTTTTCGTTATATAATTTATTATATAACTCATTGAAATGTGAGCAAAAGCGCACTTTTTCCCGCCAACTCAACACTCTTTTGATCCGGCAACAGCATTTACCCCAATTGGGGTATGCACCTCAAACACATCCTGAAATATCTTACGGCTAAAAATAACTACTCATAAATAGTGCGTTTTTTATTGTCGTTCAACCCGCCGAGGGAGAGCGTCATTATGGAAGGACAATGTCATGGTTGATTTATCCCGTCGAGGCATGTTGACAGGCAGTTGGCGTAAAGCCAGCAATGGGATTCGTCCGCCGTGGAGCATGGAAGACTCACATTTTCTGGCTCATTGCCTCCGTTGTGACGCCTGCATCCAGGCGTGTGAAACCGACATCCTGCAGCGAGGCCAGGGTGGTTACCCGAGCGTAAATTTCAAACACGGCGAATGCAGCTTTTGTTACGCCTGCGCAGAGGCCTGTCCCGAATCACTTTTTCTTCCGCGCCACACCAGGGCATGGGATCTGAATTTTTCGATCGGTGACAACTGTCTCGCGCATCAGTCCGTTGAATGCCATCGCTGTCAGGATAGCTGTGAACCCATGGCCATAACCTTTCGTCCCACGCTGTCCGGTATTTATCAGCCACAGCTCGACAATCAGGCATGTAACGGATGCGGCGCGTGTGTCGCTATCTGTCCGGTATCAGCCATTAATGCGGAGTACAACCATGGACACTAACTGGCAGGTCTGCAGCCTGGTCGTTCAGGCCAAAAGTCAGCACATCAGCGATATCGCCACGCAGTTACGTTCGTTTCCGGGTTGCGAAGTTGCTCTCAGCGATGTGGAAAGCGGTCAACTGATTGTGGTGGTGGAAGCAGAGCACAGTGAAACGCTAATGAAAACAATTGAGTCAGTGCGCAACGTTGCGGGCGTGCTGGCGGTGTCGCTGGTTTATCACCAGCAGGATGAGCAAGGTGAGGAAACACCATGAAACTCAGTCGTCGTAGCTTTATGAAAGCTAACGCCGTTGCGGCCGCTGCGGCGGCTGCCGGGTTAAGCGTGCCGGGCGTAGCCCGTGCGGTAGTCGGTCAGCAAGAAGCGATCAAATGGGATAAAGCCCCGTGCCGTTTTTGCGGTACCGGTTGTGGCGTATTGGTAGGCACTCAACAAGGGCGTGTTGTGGCATGTCAGGGTGACCCGGATGCGCCGGTTAACCGTGGGCTCAACTGCATCAAAGGTTACTTCCTGCCGAAAATCATGTACGGAAAAGACCGTTTAACGCAGCCGATGCTGCGCATGAAAGACGGCAAATATCACAAAGAAGGCGAATTCACCCCGATTAGCTGGGACCAGGCCTTTGATGTGATGGAAGAGAAATTTAAAACCTCTCTGAAAGAGAAAGGGCCAGACGCTATTGGTATGTTTGGCTCCGGTCAGTGGACCATCTGGGAAGGCTACGCTGCCGCAAAACTGTTCAAAGCCGGTTTCCGTTCGAACAACATCGATCCGAACGCGCGTCACTGCATGGCGTCAGCCGTTGTGGGCTTTATGCGTACCTTTGGTATGGATGAGCCGATGGGCTGTTATGACGATATCGAGCATGCGGATGCTTTCGTCCTGTGGGGCGCTAATATGGCGGAAATGCACCCGATCCTGTGGTCGCGCATCACTAACCGTCGTCTGTCCGATCCTAACGTCAACGTCGCCGTTCTCTCTACCTTCCAGCATCGTAGCTTTGAGCTGGCGGATAACGGCATCGTCTTTACGCCGCAAAGCGACCTGGTGATCCTCAACTACATCGCAAACTATATCATTCAAAACAATGCGATAAACCAGGACTTCTTTAGCAAGCACGTTAACCTGCGTAAAGGGGCAACGGATATCGGCTACGGTCTGCGTCCAACCCATCCGCTGGAAAAAGCGGCGAAAAACCCGGGTTCCGATGCCTCGGAACCGATCAGTTTTGAAGAGTACAAAGCGTTTGTTGCGGAGTATACGCTGGATAAAACTGCAGAAATGACTGGCGTGCCAAAAGATCAGCTGGAACAGCTGGCGCAGTTGTATGCCGATCCTAAGAAGAAAGTCATCTCCTACTGGACGATGGGCTTTAACCAGCATACCCGTGGCGTATGGGCTAACAACCTTGTCTATAACCTGCACCTGCTGACCGGTAAAATTTCTCAGCCAGGCTGCGGCCCATTCTCGCTGACGGGTCAGCCTTCCGCTTGTGGTACCGCGCGTGAAGTCGGGACCTTCTCTCACCGTCTGCCTGCGGATATGGTGGTGACGAACGAGAAACACCGCGATATCTGTGAAAAACACTGGAATATTCCGGCGGGGACCATTCCGGCGAAAATCGGTCTGCATGCTGTGGCGCAGGACCGCGCACTGAAAGATGGCAAGCTCAATGTCTACTGGGTGATGTGTAACAACAACATGCAGGCTGGGCCGAACATCAACGAAGAGCGTATGCCTGGCTGGCGCGATCCGCGCAACTTTATCATCGTTTCCGATCCGTACCCGACGGTCAGTGCTCTGGCTGCCGACCTGATCCTGCCAACAGCGATGTGGGTAGAGAAAGAAGGGGCTTACGGTAACGCCGAGCGCCGTACTCAGTTCTGGCGCCAGCAGATTAAAGCACCGGGTGAAGCGAAATCTGACCTGTGGCAGATGGTGCAGTTTGCCCGCCGATTCAAAACGGAAGACGTCTGGCCGGAGGAACTGCTGGCGAAGAAACCCGAGCTGCGCGGTAAGACGTTGTATGACGTGCTGTTCGCCACGCCAGCAGTAACGAAATTCCCGGTCAGCGAACTGGCTGAAGATCAACTGAACGATGAATCTCGCGAACTCGGTTTCTACCTGCAAAAAGGTCTGTTCGAAGAGTACGCCTGGTTTGGTCGCGGACACGGACACGATCTTGCACCGTTCGATGATTACCACAAGGCGCGCGGGTTACGCTGGCCAGTGGTCGATGGTAAGGAGACTCAGTGGCGCTACAGCGAAGGCAACGATCCGTACGTGAAGGCTGGAGAAAGCTACAAGTTCTACGGCAAACCGGATGGGAAAGCCGTTATCTTCGCGCTGCCATTTGAACCGGCGGCTGAAGCACCGGATAAAGAATACGATCTGTGGCTCTCCACCGGTCGCGTGCTGGAGCACTGGCATACTGGCAGCATGACGCGCCGCGTGCCGGAACTGCACCGTGCGTTCCCGGAGGCGGTACTGTTTATCCATCCGCTGGATGCAAAAGCGCGCGATCTTCGCCGTGGCGACAAGGTCAAAGTGGTATCCCGTCGTGGTGAAGTGATTTCGATTGTTGAAACACGCGGCCGCAACCGTCCGCCTCAGGGGCTGGTGTACATGCCGTTCTTCGACGCCGCACAGTTGGTGAACAACCTGACGCTGGATGCGACGGATCCGCTCTCTAAAGAGACGGATTTCAAGAAGTGCGCTGTGAAACTGGCGAAGGTGTAACGCGTTATGTCCCGGTCAGCAAAACCCCAAAATGGCCGCCGCCGCTTCCTGCGCGATATGGTTCGCGCAGCAGGCGGGCTGGCTGTCGTTGGCGTGGCGCTGGGGTTGCAACAGCAAACCGCACGCGCAACCGGCGTGCGGCTGCGCCCGCCTGGGGCTCTGAGTGAAGACGCATTTGCCAGCGCCTGTGTGCGCTGTGGCCAGTGCGTCCAGGCCTGCCCGTATGACACGCTGAAACTGGCAACGCTGGCCTCCGGGCTGGCGGCCGGAACACCCTATTTTGTCGCTCGCGACATCCCCTGCGAAATGTGTGAAGACATTCCGTGCGCCAAAGTCTGCCCCAGCGGCGCGTTGGACAGGGAAATTGCATCCATTGACGATTCGCGTATGGGACTGGCGGTTCTGCTGGATCACGAAAACTGCCTCAACTATCAGGGGCTACGCTGCGACGTTTGCTATCGCGAGTGCCCGAAAATCGATGAGGCTATCACCCTGGAGCTGGACCGCAACATGCGTACTGGTAAGCATGCGCGGTTTATTCCGACCGTGCACAGCGATGCCTGTACTGGCTGTGGGAAATGCGAAAAAGTCTGCGTACTGGAGCAGCCGGCAATAAAAGTGCTGCCGCTGTCGCTGGCGAAAGGGGAGTTAGGACACCATTACCGCTTCGGTTGGCTGGAGGGGAACAATGGCAAATCGTAAACGTGATGCGGGGCGTGAAGCACAAGCGAAAAAAGGGTGGTGGAAGAGCCATCGCTGGCTGGTGTTGCGTCGCCTGAGCCAGTTCCTGGTTCTGGCGATGTTCCTCAGCGGTCCGTGGCTTGGCGTGTGGATCCTGCATGGTAATTACAGTAGCAGCCTGTTGCTGGATACCATTCCGTTAACCGACCCACTCATTACCCTGCAAAGCCTGGCCAGCGGGCACCTGCCAGCAACAGTCGCGTTAACAGGGGCCGCCATTATTACGGTTCTGTATGCCCTTGCAGGTAAGCGACTGTTTTGCAGTTGGGTCTGCCCGATGAATCCGGTGACTGATTTGGCGAGCTGGCTGCGCAGAAGGTTTGACCTGAATCAGTCTGCGACCCTGCCGCGCCATATACGGTACGTCCTGCTGGTGGTTATCCTGGTCGGTTCTGCCCTGACAGGAACGCTGCTGTGGGAGTGGATAAACCCGGTTTCTTTGCTGGGACGTAGCCTGGTCATGGGCTTTGGCAGCGGTGCGCTGCTTATTCTCGCGCTGTTTTTATTTGATTTACTGGTCGTTGAGCATGGCTGGTGCGGACATCTCTGCCCCCTGGGTGCGCTGTATGGCGCATTGGGCAGTAAAGGTGCAATAACCGTATCAGCAAAAGAACGTAAGAGATGTAACCGCTGTATGGATTGTTTTCATGTTTGCCCGGAACCGCATGTGCTACGTGCGCCGGTGCTGGATGAGCAAAGCCCGGTGCAGGTGACCAGTCGCGATTGCATGGCCTGCGGTCGCTGTGTGGATGTCTGTTCTGAGGATGTTTTTACAATAACGATACACAAAATCATTTGAGATGCATCGCGGCGGCAAGCGAGAAATTCCCCAGGAGCATAGTAACTATGTGACTGGGGTTTCGGAGCGCAGCCAACAAAGAGGCAGCTTAAAGGATGAAGTGTAAATGCGATGGAGTTCGGGAGCGAAACAATGAAAAGCCATGACCTGATTAAAGCGCTGAGTCAATGGACAGCCGCGCTGGCCCTGGTAGTCAGTGGGGCCGTTTGGGCTGCAAACGGAGTGGATCTGAGCCAGTCACCGGAGGTCTCAGGGACACAGGAAGGGGCGATTCGCATGCCGAAAGAGCAGGAGCGTATGCCGCTGAATTATGTGAATCAGCCACCGATGGTTCCGCACAGTGTTGACGGTTACCAGGTGACGACCAATACCAACCGTTGCCTGCAGTGTCACGGTGTTGAAAGCTACCGCACCACCGGTGCACCGCGCATCAGCCCGACGCACTTTATGGACAGCAACGGCAAGGTACTGGCTGAAGTCGCCCCGCGTCGTTACTTCTGTCTGCAGTGTCATGTCCCGCAGGCTGACGCCGCGCCGATTGTTGAAAATACCTTCACCCCCTCGAAAGGTTACGGGAAATAAGAGGTCATTATGGAAAATTCTAACCGTAAACCAGGCTGGATTAAGCGCGTCTGGCAATGGTGGCGTCGCCCCAGCCGTCTGGCGCTCGGCACGCTGTTGTTAATCGGCTTTGTGGGCGGCATTATTTTCTGGGGCGGCTTTAATACCGGTATGGAAAAGGCCAATACTGAAGAGTTCTGCATTAGCTGTCACGAAATGCGCAACACGGTATACCAGGAATACATGGAAACCGTACACTACAACAACCGCAGCGGTGTGCGCGCGACTTGCCCTGATTGCCACGTCCCTCATGAGTGGGGGCCGAAAATGATCCGCAAAATCAAGGCCAGCAAGGAGCTGTACGCGAAAGCACTGGGGTTAATAGATACACCGCAAAAATTTGAAGACCACCGTTTATCGATGGCGCAAAATGAATGGCGGCGTATGAAAGACAATAATTCGCAAGAGTGTCGGAACTGTCACAACTTCGAGTTTATGGATTTAACCGCCCAGAAAGGCGTAGCGGCTAAAATGCATGATCAGGCCGTGAAAGAAGGGCAAACCTGTATTGACTGCCATAAAGGGATAGCGCACAAACTGCCTGATATGCGCGAAGTCAAACCGGGCTTTTAACAGGATGTAAATAATCAGGATGCTTGAGGCCAGAGAACTGCTCTGCGAGCGAGATGACAGAATACTGTTTAGCGATCTGTCATTTCGCGTCAATGCAGGGGAATGGGTACAAATTACCGGGAGCAATGGCGCAGGGAAAACCACCCTGCTGCGGTTGCTTACCGGGCTGGCTCGTCCTGATGCCGGAGAGGTTTGCTGGCAAGGGAAATCGCTGCACCAGGTGCGGGACAGCTACCATCAGGAACTACTGTGGATCGGACATCAGCCGGGGATAAAAACCCGGCTTTCGGCGTTGGAGAATCTGCGATTTTTCCATCACGATGGCGACTGTCTGGCGGCACTGGCGCAGGCAGGGCTTGCCGGATATGAAGATATTCCTGTTAATCAACTCTCCGCCGGACAACAGCGGCGCGTGGCACTGGCTCGCCTCTGGCTGACCCGCGCGCGACTGTGGATCCTCGATGAACCCTTTACGGCAATTGATGTGCACGGCGTTGAGCGACTGACCCAGCGCATGGCACAGCATACAGAGCAGGGTGGTATTGTGATCCTTACAACGCACCAGCCTCTGGGTGTTGAGACCGATAAAGTTCGACGTATTGCGCTGACCAGCGAGAGGGCCGCGCAATGATGTGGCAAATCTTCCGTTTAGAACTGCGGGTTGCGTTCCGTCATAGTGCAGAGATCGCCAATCCGTTATGGTTTTTCCTGATCGTTATCACGTTGTTCCCTCTGAGCATTGGGCCGGAGCCACAGCTGCTGGCGCGCATCGCACCGGGCATTATCTGGGTTGCCGCATTGCTGGCCTCATTACTGGCGCTGGAACGTTTATTCCGGGATGACTTACAGGATGGCAGCCTCGAACAATTGATGCTGCTGCCATTGCCGCTACCGGCCGTGGTGCTGGCGAAGGTGATGGCGCACTGGGTTGTAACCGGTTTGCCGCTGCTGATCCTCTCGCCGCTGGTGGCATTGCTGCTGGGAATGGATATGTACGGTTGGCAAATTATGGCGCTGACGTTGCTGCTTGGAACGCCGACGCTGGGTTTTCTCGGCGCACCGGGCGTGGGATTGACGGTGGGGTTAAAACGCGGTGGCGTGCTGTTGAGCGTGCTGGTACTCCCGCTAACCATTCCATTGTTGATTTTTGCGACCGCTGCGATGGACGCCGCCTCGATGCACTTACCCGTTGAAGGGTACATGGCGATTCTGGGTGCGTTGCTGGTCGGCAGCGCCACGTTAAGCCCGTTTGCCACAGCCGCGGCGTTACGGATAAGCGTGCAGTAACGAGAATTAGATGTGCAGGCCGGGCAAGGCGCTCCGGCACAACGGATTTTAATTTATGGAGTCTGGTGACTGAACTATGTGGAAAACACTTCATCAATTGGCGATGCCCCCTCGGCTCTATCAGATCTGTGGCTGGTTTATCCCGTGGCTGGCGATTGCCAGCGCGGTGGTACTGATAACGGGATGGGGCTGGGGCTTTGGTTTTGCGCCTGCAGACTATCAGCAGGGGCAGAGTTATCGCATTATTTATCTGCACGTTCCGGCGGCAATCTGGTCGATGGGCATTTACGCCTCGATGGCTGTTGCCGCGTTTATCGGCCTGGTCTGGCAGATGAAAATGGCCAATCTGGCGCTGGCTGCGATGGCGCCGATTGGTGCAGTGTTTACCTTTATTGCGCTGGTGACAGGTTCCGCATGGGGCAAACCGATGTGGGGAACCTGGTGGGTCTGGGATGCCCGACTCACCTCTGAACTGGTGCTGCTGTTTCTCTACGTTGGCGCCATTGCGCTGTGGCATGCCTTTGACGACCGCCGCCTGGCGGGGCGCGCTGCCGGCATTCTGGTGCTGATTGGTGTGGTCAACTTACCGATTATCCACTACTCGGTTGAGTGGTGGAATACGCTGCATCAGGGTTCTACCCGCATGCAGCAAAGCATCGATCCGGCGATGCGTACGCCGCTGCGTCTGGCGATCGTCGGCTACCTGTTACTGTTTGTCACGCTGGCGCTGATGCGCATGCGTAACCTGATTTTGATGATGGAAAAACGCCGCCCGTGGGTGAGCGAACTGATCTTAAAAAGAGGCCGCCAATGACCCCTGCATTTGCATCATGGAGTGATTTTTTCGCGATGGGCGGTTACGCCTTATATGTCTGGCTGGCCGTGGCCATGAGTGTAATTCCGTTGCTGGTGCTGGTGCTGCATTCTGCACTACAGCATCGCGCAATCTTACGCGGTGTGGCGCAGCAGCGGGCGAGAGAAGCGCGTATGCGTGCAGCGCAAGTGCAACGGGAGGCGGCGTGAATATTCGACGTAAAAATCGGCTATGGATAGCCTGTGCGGTGCTGGCGGGCCTGGCTTTGACCATCACGCTGGTGCTCTATGCGCTGCGTTCCAATATCGATCTGTTCTATACGCCGGGAGAAATACTCTACGGCAAGCGCGAAACTCAGCAGATGCCGGAAGTCGGTCAACGCCTGCGCGTTGGCGGTATGGTTATGCCGGGCAGTGTGAAGCGCGACCCGCAGTCGCTGAAAGTTAACTTCAGCATCTATGACGCCGAAGGCGTGGTGGATGTGACCTATGAAGGTATCCTGCCGGATCTGTTCCGTGAAGGGCAGGGCGTCGTTGTTCAGGGAGAACTGGATCAGGGAAATCATGTGCAGGCCAAAGAGGTCCTTGCCAAGCATGATGAAAATTACACCCCGCCGGAAGTCGAAAAAGCGATGCAGGAAAACCATCGTCGTCCGGAAAGTGTTTATAAGGATAAAACGTCATGATGCCTGAAATTGGCAACGCGCTGTTGTGCCTTGCGCTTGGCGTTGCACTGTTGCTGTCGGTTTATCCGCTGTGGGGTGTTGCGCGTGGCGATGTCCGGATGATGGCCTCTGCGCGACCCTTTGCCTGGGTGTTGTTTATCTGTGTGATGGGTGCGTTTCTGGTGCTGGTAAACGCCTTCGTGGTTAATGACTTTACCGTGACCTATGTCGCCAGCAACTCCAATACGCAACTTCCGGTCTGGTATCGCGTCGCCGCGACATGGGGCGCGCATGAAGGCTCATTGTTGCTGTGGGTGTTGCTGATGAGCGGCTGGACGTTCGCTGTGGCGCTGTTCAGCCAGCGGATGCCGCTGGATATCGTCGCCCGCGTACTGGCGGTGATGGGCATGGTCAGCGTTGGCTTCCTGCTGTTTATCCTGTTTACTTCCAATCCGTTTGCCCGCACGTTGCCAGATTTTCCTATTGAAGGCCGCGACCTGAATCCGCTGTTGCAGGATCCTGGGCTTATTTTCCACCCACCATTGCTGTACATGGGTTATGTCGGTTTCTCCGTGGCGTTTGCTTTTGCGATTGCCGCGTTGATGAGTGGCCGACTGGACAGTACCTTCGCCCGTTTTTCGCGTCCGTGGACGCTGGCGGCGTGGGTCTTTTTGACGCTGGGTATTGTGCTCGGGTCTGCGTGGGCCTATTACGAACTGGGCTGGGGCGGTTGGTGGTTCTGGGACCCGGTAGAGAACGCGTCGTTTATGCCGTGGCTGGTGGGGACTGCGCTGATGCACTCGCTGTCAGTGACCGAACAGCGCGCCAGCTTTAAAGCCTGGACGCTGCTGCTGTCAATCTGCGCCTTCTCGCTTTGCCTGTTGGGGACTTTCCTGGTGCGCTCTGGCGTGTTGGTGTCGGTGCATGCCTTTGCCTCCGATCCGTCGCGCGGCATGTTTATTCTGGCCTTCATGGTGCTGGTGATTGGTGGCTCCCTGCTGCTGTTTGCAGTGCGCGGTCACAAGGTCCGCTCGCGGGTTAATAACGCGCTGTGGTCGCGTGAATCTCTGCTGCTGGGGAATAACGTTCTGCTGATTGCCGCCATGCTGGTGGTGCTCCTGGGTACGTTGTTGCCGCTGGTGCACAAACAGCTCGGGTTGGGCAGTATTTCGATTGGCGAGCCGTTCTTCAACACCATGTTTACCTGGCTGATGGCACCGTTCGCACTGTTGCTGGGGATTGGACCATTAGTGCGCTGGGGCCGTGACCGACCGCGTAAGCTGAAAACGCTACTGATTGTCGCGTTTGTCACCACGCTGGTACTGTCGCTGCTGCTGCCGTGGCTGTTTGAAGACCGCATCGCTGCCATGACGGTCGTGGGTATGGCAATGGCATGCTGGATATTCGTGCTGGCGATGTCCGAGGCGTTCCTGCGTATTTCGCGCGGCACGAAGCTGACGCCGAGCTACTGGGGCATGGTTTCAGGTCACATAGGACTGGCTGTTACCATCGTCGGTATTGCCTTTAGCCAGAACTACAGCGTTGAACGTGATGTGCGCATGAAGGCGGGCGATAGCGTCAGTATCCATGATTATCAGTTCACTTTCCGCGAAGTAAAAGATATTACCGGACCTAACTACCGGGGGGGCGTGGCCGTGATTGGTGTTACCCGTGACGGCAAGCCGGAAGCGACGCTGCATGCGGAAAAACGCTTTTACAACAGCACCAGTTCAATGATGACTGAAGCGGCAATTGACGGCGGATTCACGCGTGACCTGTACGCTGCGCTGGGCGAAGAGCTGGATAACGGCGCATGGGCTGTACGTCTGTACTATAAACCGTTTATTCGCTGGATTTGGGCCGGAGGATTGCTGATGGCGCTGGGCGGATTGTTCTGCCTGTTTGATCCACGCTATCGCCAGCGCACGCGTCCTCGCGCTGCGGTGCAAAAAAATGCGTCGGAGGCTGTATGAAGCGCAACGCACTGTTAATTCCGTTTATTATTTTTCTTATCATTGCGGCGGCGCTGCTGTGGCAGTTAGCGCGTAACGCGCAGGGTGACGATCCCACGAATCTGGAATCGGCGCTGATTGGCAAACCGGTGCCAACATTCCGCCTCGAATCGCTGGAAAATCCGGGTCAGCATTATCAGGCCGATGTGCTGACGCAGGGCAAACCGGTATTGCTGAACGTCTGGGCGACCTGGTGTCCGACCTGTCGTGCTGAGCATCAGTATTTGAACCAGCTTTCTGCACAGGGAATTCGGGTGGTGGGTCTGAACTATAAAGATGACCGTCAGAAAGCCATCGTCTGGTTGAAAGAGCTGGGTAATCCATATGCGCTAAGCCTGTTTGACGGCGACGGGATGCTTGGTCTGGATCTTGGCGTGTACGGCGCGCCGGAAACATTCCTGATCGACGGTAAAGGCATTATTCGCTATCGCCATGCCGGCGACTTAAACGCCAGGGTGTGGGAGAGCGAGATCAAACCATTGTGGGATAAATACAGTAAGGAGGCTACGCAATGAGGTTCTTTCTGGGCCTGCTGATGCTGGTTATCTCGGGATCGGCGCTGGCCACTATTGACGTGATGCAGTTCAAAGATGAGGCGCAGGAACAGCAGTTCCGCCAGCTTACCGAACAACTGCGCTGTCCTAAATGTCAGAACAACAGCATTGCTGATTCTAACTCGATGATTGCCACCGACCTGCGCCAGAAAGTGTACGAACTGATGCAGGAAGGAAAAAGCCAGAAAGAAATTGTCGATTACATGGTGGCGCGCTACGGCAACTTCGTCACTTACGATCCGCCATTGACGCCGCTGACCGTGCTGCTGTGGGTGATGCCGGTGGTCGCGATTGGTCTGGGTGGCTGGATTATTTTCGCCCGTACTCGCCGACGTGTCCGGGTGAAACAGGAAGCGTTTCCTGACGACGTTATCCCGGATGGCAAGCGCGGTGGGTTCGGGTTGTTTGTGCCCGGCATCGTGGTGGCGCTGGGGGTTGGCGCAGTGAGCTATTATGAAACCGGCAACTATAAGCAGGTTCAGGTCTGGCAACAGGCTACCGCTCAGGCTCCGGCGCTGCTGGAGCGGGCGTTGGATCCAAAAGCTGATCCGCTCAATGAAGAAGATATGACGCGTCTGGCGTTGGGTCTGCGCACCCGCTTACAAGCCGATCCTGCCAACGTTGAAGGTTGGATCATGCTTGGGCGCATTGGCATGGTACTTGGTAACGCCAGTACGGCCACTGAAGCCTATGCTAATGCTTATCGACTGGATCCGAAAAACAGCGATGCTGCGCTGGGCTATGCGGAAGCGCTGACCCGTTCCTCCGATCCTGACGATAACCGTCGGGGAGGGGAGCTTCTACGCCAGTTGGTACGCGGCGAACATGCCAACGTGCGGGTTCTAAGCATGTATGCGTTCAACGCTTTTGAACAGCAGCGCTTTGGCGAGGCGGTTGCGGCGTGGGAGATGATGCTGAAATTATTACCGGCTAATGATACCCGTCGGGCGGTGATAGAACGCAGCATTAAGCAGGCGATGGAGCAGCTAACGCCGCAGGAGAAGTAAGAGTGTAAGATGCCGGATGGCGACGCAAAGCGTCTTATCCGGCCTATTGATGCACGTGACTTGTAGGCCCGATAAGCGTAGCGCCATCGGGCAATATCTGATTACTGCATGCCGCGTGTTTGTAAAAATAGAATGGTGGCAGCTACACGAGAACGCACGTTGAGTTTGCGCAGTAGATTGCGAATATGCACCTTCACCGTCTGTTCAGAAATATTCAGCACTGATGCAATCTGTTTGTTCGACAGTCCCTGAGCAAGTTCATGTAACACATCCAGTTCGCGTTCGGTGAGAATGCTGAATGGATCTTCCTGGGCGCCAAACAGGTCGCGCTCGCGCAAATATTCGCTGACGCGGGTACTAAAGGCTTTACCACCTTTGGCACCACTGCGAATAGCCTCCAGCAGGACTTCAGGATCGCTGTCTTTAAGCAAATAACCATCCGCGCCGGCATCAATTAGAGCGTACACATCGTTGGCGGCATCCGATACGGTAAGAATAATAATTTGCGCGGTGACGCCGTCCCGACGCAGCGCATTCAGGGTATCCAGTCCGCTCATCCCTTTCATATTGAGATCCAGCAGGATCACATCAAGGTCCAGACGGTTCGCCAGGTCGATAGCGCTGGCGCCATCACCCGCTTCTGCGACTACGTTAAAGGCGGGATCAAGCTGCAATAATTGACTAATTCCTCGCCGCATCAGTGGGTGGTCGTCAACAATCAGCACCCGAAAAGGCGTTGCTTCAGGCATACTATTCTCCTGAGTTTTTATTAGTATCATTATTGTTTTCAGCGCATCAATCGTCCAGATTCATCGCGCTGATGAGAGGATAAATTTTACCCCAATTTGTGCATGGGTAAGTAGTAAAACCTGTGCTGAAGAGAGGGGAATACCTGGACAATGTGATGCTCAAGAACGGTAAGAAGCCGGGAGGGTGCTGGGGGTGGGTGGAAAATGGGATCAGGCTATGGCATAACTTTTCAGTATCTGCAATCGGCCGATCCTGCATACGGTTACGGTTCTGTCAGTAATGTATAGTTACAGCGCCTTATTGAGAACCAACGTTCACGAATGGTTATGGTGTAACATTCTGGAGCATTGAGGATCGACCCGTACGTCTTTACACATCAGCCGTCGTTCTTCATCAGAAATGGGTACCCAGGTACAAAAAAGTTACCCACGTTCTGATATTGTTGAGTTTAAAATTTATTGATGAAATAGAAGGCGCGTGATGCTCCTTTATTTATTGCTGCTGTTCTTTCTTTACTCATTTAATCCAGGCATCATTGTATTTAATATTTCCTCTAACATAATTCCATTCAATGCCACGGAATCTAAGACCTACTACCTCATGCATATTAGGGGATGAACTACCGGGATAGTAGACATGTGTAAAATCTACAGAGGATATAACGACATCTTCCAGAGTAATATTATAAATCTCTACTTCGATCCCTGCCTCTATAGTCTCATAATATTTAATGACTGCCTTTTGCAGTCTCTTCCCTTCACAAACAGCTACAGCTAGATAAGGGCTGACTTTATCAAGTTGCTTATGCACAATTACGGGATTATGCTGCCTACAGCCTGTCATGCTGCCAGTGTTGCTATCAACAGGCTGTCTAACACCGTAACTACTATTCATGACTTCTATAGCACCTTCACGGCCTAAGGATAAACAATCTCCCGGAATCTGCATTCCGTTTTCATCATATAAAAATAAATAAGCTGGTAATGACATGATTAATAGTTTCCATCGTTATCTATAAAGAATGAATCTGAATAGCTTTTATTATTGAGAGAATAAGATATATTATATATATACCCGTTCTTTAATTTAATTTTAAAACAAGTGTCAGGATATTTTAGAGAGATTCCATTATCTGCTTTAATAACTGTATATTTCCTGCCAGGCGAATAGTAGATACTATAACGCTCTAAAACATCTGTTTTATTTACAGTGAAGCAAATAGTATCGCCTTGTTTAAAAACACTACGTTGCTGTGAAACTGGTACACCTCCACCGGGGCAGCCTGACAGAAGAAATATTAAGGGGACAATAGTTGATTTTTTCATCCGGGAAATCCTTTCATAACAGCTTTGTATTTTGATATTAAAGAATAAACTGATTCATTAGGATTGTAATCTCTGTATACAGATAAATATGAGGTGCCACTATTAAATCCATATGTGAGAAGTAACCAATAATCACTGGCTATTGATGCTTGCTGTTCTAATCCGTAATGAAGAAAATCAGCCTTATCTAAACTGTAACTGTAATCAGCGAAACGAGAGAACAAACCTCTGGTTCTAACAAACATTCCCTTCTGTGCTTGCCAGGCGTGAACCATCTCATGCATGAATCTGTGCTTTTTCTGTATGTCACGTTCCAAAGAGAAATCAGGTGAATAAGTTCCCTCTCTAAACCAAAGTTCACCGTTTGGCGTCATGGCAACATTTACGGGTTGCATATTGAAGGGGAGATAGCTTTCAAGGTGTACCCACACCTTGCTATAGATAATACTTCCACCAAACAGCGTCCTGGCTAGTGCAATCTCTCCTATTGTAAGTTGCCTGACCCCTCCGGGGACTATGGGAGTTCCCGACGTGGGGTTTATTGTCCAGTCTACGGGCATAGCATATCCATATTGTTTGTATTGTTTTATGCGCTAATCGTACTCCCACCCTAAAGCATTGGGAATGTTTCTTTCCGGGATAAATTCTGAATTCTTTAAAATTAAATTACTATAAATCATCTGGTTTCTGAATAAATCAGCCTTGTCATTACAAAGTGATTGCAGGGTATTATGATTGGGCAGGCTCCTGTATGACTTTGAAATATTTTCGGCTTCATTCACTTAGGGAAGCGATCTGTATACGGTGTATTTGGCTGGACAGAAAACGATAAGTGATGTGAATTAAAAATAGCAGCCTTTGCTATGTCGATGGTTGGCTACTTTAGCAACTTTGTAAATTTGACGTTGCTAATACGAAGTGGTCTGTGGTTGAAGACCATTGTGGGGAAATTATCTACGACATCAGAAATGGGTAAGCTATAGGTAGATGATGGCGATGTGGAAAGGGAAGCTCAACTGTTTCAGAAAAAGCAACAAAAGGATGAGTTTCTTAAATTCGTTTTCTCTGACAATAGTATTGCTTCAGGATATCTTTTGCACCGGGCAGACCATCAAAATTCCTTTTTCATAAACGAGGTTGATGACTTCCCGGTGATGTGTATAGCTGAAATATTACCGCGAAGTCGACGCTTTGCGTTGGGGATTTTTCCCCCGATTAATCCCCGTTCAGAAAACAGGCATAAAAAAACCAACCGCAAGGGTTGGTTTTTTTTGGGGATTTTTGGTCGGCACGAGAGGATTTGAACCTCCGACCCCCGACACCCCATGACGGTGCGCTACCAGGCTGCGCTACGTGCCGACGCTATGGCTGCTAATACTACTGCTTTCCGCTACGAATGCAAGAGCATGTCTCGCTAACTGATTTATAATTAATCAGTTAGCAATAAATCGCTTCTCATCCGTCAGAACCTGTAACAGCAGACTTAGCTGCGGTTTCTGATCTTTTATTTTCTCGCCGCGCAAATTATAGGTCTGATAATTACCGTTGTTGTTCAGCACCAGCGTCATCTCGGGTGTGGTAACGGCCATTGTGCTGCCGTCGGCGGCAGTAACCCAGTAATGGCGGCGGGTTGCATTGAACAGATCCTGCCCCTGCGAGTATTCGTTAGCAGGTGTACTGACGTGCAGTAGGCGCTGCATCAGCGTTGTCATCAGGTCCGTATGATCGGTCAGACTATTGATGCGCTGCGCAGGCGTTCCCGGCCAGTGAATAACCAGAGGAACCTGCAGATGGCCTCGCGACCAGGCAAAGTTGTTCTCTTCCTGCGTCAGCGGCACGCCCCGACCTGCGGTAATAATCACTACCGTGTTGTTCAGTTTGCCGGAGTCGCGCAAGGCGCTAATAACGCGGTTGATGTTGGCATCCACATCCTGAGCTGCGCTGGCATAGAGTTTGGCAAAGTTCTTCTGATTGCTGTCATCAAGGTTCGTCCCGTTAAAGGATACCCAGGAGAACCAGCGGTTATCTTCCTGCGCGTAGCGTCCCAGCCAGTTAATCCACTGGCTGGCAGTTTGCTCGTCAGATTGCGTTTGCACGCTTGGCATGGAGAAATCTGACAGCAATGCCTGGCGATAAAGCGGGCTGGTAAAGCCATCCGAGGAGAATAGCCCTAACTGATAGCCCTGCTGGTTCAGCGCGGAAATCAACGCCGCAGGCGTTCGGGTCGATAAAATCCCATCCATGTAGCTTGGTGAGACGCCGTAGAACAGGCCAAAAATCCCGTTATCCGTGGTGTTGCCAGTGCTCATGTGACGCGTAAAGGAGATATTCTGCCCGGCGAATTCAGCCAGCGCAGGCATCTGCTTTTCAAAGCGCGAATAGTTCAGGCCGTCGACGGTGATCAGCAAGACGTTCTGGCCGGTGCCCATATCGCGATAGCGCAGTTCGCTCAGCGGGTACTGCACGGAAACGGCTTCCGGATTCCCCTGCTCGATCAGGCGACGCTGATACTCTTGCGCATCCAGCAGACCATGTTTTTCCAGGAACTTACGCGCCGTCATCGGGTAGGAGAGCGGCAGATTTGCGCGCTGCATGGTAATCGGGCGATAGAAATTGGCATCCGCCCAGATATACACCACGTGCGAGGCGATAAAGCAAATGAAGAAGAATGCGGCTAATGGTTTGGCGAAGTGGCGACGACGCGTCAGGCTACGCAGCTTTTGCCAGCTCCAGGTCGCAAACAGCATTTCAATTAACAGAATCACTGGCACGCTGATAAACATCAGTTGCCAGTCACGCGCCGCTTCATTCTGGTCAGGGTTGATGACCAGTTCCCAGACGATCGGGTTGAGGTGCAGATGGAAGCGGGTGAAAACTTCGCTGTCGATTAGCAACAGCGTCATGCCCACCGTCGCCAGAATAGCTGATAAGAATCGCATCAGCCTCTGGGACATGACGATAAACGTCAGGGGAAACAGGATTAGCAGATAGGTGGCAAACACCAGAAAACTAAAATGTCCGACCAGGCTTACATAGGAATAAATACGACCTGCAAGCGTTGTCGGCCAGTCGGCGACAAACAGGTAACGGCTACCGAGTACCACGGCCAACAGAATGTTGAACAAGGCAAACCAGTGCCCCCAGCTAACCATCTGGGAGACTTTCTCACGGTAGCGCTGACGATGAGTTACCATAAACTGTTGTTCGTTTCCCCGGAGCAGGCTCTTAATGCGCTTGGTCGTCGTTTACCGAAGACTGCAATGCGCGGGCAAAAGAGTTGGCAATCGCCTGGCGCTGGGCCGGTGCGATGCTTGTATTGATAAGGTTAGTCACCATATTTCCCAGTACCATCAGGGAAAGGTCGGTCGGCGCCTTATGTTTTTCCAGTACGTTGAGCATCTCATTCAGCAGTTGTTCAACGTGTTCGTCACTATAGCGGGAAATTTGTGGCATAAATCGAAATCAGTCTGTTCATGAAAGGGCAACATATTACCGTACAGACAGTTTTTTTTCTGCTTTTTTATCTTCTATTGCGTCACTGCCCGGCAGGTGGTTGAATACCGCCCGGTCTAAAAGGAGAGTTTATCATGAGTCTGGATATCAACCAGATTGCCCTGCACCAGCTTATCAAACGTGACGAGCAGAACCTTGAGCTGGTCTTGCGCGATTCATTACTGGAACCGACAGCGACGGTTGTCGATATGATGGCTGAGCTGCATCGGGTATATAGCGCCAAGAATAAAGCTTATGGCCTGTTTAGCGAAGAGAGTGAACTGGCACAAACGCTGCGTTTACAGCGTCAGGGCGAAGAGGATTTTCTGGCATTTAGTCGTGCCGCGACCGGACGCTTGCGGGACGAGCTGGCGAAATATCCTTTTGCCGACGGCGGCATTGTCCTGTTCTGCCATTACCGCTATCTGGCGGTAGAGTATCTGTTGGTCGCCGTGCTGAACAATTTAAGCAGCATGCGCGTCAATGAAAATCTGGATATCAACCCGACGCACTATCTGGATATCAATCATGCGGATATCGTCGCGCGTATTGATTTAACCGAGTGGGAAACCAACCCGGAGTCCACGCGCTATCTGACGTTCCTGAAAGGGCGGGTAGGGCGCAAAGTCGCCGATTTCTTTATGGATTTCCTCGGTGCCAGCGAAGGTCTGAACGCCAAAGCGCAAAACCGCGGCCTGCTGCAGGCGGTCGATGACTTTACTGCCGAGGCGCAGCTCGATAAAGCTGAACGCCAGAACGTGCGTCAGCAGGTGTACAGCTACTGCAACGAACAGCTACAAGCCGGTGAAGAGATCGAGCTGGAGTCGCTGTCTAAAGAGCTTTCCGGCGTCAGTGAAGTTAGCTTCAGCGAATTTACCGCTGATAAAGGCTACGAGCTGGAAGAGAGCTTCCCGGCAGATCGCAGTACGCTGCGTCAGTTAACCAAATTTGCCGGAAGCGGCGGTGGGTTAACCATCAACTTCGACGCCATGCTACTGGGTGAACGTATTTTCTGGGATCCGGCTACAGATACTTTGACCATCAAAGGTACGCCGCCGAACCTGCGTGACCAGCTGCAGCGTCGCACGTCGGGCGGGAAATAAAACCGTTTGCCGGGTGAGAGCGTAAAGGCCTTATCCGGTCGACGAGAACCATCAGTATCGATTACAAAATCCCATAAAAAAACCCCGCCTTGGCGGGGTTTTTCTTCAACTTGTTTGCGATTACGCGCGAACGAAGTCGATGTGAGACAGCTTCGGCTTGAACGGGTGACGCTGTACAGCCTGAGCTTTAACTTTAACTTCTTTACCGTCAACAACGATGGTCAGAACTTCGCTGTAGAATTCAGCTTTAGCTTGCATGTTCATAACTGCATCGTGATCCAGTTCGATAGCAATCGGGGCTTCTGCGCCACCGTAGATGATTGCCGGGAACTTGTTAGCGGCACGCAGGCGGCGGCTCGCACCCTTACCCTGCTCTTTACGTACTTCAGCGTTGATAGTAAACATTTAAATCTCTCTTTAATAATTCCTGCTACAGGCGACCCAGCAACAGGTAAGTGATCTGCTTTGCGTATGCAAAAGCGGGCGAGATTCTATACTCAAACGGCTGGTACATCAATCAAAAGTACGATTAACCGCGTAATTCATGTGCCCGACGAAAGCGTCCTTCATAATCGAAGACCTTTTCACGGACCTGCCAGTACTGACCTTTCATGCGCGCGACCACGAAATCAGGATGACGTAACAGCGCCTGCTGGGCGAGGATATCGGCGGCGGTTATCCAGCGTAAGGGAATGCCGGGCGTTCGGGTGTGCGGGCGAATAAACAGTTGCTCGAAGGCTGTACGCTGCGCAGGAGTATGCAGGCGAAAGCGTTCACTGACGTCGGCGCCATCTTCATCGTAATAGGTAATTTTAAGCCATTCGCCTTTTTCATCCTGCCCATTTTGTAGCGCCATCCCGCTGCAGCGCAGAACCAGCGCATCTTTAAGCCTGAGCGCGGCTTTCAGCATGTCATCCGGGTCAACCAGTACCGTGTCGCACTCCCGACAACGGCGGGCGGCGATGTCATTTTCCGCGTTGCACTGCGGGCAGTTTTTAAAACGGAAACGAAAATCGCACTGTTCGCGATGGCCGTCATCATCTTCAAACCATCCCTGACAGCGGCGGCCAAAGTGCTCAATCAGCGTGCCGTCGGCCGTTGTTTTGCCCCAGAAGGTGTTGGCAAAGCCGCAGGCAGGACAGAACACCTGTACCGGAACGTTGTCGCTTTTCCCTTTCGGCGCACCCACTTCCGGGGCGTACAGATCGTGCGGATTCCCGGCGTAATCAAGGATCAGACAGTCGGTTTTACCCGGCGCCAGGCGCAACCCTCGTCCAACGATTTGTTGGTAAAGGCTAACTGACTCGGTCGGGCGCAGAATGGCGATAAGGTCGACGTGCGGGGCATCGAAGCCAGTGGTCAGGACCGACACATTCACCAGATAGCGAAAACGTTGGGCTTTGAACTCTTCAATCAACACGTCGCGTTCAGCGCCAGGCGTGTCCCCGGTGATAAGCGCCGCATCATCAGCAGGCAGCAGGCCGACTATCTCTTTGGCGTGCTCAACGGTAGCGGCGAAAATCATTACCCCTTTGCGTGTCTGAGCAAACTCGACAATCTGGCTGATGATATGCGGCGTTATTCGCTGCTGCTTTTTCAGCTCCTGATTCAGGTCCGCTTCGCTAAACAGGCCGTTACTTTGCGCCTGCAGGCGGCTGAAGTCATATTGCACTACCGGCATGTCGAGGCGTTCTGGCTGCGTCAGGTAGCCGTGTTTAATCATGTAGCGCAGCGGTAATTCATAAATGCAGTCGCGAAACAGTGCTTTTTCATCGCCGCGCACCATTCCGTGATAATGAAAATGATAAATCCAGCCTTTGCCCAAACGAAAAGGTGTGGCGGTAAGTCCGAGCAGGCGTAAGTGAGGATTTACTTTGGTCAGGTGAGTGAGGATTTGCTGATACTGACTCTCTTCATCATCGCCAATGCGATGGCATTCATCGACGATAAGCAGGGAGAATTCTCCCTGAAAGGCGTCCAGATTACGCGCTACCGACTGTACGCTGCCAAATACCACTTTCCCATGGCTCTCTTTACGCTTCAGGCCTGCGGCAAAAATATCGGCTTCCAGCCCCAGCGCACAATATTTCGCATGGTTTTGCGCGACCAGCTCTTTGACGTGCGCCAGTACCAGTACGCGACCCCGCGCCACGCGGGCCAGCTCGGCAATCACCAGGCTTTTGCCTGCGCCTGTGGGGAGGACGATAACTGCCGGAGTACGGTGATGGCGAAAATGGTTGAGCGTGGCATCCACGGCTTCTTTTTGGTAAGGACGAAGAGTAAAAATCATGGGCTCACAATATGTAACAGTCTCGCGTATAGTATGCCACGAATCTTTTTCCCTTGAGGGAAGTTGTTAGCTCGTTATACTGAGCGGAAAACGGCTCCACTTTTCGGGCATAACGCCCGATTTCCGTATTGTTACAGGCAAAATCACACTCATGCGACTTGATAAATTTATCGCTCAGCAACTCGGCGTCAGCCGCGCTATTGCCGGGCGTGAGATCCGTGGTAACCGTGTTACCGTCGACGGCGAAATCGTCAGAAATAGCGCTTTTAAGCTACTGCCAGAGCACGACGTAGAATATGACGGTAATTCCCTGGTTCAACAAAATGGCCCGCGCTATTTTATGCTGAATAAGCCCCAGGGTTATGTTTGCTCAACGGATGACCCGGATCACCCGACTGTGCTCTATTTCCTTGATGAACCAGTGGCCTACAAACTGCATGCGGCAGGGCGTCTGGATATCGATACCACCGGACTGGTGTTAATGACCGACGACGGACAGTGGTCTCATCGCATCACTTCGCCACGCCACCATTGTGAGAAAACCTATCTGGTGACGCTGGAGTCGCCAGTGCCAGATGATACCGCCGAACAGTTTGCCCGTGGCGTACAGTTGCACAATGAGAAAGACCTGACCAAACCCGCCGTGCTGGAAGTGATTACGCCGACTCAGGTACGTTTGACCATCAGTGAAGGGCGCTATCATCAGGTTAAACGTATGTTTGCCGCCGTGGGTAACCACGTTGTGGAACTGCATCGTGAACGCATCGGTGCCATCAAGCTTGATGAGGATCTGGCGCCCGGAGAATACCGTCCATTGACCGAAGAAGAAATCGCCAGCGTTAACTTAACCCCGCGTTAATTTCAGGAGCTAAATGTGACCACCCGGCAGAACTCTTCAATTGCCATTGTTTTTATCCTTGGCTTATTGGCCATGTTGATGCCGTTGTCGATTGATATGTATCTTCCGGCACTGCCGGTGATCTCTGCTCAATTTGGCGTGCCGGCAGGCAGCGCGCAAATGACCCTCAGTACCTATATTCTGGGGTTCGCGGTTGGGCAGTTGATCTATGGTCCGATGGCCGACAGCATCGGGCGTAAACCGGTGATACTGGGCGGGACTCTGGTGTTTGCGGCAGCAGCGGTCGCCTGTGCGTTGGCGCAAACTATCGATCAGTTGATCACTATGCGTTTCTTCCATGGTCTGGCGGCTGCGGCGGCAAGCGTGGTCATCAATGCCCTGATGCGCGACATCTATCCGAAAGAAGAATTCTCGCGCATGATGTCATTTGTCATGCTGGTGACGACGATTGCGCCACTGATGGCACCTATTGTGGGCGGTTGGGTGCTGGTATGGCTGAGTTGGCACTATATCTTCTGGATCCTCGCTGTGGCGGCGATTCTGGCCTCGGTGATGATCTTTACGCTGATCAAAGAGACCTTGCCCGTAGAGCGTCGCCAGCCGTTTCGCTTGCGCACGACTCTGGGCAACTTTGCCTCGCTGTTTCGCCACAAGCGCGTCCTGAGTTACATGCTGGCCAGTGGGTTTAGCTTTGCCGGGATGTTTTCTTTCCTGAGCGCCGGACCTTTTGTCTACATTGAGATCAACCACGTTTCACCGCAGAATTTCGGCTATTACTTCGCGCTGAATATTGTGTTCCTGTTCGTGATGACCATCATCAACAGCCGCTTTGTTCGGCGGGTTGGTGCACTAAATATGTTCCGTACCGGGCTGTGGATCCAGTTTGTGATGGCGGGCTGGATGGTATTCAGCGCGCTGTTCGGCGTTGGATTCTGGGCACTGGTTGTCGGTGTTGCGGCGTTTGTAGGTTGTGTGTCGATGGTGTCATCAAATGCGATGGCGGTCATTCTGGATGAGTTTCCACACATGGCCGGGACGGCCTCATCGTTGGCGGGGACGTTTCGTTTTGGCATCGGCGCGATTGTTGGCGCGCTGTTATCTCTGGCAACCTTTAACTCGGCCTGGCCAATGATATGGTCGATAGCGTTTTGCGCCACCAGCTCAATTCTCTTCTATCTCTACGCCAGTCGCGCCAAAAAACGGTGATCTATTACACAACCTGGGGGTCATAAGGCCTCCAGAGTTGATGTACATCAACCGCAAATCTATCATTTTCCCCGCTTATGTTTATTTTATGTAAAATCAATTTATGTAAAAAGTCACATCATTGTAGTTAAAAAGGTTGAGTTAGATCGCAGAAACGAGTACATATAGCGCGGAAACATGCCTGAACCGTTGAATAAATTTAAATAGTGGGTTCGGAAAGCGGCATAAAGACTGGGTGTAAACGTTTACCAACTGTCTAAAGACGTATTGTCAATGATGTGTTAATATTGATGTAAAATAATTGTGAAGTGATTGTACTTCCAGGGAAAGAAAGTGATGACATTACAACTCTCAATCGTTCATCGTCTGCCGCAGTGCTATCGTTGGTCGGTGGGTTTCGCAGGTTCAAAGGTTGAACCGATTCCGCACAACGGTCAGAACAATGAGAACAGCCTGGTGGCCCTCAAATTGCTTAGTCCTGATGGTGACAGCGCATGGTCAGTCATGCATAAACTTAGCCAGGCTCTCAGCGACATTGAGGTACCTTGTTCCGTGCTGGAATGTGAAGGGGAACCGTGCCTGTTTGTGAATCGCCAGGATGAGTTTGCCGCGACCTGCAGACTGAAAAATTTCGGCGTGGCCATCGCAGAACCGTTTTCAAACAACAATCCGTTTTGAGCGTCAGCTTAGCGCGAGCAGCTGACGCGTATAGGCCTGTTGTGGCGCGTTAAATACGTGCTCGCATTGCCCCTGTTCCACGACTTCTCCCTGCCGCAACACAATTACCTGATGGCATAACGCACGTACAACATGCAAATCATGGCTGATAAAAATATAAGCCAGACGATGCTTTTCCTGTAAGGACTTTAACAGCGTGAGGATTTGCGCCTGTACGGTTCTGTCGAGCGAGGATGTTGGCTCATCCAGAATGATCAGCGAGGGTTTGAGAATCAATGCCCTGGCAATGGCTATGCGCTGGCGTTGACCGCCAGAAAACTCTGCAGGATAACGATGGCGGGTTTCGCTATCGAGTCCGACTTCAGCCATCACTGCTTTTACCTGCGCTTCACGCTGTTCAGCGGAAAGCGTTGGCTGGTGAACGCGCAATCCCTCTTCAATAATTTGTAATACGCTCAAACGCGGATTCAGTGAAGAGTTGGGGTCCTGAAAGACCACCTGAATGCGGTGACGTACTGGCAACAGTTGGCGGCGATTTAAGGTATGCAGCGCCAGACCATCGAACACAATACTGCCTTGCGATGTGATTAATCGCAGTAGCGCCAGACCAGTGGTACTTTTCCCGGAGCCTGATTCACCCACCAGTCCCAGTGTTTCACCGGGTCTGAGGGTAAAACTGACGTTGTTAACCACGACGTTATGATCCACCACGCGCTTGAGGATACCCTTGCGTACGGGAAAGGCGACCCTGAGCCCATTCACTTCCAGCAATGGCGGTTGTCCGGCGGCTAAAGGGACTGGATCGCCGGAGGGTTCGCTATTTAACAGTTTCTGTGTGTAGGAATGGGTTGGCGCGGCAAGCAGTGGCTCGGCACGGTTTTGTTCAACGCATTGACCGTTCTGCATGACGGCAATGGAATCGGCTAGCTTTCTCACGATGCTGAGATTATGAGTGATGAACAGCAATCCCATGTTCAGCTCACGCTGCAACTCCCGCAGCAGTTGCAAAATTTGCGCCTGCACAGAGACATCCAGCGCGGTGGTTGGTTCATCAGCAATTAGCAGCTCCGGGCGGGTTAACAGCGCCATAGCAATCATTACGCGCTGGCGCTCACCGCCGGAAAGCTGGTGCGGATAATCTGTAAGGCGTTTCGCTGCATGGCGAATGCCTACACGATCCAGACAGGTCAGAATTTCTGCCCGTGCGGCTTCCCGACGCATTCCCCGATGCAGCGACAGCACTTCATAAAGCTGCTTTTCCAGGTTGTGGAGTGGATTTAGCGACACCATTGGTTCCTGGAAAATCATGGCGATTTTATTTCCCCGCACACCGCGAAGCGTCTGCTCGTTAGCGTGAAGTAGTGATGCGCCGTGAAAGCGTATATCACCGGAGAGGTACACCGCAGGCGGCGTGGGCAACAGACGCAACACCGAAAGCGCGGTGACGCTTTTACCTGAGCCGGACTCGCCCACCAGCGCCAGCGTTTGTCCGGCATCAACGCGCAGTGACAGACTGTTGACCACGGTGCGCACGGTGTTCTGTTGGCGAAAACCTACCGATAAATTGTCAATAGCTAACAGAGGTTGTGTCATCTTAAATCGCCTTATTGGGATCAAATGCGTCGCGTACCGCTTCACCAATAAAAATCAGTAGCGATAATAAGAGGGCAACGGAGATGAACGCGGTGATGCCAAGCCACGGCGCCTGCAGGTTGTTTTTACCCTGCAACAGCAATTCTCCCAGTGATGGCGAGCCAAGCGGTAATCCGAACCCGAGAAAATCCAGCGAGGTGAGTGTGGTGATTGAGGCACATAAAATAAACGGTAAAAAGGTCAGGGCGGCAACCATCGCATTGGGTAACATATGACGCAAAATAATACTGCGATCACTAACCCCGAGCGCCTGAGCGGCACGAATATAATCAAAGTTTCGGGTGCGCAGAAATTCCGCGCGTACCACGCCCACCAGGCTCATCCAGCCAAACAGCACGGTGATCGCTAATAGCCACCAGAAGTTAGGCTGAACGACGCTGGATAGCAAAATAATCAGAAACAGCGTTGGCATACCGGACCACACTTCGATGAACCGTTGTCCCCACAGGTCTACCTTACCGCCATAATAGCCCTGTAGCGCGCCAGCCATCACCCCCATGACGCTGGAACACAGGGTCAGCATCAAGCCAAACAGAATTGAGATGCGGGTGCCGTAAAGGATACGCGCCAGCACGTCACCACCATTTGCGTCAGTACCCAGCCAGTTTTGCGCAGAGGGTGGAGAGGGGAAGGGCTTATCGGTGGCAAAGTTGATGCTGGTAGCACCGAACCGGATGGGGGCCCATAGTATCCAACCCTGTCTCTCCAGACGGTGTTGCAGCCACGGATCCTGATAATCAGCCTTTGTTGCTAACGGGCCGCCGAAATCGCTCTCACTGTAGTTTTTAACCAGAGGGAAATACCAGCTGCCGTCATAGCGTACCAACAGCGGCTTATCATTAGCGATCAGCTCGGAACACATGCTCAGGCCAAACAACACCAAAAAAATCCATAATGACCAGTAGCCGCGGCGGTTATGACGAAAACGCGCCCAGCGGGCCTGATTGACGGGGCTTAATCGCGACATTAGCGTCCCTCAAAATCAATACGAGGATCGACCAACGTATAGCTGATATCACTGAGGATATTGAGCAACAGGCCAATCAGGGTGAAGATGTAGAGTGTGCCGAACATCACCGGGTAGTCGCGCGATACGGTAGATTCATACCCCAGTAATCCCAGACCATTAAGCGAAAACATCACTTCAATCAGCAGTGAGCCGGTGAAAAACATACTAATAAATGTGGCGGGAAATCCTGCGATTACCAGCAACATGGCATTGCGGAACACATGCTTCCATAGAATATTTTTCTCACTAACGCCTTTGGCGCGCGCAGTAACGACATACTGCTTACGAACCTCATCCAGAAATGAGTTTTTGGTCAGCATGGTCAGCGCGGCGAACCCACCTACGACGGTTGCCAGCACTGGCAGGGTAATGTGCCACAGATAATCGGTAATTTTTTGATACCAGGGCAGGGCATCAAAGTTAGCGGACACGAGCCCACGTAGCGGGAACAGGTCGTAATAGCTGCCCCCGGCAAAAAAAACGATCAGCAAAATGGCAAACAGAAAGGCCGGAATGGCATAGCCAATAATAATAAATGCGCTGCTCCAGACGTCAAAACGACTGCCGTTGTGAACCGCTTTGCGGATCCCAAGCGGTATCGACACCAGATAGATGATGAGCGTACTCCACAGCCCCAGGGTAACGGACACCGGGAGGCTGTCTTTGATTAGCGTAAGAACAGAGGCACTGCGAAACAGACTATCGCCAAAATCAAAACGGATATAGTCCCAGAGCATCTTGAAATAGCGTTCATGAATGGGTTTATCGAATCCGTAACGACGGGTAATTTCCGCGATGACTTCCGGATCCAGACCCCGACCGCCACGGTAGTTACTGTCGCTGATATTCCCTACGCCGGTTTGCGCGTGGCTGGCGCGAACACCTTCGCTGCCCGCACCGGGCAACGCGCCGCTTTGTCCGAACTCAATGGCGGCGACGGCCTGCTCAACAGGACCGCCAGGTGCTATCTGTACGATAAAAAAGTTGATAGTAATGATGGCCCAAAGCGTTGGGATCACCAGCAGCAGACGTCGAATCAAATAAGCGCCCATTTACTCTCCCTGTCGTCTGGCTGCGGGAAGCTTCGCCGCTTTGTTGACGTCATACCACCAGTTGTCGATGCCAATGGTATAAATCGGGCGGATCGCCGGATGCGAAAACTTATCCCACCAGGCGATACGATCTTCAGCCATGTACCACATCGGCAACATGTAGTAGTTCCAGGTTAATACCCGGTCCAGTGCCCGCCCCAACGGGATCAGTTTGGCTTTATTCCCTTGTGCGGCAATGATCTGGCTAATCAGTTTATCAATGAACGGGCTTTGCACTCCGGGTGCGTTATAGCTGGAGTCTATATATTCAGAGGCCCAGAGAATTTGCAGGTCTGAGCTTGGCCACGGCATTGCGCGATACAACCTTGGCATCATGTCATAGTCGCGACTGCGCAAACGGTTAGTGATTTGCGAGTTATCGACCTGGCGGATATTCATCGTAATGCCTAAGCGTTGCAGGTTGTGCTGGAACGGCAGCACCCACTGGCTGTTGCTACCTGCCGGGAGTAATAACTCGAAGGTCAGCGGTTTACCGCTGGTGCTATTTATCCGTTGTTGCCCTTTCAGTATCCATCCCGCCTGTTGGAGTAACGTATCGGCTTTCAACAGGTTTTCACGATCGTAGCCATCGCCTTTCGACATCGGTGGTTGATAGATTTGACTGAAGACTTCCGGTGGCAGCTCTTTTTTCAATGGCGCGAGGATCACCAGTTCATCCGCATCGGGATAACCTCTGGCTGCATACTCGGTGTTCTGGAAATAGCTGTTTGTTCGACTCCAGGCATTATAAAACAGGGCCTTATTCATCCATTCGAAATCAAAGGCCAGCGTAATCGCTTCCCGTACACGTCGGTCACTAAACATTGGACGTTGAATATTAAAGGCTAACCATCGTGTGTCCTGCGCGGACTCATTCTTTTGTTCGTCTTTGACAATGTAATGATTGGCGAAATTCTTGCCGGTATAACGGGTTGCCCAATTTTTTGCATCGTTTTCCAGTCGCAGGTCGAACGCTCCAGCCTTAAATGCTTCAAAAGCGACGTTATCATCTAAGTAGTAATCGTAGCGGAGGGTATCAAAGTTCCAGCGTCCGCGATTGACGGGCAAGTCAGCAGCCCAATAATCTTTGACGCGCGAATAAACAATGTACTGGCCCATTTTCCATTGACTGATGCGATAAGGGCCGCTGGCGAGCGGAGGTGATGATAAGGGATCGCTGAGCTTATGATCTTTCCAGTACTTCTCTGGCATCACCGGTAATGAAAACAGGCTGAGCATGTCCTCTTTACCCGGTTTGGCGAGTTCAATTCGCACTGTTAACGGGGCAATTGCCTTTACCGTCGTTCCTTTGTAGACCAAACGAAACTGCGGTACGCCTTCGGTCATAAATTTATGGAAGGTGAATTCAACATCGCGTGCGGTAATGGGTGAACCATCATGAAAACGGGCCCGCGGATTAATCGCGATTTCTACCCACGAATAATCATCGGCATAACGCGCTCTGTCAGCGATGAGCGGGTAGTAGCTGCCGGGTTCGTCATCCGAGGTGGTAAACAGCGTATCGTAGAGCGTTTCAGTGCGTGCGCCAGGGTTGCCGCGCATCGAATAGCGGTTGAAGTTGTCGAAGGTACCCAGGGCGGAGAGGGTGAGCTGCCCGCCTTTAGGGGCCGCGGGGTTAACATAATCAAAGTGATTAAAATTAAACGCGTACTTGGGTTCGCCCAACACGGCAAAGGCGTAGCTTTCTTTGATGGATTGGGCATGAACGTTAAACCCGATAAGGGCGATAAACAGAAGCAGTACACGAGGAATCATATCACAGAGGTTTCCTTGTCCTGCCACAACCCGACAGGCTTCTTGCCTGAGAAATAGCGGTTGGGGTGGCGAGTGAAAATATATGAATCGCCTGGTGCGATCACCACGTTGGCTTATCGGATTGCGCCATCCAACGTACAAAATCATCAAGCATTAATGGGCGGCTGATCCAGTATCCCTGGAAGAAATGAACCCCGCGATCGCGCAGCCATCGGGCTTGCTCAGGCGTTTCTACCCCTTCAGCAACCGTCAGCATATTAAGACGCTTAGACAGTGTCAACACCGCATCCAGTACCGGAGACGTTAGCGTTTCTGTCCCAATGGCGTTGATAAATCCTCGGTCGATTTTCAGATAGTCAACGGTAAAGCGTTCCAGATAAATGAGTGCGCTATGGCCGGTACCAAAATCATCAATGGCAATTTCGAATCCGGCAGCGTGTAGCCATTCAAATAACTTTGAGGCTTCATGCTGATTGAGCATATCGCGTTCGGTGATTTCGAGTACAACCTGGAAATGGTGTGGCGGCAGGGAAGCGTTCAGGTGTTGAATATCGTCTTTAAAGCTTTCACCATGCAGGTGCGTTGGGGCGATGTTGAGCCCGAGCTTTGCGCCTTGCGGTAACACTTTTTTTAATGCGGGGGCATCACGGGCCACCAGTTTGAACAGATGCTGCGTCAGCGGCACGATCATTTGCTGTGATTCAGCGTAGTGAATAAACGCATCTGGCGGGATCTCACCTGTTGTCGGGTGGCGCCAGCGTAACAATACTTCTACCCCTTTTACTTCCAGCGTCTGCATTTCAACGACTGGTTGGTAGACCACATAAAACTGATCGTGCTTGATAGCGTTGAGAATATCCTTTCCCGGGCGTAAACGAACGGCGTAGTTGTAGTACCACAAAAGCAACCCGGTCATGATCCCGGCCATACATCCCAACATGACGGCATACCAGACGTCAGTGTACGTCCACTCTTGCGCGTATAGCCGGATCTTCATCGGGATCCCTTTCAGCGTCGTCTGGCGCCAGGTGGTATCCGGAAGCGCGGAAACGTCCATCAGTTGGGATGAAAATGTCGTGATAGCGGTATCACCAACAATAATTGCAATACCGTCAAAATCATCTTCTCGGGCGGTATAGAGAAGGTAAGGCGCCAGATTGATATTCAGTGAGGAAAACACGCCGCTATTCTTAAATGAAGGATTCCGCTGCCAAATCATGATTGCCGGATTGTCCGGCATCATCGGGGTACCGGACAATAATTCCACATCGACATCTTGCTTGAGATCCAGCTTCGGAACCAGCGACAGAATAGGCGAGTCCATCGCGCCAGTTGCGGATGAGCAGAAAGCAATACCATCTTTTACCAATAAAAAAGCGCGTACATTGAGGTTAAACGCTGCGCTGGCGGTTAGCCTGGCGGCAACTTGTTGGCAATTGTATGAGACCAGCGGCTGCAGGGCATCTGTTGTGCTTTTGAGGTCTGAGAGGTAACTGCTGATGTAATAGTCGATATCGGAAAGAAGCGTTTCGTACTTTACATCTCGTTTGTGCCAGGTGGCAAAAAACTGCAGGGTGCTGACAAGTACCGCGACGACTACCCCCGTAAAAATACAGGTAAAAAGGACATTTCGACTGGAAGATGAAGGACGTCTGAACATAGTTCCTTATGTTTACCTGGGGTATCTGCTTATTATTAAACGGCTTGATTTGTAAAACTATAACCTGGATTGATTCGTATAGTGAGATTTTTCTTAAACATAGCGCAACGCAAAAAGCACTGCCGAAGCAGTGCTTTTGATAAGTCTCATCAGGATAGCCAAGGGATAGCTGCCAAACGAAATTAACTGCGGCTCAGGACCCGGCGAGCTTCGTTGTAACGTTTTTTCCAGTAAGGCTCGTTCATGCTGGAAATGATAACGCCACTGCTGGTCGAGGCATGTACAAACTGGTTATTGCCGATATAGATACCGACGTGACGGCCGGTGGAACCCGCACGGAACAGAACCAGATCGCCTGTGCGCAGATTAGTGCGCGAAACGGATTTTCCCGTTTCCTGTTGCTCGTAGGTTGAGCGCGGAAGCTCTAAACCAAATTGCTCACGAAACGTACGCTGTACGAAGCTTGAACAATCAATACCTTTTTTAGTGCTGCCGCCAAGGCGGTAACGCACGCCTTTCCAGTCAGCATATTGGTCCATAATACGTGATTTAACATCGATATTACGTACCATATTTTCAAATTCATCCTGAGAGGCTTGCAGTGAAGAGTTATCTCCATTGCCCACAGCATGCGTCTCAGAATGCATATTCCTGGCGGTGTTCGTTGTGCTACATGCAGAAAGCAGAACCGCAACTGCTATCGCGGGTATGCCCCGCAAGATATATCTCAAAATCGGTTGAGATTTGACCATTTTGTTTGTTTTCCCTTGAAGTCCTTAACGATAAATATCGTTATAAAAAATGCCAAACGTGACGAGACTAATTACCAACGCATGATGAGACAATTCTTTAAGGTCAAATCTGTGGCAGAACGCACAAATTTATTCTTATAGTGAATAATTATCCCGCGAGGCAAAACGAGTCTGAGGTTACCCGATCGCTCCGGTCATTGCGAGTGATTTTATGTGATTTCTTATAAGAAAAAGTGATACAGAAAGTGAATAGACTGCATTGGCTAAATTAAGAACAAATAGAGTGAAAAACACGCAATTCATTCATTTTAAACAGGAATAATATGACAGGAGAATGACAGTCAGAAGGATAATTTCCTGGCAGATATCATCAGGAAATCAGAAGCATTCCTGATGATGTTAATTACTTTGCGTTATTTGTTTAAAAATTGTTTGTTTTTGCCGGGAAGATAATGAATAAACAGCGTAACCAGACGGTCGCTTAATGGCGTCATTAACCACCAGGGCAAGCCAATCAATACGACGGTCATAGAACCTACCACGATATCTGTAAGCCAATGTGCGCCGATCATTACGCGTGGAAAGGCAAAAACCACAGTGATAATAAGGCCGATTATTCCTGCGACTTTTCCGAAATAACGTAGCATAAATGCGGAAAAAATAAGCAGCATCATACCGTGATCGCCAGGAAAACTGTCTCTGGACGCATCTTTTGTTGAAATATGCAGCAGCTCGCTGACGCGATTAATATTATCGAACGTGAGGGTGGGGCTGGCGCGCTTAACCGGAATAAGCGCCTGGCCCAGTTGGTTTAATATCACCGCTGTTAGCAGCATCACCAGCCCAATTGCCACAATACGACGACGACCTTCCTGCGTTTCTTTTAACCAAAAACTCAGCATTAATGTGCCCATCGCCAATAATGAGCAGCCGTCAAATGCCCGGTTATTGGTGACCGCGACAATCCACAGGAAGAGCGGGCTCTCAACCAGCTTATGATTGAAGAAGTGGAAGATGCCCGAATCGAGAGAAAACCAGAGCCCATGCCCATGTGGAAGGTACCAGGACAAAAACAGCGCCAGACCAGCAATATTAAGCAGGAGTATTAGTGGGTATCGGGTTTTCATCGTCGTTTACCATTGCCATAAAACGGAGGCAACCTTACGCGCCAGCGTCTAAACGAAGCCTCAACAATGCACTCTGTAATGCATTCCAGTCGGTCTCGGTATCGGAGATGAGTTCAATGCGGCTATCTGGAGGGGCGACGTTTTGGGTCTCAATATGCCAGTCCTCACCCTGACGATTGATACGCACCAGCCCCTCTTTAATGCGCATCACTCCCTTCACGCGGCCGACAGGGGCGAGACGTGACCATTCCAGCAGGCCAATGGTATCGAACACCGTGTCAGCGTCAAAAATCCAGCCGCAGGCCTGATGCCCCTGACCGCTGTTCAGACTGCGGCGCCAGCGTTGCTGGGCAGGCAGGCTTAGTGCTGCCAGCCCTTTTTTATCAGCATGCTGGTGAGTATGTGCCGCACTGGAGGGAAGTTCCGTCAGATTCAGTCGGGGCAAATCCAGTAATTGTCCGTCGATCTGTCCATGATCGGCATAAACTAACTGGCGGTTACCGCCGTAGTGCTGCCACCAGGTTTGCAGAGCAGTTTCGCTTTCTGTCGTGGCACGATCGGATTTATTGGCAACGATGATATCGGCAGAGGCTAACTGATCGCGGAAATTCTCATTCGCGACGCTTTTTTCATCCAGCAACAGGCGCGGATCAAGGATACAGAGAGTTGCGCGCAAGTCGATCCACGGTTCGTAAACCGGCGCGGTGAGTAAATCCAGAATCTGTTTGGGATGCCCGAGGCCGGTGGGCTCAATCAGCAGCCGATCCGGTTTTCCCTGACGTAACAGCGTATTGAGGCCAACCTGCATGGGCAAACCATTAACGCAGCACATACAGCCGCCGGGGATCTCTTTGAGCATTGCGCCGCTGTCGGCGAGCAGTGCGCCGTCGATACCCACTTCGCCAAACTCATTGACCAAAACGGCCCACTTCTCTGCGGGATCTTTGTTGGCCAATAGATGAAGAATAGATGTGGTTTTGCCACTGCCGAGAAAACCCGTGATGAGATTGGTTTTAGTCACGCTTACTCCAGATTCATAAATTACCGTAATGGCTTTTAACAATCCTGGCGAAAAACGGGGGAAAAGAGAAGCGCAGAGAGGACGAAGACGAACTTCGTCCTGTTTAATGGCAGAAATCGTTAACTTTTTAACGTCTCGATGACCGCCTGATGTGCACCGTATTGGGCGATACGTTGCCAGGCTCGTTCCACGGTATCGATGAATTGTGGGTTCTGTGCGAGATCAGCGGCGAAGATTTCGTGCAGTGAAAGCAACGCGCTGACGCGTTCTGATTCCGTACTCTGTTCGACGATAGTGCGGATTTTGTCACTCATCGGGTCACGAATATCGATAATTTCACCTGAATCATCAATCCCGCTTACGTAGCGCATCCAGCCCGCAATGCCGAGTGCCAGCAGCGGCCACTCGCTTTGACGTGCTAAATGAACGCGGATCCCGTCCAGCATACGTTGCGGTAATTTTTGGCTGCCATCCATCGCGATTTGCCAGGTTTTATGTTTCAGCGCCGGATTGGCAAAGCGTTCCAGCAGGCTGTCGGCATACTGGTCCAAATCTACATCGGTAATTTGCAGCGTGGGGGCCTGTTCGCTGAGCATCAGCCGGTAAGCGGCTTCACGAAATGCGCTGTCCTGCATACAGTCGCTGATATGCTGGAATCCCGCCAGATAGCCGAGATAAGCGAGAAACGAATGACTGCCGTTCAGCATCCGCAGTTTCATTTGTTCCCACGGCAAGACGTTTTCGACCATCTGGACACCTGCCGTTTCCCATTGCGGACGGCCGCTGACAAAATGGTCTTCAATAACCCACTGAATAAACGGCTCGCAGCTGATTGCGCAAGGGTCTGCCACGCCTAATTCGCGGGCGATTTCATCCAGTGATTCTTCCGTCGCTGCCGGGACAATCCGGTCTACCATGGTTCCCGGGAAACTGACGTGCTCCCGAATCCAGTTAGCCAGTTCAGGTGAGCGTTTCTCCGCCATTCCCAGTACAGCGTTTTTTACCACATGACCGTTGTCCGGGATGTTATCGCAGGAGAGGACGGTAAACGGTTGCAGCCCACGTTGACGTCGGCGGTGCAGTGCTTCAACAATAATTCCGGGCGCGGAGTGCGGTTCAGTCGGTACTTGCAGATCGTGAATAATACGCGGGTTAGCGATATCGAGTGACCCCGTGGCAGGATCAATACAGTAGCCTTTTTCCGTAATGGTTAACGAAACAATCGCGACCTGAGGCTCGCAAAATTTTTCGATAATAGCCGCCAGTGAATCCAGCTTTGCATTCAGGCACTCGTTGACGGCCCCGACGATAATCGGCTGGTTGCCGGCCGCACCTTTTTCCAGCACGGTAAATAAATGATCCTGCTCGCGTAGCTGGCTCATCAGCCGGTCGCCGCTGAACAGGCTGATCTCACAAATCCCCCAGTCTCCACCCTGCGCATTCAGCACCCGGTCAGTCAATAACGCCTGATGGGCGCGATGAAATGCACCGAAACCAAAATGTACGATCCGCGTTTTTAGCTGTTGGCGATCGTACTGAGGCATCACGACATTTTCCGCAAGAGACGCTGAGGCAATAGTCTTCATTAAATACACCTGATTAACCATTAATTAACAATGGCAGTATAAAGTTATATGACAACAAATTGAATTGGTGTGCCTCATTTATCCGGGTAATGTGAGCTGGATCAATCAATGATGGGCGGTGTGTTGATCGTATACCGGATGCCTGTATGGTAGTCGTCATAAAAGTCGTTTAATTTGGTATAACAACTTGTGAGGTGAAGTAATGGAACAAACCTGGCGTTGGTACGGACCAAACGATCCAGTATCGCTTGACGATGTGCGTCAGGCTGGCGCAACGGGTGTTGTGACCGCCTTGCACCACATTCCCAACGGTGAAGTGTGGCCCGTAGAAGAAATTCAAAAGCGCCAGGCTACCCTGGCCGAAAAAGGGCTGACCTGGTCGGTGGTGGAAAGTATCCCTGTTCACGAAGATATCAAAACGCGTTCAGGTCAATATCAAACGTGGATTGCCAACTATCAGCAAAGTATTCGTAACCTGGCGACCTGCGGCATCGATACCGTGTGCTACAACTTCATGCCGATCCTGGACTGGACGCGTACTGACCTTGAATATCAGCTACCGGACGGGTCCAAAGCGCTGCGTTTTGACCAGATTGCCTTTGCGGCTTTTGAATTGCACATTCTGCAACGCCCGGGAGCTGAAGCGGATTATACCGACGAAGAACAACGCCAGGCGCTGGACTACTTCAATGCCATGAGCGATGCAGAAATTGAAAAGCTGACCCGCAACATTATTGCTGGCCTGCCTGGTGCCGAAGAAGGTTATACGCTGGATCAATTCCGCGCGCGCCTGGCGGAATATGATGGGATCAGCAAAGATGATTTGCGCAATAACATGGCTGTCTTCCTGCGGGCGATTGTGCCTGTTGCTGAGGAAGTTGGTGTACGTCTGGCAGTGCATCCTGACGATCCGCCAAGGCCAATCCTCGGTCTGCCACGTATCGTGTCGACCATTGAAGATATGCAATGGCTGAAAGAAACGGTAGACAGTATCAATAACGGTTTCACCATGTGTACCGGTTCGTACGGCGTGCGCGCCGATAACGATCTGGTAAAAATGATTGAGACCTTTGGCGATCGTATTCACTTCACACACTTGCGTTCAACCTGCCGTGAAGAAAACCCGAAAACCTTCCACGAAGGCGCACACTTGCAGGGCGATGTGGATATGGTATCGGTGGTGGCAGCTATTTTGAGCGAAGAGCAACGCCGTAAGAAAGCGGGTGATTTGCGTCCGATCCCAATGCGCCCGGATCATGGGCATCAGATGCTTGACGATCTGCATAAGAAAACGAATCCGGGCTATTCCGCGATTGGTCGCCTGAAAGGACTGGCAGAAGTTCGCGGCGTGGAGCTGGCGCTGAAAAAAACGCAGTTCCGCGATCTGCTGTAATTCGCCCAACACCAGGCGATAAATTGCCGGATGGCGCTTGTCCCGCCCCCGGCAATACTCAGGTGCGTTGTTATTGCTGTAATAACGCACACCTCTCCTGCTCCAGTACGTTTAATACCTTTCTGAGGTGCGGCACCTGCAGTCCGCCAAAACCAAAGAACATCACAGCATCGGAATTTTTTTGCCGCCACGCTGTTTCTGAGCCGTTTTCAATTTCCTGTAATGTATCAAAGCGCACCCCTGCCTGCAGGCAGCGCTGGCGTAGTTTTGCGATGACGTCAGGCGACCAGTCAATGCGTAATGAGAGATGTAACCCTGCCGTGGCACCATCGATCTTTCCTTCAGGGAACAGGGCTGATAAGCCATCACGCAGTAATGCGAGGCGTGCTGCATAGTTGCAGGCTAGCTTACCGAGATGGGTATAAAACACCTGGTTTTGCATTAACTCGGCTAAAAACTGCTGCAATAACCACTGGCTACCATTGTTGTTCAGCGCTTTCATATTTTGAACGGCGGGCAGCAGCTCATCGGGGCAAACGAGGTAACCGAGACGTGCCCCCGGTCCCAGCGTTTTTGAGAAGGTCCCCATGTAGATAACCCGGTTGTGGTAATCCATGGCTTTCAGTGCCGGAAGGGGATTCTCGCCATACGTAAATACGGCATCGTAATCGTCTTCAATAATCCAGGCGCCCACTCGCTGTGCCCACGTGAGTAATGACTTACGTCGTTCAAGTGACAGAACACTGCCCATTGGATACTGGTGAGCAGGTGTCACATAACAAAGCTGGGTTTCAAACTCGGGTAAATTATCGGTGCACAGCCCGTGATTATCCACGGCAATAGACGTAATATCGGCACCATAATAATTAAACAGATGCCATGCGCCAGAATAACAAGGTGATTCGGCGACCACGTGACACTTTTTATTCTGGCTTAGTGCATGATGAATAATGAATATTTGACTGAGCAGTGACAACCCTTCCTGAATTCCATCAGTAATGATGATGTTTTGTGCACTGGTATTAATACTACGGGATAAATTAAGGTACCTGACAATTTGCTCACGCAATGAAAATAATCCATTTGGTGAATGATATCGAGTCAGTAGCTGCTCTTTAAGTACGCTGGGGGCATTATTCCATTTACGCCAGCTTGACCAGGGAAACGCATTGGGGTCAGGGACGCCCATCCGGCAATAGCACTCACGTCCCATTTCAGCGTAAACATCGGTAGAAACACCGGCAGGCTTAGGCTTTATCGGTGGTGAGCCTTCCGCAGATGGCACGTGTGCTGGGGGACTACGCATAGGTGCCGTAAATGTGACTTCATAGCCGATACCCTGCCTGCTCTTAATAAAACCGGCCGCCATCAGTTTTTCATACGCCATCACCACCGTGATTTTGGCCACGTTTAGCGTCTGTGCCTGTTCGCGGATAGAGGGTAGTTTATCCCCACAAAGCAAATCGCCTTGCTGAATTGCCTGAAAGTAGAATTGAAAGATCTGTAATTGTAGCGGGGTGCGACTTTCCCTATTGAGAAACAGTGCCAGCATGAGGAAATTCCTTGTTTAAACAATAGCGGCATATTACACGTTTCAGAATATTGCTATTTTGACACGCCTCATAGAGTTAAGGCTGTTCCTATAATCTGAAATCGCTGTCTCTATTTTTGCTTTTTAATATCCCTTAGCGTGACGCTATTAAAAAAATGGAGGCAGGTATGTCGTGGATAAAAAAGAACGCGCTTTGGTGTGCGTTAGGTGGCGCTGTCGTAATGGCCATTGTTATTTGGGGAACATGGCAAGGAGTCCATTACACCAGCACTACGGAGTTTTGTTTATCGTGCCACTCGATGCGCACACCTGGAGAGGAGTATAAAACCAGCGTGCATTTTCGTAATGCCTCTGGCGTGCGAGCGGAGTGTAAGGATTGCCACATTCCCCCGGGAGTCGTCCCGACGTTGATGCGTAAAACCGAAGCCCTAAACGATCTCTATCACACCTTTATCTCACCCTCTATCGATACCCCGGAAAAATTCAATGCTAAACGGGCTGAGCTCGCCCAGCGAGAGTGGGCGCGGATGAGCGCCAACAACTCGGTAGCCTGTAAATCGTGTCACAGCTATGAAGCAATGGATCATGGAAAACAATCCGCCAATGCCGCGGCGCAGATGACGGCGGCAGCGGCGAAGGACAGCAACTGCATTGATTGCCACAAAGGGATCGCGCACCACAAACCGGACATGAGCAGTGGTTTTCGCGATCGCTACAAGCAGCTACAACAGCAGGGAGAAAAACTGTCAACTGCGACGACGCTGTTTTCGTTAAGCGAAAAAACACTGACAGCCACGGCAGGGGCACCAGCAGGGAAAGCGCTGTTATTTCCGGCGACCCAGGTCAAGGTGCTGCAAAAAGAGGGAAGCAACGTCCAGTTGGAAGTGACAGGCTGGCGTGAAAGCAAAGGGCGTGGGCGGGTCATCACCCAGTATATGGGTAAACGCGTATTCTCCGCGGTTCTGGATGCTTCACTGCTGGAAAACGTCAAAGTCCTGCAAACCCAGACTGACCCAGGTTCGCATCAGGAATGGCAGCAGGTGAGCGTGACCGCATGGACCTCCGCGCAGGGACTCATCGATAGCATTACTCCGGTGTGGGAGTACTCAGATCAGATGCTGCAATCGACGTGTAGCGCCTGTCACAGCACGCCGCCGGCTACCCGATACACCGCCAATGGCTGGATTGCCGGACTGAAAGCGATGTCGACGTATTATCGACTCAATCCGGTGGAAGAACGTACGTTGTTGAAATACCTCCAGACCCACGCCAGCGATGTGTCTGAACCCAACAAATAATAAGGATAAGATATGGATATTCATGATTTTAATCCGTCCCGTCGTCGTTTTCTGACCGGAATGCTGGCGGTTGGCGCAGCCAGTGCGCTGGCGCCTAATCCGCTGATATCAAAAGTATGGGCGGCGGGGGAAAACCCCGAACAATGGATCCAGTCCGGCTCACATTATGGTGCTTTTGAAGCCAAAGTGGTTAACGGCGAGTGGACGGAAACGCGTCCGTTCAAACATGACAAACACCCGTGCGATATGCTCAATGCGGTACGTGAAATCGTCTACAACCCTTCACGGGTTCGCTATCCGATGGTTCGACTGGACTGGTTACGCAAGCGTGAGAAGTCGGATCGTAGCCAGCGGGGAGATAATCGTTTTGTGCGGGTTAGCTGGGATCAGGCGCTGGACCTGTTTTATGAAGAGCTTGAGCGGGTGCAAAAAACCTACGGTTCATCCGGCGTCTTTACCGGGCTGGCAGATTGGCAAATGGTGGGCAAATACCACAAGGCTGGCGGTGCAATGGACAGAGGGCTCGGCCTGCATGGTAGCTATGTGACGACCGTAGGCGACTATTCAGCGGCTGCAGCCCAGGTGATTTTGCCGCATGTTATTGGTTCGCTTGAAGTCTATGAACAGCAAACCTCGCTGCCGCTGGTTATCGAGAACAGTAATACCATCGTACTGTGGGGCTGTGATCCCATTAAGAACTTGCAGATTGAATTTTTGGTTCCCGATCACGATGCGTTTGGCTACTGGCAGCAGATCAAAGAGGCCGTCGCCCAGGGCAAAATGCGCGTCATCAGCGTTGATCCGGTGCGCAGCAAATCGCAAAATTTTCTGGGGTGTGAACAGCTGGCGTTACGACCACAGACCGATGTTGCGTTACTGCTGGCGCTCGCACATACCCTGTATGCAGAAAAACTGTACGACACGGCATTCATTAACGACTACACCGTCGGCTTCGAGCAGTTTTTACCCTACCTGATGGGAGAAACAGACAAACAACCGAAAAGTGCCGAGTGGGCTGCTGACATCTGTGGGCTGACGGCGGATCAGATCCGTGACTTTGCCCGGCTGCTGGTGAAAGGTCGGACGCAGTTTATGGGCGGCTGGTGCGTACAGCGTATGCACCACGGTGAACAGTATCCCTGGATGCTGGTGGTGCTGGCCAGTATGGTTGGTCAAATTGGTTTACCGGGCGGCGGTGTGGGGTTCGGCTGGCACTACAACGGCGGAGGGACGGTGACGTCAGCCGGGCCGGTACTTTCTGGTCTGGGGAGCATTAACAATCCGCCAGAGGCGAAGTATAAACCAGATTTTCACGGCGTATCCGAGCATATTCCTACCTCACGTATTGTTGATTGCCTGCTGGAGCCGGGCAAAAAGATTGCGTTTAACGGTGAAACGTTAATCTACCCTGACATCAAAATGGCGATCTTCAGTGCGGCTAACCCGTTCCACGCCCAGCAGGATCGCAACCGGATGATCGAGGCGTGGAAGAAACTGGAGACCGTGGTGGTGTTAGATCACCAATGGACCGCATCCTGTCGTTTTGCCGATATCGTCCTGCCTGTTACCACACGCTTTGAACGTAACGATATTGAGCAGTTTGGCACCCATTCGAATAAGGGACTGATGGCGCTGCATCAGGTCGTCAAACCGCAATATGAAGCGCGGCATGATTTCGACGTGTTTGCCGGACTCTGTAAACGTTTTGACAAGGAGTCGGTATACCGGGAAAACCGCGATGAAATGCAGTGGGTACAAGCGCTTTATGACGAAGGGGTCAAAATGGGGGCCTCGCTCGGTGTTACGTTGCCAGACTTTGACACGTTCTGGAAAGGTGAAGGGTATGTTGAATATCCCGCGGGACAACCGTGGGTGCGTCATGGCGAATTTCGCGATCAGCCCGATCTTAATCCCCTGGGCACACCATCAGGTCTGATTGAAATTTACAGCAAAACGATTGCCGGTTTTCAGTATGACGATTGCCCTGGACATCCGGTGTGGATGGAGCCGTTTGAACGTAGCCATCAGGGTAGGAAAGATAAATATCCACTGCACCTGCAATCCTGTCATCCGGATAAACGCCTGCACTCCCAGTTGTGCTCAAGTGATGCGTTTCGCAGCACGTATGCGGTAGCGGGAAGAGAACCGCTTTACATCAGCGAGCAAGATGCTGCCGCGCGGGGGTTAAAAGCCGGGGATATTGCGCGGGTCTTTAACGCGCGCGGTCAGGTGCTGGCGGGGGTGGTGATTAGCCCTGATTTTACCCCTGGCGTGATCCGCATTCATGAAGGGGCATGGTATTCCCCACAGGAAGGTGGGAAAGCCGGGACGCTATGTACCTATGGCGATCCTAATGTCCTGAGCGCGGATATTGGTACGTCTCAACTGGCGCAAGGGCCTTCAGCGCATACCGTGCTGGTGGATGTCGAGCGCTATCAGCAACATGTTCCACCGGTCACGGGATTTGGTGGGCCGGAGATAGTAAAAGAGGAGGGGGACAATGCAGCATAGCCTTATTTTCCAGCAACGTGCCGCGGTCTATCAGTGGTTTTCACAATTGCTGTTTCGTGAGCTGGACCAGAAACAACTCGCTCGTCTTGAAAGCGAGGATACCCGACAGTGGCTTGCGTCGCTGGCGGGTATCCCTGGGCTTTCGCTGGATGTCAAAAAACTGGAGCGTAGCCTGACGCAGGCTCTGCGTCGTGAAAGCCGACAACTGGAGCTGGCCGCAGATTTTGCAACGTTATTTCTGCTGGCGCCGCCTGGCGGTGTTTCCCCGTATGCGGGACATTATCCGCACACAACAGCGGCCGAAGAACGTCGACAAATGAATGTACTGTTGGTTGAACACGGGCTGGCTGCGCAGGAAAATGAGCCCTCCGATCATATCGCTATACAGCTGGCTTTGATGGCGAGGATGGCAGCCAAAGAGGAAACGCTATCTGCACAATATTACTTTTTACATCATCATATTATGTGTTGGGCACCCTTGTTTCGTGATAGCTGCCTGCAGCGTGATGAGAAGGGATTTTATGCGCGGGCGGTTAGCGTCATTGTGGGTTTTATACGGGAAGATGAGCAGTATCTGGAATCATTGTTGATGGATGATTTTTACCTCAGCAGTCAGCGCTGAAAATGACAAAGGGACAGCCTGCGCTGTCCCTTATACGTCAATGTGCGGCAGAAAATTAGTCTGCACGGCCCATATAGCGGCGTTCTTCGATATGAATACGGATTTTCTCACCCGCACTCAGATACTCAGGAACCTGGATCACCAGACCGGTGCTCAGGGTTGCTGGCTTGTTACGTGCACTCGCTGAAGCACCTTTAATACCCGGTGAGGTTTCAACGATTTCCAGGTCTACGGTCTGTGGCAGTTCAAGCGCCAGCAGTTGGCCGTCCCAGGTCAGTACCTGCATGTCTGGCATTCCGCCTTCCGGGATGAACAGCAGCTCTTCTTCAATCTGGTCTTTGGTGAAGGTATACGGGGTATAGTCTTCTTTATCCATAAAGACATATTCGTTGCCATCAACGTAGGAGAAATCAACCCCGCGGCGGCTTAGGGTGACGGTATCCACGATATCGTCACCTTTGAAGCGCTCTTCAACTTTCAGACCGGTACGCACATCAGAAAAACGCATTTTGTACAGCGTAGCTGCACCACGTGCGGACGGTGATTGAATATCGATATCTTTTACAATCAGCAGCTTGCCGTTGTAGTTCAGTACCATACCTTTTTTAATTTCGTTCGCTCTTGGCATCGAAAAAATCCTGTAGTGAGGAGTGTCTAAAATATCGCGTAAAACTACTCGCGCCGGGGCATTCAGGCAAGCGGAATTCATGCTTTTGCTGGTGCCAAAAAGGTGGTACTGTGCGCTTCCCGCACAATCCGATGGTTTACGATAAAGAGAGTACTGTATGGAATGCCGTCCGGATTGTGGTGCATGCTGCACCGCGCCTTCAATCTCCAGTCCCATCCCTGGCATGCCTGATGGCAAACCTGCTAATACGCCATGCGTTCAGCTGGATGAATCCCTGCGCTGTAAAATTTTTGCGTCTCCGTTGCGACCAAAAGTGTGCGGCGGTTTACAGCCCAGTGCGGAAATGTGCGGACAGACGACGCACCAGGCCATGATTTATCTCATCGAGCTTGAAGCGCTGACCGCGCCTTAAACGTCCTTGATGCGCGCCAGGCACACAACCGTCGCGACGATCATCACCAGCGCAAACCAGAACACCGCGTGATAGTTCCAGATTTCAGCGGCAATCCCCGCCAGTGAGCCGGCAATAATCCAGCCGACGCGGATGGTATTGGTGTACAACGTTGTGGCTGATCCCGCCTGCCCCGGCATTAAATCCTGAAAATAGAGCATGCCAATCCCGCCGAGGATGCCGATGTAAATCGCGTTCAGCAACTGTAAGCCGAGCAAAACAATCGGTGAATGTGCCAACAGCATGCCTGCATAAAAAAAGAACCCGGCGATGACGGCGATTCTCATCAACAGACGTTTGCCCAGACGTTTCGCAAAATATCCCGCAATCAGCATGGTTGGGATTTCCAGTCCTGCTGCGGTGCCCATCATGATACCGGCGAGTTTTTCAGGCAGATGCAGTTCGTTGATGATAAACAGCGGCATATTAATGATATAGAGGCTGTTGGTGCTCCACATTAATGTGCAGATAGCAAAAAGCAGCAGCGTATCACGACGATTACGGCGTGGAGCTTCAACCGCCCCTGTTGCGAGAGGTACGCTTTTGTTCATTGACGGTAAGAAAAACCAGACCATCACGCCGCAGACAACAAACGCCACCGCGGCGCTGAGATACATCACCGTAAAGCTGAACCCCATGGCCAGCGCGTAGGCCAATGGTGGGCCGATCACCCAGGCCAGTGAAACTTGAGCACGTAAAATCGAGCTGAACATGACGGCTTCCCGGCCTGTGCGATCGGCGTGTTCACGAGCAAGCGCAAACATTTGCGGGTTGGCAGTCGATCCAAAGCTGCTGAGGAATACCCCGATAAACAGCAGAATAAAATAGTTACGGTTCCAGGCAAACAACACGCAGGCCAGCATACCCAGCACACAGCAAAAAACGATCAGGTTTTTACGATCGCCTTTTTTGTCAGAGCGTCCGGCCAGAAACTGGCTTACCAAAATGCCGATGACGGCGCTACCGGTAAAAAAGAAACCCACCATTCCCGGACGTGCATGGACCTCATCGGTCAGAAAAAGGCTGAGCGTGGGCGTCTGTAATGCCCCGGCGATGCCCGTGAGAAAAGCGACAAGCAGGAACGCCGAAGACGTTAAATCAAACGCCTTGGGTGTGGCGGCTACGGGGGTGTTATGCATGTTTAGCTATCAGTGGAGTGAAGAGAGGCGGAGTTTACGCTGCTCGCCAGAAAATAAACAGGGCACTAAATCAAAATCGGTATGGAAAATCAAAATGTCATTTCAGTCTGAGAAGGCCACATGCTGACGATGCTGAAGTTGAGTAGCTGAACACATTTTTGCGTCAGCTTGTTTCAAAGAAACGCCGAGAAAATGTGCGGTACATCTAAATTCAGCAAGTTAATTGTTAACTTTACTTGCGTGCTGAAGCAGAAAGATCCAGACTCATTGAAACGTTTCAGCGTCATCTTACCTTAACTGATGGAGTCGGGTGACGCCTTTTTTCTCATGTTAGCTGAATCGTTTCAATTCAGCAGGAGAGGAGAATCATGTTCCAGTTATCTGTTCAGGATATTCACCCGGGCGAACAGGCCGGGAACAAAGAAGAGGCTATTCGCCAGGTTGCCGCAGCCCTTGTGCAAGCGGGCAACGTTGCGGACGGCTATGTCAATGGCATGCTGGCGCGCGAACAACAAACATCGACGTTTCTCGGCAATGGTATTGCCATTCCTCACGGTACGACAGACACACGCGATCAGGTGCTGAAAACCGGGGTGCAGGTGTTTCAGTTTCCGCAGGGTGTGACGTGGGGCGAAGGTCAGATTGCGTATGTGGCTATCGGCATTGCGGCCAGCTCAGATGAGCACCTTGGGTTGTTGCGTCAGCTGACTCATGTATTGAGTGATGACTCGGTTGCGGAACAGCTGAAATCAGCCACCACGGCAGAAGAATTACGCGCATTGCTGATGGGCGAAAAGCAGAGCGAGCAACTGAAGCTTGATAACGAAACGCTGTCGTTGGACGTCGTCGCCAATTCGCTGGTGACGCTGCAGGCGCTGAACGCCGCGCGTCTGAAAGAAGCCGGTGCAGTAGATGCCACCTTTGTGGCCAGAACGATTAACGAGCAACCAATGAATCTTGGTCAGGGCATCTGGCTGAATGACTGTGCTGAAGGCAATGTGCGCAGCGCCGTCGCGGTCAGTCGTGCGGCAACCGCATTTGAGGTGCAGGGCGAAGCCGCTGCGCTGCTGGTGACTGTCGCGATGAATGATGACCAGCCCGTTGCGGTGTTGAAGCGTCTGGGCGATCTGTTGCTGAGCAATAAAGCTGACCGTTTGCTGAAGGCGGATGCTGCAACGGTGTTAGCGATGCTGACCAGCGATGATGCATTAACTGATGATGTACTGAGTGCCGAGTTTGTAGTGCGTAATGAGCATGGTTTACACGCCCGTCCGGGCACCATGCTGGTGAATACGATTAAACAATTTAATAGTGAAATAACCGTGACAAATCTTGATGGAACCGGAAAACCGGCAAATGGACGCAGTTTGATGAAAGTTGTGGCATTGGGCGTGAAAAAAGGACACCACCTGCGCTTCACCGCACAGGGTGAAGATGCTGAACAGGCGCTAAAAGCCATTGGCGATGCCATCGCGGCAGGCCTTGGGGAGGGCGCATAATGAGCAGACGTGTTGCAACTATCACCCTGAACCCGGCTTACGATCTGGTCGGTTTTTGCCCGGAAATTGAACGCGGTGAAGTCAATCTGGTGAAAACGACCGGTCTGCATGCGGCGGGAAAAGGGATTAACGTCGCAAAAGTACTTAAGGACCTGGGGATTGACGTGACGGTCGGCGGCTTTCTGGGTAAGGACAACCAGGATGGTTTTCAGCAATTGTTCAGTGAACTGGGCATCGCTAACCGTTTTCAGGTGGTGCAGGGGCGTACCCGAATTAACGTCAAGCTGACTGAAAAAGATGGTGAAGTTTCTGACTTCAATTTCTCCGGCTTTGAAGTCACCCCGGCTGACTGGGAACGCTTTGTGAATGACTCACTAAGCTGGCTGGGGCAATTCGATATGGTGTGCGTCAGCGGCAGCTTGCCGACCGGCGTGAGCCCTGAAGCATTCACTGACTGGATGACGCGCCTGCGCAGCCAGTGTCCATGCATTATCTTTGATAGTAGTCGTGAAGCGCTGGTCGCTGGCCTGAAGGCAGCTCCGTGGCTGGTGAAACCAAACCGTCGTGAGCTGGAAATCTGGGCTGGCCGTAAGCTGCCAGAAATGAAAGATGTTATCGATGCGGCACATGCTCTGCGTGAGCAAGGCATTGCGCACGTGGTGATTTCACTCGGTGCGGAAGGCGCGTTGTGGGTCAACGCTTCGGGTGAATGGATTGCTAAGCCACCGTCAGTTGAGGTGGTCAGCACTGTAGGTGCGGGTGATTCGATGGTTGGCGGTCTGATTTATGGCTTGCTGATGCGTGAATCCAGCGAACATACCCTGCGTCTGGCGACGGCAGTTGCCGCCCTGGCGGTAAGCCAAAGTAATGTGGGTATTACCGATCGTCCTCAGTTGGCCGCAATGATGGCGCGTGTCGACTTAAAACCGTTTAACTGACAGCAGGAGAGGCATAATGAAAACGCTGCTGATTATTGACGCTAATCTCGGCCAGGCTCGCGCCTATATGGCGAAAACCCTGCTTGGAGCGGCGGCACAGAAAGCGCATCTGGAGATCATCGACAATCCAAATGATGCAGAGCTGGCGATTGTCCTGGGCGATAAGCTGCCTGTCGACAATTCGCTGAACGGCAAAAAAGTCTGGCTGGGTGACATCGGTCGTGCGGTTGCGCATCCCGAGCTTTTTCTCAGTGAAGCAAAAGGTCATGCGCAGCCATATAGTGCGCCGGTTGTGGCAACGCCAGCGGCAAGCAATGGTCCAAAACGTGTGGTGGCAGTGACAGCCTGTCCGACAGGCGTCGCACATACGTTTATGGCTGCTGAAGCTATCGAAACCGAAGCGAAAAAACGCGGCTGGTGGGTGAAAGTGGAAACCCGCGGCTCAGTAGGGGCAGGTAATGCCATTACGCCGGAAGAGGTTGCCGAGGCCGATCTGGTGATTGTGGCGGCTGATATTGAGGTTGATCTGGCGAAATTTGCTGGAAAACCGATGTATCGCACGTCTACGGGCCTGGCGCTGAAGAAAACGAAGCAGGAACTGGATAAAGCGCTGGATGAAGCGACCCCGTATCAGCCAGCCGGGAAAAATCAGACTGCGGCCACCGAAGGAAAAAAAGAGGGCGCGGGCGCGTATCGTCACCTGCTGACCGGTGTGTCTTACATGCTGCCGATGGTGGTTGCGGGCGGTCTGTGTATTGCGCTGTCATTCGCCTTTGGTATTGAAGCATTCAAAGAGCAGGGAACGCTTGCGGCAGCACTGATGCAGATTGGTGGGGGCTCAGCCTTCGCACTGATGGTGCCCGTTCTGGCAGGTTACATTGCATTTTCTATCGCTGACCGCCCTGGTCTGACGCCGGGTCTTATCGGCGGTATGCTGGCGGTAAGCACCGGTTCTGGCTTTATCGGTGGGATTATCGCCGGTTTCCTTGCCGGTTATGTGGCGAAGCTCATCAGCACGAAGTTGAAACTCCCACAGAGTATGGAAGCGCTGAAACCGATTCTGATTATTCCGCTGCTTTCGAGCCTGGTCGTTGGTCTGGCAATGATTTACCTGATTGGTAAACCGGTTGCGGGCATTCTGGAAGGCCTGACTCACTGGCTGCAAACCATGGGGACGGCGAATGCGGTTCTGCTTGGCGCTATTCTTGGCGGCATGATGTGTACCGACATGGGCGGTCCGGTGAACAAAGCGGCCTACGCGTTTGGAGTGGGGCTGCTGAGTACGCAAACTTATGCACCGATGGCAGCCATTATGGCGGCAGGTATGGTGCCACCGTTGGCGCTGGGTCTGGCAACGCTGGTTGCGCGTCGCAAGTTCGACAAAGCACAACAGGAAGGTGGCAAAGCGGCGCTGGTTCTGGGTTTATGCTTTATCACCGAAGGGGCAATTCCGTTCGCGGCACGCGATCCGATGCGTGTTCTGCCATGCTGTATCGTCGGTGGCGCGGTGACGGGAGCAATCTCAATGGCTGTGGGTGCGAAGTTGATGGCGCCACACGGCGGACTATTTGTACTGCTGATCCCAGGAGCCATTACCCCTGTACTGGGTTACCTGTTGGCGATTGTTGCTGGTACGCTGGTGGCCGGTCTCTCCTACGCGGTGCTGAAGCGCCCGGAAGTGGACGCTGTCGCGAAAGTAGCCTAACTCTTCTTTACTTCCCTGGGCCTGGGCAGAGATTTCTCTGCCCTTTTTTATTCTTTGATCCCGGCAGTTGCGGCACCGCCACAATAATCCATCCTGTCTTAACCAAATTCGATAAAGTGCCCTTAAATCAAACTCGTCACGGAAATCGAATATGAAAAAAACGCACATTTTTGCCTCTCTGTCACTCGCTACGCTGTTGCTTACGGGGTGCTCAACCACCTGGGTGATGACAACAACATCAGGGGCAACGATAGAGACGCAAGGCAAGCCTGAGCAGGATTCCGGGACTGGACTGACAAAATATGCTGACACCTATGGCTATCACCGCGTGATTAAAAGCAGCGATGTGAAGCAAATAGATAAAGGTAAGACGGTATTGCTATGGTGAGTCAGGTCAGGTAAGTCGCGAAGTATTCAGGAGGCGATATCGCTTTCGGCCCCCTGAATAAAACGGGTCAGGCAATCATTGGCGCGATGATAAAACCAAAGGCAACGCCCGCGATGATCCCACCCAGTCCTGGCAACATAAACGGATGGTTTAAGACATATTTGCCCACGCGCGTTGTCCCGGTGGTGTCGAACTCCATTGCCGCCAGTGAAGTGGGGTATGTGGGTAGAACAAACACACCTGTCACTGCCACGTAGGAAGCCAGAATGGCCCAGGTGGGTACGCCGAGCGCGACGGCAAGCGGGATAATCAGCGGCGTGGTGGCTCCCTGCGAATAGAGCAGCGCGCAGGTCCCAAACAGTACCAGAGCCAACAGCATCGGGTAGGCCTGTAGAATATTACCCGCGATGTCTTTAATTTCCGCTAAGTGTGCGTCAATGAATGTCGTTCCCAGTGTAACAATGCCGAGAATGACGGCCAGCGAACTCATACCTGCTCGAAAAGTGGATGTCAGTACAATGGCATCTGTCGATGTTTTGCACAGTACGACCATCAGACAAGCGGCAGATAACATGCAGATAATGATGATATCCCGGGTATTCATTGGGTTACCTGCATCGAATCCAGGACGTAGTTGAGGACATGCTGCAAGAATAACGATGACGACCGTTGCCAGCATAAACAGGGCAACGGAAAGCACGGCACCCGGCGTCGTGCTACTCTGGCTTTCATATTTACGGACCAGACCTTTTTGCAGGCGTTGCAGATACACTTCATCATCCTGTAGCTCGCACCCCTGGCGTGAAGCGATGAATGCCGCCACCATTGCGGCAACGAACGAGGCCGGCAGGCATACTGCCATGACCTGTATAAAGCTGACGCCGTTTCCCTCCATGATGGTCAACATTGCGGCCATTGCAGCGCTGATCGGCGAGCCGGATATTGCCACCTGGGAGGTGACGACGGATCCTGCGAGCGTGCGTGAGGGGCGGATACCGGACTCTTTTGCTACTTCGGCAATGACCGGTAGGGTAGAGAAGACAATAAATCCGGTCCCCGCCATAATGGTCATCGACCAGGTAATAATGGGCGCAATAACATTGATATATTTAGGGTTACGCCGCATAAAATTCCCGGCAACGCGTACCAGATAATCCATACCACCCGCGGCCTGTAGTGCTGAGGCAGCCACTACCACCGTCATAATAATGAGAATCACGTCAACGGGTGGCGAACCAATTTGCAACCCAAATCCCAGTGTTAAAATAGCCAGCCCCAGCCCGCCACATAAACCAATACCAATACCGCCGAAGCGGATACCAAAAAATATTGCGCCCAACACTACGATAATTTCCAGCCAAATCATAATGGCCTCCGCCAGAGAATAATTCGTTATTAAAATGGGTGTTTATTTAATTCAATAATTAGCCAGGCATAGATTTTCATTGCACCAAAAGATGATCTTTACCAACGCGTTTCTCGTACCATTTAATACCGGCGCGAACCAATGAACCGGTTGAATCAATATATTTTTCAGGTGACGTTTTGACAGCCTCAGCAAGGATGACGGGAACTTCAGTACATCCCAGTACGATAACTTGTGCGCCGCGAGAGAAGAGTGCTTGAGCCTGTTCATTCATCAGCGTTTGCGCCCGCTTAACATCACCGGCTTTTAAGCAATAGATACTTTCCATCACTTTTTCCTGACTGGCAGAGTCAGGACTGATGCAGGTTAACCCAAGAGATTCAATGCCTTTTTGATAGAGACCCATGTACAAGGTGGCATTGGTGGCGAGTAGTCCAATACGTGATTTTCCACAGTTCCTGACCTCGCTGATGGTCGTTTCAACGATACTGAGCAGCTCTGTGTGACAGCACTCTTTTAATTCATTAAACCAAAAGTGGGCGGTATTACAGGGGATGACAATACACTCAGCGCCAGCATCTTCGAGTTTATGCATATAATCGCGCATTGCCGGGAGTGGGGAATTACCATGATGCATTAACGCGTCAGTTCGGTCAGGAATGTCAGGAATAGATGAAATAATTAATGGGATATGTTCCTGGTCACGTTGTGCCGCGGTAAAGGTGACGAATTTATTAAAGAGATCGACGGTTGCCGCTGGCCCCATACCACCCAGTACACCAATTAAACCTTTCACGATATATACCTCGATTTACCGTTAAATAATATTCAAGCTGTTTTTATCTTGCCCTAATGTTTAACAGCAGAGAGTCGAGAGGAGAAATGCAATAATGTTTGTCTAAATGCAAAAACTGCATGACTGTAGTTTCTTTCGTCCTCCCATGAGGTTCGGAAAGCGTGCGAAACCTGAAGTTTTGCCTGCAGAGAAGGGGGATGACTGAATGGCGAAGCCAACATGTTAATGCCAAAAACGAAGGCTTGATGCAAAAAACGAATCATCAGTGGCTAATCGCCAATATCATCTCTGGAACGCCTCTGGCATGATGTTTTAGGTTAATCACCCTATTTAAACATCCGCGTGACAGGCATGAAAAATATTGAGACAAAATGGTTATATGATTTCCTGACGCTGGAGGCGTGTCGTCATTTTTCCCAGGCGGCTGAGGAACGCAATATATCCCAACCGGCATTTAGCAGGCGGATCAAGGCGCTCGAATCCGCCGTGGGAGTACAGCTTTTTGATCGCACGACGAGTCCACTGCAACTCACGGAGGAGGGCAAGCTATTCCATTCGCAAACCCGTAGCCTGCTGCAACAGCTGGAATGCAATCTGGATGAGCTAAGTGGGCACAACCTGCTTGGGGTTCCCAATATTAAAATAGCGGCGGCACATTCTCTGTCGCTGACGATGTTGCCCAGATTAGTGCACTCAATGGCGGCCTGGGGGGAAGAGTTTGTTTATCACGTCGAGGCGATTGATGTGGTGCAAGCGGTGAATACCCTGCGTGAAGGGAAAAGTGATTTTATTATCTCTTTTCGGGATGAAGATTTAATGCAGTCACCCTTCTGCGGTTTGAAGGTTTTTGAGTCTGAGTTGTATCCCGTTTGTGCGGCTGATGCGAAGGGGAAGGCGTTGTTTGATATCTATCAGCCGCAGGTGCCGATTCTGAACTATACCAGTACATCCTACATGGGAAGATTGGTAAACCGTCATCTGGCGGAAGTGGGCGGTATTTCTGCTCGTACACTGTTTATGTCTTCGATGAGTGAGTTATTGAAAAATATGGCATTAGATGGCCATGGTATCGCTTGGCTGCCGGCGTGGACTATCGTAAACGAACTGCGTGACAAGCGGCTGGTTTGTCTGCAGACGCCGGAACTGATGGTGCCTATTCAGGCCTATATTTACCGGATGGATACCCGCTTGAATAAAACGGCTGAGCACTTCTGGCGGATTTTGTACAACCACATGCCGGAGGACCTGGTTTCGCTCAGTTAATACACACCAGTCTGCCTGGCACATCTGAAAAACCTCCGGTTATCCGGAGGTTTTTTTCTGGTTTGCTCAATTTGTGTTCTGCCTCTCATTTTTTCTCTCCCTTGCAAACTGTATCTATAAAAAATTGTGACTCTGTTCATATCTATTTGTTTTAGATCTTGCGGATGGATTTACTTTACAAAAAACCTGGCTAACATGAACACATGTTTGATAGTGAACATGTGCTCTAATAACCTTTGCTGTAGCAATGGTTATTTTTGACGAACTCATTAGTGGTAATTATATTGCCAGGGGACGTGCTATGCGTGAAAAGGAATACATAGTAACCATTGGCTCGGCCAATATGGATGTCGCCGGGTATTCGCATGCTTCTCTGAATTATGCGGACTCGAATCCAGGGAAAATAAAATTTACGCCAGGCGGCGTGGGACGCAATATCGCTCATAATTTGGCGCTGCTGGGAAAAGATTCATGGTTACTGACTGCTGTTGGTAACGATTTCTATGGACAATCATTGCTGGCGCAAACTAATCAATCTGGCGTTCATGTCGAAAAATGCCTGATTGTTGCTGGAGAAAATACATCAAGTTATTTGTCGCTGCTTGATAATACCGGTGAGATGCTGGTTGCCATAAATGATATGAGTATTACCGACCACATTTCAGCGGATTTTTTGTCGCAACATCGTGATTTTATTCGTGCAGCAAAAGTCATTGTCGCTGACTGTAATATCAGTGAAGACGCGCTGACATGGGTGTTGGAAAATGCGGGCGAGGTACCGGTGTTTATTGACCCGGTATCGGCATGGAAGTGCGTTAAAATTCGCGAGCAGCTCGGCAAAATCCATACCTTAAAACCTAATCGACTTGAAGCTGAAACCCTGAGTGGGATTGCACTCTCCGGGCGAGAGGATGTTGGCAAAGTTGCCACGTGGTTTCATGAACGCGGCCTAAACCGCCTGGTGCTCAGCATGGGGGGGGACGGTGTTTATTACAGTGATATCTCGGGGAGTAGCGGCTGGTCGCTGCCCATTAAAACTCACGTCATTAATGTCACGGGGGCTGGTGATGCCATGATGGCGGGACTGGCTTCCTGCTGGGTAGACGGTCTGCCCTTTATTGATTCGGTTCGATTTGCGCAGGGTTGCTCATCTATGGCACTGGCCTGTGAATATACCAACAACCCTGATTTGTCTGTTGCGAATGTTAGCTTAATAGTGGAGAACACAGAATGTCTGAATTAACTCTTTCCTCTGAATTATTACAAATATCTCCAGAAGTTCAGGAAGCATTAAACAGTAAAAAACCCATTGTTGCACTTGAATCAACCATTATTTCCCATGGCATGCCATTTCCACAAAATGCGCAAACAGCAATTGAAGTAGAAGAAACTATTCGCAAACATGGTGCTGTGCCTGCAACCATTGCCATTATTGGCGGGGTAATGAAAGTTGGCTTGAGTAAAGACGAAATTGAACTTTTAGGACGTGAAGGGCATAACGTTGCTAAAGTTAGCCGCCGAGATTTACCGTTTGTTGTAGCCGCAGGGAAAAATGGCGCGACTACCGTTGCCTCTACCATGATTATTGCCGCTATGGCGGGAATTAAAGTATTTGCAACCGGGGGGATCGGCGGTGTTCACCGCGGGGCTGAGCATACATTTGATATTTCTGCGGATCTGCAAGAACTGGCTCATACCAATGTCACGGTTATTTGCGCAGGGGCAAAATCTATTCTCGATCTCGGATTAACAACCGAATATTTAGAAACCTTCGGTGTGCCGCTCATTGGTTATCAGACAACATCGCTGCCAGCATTTTTCTGCCGCACCAGCCCGTTTGACGTCAGTATTCGTCTGGACAGCGCAAAAGAAATTGCCCGCGCGATGGCGGTGAAATGGCAAACCGGTCTGAACGGCGGCCTGGTTGTCGCCAATCCAATCCCGGAGCAGTTTGCCATGGCAGAGGAAAAAATTAACGCGGCAATCGATCGGGCCGTGAAGGAAGCTGAAGAACAGGGCGTTGTGGGCAAAGATAGCACGCCGTTCCTGCTGGCGCGGGTTGCGGAACTGACCGGAGGCGACAGTCTGAAATCAAACATTCAGTTGGTGTTCAACAACGCCGTACTGGCTTGCGAGATTGCGAAGGAATACCAACGCCTCGCCTGACCAAATTTTTCGGGCAGAAAGCGGTCGCCCGTGAATATCAAACCTACCAAAACCTGGCGTTAGCGCCGGGTTTCCTGGCATGAAGGGATTTCATTATGGATATAATGAGAAGTGTTGTGGGTATGGTGGTATTACTGGCCATCGCGTTTCTGCTGTCAGTAAATAAAAAACGGATTAGCCTGCGTACCGTTGGCGCTGCGTTGGTTTTGCAAATCGCCATTGGCGGTATCATGTTGTATTTCCCTCCGGGGAAATGGCTGGTTGAACAGGCTGCACTCGGCGTCCACAAGGTCATGTCATATAGCGATGCGGGAAGCGCATTTATTTTCGGCTCGTTGGTCGGTCCTAAAATGGATGTGCTGTTTGACGGTGCCGGTTTTATCTTTGCCTTCCGGGTACTCCCCGCGATCATTTTTGTTACCGCGCTGATAAGCCTGCTTTACTACATTGGCGTAATGGGACTGTTGATCCGTATTCTCGGTGGTATTTTCCAGAAAGCGCTGAACATCAGCAAAATCGAATCATTTGTCGCGGTGACGACGATTTTTCTCGGGCAAAACGAAATTCCGGCAATCGTGAAACCCTTTATTGATCGCCTGAATCGCAATGAGCTGTTTACTGCAATTTGTAGCGGGATGGCATCTATTGCGGGTTCAATGATGATTGGTTATGCCGGAATGGGTGTACCCATCGATTATTTGTTGGCGGCATCATTGATGGCAATCCCTGGCGGTATTTTGTTCGCGCGTATGCTGAGTCCGGCAACGGAAGAGTCTCGCGTTACCTTCGAGAATCTGTCGTTTACTGAGACACCACCGAAAAGCATCATCGAAGCGGCGGCCAGTGGGGCGATGACCGGATTGAAGATCGCCGCAGGTGTGGCGACGGTGGTAATGGCATTTGTCGCCATTATTGCGTTAATTAACGGCATTATTGGTGGCGTTGGTGGTTGGTTTGGCTTCGGTCACGCCACTCTGGAAGGCATTTTTGGCTATATTCTGGCCCCGCTGGCGTGGATTATGGGCGTGGACTGGAGCGATGCGACGCTGGCAGGTAGCCTGATTGGACAGAAGCTGGCGATCAACGAATTTGTCGCTTATCTCAACTTCTCACCGTATCTGCAAATGGGCGGTGCGCTGGACGTGAAGACCATCGCGATTATCTCGTTTGCTTTGTGTGGTTTTGCAAACTTTGGTTCAATTGGTGTTGTCGTCGGTGCGTTTTCAGCCATTGCGCCACAGCGCGCACCGGAAATCGCGCAACTTGGAATGCGTGCTTTGGCAGCGGCAACGCTTTCTAACCTGATGAGCGCCACAATAGCCGGTTTCTTTATCGGACTGGCATAAAATAAAGTTTGTAGGCCGGATAAGCAGAGCGCCATCCGGCATTATATCTAAGCGGTTTTCAGCAAATACAGGGCATTATCGGCGGAGAGCGTTGGGTTGTTGATACTGACGCTGGCCCGCGATAATGCCGCGCAGGCCATGGCAAACTGCGCGCTTTCACGAAACTCGCTACCTTCCAGAAAGCTGTACAGTAATCCCGCCATAAAAGCGTCATCGGCGCCAAAACTGTCTACCACCGTATGCTCAGGCGGCGTCAATAAAAACTGTTCGCCGTCCTTTTCGCTGCAAAAAACGGATTCGTCTTCCAGACACACAAAGATGCGTTTTACTCCTTGCTGATGAAGGTCGTTGACGGCCTGCATGCGATCCGCATCCGACTGGACTGGCTTACCCCATAAAATGCCCAGCTCTTTCTGCGTGGGTTTGAGCGTATGAATACGTGTAAACCAGGTCTTCATTTTTGCCGCTTTGAACTCTGAAACGGTATCAATAAATACCGGAATGTCATCAGCAATAGTAAATACCCACTCGATGGCTTCAGCAGTCAGGTTGCAATCCGCCAGCACGACGCCGGAATGGCGGATAAGATCCCGTGAACCGTTCAGCAACTGCGGCGTTAGCTGTTGCAGAATGTGGGTATCGTTAATCGCCAGTACGGTCTCTTCCTGCTGATTCGCGATCGACAAATAGGTGGAGGTGTTATGTCCATGCAGACGAATGCAATTGGAAACGTTAACACCAGCCTGACGGGTCTGTTCCAGCAGCGTTTCGCCATAGAAATCGCTACCAACAGCGGAGATTAAATGCACGTCACGGCCCAGCAGCGCCAAATTATGAGCGATATTGCGTCCCACGCCGCCTGCAGAACAGTGGATGCTGCCGGGGTTAGATGCGGCTTGAGGATAGTGGATGTCTGCAATACCCCGGATATCCATGTTGATAGCTCCGACGACGACGCAATAATCTTGTTCGGTAAGGATATAACCTTTACCTTTGATCATTCCTTTGCGCATCAAATCCATAATATGTGCGGCGACGCGCGAACGGCTGATCTGCAAAATATCGGCGATTTCATTCTGCTGAATCAACGGATTACGTCGCAGGATCTTAAGGATCTGCTTTTCCCTGTCGTTCATGATTAGGCCACCGCTTTTTCAGTTTGCTGCGCTTTCAGCCAGGCAATCTCTTCTGCCCAGATATCTGGATTAATGGTTTCCAGTATCAGTGGGATGCCGTCAAAACGGTTGTCCTGCATGATCCAGCGGAATGCATCGTGACCGATATTACCTTCCCCTAAGCTATGGTGACGGTCAACGCGGCTGCCAAATGCGCTCTTGGCATCGTTCAGGTGCATACCGCGTAAATAGTTAAAGCCGACAATACGTTCAAATTCAGCGAATGTCTTTTCACACTCGTCAACGGAACGCAAATCGTAACCGGCCGCGAAGGCGTGGCAGGTGTCGATGCAGACGCCGACACGGGATTTATCCTCGACGCCGTCGATGATTGCCGCCAGATGCTCGAATTTAAAACCAAGATTACTGCCTTGCCCGGCGGTGTTTTCAATGACTGCCGTCACGCCCTGAGTTTGAGCAAGGACAATGTTGATTGATTCGGCAATACGCGCCAGGCATTCATCTTCCGGGATCTGCATTAAGTGGCTGCCCGGGTGAAAGTTAAGCAGGGATAAACCAAGCTGCTCGCAGCGCTGCATTTCATCAAGAAAAGCATCGCGTGATTTTTCCAGCGCGTCGCTGACCGGATGACCGAGGTTTATCAGGTAGCTGTCGTGAGGCAGGATTTGCGCAGAAGTATAGTGATACTTCTCGCAGGCAGATTTGAAATCATCAATGATTTCGGTGGTCAGCGGCGCGGCACGCCACTGACGCTGATTCTTGGTGAACAGGGCGAATGCGGTCGCTTCGATTTCTGCGGCTCGAATAGCGGCGTTAGCCAGACCGCCAGCGGCGCTTACGTGCGCTCCAATATATTTCATAAATTAAACCCGCCATACTCAAAAGGGGAGAGTATAGCGGGTTAATGGGGGGGAGTCGTGCTCGTTTATGCCATCAGCGCGTGGATAGCGAGGTTAATCGCGCCACCGCCCACAATCAGCCAGACAAACAGCACCAGTGCCATCAGCAGAGGTTTTGCACCGGCTTTTTTCAGGGCGCTAACGTGAGTGGTCAGCCCCAGCGCGGCCATCGCCATTGCCAGCAAAATGGTATCCAGCGTTACCAGCATGTTCACTACCGACTGCGGCAGCAGGTGGAACGAGTTAAAAATCGCGACCACAATAAACAGGATGGCAAACCACGGAATAGTGATTTTACTTTTTTCTCCGCTGGCCGCCGGAGACAGTTGTTTAACACGTGCTGCCAGGATGATGAGGAACGGAGCCAGCATCATGACGCGCAGCATTTTAGCAATGACGGCTGCGTTTTCAGCTTCCGGGGTGATTGCATGCCCGGCAGCAACAACCTGTGCGACTTCATGCATCGTGGAGCCAATATAAATCCCGTAGGTTTCCGGGCTAAACCAGTGCGCCAGTAGCGGGTACATTGCCGGGTACAGGAAGATAGCAATGGTCCCGAAGATAACCACGGTAGCAACGGCGACCGTTACCTTACTGGCTTCTGCTTTCACCACCGGCTCGGTGGCTAATACGGCGGCGGCACCACAAATACTGCTCCCCGCGCCAATCAGCCAACTGGTGTGGCGGTCCAGACCAAACACTTTCTGCCCAAGGAAGCAGGCAATCATAAAGGTGCTGCTGAGCGTTAACACATCAATCACGATACCGCTGACGCCGACGTCAGCAATTTGCGCGAAGGTGAGGCGGAAACCATAAAGGATGATCCCCAGACGCAGTAAATGTTGCTTGGCAAACAGCACGCCACCGTCACAGCTTTTCCAGATTTGTGGATACACGGTGTTGCCGATAACCATCCCGAATAAAATGGCTAAGGTGAGGGCGCTGAACCCGGCACCTGCGACGGCGGGAATGGAACCTCCCCATAAGGCGGCCCCGGTGATAACTGCACTCAGGGCAAGCCCCGGAATAAAATGCCACACTGTACGACGATGATTCTGTAGGGCGAGTTCAGTCATAACCCCTCCTGAACAATTTGAATGATTTCTTGGCAAAAATTGTAAGGTGAAGTGGCTTAAAAATAAAATTGATTATATATTTATAATTAATCTTTATAAGTGGTAAGCACGGGCTACCCGGTGGAAAACGACTATGCATATCACCCTGCGACAACTTGAAGTTTTTGCTGAGGTACTGAAAAGCGGCTCGACGACTCAGGCATCTGTCATGTTGTCATTGTCGCAGTCAGCGGTCAGTGCTGCACTTACCGATTTAGAGGGGCAACTTGGCGTGCAACTGTTTGACCGCGTCGGCAAGCGACTGGTCGTTAATGAGCACGGGCGCTTACTCTATCCGCGTGCGTTGGCCTTGCTCGAGCAAACGACAGAAATTGAACAGCTTTTTCGTGAAGATAATGGCGCGATTCGCGTCTATGCCAGTAGCACCATTGGCAACTATATTTTACCTGCCATGATTGCAGGTTACCGGCGGGATTTCCCCGATTTGCCGCTGGAACTCAGCGTGGGCAACAGCCAGGATGTTATCAATGCCGTGCTGGATTTTCGGGTCGATATCGGGCTGATTGAAGGGCCCTGTCACAGTACCGAAATCATCTCTGAACCGTGGCTGGAAGATGAACTGGTGGTATTTGCTGCGCCGTCATCGCCGCTAACCACGGGGCCCGTGACGCTGGAGCAACTTGCGGCTTCGCCCTGGATCCTGCGCGAACGTGGGTCTGGTACTCGCGAGCTGGTGGATTACCTGCTGTTGTCTCATCTACCGAGATTTCAGATGGCAATGGAGTTGGGTAACTCTGAGGCTATTAAGCATGCGGTGCGCCATGGTCTCGGGATCAGCTGCTTGTCGCGTCGGGTTATTGCAGAACAACTGCAGGCAGGAACGTTAAGCGAAGTTCCGGTGCCGTTGCCACGTCTGGTCCGCACGCTTTGGCGCGTCCATCATCGCCAAAAACATCTTTCAAACTCGCTGCTGCGTTTTTTACGTTATAGCGACCAGGTAGAGCAGGTTGAATAAGGCGCTGATGTGTCGTACCTGCAATAAACACCCCATCGTCAACTGAGGGCAATCGTCATACGTTGCCCATTTCTGCTTTACTTATAATCCGCGGCCAGTCATGAAGGTCTCTTATAACAGCGCATTTGTGCCGGAAGAATGCCATTTCGTCTGCTACAATCGCGCCTCATTTTTTGGATGGATAGCATTTTCACATGGTTTCCGAAACTAAAACCACAGAAGCGCCCACGCTACGCCGTGAACTGAAGGCGCGTCACCTGACGATGATCGCCATTGGTGGTTCCATCGGTACGGGTCTTTTCGTTGCATCTGGTGCAACCATTTCTGCGGCGGGTCCTGGCGGCGCGCTGTTTTCTTATATTCTGATTGGCCTGATGGTGTACTTCCTGATGACCAGTCTTGGTGAGCTGGCTGCCTACATGCCGGTTTCCGGTTCGTTCTCTACCTACGGTCAGAACTATGTAGAAGAAGGCTTTGGCTTCGCGCTCGGCTGGAACTACTGGTACAACTGGGCGGTGACTATCGCCGTGGACCTGGTGGCCGCACAATTGGTAATGAGCTGGTGGTTCCCGGATACGCCTGGTTGGATCTGGAGTGCGCTGTTCCTTGGCGTTATCTTCCTGCTGAACTACATCTCGGTACGTGGATTTGGCGAAGCGGAGTATTGGTTCTCACTGATTAAAGTCACCACCGTGATTATCTTCATCGTGGTTGGCGTAATGATGATTATCGGTATCTTCAAAGGTGCTCAACCGGTGGGTTGGAGTAACTGGACGACAGGTGATGCCCCCTTTGCTGGCGGTTTTGCCGCCATGATTGGTGTGGCGATGATCGTCGGCTTCTCTTTCCAGGGGACCGAGTTGATTGGTATCGCCGCGGGCGAATCTGAAGATCCAGAGAAGAACATTCCACGCGCGGTGCGTCAGGTATTCTGGCGAATCCTGCTGTTCTATGTGTTCGCGATTTTGATTATCAGCCTGATTATCCCATATACCGATCCGAGCCTGCTGCGCAATGATGTAAAAGACATCAGCGTCAGCCCGTTCACGCTGGTATTCCAGCACGCGGGTCTGCTGTCTGCGGCGGCGGTGATGAACGCCGTTATCCTGACGGCGGTGCTGTCGGCGGGTAATTCCGGGATGTATGCATCAACACGTATGCTCTACACCCTGGCATGTGACGGTAAAGCGCCGCGTATTTTCTCTAAACTGTCTCGTGGCGGCGTACCGCGTAACGCGCTGTATGCGACGACTGTCGTGGCAGGTCTGTGCTTCCTGACATCCATGTTTGGTAACCAGACTGTGTACCTGTGGCTGTTGAACACTTCCGGGATGACGGGCTTTATCGCCTGGCTGGGAATTGCAATTAGCCACTATCGTTTCCGCCGTGGTTACGTGTTGCAGGGCCATGATATTAATGATCTGCCGTATCGTTCAGGCTTCTTCCCTCTGGGGCCGATCTTTGCCTTTGTCCTGTGCCTGATTATCACTCTCGGCCAGAACTACGAAGCGTTCCTGAAAGATACCATTGACTGGGGCGGTGTAATGGCAACCTATATTGGTATCCCGCTGTTCCTGATCATCTGGTTTGGCTATAAGCTGACCAAAGGAACCCGTTTCGTTCGTTACAGCGAAATGCACTTTCCGAAACGTGTGAAGAAGTAATCCAGTGCATAATGCTTGCCAGGTAAGCATTATGGAGAACATTTGATTCCGCTATAGGGTTCCGTTCATCTTAGTGGTGTCATTTCTCTGAAGCACAGATATCTGTGAACGTGCAAGGGAGGCTCGCCGCCGCCACCCTTGCAACCCTGTCTCCCGGCGGGAAAATCGCCGCTGCACGATGTATTCGTCTTATTCCGTCTGCCTGCCGGGTCGGGGCCGGGCCCGCGTCCCCGCAGGCCGTCCCCTCTGACCGCATCCCTGCGGGCAGTCCCGGTCAACCGTCAACGCCTCATCGATTTTCAGCCGGACCGGGGTCATCGCTTCAACGCTCTGACTTCCAGTTAAATCTGTTTTGCTGTTTAAACAAAAAACGCAGATGGTGAGGTGTGGGCTGGTCCGGCTGATAATTGCCGACGTGTATCCATAAGGCCGGGAGAACCCGCAGGGATGCGGGTTCAGGGTGTGAGCGACAGGGATGTTGCATCGCGCCCGGCCCGGTAGCCTGGAGGAATAAGCGGAGGGGATTGCGAAGCAACAATTTTCCTGCCGGGAGCCGGGATTGTTAAGGGTGCGGAGATAGCACCCTTAACACGTTCACGGGTGTTCAGTGTACAGAGAAGCGATGAACATGAGGTGAACGGAACCCTTTCTCTGAGAGAGTATGTTCATTACCCCGCCAACACATGTTGATGCTTTATGTTAACTGAACAGCATTAGGCATGGTGAATGCCGGGGTTTTTATGGTCTAAAACTTAGAAGTTGTAAGTCAGGCCAACAGTGTAACGACGACCATCAAGCACGGTGTCATAGGTCTCGTAATCAATCTGTTTATCCAGCACGTTATACACGCCAGCAGTAAGCAGTACATCTTTGGTCGCATAGTAACGCATACCGATATCGACCTGGGTATAGGAAGGGGTGCCTTGCGCCATGGAGGTACGGCTCAGGTATTCTGATGTTTTGCCACGCAGATTCAAACGGCTCCAGAAACCGATATCCTGCGTAGCCTGCCAGTCCAGCGTGGTGTTGAACATATGCTTCGGCATTTTGTTCAACGGCTGGCCCGAGAACTGACCGCTTTTCTGTTCAGATTCAGTGTAGGTATAGTTCGCTGTCCAGTTGATGTCGGAGGTCATCTTCCAACCGAAGGTGGATTCGACACCGCGCATATTGGCTTTATCAACGTTAACCCGATCGCTGACAAAGTCGTAATGAGTGCTGCCAATAGTACAAGCCGGATCGGCACTGCTGTTACAGCGACGGACTTCGGTAATTTTGTTTTTGAAGTCAGTATTGAACAGCGTGACACCCGCATTGAGGTCGTTGCCGTTATCCCACAGCAAACCGATCTCTTCGCTCAGGCTTTTTTCTGGTTTCAGATCCGGGTTGCCGACAATGATACCGTTCAGACGACCGCCACCGGTCACTTGCCCCCAGCTTGCGGATGACTGGCGCAGATCCGGTGCACGATAGCCCGCAGAAACTCCCCCTTTTAAGGTCCACTGATCGCTCAGGTGCCATACGCCATAGCCGCGCGGCGTCCAGTTGTCACCGTAGTTTTCATCTTTATCCATACGCAGACCGCCGGTCAGCGTGAAAGTATCGGTAACCGCCCATTCGTCTTCGGCAAACAACGCCCAACTCCAGCGGGTCAATTTGTTCAAACCGTCAGCTGCTTGCAGTTGGTTGCCGTTATCGCGCAGTTTTTCATAACGGTATTGCCCGCCAACTGTCAGGGTGTGCGCCCCGAGGAAGACCTGGTTCTGGTTATTGAAGATCGTGTTGTAGGATTTCATCTGACGACCAGGGTTTTTGGTCTCTTCCTGCTGAACATAGCTGGTGCTGTTGAAATCGTCGTAATAACCGCTGTGGGTTAATGAATACGTTGTGTGTTCATAACGGTTGTAGCTTTTGCTGTTTGGCTTACAAACACCGTTACGGCAGTTTTCTGCCGCCATCGATTCGCCTGGTGTGCTGTTGCGATCCTGTAGTTCATGCGCGACATCGAAGTCGATGTCATTTTTATCATCCGGGGTGAAGTTGAGGGTGAGTCCGCCGTTGCGCAGGCGTTGTTCATTGTAACCATTGACTATCTTATCTTCTCCGCGATGGGAGAACAGCCCGGTCACTTTTGCGCCGAGTAGCCCGTCGATCAGTGGTCCGGACGCGTATGCATTTGTCTGGTAAAGGTCTCCGGAGTCCCGATCTTCCTGGAGGGTGGCATCACCATGCAGGGAGCCGGTCCAGGCTTTAGTATTCGAGACTTTTTTGGTGATCACGTTAATCACGCCGCCCATAGCGTCAGAGCCGTACAGAGACGACATCGGGCCGCGGATCACCTCGATACGCTCGATGGATTCCAGTGGCGGTAGCCAGCCTTGCTCAATACCCGCGTTGTCGCTGTTCGGGCGGGTACCGCGTGTACTGATACGTTTACCGTTAACCAGGAAGAGCGTGTATTGCGAGGCCATACCGCGGATGCTGATATCACTGCTGCTACCGCCGCCGGTCACAACAACACCAGGGACGTCTTTCAGTGCATCGGTCACATCGCGATACGCTTTATCTTCGATCTGTTGCTTGGTAATAACCGAAATGGAGGCGGGGGCATCCTGAATTTTTTGCTCAAACCCGGTGGCGGTGACGACCACGGTATCCTGGTCGGCGGCATAGACGAGTGATGGGAGACTCGCGACGCATACTGCGGCGGCTACAGCCTTAACGTGAGGTATAGTCATTTGTATCATTCCATTTAAATGAATCTAACTGCGTGTCATGTGAAAGGCCATGACAATTGTATGTATTTGTCTTTTAAGGACTCTTTTCAGTAAAGAAGCGGGGGGATTGTACAAAAGTATGAATTTTTGTAAACACAAATGATAATAGAAATCATTTGTGTTTGATGTGTTTAGCATGGAAAATCTTTTTAATTCAGTGGGATAGTGGTGAAATAAAAAAGGAGAAAAAGTGAAGGAATGATGGAGAAATGAAGAGGGCTGACGCCCTCACTCAGGCGTTACTTCAGCAAATATTGGGCGTGGAAACGCAGATGATCTTCAATAAATGATGCAATGAAGTAGTAGCTATGATCGTAACCCGGCTGAATGCGTAATGTCATCGGCCATGCGGTTTGACGGGCCGTTTCGGCCAGCACTGCGGGTTGCAGTTGATCGGCGAGAAACTGATCGCTATCCCCCTGATCAATAAGCGTTGGGATCGCATCTGCGGGTTTACTGGCCAGCATCAGCGCACAGCTGTCCCATTCCGCCCACCGTGATTTATCCTCACCCAGGTAGGCGCTAAAGGCTTTCTCACCCCACGGTACGCGACATGGATTGACGATGGGGGCGAAGGCAGAAACGCTGGTGTATTTGCCAGGGTTTTTCAGTGCCATGATCAGTGCACCATGCCCCCCCATAGAGTGCCCGCTGATGGCGCAGCGATCGCTGACGTTAAACTGTGACTGAATGAGTGCCGGCAGCTCATCACGCATATAGTCATACATGCGAAAATGTGAGGCCCACGGTTGTTGCGTGGCATTGAGATAAAATCCGGCACCCTGGCCTAAATCGTAGCCTTCATCATTGGCGACCTGTTCGCCACGCGGGCTGGTATCAGGCATCACCAGAACGATGCCCAGTTCAGCCGCAATACGTTGTGCTCCGGCTTTAGTGGTGAAGTTTTCATCATTGCAGGTCAAACCTGACAGCCAGTACAGCACCGGAGGTGGGGTGTTATCCCGGGGGGGTGGAAGAAAAATACTGAAGGTCATGGTGCAATTTAGCGTGGTGGAGTCATGACGCCAGCGTTGTTGCCAGCCTTCAAAACAGCGGTGCTCTTCAAGCATTTCCATGCGTGGCTCCTTGTTGTGTTGAACCTGAATGTGTTTGCGAACTCACCATAATACAGATTATTCATTGCACTGTGAGTAACTTTCACTTCCGCATTGAGCAAACATACTTCATCATCTATATAACTTTACATTAACACTCGAATTCACCCGGTTGAACGACATATGAAATCTGTGTGCTAAAAGGCAGCACCAATTTCAATAATTATCGCGGTGAATACTGGATTATGTGCGCCGCCTCACGCACAATGTTCTGGCTGTGACACAGCCTAAAAACTTTGCCCCACGCAGGGCAGAGGCGCCCCACCTGCAGGAGAAAAAGAAATGTCATCACTCAGTAAAGAAGCGGCACTGGTTCATGAAGCGCTGGTCGCGCGTGGTCTTGAAACACCACTACGCCCGCCCGTGCAAGAGATGGATAATGAAACGCGCAAACGTCTTATCTCCGGTCATATGACCGAGATTATGCAATTGCTCAATCTTGATTTGAGCGATGACAGTCTGATGGAAACGCCACATCGCATCGCTAAAATGTATGTCGATGAGATTTTCTCCGGCCTCGATTACGCCAACTTCCCGAAAATCACCGTCATTGAAAATAAGATGAAGGTTGATGAGATGGTCACGGTTCGCGATATCACGCTGACCAGCACCTGCGAACATCACTTCGTCACGATTGATGGCAAAGCGACGGTGGCCTATATCCCGAAAGATTCGGTCATCGGTCTGTCGAAGATTAACCGCATTGTGCAGTTCTTCGCCCAGCGCCCGCAGGTCCAGGAACGCCTGACTCAGCAAATTCTCACCGCGCTGCAAACGTTGCTCGGGACGAATAATGTGGCGGTTTCAATTGATGCTGTGCATTACTGCGTGAAAGCGCGTGGTATTCGTGATGCGACCAGCGCTACCACCACTACCTCGCTTGGCGGATTGTTTAAGTCCAGCCAGAATACGCGTCAGGAATTCCTGCGCGCCGTGCGTCACCACAACTGATCAGGGCAGGGGCCATGGAGCGTAATGTCACGCTGGATTTTATTCGTGGCGTCGCCATCCTCGGCATCCTGCTTCTCAATATTAGCGCCTTTGGTCTGCCAAAGGCGGCCTATCTGAATCCTGCCTGGTACGGCAACATTACCCCGTCAGATGCCTGGACCTGGGCCGTGCTTGATCTCTTCGCGCAGGTGAAATTCCTCACGTTATTTGCGCTGCTGTTTGGCGCGGGTCTGCAGATGCTGCTACCGCGAGGCAAACGTTGGATCCAGTCACGACTCACTTTGCTGGTTCTGCTGGGGTTTATTCACGGTTTGCTGTTCTGGGATGGCGATATCCTGCTGGCGTATGGCCTGATTGGGCTGATTTGCTGGCGGTTGGTTCGCGATGCTCCTTCCGTCAAAAGTCTGTTTAATACCGGCGTGCTGCTCTATCTGGCGGGCGTTGGTGTGCTGTTGCTGCTGGGATTTATCTCCGGAAGTGAGACCAGTCGGGCCTGGACACCGGATGCTTCTGCGTTGCTGTATGAGAAATACTGGAAGGTGAACGGCGGTATGGAAGCGGTCAGCAATCGCGTAGATATGATGTCCAATAGCTTGCTGGCGTTGGGTGCGCAGTACGGCTGGCAACTGGCGGGGATGATGCTGCTGGGCGCGGCATTGATGCGCAGCGGTTGGCTGAAAGGGCAGTACAGTTTGCAGCACTATCGACGTACCGGCGCGTTATTGGTCATTATTGGGATGGCGATTAACCTGCCTGCTATCGTTGCGCAGTGGCATCTGGACTGGGCCTACCGCTGGTGTGCTTTCCTGTTACAAGCCCCGCGAGAGCTGGGCGCGCCGTTGCAGACCATTGGTTACGCTGCGCTGATGTTCGGTTTCTGGCCGCAGCTTAGCCGTTTAAAATGGGTCATTGCCATAGCCTGCGTTGGGCGCATGGCGCTAACCAACTATTTGTTACAAACCTTAATTTGCACCACGCTGTTTTATCAATTCGGCTTATTTATGAAATTCGACCGGCTGGAGTTGCTGTATTTCGTCATTCCGGTCTGGGCCGTTAACCTGCTTTTCTCCGTCATTTGGTTGCATTTTTACCGGCAAGGCCCGGTAGAATGGCTATGGCGTCAATTAACCCTGCGTGCGTCAGGGGCATCATTACCGCGAACATCCAGATAACGATCTGGATCACATTCATTAACAAAATGGATGTAAGCGCTTTCATTCCTGTGACATCACTCACGCAGTCCGTTTCGTTGTGCTGACAAAATACCCAGCCTGGGGTGTCTGCGGGTAACCGCATCTTAAACAGGGTAGTGAATATGGTAACCATCCGTGATGTGGCACGACAGTCTGGCGTTTCTGTCGCGACTGTTTCCCGCGTACTGAACAACAGCGCGCTGGTGAGTCCCGATACGCGTGAAGCGGTAATGAAGGCGGTCACTCAGCTCGGCTATCGACCGAATGCCAACGCGCAAGCGCTGGCGACGCAGGTGAGCGACACGATTGGCGTTGTGGTGATGGATGTTTCAGACGCATTTTTTGGCGCGCTGGTCAAGGCCGTGGATATGGTTGCTCAACAGCATCAGAAGTACGTCCTGATTGGCAACAGCTACCATGAGGCTGAAAAAGAACGTCATGCCATTGAGGTACTGATTCGTCAGCGTTGTAACGCACTGATTGTTCACTCGAAAGCGTTGAGCGATCGCGAGCTGGCCGAGTTCATGGATCAGATCCCTGGCATGGTGCTGATCAACCGCATTGTGCCGGGCTACGCGCATCGTTGCGTCTGTCTGGATAATATTAGCGGGGCTAAAATGGCAACCCGTATGCTGCTGAATAATGGGCATCAACGTATTGGTTACCTGGCATCAAGTCACCGCATTGAGGACGATGCAATGCGTAAAGAAGGGTGGCTAAGTGCCCTGAAAGAACAGGGGGTTACCCCGGCAGACAGTTGGATAGGTACCGGTTCACCGGATATGCAGGGCGGAGAGTCCGCAATGGTGGAACTACTGGGACGTAACCTGCAACTGACGGCAGTCTTCGCTTACAACGACAATATGGCCGCTGGCGCGCTGACCGCGCTAAAAGACAACGGCATCGCCATTCCATTACATCTATCTATCATTGGTTTCGACGATATTCCTATCGCACGTTACACTGACCCGCAGCTGACAACGGTGCGCTATCCCATTGCTTCTATGGCAAAAATGGCCACTGAGCTTGCGCTACAAGGCGCGGCGGGAACGCTGGATCCTGACGCAACACATTGCTTTATGCCGACGCTGGTGCGACGTCATTCTGTGGCTTTGCGGCAGAATGCGGCACCGATCACTAACTGATAATGTCGGGCTATGTAACCGCTTTCAATATGTGAGTAAATTCACAGTATCTTAACAATGCGATAGCTATGATGACACTGTTTGTTGCGCTGTAACTACTATGTAACGGTGAATAATCACTTTCATCGAGGTATAGGCGTCTTAAACAACAATTAAAGCCTGTTTTTGGAGCGTTGCCAGACACGGAAGAAATATTTTTAAAAGTGAGCTTCGGCGTTCAGTAACACTTCAGTAACGTTCTGCCTGCCGAGCATTTATCTCAAGCACTACCCTGCATAATAAAACCGGAGATACCATGAATAAGAAGGTGTTGACCCTGTCTGCTGTAATGGCAAGCATGTTATTCGGCGCGGCTGCGCACGCTGCTGATACCCGCATTGGTGTGACTATCTATAAATATGACGATAACTTTATGTCTGTGGTACGTAAGGCTATTGAAAAAGATGCCAAAGCGGCGCCGGATGTACAGTTGCTGATGAATGACTCGCAAAACGATCAGTCCAAACAGAACGATCAGATTGATGTGTTGTTGGCAAAAGGCGTTAAAGCACTGGCTATCAACCTGGTTGACCCGGCAGCAGCAGGAACGGTCATTGAAAAAGCACGCGGTCAGAACGTACCGATTGTGTTCTTCAACAAAGAGCCTTCCCGTAAAGCGCTGGACAGCTATGACAAAGCCTATTATGTCGGTACCGACTCTAAAGAGTCCGGGATTATTCAGGGTGACTTGATTGCCAAGCACTGGGCCGCTAACCCGAACTGGGATCTGAACAAAGATGGCAAAATTCAGTTTGTTCTGCTGAAAGGCGAACCGGGACACCCGGATGCCGAAGCTCGTACGACCTACGTAATTAAAGAGCTGAACGATAAAGGCATCAAAACTGAACAACTGCAGTTAGATACTGCAATGTGGGATACCGCTCAGGCGAAAGATAAGATGGATGCGTGGATGTCCGGTCCTAACGCAAACAAAATCGAAGTGGTTATCGCCAACAACGATGCGATGGCAATGGGCGCAGTTGAAGCGCTGAAAGCACACAACAAAACCAGCGTCCCGGTATTTGGCGTCGATGCGCTGCCTGAAGCCCTGGCACTGGTGAAATCTGGCGCTATGGCCGGTACCGTGCTGAACGATGCAAACAACCAGGCGAAAGCCACCTTCGATCTGGCGAAAAACCTGGCTGATGGCAAAGGCGCGGCAGACGGCACCAACTGGAAAATTGAGAACAAAATTGTTCGCGTTCCATATGTAGGTGTCGATAAAGATAATCTGGCAGAGTTCACCAACAAATAAATACTCCGTCTGTGGGCGCAATTTCATTGCGCCCTTAATTGCGCACTCTGCAAGGCCAACAAGGTATAATTATGGTCAGCACTAATACTCAGTCGTCAGGCGAATACTTGTTGGAAATGAGCGGCATCAACAAGTCCTTTCCCGGCGTTAAGGCTCTTGATAATGTCAATTTAAAAGTCCGCCCACATTCTATTCATGCTCTGATGGGCGAGAATGGCGCTGGAAAGTCAACATTATTAAAATGTCTTTTTGGGATCTATCAAAAAGATTCCGGTAGTATTTTATTTCAGGGTAAAGAAATCGATTTTCATTCTGCTAAGGAAGCGCTTGAGAATGGTATTTCGATGGTACACCAGGAATTAAACCTGGTATTACAACGCTCTGTGATGGACAACATGTGGCTGGGACGCTATCCCACCAAAGGTATGTTTGTCGATCAGGAAAAAATGTACCGCGATACCAAAGCGATATTTGATGAACTGGATATTGATATCGATCCGCGTGCGCGCGTCGGCACATTATCCGTTTCGCAAATGCAGATGATTGAAATTGCGAAAGCATTTTCGTATGACGCCAAAATCGTCATTATGGATGAACCGACCTCATCGTTAACCGAGAAAGAGGTTAATCATCTGTTTACCATCATCCGTAAGCTGAAAGAGCGTGGGTGCGGGATTGTGTATATTTCTCACAAAATGGAAGAAATATTTCAACTGTGTGATGAAATTACCGTGCTGCGTGATGGTCAATGGATTGCGACCCAGCCGCTGGAAGGGCTGGACATGGATAAGATCATCGCCATGATGGTCGGACGCTCACTGAACCAACGTTTCCCGGATAAAGAGAACAAGCCGGGAGAAGTGATTCTGGAAGTGCGTAACCTGACTTCTCTGCGTCAGCCGTCGATTCGTGATATCTCTTTTGATCTCCATAAAGGGGAAATTCTCGGCATTGCCGGCCTGGTTGGCGCGAAACGCACCGATATTGTTGAAACGTTGTTTGGCATTCGTGAGAAATCATCGGGCACGATTACGCTCCACGGCAAAAAAATCAATAACCACAGCGCGAATGAAGCGATTAACCATGGTTTTGCGCTGGTCACCGAAGAGCGTCGCTCAACCGGTATTTATGCCTATCTGGACATTGGTTTTAACTCGTTAATCTCCAATATCCAGAACTATAAAAATAAAGTCGGCCTGCTGGATAATTCCCGCATGAAGAGCGATACCCAGTGGGTAATTGACTCGATGAGGGTAAAAACGCCAGGGCATCGTACGCAAATAGGTTCGCTTTCTGGTGGTAATCAGCAAAAGGTGGTCATTGGCCGTTGGTTGTTAACGCAGCCTGAAATCCTGATGCTGGATGAACCTACACGCGGTATCGATGTCGGCGCGAAATTTGAGATTTATCAGTTGATTGCTGAACTGGCGAAAAAAGGAAAGGGGATCATTATTATTTCCTCTGAAATGCCGGAGTTGTTAGGTATTACCGATCGTATTCTGGTGATGAGCAATGGCCTCGTCGCTGGAATTGTTGAAACCAAAACCACAACGCAAAACGAAATCCTCCGTCTTGCGTCTTTGCACCTTTAAGATTAGGGGCTCCTCATGAGTGCGTTAAATAAGAAAAGTTTTCTTACTTATCTGAAAGAAGGCGGAATTTACGTTGTTCTTTTGGTTTTGCTGGCGATTATTATTTTCCAGGATCCCACTTTCTTAAGTTTACTGAACCTGAGTAATATTCTGACGCAATCCTCGGTGCGTATTATTATCGCATTGGGCGTAGCCGGGCTGATTGTTACCCAGGGGACCGACCTGTCTGCAGGGCGTCAGGTCGGGCTGGCGGCGGTTGTGGCGGCAACCCTGCTGCAGTCGATGGAGAACGCCAACAAGGTGTTCCCGGAAATGGCGACGATGCCAATCATCGTGGTGGTGCTGATTGTCTGCGTGATTGGTGCCATTATCGGTCTGGTGAACGGTATTATCATTGCTTACCTGAACGTGACGCCATTTATTACCACCCTCGGTACGATGATTATCGTTTACGGGATCAACTCCCTGTACTACGACTTCGTCGGCGCATCGCCAATTTCTGGCTTTGACAGCGGGTTCTCAACCTTTGCGCAGGGCTTTATTGCGCTGGGCAGTTTCCGACTCTCCTACATTACTTTCTATGCCTTGATTGCCGTGGCCTTTGTATGGGTGCTGTGGAACAAGACCCGTTTTGGTAAAAATATTTTCGCTATCGGCGGTAACCCTGAAGCGGCGAAAGTGTCCGGGGTAAACGTCGCGCTGAACCTGCTGATCATCTATGCGTTGTCTGGCGTGTTCTATGCTTTTGGTGGTTTGCTCGAAGCTGGGCGTATTGGCTCGGCGACCAACAACCTCGGCTTTATGTATGAGCTGGATGCGATTGCCGCGTGCGTGGTTGGCGGCGTGTCGTTTAGCGGCGGGGTAGGAACCGTGTTTGGCGTGGTGACCGGTGTGATTATCTTCACCGTCATCAACTACGGTCTGACCTACATCGGCGTAAACCCTTACTGGCAGTATATTATCAAGGGCGGCATTATCATCTTCGCGGTCGCGCTGGATTCACTGAAATACGCGCGTAAGAAGTAATCGTACAATGTAAAAAGCCCGGTGCAGCGCAATCTGCACCGGGCTTTTTTATCTGCGTTACAACGTTAACGCATGTGCATTCTCGCCAGGTTTAAATTTCACCTCGCCCAGATCAATACAGGCTACCGGGCAAACGTGACCGCACAATAAGCATCCCACACATTTTTCCGTATTGCAGTGTGGTGTACGGGTTTCCTCATTCCATTCCATCGCCTGATGCCCACCGTCGTAACATGAGATGTAGCAGCGCCCACAGCCAACGCATTTATCCAGATGGATGTTCGGATAAACGATGTAGCTACGGTCAAGCTCCTCGGCGGGGATGATATTGCTATTAGCAAGCCCCACCATCTCCTCCAGTGAATCAAACCCTTGATCGGCGAGGTAATGTGACAGCCCGCTGATCATGTCCTCCACAATCCGATAGCCATACTGCATGATCCCGGTGGTCACCTGCAGCGTGGCCGCGCCTAACAGTAAAAACTCGGCGGCATCTTCCCAGGTCTCAATTCCCCCGATGCCGCTAATCGGGAAATCGCGCAGTTCGGGATGCGTGCGCAACTGTTGGATAAATCGCAGGGCGATAGGCTTGACGGCCTTGCCGGAGTAGCCGGAAATACTGGATTTACCGTTGACAACCGGCATTCCGATTTTCCTGTTCAGGTCGATATTAGTGATGGATTTAACCGTATTGATGGTCGCGATACCGTCCGCACCTCCGCGTTTTGCCGCCAGCGCCACTTCACACATATCACCAATATTCGGCGTCATTTTAGCCAGCATTGGCAGAGACGAGCCGCGTTTCACTGCCCGACAATATTTTTCAACCAGCTCAGGGCTTTGTCCTACATCGCTGCCCATAGCATGCGAGGTCATTTGCGGGCACGAGAAGTTACACTCGATCATGTCGGCACCTGCCTCTTCAACCAGGCGGGCCAGTTCCTGCCACTGTTCTTCGTTTTCACCCATGATCGACGCAATCAGGACCTTATCCGGGTAGTCTTGTTTCAGTCGCCGAATAGCAGCCAGATTCTCCTCCAGCGGATGCTCGGCAATTTGCTCCATGTTTTTGAAGCCAATAAAGCCGGTATCTTCTTTGGTCAGATGGTCAAAGCGCGGGGAGACTTCATTGGCAATAAAGAACCCGATCGTTTTAAAAACAATGCCGCCCCAGCCGCTATCATAGGCTTTGGCGCACATCTCATAGCAGTTGCCTACCGGAGAAGAAGAGAGGCAGAACGGGTTGGGAAATTTGACGCCGCAAAAGGTAATAGAAAGATCTTTCGTTAACATGAGCAAGCTCCCTCTAAATAGTGATGAATGGCCTGAGCGGCTTCTTTTCCGGTTTTCACGGCGTATACAACGGTTTTATCGCCTTTAACAATATCGCCCGCGGCAAACATAACCGGATCGGCGGTTTGGTAATTGTGCGTATCGATAAGATTGCGCTGTGGCTTTAACGCGGCAAAATCATCAAGCTGCGCATGTTGACCGACGGCAAGAATAATATGTTCGGCTTCAAACGAGAGTTCTCCTGGCAGGCGTACGTGCTTAAAGGTTACGCGATTTCCACTAACCGCCACAGGCGTGAAACCGTCAATAATTGATACCCCTAATGCCTGGGTGCTGTTGAACTCTTTGTCGCTGGCAGGGAATTCGGCTAGTTCTTCACGCGCGACACAGGTGACGGACGGGCAGCCCAGCAGTTTCAGTGTACTGGCGACATCCATCGCCACATCGCCGCCGCCGATGATCAATGCACTTTTTGCGACGGTAATATCGCCGCTGGCTTGTCGGGCGCGCTGCAGGAAATCGACGGCAATTTCAACGTGATTCGCTCTCTCAAACAGAGGTAACGTTGAACCATAAGACATCCCTACGGTAACCAGTACAGCGCGATATTCAGCTTTGAGTTGCTCAATGGAAAGGGCATGGCCAACTTCGCAATTGCACGTGATGGTCACTCCCATTTCAATGATACGGGCAATTTCATGATCCAAAACCGAATGCGGCAAACGAAACTCTGGGATGCCATAGCGCAACCAGCCGCCTGGCTGAGCCTGTTTTTCGAAGAGGGTGACGTCATAACCAAGATTGCTCAGCGTTACGCTGGCCTGTAATCCTGCCGGACCTGCACCGATAATGGCGACCTTACCCAGCGTTTTTGTTGCCGGCTGATAGATTTTCATCGCGGTTTGCTGTTCAAAATCGGTAATAAAGCGCTGCAGACGCGCGATATCGATAGGTTTATCAATTCCTGAACGCGTACACCCGCGCTGGCATAATTTTTCGGTTGGGCAAACTCGAGCGCACACCGCACCGAGCGCATTATTTTCGCGGATAGTTTCGGCTGCGCCTTTAAAATTACGGAAATAAATGGAGCGAATAAATTTCCCCGGGTCGGTTTGCGCCGGGCAATCCTGGCTACAAGGGGCATCGTGACATAATAAACAGCGGGAAGCCTCTTTTATGGCTAATAAAGGGGTAAAAGCAGGCGTGAGCTCATCCAGATAATTTTGTTGTGGCATATTTTCTTCCTTAATGCTTGAGTAAATTAAGGCAAACCGTTAATAACAAAATATAAAAAGTGAAAGGCTATTCTTAAGGCTAAGCACTGCAGGAAGAGTATTCTGTGAAAGGATTCACAAATAGAAGATAGTTTGAGGGAAATGCTGGCGGGCAGCATTAATCCCTTATATTGAAATGGTAACCATTATCATAATATTAGCTATTCTCAAGTGCTAATATAACGGTAATCTCTTTAGCGATAAAAGACTAAATAAATAACCATACCGAAAGATAAACATCCGCATCCGGCATAAACTAATACATAAGACCAGAACTGTAATGGGGCTTCATTCCGGTAGGCATAAACCGGCTCACGCGCATTCTTCTTAATTTTATCTACCGCGCCAGTACGCCAGCCTTTCCAGGCTTCACGGAAACAAAAGAGGGGAATGAGCAGAAAGGCCAATACGACGAAGAGAGTTTGTACATCCATGCTTATTTTCCTTGTTTCTTTTGTAATTCGAGTAATTGTTCTGCAGTGACTGCCGGATATCCCTGAGCATCGTCAGGTACCTGATGCATGGTCGGGATGGGCACCAGCGGACCTAAAAAACGTGGCTCGCGTTTAAAAAGGTAGAGATCGGCCAGCGCACCAAAGCGAGCACCGAATTCGCGCACCCGCACGGTAAGCATATCTTTTGGCGAAGGTACCGCATAACACTGGGCCTGAATCCCCATATGTAGCGCAATAAACAACGCTCGCTCACAGTGGAATCGCTGGGTAATGATGATGAAATCGTTGGTATCGAATACTTTGCGGGTGCGTACAATCGAATCAAGCGTACGGAATCCTGCGTAATCAAGCACGATGTCAGCGGGATCGACGCCCGCGGCAATCAAGTCTTTACGCATCGTCATCGGTTCGTTATAGCTTTGCTGCGCGTTGTCGCCGCTAAGTAGCAGATAGTTTACTTTGCCGCTGTTATACGCATTTAATGCGCCCTGAATGCGGTAGCGATAATACTGATTGATGACGCCGGTACGGTAGTATTTTGCCGTGCCGAGGACAACGCCAACCTGACGGTAGGGGAGATCCTGTAATTCGTCATAGATATAGGGGGCCGTCTTCCAGCTCATCCATCTGTCGAGTCCAAGCACAGTCAACAGCAGCAAGCCTACCAGGACTAACAGGCTGTAAAACACGCGCTTTAACATGCAGAAAACTCGTTATTTGGATGGAATTTCAATCAGGCTACTGTACCCAACGGCGGAGCGCAAGAAACAGCAGTCTGATTGAGGGGATTTTAGGCATTCTGCGTATTGCCGGATGGCGGTGTAAACACCTTATCCAGCCTACGAACTGGCGTTATTGAAACCATTAACCGAGTAGTACGCGCTCGATATTGTCGCAGCCCAGCGCATTCAGAGTGGCAGATGTCGCGTCCCACTGGATAAGCGCCGCATCCGCTTTTTCTGCCAGCACCGCACGTTGAATGTCCGGATAGTCGTAACCGTTCAGACTCAGCAGGTTTAATGCACCCTGCAACGGTGGCAGCGTTGGGTTGAAGGCGGCGTTTTCAGCATAACTGCCGCTGAAAATTTGACCATCCTTACACTCCAGCGCCACGCCGCTCGGGGATTTGCTGTACGGCATGTGGCATCTGTTGGCGGCGGCAATCGCCGCCTGGGTCAGCGCATCGCCTTGCAGCGCGAAGCCGTGATCCTGGTCATCCATCAACAGCGTTTTGATGTCGAGATCTTTTGGCCCAAAAGCGTCCGGCAGATAGTCGCGTAGTGCGTGTGGTTCACGCCCAGGCAGGTGAATACGTAAATCCAGTCCGCTGTTCAGCTCATTCATAAACTGACGGCAGTGCCCGCAAGGGGTGTAGTTGACGGTAATCGCAGCGAGTCCTTTTTCGCCACGTAACCAGGCATGGCTGATGGCGCTCTGCTCGGCGTGAACGGTTTGCTGCATTGTGGCACCAAGAAACTCCATATTCCCACCGAAATACCAGGTTCCGCTGATACCTCGTGAGATTGCGCCAACGTTGAAGTTGGACAGCGGAGTACGCGCGCAGGCCGCAGCTAAAGGCAGCAGAGCGAATGCCAGCGCGTCTTCGTCCAGTCCCGATTCGCGTTTCAGCAAAGAAACCTGCTCAGCCGTCAGCATGGCGGGGAAATGTACATCCGCCAGAATAGGGGCCAGGGCTGATTGCAAGTTATCCGCGAGTTGGGCAAAAGCAGTTTGAAAACGTGGATGCATGGCGTTGCCTCATAACAATGTAATGGAACCGTAGTTTACGGGCCTGATAGGGCTTTATATGTGATCCAAATCTCATTGTTTATGCAACTGATGAAACTTAAATGAAAAATGTGCAACGCATCGCAAATAAACAGCTTAAAAATGCAGATTAGCCAACCACTGCCAGGATAACCGGGAACAGGAATGGGGCAACCAATGAGGTAATAATCCCGCAAATCACCAGCGCCAGTGAGCTAAACGCGCCTTCCTGGTAGTCCAGTTCTGCACAACGAGCCGTGCCCAGGGCGTGCGAAGCGGTGCCCATGGCCAGCCCACGAGCGGCCTTGGTGCGAATACGCATCGCATTAAGCAGGGTATGGCCAAATACGGCGCCGAGGATACCGACAAAAATGACGCACACTGCGCTGATTGCCGGAATACCACCAATACTGCCACCCACAGCCATAGCAATAGGCGTGGTTACCGATTTAGGCATAATAGACGCGGCAATTTGCGGTGATGCGCCCATCAACAAAGCGATTGTTGTACCTGTTACCATCGCCACAACGCTCCCGGCAAAACAGATTGCGATAATGGATTTCCAGCGGGCACGGATTTGGTGCAGCTGTTCATATAACGGATAGGCTAGCGCGACGACAGCAGGTTGCAGTAAATCGTTCAGCACCTCGCTGCCTTTGAAGTAGTGATCGTAGGGGATACCGGTCAGCATCAGAAAGGGAATAATCACCACCATGGCGACCAGCAACGGGTTCAATAGCGGCATTTTAAATCGCGCTGCCAGCTTACGTGCAGCAAAAAATACCGCCAGGGTGAGGGGTAACGACCACCAGATATACGACATCATTGTTTAGACCCTTTTTGGCCAACGATTTTGCGTTCGCCGTGAACAATGTGCGAGCTCCAGCTCACTACCAGGAATACGACCAGTGTACTGATGGTGCAGGACACCACGACCGGACCAAATTGTGCGCGTAGCAAGTCAAAGTACTGCATGATCCCCACGCCAATCGGGACAAACAGCAGGGCCATGTAACGAATCAGTACGTAGCACCCTGGGTTTACCCATTTTGCTGGTAAGATCTGTAATGCCAGTAATACAAACAGAATCAGCATGCCGATAATGCTGCCTGGAATCGTTATAGGCAGCAGTGATGCAAGAAAAATACCTGCGTAGAGGCAGGCATAAATGAGGACGAATGCGCGTAAATATTGCCAGATAATGTTCAGTGACTTGCTCATAATTGAAACCCTTGACGAGACTGATTCATCATACAATTAAACTTTAAAACGTGCTACCGATCACATCATGAATTCTAAGCATAGTGGAAATAGATATCAGGAACATCAGGCAATGCCCCCAATCAGCATAACCAAATCTGTGCCCGGCGCTGAGACGCTTTAATCTCCTGCATAGAGACGTTACCATAGCGCCTCTCTTTTTTGCGGGTAACAATATGCGTGTTTTACTGGCGCCGATGGAAGGCGTGCTCGACTCACTGGTGCGCGAGCTGCTGACTGAAGTAAATGATTATGATCTCTGTATCACCGAATTTGTTCGCGTGGTAGATCAACTACTGCCGGTAAAAGTCTTTCACCGCATTTGCCCTGAACTTCTTAACGCCAGCCGCACGACATCCGGTACGCCGGTGCGTATACAACTGCTGGGGCAGTATCCGCAGTGGCTGGCAGAAAATGCAGCCCGCGCGGTTGAGCTGGGTTCGTATGGCGTCGATCTAAATTGTGGATGCCCGTCGAAACTGGTGAATGGCAGCGGCGGCGGCGCAACGTTACTGAAGGACCCTGAGCTGATTTACCGTGGCGCTAAGGCCATGCGTGATGCGGTTCCGGCCCATTTACCGGTGACGGTAAAAGTGCGTCTGGGCTGGGACAGCAGTGACAGGCAATTCGAAATTGCTGATGCCGTCCAGCAGGCCGGTGCCAGCGAGTTGGTGGTACACGGTCGAACCAAAGAACAGGGCTATAAGGCCGAGTACATTAACTGGCAGGCCATTGGCGAGATTCGCCAGCGTCTCAATATCCCGGTTATCGCGAATGGTGAGATCTGGGACTGGCAAAGCGCACAGGACTGTATGGCCATCAGCGGATGCGATGCCGTCATGATCGGGCGCGGTGCGCTTAATATCCCGAATTTGAGTCGCGTGGTGAAATATAATGAACCGCGTATGCCATGGCCTGAAGTCGTGACGTTACTGCAAAAATATACCCGACTGGAAAAACAAGGTGATACCGGGCTGTATCATGTGGCGCGTATCAAACAGTGGCTGGGCTATCTTCGTAAAGAATATGTTGAAGCGACAGAACTGTTTCAGGAAATTCGGGCTTTGAATAATTCACCGGATATTGCACGCGCGATTCAGGCCATCACAAGTGTTGCCTGATTTATTGCCGGATGGCGGCAATTTGTTCAACCGATGGACCCCATTCATCCAAACCTGGTTTTATCTTTAATCCACCCCTGGCTGAGCGGCGCGGTATAAATAGGATGTTCAGCGGAGAAAACCAGCATTCCGCACGGTATTAATGATTGGTAAATGGTTTGCAATAATCGTTCTATATCGTGCAAATAATGCAGTGCCAGTGAGCTAAATCAAGAATATTTTTTCCCTGTAGGGGAGGGAACATGGCTTGTATTGTTGGCCACTCTGGTGCGCCGTCGAGTCCCTTTACTGAACGATCCAGCGTGGCATATCCGGCAAAGAATGTCGGGTCATCATAGATATTTTGTGACATTACGCCTCCATTTATAATTTATTGGAATTATTTTGACAGAACCATTTACCATGTATATGTTTTTTTACTATGTGATTTTATTTCAAAAGATGTATTGCCACGCGTAACTAAAAAAGAGAATGCGATAAGTCGTACTCTCTGTGCATCTTTTCTTACCTGTATATTCCCATGAATCGTAACTCTGTTCTTGTTGCAACGGCATGTTTGCCGCTGCTTATTTTGATGGTCGGTTGTGCACCTATGCATGACAATCGTCAATCGCTGTCACAGCAGACGCCCGCTGTGAACGTTGACTCCGCGTTGCCCGCGGCATTAAAAAATGGTTGGCCGGACAGCCAATGGTGGAAGGCGTATCACGATCCACAGCTGAATGCGTTGATTGACAGCACCCTGAAGAATTCTCCAGACATGCAGGTAGCAGAACAGCGCATTCAACTGGCAGAAGCGCAGGCTAAAGCGGTTAAGGCGCAGGATGGTCCAGAAGTTGATTTTTCCGCAGACGTTGAACGTCAAAGAATGTCGGCAGAAGGTTTAATGGGACCATTTGCCATTACCGATCCTGCTGCAGGCACGACCGGGCCGTGGTACACCAATGGAACCTTTGGCTTAACCGCAGGCTGGAACCTGGATCTGTGGGGTAAAAACCGGGCTGAAGTGGCGGCGCGTATTGGCGAGGTGAAAGCGCGTGAGGCTGAACGTGAGCAAACTCGCCAGCTACTGGCGAGCGGCGTATCGCGTTTGTACTGGGAGTGGCAGACACAGGCGGCGCTTAAAACCGTGCTGACGCAGATTAAAACCGAGCAACAGAACGTCATCACCGTCGATCGTCAACTGTATCAAAACGGGATTACCTCTTCTGTCGAAGGTGTTGAAACGGATATCGATTCCAGTAAAACGGAGCAGCAGCTGAACGATGTCAGCGGCAAAATGAAGGTGATAGAGGCGCGGCTGAGCGCACTGACCAACTCGCAATCTTCCGTCATGAAGCTTAAAGCAACGACGCTACCGGCGGTAGAAAGCCAGCTACCGTCACAGCTTGGTTATTCGCTGCTGGCCCGCCGCCCTGATTTACAGGCCGCGCATTGGTACATCGAGTCATCGCTGAGCAGCATTGATGCGGCAAAAGCGGCATTCTATCCGGACGTTAACCTGATGGCGTTTTTACAGCAGGATGCGCTGCATCTGAGCGATTTGTTCCGCCATTCCGCACAGCAGATGGGCGTGACGGCTGGACTGACGCTGCCTATTTTTGATAGCGGCAGACTGAATGCGAATCTCGATATCACGAAAGCGCAGAGTAACCTGACGGTGGCAAATTACAACAAGGCAGTGGTCGATGCGGTGAATGACGTGGCGCGTGCGGCATCACAGGTAGAAACGCTGGCGCAGAAGAACCAGCATCAGCAGCAAATTGAACATGACGCACAGCGCGTCGTGGGGCTTGCGCAGGCACGATATAGCGCCGGTATCATTGCAGGTTCCCGGGTTAGCGAGGCCAAAATTCCGGCATTACGCGAACAGCTTAATGGTCTGGTTCTACAGGGACAGTGGCTGGATGCTTCTATACAGCTGACCAGCGCACTGGGCGGCGGTTACCGCGCCTCCTGATAGTCTGACCCGGCAGAAGCCTCTGTCGGGTCAATTTGCGTGTTCTTTGCGTTTACTTCGCCGTTTCATCCACCAGCGGGCAGCCACTACAACGCCGATAACCAGAACCAACCACACCCCATGTTTAATATGCTGGTCGAGGCTATGCAACCATGGGGCAATCACTTCACCGCCCACATAGCCGAGCGTGGTAAACAGCAATGCCCAGACAAACGCCCCCAGGATATTCAGTGGGATGAAAATCTTCGGTGGCAGGTGGCTGGCCCCAATCAGCAACGGGCCAATGACGCGAAAACCGTACATAAAGCGCGTGCCGACCACAAACAGGTAGGGACGCCGTTGGATCATCTTCTGCGCGTAGTGGATTTTTGCCCGATGACGCGAGAAACGACGTAAGATTTTGCCGCCAAAACGACGCCCAAGTAAGAAGAGTAACTGATCGCCAATCATCCCACCCAACGCGACGGAGAGTACCACCAGCGGAAATTTAAGAATTCCCTGATGCGCAGCAACACCGCCTAGCAAGGTAATGGTTTCGCCTTCGGCAAGGCTGCCAATAATCAGCGCCGCATAGCCGTATTGCTCAACATAATGCGTTATATCCATACGTTGTATGACCTCCACGTTCCATAGCATACACCCAGTGAATAGTTCATGCCGGAAAAGCAGCAACTCAGCGTATCGGTATTTTTCATGTGTACATAAAATAATCAAAAGCTGAATTATACTTGAAGTGTTGAGGTCCGGAGCTGACAAGAAGGGGGCGGTATGAACCATGTCTGGGGGCTGTTTTCCCATCCCGATCGTGAAATGCACGTGATCAACAGCGAAAACGAAAGTGTTTCGCATCACTATACCCACCATGTACTGCTGATGGCGGCAATCCCGGTGATTTGTGCGTTTATTGGCACCACGCAAATTGGCTGGAATTTTGGCGACGGCAATATACTGAAGTTATCCCTGTTTACCGGATTTGCGATGGCAATTCTGTTTTACGGCGTGATGCTGGCGGGTGTGGCCATCATGGGCAGAGTTATCTGGTGGATGGCGCGTAATTACTCGCGACGCCCGTCGCTGGCGCATTGTATGGTCTTTGCCGGATATGTTGCCACGCCGCTGTTTTTAAGCGGGCTGGTGGCGCTGTATCCGCTGGTCTGGCTGTGTGCGCTCGTGGGAACCATCGCGCTGTTTTACACCGGCTATTTACTCTATCTCGGTATTCCAACGTTCCTGAATATCACTAAAGAAGAAGGGCTGAGCTTTTCCAGTTCAACGCTGGCGATTGGCGTGCTGGTGCTGGAGGTTCTGCTGGCGATTACGGTGATCCTGTGGGGTTACGGGTACCGATTGTTCTAGGCGTACAACCTGTCTGTGCTGCGTTGTTGGCGTAAAAGTCAGCAACGCAGCATTTCGAGATGATTCTTCTGTAGCGGCAAACCTGCCGGATCGCTATGATGCCAGAGCTAGCCTGAGATAATCCTTATTTCAGGCGGTGTGCGTTATGACGTGCGTGAACCATTATCAGAAACCTCATCATGCTGAAATTCCGAGTTTCATTATTAAGTCTTGCCCTGGTGCTGGCCGTTCCTTTTGCACCCCAAGCCGTAGCGAAAACGGCGACTACTGCAGCGGCATCTCAACCTGAGATTGCTTCTGGTAGTGCGATGATTGTTGATCTGAATACCAACAAAGTTATCTATTCGAACCACCCGGACCTCGTGCGTCCGATTGCGTCGATTACCAAATTAATGACGGCGATGGTGGTGCTTGATGCACGACTGCCGCTGGATGAAAAACTGAAAGTTGACATCAGTCAGACGCCGGAAATGAAAGGCATCTACTCTCGTGTGCGTCTGAACAGTGAGATCAGTCGTAAGAATATGCTGCTACTGGCGCTGATGTCCTCAGAAAACCGCGCAGCGGCAAGCCTGGCGCACCACTATCCGGGCGGTTATAACGCATTTATCAAGGCGATGAATGCGAAGGCGAAGTCGTTGGGAATGACCCAGACGCGCTTTGTGGAACCGACCGGGTTATCGATTCATAACGTCTCGACGGCGCGTGATTTAACTAAACTGCTGATTGCCAGCAAGCAGTATCCGCTGATTGGTCAGTTGAGTACGACGCGTGAAGACATGGCGACCTTTGCTAATCCGGCTTATACGTTGCCGTTCCGTAACACCAACCATCTGGTGTACCGTGATAACTGGAACATTCAGCTCACCAAAACTGGGTTTACTAATGCCGCTGGTCACTGCCTGGTGATGCGTACGGTTATTAATAACAAGCCGGTAGCGCTGGTGGTCATGGATGCCTTTGGCAAATATACCCACTTTGCTGATGCCAGTCGTTTACGCACCTGGATCGAAACCGGCAAGGTGATGCCTGTTCCGGCCGCGGCGCTGAGCTATAAAAAGCAAAAAGCCGCACAGATGGCGGCAGCGGGTTCAGCGACAGGTGAGCAAACCGCGCAAAACGATTAAACCGTAGGCCGGGCAAGCGAAGCGCCCCCGGCAACGTGCCCGATGGCGCTTACGCTTATCGGGCCTACGATTCTTTCCAGTACTTCTGCTTACTGGTTTTGCCAATACCCGGATTCATACTGTTGGTCGGGTCGTTTTCGCGATAAAAACGCGTCAATGTTTCAAGTGCTTTATACAGATGCCCCACGTTATGTTCTGCAGGATATTGTGCCCCGCGCTCACGCAGTAACACTAGCATTTGCTCTTTCAGTTCGTGAGCATCCACACCTTTCTTCACGATGTAATCCTGATGGAAGACATAGCACATAAAGTGGCCGTAATAGAGTTTGTGCACCAGTTTGCTGTCTATTTCCGGCGGCAGGTGCTCATACCATTCGGTATCGTTACGACGCAGCGCAATATCCAGCGCCAGAATATCTTCCACTTCATCCGCATGGACGGCCTGATATCGAATGGCCGCGCCCGCCGCTGCGAAGCGGTGCAAAAATGCCTTGCTACCTTCTTCCGGCGTACAGGCAAAGAAATCACCTTCGGCAGTTTTGAAAAACTCAGTCAGCCAGCTTTGTGCTTCAGCTACACCGCCACCGGCCATTTTTAACAGCAGGTGATGTTCGTATTTATCACGCCAGCTTTTCATCCGTGCCGGTAAATGGCTGGGGAATAAATGGCCAAACTTCTGCATCGCCCGGTCGGTAAAGTGCGGGCGGAAAATTTTCACTTTTTCCAGCATCGCATCGGTGCGGCCTTTCAGCGTAAAGAAAAACGGCATTTTGTCAGTGCCGAGTTTGTCGATCATCAGAAACGTATCTTTGCCATAGGTTTCGGCGATGTCATAGATATCGCGGTGCATATATTCACCCGCGACCGGCAGATGTTCAAATTTGGCCAGAATATGACGACGGATTTCTGTCAGCACTTCTGGCTGGTTGGTACCGATATAAAATACCTGCTGGTTTTTCTCAGCCTCAAAGGTATCCAGGCGCACGGCGAACACCGCAAGCTTTCCGGCGCAACCAGAAGATTCAAACAAACGCTCAGGGTCTGCGTTATAGCGTGCCGGCGTATCGGCCTCAATATCTCTGACGCGGGTGATGTAATCGTGATCGTGTGCATGACGCCCATCGTGCTGGACATCATCATCTTTGATCCGCTCGTCATCAAGTTTGCTCAGGATCTGCTCCGGAGTCTGACCCAGCTCGATACCCAGATGGTTGACCAGCTGCAATTTACCTTGTTCGTCAATGCGTGCAAAGAGCGACATTTCTGTGTATGCCGGACCACGTTGCACCAGCGATCCGCCAGAGTTGTTGCAGATACCGCCGATCACGGAAGCACCGATACAGGAAGAGCCGATCACCGAATGCGGTTCACGGCCAAAAGGTTTGAGCGCCTTTTCCAGCGAATAAAGTGTCGTACCGGGATAAGCCAGCACCTGTTCACCGTTGCCGATGACGTGCAGCTTATCGAGGCGCAGAGTGCTGATGATAACGATGTCGCGATCGTAATCATTGCCGCTAGGCGTAGAGCCTTCGGTCAGACCGGTATTGGCGGCTTGCATCAGGATTATTTTGTCAGCCGAGACGCAGGCGTTGAGGACACGCCACAGCTCTAATAGCGAGCCAGGGAATACGACGGCGAGCGCATCGCCCTGGCCCGAGCGGAAGCCTTTACGATAACGGGCAGTTTTGGCCGGTTCGGTGAGCAGGTGTGAATGGCCGACCAGTCGGGTCAATTCAGTCAGAAACGCTTTATTATCAATTGTTGTAATGGAAGACATTCTCCACTCCTTGTGGTGGGACTCAATATCAGGAACAAGCATAGCGCTATGTATGACAATACGCTTTCTCATTCGCATTGTCTCTGTGTTGTATCCCACTGATTCATGCTGGTTTTGAAAATTCAGAGAATATCCTTAGCTTTCTTCCCCACTCCCGTTTAGGCTTACGGCAAGCTGCGGTTTTTGTTATATTTTCGCTGCCTCGTCGGGTAGAAATTAAGAGAGAATCAACATGAAATGGCTATGTTCTGTAGGTGTCGCTGTGGGCCTGGCGTTGCAACCAGCGCTGGCGGACACCTTGTTTGGTAACCATCCACTGACGCCTGAAGCGCGGGATGCGTTTGTGACCGATTTACTCAAACAGATGACCGTGGATGAGAAAATTGGGCAATTGCGGTTGATAAGCGTCGGACCTGATAACCCGAAAGAAGCCATCCGTGAAATGATCAAAGATGGACAGGTTGGGGCGATTTTTAACACCGTCACGCGCCAGGATATCCGTAAGATGCAGGATCAGGTGATGGAACTCAGCCGCCTGAAAATTCCTCTCTTTTTTGCCTACGACGTATTGCACGGCCAACGTACTGTGTTCCCGATAAGTCTCGGCCTGGCGTCCTCTTTTAATCTCGATGCGGTCAGAACCGTTGGCCGTATTTCTGCGTATGAAGCCGCAGACGATGGTCTGAATATGACCTGGGCGCCGATGGTCGATGTCTCTCGCGATCCGCGTTGGGGCCGTGCATCCGAAGGTTTTGGTGAAGATACGTATTTGACCGCCATCATGGGCAAAACCATGGTGGAAGCGATGCAGGGGAAAAGCCCGGCCGACAGGTATTCAGTGATGACCAGCGTCAAGCACTTCGCTGCTTATGGCGCCGTTGAGGGCGGAAAAGAGTACAACACTGTGGATATGAGTCCGCAGCGTTTATTCAACGACTATATGCCGCCATACAAGGCCGGACTGGATGCCGGTAGCGGTGCGGTGATGGTGGGGCTTAATTCATTGAATGGGACGCCCGCCACCTCTGATGCCTGGCTGCTAAAAGACGTGCTGCGTGATGAATGGGGCTTTAAGGGTATTACCGTTTCCGATCACGGCGCGATTAAGGAACTGATTAAGCACGGTACCGCCTCCGATCCTGAAGATGCGGTGCGTGTGGCGATCAAGTCCGGCATCAATATGAGTATGAGCGATGAGTATTACAGTAAGTATCTGCCGGGGCTGATTAAGTCGGGCAAGGTTACGATGGCGGAACTCGATGATGCCGCGCGTCATGTACTGAATGTAAAATATGATATGGGGCTGTTTAATGACCCGTACAGTCATCTGGGGGCCAAAGAATCTGACCCACAGGACACCAACGCGGAAAGCCGTTTGCACCGTAAAGAGGCGCGTGAAGTAGCGCGAGAAAGCCTGGTGCTGCTGAAAAACCGTCTGGAAACGTTGCCGCTGAAAAAATCCGCCACCGTGGCAGTCGTCGGTCCGTTGGCCGACAGCAAGCGTGATGTGATGGGCAGTTGGTCCGCTGCCGGTGTTGCCGATCAGTCGGTAACGGTACTGACTGGGATTAAAAATGCCGTCGGTGATAAGGGCAAAGTGCTGTACGCCAAAGGGGCGAATATCACCAACGACAAAGGCATTGTCGATTTCCTCAATCTGTATGAAGAGGCGGTGAAGGTTGACCCGCGCTCGCCGCAGGCGATGATCGATGAAGCCGTGAACGCAGCGAAGCAGTCTGACGTGGTGGTTGCGGTAGTCGGCGAAGCGCAGGGTATGGCGCATGAAGCTTCCAGCCGCACCGATATCACTATTCCACAGAGTCAGCGTGACCTGATTGCCGCGCTGAAAGCAACCGGTAAACCACTGGTGCTGGTGCTGATGAACGGTCGTCCGCTGGCGTTGGTTAAAGAAGATCAACAGGCCGATGCGATCCTCGAAACCTGGTTTGCCGGGACGGAAGGCGGTAACGCCATCGCCGATGTGCTGTTTGGTGATTACAACCCGTCAGGTAAACTGCCGATGTCTTTCCCGCGCTCTGTCGGACAGATCCCGGTCTATTACAGCCATCTCAATACCGGTCGCCCGTATAATGCGGACAAGCCGAACAAGTACACGTCGCGCTACTTTGATGAAGCGAATGGTCCGTTGTATCCCTTTGGCTATGGTCTGAGCTACACCACGTTCACGGTTTCTGATGTGAAGCTCTCCTCCCCAACGATGAAGCGTGACGGGACCGTGACGGCCAGCGTGCAGGTGACCAACACCGGCAAGCGCGAAGGTGCAACGGTTATTCAGATGTATTTGCAGGATGTGACCGCTTCAATGAGTCGTCCGGTCAAACAGCTGAAAGGTTTTGAGAAAGTGAACCTCAAGCCAGGTGAAACCCAGACCGTCAGCTTCCCGATAGACATTGAAGCGCTGAAGTTCTGGAATCAGCGTATGCAATACGATGCCGAACCGGGCAAGTTTAACGTCTTTATCGGCGTGGATTCTGCCAGAGTGAAGCAGGGCGAATTTGAGCTGCTGTAATTGATTAGCGAATAAAGGCCGGGTTTCCGGCCTTTATCTTTAGGCGTACGCGCCGCGTCTGCTTCTTATTTCTCATCACGTTACGGTTAACGAATCCCTCTCTTACTCCCCAATTGCAGGTTAAGCCCTGATTTTTCGACTATGCTTTTTCCTCAAGTCTCTGAAAAGGGCAGCAAAAGGATGAGGAGAGCAGCATGATAATCTCAAAGGTATGGGTGGGTTCGCTGGCGTTACTGGCCACGATAAGCTTGCCTTTACAGGCCGCGTCACCCGTCACTGTGGGGTCAAAAATTGATACCGAAGGGGCGCTGCTAGGCAATATTATTTTGCAGGTGCTTGAGAGCCACGGCGTGAAAACTGTCAATAAAGTACAACTGGGCACTACGCCCGTGGTGCGTGGGGCCATCACTTCCGGTGAACTGGATATTTATCCGGAATATACCGGCAATGGCGCATTCTTTTTTAAAGATGAAAACGACCCCGCGTGGAAAAATGCGCAGGCCGGTTTCGACAAAGTGAAAAAACTGGACGCTGAGCAAAATAAACTGATTTGGCTAACGCCTGCGCCAGCCAACAATACCTGGACTATTGCAGTACGTCAGGATATCGCTGAAAAAAACAAACTTGTCTCTCTTGCGGATTTAGGCCGCTACCTGAAAGAGGGGGGGACGTTCAAACTGGCGGCCTCTGCTGAGTTTATTGAGCGTGCAGACGCGCTGCCCGCATTTGAAAAAGCGTATGACTTCAAACTCAATCAGAACCAATTGTTGTCGCTGGCAGGGGGCGATACCGCAGTGACAATTAAAGCTGCGGCGCAGCAGACCTCCGGAGTTAATGCCGCAATGGCTTACGGAACCGATGGCCCTGTTGCCGCGCTGGGGCTGCAAACATTAAGCGATCCTAAAGGGGTTCAGCCGATTTACGCGCCAGCGCCCGTCGTGCGTGAGTCGGTGCTGAAAGACTACCCGCAAATGGGGGAATGGCTACAGCCGGTATTTGCCAGCCTGGATGAAAAAACGCTGCAGCAGCTCAACGCCAGTATCGCCGTTGAGGGGCTGGATGCGAAAAAAGTCGCGGCAGATTACCTGAAGCAAAAAGGATGGGTGAAGTAACGGATTTGCAGCAGGTGCGTGTTGTGTCGAAGATATCCGTTAATCGGGTGCTGTTGCTGCTGGTGGTTCTGACCGTGGCCGCAGCCGCGCTTCCTTTCATCAGTTATGCCCCTAATCGTCTGGTTTCCGGTGAAGGTCGCCAACTCTGGGAGGTCTGGCCCCACATGGCGTGGGGACTGGCGGCGACACTTTTACTGCTCGTGGTTCTATGCTTCATACCCGGTAAATCCGGCAGTGTATTGACGCTGGTTGTTGTCCAGTTACTGGTGATAGCGGCGTTGTTTATGGCCGGGAAAACGGCAACGCATCTGGCTCAGACGGGAACTTCTGTCGCCAGAACCAGCCTGGGGAGCGGTTTCTGGCTTGGGGTAGGGGTGTTGTTGCTGGCTGGCAGTGACGCCATTCGGCGTATCACCGCTCAGCCGCTGTGGCGCTGGGTGCTGCATGCGCAAATTGTCATTGTGCCAGTGGCGCTGCTGCTGACCGGCACCCTTAACGATCTTTCTCTGCTCAAAGAATATGCCAACCGCCATGATGTCTTTGATGATGCTCTGGCGCAGCACCTGACTATTCTGTTCGGTACTGTGGTGCCTGCGCTGTGTATTGGCGTGCCGCTGGGTATCTGGTGCACCTTTTCTGCTTCGCGTCAGGGGCCAATATTTGCTGTGCTGAATATCATCCAGACGATCCCCTCCGTCGCGTTGTTTGGTTTGTTGATCGCGCCGCTTGCCGGACTGGTTAAGCATTTCCCGTGGCTTAGCTCGCTCGGCGTAGCGGGAACGGGCCTGACGCCGGCGCTGATTGCGCTGGTGCTGTATGCCTTATTGCCACTGGTTCGTGGCGTGGTGGCTGGGCTGAATCAGGTTCCGCGTGATGTGATGGAAAGTGCGCGGGCGATGGGGATGAGCGCGCGTCAGCGTTTTCTTTCGGTGCAGCTTCCGTTAGCGCTACCCGTTTTCCTGCGTAGTTTGCGGGTGGTGATGGTACAGACGGTGGGGATGGCGGTCATTGCCGCATTGATTGGGGCTGGCGGATTTGGCGCGTTGGTCTTTCAGGGACTGCTCAGTAGCGCCGTTGATTTAGTGCTACTGGGTGTGATTCCGGTGGTGGTACTGGCAGTGCTGATTGATGCGCTGTTTGATTTAGGCTTAGCGCTGCTGAAGGTGACAAACGATGATTGAATTTAGCCATGTCAATAAAACCTATAACCAGCAACAGGCCGTGAGCGATCTCAATCTGCATTTAGGCGAAGGGAGCTTTTCGGTATTAATTGGGACCTCCGGTTCGGGGAAATCCACCACGTTGAAAATGATCAACCGGCTGGTCGAGCATGACAGTGGGCAGATCCGTTTTGCCGGGGAAGAGATCCGTAGCCTGCCGGTGCTGGAATTAAGACGACGTATGGGCTATGCCATCCAGTCGATTGGCTTATTTCCACACTGGACTGTCGCCCAGAACATTGCCACCGTACCACAGCTGCAGAAGTGGTCACGTGCGCGTATTGATGACCGAACAGAAGAACTGATGGCGTTGCTGGGGCTGGAAGCGGATTTGCGTCACCGCTATCCGCATCAGCTTTCCGGCGGCCAACAGCAGCGGGTCGGTGTGGCACGCGCGCTGGCGGCTGACCCTCAGGTCCTGCTGATGGACGAACCTTTTGGCGCGCTGGATCCGGTAACACGCAGTGCGCTACAGCAGGAGATGACGCGTATCCACCGTCTGTTGGGTCGTACCATCGTGTTGGTGACGCATGATATCGATGAAGCGCTGAGACTGGCGGAGCACCTGGTGTTAATGGATGCGGGCCAGGTGGTGCAGCAGGGCACGCCGCTGTCGATGTTGACGGCTCCGGTGAATGATTTCGTGCGGACCTTTTTTGGCCACAGTGAACTGGGTGTAAGACTGCTGTCATTGCGCACGGTGGGAGATTTTACCCGTCGTGGTGAACAGTTGGCCGGTGAGCCGTTGGTGGACGAGATGACGTTACGTGATGCGTTATCTGTTTTTGTCGCCCGTGGCTGTGATGTGTTGCCGGTGGTTAATGCCCGTGGCGTGGCCCGTGGTACGTTGCATTTTCACGATCTGCTTTCGGAGACACCGCACAGTGAAACATCTGTTTGATCCTCTGCTGTGGCTCATTGCGCTGTTCCTGGTGTTGCTGGTGGGATTGCCCCACAGCCAGACACTGTTCAGCGCGTTGTTTCCCCAATTGCCGCGTCCTGTTTATCAGCAAGAGAGCTTTATGGCACTGGCGCTGGCGCATTTCACGTTGGTGGGCATTTCAAGCCTGATTGCTGTCATTATTGGCGTTGGGGCAGGTGTAGCGGTAACCCGATCCTGGGGTGCGGAATTCAGGCCGATAGTGGAAACCATTGCCGCCGTGGGGCAAACTTTTCCGCCAGTTGCGGTGCTGGCGATCGCCGTACCGGTGATGGGGTTTGGCCCGGAGCCTGCGATTATCGCGCTGATCCTGTATGGGGTGTTACCGATCTTACAGGCAACGCTGGCAGGGCTGGGAGGGATCTCTGCCAGCGTAATAGATATCGCCAGCGGTATGGGCATGAGTCAGGGGCAGCGGCTACGCAAAATCGAACTTCCGCTCGCGGCACCGGTTATTATGGCCGGGATTCGCACGTCAGTGATTATTAATATTGGCACCGCAACGATTGCCTCTACCGTTGGTGCGAATACGTTAGGAACACCGATTATTATCGGGTTAAGCGGGTTTAATACCGCCTATGTGATCCAGGGGGCGCTGCTGGTCGCATTGGCCGCAGTCATTGTCGATCGCGGGTTTGAGCGATTAGCGTACTACCTTACCCGGCACGTAAAATAAAGGTATAACCTGCCAGCATCACGCCGCCGATACCACCGATGGCCATCAGCAGGAAGAGGGTTATAACACCGATTTTAGCTGCGCTCATTTTGTACTCCTTATGTGAATTCAAGGATTGTACACGTTTGTTAATAAAATATTAAATGCCGAGTGGATAAATATCGTGACCTAACGCGCGCCACTCATCCAGTTGTTGGTGTTGTGCAGGGGTTTGGTTCTCTCCGCACCAGACGAGCAGGGTGCGTCCTTCAAACAGTTCGGGCCGTAGCTGATTGAGCGAGTGGGCCAGTACATCAACACGCCATCCTTGCTGGCTGGCAACCCAGCCTTCCAGCCATAAGCGGGTGGTATCGTGGATATTCCAGCCGACTACCAGGGCATCTTTACCCTGTTTTTTACGCGCCGAGGCAAGGCAAATCGCAATATAATTGATGAGCACACCGTCAAGGATCCCCAATAGCGCCTGAAGAATGGGCTGCTGGCATTGCAGACGTCGGCGTAAGGGAATAAACAAATGCGTATTGAGCGTTTGCGCAGGGTAATCCTGACCACGCTCTTTGATCCACAACCTGAGGCTGTGCAAATTGTTACTTTGCAAATAGCTCAATAGCGTTTCTTGTTGCTCACGCCAACCGTTATGCACATCAATGTTCTCATTGCTGAGTAACATTTTAACTTTACTGACCTGAACGCCATTATTTATCCAGCGTTTTATCTCACGGATCCTGTCAATGTCCGCATCGTTAAACAGGCGATGCCCCCCGTCTGTACGCTGAGGTTTTAGTAATCCGTAACGCCTCTGCCATGCACGTAAAGTGACAGGGTTGATATCACAAAGCAAAGCCACTTCACCTATCGTGTAAAGCGCCATCGTTGTCTCACTCTTGCTCGCGAGGTCCCAGTTTTACTTTAGACGCTCTTTTGCGAACCAGGTAGTTTTGTCTGTTTTTTGATCAAAAGAAGGGTGAGATTGTCGTCATACTCGCGCTTTCGAGTGATCGTTCTCACAAATTCCTGTTTTTTTGCAACAGTTCAAAGAAAGTTACGCGCAGCCCATGTATGTTACGCGCTTTTAAGAAATGTGTGGTTGGCGGGTATGTACGAGTTTAATCTGGTGTTGCTGCTGCTTCAGCAGATGTGCGTGTTTCTCGTTATCGCGTGGCTAATGAGCAAGACGCGCCTGTTTATCCCGCTGATGCAGGTCACTATACGACTGCCGCACAAACTTCTGTGTTACGTCACCTTCTCCATCTTTTGCATCATGGGCACCTACTTTGGGCTGCATATTGAAGACTCCATTGCGAATACTCGCGCCATCGGCGCGGTGATGGGCGGTCTGCTTGGCGGTCCTGTTGTTGGGGGACTGGTTGGCCTGACCGGCGGTCTTCATCGCTATTCGATGGGGGGCATGACGGCGCTCAGTTGCATGATTTCGACCATCGTGGAAGGCCTGCTTGGGGGACTGGTACACAGTGTCCTTACCCGACGTGGCCGTACTGATAAAGTGTTTAGTCCACTGACTGCGGGCGCGATTACCTTTGTCGCCGAGCTGGTGCAGATGCTGATCATTTTGCTGATTGCGCGTCCCTTTGAGGATGCCTTGCACCTGGTCAGTAACATTGCCGCGCCGATGATGGTGACCAATACCGTTGGCGCTGCGTTGTTTATGCGTATTCTGCTCGACAAACGCGCGATGTTTGAAAAATACACCTCGGCGTTTTCTGCCACTGCGCTAAAAGTTGCCGCCTCTACGGAGGGGATTCTGCGACAGGGATTTAACGAGGTTAACAGCATGAAGGTCGCTCAGGTGCTGTATGAAGAGTTGGATATCGGTGCGGTGGCGATTACTGACCGCGAGAAGTTACTGGCGTTTACCGGCATTGGTGATGACCATCACCTGCCAGGCAAGCCCATATCCTCTTCATATACTCAACGGGCGATTGAAACCGGAGAAGTCGTGTATGCCGATGGTAATGAAGTGCCTTATCGCTGTTCACTGCATCCGCAATGCAAATTAGGGTCGACGCTGGTGATCCCGTTGCGTGGTGAAAACCAGCGGGTGATGGGGACGATTAAACTGTATGAAGCTAAAAACCGTCTCTTTAGCTCAATTAACCGCACGCTGGGAGAAGGGATCGCCCAGTTGCTTTCCGCGCAAATCCTGGCCGGACAATATGAGCGACAAAAAGCGATGCTGACGCAGTCAGAAATCAAACTTCTGCACGCTCAGGTTAATCCCCATTTTCTGTTTAACGCGTTGAATACGATTAAAGCCGTGATCCGTCGTGACAGCGAACAGGCCAGCCAACTGGTGCAATATCTCTCGACTTTCTTTCGTAAGAATTTAAAACGACCGTCGGAAATTGTGACGCTGGCTGATGAAATTGAACACGTAAATGCCTATCTGCAAATTGAAAAGGCACGATTCCAGTCCCGTCTGCAGGTGACCTTAACGGTCCCGGAAGCGCTTTCGTATCAGCAATTGCCTGCGTTTACTCTGCAACCGATAGTCGAGAATGCGATTAAGCATGGCACTTCCCAGCTACTTGATACCGGAGAAGTCTCTATCACGGCTCGTCAGGAAGGGCAGTATCTGATGCTGGATATTGAAGATAATGCCGGACTGTATCAGCCCACGACTGAGTCCAGCGGGCTTGGAATGAGTCTGGTGGACAAACGCCTGCGGGAACGGTTTGGCGATGATTTTGGCATCAGCGTAGCCTGTGAGCCTGACCTCTTTACCCGAATTACTTTACGACTTCCCCTGGAGGAACTGGCATGATCAAAGTGCTGATTGTCGATGATGAACCGTTAGCGCGGGAGAACCTGCGGATCCTGTTACAGGAGCAAAGCGACATCGAGATAGTCGGAGAGTGTTCGAATGCGGTAGAGGCCATTGGTGCAGTACATAAGCTGCGTCCGGATGTGCTGTTCCTCGATATCCAGATGCCGCGTATCAGCGGGCTGGAAATGGTGGGTATGCTGGATCCCGAGCATCGCCCGTATATCGTTTTTCTCACCGCTTTTGACGAATATGCAGTGAAAGCCTTTGAAGAACATGCCTTTGATTATCTGCTTAAGCCGATTGAAGAAACGCGGCTGGAGAAAACGCTGATCCGTTTACGTCAGGAGCGCACGAAGCAGGATGTGTCGTTACTGCCGGAACATCAGCAGGCGCTTAAGTTCATTCCATGTAGCGGTCATAGCCGAATCTATCTGCTGCAAATGGATGATGTGGCGTTTGTCAGCAGTCGGATGAGCGGCGTTTATGTGACCAGTAGCGATGGCAAAGAAGGATTCACCGAGCTGACGCTCAGAACGCTGGAGAGCCGTACTCCGCTGCTGCGCTGCCACCGACAATACCTGGTCAACATGGCCCATTTGCAGGAGATCCGTCTGGAAGATAACGGTCAGGCTGAGCTGATTTTACGTAACGGACTGACTGTCCCGGTGAGCCGTCGGTACCTCAAAAGTCTAAAAGAGGCGATTGGCCTGTAAAACTGGTACACTGCGCGCTATTGCATCACCGACAGTTGAAGGCTCTATGCTAAGTAACGATATTCTTCGTAGCCTGCGCTACACCCTGAAAGCGAACAATAACGATATGGTGCGCATTCTTGCGCTTGCTGAGATGGAATCCACCTCAGCAGGTTTCGACACCTGGATGACAAAAGAAGATGAGGACGGGTTTGTTCGCTGCCCGGATATCATTCTCTCCGGTTTCCTGAACGGTCTTATCTATCATCTGCGTGGCAAAGATGATTCTGCGCCGGAACTGGCGATTGAACGTCGTGTTAACAACAATACGGTGCTGAAAAAACTGCGTATCGCGTTTTCACTGAAAACTGATGATATTCTGGCCATCATGACCGAACAGAAATTTCGCGTATCGATGCCGGAAATCACCGCGATGATGCGTGCACCGGACCATAAGAACTATCGCGAATGTGGCGATCAATTCTTGCGCTATTTCTTGCGCGGTTTAACTGCGCGAGTACATAACGCGAAGTCGTGATTTTTGGCCAGCGGCGCGGTGCTTGCAGGACCTACGGGATTTGTAGGCCGGGTAAGGCGAAGCCGACAGCCGGAAAAAAACAAAAAAAAGCCGGAGATAATCTCCGGCTTTTTTGTTATTTCACCTGCTGACCAGGTTTCGCACCGTCATCCGGGCTTAACAGGAAGATGTCTTTTCCGCCAGGGCCTGCTGCCATCACCATCCCTTCAGAGATACCGAAGCGCATCTTACGCGGCGCCAGGTTCGCCACCATAATAGTCTGGCGACCAATCAGGGCTTGCGGATCCGGGTAGGCGGAGCGAATACCGGAGAAGACGTTACGCTTCTCACCGCCAAGATCCAGCGTCAGGCGCAGCAGTTTGTCGGAACCTTCCACGAACTCGGCGTTTTCAATCAGCGCCACGCGCAGATCAACTTTGGCGAAATCGTCAAAGGTGATAGTGTCCTGGATAGGGTCATCCGCCAGCGGGCCGGTCACCGGTGTGGCTGCGGCTTTCACTTCTTCTTTGGAGGCTTCCACCAGCGCTTCTACCTGTTTCATGTCGATACGGTTGTAGAGCGCCTTAAAGGTGTTGACCTTGTGACCGAGCAGCGGTTGCTCAATGGCATCCCAGGACAGGTCGCTGTTCAGGAATGCCTCAACACGTTCAGCAAGCGTCGGCAGTACCGGTTTCAGGTACGTCATCAGAACGCGGAACAGGTTAATACCCATGGAGCAAATTGCCTGCAGGTCGGCGTCACGGCCTTCCTGTTTAGCCACGACCCACGGTGCCTGTTCGTCAACGTAGCGGTTCGCCACGTCGGCCAGCGCCATGATTTCGCGGATTGCTTTCCCGAATTCACGGCTTTCCCACGCTTCGCCAATTACCGCTGCGGCGTCGGTAAAGGTTTTGTACAGTGCCGGATCGGCCAGTTCAGCAGCCAGAATGCCGTCAAAGCGTTTCGCAATAAATCCTGCGTTACGGGACGCCAGGTTCACTACTTTGTTGACGATATCGGCGTTAACGCGCTGAACAAAATCTTCCAGGTTCAGGTCGATATCATCAATGCGCGAAGAGAGTTTCGCGGTGTAGTAGTAACGCAAACTGTCGGCATCAAAGTGTTTCAGCCAGGTGCTGGCTTTAATGAAGGTACCGCGAGACTTGGACATCTTCGCGCCGTTTACCGTCACATACCCGTGAACGAACAGGTTGGTCGGCTTACGGAAATTACTGCCTTCCAGCATGGCAGGCCAGAACAGGCTGTGGAAGTAGACGATATCTTTACCGATGAAGTGATACAGCTCGGCGTCGGAATCTTTCTTCCAGTACTCATCAAAGCTGGTTGTGTCGCCACGCTTGTCGCACAGGTTTTTGAACGAGCCCATGTAGCCAATTGGCGCATCCAGCCAGACGTAGAAATACTTGCCCGGTGCGTTCGGAATTTCAAAACCGAAGTACGGTGAATCGCGGGAAATATCCCACTGCTGCAGGCCGGATTCAAACCACTCCTGCATTTTGTTCGCCACTTGCTCCTGCAACGCGCCGCTGCGCGTCCACGCCTGCAGCATTTCGCTGAACGACGGCAGGTCAAAGAAAAAGTGCTCGGAGTCACGCATTACCGGCGTCGCGCCAGACACAACGGATTTCGGCTCGATAAGTTCAGTCGGGCTGTAGGTTGCGCCGCAGACTTCACAGTTATCGCCGTACTGATCCGGAGATTTACATTTCGGGCAGGTGCCTTTAACGAAACGATCCGGCAGGAACATACCTTTTTCCGGGTCGTAAAGCTGGGAAATCGTACGGTTCTTAATAAAACCGTTCTCCTTCAGGCGTGTGTAAATCAGCTCAGACAGCTCACGGTTCTCTTCGCTGTGCGTTGAGTGGTAGTTGTCATAGCTAATGTCAAAACCTGCAAAATCAGTCTGATGCTCCTGACTCATTTCACCGATCATCTGCTCTGGTGTGATCCCAAGCTGCTGTGCTTTCAGCATGATTGGCGTACCGTGTGCGTCGTCCGCGCAGATGAAGTTAACCTGGTGGCCGCGCATTCGCTGGTAACGGACCCAGACATCAGCCTGGATGTGCTCCAGCATATGGCCGAGGTGGATTGAGCCGTTGGCGTACGGCAGCGCGCACGTTACCAGAATTTTCTTCGCGACTTGAGTCATAGTGGGCAATTACTTCTTTTGTAGTGAAAAGGGCTTTGATAGTACCAAAATGGTAATTACTGCGCCAAGCGATAAGGGCATTTATCCGTAAATGAATAATTGTTGCGGTTGGAGTAAACTACCTGGTGACTATTGTATATTCAGAACAACAAAAAGGAGTCGGGATGAACGCACAATCCCAGGCCAAATCACCAGAGACCCTGCGCGCGATGGTTGCCGGGACGCTGGCGAATTTTCAGCATTCAACCCTGAAGCATAATCTGACGACGCTTAAAGCGTTGCATCACGTCGCCTGGATGGATGACACGTTGCACGTTGAGCTGGTCATGCCATTTGTCTGGCATAGCGCGTTTGAGGACTTAAAAGAGCAATGTAGCGCCGATCTGCTGCGCATTACCGGAGCGAAAGCGATCGACTGGAAACTGTCGCATAACATCGCGACGCTGAAGCGTGTGAAAAACCAGCCGGGTATTAATGGTGTGAAAAACATCATTGCCGTTAGTTCCGGCAAAGGTGGTGTGGGTAAATCCTCTACCGCCGTGAACCTGGCGCTGGCGCTGGCTGCGGAAGGAGCGAAGGTAGGTATTCTGGACGCCGATATTTATGGCCCGTCTATCCCGACAATGCTCGGCGCGGAAAACCAGCGTCCAACCTCGCCAGATGGCACCCACATGGCGCCGATCATGTCTCACGGTCTGGCGACGAACTCCATTGGTTATCTGGTCACTGACGATAACGCGATGGTGTGGCGCGGCCCGATGGCCAGTAAAGCGCTGCTGCAGATGCTGCAGGAAACCTTATGGCCGGATCTTGATTACCTGGTACTGGATATGCCGCCGGGTACGGGTGACATCCAGTTGACGCTGGCGCAGAACATTCCGGTAACGGGTGCTGTTGTGGTGACTACGCCGCAGGACATTGCGCTGATCGATGCGAAAAAAGGCATCGTGATGTTCGAAAAAGTGGAAGTACCAGTGCTGGGTATTGTTGAAAATATGAGCATGCATATTTGCAGCAACTGCGGTCATCATGAACCGATTTTCGGCACGGGTGGCGCGCAGAAACTGGCCGAGCAGTATCATACCCAACTGCTGGGACAAATGCCGCTGCATATTTCCTTGCGTGAAGATCTCGACCGCGGTATGCCGACGGTTATCAGTCGTCCTGACAGTGAATTCACCGCGATTTACCGCAGCCTGGCAGGGCGTGTTGCTGCCCAGCTTTACTGGCAGGGAGAAGTTATCCCTGGTGAGATCGCCTTCCGCGCCGTGTAATTAACAGTGTTACAAATATTCACCACATCAATGATATGTTGATGTGGTGAATATATCGAGCTAAAAAGTCCACGATATATTTCATCCTGCCTTAATAAACCATGTCTTTTTCTGAATGAACGCCCTCAATGCATCATTAGAATTGATCAAATTGATCTCATTAATCTATAATTTCCATTGGATTGAACAGCGCGTTTCACCCGTATTACGCTGACAGGCCATCTGCATGTTATTTGATGTTAACCACAGAGGTGACGATAAAAATGAAAATTAGCTCGCTGATGGGAACTATAATTCTGACTTATGGAATAAGTGCATCTGCGTTTGCTTCCGATACCGCGACCTTAACAATCAGTGGACGAGTAACCGAACCAACCTGTAGTACCGATGTTGTGAATAACGACGTGCAACAGCGGTGTGGTAAGACGTTCCATTTTTCAACTGTTAACAATGTCGCTTCTTCACCTGCACGTGGGGTGGTGACGGAAGTGGTTACAGTCCCTGGCGATACCACGCGACAGATCGTACTCAATCGCTACGATTAAAAAGAACGCCTTTATTAACCATATATCATTTTAATGAATGATATATGGTTTTCTATGCATAAAATAAATTTCTCCAGGCAGTTAATCGCATAAATTTATTAATTCTGAAAATAATAAAAATCCTGATTTATTTGTTGCATGTATATTGCGATTTGTAACTTGTTTTAAATCAATAAAACAACGTGTTTACATTGCGGCAACGTTTCACCTGTGAGAATTTAATTTCAAGAGATAACCCCTCTTAACAAATCGAAATTAATTCATTAAGGAAGATATTATGAAACGTTCAATTATTTCTGCTGCTGTCTTGTCTGCTGTATTTATGAGCGCTGGGGTTTTTGCTGCTAATAATGAAGAGGGTACTCTAACTATTAATGGGGAAATTAAAGGATCTTCTTGCTATTTTGACAGTGGCAAAGACTCTGAAATTCTTCAATTGAATGCCGTTGATGCATCACTTTTCGCCAATAAAGCGGTCGGGGAGGTGGTTGAAGGCAATGCCCAAAAAGCAACAAATATGAAGATAATTTGCCCTGGGAATTCGAAGTTAACAAGCATTAATATCACAAATGTTGTTTTTGGTGATGGCGGCATTATTAAACCGTCAACAGGGGTGGATACTAACGTTGGTTTCAAACTTAAAATGGACGAAAAGCATATTGATAAAACTGGCGTTATTGATATTTCATCTTTAAATAAAACGCTGGGAGGGGAAGGGGAGATCTATACTTTGAATTTTGATGCCGACTATTCTCGATTGAATTTAAATCCGGTTAAAAATGGTCAACTTAGCGCCACAGTCACTTTTTCTGTTTCGGCTGAATAAATTATTTTGCCGGTAATTATTACCGGCATTATTTTGGATGGCACCGTATGAAACGAATATTTATCTCAATGCTTGTGATATGCTCTTTTTCTGGACACGCAGGGATCGTGATTTATGGTACTCGCGTAATCTACCCAGCAGAAAAAAATGAAGTTCTGGTACAGTTGATGAACCAAGGGGAGCGTTCGTCACTGGTGCAATCATGGATTGATGACGGCAATACGTCATTACCGCCGGAAAAAATTAACGTACCCTTTATGCTTACACCTCCAGTAGCGAAGATTCCCGGAGATTCAGGCCAGCAACTGAAAATTAAAAAAATGCCGAATACGCTGCCTAACGATAAAGAGAGTTTATTTTTTCTTAATGTACTGGATATTCCACCGAATAATCCCGATAGCGCCGGAAAAAATGTACTCAAATTCGCCATGCAGAATCGAATTAAAATTTTTTATCGGCCAAAAGGTATTGCCGCCGTTAATAAAAATACTTTCCATAAACTGGCGTTAACACGCAGTGGTAATAGTTATTCTATCAGAAATGATGCTGCTAACTGGGTTACGGTGACAGAAGTTAAAGCTAATAATGTCAAAATCAACAATGAAAGTATTATGCTTGCTCCGCTCTCCAGTGCGAATGTGGCATTGAAAAATACTAATGCCAATCAGTATAAAATGACCATTATTGACGATCACGGCAATTATATTAGTGATAACGTCAGCCTAAAATAACAGGAGCTGGTTATGTTAAGGATGACTCCGCTTGCTTCGGCAATACTACTGTTGTTGGTTGGCATTGACGCCCAGGCCGCAGAAGATACGTTTGACACCCACTTTATGATGGGCGGTATGAAAGGCGAAAAAGTCTCAAATTTTCGCCTCGATGATAACCAACCACTGCCAGGCCAATATGATATTGATATCTACGTCAATAAGCAGTGGCGTGGTAAGTATGAAATAACCGTTAAGGATAATCCGGATGACACCTGTTTATCCCGTGGCGTATTAACGCGTCTGGGGATAAATACACAAGCATTGGACCAGCAGAATGAATGCCCAACCCTAAAGCAGGCGGTACAGGGAGGCAGTTTCGCCTGGAATATCGGCACGTTTCGTCTTGATCTCAGCGTACCACAGGCGTATGTCGATGAGCTTGAGAATGGCTATGTTCCTCCGGAAAACTGGGATCGTGGCATCAATGCCTTCTATACCTCGTACTATGCCAGCCAGTATTACAGCGACTATAAGGATTCTGGTAACAGTAAAAGTACCTATGCACGCTTTACCAGTGGGTTAAATCTGCTGGGCTGGCAGTTGCATTCCGATGCCAGCTATAACAAAACCGATGACAGCAACGGGGAGTGGAAAAGTAATACCCTGTATCTGGAACGTGGCATCCCGCAAATTCTGGGCACTCTGCGTGCCGGGGATATGTATACCTCATCAGATATTTTTGACGCGGTACGTTTTCGGGGCGTGCGGTTGTATCGCGATATGCAGATGCTGCCAAACTCAAAGCAGAATTTTACGCCGCTGGTTCAGGGGATTGCGCAAAGCAACGCGCTGGTTACCATCGAACAAAACGGTTTTGTGGTTTACCAGAAAGAGGTTCCGCCTGGCCCGTTCTCCATTGCTGATTTGCAACTGGCTGGAGGGGGAGCGGATCTTGACGTCAGTATCAAAGAGGCTGACGGCTCGGTAACAACCTATCTGGTACCGTACGCTGCGGTGCCCAATATGCTGCAGCCGGGGGTCTCAAAATATGATTTTGCCGCTGGACGTAGCCATATCGAAGGCGCCAGCAACCAGACCAATTTTGCGCAGATGAGCTACCAATACGGGCTGAATAATCTGTTAACGCTGTATGGCGGCACCATGCTGGCAGATAACTACAATGCGTTTACGCTTGGAACCGGCTGGAATACACGTATCGGCGCGATTTCCGTCGATGCGACACAATCGCACAGCAAACAGGATAATGGTGATGTGTTTGACGGGCAGAGCTACCAGATTGCCTATAACAAATATTTGACGCAAACCGCCACCCGTTTTGGCCTGGCAGCTTATCGCTACTCATCACGGGATTATCGGACATTTAACGATCATGTCTGGGCAAACAATAAGAACAACTACCATCGCGATGAAAATGATGTGTACGACATCGCGGATTATTACCAGAATGATTTTGGTCGTAAAAACAGCTTTTCGGCTAACGTCAGCCAGTCTTTGCCGCAAGGTTGGGGCTCGTTTTCGCTCAGTACGCTGTGGCGCGATTACTGGGGACGGAGCGGTAACAGTAAAGATTATCAGGTGAGTTATTCCAATAGCTGGCAACGGATTAGCTATACCTTTTCCGCCAGCCAGACTTACGATGAAGATCATCATGAAGATAAACGTTTTAACGTCTTTATCTCTATACCTTTCGATTGGGGAGATGATATTAGCGCTCCACGCAGGCATTTATATGTGTCTAATTCCACGACGTTTGATGATGATGGTTTTGCGTCCAACAATACCGGACTTTCGGGCACCGCAGGCAGTCGCGATCAGTTTAACTATGGGGTGAATCTGAGCCATCAACGGCAGGGTAGCGAAACAACAGCAGGCGGCAATCTGACGTGGAATGCGCCAGTTGCGACGCTTAACGGCAGCTACAGTCAGTCGTCTAAATACACACAAACTGGCGGCAGTATTTCAGGTGGCCTTGTGGCCTGGTCTGGTGGCGTGAATTTAGCCAACAGACTGTCAGAAACGTTTGCCGTCATGCATGCGCCTGGTCTGGAAGGGGCGTATGTGAACGGGCAGAAATATCGCACCACTGACCACAATGGCGTGGTGGTTTACGACGGCTTAACGCCTTATCGCGAAAACCATCTGATGCTGGATGTGTCCAATACCAATAGTGAAACCGATCTGCAGGGGAACCGCCGCAACGTTGCGCCATATCGCGGTGCGGTAGTGCTGACAACATTTGATACTGACCAGCGTAAACCGTGGTATATCCGGGCGCAGCGCCCTGATGGTTTACCGCTGACGTTTGGTTATGAAGTTGAAGACAATCATGGACACAATATTGGCGTAGTAGGCCAGGGAAGCCAGCTTTTTATTCGCACCAATGAAGTGCCATCGGTGATAAAAGTGGCGGTCGATAAACAACAGGGACTTTCATGCTCAATCACTTTCGGCAAAACGATTGATGAAAGTAAAGTTTATATTTGTCGGTGAGGTGGTAGATGAAAAAATATCTTATAATATTAATCATGTTATTTCCTATGATGGCTTATGCAACTTGCAATGGTTCACAAAAAAATAGTAATAATATTAGTGTTACCTTAACAGATGGAGCGAGTTCTCAAAAATTCAATACGAACTTTGATGGATATTTCACTTGTTATTTATCTTCTGATAAAATGTATGTGATCAATGCGTTACAAGATTACATAGTTGAGCTATATGATATTTCAGGTGAGAAACCAATCTACATAAAGTTAAATGCATTTGTTGAAGGTAATTTCCCGATAGATACGCCAAGTTCATCTATAATCGGAAGGCAATATTCGGCGGCAAGTTTATTTAATACAAAAAACATTGTACTTAAGATGGAGTATGTCGACGCTCCTGGTAATGTAAATCTGAGGTCTTCAAATGTGAACACCTTTACTATTTCTGATGCGATTGTATTTTCATCAAGTTCTAGCTGCGGTTGGCCAAATATTTATGCATGCTTTGGGCTTAATGCTTCATTTGCACAAAGTATAACCTTTAATGTAACGCACCAACCTACAACGTGTAAATTCCTACAGTCTGATTATTCTATTACATTACCTAACATTTCTATAAATGATTTACAGGCAGGTAGATATGGAGGAAATGTTTCTGATACATTAAAGCTAGAATGTAATGGTGTGTATAGTGTAGCAACAAACCCGGTAACACTTAAAATTTCTTCTGGCGATTGGTCTGATGATGGACTTACACTAAAAAATACTTTACCTGATGGTGCGCAAGGTGTGGGGTTTAATATCTACAGTGGTTCAGATACCAGTATCCCCCTAAAAAATGGCTCTGTTTTAAAAAGAATAAAAAAGATGGGGGTTGTTGATAAACCTTATGATTTTATAGTTAGTGCCAGGTATGTACGAATTAATGGTGAATCATTACGAACAGGGAAAGTGCAAAGCAAGGTTGTTTTTACTATTGCATATGATTGATTTTTTTATAAAAAATAGAACACGAATTGCCCATTGGACAGTACGTGTTCTTCATTTTAATTAAATACCTTCACCGATGATAAAAAATCTCGCCGTCGTAGGCTTTAATGATTTTACCGTCGGCATCATTGACCAGCACATACGCGCCGCCCATGTAGGTCCAGTGGGTGCCTGGCGTCGGTGCGGGCAGGTTGCGCAGATTCCACTGCTTAATGGTGTATTCTTCGGTGAGATACAGTGGTGGAACCTTGTCACCGGGTTTGAAATGGGTGAAGTCAGCAATAAAGCTGCTCAGCTCATACTTATCGATACCGGTGGGGGCTGCTGTTGCGGCTGGCGCGGCCCAGACGACGCTGCTCGCAAGCAGAAGTGCGCCCAGCAACATTTTATTTTTCATACCCATCCTTTCTACCTCTTCGGGTCATCAAAATCAGTCGTGTATCATTTCTGGCTTACAGGATATCTGACAAGCACTATTTTGTGTGTACCCCAGTTATTTCGTAAAAAGTGTAAATGAAGTGCAGATATGTAGGCAATGTTGGCCTGCAATTTACAACATGGCGTGCAGACAGTATCCTGTTGCTGAAACCTGAATATCATATTTGTGTTTCAACGACTCGGGGTGCCCTTCCTGGTGAAGGCTGAGAAATACCCGTACCACCTGATCTGGATAATGCCAGCGTAGGGAAGTCTGACACTGCTCGTGTCCCTTCTTTCACGCGGGCAGGAGCTGAACCATGCAGCCTGACCTGCACAGCCGCGCACTTGCGGCCCACACCTTACACCAATTTAGAACGCTTTCCCCCCTCACTCACTGTATGACCAACGAGGTTGTGCAAAGCTTCACTGCCAATACGTTACTGGCACTTGGCGCATCGCCCGCGATGGTGATCGAACCTGAGGAAGCCAGCCAGTTTGCTGCTATTGCCCAGGCGCTGCTCATTAATGTTGGGACACTGACTCAGGCGCGGGCAACGGCAATGCGTGCCGCCGTTGAACAGGCGCAGCAGGCGAAAACCCCCTGGACGCTCGATCCCGTTGCCGTGGGCGCACTGGCGTTTCGTCGTCGCTTCTGTCTGGATTTACTGGCGCTACAGCCAGCGGCTATTCGCGGTAACGCCTCAGAAATCCTTGCGCTGGCGGGGATGAACGGAGTGGGGCGCGGTGTAGACACGACTGATACGCCAGCGGTAGCCCTTCCGGCAGCACAAACACTGGCACGCCAGGTTGGAACCATTGTCGTGGTGACCGGCGAAGTTGACTATGTTACCGATGGTCAGCGTACCGTCTGCGTGAGCGGCGGTGACCCGTTGATGACGCGCGTAGTGGGCACCGGCTGTGCATTGTCAGCGGTAGTCGCAGCCAGTTGCGCCCTGGAGGGCGACCGGTTGAATAATGTTGCTTCTGCCTGTAGCTGGATGAAGCAAGCCGGACAACGCGCCACTGAACAATCGACGGGACCGGGAAGTTTTGTTCCGGCATTTCTCGACGCTCTCTATAACCTGAACGCCCAGGAGCAAGCATGAAACGGATTAACGCATTAACGATCGCCGGAACCGATCCAAGCGGTGGCGCGGGTATTCAGGCCGATTTAAAAACCTTCTCGGCGCTTGGCGCATACGGCTGCTCAGTTATTACCGCGTTGGTGGCACAAAATACGCGTGGGGTGCAGTCGGTGTATCGCATTGAACCTGACTTTGTTGCTGCACAGCTGGACTCGGTGTTCAGCGATGTGCGCATCGATACCACCAAAATCGGCATGCTGGCAGAAACCGATATTGTCGAAGCCGTTGCCGAACGTTTACAGCGTCATCGGGTACAAAACGTCGTACTGGATACGGTAATGTTGGCAAAAAGCGGCGATCCGCTATTGTCTTCCTCTGCGGTTGAAACGCTGCGTACCCGTCTGTTACCGCAAGTGTCGATTATTACCCCTAATCTGCCGGAGGCGGCGGCGTTGCTCGGGGCATCGCATGCCCGAACGGAGCAGGAAATGTTAGAGCAGGGGCGCGCGTTGCGGGCGCTGGGCTGTGAGGCGGTATTAATGAAAGGGGGTCATCTTGATGATGAGCAAAGCCCTGACTGGCTGTTTACCCGCGATGGCGAACAGCGTTTCACCGCGCCAAGGGTGGTGACAAAAAATACGCACGGAACGGGGTGCACGTTGTCAGCAGCGCTGGCGGCACTGCGTCCACGCCATGTTAACTGGGCTGATACGGTACAGGAGGCTAAGTTGTGGCTCTCTGCGGCGCTGGCGCAGGCGGATACGCTGGAAGTGGGCGAGGGGATTGGTCCGGTGCATCATTTCCACGCGTGGTGGTGATGAGCAGAAATGGTATACTGGCTGCAGAAACGGCTGCCAGGAAAAAGATAAATGGAACAAGCGCATACCCAGCTTATTGCGCAACTGAATGAACGTATTTCAGCGGCGGACAACACGCCGCTGTATATGAAATTCGCTCAAACGGTTAAGAACGCCGTGCGCAGTGGGATCCTGGAGCATGGCAATATCCTGCCTGGCGAGCGCGACCTCAGCCAGTTGACCGGCGTTTCACGCATTACGGTGCGCAAAGCGATGCAGGCGCTGGAAGAAGAGGGGGTGGTGACGCGTGCGCGTGGCTACGGGACGCAAATCAATAACATCTTCGAGTATTCGCTCAAAGAAGCGCGCGGTTTTTCACAACAGGTAGTGTTACGCGGTAAAAAGCCGGATACGCTGTGGGTGAATAAACGCGTGGTGCCCTGCCCGGAAGAGGTGGCTCAGCAGTTGGCCATTGCTGTCGGCAGTGAGGTCTTCTTGCTCAAGCGCATTCGCTATGTTGATGAAGATGCTGTGTCTATTGAAGAATCATGGGTACCCGCTCATCTTATCCATGACGTGGATGCCATTGGCGTTTCCCTGTACGACTATTTCCGCAGCCAGCATATCTTTCCACAGCGCACACGCTCACGCGTTAGCGCGCGGATGCCGGACGCCGAGTTTCAGTCACATATCCAGATGGACAGCAAAGTGCCGGTACTGGTGATCAAGCAGGTAGCGCTTGATCAGCAGCAACGGCCTATTGAATACAGTATCAGTTACTGTCGAAGCGACCTATACGTCTTTGTGTGCGAGGAGTAACGCCTCGCGTGAGGGGGCGCAGTCGCCGCCGCGGTGACCCACCACCCAGGATGCTACCGCATTGCCAAGCAGGACGGCATCGTCCAGCGACCAGCCTGATGCCAGCCCAGCCAGCATGCCGCCGGCGTGGCTGTCACCTGCGCCAATGGTATCAACGACCGCCGTTGCAAATGCCGGTACGCAGCCAGATGTCTGTGCGCTGAAATACCATGCGCCGTCTTTATCGTGACGCACGACCACCGCTGCGGTGAAACGCTGCACCCATTCTGCGCCAAAACCTTCCACATCCTGACTCAATGCAAATCGCTCGGCAGCAATTTTCGCCTCCTGACGATTAAGTGACACCAGCGGACGGCAGGCCATAATTCGTACCAGTAAGGGCTCGGGAATGTCGCCGATGCGCGGGCCAAAATCGATAAACGGCGTCACCTCTTCCAGACCTTCCAGCCACTGCACCAGCAATTCACCGCACGGGGACGCTAGCTGATAACCCGAGAGATACACCAGGCTATGACGCGGGATATCCAGCTGTGCCAGCCAGTCAGCATTCCACTGATTTTCGACGCCGCTAAAGGACATAAATGTGCGTTCACCGTCCGGCTCTACCAATGCCAGACACCAGCCGTTATCACCTTCGGCATTATCGATCAGGCTGTGCAATCCTTCTTTCGCCATACGGTTGCGGATAATATCGGCCCACACGCCCTGACCCAGCGGTAACGCATTGCTGGCCTCGATACCTAAACGTTTAAGCGCCACGGCAATATTGAGCGCGCAGCCGCCAACGTTCACCCCTTGCTGCTTAAGCTCAATGTCACAGCCGCGCCAGGGAAGAGCATACGCATCGGCAATGACATCAATCACCGCCGCACCCACCACCGTTACTGGCCGCTGTGTACGTAACTGCGAGAGAAGTTGTTGCAGACGCGCGGTGCTCATAGCGCCTCCCGCTGCTCACGCAGGCGCAGTAATCCACTGGCGTAGCGGATAAAGTCCAGCTGATTTACCGCATCAAGCTCATGTTTCAGGGCCGGGTCAATCGCGCCGACGCCGTGCAGCGCGCCACAAATGGCGGTTGCTATCGCTCCGATGGTATCGGTATCGCCGCCGAGGTTCGCGCACAGAATGGCGCAGCGATTGGGATCGGTCTGCGCCAGTTCGACCATCGCGATGGCGCAAGGCACGGACTCAATGGTGCTGGTTCCTGCACCTACAACCTGATACAGCTGCTCACTGGCAGACTCAAAGCCGTCGGCATTACGGACGATTTTCAGCGCCAGTTCAAGGCGTGCACAGAGAGACGCGCTGAAGGTGGTGATCCGCTTTTGCTGGGCATGCCGGGCAATGGCGGGCAGTGCGTCGACAATCTCCGACCATTTACCGCCATCAATGGCGCGTGATACCGCCCACGCGACCACAACTGCGCCAGCAATAGCCAGATCCGATTTATGCGTTGGACTGGAAGCTAATGCTACGTCGTCGATAAAGGCATCGAGATCGCGCGCGGGCAGCAGACATCCCAACGGCGACACGCGCATAGCCGCCCCATTGGTGACACCGTTGTTTTCCAGCTTAGCAACGGGCTTACCATCGCGGATGGCATTGAGCGCAATTTTTGAGGTCGGACCCAGCACGTTTTTATTAAAGGCATCAAAGCGCTCTGCCCAGGCCAGAATATTGCGACCAATAACGTCGGGTACAATTTCTCCGTCGCACTCGAGCAGGGCATCTGCCAGACACAGCGCCATGGAGGTGTCATCAGTGAACTCCGCCTGGCTGAAATAGCAGGCGGCATTATTCTCCGCCGGACCGGGCAAAAAACGGTCGATCCAACCGAAGTGAGCTTTTACCCGGGTTCGTGGCCACAGTTCCGACGGCATACCCATCGCATCCCCTAACGCCTGCCCATAAAGAGCACCGAGAATACGTTCTGCTTTCATTTAATTTCCCCTTGTTGCAATACGATATCGCGGTCGTCCACCTTAATGGCGGTGATTTCTTTGTCTGACTCGCGAAAGAAAATCATAAACAGCACGGCGATAACGGCGATCATGATCGCGCCAAATCCCCACATGCCAGCCCAGTTAAAGGTGAGGCCATTCACCGGCTCTTTATAAGCAAACATTTTTTCCATCATCACCCCACCCAGGCGGTAGCCGAGCAGGCTGCCGAATCCCTGACAGCAGAGAGTGATTAACCCCTGCGCAGCGGTACGCATGTGCACTGGCGCTTTTTTATCGACATAGATGTAGGCCGTAACGTAGTAGAAGTCGTAGCTAACGCCATGTAGCAGAATGCCGAGAAATAGCAGGGCGTAGGTGAAATATTCTTCCGCGCCGCCGTAAACAAAAAATCCGTAGCGGATCGCGGCAGTGATAAGACCAAGCAACAGTACCTTTTTAATGCCAAAGCGTTTGGTGAAGAACGGCAGTGCCAGCATGAAGAAAATTTCAGAGAACTGGCCCAGCGTCATCCAGCCGGTCGCATTTTTCATCCCAACTTCTGTCAGGTAGCCGTTGGCGAAGATGTAGTAAAACGCCAGCGGCATGGCAAACAGAAAAGAGCAGAAGAAAAAGACCAGGAAGTTCTTATCACGCAGCAGGATCAGCGCATCCAGACCCAGCATGACTTTGAAATCCATCTTGCCGGTACTTTTCGGTGGTGTATCCGGTAAAAAGAAAGCGAAGATACCCAGTAACGCGGAACTCGCGGCCGTAATGAGCAGTGGAATGTTGGTCGGTGAAATGTCGTTATAGCCGAGCATTTGCGGTAAGAACCCGCAAGCCAGGCCGGAAGCAATCCAGCCGATCGTGCCCATTACGCGAATGCGCGGAAAATCACGTTCGACATCCGGGACGTTGGCGAAGGCGATACTGTTGGTTAGTGCAATCGTCGGCATATAGGTGAGTGAATACGCCAGCAATAGCGGAAAGAATCCGCCGAACGTCGTCTGCTGCGCTGCAAAATACATCAAAATCGCGCCGACAAACATCAGCACTGCCAGTACTTTTTGCGCAGAGAAAAAGCGGTCAGTGATCGAACCGACGAAGATCGGTGAGAGGATCGCGGCAATGGCGGTACAGGCATAAGACCAGCCAATTTCACCAGCAGTAAAGCCGCTTTTACTCAGCCAGAGCCAAAGCGGCACAAACCAGGCGCCCCAGATAAACCACTCCACAAACATCATGAACGACAGCTTAACTGTAGTTTTCATCTTTAAATCCTTCATGACAGGTAAGGTACGTCTGGATAGTACCACTCAACAATACCTTTTAAATACCTTTATGGTCTAAATTTGACTGCTGTATCATTTTTTGATGCCTGAATCGAGCCAGCGGAAATCGCTGAAAAGTGCGCTAAAGATGGAAAAAATGCGCAGTCAGTACCAGACTTATTGCTGCCCGCCATCAGGCGGGTCAGGACAATCCACTTCCGAGATCAAATCGGAACTTACGGGAGCATAGCTATGACTGATATTGCGCAGTTGCTTGGCAAAGATGCCGACAACCTTTTACAGCATCGTTGTATGACCATTCCTTCTGACCAACTTTACCTGCCAGGACATGATTACGTCGACCGCGTGATGGTTGACAATAACCGTCCCCCCGCCGTGCTGCGTAATATGCAGACGCTGTACAACACCGGACGGCTCGCCGGGACCGGTTATTTGTCGATTCTGCCTGTAGACCAGGGTGTGGAACATTCTGCTGGGGCATCGTTTGCCGCAAACCCGCTGTATTTTGATCCGAAAAATATTGTTGAGCTGGCGATTGAAGCGGGCTGCAACTGCGTCGCGTCAACCTATGGCGTGCTGGCGTCTGTTTCCCGCCGTTATGCGCATCGCATTCCATTCCTGGTGAAAATTAACCATAACGAAACGCTTAGCTACCCGAATACCTTTGACCAGACGCTGTATGCCAGCGTGGAGCAAGCGTTCAATATGGGCGCGGTCGCGGTGGGGGCAACCATTTATTTTGGTTCAGAGGAGTCGCGCCGCCAGATTGAAGAGATCTCTGCAGCCTTTGAGCGCGCCCATGAGCTGGGCATGGTGACGGTACTGTGGGCCTATTTGCGCAACTCTGCGTTTAAGAAAGACGGTGTGGATTATCATGTTTCGGCTGATTTGACCGGGCAGGCAAACCACCTGGCGGCAACTATCGGCGCGGATATCGTTAAACAGAAAATGGCGGAGAATAACGGCGGGTATAAAGCGGTTAACTTCGGCTATACCGACGATCGTGTCTATAGCAAGTTGACCAGTGATAACCCGATTGACCTGGTGCGTTATCAACTGGCGAACTGCTATATGGGACGCGCCGGACTCATTAACTCCGGTGGTGCGGCCGGCGGAGAAACCGATCTCAGCGATGCGGTACGTACCGCGGTGATTAACAAGCGTGCCGGTGGCATGGGGTTAATTCTTGGACGTAAAGCATTCAAGAAAACCATGGCTGACGGCGTGAAGCTGATTAATGCCGTCCAGGATGTTTATCTGGATAACAAAGTCACGATTGCCTGATGTCAGTAGAGTGCCGTCGGATTAGCGCAATAATGGGCAACCCGGCGGTAGCCTGCAGCGCAGGGCTGCAGGCAGGATTTCAACATGAAACTCTTGCCCGCTGAGCGGTTCACCATCCAGATTGAAGGTAATTTCATGTGGCGCACGGATATCAAACCATGATGATGTGCCATCAATGATATTCGGATTGTCTTCGGACTGAGTTATCGCCGATAGCAGTGCCGGAATCAGCTCCTCACTGGTAAAGATTCGCAGTTGCAGCAGGCCGTCATTAATGAGCGCTGTCGGGCAAAGTTGCTGTCCACCACCGGCCTGACGCCCATTGCCAATACCAATCACCAGCGCGTCCCCCTGCCAGTGAAAGTTTTCGCCGCGAATTTCGCAACTGTCTGGCTTCAGCGTATCCATGCGCATTAACCCGTGAATAAAGTACGACACACCGCCAAGGGCGGCTTTGAGTTTCTCCGGTGTTTCGGTGGTGATCCGAGTACCGAACCCTCCGGTCGCCATATTGATAAAGCAGGTTTTATCGTTGACCTGCGCCATATCAATCTCTACCGAATTCCCGGCAATTGCCAGCTTTAATGCCTTGTCCAGCGCTTCAGGAATGCCAACGCTGGTAGCAAAATCATTTGCCGTTCCCAATGGCAAAATCCCGAGCGCCGGAACATTCTCCCCCTGACAGTGGATCAGCGCAGTGGATACTTCGTTGATGGTACCGTCACCACCGCCGGCAATCACCGTTGCTACGCCCAACCGGAGCGCTTCATCAACGTAACGTTGTGCATCGCCTTTTTCCCAGGTCACGCGAACATGGATTTCGACACTCTCATTGCGCAGTTGAGCGATAGCGTCACGCAGGGGAAGGTTATCAGCACTTTTTCCATTCAGGATCAGTAAGCTGGCCGGGAATGCTATCATCCTGTTGCCTCACTTTTATCGTTTTAACTAGTGTATGTCAGGAATGCATATATGGCGTAGGAACTGACTGAAAGCGAAGATCCATCGACGGGTTCTGAGGGCGGTTGATAGTCTGTATGGGACAGAGGCGAAAAAAAGCCCGTACATGCGTACGAGCTCTTTCTCGAATATGGCGGTGAGGCGGGGATTCGAACCCCGGATACGTTGCCGTATACACACTTTCCAGGTGTGCTCCTTCAGCCACTCGGACACCTCACCATATTGTTGTTCCTGTACTGCTGGAACGGGCGCTAATGTAGGGGAAATACCGCCCCGGCGTCAATCTACTTTTTCAAAAAAACGTGCATTTACACAAACTTCAAGCAACATGGGGCTTAAATGAGCGGGAATTGTTTTTTTTGCCAGCACTCTGAAATTTGCTAATCTGATGTTCCCTCGGAAAATGATGATAATAAGTGCGAGAATGTTCCGCATAACAATGTTCAGGAGACAATATGGAAATAATTTTCTATCACCCTACATTTGATACGGCCTGGTGGGTAAAGGCGCTGACGAAAGCCATCCCTGGCGCTAACGTTCGCGAGTGGAAAGCGGGTGATAATGCCCATGCCGACTATGCGCTGGTCTGGCATCCGCCGGTTGAAATGCTGGCAGGGCGAAAGTTAAAAGCTGTCTTTGCATTGGGAGCCGGAGTGGATTCCATCCTCAGTAAGCTTAAAGCACACCCGGAGATGCTGGATACCTCGATTCCACTTTTCCGTCTGGAAGATACCGGTATGGGTCTGCAAATGCAGGAGTATGCGGTGAGTCAGGTGTTGCACTGGTTCCGCCGCTTTGATGATTATCAGGCATTAAAATCCCAGGCGAAGTGGCAGCCGTTGCAAGAGTACACCCGTGATGAATTTACCATCGGCATCATGGGAGCTGGTGTATTAGGGGCTAAAGTGGCAGAGAGCCTGCAGGCATGGGGGTTCCCACTGCGCTGTTGGAGCCGTACCCGTAAATCCTGGCCTGGTGTGGAAAGTTTTGCGGGCACCGAAGAATTGAGTGCATTTTTAAGCCAGACGCGTGTGCTGGTTAATCTTCTGCCCAATACGGCAGAAACGGTAGGCATTATTAATGCCGGACTGTTGAATCAATTACAGGATGGAGCCTATGTGCTGAACCTGGCGCGTGGTGTTCATCTCAATGAAGACGATCTTCTGGCATCGTTGGATAGCGGAAAACTGAAAGGTGCTATGCTGGATGTCTATAGCCGAGAACCGCTACCAGAAGACAACCCATTGTGGAAACACCCGCGTGTGGCGATGACGCCGCACATTGCTGCGGTAACGCGCCCAGCGGAAGCGGTGGATTATATTTCTCGTACAATCCTGAGCCTGGAAAGTGGAAAAGCGGTTACCGGTCAGGTCGATCGCGTTCGGGGTTACTGATATCAATGTCAACCCGGCCAGCGCCGGGTTTCGACTAAATACAACCCGAATTATTTAGGGTATTAATGGCGGCGATACCTGCTATCCTTGACGGAAAACGACTACAGGAGAGAGTTATGTATCCCGTTGACCTGCATATGCATACCGTTGCCAGCACCCATGCCTACAGCACCTTAAGTGATTACATCGCTGAAGCTCATCGCAAAGGCATCAAGCTGTTTGCCATTACCGATCATGGACCGGACATGGCGGATGCGCCTCATCACTGGCACTTTATTAACATGCGTATTTGGCCGCGTGTTGTAGATGGCGTAGGGATCCTGCGCGGCATTGAGGCGAATATTAAGAATATAGAAGGTGAAATTGACTGCTCAGGGCCGATGTTTGACTCACTCGATCTGATTATTGCAGGCTTCCATGAGCCGGTTTTTGCACCTCACGATAAAGACACGAATACCCAGGCGATGATCGCCACGATGGCGAGCGGCAATGTGCATATTATCAGCCATCCAGGAAATCCCAAATATCCCGTCGATATCACCGCAATTGCACAGGCGGCGGCAAAATATCAGGTCGCGCTGGAAATCAATAATTCCTCGTTTTTGCATTCGCGTAAGGGCAGTGAAGATAACTGTCGCGCTGTGGCTGCGGCAGTACGTGATGCAGGTGGCTGGGTGGCCCTGGGTTCAGATTCCCATACCGCATTCACGTTGGGAGAGTTCGGTGAATGCCGTAAGATTCTGGATGATGTGGGCTTCCCGGAAGACCGAATTCTGAACGTTTCACCAAAACGCTTGCTGTCGTTTCTGGAATCGCGGGGCATGGAGCCTATCGCGGAATTTGCTGAACTTTAATTGTTACTAACTGGAATATATCAATGAACGAGTTTTCTATCCTGTGCCGTGTACTGGGCTCACTGTTTTACCGCCAACCGCAGGACCCTTTACTGGTTCCCCTGTTTACCTTGATTAGCGAAGGTAAACTGTCTGCTAACTGGCCACTGGAACAGGATGAGCTGTTGGCCCGTTTGCAGAAAAGCTGTGATATGCCCCAGCTTGCTGCAGATTACAACGCGCTGTTTGTCGGGAAAGAATGTTCAGTGCCGCCTTATCGTAGCGCCTGGGTAGAAGGGGCGAAGGAAGCGGATGTTCGTGCATTCCTGTCTGCGCGTGGAATGCCGCTTGCGGATACACCTGCCGATCATATTGGTACCTTGTTGCTGGCGGCATCCTGGCTTGAAGACCAGTCCGCAGAAGATGAGAGTGAAGCACTGGAAACCTTGTTTGTTGACTACCTGCTTCCCTGGTGCGACACGTTCCTTGGTAAAGTTGAGGCGCATGCGAATACCGCTTTCTGGCGAACTATGGCGCCACTGACGCGCGATGCAATTAGTGCAATGTGGGATGAATTACAGGAAGATGCAGACGAATAAATGTGATTTAAGTCACTATATACTGCAACGTAATTCATCATCTTGCATGAATTGTGTGCACGATCTCATTACCATGCCGTTTTTCTGCTAAGATGCGCGGCATGAACATACTTCTCTCTATTGCAATCACAACGGGCATTCTCTCCGGACTCTGGGGATGGGTGGCCGTTTCTCTTGGTTTACTCAGTTGGGCTGGCTTCCTGGGCTGTACAGCCTATTTTGCCTGCCCACAAGGTGGACTGAAAGGGCTGTGGATCTCGGCGTGTACGCTGCTAAGCGGTGTGGTGTGGGCGTTGGTGATTATTAATGGTAGTGCACTTGCTCCACATATGGACATCCTTGGCTATGTCATGACGGGAATTGTCGCATTTATGATGTGTATCCAGGCAAAGCAATGGCTGCTTTCATTTGTGCCAGGCACGTTTATTGGCGCATGCGCAACGTTTGCAGGGCAAGGGGATTGGCAACTGGTTGTGCCGTCTCTGGCGCTAGGTCTGGTATTCGGCTATGCGATGAAAAACAGCGGATTGTGGCTGGCATCACGTCGCGAAAACCCGGCTTCATCCACGCTGACCAGTAAATAAAAAAAGCGTGAGGGTTCCCTCACGCTTTTTATTCTCTCTTTAGTATCAGGACTCTGGAGGTACCGACATATGACGGTATTTGACCAGAATGTCGTTATCAACTTGTTTCTTATCCTGCAAATCCCACAAGCCGCGATCGATACCGTCATTTATCAGGAAGATAACGCCAGTTTCAATGGCTGACATCAGGCAAAGCATGACCGGTTCGTTAGAGGTATAACCAATTTCCCCTTCCAGAAGCCGTTGGTAGTCAATGAAACGGAATACCCCTGCCTGCACTTCATAAGACAGGATGGTTTTACTGGTATTGACCGAAGAAAGGATCTCACCGGTACTGACGTTAACTACGCGCAGGTTTACCGCTATCTGGTCGAGTTGATATTGCGTATCGGCACCAATACCGAAATAACGCGCGCCGACACCACCTGATTTAACGTTGCTTTCATAGCCGATGATTGAACCTTCCACCATCACGTTAGCTGCGGTTAATGATTGCAGCGGAATTCGGTTGTTAATGGCAACCGTGCCGTTTTCCTGTGCCGCACGGATGATTTTTCGTTCGTTCAGTAAGTTCTGTAATCCCTGACGCTCCAGCGGCACGAACCAACGCGAATCTTTCAGTGCGGTAACCAGCATTGCCGTGGCACTTTGCGGTACGGCAGTGGAGAAGTTACTTGCCGGATAAGGTTTAAACTGACCAGTTTCATCCTGGATATTGTAAACCGATACAAAGATTTTACCCGTAGGCATCGGGAGATGCGTCAAGTCTTTGTAACTTTGGGCGCGAGGCATTAATGTCGGTTTAGCGGCTTCTTGCGGTGGGGACGTTAAGCATCCGCTGAGTAAAAATACTGCAACCATTATAAGTAAGCGCTGCATGATTTTTTCCTTTCGTGGCTATGGCTTAGAAATCGGTTGACTGTGTTTGTAAACCCGACACTTCGATCGTTGATGTTTTTCCCGATTTCCTGTCGGTAACATTCAATTGCAACTGCCCGTCCCGGTTAGCGATATCAATGATAAAATCATTGGTCACCATTCTTCCCGGCTTACCGGTATTAATGTTGGTGAGCAGGCCGCCGAGAATTTGTGACTGAATCGCCTGAGTAAAGTTATCCAGCGCTGACGGTGTTTCAATTCCGTAATCGCTATAGCTCGGATCTTTATAGGAGTTCTGCGCCTGAGCGCTGTTCAACAAAAAAGCGCCGTTATTCGGGTTGCCACCAAAGTTTGGATTTCGGAACTGGAACGTCATGTTTCCGGCCCAACTTAATGGTGAAATTAGCATGAGCAAAACCACTGCATGTTTGACACGCATGAAAGCCTCCGGACAAAATCATGTTTTAGAATTCATCGCGCGCTAAATCGCTCGTGCTTAATAGTGTTTGATCTATTTGCCGGCGATTTAATGCTTCCTCAGTTTGTGCCAATGCGAAGACGACAATTTTGTCGAAGTCTCTTTTCGTGGGGAATAAAAAAGTCTGGAAGATAACGTCCTGATTGACCGTTATGGTGATCCAACTTCCCCAACGCGCACTGGGTCTTTCATTGATAGTTAAATTTCCTGTGTACTCACTTTCCCACTTGTCACTAAATGCACGATAAAAATCATGCCCGATTGAAGAGACAGTGTGGTCAGTTAACAGTCCGGGAACCTCCACTTCTACGCCTGTAGCCGCGTGCAAATTCCCGGCAGCAAAGAATAAATTTGCTGCCACAATCCAGGTCAAATAGCGTTTCATGGCTTTATCGCCTGAGGTTATCATTGGCCCATGAGACCGCCTGCGTACGATTTTTGACAGCTATCTTTTTGAAAAGATTATAAAGATGTGTTTTTACCGTATTTTCACTGATAAATAGTGAGCGAGCGATTTCAATATTTGAGGCGCCGATACGCAATTTATTAAGTATCTCTTTTTCACGGTGTGTCAGCAGCGCTGATTCCGTGCTGTTATAACGATAATTTCCAGAATGCGTGATCAGATAACTGGCAAGCTTTTGCGTGAAGTAACATTCACCGCGTAAGACGCCCTGCAAGCCGCTAACAACACGCTGTTCGTCTTCAGTTGCGTAAAACACGCCATTGATATGTGGCCAGTTTTCGATATCCCGATAAGGGTAGTCATCAGGGGTATTCAACAATAACGTCTTTATATTGTTGTTTTTTCTGCTCAAATTATCTTGCCAGTAATGGATCAGTTTTTTATCTGCCTCCATCATATCCAGTAAAACAATGCAGCTGGAGGAAATATCATCCAGAGAACGTTGAATATTATGTAGTTTTCCGGTTAGCGCCAGTGATTGTTTTAAATGTTGTAATAATGCAGTTGCCTGCAAAGAAGGTTTCGTGATCAACAATAATGTATGACCATGAATGCTATGGACTTCATTAAACATGATGAAACTCCACTTTTTAGTCGCACACCTGACAGCTGTCTCTACTAAAATAGAGGCACCAGAAGTACTGACAGATGTTGCACTGCTGTGTAGAAATAAAATATCGACCCAAAGGGGTGAAAATATTAAAACAAATGGACTTCAACTGATTTCAATCTAGCTATTACAAATCTTAAAGCAAGTGTTAAACATGTAACAGGATGTAAAATTATATATTAAAATGTGATTTTTAGGTTTTATTGGAGTTTAGATTTGATAGGAAAGTTGTACATTTTACCGTTACTGCATAGATTTAAAAAATCATACAAATTATAATAATTTATTGATTTATAAGGTTTTAATTAATGATTAGCAAGTTTTAGATTTCTAATGAATTCTAAATTCTTTGTCCCACTTTACGTTGGACAATTTTAAGAGGAAAAAACTGACCTTTGTCACGACTTGCATCGATGACTATCGCGACACGGTGCTGTGAAGCCCTGAAATCGCGGAAAATGCACTTTTTCAGTGACTGCATAGAAATTCATTTCTGATTGAGAAATAAAAATAAAACCTATACCTGTAGCGGTGTTATTCACTGTTAATTAGTACTTTGGGGTGAATCTGGATATCAAAATACCACTCGCGGGTGAGTTATTTAAAATGTTTCAACGGACATACTCTTCATCGTAACGTGGCGTTAACAAATGTAAGTCATGTTAACAACAATTTGAGTGGTAATTAATTTAACTTCATGTACGACCAGGTCCAGGGTGACAGCATGAAAAACAAGTTGTTATTTATGATGTTTACAATACTGGGTGTGCCTGGGATTGCATCCGCAACCAGTTATGATTTAGCTAATTCAGAATATAACTTTGCGGTAAATGAATTAAGTAAGTCTTCATTTAATCAGGCAGCCATTATTGGTCAGGTTGGCACTGCTAACAGTGCAAATACTCGCCAGGAGGGCAGCAAGTTATTGTCGGTCATTTCGCAAGAAGGTTCAGGTAACCGGGCGAGAACAGATCAGACAGGATCATATAATTTTGCATATATTGATCAAACGGGCAGCTCCAATGATGCGAGTATTAAACAAAGTTCTTACGGTAATACAGCGATGATTATCCAGAAAGGTTCTGGGAATAAAGCAAATATTACCCAGTACGGTACACAAAAAACAGCAGTTGTGGTGCAGAGACAGTCGCAAATGGCAATTCGCGTTACTCAACGCTAATCCGTAAACGACGTTTAAATCAATCCGATGGGGGTTTACCATGAAACTTTTAAAAGTGGCAGCATTCGCAGCAATCGTAGTTTCTGGCAGTGCTCTGGCAGGTGTTGTTCCGCAATGGGGCGGCAATCATCATGGTGGCGGTAGTAATTATGGCCCGGACTCTTCATTGAGTATTTACCAATATGGGTCAAGTAACGTTGCGAATGCGCTGCAAAGTGATGCACGTAAATCAGACGTGACCATCACACAACACGGACATGGTAACGGTGCTACCGTCGGGCAAGGTGCTGATGACAGTACCATTAGCCTGAAACAGACTGGCTTCCAGAACAGCGCTGATATCAATCAGTGGAATGCAAAAAATGCTGACATCAGTGTAACTCAGTTCGGTGGTCGTAACGGTGCGGTGGTTAATCAGACTGCATCTGACTCGAATGTTCTGATTCAGCAGGTTGGTTATGGCAACAATGCGACAGCTAACCAGCACTAATTCAGTTTTATAACTGATAATAAACAGGGCGAAAGCCCTGTTTTTTTTCGGGAGCATATTATGCATACGCTATTACTCATTGCCGCGCTTTCAAATCAAATAACCTTTAATACAACCCAGCAAGGTGAGATGTATACCATTATTCCGCAGGTGACATTATCGCAACCCTGCGTGTGCGAGGTACAAGTTCTTGCCATACGTAAAGGGTCGGGGGGGCAAAGCCAAACGCAACAGAAAACAAGCCTGTCGATCCCTGCTAATCGGCCGATTGAATTAACAAAACTGAGCTTTAATATTTCACCTGAAGATACGGTCAACATTGTCGTTACCGTTTCGGATGGGCAGTCATTGCATCTGTCCCAGCAGTGGCCTGATTCAAGCAATCGCTCATGATTTTTTGCTGTATTTGCTTTAAAGGTGTGGCTGGGAAAGCGGTGCTGTTCTATGAATATAGAGACGTGAAAACGTTTTTATTTGGTCGTTAATCGCAGCGGTGAAGGATCACTTCGATCCCTCAAGGATGGTTTATCATTGAGGAACCCTTATGAGCACCTTATTAAAACGTATTTTAAGTACCAGTTTATGTGTTACTTCTTTTTTTATCTTCCCCGCAACGGCGCAGCAAATCACATCTGGCGGGATTATCCATTTTCGTGGCGCAATAGTTGAATCGCCTTGTGATGTGAGCTCGCAACAACAGCAGATTGAAGTGTCATGTATACGTGATGGCAAGTTACGGAGTAGTCGCTATAACACACAACAGATAACGATGGCCCCTGAAAGCCTCCAGCAAATTGCCAGTATGAGAATGCAGTACCTTAATGAACAGAAAAATCTGGCAATTCTTAATATTGAATATAAATGAATCGTTCTGGCGTAGATATGCACCTGTATAGTTAAAAAGTGAGATTTCATAGAAAACCCTGCTGTACACTTAACGGAGAGTGTTTTGTCAGGGGGAACTTATGCAATCGCGTGTTCATGTTTTACAGGGCGACATTACGACAATCGCCGTTGATGTGATTGTCAATGCGGCCAACTCCTCGTTGCTGGGCGGCGGTGGCGTTGATGGAGCGATTCATCGCGTCGCTGGACCTGCACTGTTGGAGGCCTGCAAACAGGTATTACAGCAACAGGGCGAATGCCCAACCGGCCATGCGGTTATCACCCTGGCAGGAAATCTTCCCGCCAAAGCGGTGATCCACACTGTTGGGCCCGTCTGGCAGGGCGGCGATCATCATGAAGCAGAACGCCTTGAAGAGGCCTATCTCAATTCATTACAACTGGCACTGGCCAATGGCTATCAATCCATTGCGTTCCCGGCTATCAGCACCGGAGCCTACGGATATCCACGTGCAGCGGCGGCGGAGATTGCGGTGAATACGGTGCAAAAATTTATCACCCGCCGTGCGCTACCTGATCAAATCTACTTCGTGTGTTTTGATGAGGAAAATGCCAGGTTATACAAGAGATTACTCACCCAACAAGGCGATGATAACACGGCCTGATATGACGCGACTTGAGCGTGCCATTACCCCATTGTGCGCAAGCCATCCGGACCAGTGCGGCATTCTGGCACTGGATGACAGTCTGGATGCTTTCGCAGCCCGTTATCGGCTGACAGAAATGGCGGAACGAACGCTGGATGTGCAGTATTACATCTGGGAGAACGACATGTCCGGGCTGCTGCTGTTTTCTGTTCTGCTGGCCGCGGCGAAACGCGGGGTACGGGTTCGTTTGCTGTTGGATGATAACAACACTCCGGGCCTTGATGACACGCTGCGTCTGTTGGATAACCATCCAAATATTGAAGTCCGCCTGTTTAATCCCTTTTCATTTCGCATCCTTCGCGCATTGGGGTATTTAACCGATTTCGCCCGGCTCAATCGCCGCATGCACAATAAAAGTTATACCGCGGACGGTGTAGTGACGCTGGTCGGCGGGCGTAATATCGGAGATGCCTATTTCGGTGCGGGTGAAGAACCGTTGTTTTCCGATCTTGACGTGATGGCCATCGGTCCAGTGGTGAAAGAGGTCGCGGATGATTTTGAGCGATACTGGCAATGTCAGTCAGTTTCAACGTTACAAAGAGTCCTGGAGTTGTCTGAACCAGAAACGACTCAACGCATTGAACTGCCTGAATCCTGGTATAACGACGATATTACCCGACGCTATTTGCACAAACTGGAGACCAGCCAGTTTATGACGCATCTTGACCAGGGTTCACTGTCGCTGATTTGGGCCAAAACGCGCCTGCTCAGTGACGATCCGGCAAAAGGAGAGGGGAAAGCGCCGCGTCACTCGCTATTACCGCAGCGTTTGTTTGACGTCATGGGCTCACCCACTGAGCGTATTGATATTATTTCCGCTTACTTTGTGCCGACACGTGCCGGAGTCGCACAACTCCTGCGCCTGGTCCGAAAAGGGGTAAAGATTGCTATTTTAACTAACTCGCTGGCCGCGAATGATGTGGCAATTGTGCATGCAGGATATGCGCGCTGGCGGAAAAAATTGCTGCGCTATGGTGTAGAACTGTATGAGCTAAAACCAACCCGCGATCGCGGTACGGTGGTACACGATCGCGGGTTGACCGGCAATTCAGGCTCTAGTCTGCATGCGAAAACCTTCAGCATTGATGGCCGCAAAGTCTTCATCGGCTCGCTTAATTTTGATCCGCGCTCAACGTTGCTCAATACGGAAATGGGATTTGTGATTGAGAGTGAAGTGCTGGCGTCATTGATTCATAAACGCTTTATGCAAAGCCAGCGTGATGTGGCCTGGCAATTGCGCCTGGACCGCTGGGGCCGGATAAACTGGGTAGATTGTCCTGGCGGCAGTGAGCGGGTAGTGAAAAAAGAACCCGCCACAGGATTCTGGAAGCGGGTTCTGGTGAGGCTGGCCTCTGTATTACCGATTGAATGGTTGCTTTGAACCATGCAATGACAGGCCTGCTATCCGGCAATGGCCTTGTTTTTATCCTGCTTAACGATGGGTTTCCCTGAAAAGAGGAACTTCAGCACCGGTATCCGCAAGTGGATTTCGTACAATATTACCGCAATCCCGACAACAAACAGCAGCCCACAGAGAAAACCCAGCAGGTTTGATGTAATGTGCGGTGTGATATAGGCGCCGAAAAACAGCGTTAACGGATGATGCACCAGATAGATAAACAGTGATGCATTGACAAAATAGGTGACACGGGCTGACTGGAAATTCAATAAACGGTGGCCGAGCGAGAAAACGACGTTAACCATCCACAGTCCCATCACCATTGTTATCACGTATTCGGTTTCATACATCCAGGCATCGCCGTTTCCATAGCGTTGATTGAGCAGATAAGCCATAAAAGCGCATGCCGCGCCTAACGTGCAGCTGCGCGAGGGCGTTGTGAACAGTGCTTTCAACTGCGGATTGATAAACGCCAGCGCGCCGAGCATAAAGAACGGCACATAGAACAGCGTTTGCATGACGATAAAATTAAACATGCCATCGCTGAGAATAGACGGGTAGACGATAAAAATTGTTCTTCTGACGGCGGCGTATCCGACGCCAAGCAACAAAAAGATCAACGTCAGTTTTGTCATCGATATCGTGGACGTGCTGACGCCATCGGGGCTCGTCAACCGGTGTTTCATTTGGCTAAACACCCACATACTCACGGTTGTTAAAACGACAAGGACGAGTAAAAACCACAGATGAGAAATCAGCTCCCATGCCAGTGCGTTGTATTTATCGTACCCACTGAGAGTATGCCAACTGTCGGCTTTGCCTTTCACATATTGCAGCATGATAAATTGCGGCAGTGTGAGTAGCGGGATGGCGGTCAGCATAGGGATCCCCACGCGTTCAACACGCACTTTCCACCACCGCTTTAAGGGATAGCGCAAAAACAGCATGTATGAAAAGTAACCCGAAATAACAAAGAAGACCTGCATGCGAAATGCATGTATGAAATCGTTAAAGAGGGTCAATATCCATGACGGTTCTGCGCTGTTCACATGCCAGGTATGTGTGGAGTAGATCAGCGAGATATGGAAGGGAATCCCCAACAACATCAGCCAGGCACGGATGGAATCCAGAAAATATTCACGTGGTGGAGATACAGAGCTCATAGACAGTTACGTATTCTCAGACTTTTCGTCTTATCCCTAAGACGAATTATGGTTACATTCGAAGGCAACCCTACACGAAGTCCAACAACCTGTCTCCAGGATAAGCACTCAAAGTGAAAACAGGCAGGCGAACCTGCTTAAACCATGAGCCAGCACGCGAACAATACAGGGATTCAGTTGTCGGAATACCCGATTATCCATTAAAATGGATCGGATCAATATAAGCACACAAAGGGGGAAGTGCTTACTAATTATGAAACATAAACTACAAATGATGAAAATGCGTTGGTTGGGTGCAGCAGTAATGTTAACGCTGTATACATCATCGAGCTGGGCGTTCAGTATTGATGATGTTGCAAAGCAAGCTCAATCCTTAGCCGATAAAGGCTACGAGGCGCCAAAAAGTAACTTGCCCTCCGTTTTCCGCGACATGAAATATGCGGATTATCAGCAGATCCAGTTTAATCGCGACAAAGCATACTGGAGCAATCTTAAGACCCCATTTAAGCTCGAATTCTACCACCAGGGTATGTACTTCGACACGCCGGTCAAGATCAACGAAGTTACCGCAACTGCGGTGAAAAAAATCAAATACAGCCCGGATTATTTTAATTTTGGCGATGTGCAGCACGATAAAGACACGGTAAAAGATCTCGGTTTCGCCGGGTTTAAGGTACTGTATCCGCTCAACAGCAAAGACAAAAACGATGAAATCGTCAGCATGCTCGGCGCCAGCTATTTCCGCGTACTTGGTGCAGGCCAGGTCTATGGGCTGTCTGCGCGCGGTCTCGCGATAGATACCGCACTGCCTTCTGGTGAAGAGTTTCCCCGCTTCCGTGAGTTTTGGATCGAACGTCCAAAACCGACTGACAAACGTTTAACCATTTATGCCCTGCTGGACTCCCCGCGTGCAACCGGGGCGTATCGCTTTGTGATTATTCCAGGCCGTGACACGGTTGTGGATGTTCAGTCCAAAGTCTATCTGCGCGATAAAGTGGGCAAGCTGGGCGTAGCTCCGTTAACCAGTATGTTCCTGTTCGGACCGAACCAGCCATCTCCGACGACAAATTATCGTCCGGAACTGCACGACTCAAACGGATTGTCTATCCATGCTGGTAACGGCGAGTGGATTTGGCGTCCGCTGAATAACCCGAAACATCTCGCGGTGAGCAGCTTTGCGATGGAAAACCCGCAAGGATTCGGCCTGTTGCAACGTGGACGTCAGTTCTCCCGTTTCGAAGATATCGACGACCGTTATGACCTGCGCCCAAGTGCCTGGATCACGCCAAAAGGCGACTGGGGTAAAGGCAAAATTGAATTAGTTGAGATCCCCACTAACGACGAAACAAACGATAACATCGTTGCCTACTGGACACCGGATCAACTGCCGGAAGCAGGTAAAGAGATGAACTTTAAGTACACCCTGACGTTTACGCGCGATGAAGATAAGCTTCATGCGCCAGAAAATGCCTGGGTGCAGCAGACTCGCCGTTCCACAGGGGATGTCAAACAATCTAATCTCATTCGTCAGCCTGACGGCACTATCGCGTTTGTGGTGGATTTCACCGGCACCGAGATGAAAAAGCTGCCGCAGGACACCCCGATTACCGCGCAAACCAGTATTGGCGACAACGGTGAAATCGTGGAAAGCACCGTGCGTTACAACCCGGTTACGAAAGGGTGGCGCTTGATGCTGCGCGTGAAAGTGAAAGATGCGAAGAAAACCACTGAAATGCGTGCTGCGTTGGCCAATGCCGATCAGCCGTTGAGTGAAACCTGGAGCTACCAGTTACCTGCCAATGAATAAGACAACTGAGTATATTGACGCAATGCCGCTTTCGGATATCGAAAAAGCGGCACTGCCGAAAACTGACATTCGCGCCGTTCATCAGGCGCTGGATGCCGAGCACCGTACTTACTCGCGCGAAGATGATTCACCGCAGGGTTCTGTAAAAGCTCGCCTTGAGCAAACCTGGCCAGACTCTCTGGCCAAAGATCAGTTGATAAAGGATGATGAAGGGCGTGACCAGCTGCAGGCAATGCCGAAAGCGACACGTACTTCAATGTTTCCCGATCCCTGGCGTACTAACCCGGTTGGCCGTTTTTGGGATCGCCTGCGTGGGCGCGATGTCACACCGCGTTATCTTTCTCGTTTGACGAAAGAAGAACAAGAAAGTGAGCAGAAATGGCGTACCGTCGGCACGATCCGCCGTTATACGCTGTTGATCTTGACGCTGGCGCAAACGGTCGTAGCGACCTGGTATATGAAGACGATCCTTCCTTATCAGGGATGGGCGTTCATTAATCCAGCAGATATGATGGGGCAGAACCTGTGGGTTTCCTTTATGCAGTTGCTGCCTTATGTGCTGCAGACCGGTATCCTCATTCTGTTTGCCGTGCTTTTTTGTTGGGTATCAGCCGGTTTCTGGACCGCGCTGATGGGCTTCCTGCAGTTGCTGATTGGGCGTGACAAGTACAGTATCTCTGCCTCAACGGTAGGGGATGAGCCGCTGAATCCCGAGCACCGCACTGCGCTAATCATGCCTATCTGTAACGAGGACGTTGACCGCGTATTCGCGGGCCTGCGCGCTACGTGGGAGTCGGTTAAAGCCACGGGGAATGCGGAGCATTTCGATGTTTACATTCTGAGTGACAGCTACAATCCTGATATCTGCGTTGCGGAACAAAAGGCGTGGATGGAGCTGATTGCCGAAGTGCAGGGCGAAGGACAGATTTTCTACCGTCGTCGTCGTCGTCGTGTGAAGCGTAAAAGCGGTAACATTGATGACTTCTGCCGTCGCTGGGGCAACCAGTACAGCTATATGGTGGTGCTGGACGCTGATTCCGTGATGAGCGGAGACTGTCTGACCGGTCTGGTACGCCTGATGGAAGCGAACCCGAATGCCGGGATTATCCAGTCTTCGCCGAAAGCGTCTGGTATGGACACCCTGTACGCGCGCTGCCAGCAGTTTGCTACCCGCGTTTATGGCCCGCTGTTTACCGCCGGACTTCACTTCTGGCAGTTGGGTGAGTCGCACTACTGGGGTCATAACGCGATTATTCGTGTGAAACCGTTCATTGAACACTGTGCGCTTGCACCGCTGCCGGGCGAAGGCTCATTTGCGGGATCGATCCTCTCCCATGACTTCGTGGAAGCGGCATTGATGCGTCGTGCGGGCTGGGGCGTGTGGATTGCCTACGATCTGCCGGGTTCATATGAAGAGCTGCCACCGAACCTGCTGGATGAGCTCAAGCGTGACCGTCGCTGGTGCCACGGTAACCTGATGAACTTCCGTCTGTTCCTGGTTAAAGGGATGCACCCGGTTCATCGCGCGGTGTTCCTGACCGGTGTGATGTCCTATCTGTCAGCACCGTTGTGGTTCATGTTCCTCGCGTTGTCGACCGCATTACAGGTGGTCCATGCGTTGACGGAACCGCAGTACTTCCTGCAACCACGTCAGCTGTTCCCGGTCTGGCCGCAGTGGCGCCCTGAGCTGGCTATCGCGTTGTTTGCCTCAACGATGGTGCTGTTGTTCCTGCCGAAGCTGCTGAGTATTTTGCTTATCTGGTGCAAAGGCACGAAAGAGTACGGTGGATTTATTCGCGTCACGTTGTCGCTGCTGCTGGAGGTTCTGTTCTCCGTGCTGCTGGCGCCGGTGCGTATGTTGTTCCATACCGTTTTCGTGGTGAGTGCCTTCCTCGGATGGGAAGTGGTGTGGAATTCGCCGCAACGCGATGACGACTCCACTCCGTGGGGCGAGGCGTTTATGCGTCACGGATCTCAGCTGTTGTTGGGCCTGGTGTGGGCAGTAGGGATGGCCTGGCTGGATCTGCGTTTCCTGTTCTGGCTGGCTCCGATTGTCTTTTCACTAATCCTGTCGCCGTTTGTTTCCGTCATTTCCAGTCGTTCAACGGTTGGGTTACGTACCAAACGCTGGAAACTGTTCCTGATCCCGGAAGAGTATTCTCCGCCGAAGGTGCTGGTGGACACGGATAACTATCTGGAGTTGAACCGTAATCGTTCGCTGGATGATGGTTTCATGCACGCTGTGTTTAACCCGTCGTTTAACGCGCTGGCAACGGCAATGGCTACCGCGCGCCATCGTGCGAGTAACGTGCTTGAAATCGCACGTGATCGCCATGTCGAGCAGGCGCTGAATGAAACGCCGGAGAAACTGAATCGCGATCGTCGCCTGGTTCTGTTGAGCGATCCGGTGACCATGGCGCGTTTACATTATCGCGTCTGGAATTCACCGGATAAGTATTCTTCATGGGTTAATTATTATCAGGGGATCTCCCTGAACCCACTGGCACTCAGGAAAAAATAAGCGTGTGAAACGTAAAAATACCGGCCTGGAGCCGGTATTTTTTTATACTGAATATAAAAGTCATGAGGTATCCAGTGCGAATGCTGGCTGTGGGAATGATGGTCTTTCTTCTGAGCGGATGCGGCAGCATTATTAGCCGGACGATCCCCGGACAAGGACACGGAAATCAATACTATCCAGGCGTGCAATGGGATGTCCGGGACTCTGCGTGGCGTTACGTCACCATCCTGGATCTGCCGTTTTCGCTGGTGTTTGATACGTTGCTATTACCGCTCGATATACACCATGGGCCTTACGAGTAACTATCGTTCATCCCATTCATCGGCTGCGGTCCGGCCTTCCTCTGTGTCAAGGGGAGGCTCCAGTTGAAATTCACCCTCATCCCATTCGTGGAGCGTATTTTCCTCCTGCCACTCCTGGCGAATATCAATCTCATCATAGTCACCATCAAAAACGCTTTGTGCCGCTTCACCGCTCAGCATGGGTAAACATTCGCCTTCGCCATCATCTTCGTCGGCAAAAAACTCAGCTTGCCACATGATATCGCCATCCTGTAGCACGTACTTTTGTACGTTGAACTGCTGGACGCTGGCTTCGTCAGATTCAAGACCTGGATTATCAGCCAGAAACTCTTCACGTGCTGCATCAATGGCTTCTTCAAGGGTGGGGTACAAGGCATTCATATTCGCATCCTGATCGCATGGGTGATTGGCTTAATAAAAAGATATAGGTGGTGTGGTGAGAACTGTCAAAGCATTCGTTTATCGCGAAGTTTCAGGTATGCAACGGCTTGAAGCATCGAGTGTTTCTTACCATAACCACACGGTTGTGGTGCTTCCTGGAACAACAAAAACACGGGGGAACCCTACTGCCAATACGTTTCATGAACAGCAAACCTTAAGTTTTTAAGAATCGGTTGGAGTGTATTAAACTCAAGCGGTTATGCAGGAGCACCATGAGTGAGGATGTCATAGTTTAAAGGGGGTGATTGAATAGAGTGCAAGCCATACTTTATAGCGGATGAAACAATATAATTTATATAAGGTTTTTATTATAACTAATTGAAATTAAAGAGTAAGGCAAAAAGTGACGCGCGTGAGTATTACGTTTAAAGTATCGATATTTGTTTAAGTTAGATATCCATAAATGATATTGTTAATCATTATATATGTGATAAATATGTTAATGTATAACAAAGTATAAGAAAACATCCATAACATTCAATGAATAATAACATGCGTTATAAATAAGATTGTCATTATTGAAAGAATGATAAATTATTAATTTGCAAAAAGTAATGGCTTAATATATAAAATGCGAAATAGGATTCTTGCCAGGGCTGTTATGGATAATAGTAATTCAAACAATAGCAGGTTGATGAACTTTTACATTACTTGCTCAGTCAGCTATTTTATTGCTGGTGTGTGTCTTTCTCAGTATCAGTTAGAAGTGCAGAGTGTACCTCAAACAACATATTTAATAATCATCGTTGGGTTATTTTTCCTGTACGGCATTGTTTTTCTTTTTATGCTTTTTCAATACCTTTGCAGGAAAGATCTAACATACCTGATGATATTAGGAATGGCATTCCTTAGTAATAATATCTATCTTATCGAAACTATATATATCGTTCAGGATTTAATTAATGATAGCGTTTTGATAGAAAAACGCACAAATGATATTGCTATCTTCTATTATTTTAGGCAAGTTAGTTTTATCGCATTACTTTTTGTATCATTGAAAGCTTATAAAGCGGCTTCCACAGTTATTGAGACTAAAGAAAGAGAACCATGCTACATAATTATAGCATTGTTGATTATGCTGGCAATTGCATTCCTTTCGCATAACTTATCAAGTTATAACGCTGATGTTACGATTGAAATTACCAGTCACAAAACTGACAATAAAACGGTGCACTGGCATATTGGCTACATATATTCACTGATTATTTCATGGGGAATGGTTTTGTTGTATCTGCCAGTGAAAACAAAAATGCATGGTATCTTATGGAAAAGCATCGCGTTACTGTGTTGCTCTGCAATCCTGACGAATGTTCTGCTGTTGAGTCTGGATGAATATAGTATGTATATTTGGTATGTCAGTAGGGGAATCGAAGTTATCAGCACCTTAAGTATCATATCTATATTAATGTACAACACGTTCATTATTCTTAAGAGAGAGGCGGATTCAGCAATAAAAGATGCGATGACTAAGATATATAACCGAAAATTATTCTATAAGGCACTAAAATCATCTTTAGTAAAAGGTGCTATTTGTATAATGATACTGGATATAGATAAATTCAAACGCATCAATGATTCTTATGGCCATCAGGAAGGCGATCACGTTATAAAGAGCATTGTTGATATTGTCAATAAATCGATCAGGGACTCAGACATTTTTGCGAGAATTGGTGGGGAAGAGTTTGGGCTCCTGATTAAGTGTAAAGATAAAGCTGAAGCAATGTTTGTTGCGGAAAGAATAAGAAAAAATGTTGAGACTGAAACAGCGGAGCCCAATATATATGGCCTGAAAGAGAAAATGACAATCAGCATCGGTGTATATTGTAGTAAATCTGATGATTATTCTGCTGACAAAGTCGTATCATATGCCGATGCTGCGCTGTATGATGCGAAAAACTCAGGGAGAAATAAAGTGGTTTACTATAACAGCTAGAATAATATTAAGCGTTATTGAGTTCACTCTGCGTATCCCCCATATTAAGCCAATTGATATGTTAGGGGGACCGTTGAGAATGAATACACAAAATCATCCCAGGACCTGAGATCCCCGGCGGCGGCGCAGACTGTTCCATGAGTAGATTGCGTTGAATAACACAACACCAGCGGTGACGCAGAAGACGGCACGGAAGCCATAATTTGCCGATATAGCAGCTCCCATTAACGGCCCAGTAACGTTGCCTATATCACGAAACGACTGGTTGTAGCTAAAGATACGCCCGGCGATTTGGTTGGTTGAGTTATACACCAGCAAGGTCTGTACGGCAGGCAGCAATGCGCCATCAGCGGCACCCAGTAAAAAGCGCAGCACGCCTAGCTGCCAGGGCGTCTGGACGAATGACATTGGGATCAGCAGCAGTACGGAGATAACCAATGCAACGATCAGGATCTTCTCCGGACCAATCCTGTCACCCAATTTGCCGAGCTTTGGTGCACTGATTAAGGCCGCAACACCGGGTACAGATGCAATCATCCCACTGATAAACGCGATATTGCTGACATTACCTGCAAGCTCCCGTACATACAGCGTCAGGATTGGCGCAATGGAGCCGGTTGCAACCTGAATTATCAGGGTAGTGACAAACAAGCTCAGCACCAGCTTTGGATTCTTTAACGACGTCACGACTTCGCGAACGTGCAGCATCTCTTTCTTGCTCACTGGCTGGAAGCGTTCACGGATAAAAAAGAGAGTCAGAATAAAACAGATCAACAGCACCAGGGCTGTGATGAAAAATACAGGGCGCAGACCATACTGATCGGCGAGTAACCCGCCCGCCAGTGGCCCAAGTAAAGCACCGCTAACGCCGCCGGTGGAAAGTGTCCCCAACGCCCAGCCGCTTTTATTGCGTGGCACCTGGGTTGCGATCAGTGCGTTGGCATTAGGAATAAATCCACCGAGCAAACCCAGCAGGGCGCGCAGGATCAAGAATTGCCAGATATTTTGCGCCAGCCCCATCAGCAGCATGACGATGGCCATGCCCAGCGCCGAGCGTAAGAGCATGATTTTCCGGCCTTTACGATCGGCCAGTCCGCCCCAGAAAGGTGAGGCAATCGCTGAAAACAGGAAGGTGATACTGAATACCAGCCCTGACCACATATTCAGGGCACTGTGACCCGTCACGCCAAGACTCTCGACGTAAAGGGGTAAAAATGGCATGACCAGGCTAAATGCTGCGCCGGTTAAAAAACAGCCCAGCCAGGCAACGGTAAGGTTGCGTTTCCAGTTTATGGGGACATCAGAGGGTGACATAGCGATCCGCAGTGTGATGCGCTGTTTGCGCTATCGAGTAAATATAAATAAGCAGGCTAATTATGCGCCTGGTTGATAGTTGCTGCAATGCGGATAGCAGTTAAACCTAAAAGGGGAGAGAAGGTGTTGCAGCCCACAGGACTGCAACAAAGACTCAGTACAGAGACGGGGAGCCTTCAGGGCGTGTCTTGAAGCGGCGATGTAACCACATGTATTGCTCGGGGGCCATCATAATGCATTTTTCAACGATTTTATTCATCCAGGCCGCCGTTGTTTCAGCATTGTCCAGCGGTGGTGAACACTCCGGTGGCAGCATGATCAATTGATACCCCTTGCCGTCAGGTTTGCGACGGGGAACAAATGGCACCAGGCAGGCATTCGACATTCGGGACAGCATCCAGGTTCCGGACGTCGTCGCAGCCTGTTCAACGGCGAACAAAGGCACAAATACACTGGCGCGAGGGCCATAGTCGTGATCCGGCGCGTACCAGACCACTTCACCTTTCTTCAACGCTTTAATCATCCCTTTCAGGTCTTTACGATCGAGCATTGATTTATTGGAGCGCATACGCCCCCAGGTTTGTAGCCAGTCGAGCAGAGGATTGTCGTTAGGACGATACACACCAATTCCCGGCTCTTGTAAGCCAAACTGGCGTGCACCCAACTCGAGGGTCAAAAAGTGCAGACCAACTAACAGGATCCCACGCTTTTGTGCCTGAACGTCCCGGATATGCTCCATTCCGATAACTTCAGTCCAGCGTGATATTCGCCTGTCGGACCAAAACCAGGCCATGCCGGTTTCCATTACGCCCATACCGACAGACTCAAAGTTTTTTACCATCATCTGCTGGCGTTCCTGCTCGCTCATTTGCGGGAAGCACAGTTCCAGATTGCGGGAAACAATCTTTGCCCGACGTTTCATCAAGCGTAATGCCAGACGGCCTAATGCGCATCCCAATTTATAGAGCACTGGGTAGGGTAACTGTACGATTAACCAAAGGATGCCAATACCCAGCCAGGTTAACCAATAACGCGGATGCAGTAGCGCAGCCGAAAACTTGGGTAAATTCGTCATGTCTATCCTGTCTTCTAACGACCAATTCCCTGTATTGTCGCATTTTTTTGCGCGTATCTAAAATTTACGACGGGAGAGTGGTGATTAAACCATCAATTGTTGTTGCGTTTTTATCGTGAAGTATGAAATGTAGCGTAAAATGTGTGGATGTAAATTGGCGAAGTTTGCTTTATCATGCCGGCCGATTTTCATTTTTACTGATTGCAGGATACGTACACCATGCCAGTGTTACACAACCGCATTTCGAATGACGCGCTCAAAGCTAAAATGCTGGCGGAATCTGAGCCGCGCACGACGATTTCATTCTATAAATATTTCACCATCGCTGATCCTCAGCAAACGCGTGATGCACTGTATCAACTGTTCACTACACTGAATGTGTTTGGCCGCGTATATCTTGCACGGGAAGGCATTAACGCACAAATCAGTGTACCGCAAAGTAACGTTGATGCGTTTCGCCAACAGTTATACGCATTTGATCCTGCATTATCCGGGTTGCGTCTCAATATTGCATTAGATGATGACGGCAAATCTTTCTGGGTTCTGCGCATGAAGGTCCGTGAGCGAATTGTTGCGGATGGCATTGATGATCCTGATTTTGACGCCAGCAACGTGGGTGATTATCTGAAGGCAGCTGAAGTGAATGCCATGCTGGACGATCCGGATGCGGTGTTTATTGATATGCGCAACCACTATGAATATGAAGTGGGTCACTTCGAAAACGCGCTGGAGATCCCGGCAGACACCTTCCGCGATCAGCTGCCGAAAGCGGTAGAAATGATGCAGGAGCATAAGGATAAAAAAATCGTTATGTATTGTACCGGGGGGATTCGTTGTGAGAAAGCCAGTGCCTGGATGAAACATAACGGGTTTAGCAAAGTCTGGCACATTGAGGGCGGCATTATTGAGTATGCCCGCAAAGCGCGTGAGCAGGGGCTGCCTGTGCGTTTTATCGGCAAAAATTTTGTTTTCGATGAACGCATGGGAGAGAGGATCTCTGACGATGTGATTTCGCATTGTCACCAGTGCGGTACCGCATGTGACAGCCATACCAATTGCAAAAACGATGGCTGCCATCTGCTGTTTATACAGTGTCCAGCCTGTGCGCAAAAGTATAAAGGCTGCTGTAGTGAACTGTGTTGTGAAGAGAGCGAACTACCGGAAGAAGAGCAGCGCCGCCGTCGCGCGGGGCGTGAGAATGGCAATAAGATCTTTAATAAATCGCGTGGTCGTTTAAATACTAAGCTCGGTATTCCCGATCCTGCGCAATAACACGATGCCGGATGGCGGCAAAAGCCTCATCCGGCATCAATAGGATGTTATTTCTGCTGTACGCCTTCCACCGAGATAATTAATTCGACTTCCTGCGAAGCGGGACCGAGATCGGTGGTAATGTTGAAATCCTTCAGCTTTATTTTCCCTTGAGCTTCAAAACCGGCGCGTGTGCCACCCCATGGATCGCCCCCTTGACCCATCAACTTTGCATCCAGTATTACCGGTTTGGTGACGCCGTTCAGGGTCAGGTTACCGGTGATATCTAAATCGTTGCCCTCTTTCTTCACGCTGGTGGACGTAAAGGTGGCCTGCGGGAACTTGCTCACATTGAGGAATTCTGCACTACGCAGGTGTTTGTCACGTTCGGCATGATTGGTATCAACACTGTTGGTGTTGATGGTGACATTGACTTTATCGGCAGCCGGATTTTTCTCGTCAAAGGTAAATGTGCCGTCGAAGTCTTTAAATGTGCCGTACAGCCAGCTGTATCCCAGATGCTGAATGCGGAAATTAACAAAGGCATGCTGTCCCTCTTTGTCAATTTTGTAATCCGCCGCGATAGCAGAGCCGGTCGTGAATAATAAAGAGGCGAGTGTGAGTCCCAGCAGGTTTTTTTTCATTTTAAGCTCCATAGTCAGATGACGATTTTCCCAACATGCGATTAAGGGTATCGTCGTTATCGATAAAGTGATGTTTCAGGGCCATTAACCCATGCAGAAGTGATAAAACCACCACGGCCCACGCGAGCCACAGGTGCACGCTACCGGCGATGTCGGCTTGCACGCCTGCGTTGGCAAACGTGGCGGGAACATCGAACCAACCAAATACGCTTATTGCTTTACCGTCTGCGGTAGAGATCAGATAGCCGCTGATGCCAATAGAAAAAAGCAGGGTATACAGCGTGAGGTGGCCCAATGCCGCCGCAATACGGGTTAAACGGGAATAGCTTTTCAGTGCGGCAGGGGGAGGGGAAACAACCCGCCAGACAATGCGGACAACCAGTCCCATCATCAGCAACACACCGATACTTTTATGCAGTTCAGGCGCCTGGTGATACCAACCATCGTAATAACTGAGTGTTACCATCCATAAACCCAGAGCAAACATGCCATAGACGGCAATAGCGACCAGCCAGTGTAATGCGGCAGACACCACGCCATAGCGCTGTGGACTATTATTGAATTGCATAAATACACCGTTAGATATTTCAGAAGTGAATGAAAATGGCGCGTAAAAGACATTAATGCAACTAATAAATAACAATGGTGATGATATTTGTTTTTATTTCAATAAAATTGATTGATTAAAGGCGCAATCATCAAATCGTTAGTGTGAGTGGCCATTGAGAAGGGCTTGAAAACAAGGAAGGATGAAAATTATGTTATTCAGTTTATTGCGATGAAATTAAGAAATTATCAGTTTTTGTCAATTAATGTCAGCGCATATAGATTAGAAGAACATAATATATATGACGTCCATAATCGCCAGCAGCGACCATAAAATAATGTAGAGCATGAAATGCTCGCGAATATTATTAACCAGATAGTTAAAGATGCGGCGCATCAATGTTATTCCTGTCATTTAAAATGGCCTCACCAACGAGGCCATTGATCAATTATCGCTTAAAACGGGACAGCCTGAATGGCGTCAGGTCAAAGGCTGACGGTTTACCCTGGGCAAACTCAGCCGCAATTTCGCCCAGTACGGAAGCAAACTTAAAACCGTGTCCGCTGAGTCCGGTAATCACCAGCGTGTTGTCATGGTCTGGCAGCGTATCGATAATGAAGTCTTCATCTGGCGAGTTATCGTAAGTACAGGATGCACCATGCAGACAACAGCCGATGCCAGGCAAAATAGCGCGCAGGAATGGGAAGGCTTCCGAACCATCGCTGGCGACAGCGGCAAACGGTTTACGTTCTTCAGGTGAATGAATGACCTGTCCGCCGTTATGCCTGCCAATTTTTAACTCGTCATTTTCAGCCGGAAAACCGTAGTATTGATCGCCATTAGGCAGTTCGCCGGTAAATGCCGGGAATTTGTTTTTGACACTGTAGCGCCCGTCAGCCTGATACCATGCGAATACCTTACGCACCGGCTGTATCGGCAGTTCAGGCAATAATGCCTTGACCCAGGTGCCGGCGCTGACGACAACTTTTTTCGCGTGGTAGTCACCATCGGCTGTTGCAACCGTTACGCCATCATCGTGGTGATGAATTGCCGTGACGGGGCATTTAAACAACTGCGCACAACCTGCCTCTTCAGCCAGGCGAATCCAGGTTTTAATGGCTAGCTCACTGCGCAAAAAACCGGATTCGGCTTCAAACAGCCCGATATAGTTTTCAGGTACGCGAATTTCTGGCCAGCGAGTCATGATGGCTGCTGCATCCAGCTGTTCGACATTGAGTTGCCACTGTTTGGCACTTTGCGCCACGGTCGCTAAAAAGGTCGAATCTGCAGGACCCAGGTTGATAACGCCAGAGCGAACAAAAACAGGCTCTTCATTTTGTGCGGAAAGTTCATCCCACAATGTTTGCGCACGTAGCACCAGCGGAACGTATTTTTCACCTTCGCCATACGCATGACGAATTAATCGTGTATCGCCGTGGTGGCTGCCCTGTTGATGCGGTGGCATATGCGCATCGATCATCAGAACGTTGAGACCGGCGCGAGTGGCGTAGTATCCGGCTGCGGCGCCCACGGAACCGCTGCCAATAATGATTAAGTCGTATTTCATCCGCTTCTCTCTGCAATCGCGATAGTATACCTTAAATAATTCGAGTTGCAGGACCAAACGCCCGGGCCGTTTTGAACAGCGCCCCCGAAGGGGTGAGGCCGTAAGGCCGAATCACGCGGCGACGCAGCGAATCCCAGGGATGGGCCGAGTAATAAAGCCAACGCATATGCAACTTGAAGTATGACAGGTATAGCAGAGTAAATAACTGACCCGGAATATTCAACCTGCAAATAAGAAAGGCACCATGAAGGTGCCTTTTGATGGTGTGATGTATCAGGTTTAATGTCGCTGATACTCATTTACCTGGTAATCGCCAGATTCAATTTTAGCGATTCCGGCTTCTAATATCGAAATAAATTGCCTGGCAACATCAGTGGTTAACCAGAGCGTTTGACCGACCTCAGTCCCATCCGGGTCCGGACGATTCGGGGTCTGGTAGTGCAAACGCAGCATCAGCGCATCGTAGCTATCAACAGTGCTGATGTCCCATCCTACAAGCGGATGAGTCTGAATGACTTCATTATTCTTTTCCATCATGCCCCCTAATTCGTGTTACTAGACAACGGTTTTCGAGGTTCAATGCGTTTTTTTCTGAAGCAACTTCAGTATATCAATAAATAAGGGTATTCATTGAAAATTTAAAGAGGGCGGCGCATAAATTTTTTGTTTTCAGTGTTATATGATTAATAAAACAACATGTCATTCATTTTTTTTTAGCATGTTGTGCAATTATTTTGGTGTTTTGATTAAAAGATAATCAATGTGTTTAATATAAATTATCTGCTAGCGTGGTGAATGCAAGATTGATTTAAAGGATGCACGCATAAAAAAGCCGGGGCGACCCGGCAAACAAACATCACTGCATATCATTTTTTATTCGTTGATGAACCAGTCATCCGCGCTTTCCCAGGTTTCCTGTAGGATTTCGCTGATGCGTTCTTTGTCCTCTTTTGTTGCGCCAATAACCGACAAGTTGTTGGTACCGGCATAACGAACGGTAACGTTACCTTCGTTATCCGGAAAATGATGATGAATACGGCGGGAGAGTTCATCTGCCAGCGCGTCGATAGCACCGGCTGGTAAAGGTGAAGTTTTGGCAATAGTGACTTCAATACGCATAATAGCCCCCTGTTGTTTATACTGGTTATTTATACAGTTAACTGCGCCAGTTGACAACGGGAGGCTACACTTTTTTAGCGTTTTACTGACCAGCGTACCGTTTCACCGCCAAGGAAAGGCACCAACGTATCGTTTTCCAACGCAATGTTTTCCGGGACCAGGTGCTCCACGCGTTCCAGCTCAATAAAGGTCTCATTCACCGGCAAACCATAGAACTGTGGGCCATTGAGTGAGCAGAAGGCTTCGAAATGGTCCAGGGCGTTCATCTCTTCGAACACAGTGGCATAGCTGCCCAGCGCGGTTGGCGCATTAAAGCAGCCCGCACAGCCGCAACTGGACTCTTTACGATGACGCGCATGCGGTGCGGAGTCGGTACCCAGGAATGCACGACTGAATCCGCTGGCAACCAGTTCACGCAGCGCCTGCTGGTGAACGTTACGTTTGAGTATTGGCAGGCAGTACAGATGTGGACGAATTCCACCGACCAGCATATGGTTGCGGTTAAACATTAAATGCTGCGGTGTGATGGTTGCTGCAAGAAGCTCGTTGCCATCGCGCACGTATTCGGCGGCATCTTTGGTCGTGATATGTTCAAACACCACTTTTAGCGCGGTTAAACGCTGACGTAAGGGATCCATCACCGTTTCGATGAAACGTGCTTCGCGATCGAAAATGTCGATATCAGCGTGCGTCACTTCACCGTGCACCAACAGTGGCATCCCCAATTTTTCCATGCGCTCCAGTACCGGCATAATGGCATCGACCGAGGTTACACCCTGTGTCGAGTTGGTTGTTGCATTAGCGGGATAAAGTTTCGCGGCGGTGAAGACGCCTTCATTGAATCCACGCTCAAGTTCATTAGGATCCAGCGTGTCCGTTAAGTAGCAGGTCATTAACGGAGTAAAGTTATGTCCGGCGGGTACAGCGTCCAGAATGCGCTGACGGTACGCAATGGCCGCATCAACTGTCGTGACCGGCGGAGCGAGGTTTGGCATAACGATCGCGCGACCATAAGTTTCACTGGTATAAGGCACGACAGTTTTCAACATGTCGCCATCGCGAAGGTGAAGGTGCCAGTCGTCTGGGCGGCGGATCTTTAAAACCTGGGATGGTGCAGTCATTAATATGCTCCGGCTGAGGATAGTCTTTTTTGCCGGAAACAAAGGATAAGCGGAAACGTTTTCGTTTGCACGAAAAAAAAGGGCGCATTAGCGCCCTGTTGTTTATTAATCGGTGAACGGGATAATGATTTCACCCGGTTTAACCTCAATCCCTTTCGCCAGTTTTTTCGCCAATGCTTCGCCTTTGCTGCTGTCTTCACGCAGAATGTAGGCCGGTTGCTGGTTAAAGTAATTCCGCAGCGACTGATTTAAGTAGGGCATCAGAGTTTGCTGTACAGATTGCATTTTCTCTGGTGTGACGGTCGCATCGACCACTTCCATTTCTTGCAGATAAATCGCGCCTTTTTCTTTATTGAAGACTGGCAATGCTTTTAACTTCAACTTCATGGTCGCTTTCTGGCTACCAAAAAGGGAATTCATATCCAGATTGGCGTCGCCTGTCAGAGTCACTTTATTCGGTTCTTCGCGACCAATCTGGCTGGCGAGATTGGTCAGTACGATGTGGGCTTCAGCAACGCCAGGCAGACCAATATCTTTCGAGAAGTCGTTATGCTTAGCCAGTGCCTGATTAATCTCTTGCTCGCTAACCGTGTATTGTGTGAGTTGATTACAACCAACCAACAGGCCGCTGACAATCAGTGCAGCAGCAAAAAAAATCTTTTTCATGGGGTTCCTCAACATGATACTTGTGGCGTAATCGTGACACAAAGCAGCATCCAGCACCAGCGGCCCGGGCACCAGCAGAAAAAACTGAAATTGAGTCCGGGACGTCTGGTCAGCTATCAGGCATCAGGTTCCAGCATGCCGCGTGACGGGCGTTTATGGCTAAACTGCCAACCCAGCGCGAGGAAGGTGATAAAGCCGATAATGCCGAGCATCATCCACGGGAGTTCTGGCTGTGACAGTGCTTTACCCATGTCAAACAGCCAGCCGCCACCGATATAACCGATGGCACCGCCGATGGCTAATCCGAGGCGGCTAAAGCCCATGTAACTGCCCCGTGCGCGCGCATTTGCCAACGACGCGCTCAACGTCTCGCGCGCCGGTTCGGCGATGATAGAACCGATATAGAAGGTGCAAATCAGGGTGAAAAGCTGCTGTAAATTCCCGACCAGACCGATGGGCATCATGCTAAGAGACATGATCAGCAGGCCTGCCATCAGCCGATGTTCAAGACGAAAACGTTTTTCACTCCAGCGGGCGATAGGGTAGAGCAGCGTTAAAGAGAGACACGCTTCGATGGCATACATCCACTTCACGGCGGCCGGCGAACCGGCAATGTCATTAACCATAATCGGCAGCATCAACATAACCTGTACCGCCAGCATGTAATACCCCGCCAGCGTCAGGACATAGGTGACAAAGCGTTTGTCATGCATCACATGGCTCATGCCTTCGCGCACGGGAATCTTCACGGTAGATAGCTTCCATGCCGGAAGTAGCCAGGCGTTAAACGCGGCGCACAGAACGAACAAAATCGCGCCTACGGCGCAAACCAGACGGAAATCGTACTGTAACAGCCAACTGCCGAGCAATGCGCCGACCACGGCACCGGCACTGTCCTGCATCATCAGAATAGAAAAAAAACGCCCGCGCTTTTCCGGGCGGATCAGTTTGACCACCAGAGCCGAGCGGGGCGGGTCGAATAACGTACCACCTAAACCGGAGAGGAAACAGGAGAACCACAATAGCCAGGGTTCGTGTGCAATCCCCATCGTGGCGAACCCGGCGGCACGCATCAGCATACCGGTCACAATCATCGGTTTGGCACCAAAGCGGTCAGCAATTGCGCCGCCAAAAATCCCCAGACCTTGCTGGATAAATTGGCGCAATCCAAGTGCGATACCGACCATCACGGCGGCCCAGCCCATTTGGTCGACGAAACGGATAGAGATCAGTGGGAAAACGACAAAGAAACCCAGCACGACCAGCATATTATCGATGAGCAGGAAATATTTACCCAGGTTCCTTGCCTGCGAGACTTGCGACATTTCCCCTCCAGGGAAAAAACTCGTCACTCGGTGGAGAGTTTAAAAGATAAGCACCTTCTATTCTGCGGTGTCGTTTGTGCTTTTCCCACCCTTGGCGGGACAATATTTTTTTATCAAAAGTCAGTCTTGATAGAGAGTTTTCATCAAAAAGTGTGAATAATTCAAAAAATGGCATTTTGCTCTTTTCACACGGTGTATTTGCACAGGTATAGTAATGCGAATTGCGTATTGAAGACGTTACGGGAAGGAGTAGGTATAGAATGTTTGGCTATCGCAGTAACGTGCCAAAAGTGCGCTTAACCACGGACCGCCTGGTCGTGCGTTTGGTGCATGAGCGTGATGCCTGGCGTCTGGCAGATTATTACGCAGAGAATCGTCATTTCTTAAAGCCCTGGGAACCTATCCGCGATGAAAGCCACTGCTACCCCTCTGGCTGGCAGGCGCGTCTGAGCATGATCTCTGAATTCCATAAACAAGGCACAGCCTGGTATTTCGCGTTGCTCGATCCTGACGAAAAAGAAATTATCGGCGTTGCGAACTTCTCGAACGTGGTGCGCGGATCTTTCCACGCCTGTTATCTCGGTTATTCCATTGCGCAGAAGTGGCAAGGGCAGGGGCTGATGTACGAAGCCCTGACCGCCGCTATTCGTTATGTGCAGCGGACGCAACATATTCACCGCATTATGGCGAACTACATGCCACACAATAAGCGTAGCGGCGATTTGCTGGCGCGACTCGGCTTTGAGAAAGAAGGATATGCAAAAGACTATCTGCTGATTGATGGACAGTGGCGCGATCATGTGCTGACGGCGTTGACAACATCAGAATGGACCCCCGGTCGCTAAGTTTCAGGCGCACGGCCTGAATAATGGAGAAGACGATGAAATACGAATTAACCGCCACCGAAGCCCGTGTGATTGGCTGCTTATTAGAAAAGCAGGTTACTACACCGGAACAATATCCCCTTTCCGTGAATGGTGTGGTGACCGCGTGTAATCAAAAAACCAACCGTGAACCGGTGATGAATCTATCGGAAGCCGACGTGCAGGATCAGCTTGATAACCTGGTAAAAAGGCATTTTCTGCGTACGGTTAGCGGCTTTGGTAATCGCGTGACCAAATACGAACAGCGGTTCTGTAATTCAGAGTTTGGCAATCTTAAGCTTAGCGCGGGTGAAGTGGCATTGATCACCACGCTGTTACTCCGTGGCGCTCAAACACCGGGTGAATTACGTAGCCGCGCATCCCGCATGTATGAGTTCAGCGATATGGCGGAAGTGGAGTCGACGCTGGAGAAACTGGCTACCCGGGAAGATGGCCCTTATGTGGTCCGCCTGGCGCGTGAACCTGGGAAACGAGAAAGTCGATATATGCACCTGTTTTGTGGCGAGGTTGATGAGTCACTCGCTGCGGCAGATGAACCGCAGGCGGCGTCCGGAGATTTGCAGGCGCGTGTTGAAGCGCTGGAAACCGAAGTGGCAGAGTTGAAACAGCGGCTCGATTCGTTATTGGCACACCTGGGAGACTAACGTGGGAAAATTGCGTATTGGCGTGGTCGGGTTAGGGGGCATCGCGCAAAAGGCATGGTTGCCAGTGTTGGGCGCATCTGCGGACTGGACGCTGCAGGGCGCATGGTCTCCCTCGCGGGAAAAAGCGCAGCGTATTTGTGAAACCTGGCGAATGCCATACGTTGATTCCGTACAGAATTTAGCGGCAACCTGCGATGCCGTTTTCGTTCATTCCAGTACCGCCACTCACTACGCCGTAGTGAGTGAGTTGCTGAATGCCGGCGTTCATGTTTGTGTGGACAAGCCGCTGGCAGAAAATCTGCGCGAAGCTGAACAACTGGTGGAGCTGGCGGCGCGGAAAAAACTGACGCTAATGGTTGGATTTAATCGTCGCTTTGCGCCGCTGTATCAGGATCTACAGGTGCAGTTGGGCAATGCGGCGTCAGTCCGTATGGACAAGCACCGTACGAACAGCGTCGGGCCGCACGATCTGCGTTTTACGCTGCTGGATGATTATCTGCACGTGATAGACACCGCGCTGTGGCTGGCAGGAGGAAAGGTTCAACTTAATGGCGGCACGCTGTTAACAAATGACATCGGTGAAATGCTTTATGCTGAACATCATTTTTCTGCCGATCAGCTACAGATAACCACCAGTATGCACCGCCGTGCTGGTAGCCAACGCGAGAGTGTGCAGGCGGTGACGGACGGTGGCCTGATTGACGTTACGGATATGCGTGAATGGCGTGAGGAACGTGGGCAAGGCGTAGTGCACAAGCCGGTAGCAGGCTGGCAAACCACCCTGGAACAGCGTGGTTTTGCCGGATGCGCACGCCATTTTATTGAGTGCGTGCAAAATCAGACGGTTCCGCAGACGGCAGGCGAACAGGCGCTACAGGCCCAGCGCGTTGTTGAAATGCTGTGGCGGGAGGCGATGGCGGAATAACCCCCTGTAACATCTGGCGGTAGTAATTCAATGTAATCCAGGTACTATATGCCAACTCAAAAATAACACCTCTTTTCAGCCCTTGACTGGTTTGTTGGCTTGATAAGACGCAAAGGCGTTGCCAGCAGGCACTGCGAAATTATCGGATATCGGCGCTTATGTCTTATCCGGTAAATGGGCTGATTATGCGGGGTTCTGCCTCAGAGTCTGGAATACAACATAGATGAATTTATTAAAATCGCTGGCAGCCGTCAGCTCGATGACGATGTTCTCACGTGTGCTGGGTTTTGCGCGTGATGCGATTGTCGCCAGAATCTTTGGCGCAGGGATGGCGACAGATGCCTTTTTTGTGGCATTCAAACTTCCTAACCTGCTGCGCCGCATTTTTGCTGAGGGAGCGTTCTCTCAGGCGTTTGTACCGATTCTTGCCGAATACAAAAGTAAGCAGGGCGAAGACGCCACCCGCGTGTTTGTCGCCTATGTTTCCGGGCTGTTGACGCTGGCGCTGGCCGTCGTCACGGTGGCCGGGATGCTTGCTGCGCCGTGGGTGATAATGGTCACCGCGCCAGGGTTTGCCGATACTGCAGATAAGTTCACACTGACCACCCAACTGCTGCGAATTACCTTTCCTTATATTCTGCTGATCTCATTGGCTTCGCTGGTGGGGGCAATCCTGAACACCTGGAACCGCTTTTCCATTCCGGCGTTTGCGCCCACGTTTCTGAATATCAGTATGATCGGCTTCGCGCTGTTTGCCGCGCCTTATTTCCATCCGCCGGTGCTGGCGCTGGCGTGGGCTGTCACCGTGGGCGGTGTGCTGCAATTGGTTTATCAGCTTCCACATTTGAAGAAAATTGGCATGCTGGTGCTGCCGCGCGTGAACTTCCACGATGCCGGGGCGATGCGCGTCGTGAAGCAAATGGGCCCGGCGATCCTTGGGGTCTCTGTCAGCCAGATTTCTCTCATCATCAATACGATTTTCGCCTCGTTTCTGGCTTCCGGCTCGGTTTCATGGATGTACTATGCCGACCGCCTGATGGAGTTTCCGTCTGGCGTACTCGGCGTAGCATTGGGGACTATCCTGCTGCCATCGCTGTCCAAAAGCTTTTCCAGCGGTAATCATGACGAGTATTGCCGTTTGATGGACTGGGGCCTGCGTTTGTGTTTTCTGCTGGCATTACCGAGCGCCGTAGCGTTGGGTATTCTGGCTAAACCGCTGACGGTTTCTCTGTTCCAGTACGGTAAATTTACCGCCTTTGATGCTGCCATGACCCAGCGTGCGCTGGTGGCGTACTCGGTTGGTTTGATTGGCTTGATCGTGGTGAAAGTGTTGGCTCCAGGTTTCTATTCGCGCCAGGATATTAAAACGCCGGTAAAGATTGCCATTGTAACGCTGATTATGACCCAGGTAATGAACCTGGCGTTTATCGGGCCGCTGAAGCATGCCGGGCTGTCGCTGTCGATTGGTCTGGCAGCGTGTCTGAACGCGTCATTGCTGTACTGGCAGTTGCGTAAGCAGAAAATCTTTACTCCCCAACCGGGTTGGGCCTGGTTCCTGATGCGACTGGTGATTTCTGTGCTGGTGATGTCGGCCGCGCTGGTAGGGATGCTTTACATGATGCCGGACTGGTCTCAAGGTACGATGTTATGGCGTTTGTTGCGTCTGATGGCCGTCGTGGTGGCAGGTATTGCAGCTTACTTTGCTGCTCTCGCCGTGCTGGGCTTTAAAGTGAAAGAGTTTGTACGCCGGACGGCGTAATGAACATCCTATGCCGGATGGCGGCGCAACGCCGCATCCGGCCAACAGAATAGCGTTGCCTGATAAGCACAAGGCCATCAGGCAATCATCAAATAGAGAATTTCTTCCCGCCGCGATGTGCCGCAGAGGTCTGGCCGTTCGCGCCATACAGCGTCGGCTCCTGGTGCGGTTTCAGCACTTGAATTGCCTGTTGATTGCGTTCGATTTGCCCTTCGAGCAGCCAACCATTGTGCTGGTTGAGATCGCGCAAATGCTGTGTCTTCCTGGTGATAGTCTGCCAGCGCTCAGCAATCTCATCATTGGCGCTGCGCGTGGCATCATTTTCCAGGCGGCGCTGCTGTTCCAGATAATCGAGGGTGGCCAGCAAAGAACTTTTTTCTTCTGTAATTCGCTGTAGCTGGCTACCGTTGATCTGCCCTGCAGAAAGCTGATGCTGCTCAGCATCCATCACCGTTTTCAGGTCATTGAGGACGGTCGTCATCTGATCAAGTATTTCTGACAAACGAGTCATACTTTATTTACTCTGTAGGTAGCTCTGTGCCTCGCGGATCAGCGAGTCGGCAATTTTTCCGGTATCCATTTTCAGCTCGCCGTTACGGATCGCGGTTTTCAGCGCTTCGACACGTTCCATGTTGATGTCATTGGTGCCGGGCTGCATCAGTTTGGCCTGAGCGTCACTCAGCATTACGCTGGTGCTGTTTGTCGTCGCTGTTTTTTCCTTCCGCGCTTTTTGTACCGGCGAGTCGCTGGTTTCGCGTGGCTGGACAGTGCTTACTGGCTTCAATGGTGAGGTACGATCAATACTCATTTTTTCTATCCTCATCGAGGGGTTACGCTATAGCGACCCGCTTTAATCATTGGTTGATTATCTATCGGCACTCGCTAAAAAATCTTTAACCTATTATAGGTTAATAAGAATATTCCCATCAGAATCGACGATTCCACTCACCACCTGACCCGAAATCATCCGCACTCGTGCGTTTTGCGCGACGGCTGCATTGTTGAGCGCTTTACCTTCGGCATTGACCCGAAAGCCGTCTCCGTTGGCGATAACCATCACGCGTTGACCCGCTTTTATCCGCCATGCCTGGCGCAACATTGTGAGCTGGATTGGCTGACCGGGAACCAGGTCGCGCAGGCTCACGGCATCCTGAACCTGATTAATGTCCAGTACGGCGCGAGGCGGCAGTTGATCCAGACGACCTCGTTTTAGCGTTACGCTGGCCGAGTTCAGGGCGCTTCCTCGGGCAACAGGGGCCGCTGCGACAACATAGTTGCCGGTGGCTTGCACAGTGACCTGCAGATAGCGTTTTTCATTGGAGCAGCGGGCCAGTACGTTCACGTTACCCCACAGTTTCGCACTGCCGGACACGCTCAGCGCAGGCTGGTCACAGCTGGGCTGCAAGTTTGGCGGCGTACGGACAGTGACGACCACCTCATCGCTAAACCCGGCCAGGCGCTGGGAAAACCACGCGGTTAACTGCGAATTCAGGTCTTGTGCCAGCGTCATAGGGCTGAACAGCAGTGCTGCCACAACTATTCCACGTTTAAACGTTTGCATCAAAACCTCGCGCTTTTTCAGGTAGTGGCAGGATTCTACCTGTGTGACGCAGTCATCAACGCAACAAATAGCGACGCATTTTGCGTTTATTCCGGCGATAACGCGCGCGTGATGGGATTTAAGCTGTCGGCTGAATTTTGTCATTTGCGGAGGAGATATGCTCGATAAGCTCGACGCCGCCTTACGTTTTCAACAGGAAGCGCTGAATTTGCGCGCCCAACGCCAGGAAATATTAGCGGCCAACATTGCCAATGCCGACACGCCGGGGTATCAGGCGCGCGACCTGGATTTCGCCAGTGAATTAAAAAAAGTCATGGTGCGCGGGCGGGAAGAAACCGGCGGTGTTTCGTTGACGCTGACCTCTGCACAACACATTCCTGCCCAGACTGTCTCGGCGCCATCTACGGAGTTGCTCTATCGCATTCCTGACCAGCCGTCTCTGGATGGCAACACGGTGGATATGGACCGGGAGCGTACGCAGTTTGCGGATAACAGCCTGAAGTACCAGATGGGGCTTACCGCGTTAGGTGGGCAAATCAAGGGCATGATGAACGTGCTGCAAGGAGGGAACTAACCCGTGGCGTTGCTCAATATTTTTGATATCGCAGGTTCTGCGCTGACGGCTCAGTCTCAGCGTCTGAACGTGGCTGCCAGCAACATGGCGAACGCCGATAGCGTGACCGGACCTGATGGTCAGCCGTATCGCGCAAAACAGGTTGTTTTTCAGGTCGATGCAGCGCCAGGCGCAGCAACCGGTGGCGTAAAAGTCGCTGACGTCATTGAAAGTCAGGCGCCGGACAAGCTGGTTTATGAGCCGGGCAATCCGCTGGCGGATGCGAATGGCTACGTAAAAATGCCGAATGTCGACGTGGTCGGCGAGATGGTTAACACCATGTCTGCCTCACGCAGCTATCAGGCAAACGTTGAAGTGCTCAATACCGTAAAAAGCTTGATGCTTAAAACGCTGACGCTGGGCCAGTAAAGGAGGCGCACATGTCCGTTGCTGTAAAAATGAATGACCCGAGTACGTCGGGTGTTAATGCTGCCACTGGCAAAAGTTCGCTGACAGGGAGCAACGCGGCTGATCTGCAAAGCAGCTTTCTGACGCTTCTGGTCGCGCAGTTAAAAAATCAGGACCCGACCAACCCGCTGCAAAACAATGAGTTGACTACACAGTTAGCGCAAATCAGTACCGTAAGCGGCATTGAAAAATTGAATACCACGCTGGGATCGATCTCCGGACAGATCGATAGCAGCCAGTCGTTACAGGCCAGTACGCTGATTGGTCATGGCGTCATGATCCCGGGGACCACCATTCTGACCGGTAAAGGTGCGGAAGAAGGGGCAACGACGACCACGACGCCGTTTGGCGTTGAGCTGCAGCAACCGGCAGATAAGGTTACCGCAACCATTACCGATAAAGACGGCAAGGTGGTACGCACCATTGATATTGGCGGGTTGAAAGCGGGCGTTCACACCTTTACCTGGGATGGCACCATGACGGACGGCACGGATGCGCCGAGCGGTTCGTATAACGTTTCGATTGCGGCCAGCAACGCCGGAACGCAACTTGTGGCGCAGCCTCTACAGTTTGCGCTGGTGCAGGGTGTTATCCGCAGTAACGGCGGTAATACGCTGGACCTGGGCACCTATGGAACCACCACCCTCGACGAAGTACGGCAGATAATTTAAGCCTTCACACTTATCAGGAGTAAGTCATGGCCTTTTCACAAGCGGTCAGCGGTCTGAACGCTGCAGCGACCAACCTCGATGTCATTGGTAACAACATCGCCAACTCCGCCACTTACGGTTTTAAATCCGGTACGGCATCCTTTGCCGATATGTTCGCCGGTTCTAAAGTGGGTCTGGGCGTTAAAGTTGCGGGTATTACCCAGGACTTTACCGATGGTACCACCACCAACACTGGACGTGGGCTGGATGTGGCTATCAGCCAGAACGGTTTTTTCCGTATGGTTGACAGCAATGGTTCTGTTTTCTTCAGCCGTAACGGTCAGTTCAAGCTCGATGAAAACCGTAATATCGTTAACATGCAGGGACTGAAACTGACGGGCTATCCGGCGACCGGTACGCCGCCGACAGTTCAGCAGGGTGCGAACCCGGGGCCGATCACGATCCCCAATACATTGATGGCGGCACAGGCAACCAGCAAGGCCTCAATGCAGATCAACCTGAACTCGTCGGATAAAATCCCGACAACGACAAAGTTCGATCCGAAAGATGCTGACAGCTATAACAAAAAAGGCCCTGTCACCGTTTATGACAGCCTGGGCAATGCCCACGAAGTTAACGCCTATTTTGTAAAACAGCCTGATAACAAATGGGCTGTCTATACCATTGATAGCAGCGATCCTAAGGCTGCTGTACCAACCGCACCGACGTCCACGCTGGAATTTGATACCAATGGGGCGCTAATCGGCGGCGGTACATTCAACATCACCACAGCTGCGCTCAATGGCGCACCGGCCGTCACCTTCGCAATGAGTTTCCAGAACTCCATGCAGCAGAACACCGGTGCAAACAACATTGTTGCCACTAACCAGGACGGCTACAAACCGGGCGATCTGGTGAGCTACCAGATTAACAATGACGGTACCGTAGTCGGTAACTACTCCAACGAACAGAAACAGGTTCTGGGACAGATCGTGCTGGCAAACTTTGCCAACAACGAAGGTCTGGCGTCTCAGGGCGATAACGTCTGGGCAGCAACTCAGGCTTCCGGTGTGGCGCTGCTGGGTACCGCGGGTACGGGTAACTTCGGCAAGCTGACCAACGGTGCGTTGGAAGCTTCTAACGTGGATTTGAGTAAAGAACTGGTGAATATGATCGTCGCTCAGCGTAACTATCAGTCGAATGCGCAGACCATCAAAACCCAGGATCAGATCCTTAACACGCTGGTCAACCTGCGCTAAGCGCCTGACGGGATGGCTTAATGGATCACGCAATATATACCGCCATGGGCGCGGCCAGTCAGACGCTGAATCAACAGGCGGTGACGGCCAGCAACCTGGCAAATGCCTCCACACCGGGTTTTCGTGCTCAGCTCAACGCGCTGCGTGCGGTTCCCGTAGAAGGGCTTTCGCTGCCAACGCGTACGCTGGTGGTCGCCTCAACGCCTGGGGCCGATATGACGCCAGGCCAGATGGATTATACCTCCCGTCCGCTGGATGTGGCTTTGCAGCAGGATGGCTGGTTGGCTGTGCAGACCGCCGATGGTAGCGAAGGATACACCCGCAATGGCGCAATTCAGGTGAGTCCAACCGGTGAACTGACCATTCAGGGACATCCGGTGATCGGCGAAGCTGGGCCTATAGCGGTACCGGAAGGGTCGGAAGTGACTATCGCCGCTGACGGAACGATTTCGGCGCTCAACCCCGGCGATCCTGCGAATACGGTGGCGCCAGTAGGACGTCTGAAGCTGGTTAAAGCGACGGGAAGTGAAGTGCAACGTGGTGATGACGGTATGTTCCGTCTGAGTGCGGCAGCGCAGGCTACCCGGGGACCGACACTGCAAGCCGACCCCAGCATCCGCGTGATGTCGGGCGTACTGGAAGGCAGTAACGTCAAACCGGTTGCCGCGATGAGCGATATGATCGCCAGCGCTCGCCGCTTCGAAATGCAGATGAAGATTATCAGTAGCGTGGATGATAACGCAGGCCGTGCCAACCAACTGCTGTCGATGAGTTAATACAGGACATTTTATGATCAATTCATTATGGATCGCCAAAACCGGCCTGGACGCGCAGCAAACCAACATGGATGTGATTGCCAACAACCTGGCAAACGTCAGTACTAATGGTTTTAAACGCCAGCGTGCGGTGTTTGAAGATCTGCTGTACCAGACGATTCGCCAGCCTGGCGCTCAGTCTTCTGAACAGACAACGCTGCCGTCTGGTTTGCAGATTGGTACCGGTGTGCGTCCGGTTGCGACCGAACGTTTACACAGCCAGGGCAACCTGTCGCAGACCAACAACAGTAAAGATGTGGCGATTAAAGGCCAGGGGTTTTTCCAGGTCATGCTACCAGATGGCACGTCAGCTTATACCCGTGATGGCTCTTTCCAGGTGGATCAGAACGGTCAGTTGGTAACGGCGGGGGGGTTTCAGGTGCAGCCTGCAATCACTATTCCGGCTAACTCGCTGAGCATCACCATTGGACGCGACGGTATTGTCAGTGTGACTCAGCAGGGCCAGGCTGCGCCTGTTCAGGTGGGACAGCTCAACCTGACGACCTTCATGAATGATACCGGTCTGGAAAGTATTGGTGAGAATCTGTACACCGAAACGCAATCGTCCGGCGCACCGAACGAAAGCACACCGGGGCTGAACGGTGCGGGCCTGTTGTACCAGGGTTATGTGGAAACCTCTAACGTCAACGTGGCGGAAGAACTGGTCAACATGATCCAGGTTCAACGTGCTTATGAAATCAACAGTAAAGCGGTATCGACCACCGATCAGATGCTGCAGAAACTGACGCAACTCTAAAGTGACGTCCGGTGGGGTGAAAACCTCACCGGCGCACTGATTTTGAAGATGAAGGCAATGCGAAAATACGCGCTTCACCCATACCCGATTTTGGCCCTGCTGGTGGTTTCACTGACAGGATGCGCCTGGATCCCGGCCACTCCGCTCGTGCAGGGCGCGACGACTGCCCAGCCAGTTCCAGGCCCGACGCCGGTGGCGAATGGATCAATATTTCAGTCTGCGCAGCCGATTAATTATGGCTACCAGCCGTTATTTGAAGACCGCCGTCCGCGCAATATTGGCGATACGTTGACTATCGTATTGCAGGAAAACGTTAGTGCGAGCAAAAGCTCCTCGGCGAATGCCAGTCGTGATGGCAAAACTAACTTTGGGTTTGACACGGTACCACGTTACCTGCAGGGATTATTTGGCAACGAGCGCGCCGACGTAGAGGCTTCTGGCGGCAACTCGTTTAACGGCAAAGGCGGCGCGAACGCCAGGAACACCTTCAGTGGTACGTTGACTGTGACGGTTGACCAGGTACTGGTGAATGGCAATTTACATGTCGTGGGTGAAAAACAGATCGCCATTAACCAGGGCACTGAATTCATTCGCTTCTCTGGGGTTGTTAACCCGCGCACCATTAGCGGCAGCAACTCTGTACCGTCAACGCAGGTTGCGGATGCGCGTATTGAATATGTCGGTAACGGCTATATCAATGAAGCGCAGAATATGGGCTGGTTGCAGCGTTTCTTCCTTAATTTATCGCCGATGTAAGCGGGGTATCCAGTGTTTAAAACTCTTGTTGGAATGGTACTGGTACTGGCTACCACCTTTGCGCATGCCGATCGCATTCGTGATCTGACCAGCGTGCAGGGCGTGCGGGAAAACTCGCTGATAGGCTACGGGCTGGTGGTCGGGCTGGACGGTACGGGTGACCAGACCACCCAGACACCGTTTACGACACAAACGCTGAATAACATGCTGTCGCAGTTGGGGATCACCGTGCCTACCGGCACCAATATGCAGCTGAAAAACGTGGCAGCGGTAATGGTCACCGCGCAGTTCCCGGCCTTTGGTCGTCAGGGGCAAACCATTGACGTAGTGGTCTCTTCAATGGGTAACGCCAAAAGCCTGCGCGGCGGAACGCTGCTGATGACGCCGCTGAAAGGGGTCGATAGCCAGGTGTATGCGTTGGCGCAGGGGAATATTCTGGTCGGTGGTGCAGGAGCCGCAGCGGGTGGTAGCAGCGTGCAGGTGAACCAGCTCAATGGCGGACGTATTACCAACGGCGCGACCATCGAACGCGAATTACCCAGCCAGTTCGGCGGCGGTAACACCATTAATTTGCAGCTGAATAATGAAGATTTCACCATGGCGCAGCAAATTACCGACACCATTAACCGCTCGCGCGGCTTTGGCAGCGCAACAGCGCTGGATGCACGCACGATCCAGGTACGCGTCCCGAATGGCAATAGCTCGCAGGTACGTTTCCTCGCGGATATCCAGAATATGGAAGTGAACGTCACGCCGCAGGACGCGAAGGTGATTATTAACTCCCGTACGGGATCGGTGGTCATGAACCGCGAGGTGACGCTGGATAGTTGCGCTGTTGCACAAGGCAATCTGTCGATTACGGTTAACCGCCAGGCGAATGTCAGCCAACCGGATACACCGTTTGGTGGTGGACAAACCGTGGTGACGCCACAAACGCAGATCGATCTGCGCCAGAGCGGTGGTTCGTTGCAGAGCGTTCGTTCCAGCGCCAACCTGAACAACGTCGTACGTGCATTGAATGCGCTGGGAGCAACACCGATGGACCTGATGTCTATCCTGCAATCCATGCAAAGTGCGGGTTGTCTGCGCGCCAAACTGGAAATCATCTGATGATTGGTGATAGCAAACTGCTGACCAGCGCCGCCTGGGATGCACAATCACTGAACGAACTGAAAGCGAAAGCGGGTCAGGACCCGGCGGCAAATATCCGCCCGGTCGCCCGCCAGGTTGAAGGGATGTTCGTGCAAATGATGCTGAAAAGTATGCGCGAGGCGTTGCCAAAAGACGGTGTGTTTAGCAGCGACTCCACGCGTTTATACACCAGCATGTATGACCAACAGATCGCCCAGCAGATGACGGCAGGAAAAGGTCTGGGGCTGGCTGAAATGATGGTCAAGCAGATGACCGAAGGGCAGGTGCAACCTGCGGATGATGCGCCGCAGGTGCCGATGAAGTTCTCGCTGGAAACGGTGACCAGCTATCAAAATCAGGCGCTGACGCAACTGGTGCGTAAAGCCATTCCCCGGGCGACGGAAAGCAATGATGAGCCGCTGTCGGGTGACAGTAAAGACTTCCTGGCTCAACTTTCGCTGCCGGCAAAACTGGCCAGTCAGCAGAGTGGGGTTCCTCATCATCTGATTCTGGCGCAGGCGGCGCTGGAGTCCGGGTGGGGGCAACGACAAATTCGACGGGAGAACGGCGAGCCGAGCTTTAACATTTTTGGTGTGAAAGCCTCGGGAAGCTGGAAAGGGCCGACCACTGAAATCACCACCACCGAATACGAAAACGGTGAGGCGAAAAAAGTGAAAGCGAAATTCCGTGTTTATAGCTCCTATCTTGAAGCACTGTCGGATTATGTCGGTCTGATATCCCGCAATCCGCGTTACGCAGCGGTGACCGGTGCCTCGACCGCAGAGCAGGGTGCCCAGGCATTGCAGAATGCGGGTTACGCCACTGACCCTAACTATGCGCGCAAATTAACCAGCATGATCCAGCAGCTAAAATCGATGAGCGAAAAGGTGAGTAAAACCTACAGTACGAATCTCGATAATCTCTTTTAAATAGCTCAAGTCTGCTGACCTGCTGCCGATAATACCGAGTATTGAAGGATTACAAGGAACCTCCATGTCCAGCTTGATTAATAACGCGATGAGTGGACTCAGCGCAGCGCAGGCCGCGTTGAACACTGCCAGTAATAACATCTCCAGCTATAACGTTGCCGGCTATACCCGACAAACGACAATTATGGCGCAAGCGAACAGCACGCTGGGTGCGGGGGGCTGGGTCGGCAATGGTGTCTATGTTTCTGGCGTACAGCGTGAGTATGACTCATTTATCACTAATCAGTTACGTGCGGCGCAGAACCAGAGCAGCGGTCTGACGACACGTTACGAGCAAATGTCAAAAATCGACAACCTGCTCGCCAGCAAAACCAGTTCGATCTCAACGTCGATGCAGGGCTTTTTTACCAGCCTGCAGACGTTGGTGAGTAACGCAGAAGATCCGGCGGCGCGTCAGGCACTTATCGGTAAAGCTGATGGCTTAGTCAATCAGTTCAGAACGACGGACCAATATCTGCGCGATCAGGATAAGCAGGTCAATATTGCGATTAAGGCCAGCGTCGATCAAATCAACAACTATTCGAAGCAAATTGCCAGCCTTAACGACCAAATCTCCCGTTTGACCGGCGTTGGTGCGGGTGCATCACCTAACGATCTACTCGATCAGCGCGATCAACTGGTGAGTGATCTGAACAAGATTGTCGGTGTGGAAGTCAGCATTCAGGACGGCGGCACCTACAACGTGACCATGGCGAATGGCTATTCGCTGGTGCAAGGCAGCAATGCTCGCCAACTGGCTGCTGTACCTTCCAGCGATGATCCCTCTCGCACGACCGTCGCTTATGTTGACGGCGTGGCCGGAGAAGTTGCCATCCCGGAAAAACTGATCACGACCGGTTCGCTGGGCGGGCTGTTGACGTTCCGTTCGCAGGAACTCGACCAGACGCGTAATACCCTTGGTCAGTTGGCCCTCGCCTTTGCTGATGCGTTTAACACGCAGCACAAAGAAGGTTTTGATGCCAACGGCGACCCGGGCAAAAACTTTTTCGATATTGGTGGCCCGGCAGTCCTTAGCAATACGAAGAATAAAGGGACCGGTGCGCTTGATGTTAAAATGACGGATAGCTCGTCGGTGCAGGCAACCGACTATAAAATTACGTTTGATGGTACTGACTGGCAGGTAACCCGTCTGGCTGACAATACCAGCTTTAAGCCGACGGTTACTGGCGGAAAAATGTCGTTTGATGGGCTGGAAATCACCGTCAAAAATGGTGCGCTGGCAAATGACAGCTTTACGGTGAAACCCGTGGGTGACGCCATTATTAATATGAAAGTGGCGGTGACCGATGAGTCGAAAATCGCCATGGCTGAAGTGTCCAAAAATGACACTGATCCCAATGTTGATAAAGGTAAAAGCGATAACCGTAACGGCCAGAAACTGCTGGATCTGCAAACCAAGGCAACCATCGGGAATAAAACCTTTAACGATGCTTACGCTACGCTGGTGAGCGATGTCGGGAACAAAACGGCGACCTTAAAAACCAGCAGCACCACGCAAAACAACGTGGTCACGCAGCTTTCAAATCAGCAACAGTCTATTTCCGGGGTTAACCTCGACGAAGAGTACGGGAATTTGCAGCGTTATCAGCAGTATTACCTGGCCAACGCTCAGGTACTGCAAACGGCGAATTCGCTCTTTGATGCACTGCTGAATATTCGCTAAGGGAGAGGAACTCAATGCGTATCAGTACTCAGATGATGTACCAGCAGAATATGCGCGGCATCACCAACTCTCAGGCTGAATGGTTGAAATTTGGCGAGCAGATGTCAACGGGGAAACGCGTGAACAACCCGTCTGACGATCCGATTGCCGCATCACAGGCCGTGGTGCTTTCACAGGCTCAGGCACAGAACAGCCAATATACGCTGGCGCGTACTTTCGCGACGCAAAAAGTGTCACTGGAAGAGAACGTGTTAAGCCGGGCGACGACTGCTATTACCGCGGCACAGGAAAAAATTGTCAATGCTGGCAATGGGACATTGAGTGATGATAACCGGGCATCGTTGGCAACTGATTTGCAAGGGATCCGCGATCAGTTAATGAATCTGGCGAACAGTACCGACGGTAATGGTCGTTATATCTTTGGCGGATACAAAACGGAAGCCCCACCATTTGCCCAGACTGATGGTGCCTATAGTGGTGGAACGCAAAATATCACCCAACAGGTCGATGCCGCTCGGTCAATGGTGATTGGTCATACCGGGGATAAGATTTTTGACTCGGTGACCAGCAACGCGGTTCCGGAGCCAGATGGAAGCAAGTCAGAAACGAACTTATTCGCCATGCTGGATTCCGCTATTGCGGCCCTGAATACGCCGATTGAAGGCGATGATGCGGCAAGAGATGCAGCCAAAGCAGCCATCGATAAATCCAACCGTGGTCTGAAGAACTCACTGAATAACGTGCTGTCTGTTCGTGCTGAACTCGGTACGCAACTCAGTGAACTTAGCGCTCTGGACTCGCTGGGGGCCGATCGCGCGTTGGGTCAAACGCAGCAGATGAGCAATCTGGTTGATGTTGACTGGAATGCGGCGATTTCTTCGTATGTTATGCAGCAGGCTGCGCTACAGGCATCGTATAAAACGTTTACCGATATGCAGGGAATGTCACTGTTCCAGCTCAACCGGTAACGATCCTTTTTGAAACATATCATGAAACTGGATATGTTTGTCTGCCCGCTCCACATACACCCCGGAGCGGGCATTTTTTTAGGCTGCAGTTGTCTGGCTAACAGGTAATTTACCGGTCAGTCTAATTACCAGCGCAACAACGCCGCTGAAAGTGGCCAGTGTCACCACGCCTTCCCAGTTTGCCAGCGCATAGGCCTGACTTCCGAGTACAGAACCCAGCGCCATGCCGATAAACACCATGGTAAATAGCAACGCATTCAGACGACCTCTTGCCTGAGGCTCCAGGCTATAAACCAGGTTCTGGTGGGCGACCAGGCTGGATTGCAGTCCGAGATCAAAGCCTATCGCTGACAGGGCAATCAGCAGCCACTGCCCCTGTACTGGCAGGGCCGGAAGCAAGAACATCAGGGCAAATGAAAGCGTGACTAACAGCGCCCCCAACTGTGTTACCCGTCCGGCACCTACTTTATCTGCCAGATGACCTGCCATAGGGGCTGCCAGCGCCCCGGCTGCCCCTGCAATACCAAATGCTCCCGCCATCGCACTGCCCATGTGGTAATGCTCAGAGAGCATAACCGCCAGTGTTGACCAGAAGGCGCTAAAGGCAATGGACAGGAAGCCCTGTGCCAACGCTGCCCGGCGCAGTGCAGGATAACGCTGCCACAGTTGCGCCATGGAGAACATTAATGCCGGATAACTCAGCGTGGAATGGACCGTAAAGCGGGGCAGCATTTTCCACATCAGTACGGCAATCACGGCAATACTGACGGCGGCGAGTTGATACATTTCCCGCCAGCCATAGGCTTCACCTACCAGCCCGCTGATGGTCCGCGAGAGTAGGATCCCCAGCAGAAGACCGGTCATGACGGTACCTACTGTTTTTCCCTGCTTGCCCTCAGGTGCAAGGATGGCTGCGGCCGGCACGATATCCTGAGCCATGGTCGCTGCCATCCCCATCAGTAAGCTAACCAGCAGTAGCGAATGCAACTGACCGGTAAAGCTGCAGGCCAACAGCAGCGCGGCAAGAGAGACGCTTTTTAGCAGGATTAATGTCCGGCGGTCATAACGGTCGCCCAGCGGCAACAAAAACAAAATGCCCAGCGCGTATCCTGCCTGGGTGAGCGTTGGCACCAGCCCCATGCCGGTGACGCTTAAGGCCAGGTCCTGACCCATTAAAGGTAAAAGAGGCTGGGCATAATAGATTGCGGCAACGCTGAACCCAGCGCCCAGTGCCAGAACAAAAATAACCCAACGGGAAAGTGCGGTGTGTGTGTTCACAAATGATTCCTCAATCACGGGATGTGCGGCTATTTTTATCCTTCAACCGGTAGCACGGTAGCGAGCGCAGTGGTAAAACAGTTATACGTTACGCGTATGAATAACGACTAAATGATAAAAACTGAACGTATAGATAGGGTGGAATTGATGCGCACGTTTGTGCGCATCGTCGAGGCCGGTTCGCTTTCAGCGGCGGCAAAGCAAATGGGCACCACCCAGGCAACTGTCAGTCGGCGGTTACAATCCCTTGAGACGCTGTTGGGCGTTAAGCTGATTATGCGTACCACCCATGCAATGAAGCTGACTGATGATGGTGAGCGAGGGTATCAGCATGCCAAACACATTATTGATGCCTGGCTGGCGCTGGAGGACGGACTGAACATCACGGAGGATGAACCGGTGGGGACGTTGCGGGTTCGGGCGCCACATGCGTTCGGCCAACAACAACTCCTTGAGCCGCTTCTGCAGTTCCTTTCCCGCTATCCACAGTTATCTGTTGAGTGGATGCTGAATGATAAGACCGTTGATTTTCTCAGCGACAATATCGACTGCGCTATCCGGGTTGGGGCTGAGGTTGATCCTGCTACGGTCTCGGTTTTACTGGCTGAAGTCCCGCGAAGTATGGTGGCAAGCCCTGAGCTTCTCGCGCAATTTGGGATTTTGACTCACCCTGAACAGCTATCGGCGCTGCCCTGGATCGCGGTAAATACATTTTATCAGCACAGCGTGTCGTTACTTCACCACCGGCGTAACGAAGCTATCACGTTAAATATTTCTCCCAGATTAAGTACCGACAGTATTTATGTCGCCAGAAATGCTGCACTTGCGGGGCTGGGGGTTACGCTTGTCTCAAGCTGGATGGTTGAAGACGATATCGCCAGCGGAAGATTGATTACGCTATTACCTGACTGGCATGCGTCGTCATTGCCCGTGCATTTGGTTTATCCCTGGGCTCGTTATTATCCAACCCGCTTACGCAAATTTCTGGCGTTGATGAAAGATGTTATGCCACAGGTAGCAGGGATGAGGGGCGTTCACGACGTATAAAAAAAGCCGACCCTGAGGTCGGCTTTTTCATTGCTTAGGACTTACTCAACAGACTGCGGTCGCGTTGCTGGCGCGGTTGCCTGATGGCTGGCACTGTGTCCGCCTGCAGCACCTTTGCCTTCAAAGGCGAATGCCGGGCGCTGCCACTCGCTATGACGCGGCGCTTCAGGCACATATTCCGGAGCCGGAGCGCGGGTCATCGGTGCGGTCGCATGGCTGTGAAGATGTTCTGCGTCAACACGGGTTGCGACAGCGTCAGACTTAACGACTGCGGTTTCGACGACAGGTGCTGCAACAACTTCTTGCGGCGCTGCAACCTCTTCAACAACAGGCGCTGTTTCCACAACCTCGACAATCTCTTCAACCGCTTCAGGCTGGGAGACAACGACGTCCGCAGGTTCTTCGATAACCGGCGAAGCCACAACTTCAGCCACAACTTCAGCCACAACTTCAGCCACAGGTTCGGCTTTCGCAGCGATCTCCTCGGCAACCGGTGCGTCAGATTCAGCGATAATTTGCGGTTGCTGCTCGACCGGAGTAGCAATCACTTCCGGATGTGCCGTTTCAGCCACAACGGTCTGCGTTTCCACTACGCTAACATCGGGTTGCGCGACGTCTGCCTGTGCAGGGACATCCACAATGTGCTCAACGACAGCTGCAGCGGCTTGAGGCTCTACTGCCACAGATGCGTTTTGTTCCAGCTCCAGTTTCTGTTCGCGCTGTTCTTCAACCTGCATGTCCTGAGTACGGGCAACAGGGTAGCTAATCCAGACTTTGCCGGACGCTAATTCCGGAGAAGCACAGGCAACCGTTAACGGCATCGGCGACTGAACCGGATAGCGTTCGTCACGATAGCGACGACGACGCTGCCCGCTTACGCGCAGATGGCGAGGAGAACGACGTGAGCGACGAGGCATACCGTTATTATCACGTGCTTCGTTGTTGTCTTCTTGCTCTGATGCAACGACTGCGGGTAAATCGACTTTAGCCAGTTCGGTACGTTGAGCCGGGGCAGACTGTTCAACAGATTGAGCAACGGCGGTTTCAGCAACAATGGCTGCGGTCGCCACTTCAGCTTCAACCGGCGCGCTGTCAGCGAATCGAACTTTCTGATTCAACTGACGCTGTTTACGACGAGTCTGCGGCTGACGCACGCGTTCTTCCTGCTCGGAATCCTGCGCAGGCTGTTCAGCCAGGTTCAGCTCTTTAACTTCCTGCTGCGCCTGACGTTTGTCATCGTTGCGACGGCGGTTGCGCTCGCGACGCGGAGCCTGCTGCTCATCACCGGATTTCGCTTTGTCTGCTACATCGCTGGACTGCTGGCGGTTGTCACGAGTTTCAGCAGTCTGCTGCTGCGCCTGACGACGATTACGACGATTTTCATCGCGGTTTTCGCCGTTTTCTGAACGCTCATTACGGTTGTCACGGTCACCACGGTTGTCACGATTATCACGACGCTCGTTACGGTCACGACGATTGTTCTGACGCGGTTTGCGACGATCCTGCTGGCGTTCCGTTTTCTCTTCAGCTTTCGGTGCCGGTTGTTCAACCGGTTTCACTTCTTCACTGCTGCCAAAGATGGACTTCAGCGCGCCGAAGAAACGGCTAATCAAACCCGGCTGCGCAGCGACAGGTGCGGTCGCGGCAGCAGCTTTAGGCGCGGCAGCTTTAACGGCTGGCTCCTGCAGTGCAGGGGCAGGCGGAACATCAGGCATCGCGAAAGTGGCGAGTGCCGGTTGTTCAGGTTGCTTACGCTCAACGTATTCTTCTTCCGTCGGCAACGCCATCGCTTCTTCGTGCAGTTTCGGCAGCAGGTAGCTCAGGGTAGGCGTTTCTTCCCCTTTGCGTACACGCAGCACGGAGTAGTGCGGGGTTTCCATCTGATCGTTTGGCACGATCACACAGCGCACGCCGTTCTGACGCGTCTCGATGGCATTGACCGCGGTACGTTTTTCGTTAAGCAGGTAGGATGCGATCGGCACAGGAACAATAGCGTGAACTTCCTGCGTATTTTCTTTCAGCGCCTCTTCTTCGATCAGACGCAGAATAGACAGCGACAGTGATTCGTTATCACGTACGGTACCGGTGCCGGAGCAACGCGGGCAGACGTGGTGACTGGATTCACCCAGCGACGGGCTCAGACGCTGGCGGGACATTTCCAGCAGACCGAAGCGAGAAATATGGCTGATCTGAATACGCGCTCTGTCCTGACGAACGGCTTCACGCAGACGGTTTTCTACCGCACGCTGGTGGCGAACCGGGGTCATATCGATAAAATCGATGACGATCAGGCCACCAAGGTCACGCAGACGCAACTGACGCGCAATTTCATCGGCAGCTTCAAGGTTAGTGTTGAACGCTGTTTCTTCGATGTCGCCACCGCGGGTTGCGCGTGCGGAGTTGATATCGATAGCAGTCAGCGCTTCAGTGCTGTCGATAACGATTGAGCCGCCGGAAGGCAGACGCACTTCACGTTGGAAGGCGGATTCAATCTGGGATTCAATCTGGTAGTGGCTGAACAGCGGGATTTCACCGGTGTACAGTTTGATTTTGCTGCTGAAATCCGGACGACCCAGCGCAGCGATGTGCTGACGCGCCATCTCCATGACTTTTGGGTTGTCGATGAGGATTTCGCCGATGTCCTGGCGCAGATAGTCGCGGAAGGCACGCACGATAACGTTGCTTTCCTGGTGGATCAGGAACGGGGCAGGACGGCTTTCAGCCGCTTTTTGAATGGCTTCCCAGTGTTTCAGACGGAAGCTCAGGTCCCACTGCAGTGCTTCGGCCGATTTACCGACACCCGCGGTACGTACGATAAGCCCCATGCCATCAGGCAATTCGAGGCTTGCCAGCGCTTCTTTTAACTCGGTACGGTCATCGCCTTCAATGCGACGAGAGATACCGCCCGCACGCGGGTTGTTTGGCATCAAAACCAGATAGCTGCCTGCCAGACTGATAAAGGTTGTCAGTGCTGCGCCTTTATTTCCGCGCTCTTCTTTATCTATCTGAACGATAACTTCCTGACCTTCACGCAACACATCTTTAATGTTGGGGCGGCCATGGGAACTGTAGTTTGCAGGAAAATATTCGCGGGCAATTTCTTTTAACGGGAGGAAACCGTGACGTTCAGCGCCGTAATCAACAAAAGCAGCTTCCAGACTCGGTTCAATACGGGTAATTTTACCTTTATAGATGTTGGCTTTTTTCTGCTCGTGTCCAGGACTTTCGATATCCAGATCGTACAGACGCTGCCCATCTACAAGGGCGACACGCAACTCTTCCTGCTGAGTTGCGTTAATTAACATTCTTTTCATCGTAACTTACTCATTATTCTTACATTGACGACTAAGCTGCGGGCAGAGAAATGCCTTTCCGGGTGTGAACCGATGGCCTCGTGTCTATTCGCGTCGCCAACCTCACGGTTATCGTCAGCTCAAAGAGGCGCAGAGTGTCGGTTGCCTGTATTTCATACGGAAACACAGCGCAATTATCAGGGGAACAGTCTGGGTATTACTCTCCAGAGAAGCTTCCATTGTGCTTGTCGTCTTTCACGCTGTTGGTGCGTTGGCTTCATCTTCTCACCCCAGACACTTACAGGAGTAAGCTTCTGGGGGTTCCCAGACTTGCCGCCTTCCTACAACGCGAAATCCATAGAGCACTTACCGGTAAGGACTGCAACCCGCAGCCCGCTAACTGCCTGAAAGATCAATACGTCTTACGCCATTGCTGCGTTGATGATCGGTCGGGCAAAATTGGGTCATTCCGGAAAAGTTCTTGTTTTAACAAGATTCAACACGGAAACAAGCTCATTATTCCACTGCTAACCTTGTTATAGCAAGATGACTTTTGCCATTTATCACCCGGTTACTCACAGTTTTTACACTTCCGCCTGGTGATTGCTTTAATAACCACCAAATCGGTTCTGTCAAACTTAAGTAATCAGGTATAGCAGTTAATATAAGCATAGAAAAATGTGTGGCGCGAATCTTGATGGCTATTTAAAATCGGCCCCCATGAAAACAGAGACTCCAGCCGTAAAAATAGTTGCCATTACTGCCGATGAAGCAGGGCAACGCATCGACAACTTTTTGCGCACCCAGCTTAAAGGCGTGCCGAAAAGTATGATTTATCGCATTTTGCGTAAAGGCGAAGTGCGGGTGAATAAAAAACGCATCAAACCTGAGTACAAACTCGAAGACGGGGATATTGTGCGTATTCCGCCAGTGCGTGTCGCTGAGCGTGAAGAAGAAGCGATTTCTCCGAATTTGCAGAAGGTCGCTGCGCTGACGGATGTCATTTTGTATGAAGATGACCATATTTTGGTGCTTAACAAACCTTCTGGCACCGCCGTCCATGGCGGCAGCGGATTAAGCTTTGGTGTGATCGAAGGTTTACGTGCCTTACGTCCGGAAGCGCGTTTCCTTGAACTGGTGCATCGCCTGGACCGTGATACCTCCGGTGTTTTGCTGGTCGCCAAAAAGCGCTCGGCGCTGCGTTCACTACATGAACAATTGCGTGAAAAAGGGATGCAAAAAGACTATCTGGCGCTGGTAAGGGGTCAGTGGCAATCGCATGTCAAAGCTGTGCAGGCACCTTTGTTAAAGAACATTCTGCAAAGCGGCGAGCGTATCGTGCGGGTAAATCAGGAAGGGAAACCGTCGGAAACCCGTTTTAAAGTGGAGGAGCGCTATGCGTTTGCCACGCTTGTGCGCTGCAGCCCCGTGACCGGACGCACGCACCAGATTCGTGTGCATACGCAATATGCCGGACATCCGATTGCTTTTGATGACCGCTATGGCGACCGTGAGTTCGATAAGCAACTGGCGGGTACGGGGTTGAACCGTCTGTTTCTGCATGCCGCAGCGTTGAAGTTTACTCATCCGGGTACGGGGGAGGTGATGCGTATTGAAGCGCCAATAGATAAACAGTTGAAGCGCTGCCTCGAGGTATTACGCAGCAAAGCCTGATGCGCGTTGCGATTTTATCGCGTTAAACCCGTAGGCCGGATAAGACATTTACGTCGCGCCTGATGGCGCTGCGCTTATCAGGCCTACTTGATTACGCCTGTACAGGAGTTCTTTAATCAGGCGTTCAGCGGGTTCATGTCTTCCCTGCGCAGCATCTGACACAACGCGATCAGCGGCAAGCCAATCAGTGTGTTAGGGTCGCGGCCCTCCAGACGCTCAAAGAGTGCGATACCTAATCCTTCACTTTTAAAACTACCTGCGCAATGTAACGGGCGTTCTTTACGCACGTAATCTTCAATTTCCATTTCGCTTAAATGGCGAAAATGGACATCGAACGGTTCAACTTCGGTTTGTAGATGACCGTTAGCTGAATTATAAAGCGCCAGTCCGGTATAAAACGTGACAATATTTCCACTGGCTTTGGTTAATTGTTGTCTGGCGTTTTCTTCCGTTAACGGCTTGCCGGTTATTTCACCATCAAGAACACAAATTTGATCAGACCCAATTATCAAATGTGATGGAAACCGATGGGCAAGGGATTGCGCTTTTTCCTGTGCAAGGCGTAACACTAAATGCCGGGGTGTTTCGCCGGGTAAGGGGGTTTCATCAACCTCTGGGGCTGCGCATTCAAACGGGATGGCCAATTTTTCGAGCAAAGCGCGACGCCAGGGAGAGGTAGACGCAAGAATAAGTTGAGGCATATTTTTTCCCCCGCATATAGCGTAATGATGAGAGCCATTTTAAACTATGGACTGCGTCCTTCAAGCTGGCTGCGATGGCTTGTCGTGATCGATTTTAAGTCGATGACCCGCAATGTGTGCGAATTATTGGCAAAAGGCAACCACAGGCTGCCTTTTTCTTTGACTATATGACGTTACAAAGTTAATATGCGCGCCCTATGCAAAAGGTAAAATTACCCCTGACTCTTGATCCGGTTCGTACGGCTCAAAAACGCCTCGATTATGAAGGTATCTATACTTCTGATCTGGTAGAGCGCGTCGCCGATTCTGTAGTCAGTGTGGACAGTGATGTGGAATGCTCCATGTCGTTCGCTATCGATAACCAGCGCCTTGCCGTTATAACCGGTGATGCGAAGGTTTCGGTTACGCTCGAGTGTCAGCGTTGCGGGAAACCGTTCCCACTTCATGTTCACACAACATATTGTTTTAGTCCTGTCCGTTCTGACGAGCAGGCTGAAGCACTCCCGGAAGCGTATGAGCCGATTGAGGTTAACGAATTCGGTGAAATCGATCTGCTTGCAATGGTTGAAGATGAGATTATCCTCTCCTTGCCGGTAGTTCCGGTGCATGATTCTGAACACTGTGAAGTGTCCGAGGCGGACATGGTCTTTGGCGAATTGCCTGATGAAGCGCAAAAACCAAACCCATTTGCCGTATTAGCCAGCTTAAAGCGTAAGTAATTGAGGAGTAAGGTCCATGGCCGTACAACAGAATAAACCAACCCGTTCCAAACGTGGCATGCGTCGTTCTCATGACGCTCTGACCGCAGTCACCAGCCTGTCTGTAGACAAAACTTCTGGTGAACAACACCTGCGTCACCACATCACTGCCGACGGTTTCTACCGTGGCCGTAAGGTAATCGCTAAGTAATCACGCATGACTCAATGGATTTCCCACTTTGGTGAGAAAAACAAAGAGTACACGCGTGATGAAGCTTAGTGAGGCTTTCCCCGGGTAACTGGGGAAACACCTAACCGGGCAGCGACGATACCTTGACACGTCTAACCCTGGCGTTAGATGTCATGGGGGGAGATTTTGGCCCTACCGTGACAGTGCCTGCAGCATTGCAGGCACTGAATTCTAATTCGCAACTCACTCTTCTTTTAGTCGGGGATCCCGATACAATCACGCCATTACTTGCCAAAGCTGACTTCGAACAACGTTCACGTCTGCAGATTATCCCTGCTCAGTCAGTTATTGCCAGTGATGCCCGGCCCTCGCAAGCAATCCGCGCCAGTCGTGGAAGCTCAATGCGTGTTGCCCTGGAGCTCGTGAAAGAAGGTCGAGCGCAAGCCTGTGTCAGCGCTGGTAATACGGGCGCACTAATGGGTCTTGCGAAACTCTTGCTCAAACCCCTTGAGGGTATTGAGCGTCCTGCGCTGGTCACGGTTTTACCGCATCAGCAAAAGGGCAAAACGGTGGTGCTGGATTTAGGCGCCAACGTGGATTGCGACAGTACGATGTTGGTGCAATTTGCCGTTATGGGTTCCGTGTTGGCAGAAGAGGTGGTTGGGATTGCCAGGCCTCGCGTTGCGTTACTCAATATAGGCGAAGAAGAAACTAAGGGTCTCGACAGTATTCGGGACGCTTCTGCTGTGCTAAAAACAATCCCTTCTATCAATTATATAGGCTATCTTGAAGCCAATGAGTTGCTGACTGGCAAAACGGATGTGTTGGTCTGTGACGGCTTTACAGGTAATGTCACATTAAAGACGATGGAAGGTGTTGTCAGAATGTTCCTTTCACTGCTGAAATCTCAGGGTGAGGGCAAAAAACGGTCGTGGTGGCTGCTGTTATTAAAACGTTGGTTACAAAAAAGCCTGACAAGGCGATTTAGTCACCTCAACCCCGACCAGTATAATGGCGCCTGTCTGTTAGGATTGCGCGGCACGGTGATTAAAAGTCATGGTGCTGCCAATCAGCGAGCATTTGAAGTCGCGATTGAACAGGCAGTGCAGGCGGTGCAGCGACAAGTTCCTCAGCGAATTGCCGCTCGCCTGGAATCTGTATACCCAGCTGGATTCGAACTGCTGGACGGTGGCGAAAGTATCAACTCACGAGTGCACAGGTAACAGTGCCGGCTGAGGGTGCTGTCAACGTACCAGCGATTTGCTCGTGGCGGTATATAACCAAAAAGTGACTGAGCGTACATGTATACGAAGATTATTGGTACTGGCAGCTATCTGCCTGAACAAGTGCGTACTAACGCCGATTTGGAAAAAATGGTCGAGACATCTGATGAGTGGATCGTCTCTCGTACAGGTATCCGCGAACGCCATATTGCTGGGCCAAATGAAACCGTTGCGACGATGGGCTTTGCCGCCGCTAACCGTGCACTTGAAATGGCCGGCATCGACAAAGAACAAATTGGTCTGATTGTGGTTGCTACCACGTCATCAACCCACGCATTTCCAAGCGCGGCGTGCCAGATCCAAAGTATGCTGGGGATTAAAGGCTGTCCGGCGTTTGATGTTGCAGCGGCCTGTGCTGGTTTTACCTATGCACTTAGTGTTGCCGATCAGTATGTAAAATCTGGCGCGGTCAAACATGCGCTGGTTGTCGGATCGGATGTGCTGGCGCGCACCTGTGATCCAACCGACCGTGGGACGATCATTATTTTTGGTGATGGCGCGGGTGCAGTTGTACTGAGCGCATCAGAAGAGCCAGGTATTATCTCCACCCATCTTCACGCTGACGGTAGCTATGGTGAACTGCTGACGCTGCCTAATGCCGATCGCGTGAACCCGGAAAACCCGATTCACCTGACGATGGCGGGTAACGAAGTTTTTAAAGTCGCGGTGACCGAGCTTGCGCACATCGTTGATGAAACGCTGGAAGCAAATAACCTCGACCGTTCTGCGCTGGACTGGCTGGTGCCGCATCAGGCAAACCTTCGCATTATCAGCGCAACAGCGAAAAAGCTGGGGATGTCGATGGATAATGTCGTCGTCACGCTGGACAGACATGGCAATACGTCCGCTGCTTCCGTACCGTGCGCGTTGGACGAAGCCGTCCGCGACGGGCGAATTAAAGCAGGGCAGTTGGTATTGCTTGAAGCCTTCGGAGGTGGATTCACCTGGGGCTCCGCGCTGGTTCGTTTCTAGTATAAGGATTTTAACATGACGCAATTTGCATTTGTGTTCCCCGGTCAGGGTTCCCAAACCGTTGGAATGTTGTCTGATATGGCAGCAAGCTACCCAATTGTTGAAGAAACTTTTGCTGAAGCTTCAGCGGCGCTGGGCTATGATCTTTGGGCGTTGACTCAGCAAGGTCCGGCAGAAGAACTGAACAAAACCTGGCAGACGCAGCCAGCGCTGTTGACCGCATCTGTCGCGCTGTATCGCGTATGGCAGCAGCAGGGTGGTAAAACGCCTGCGCTGATGGCAGGTCACAGTCTGGGTGAATATTCTGCGCTGGTATGTGCGGGTGTTATCGGTTTTGCCGATGCCGTACGTTTGGTTGAACTGCGTGGCAAATTTATGCAGGAAGCCGTACCGGAAGGCACAGGTGGCATGTCTGCTATCATCGGTCTGGATGATGCCGCTATCGCGAAAGCGTGCGAAGAGTCTGCTGAAGGTCAGGTGGTTTCACCGGTAAACTTTAACTCACCGGGTCAGGTGGTTATTGCCGGGCACAAAGAAGCTGTAGAGCGTGCAGGTGCAGCTTGTAAAGCTGCTGGCGCTAAGCGTGCGTTACCGTTACCGGTTAGCGTTCCATCTCACTGTGCGCTCATGAAGCCTGCAGCCGAGAAACTGGCTGTTGAACTGCAAAAAATTACCTTTAACACGCCGATTGTTTCCGTTGTGAACAACGTTGACGTGAAGTGCGAAACCACTGCCGATGCTATCCGCGATGCGCTGGTTCGTCAGCTTTACAGCCCGGTTCAGTGGACTAAGACCGTTGAATTTATGGCATCTCAGGGCGTAGAGCACCTGTATGAAGTCGGTCCGGGTAAAGTCCTCACCGGTTTGACGAAACGTATTGTTGACACCCTGACTGCTTCGGCACTGAATGAGCCGGCGGCGATGTCTGCGGCGCTAGAGCAATAAAAGAGGAAAACCATGAGTTTTGAAGGAAAAATCGCGCTGGTTACCGGTGCAAGCCGTGGCATTGGCCGCGCAATTGCTGAGACACTCGTTGCCCGTGGCGCGAAAGTTATCGGTACTGCCACAAGCGAAAGCGGCGCGCAGGCCATTAGCGATTACTTAGGTGCAAATGGCAAAGGTCTGATGTTGAATGTGACCGACCCTGCATCTATCGAATCGGTTCTGGAAAATATTCGTGCAGAATTTGGTGAAGTCGATATCCTGGTCAATAATGCCGGGATTACTCGTGATAACCTGTTAATGCGCATGAAAGATGACGAGTGGAACGATATCATCGAAACCAACCTGTCATCTGTTTTCCGTCTGTCAAAAGCGGTAATGCGAGCTATGATGAAAAAGCGTCATGGTCGTATTATCACTATCGGTTCTGTGGTTGGTACCATGGGAAATGCGGGTCAGGCTAACTACGCTGCGGCGAAAGCGGGTCTGATCGGCTTCAGTAAATCACTGGCGCGTGAAGTCGCGTCCCGTGGTATTACTGTAAACGTTGTTGCTCCGGGCTTTATTGAAACGGACATGACGCGTGCGCTGTCAGATGATCAGCGTGCGGGTATTCTGGCGCAGGTTCCTGCGGGTCGCCTTGGTGGCGCTCAGGAAATCGCCAGCGCGGTTGCATTTTTAGCTTCCGACGAAGCAAGTTACATCACAGGTGAGACTTTGCACGTCAACGGCGGGATGTACATGGTTTAACCACGATTGAAAAATATTTGCGTTATTAGGGTGAATGGCCTCAAAATAGCGCAAAATCGTGGTAAGACCTGCCGGGATTTAGTTGCAAATTTTTCAACATTTTATACACTACGAAAACCATCGCGAAAGCGAGTTTTGATAGGAAATTTAAGAGTATGAGCACTATCGAAGAACGCGTTAAGAAAATTATCGGCGAACAGCTTGGCGTTAAGCAGGAAGAAGTTACTAACAATGCTTCCTTCGTTGAAGACCTGGGCGCGGATTCTCTTGACACCGTTGAGCTGGTAATGGCTCTGGAAGAAGAGTTTGATACTGAGATTCCGGACGAAGAAGCTGAGAAAATCACTACCGTTCAGGCTGCCATTGATTACATCAACGGCCACCAGGCGTAAGTGAACATCTCCAGGCGGTCATTCGACCGCCTGAGTTTTATCTTTTTTTCCCACTTGAATTATTTTTCCCTCCCTGGAGGACAACCGTGTCTAAGCGTCGTGTAGTTGTGACCGGACTGGGCATGTTGTCTCCTGTCGGCAATACCGTAGAGTCTACCTGGAAAGCTCTCCTTGCCGGTCAGAGTGGCATCAGCCTGATCGACCATTTCGATACTAGCGCCTATGCAACGAAATTTGCTGGCTTAGTAAAGGATTTTAACTGTGACGACATTATCTCGCGCAAAGAACAGCGCAAGATGGATGCCTTCATTCAATATGGAATTGTCGCTGGCGTTCAGGCCATGCAGGATTCTGGCCTCGAAATTACGGAAGAGAACGCTCACCGTGTTGGCGCCGCTATCGGCTCCGGTATTGGCGGTCTCGGTCTTATCGAAGAAAACCATACCTCTCTGGTAAATGGTGGACCGCGTAAGATCAGCCCGTTCTTCGTTCCGTCGACGATTGTTAACATGGTGGCGGGTCATCTGACCATCATGTACGGCCTGCAAGGGCCAAGCATCTCCATCGCCACGGCCTGTACTTCAGGCGTGCACAACATCGGTCATGCCGCGCGTATCATTGCATACGGCGATGCGGACGCGATGGTTGCGGGTGGTGCAGAAAAAGCCAGTACACCGCTGGGTGTGGGTGGTTTTGGCGCAGCACGTGCGCTGTCTACGCGTAACGATAACCCGCAAGCGGCAAGCCGTCCGTGGGATAAAGAGCGTGACGGTTTTGTGCTGGGCGACGGCGCAGGTATGGTGGTGCTGGAAGAGTACGAGCATGCGAAAGCACGTGGCGCAAAAATCTATGCTGAAGTGGTTGGCTTTGGTATGAGCAGCGATGCTTACCATATGACATCACCTCCGGAAAATGGTGCAGGTGCTGCACTGGCGATGGTCAATGCGCTGCGTGATGCGGCGATTGAACCTGGTCGTATTGGCTATGTCAATGCGCATGGTACGTCCACACCAGCAGGTGATAAAGCAGAAACCCAGGCCGTGAAATCGGTGTTTGGTGATGCTGCACGTAGCGTGATGGTTAGTTCAACCAAATCCATGACCGGACACCTGTTGGGTGCTGCGGGCGCGGTAGAGTCTATTTTCTCTATTCTGGCGCTGCGCGATCAGGCTGTTCCACCAACCATCAACCTGGATAACCCAGATGAAGGTTGTGACCTGGATTTCGTTCCGCACGAGGCGCGTCAGGTTAGCGGTATGGAATACGCACTGTGTAACTCCTTTGGCTTCGGTGGCACCAACGGTTCTGTGATCTTCAAAAAGATCTAAGCACCAGCAGGTAACTTACCTGGCTCTAAGAGAAAAGGCCCGCTTGTCGGGCCTTTTTTTATTCAGTTTTCAGTCCTTGTCCTGGTTGACTCATCCTGCCAAACTAGCGGACCACGAATAAGGAGCCACTATGTTCTTAATTAATGGCCGTGAGCAGGATATGCTGGCTGCAAGCGATCGGGCGACGCAGTTTGGCGATGGCTGCTTTACCACTGCGCGTATTACCGACGGCGAAATTTGCTTTTTTGCAGCGCATCTCCAGCGTTTACAGGACGCATGCCAAACATTGTTTATCCCCTTCGATAAGTGGTCAGAACTGCAAGCTGAAATGGGAAAACTGGCAGCAGGGCATGCACGTGGCGTACTGAAAGTGATTATCAGTCGTGGCAGTGGCGGTCGTGGTTACAGTGGGGCAAGCTGTCATGAGCCGACCCGTATCCTCTCCGTCTCTGTTTACCCTGCGCATTATGATAGCTGGCGAAAGCAAGGTATCGTGCTGGCGTTAAGTCCTGTTCGTCTGGGGCGCAATCCGATGCTTGCCGGGCTTAAACATTTGAATCGACTCGAGCAGGTGTTGATTCGCTCTCATCTTGAGCAGACGGACGCCGACGAAGCACTGGTTCTTGACAGTGAGGGATGGGTTACGGAATGCTGTGCGGCTAATTTGTTCTGGCGTAAGGGCGATGTGGTTTACACTCCCCGGCTGGATCAGGCCGGCGTGAACGGCATTATGCGACAATTCTGTATCCGGACGCTGGCACAATCGCCGTTCAGTATTGTCGAAAAGTATGCCGGGTTGGAAGAGGTTATGCAGGCCGATGAAATCGTCGTCTGTAATGCGTTAATGCCCATTATTCCCGTGCGTGCCTGTGGCGACACATTGCTGTCTTCACGTTTGTTATTCGATTTTTTAGCCCCACTTTGTGAGCACCCGAATTAGTCATGAAAAAACTGTTACTCGTTGTCCTGTTATTACTGGTTGTGCTGGGCATTGCCGCGGGAGTGGGAATGTGGAAAGTTCGCCATCTGGCGGACAGTAAGTTATTGATTAAAGAAGAGACGATTTTTACGCTGAAAGCGGGTACGGGCCGTCTGGCCCTTGGCGAACAGCTGTATGCGGACAAGGTTATCAATCGCCCGCGCGTGTTCCAGTGGCTGCTACGTGTGGAACCCGACCTGTCGCATTTTAAAGCCGGAACCTACCGTTTTACGCCCGACATGACGGTGCGGGACATGCTGCAACTGCTGGAAAGCGGTAAAGAGGCACAGTTCCCGTTGCGCCTGGTTGAAGGGATGCGCCTGAGCGATTACCTCAAACAACTGCGCGATGCGCCGTATATCAAGCATACGCTGAGTGATGATAACTACGAGACCGTTGCCCAGGCGCTGAAGCTGGAAAACCCGCAATGGGTGGAAGGCTGGTTCTGGCCAGATACCTGGATGTACACCGCGAATACTACCGACGTGGCGTTGCTAAAACGTGCGCATCAAAAAATGGTTAAAGCGGTGGACACCGTCTGGGAAAGTCGTGCTGACGGCTTGCCGTATAAAGACAAAAATCAACTGGTGACGATGGCCTCAATTATTGAGAAAGAGACGGCCGTTGCCAGTGAGCGTGATCAGGTGGCCTCGGTCTTTATTAACCGCTTACGTATCGGTATGCGGTTACAGACCGATCCGACCGTGATTTACGGTATGGGGGCACGGTATAATGGCAAATTATCGCGTGCGGATCTGGAAATGCCGACAACCTATAACACTTATACCATCACAGGTTTGCCGCCGGGCCCGATTGCCATGCCGGGTGAGGCTTCGTTGCAGGCCGCAGCGCATCCGGCCAAAACGCCGTATCTCTATTTCGTGGCTGACGGTAAAGGCGGCCACACGTTTAACACTAATCTTGTCAGCCACAACCGCTCCGTGCAGGATTATCTGAAAGTGCTTAAGGAAAAAAATGGGCAGTAACTATATCGTTATCGAGGGCCTGGAAGGCGCCGGAAAAACTACTGCGCGTAATGTGGTGGTAGAGACTCTTGAGCAACTCGGGATTCGCGACATGGTATTTACCCGCGAGCCCGGTGGAACGCAGCTTGCGGAGAAATTAAGAAGTCTGGTGTTGGACATTAAATCGGTCGGCGATGAGGTGATTACCGATAAAGCCGAAGTCCTGATGTTTTATGCCGCGCGCGTACAACTGGTTGAAACGGTGATTAAGCCGGCGCTGGCAAAAGGCGCATGGGTTATTGGCGATCGTCACGATCTGTCGACCCAGGCGTATCAGGGCGGCGGTCGTGGCATCGATCAACACATGCTGGCAACACTGCGTGATGCCGTGCTTGGTGATTTTCGCCCTGACCTGACTCTGTATCTGGATGTGACTCCTGAGGTAGGACTAAAACGCGCTCGAGCACGTGGCGAACTGGATCGTATTGAACAGGAGTCTTTCGATTTCTTTAATCGCACCCGCGCACGCTACCTTGAACTGGCTGCCCAAGACGCCAGCATTCGTACAATTGATGCAACACAGCCGCTTGATGTCGTGATGGAGGATATCCGCACTACCATCACCGAGTGGGTGAAGGAGCAGGGCGCATGAAATGGTATCCATGGTTACGACCGGATTTTGAAAAACTGGTAGCCAGCTACCAGGCGGGTCGTGGTCACCATGCGCTACTGATTCAGGCGTTACCCGGCATGGGTGACGACGCGCTGATTTACGCTCTTAGCCGCTATTTAATGTGCCAGCAGCCAGAAGGACATAAAAGCTGCGGACAGTGCCGTGGCTGTCAATTGATGCAGGCAGGTACACACCCGGACTACTATTCGTTGCTGCCGGAAAAAGGCAAAAGCACGCTGGGTATTGATGCGGTACGTGAAGTCAGCGAGAAGCTGTACGAGCATTCACGCCTTGGCGGTGCGAAAGTGGTGTGGATCCCGGATGCCGCTCAGTTAACCGATGCCGCCGCCAATGCGTTGCTGAAAACGCTGGAAGAACCGCCCGCGCAAACCTGGTTTTTCCTTGCCAGCACAGAGCCAGCTCGCCTGCTGGCGACATTACGTAGCCGCTGCCGGTTACACCATCTTGCGCCGCCGCCTGAGTCGTATGCAATTTCCTGGCTTGCCCGTGAAGTAACAGCGTCGTCAGAAGCGTTGTTGAGCGCGTTACGCCTTAGTGCAGGTTCGCCCGGTGCGGCACTCTCGCTGTTACAGGCGGAAAGCTGGGCGCACCGGACCGACTTCTGTGCGGCACTGGCGAACACATTGCAGTCCGACGACTGGTATATCCTGTTGGCAGCACTCAACCATGAGCAAGCTGCGACCCGTTTACACTGGCTGGCAACGTTGTTTACAGATGCCCTCAAACGTCCGTATGGTGTTGCCCATTTAACCAATCCTGATGCTCTGACGTTGATATCGTCCATCGCTGAGCGGTTATCCGTCGCGCAGATACAGGCGATACTCGGTGACGTTTGTCACTGTCGTCAGCAATTGCTGAACGTGACAGGCGTAAACCGTGAACTGGTATTAACCGATCTTATTCTCCGTACTGAGCATTATCTGCAACCAGGCACCATACTGCCTGTTCCCCATCTTTGAGAGAGACATTATGTTTTTAGTCGACTCGCACTGCCATCTTGATGGCCTGGATTATCAATCTCTGCATAAGGACGTGGATGACGTGCTGGCGAAAGCGGCCGCACGCGATGTGAAATTCTGCCTTGCCGTTGCCACCACGCTATCGGGGTACCGCAGTATGCGCGAACTGGTTGGTGAGCGTGACAATGTGGTTTTCTCATGTGGTGTTCATCCGCTAAACCAGGATGAAACCTATGATGTCGAGGATTTGCGTCGTTTTGCCGCCGAAGAGGGCGTAGTTGCGATGGGTGAAACGGGGTTGGACTATTTTTACACCCCGGAAACTAAAGTTCGCCAACAGGAATCATTCATCCACCACATCCAGATTGGCCGTGAGTTACACAAGCCGGTTATTGTTCATACCCGCGATGCGCGTGCTGATACGCTGTCAATTCTGCGCGAAGAAAAAGTGACGGATTGTGGCGGCGTACTACACTGTTTTACAGAGGACAGGGAAACTGCGGGTAAATTGCTGGATCTCGGATTTTATATCTCGTTTTCTGGCATCGTCACGTTCCGTAATGCTGAACAGCTTCGTGATGCTGCGCGTTATGTTCCGCTGGATCGTTTGTTAGTTGAGACTGATTCCCCATACCTTGCGCCCGTGCCGCATCGCGGAAAAGAGAATCAGCCAGCCATGGTTCGTGATGTCGCCGAGTACATGGCCGTATTGAAAGGTGTTGCCGTTGAAGAACTGGCGCAAATCACCACAGATAACTTTGCCCGCCTGTTTCACATCGACGCCTCTCGCCTGCAATCAGTACGCTAACTGAGTTTTTTTAAAGCTCGTAATTAATAAACAAAGCGAGTAAAGTTCACCGCCATTAAATGGGCGGTGAATAACCAGTTGGAAACATTCAGATACTCATTTTATCGGAATGTGCGAGTTTTTCGGCCATCCACAGCTGAATTGTGATAGCCGTCAAACAAAAACGAACTGAATTATTTTACTCTGTGTAATAAATAAAGGGTACTTAGATACCCTGTCCACGGCGAGGTTCTCCCCCCTCGCCAATGCGTGAGAACGTAGAAAAGCACAAATACTCAGGAGCACTCCTAATTATGTTTAAGAATGCATTTGCTAACCTGCAAAAGGTCGGTAAATCGCTGATGCTGCCGGTATCCGTACTCCCTATCGCAGGTATCCTGCTGGGCGTCGGTTCCGCTAACTTCAGCTGGCTGCCAGCCGTTGTATCGCACGTAATGGCAGAAGCAGGCGGTTCTGTTTTTGCGAACATGCCGCTGATTTTCGCTATCGGTGTTGCGTTAGGCTTCACCAACAACGACGGCGTATCCGCTCTGGCATCCGTTGTTGCTTACGGCATCATGGTCAAGACCATGGCTGTTGTTGCGCCGTTGGTTCTGCATTTACCTGCTGAAGAGATCGCCGCTAAACACCTTGCTGATACGGGTGTTCTCGGGGGGATTATCTCCGGTGCGATCGCAGCGTATATGTTCAACCGCTTCTACCGTATCAAATTGCCTGAGTATCTGGGCTTCTTTGCCGGTAAGCGCTTCGTTCCTATTATTTCTGGTCTGGCTGCCATCTTCACAGGTGTGGTTCTGTCCTTCATTTGGCCGCCGATCGGTACTGCTATTCAGACGTTCTCCCAGTGGGCTGCATACCAGAACCCGGTCGTGGCGTTCGGTATCTATGGCTTCATTGAGCGCTGCCTGGTGCCGTTTGGTCTGCACCATATCTGGAACGTTCCATTCCAGATGCAGATCGGTGAATACACCAACGCTGCAGGCCAGGTTTTCCACGGCGACATCCCTCGCTATATGGCGGGCGACCCGACGGCGGGTAAACTGTCCGGTGGCTTCCTGTTCAAAATGTACGGTCTGCCGGCTGCTGCTATCGCTATCTGGCATTCTGCTAAACCAGAAAACCGCGCGAAAGTGGGCGGTATCATGATCTCCGCTGCGTTGACCTCGTTCCTGACCGGTATTACCGAGCCGATCGAGTTCTCCTTCATGTTCGTGGCGCCGATCCTGTACATCATCCACGCTATCCTGGCTGGTCTGGCATTCCCGATTTGTATTCTGCTGGGTATGCGCGACGGTACATCATTCTCCCACGGTCTGATCGACTTTATCGTTCTGTCCGGTAACAGCAGCAAACTGTGGCTGTTCCCGATTGTCGGTATCGGTTATGCGATCGTGTACTACACCATTTTCCGTGTGTTGATCAAAGCGCTGGACCTGAAAACGCCGGGTCGTGAAGATGCGACTGAAGACAACAAAGCGGGCGCGACTGGCGAAATGGCGCCTGCCCTGGTTGCCGCGTTCGGCGGTAAAGAAAACATCACTAACCTCGATGCGTGCATCACGCGTCTGCGCGTCAGCGTTGCTGATGTTGCCAAAGTGGATCAGGCTGGCCTGAAGAAACTGGGGGCGGCGGGCGTTGTTGTCGCGGGTTCTGGTGTTCAGGCTATTTTCGGTACCAAGTCCGATAACCTGAAAACTGAAATGGATGAGTACATCCGTAACAGCTAAGCAGTAAGACGTTGGGGAGAACTAAGGCAGCCTGCGGGCTGCCTTTTTTATTGCCTTAATTGGCCTGAACGCGAATCGGCGCGGTGGCGGCGAACAGCCACGGACGAGCCTCTGCGTTCACGCGGGGGGATAACGTCTCTCTGACCTGCTGGTGGTAATCATCAATCCACTGTTTTTCTGCATCGCTGAGCAAATGCAGTTCAACCAGATTCAAATCAATCGGCACCAGCGTCAGCGTTGAGAAACGACAGAAGCCAGGGCGACTGTTGATAATCTCCACCTGATTCTCAATACGGATCCCATATTGTCCGGCCAGATAATAACCCGGCTCGATGGTAATGATATTGCCCGCAACCAGAGGCCAGGGGTTTACTTTTTTGGCGATGCGATGGGGTTGCTCATGGATGAGTAACTGATGACCCACACCGTGGCCGGTACCGTGATCAAAATCCAGACCTAAATCCCACAATGCCCGACGACTAAAGGCATCCAGTTGATGTCCCTGAGTACCGGTGGGAAACTGCAGTGAGATAAGCGACAAAAAGCCTTTCAACACGGCGGTGTAATGCAGACGACGCTGCGGATCCTGTGGACCAAAGGCGAGCGTTCTTGTTGTATCCGTAGTGCCATTTTGATACTGGCCGCCGGAATCATTCAGGTACATTGCCTGTGTGGTGATGGGGGTGTTTGTTTTCTCGCAGGAATGGTAATGACACATCGCCGCATTGCTGGCAGAGGCGGAAATCGTGCTGAAACTTTGCTCGATAAATCCTGGCTGCTGCTGGCGAAACGTCAGCTGTTTGGCTTGTGCTTCCAGTTCAGTGACAGGATTACCTGCTGCCTCGCGCAGAGGGACCTCATGCGCCAGCCAGGCCAGAAAGTTTACCCATGCGGCGCCATCCTGTTCATGGCATTCCCGATACCCTGCCAGTTCAACATCATTTTTATGAGCTTTAATCAATGTGATGGGGTCGGGGGTCCAGAGAACCTCTCCTCCGTTTTGTTCAATGGCGAACCGCAGCGCGACTGGCGCATAGTCTTTATCAACCAGGAAACGCTTTCCTTGGGCAAGTTGCTGGCAGCGCGGAAGAAAGTTTTCTTGCGGGGCCAGCGTGATCGTCTCCAGCAACGATGCAGGCAGCTGCTGCGTCTTATTATTATCAACAAACCACTCCAGTTCGCCGCTGCGATGGAGCAGGGCAAACGAAAACGGCACTGGCACCATAGCCAGATCCGAACCGCGCACATTCAGCAGCCAGGCGATGTTATCCGGCAGCGTGATCGCCAGCACGTCGGCCTGATGCTGGGCCAGTTGTTCCACTATTCGTTCGCGCTTATGTGCGCTGCTTTCGCCGCTTATCTCAACGGGCATTTCACGAATTACACCACAGGGGGCGGCTGGACGGTCGAGCCAGATCTGGTCGAAGGGATCGCGTTCCATCGGAACCAGTTTGCAGTGAGTGGCCGACAGTGCTTCAAATTGGCTGTTGACCATCAGCAGAGGTTCAAAGCCGATACGCGCACCAGAGGTGACGTAAGCCTGCAAGTAGTCGGCCAGAGGTTCCTCGTGCAAATGATGGATTTCAAAATCATCGAGAGAGACTTCGTTACGCACCTGGACCTGATAGCGCCCATCGACAAACATCAGCGCGCGATCGCGAAGTACCAATGCAAGACCAGCGGAACCGCTAAAGCCGGTGAGCCAGGCCAGTTTATTGTCATGTGGCGTACAATCTTCACTTTGGTGAGCGTCGGCGCGCGGAACAATCATGCCATCCAGTCCCTGCGCTAACAGCAGACTGCGCAGGGCGGAAAGAGGAGTTGAGTTGTGCATAGTTACCTTCAGGCCTTAACGGAACGGCGGTTCGTTGAACGTACGTAATTTACGGGAGTGCAGTCGGTCGCCTTCAGCACGCAGACGGTCGATAGCCCGGATACCTATTTGCAGGTGTTCAGAAATGGCACCTTCATAAAAACGGTTGGCCTGACCAGGCAGTTTGATCTCGCCATGCAGTGGTTTGTCGGAAACACATAGCAGCGTGCCGTAAGGGACGCGGAAGCGGTAGCCCTGAGCGGCGATGGTGGCGCTCTCCATATCGATAGCTACCGCGCGGCTGAGGTTAAAACGTAGCGCAGAAGCGGAATAGCGTAGCTCCCAGTTACGGTCGTCGGTGGTGACGACGGTTCCGGTACGTAAACGCTGCTTAACCTCTTCGCCGGGCATGCCGCTGACTTCTTTGGTAGCGTCATACAGGGCGCGTTGCACTTCCGCAATGCTCGGAATCGGAATGTCCGGCGGCAATACGGCATCCAGTACATGGTCGTCACGCAGATAAGCGTGGGCCAGAACATAGTCGCCAATTGCCTGACTTTCACGCAGACCGCCGCAATGTCCAATCATCAGCCAGACGTCAGGACGCAGTACGGCCAGATGATCGCAAATGGTTTTGGCGTTAGAGGGGCCGACGCCGATATTAACCAGCGTGATCCCCTGACCGTCGGCGGTAATTAAATGCCAGGCGGGCATCTGGTGTTTTTTCCACGCCAGATCGGAGATGGCCTCTTCCGGTGCTTCGGTTTCCGCGGTGATCCAGATCCCGCCCGCGCATGACAGCGCGATATAGGGGCTGTCCGGATCGAGGATCTGGCTGCAACCCCAGCGCACGAACTCATCGACGTAGCGGGTGTAGTTGGTGAACAGTACAAAGGGCTGAAAGTGCTCAACCGGCGTTCCCGTGTAGTGACGCAGTCGCGCCAGCGAGAAATCGACTCGTCGCGCGTCGAAGTGCGACAACGGGGAGAACTCCGCCGGATGATAGGTACCATCCGCAGTTTCATCGCCAATCTGTGACAGCTCGGTGGTCGGAAAATGGCGCGTCAATCCGGCGCTCATCGAGCGGTCGAGCGTCAGTTCAGAGCCGTCAATGACATACGGATAGGGAATTTCATGTTGCGACGGCTCGACGGAAATATGCGCATCATAATCCTGATACAGCAGCGTCAGTTGTTCTTCAAGATAAGGGCGAAAAAGCGACGGGCGGGTGATGGTCGTGGTATAGCAGCCTGCATGGGTAAAACGGCCATATGCGCGCGTTTTCGGTGGGTTTGTGGCACTGCCATCCCAGGTGACACAAAGCGATGGGTAAACAAAAAGACCGTTTTGGCGGGCGATGTCGTCAGGGAGCGTCCCTGTTTCAATATACTTACCAATGGCGCTACGCAGAGCCTTCACCGACTGTTCGTACAGCGCGTCCAGTTTATCCAGTGCCTGAGCAGGTGTCAGGCTGGAGCCCTTATTGTTCATGTCTGTCTCCTTGTTCCACAGATGTACTGCTCTCCCGATAGTATGTCACAGGAATGTGAAACAAAAGTCAGACGTTGAGGAAGATTATGCGAAGACCCGATGGCCTTCGCACAAAGGTTTACGCGTGTTGCTTATCTCTCATCAGCATTGCGGTGACGGCCGAAATAAGGCATCCGGCCATCAGGTAAATGGCCACGCTGTGCCAGTCGCCACCGGAGAAAGTCACTAATGCAGCGGCAATAAAAGGCGTAAAACCACCGCCGACAACGCTGGCAACCTGATAACCCACGCCCGCGCCACTGTAGCGATAGCTTGCGCCAAACAGGCCGGTAAACATAGGCTGCTGTACGCAGACCACCATATCGTGCGCAATGTTGGCCAGCATAATCGCGAAGAACACTATCCAGAAGAGGGACTGCGCTTCCAGGGCCATGAAGAACGGGAAGGCGCTCAGCGTACCGACCAGGGCACCGATAATGTAGACCCGGCGGCGGCCAAATCGGTCGGCAAGCCAGGCGAAGCAGGGGATGGTCAGGCAACTCAATCCACCGACTAGCAGCCCGATATTGAGAAAAAGTTCGCGCGGTAGCCCCAGATTTTGCGTGGAATAATTCAGGGCAAACGCGGTGACGATGTACATGGTCAACAGTTCACACAGGCGCAGGGCGATAATTTTCAAAAATGCCCCTGGGTGCCGGGCCAGCGCTTCGACAACCGGCAGGCGTTTTTTGGTTTGCGTCTGCTGTTGTTTTTGCTGTTCAAACTCTGCCGACTCTTCCATTCGGTTACGCATCCATAATGCGCCCAGAACCAGCACAATGCTGAACAGGAACGGGATGCGCCAGCCCCAACGCAGAAACTGCTCATCGGTCGTTTGAGAACTGATTAGCGAAACCAGTCCTGTCGAGAGCAGCAGGCCGACGCCATAACCCACCTGAACGCCGCTGCTGTAGAATGCTTTTTTGTTTTTTGGTGCGCTTTCGACGGAGAGTAGCGCCGCGCCGCCCCATTCACCGCCAACGGCGAATCCCTGAATGGCGCGCAGCGTAACCAGAAGAACCGGGGCCCACCAGCCGATGGTGTCAAAAGAGGGAATAATACCAATCAACGCTGTGGCAATGCCCATCATCCAGACGGTGAGCATCAGCATTCGTTTGCGACCCAGGCGATCGCCGAAGTGACCGAAGATCACCCCGCCTAACGGACGGAACAAAAATCCGACGCCAAAGGTGGCAAATGCGGCAAGTGTACCCATCGCCGGGCTGACCTGCGGGAAGAACTCGCGATTAAAAACCAGCGCGGCGGTGATGCCATAAAGCAGAAAATCATACCAATCGACCACGGCACCCGCGAAGCTGCCGAGTGCGGCACGTCGGGCACGGTTAAGCGATGAGGTGTCCTGCTGGGGACCCGTGGAGGTGAGGGTGGAATCCATAGTTATCCTGTCTGTACTGTTTTTTAATTATTAGTCTTGGAGTTAGGTTACGCACATTGCAGTCGAGATATAAACGACTGTAATGAGACTACCGCGACAGACGAGAAGATAAAACGATTTTATCCCTTACAAGAGGGCAAGATGAAAAATAAGACGATTGAAGAAATTAATAAGCAAAAAGCCCGCTTAAGTTTCCTTAAACGGGCCTCTTAAATTTGGATCCTCTGACTGGGATCGCCTTAGTCATTAACTGACTGGGAACTAGATCAGAAATCTTGTTTTGTCAAGACCATCAGAATGACCACCATTTGTTTGTGGGGATGCAGGGTGTTGTGAAGTAGCGGATGAATTACATTGATTTATGTTAGCAGTTCCGCGAACACTAAAACGCCTACTTCCGGGATTAATCAAATCCCGGACGCTAAAATAGCCCTGGTATTGCAAAATACTGTCGGTGCGGCTGTTTCATCCATCACCACGTATTGAGAATCATGTCAGGACAAATACTGACGAATATCGGAAGGTGCATAGTTTTGTTCCCACAAAGCTTTCATCATTAACATATAGGGCTCAATATAAGTGAAAAAAACCTGATAGCTTTCGCAATAATAATTGAGCTCCGGGATGCCGCGTTCAGAAAGCACAACGCGATCTTTTGGGCAACCGCCATGGCAGGCAAATTTCACTTTGCAACTCATACACTCTGCTACCAGTAGCGGCTTGTTCTGCTCAATTATTTGATTTTCAGTGCTTTTTAGCATCGTAGTTATAACAGGTTGATGGTTGTTACTCAGCAAAGTTTTTGGATTAACCAGGCAATCGCACTCGTACAAATCATCGTTTATTTTCGATGCGAACACGCTATCACCAAAGAGCGCAAAAGCACAGGTCGGTGCAGGCAACCCACACCACGCAGCGAAAGCGTGCTCAAAAATGGGGATTTTAATTGTTCCGATATCCAGACGTACCCAGCTGTAAAAAAGCGTTTTTAAAAAAGTCCCTAATGCCGCGGGCGTAAGGCTTCGTGCATCCACACCACCTTGCGTAAGAGGTTCAAGTAAGGGGATAAACTGCATGTGGCGACTGCCAAGATTCTTCAGATAATGATAGAGTCGCAACGGGTTCTGGCTATTCATGGCGTTAATGACAGTCCGCGTACTAAATTCAAGATCGTGTTTTTGCAGCAACCTCACGGCCTCTTCAATCAGATGATATAGAGGTTTACCAGAAGTCGTTTTGCAGACACTGTCTTGCAACGAAATATCGTCATCCACTGCAATACTAATCAGAAACTGATTTTTCTTGAATAGCTCACACCAGCTATCATCCAGCAGAATGCCGTCGATTAGCAATGTGTTGATAATGTTTTTACCTTGTGCAAATTGCTGTTGCAGCTCGATAACTCGTTTAAAAAAGTTAAATCTGTCAAGCGTTGGTTCATTTCCCTGCCAGGTAAAAATCACATCGCCAGTTTCCTGGGTATCAATTTGCTGGCGAATAAATAGTTGAAGCGTCACATCATCTATATCCATACCGTTCGGGCAGGGTTGCGCCTTGAAGCAGTACGTACAACGTGAATTGCAGGATGCACTGGTGGGGGGGGTCATCACATGGCAATTTTTCATTATCGTTTTCATCACTTTATTTTTATTTGTTTTGTAATATGCAAGGAAGTGATGCAATCCATAAAATGGATTGCATCATCAATATTTATCTTTTATTGCTTAATAACTTCGACTCGCATTTCATTAACTTGTGCAGGAACGATTTTGTGCCCTGATTTCAGATAGTCAATCACGACATCGGACATATTATGCCCGGCACGAACTTGCACATTTTTACCTTCTTTAAAGGCCAGAAAACCATCCCCTCCCAGCGCAAGGAATGTTGTCGTTGCTACATGATAAGTCTCCGTGTCCACAATCGCTTTGCCATTGATAGTGAGAGATGCTATTCGCTGGCCGACTGGTTTTTGCGGGATATAATGCATTTCAGCACCTTTTGACATTTGTAGTATGCCATTCGTGAGTGATGCTCCATGTTCCATCAGATTACGTAAATCCTTGCCACTGAGATCCATCTCTGTAAGCTCATTCTTGAAGGGGAATGTACTGGTAATGTCGCCAAAGGTAATCGAGCCAGCATTTATATCCGCGCGTAAACTGCCGGAATTAATCAGTGCGATCTGTGCTTTCGGTGCAGCAACCAGCATTGCATCCGTAAACAAGTTACCAAGTTGTGAGGATTCACCATAGGCACGGGTTAACATGATAGGTGACTCACCTACTGGTTGGCGCACGATATCTGTAAGTTTTTTATTCCAGCCATCGATAACTTTCTGGGTTGTTGGATCAGGTACCCATTCATCAGCATAAATTGTTTTCAGTTCGAAGCTTTTTACTTCATGAGTATTGGTTGCTGGGTTAACATCGAGTACCAGTTTACCAATGTCAATACCGCCACTGTCAGTAGAAAGAATTAACGTGTTCCCAACTTTGATCGGTTCTGGTGTCCCTACGTGAGCGTGTCCGGTGATGAGGATATCAAGCCCTTTCACTTGGCTTGCTGTCTGAATATCCTTATCCAGCGCACGTCTGACATCTGTATTACCAATACTGGACTGGCGTGCCGGGACACCTTCGTGAACGAGAGCAACGGTGATATCAACTTTATCACGTAACTCATCCAGGTAGTGCTGCAGATATTTTACCTCATCACGCGCTTCTATCCCCTGGTTTTTAAGGGCTGCGGCTGATTTATCAAAACGATTGTTATTATTGTTATCGAGGCCCTGTATTGAGAGTTCTGAAATCGTGTCATTAAATGCAAACACACCGTGCAGCCCAATAACACCAATTTTGACACCATCTTTTTCCAGTATAGTATAGGGCTTGTTCCAGAAAGGTATCTCGCTGTCTTTATGGAACACATTCCCTAACAGAACAGGGAAGTTCGCCTTACTTAACTGGCGCAAGAGGTTATCCCAGCCATGGTCAAACTCATGATTACCGATGGATACCGCATCAAAGGGCATAGTCCTCATAATATCAATTATTGCCTCCCCCTTGGTTAAACTGCTGATATATGGTCCGGTAAAATAGTCTCCAGCATCAAAATAAAAAGTGGATTTATTTTTTGCTTTTTCCTGTTTAACCATGGTAGTGATATTTGCCCAGCCGCCGATATCTCGTTTACCATCTGCGATATACGGGAGTTTGTAACTATCAACATGAGCATGGAGATCATTGGTGTAAATAATAGTGACATCTTTGGCATTCGCCCAGAGCGAGAGTGTCGATAGAATACCCGCAGCAATTATTTTCATCTTCATAATTAGTTCCTTTTAGGTATATAAAGTATGACATTTAGATAAAAGGTTCATGCATGCCCATGAACCTTTTACCATTTGCAGTCGAATCAACTATCTCTTAAAAAATCGATGACCAACCACTTTATTTGTTTTAATTAAAACGTGTAACCCACGGACAAATAATATGCCCATCCTGTTGAATCTATAGAGACTGCTCCTCCATTGGTATTAAATGCTTTACTACCTTCTTCAAATTGTCCACCATGATAGAAATAACGGAAGCTCGCACTGTAACTCCAGTGAGGATAAACTAATGCCAATACATTAGTGGTTACTATCGAGCTATTGGTTCGAGAGTAAAATTGTTGCTTGCCACCTGATTTTTCTTTTAAATCCGAACCGAAATCAAAATTAGTAAAACCTACATAATTTAACTTTCCGCCCCAAAACTGAGTAATTGGAATAACATATTTTAATTTAAAACGATATCCATCCCACTCATTTTCATTGGCAGCGTTATAATTATTCCCCTGATATTTCGCATAGATATCTGCAGATAAAGACATCGGCAATCCAGTGTCAATATCAGTACCTAATCCCATGTACCAGGTACTCTGACGTTGTCCTTCATTACTACCTGCATCATAGATATAGTTGTGGGCAAAATACCATTCTTTAAATGGACCAAAACTTAAGTCGAGTCCTGTTAATTTATCGATGCTAAAACGAGGTTCTATTTCCATAAAAAATGGAGAACCATTATCCCAAATACCTTTGTCGTTAACATTTCCTAAACCGAAAAACTTAGGTAAATCTGCATAACCATAGAAATCGAACCAATCCTTATGCGCCCATGCTCGATATTCTGGATATAAATCAGCTCGTTTTTGTGGCCCAAAGCGTGTAGAGTTGCTTCCCACCAGGTTAATACTTTGATGCCACCAGTCTGACAGATATTCATCATTTCCTGTCTCTGCAAGTGTTACCATTGGTAATGATAAAAGTGTTCCCAATAAAAATACTTCATTCTTCTTTAACATAAACAGAATCCTTCTGTTGAGGTTTTTTTAAAATGCCATCTTTAAAAAGAAAATGTAAATAATTCCCAGTATAAAAATAGCATTATATGTTTTATATATTTAAAATGCAGTTGGGCAAAAATATATCTGTCGCTAATTAATTGAGATTATTTAGCCGAGCTTACATCAACCACCCTCATTTCCAGATCCGGTTTTAATGGGCTACTGGACTTAATGTAATCAATGATTGACTCTGAAGAACTGGTGCTGTTAATAGTTTTGACATTCGTGCCGTTTAAGAAAGCTTCAAACCCATCACCACCGGTCGCACAAAATGAATGTGTAACAACCCGATATGTTTTGGCAGGTTCTACAGGTTGATTATTAATGGTGAATTTAACAACCCGCTCACCCAACGGTTTTTTACTGTCATATACAGCATGGACACTTTTTGACACCTGCAAAACCCCGTTGGTAAGGTTAGTGGCGTGGGTCATTAAATTAATAAGATCCTTTCCGGTAAGATCCATTTCGACAAGATCGTTATTAAACGGGAAGGTCGTAATTACATCACCATATTTCAATTTTCCCTGTGGAAAATCGGCACGCAACCCACCGCTGTTTTGTAATCCCAGGACGGCATCTGGTGCTTTGGCCATCATGGCGTCGAGAACTAAATTACCCATCGGTGAGGATTCACCGTAAGCACGGGTGAACGGTGCCGTTGTCGATCCAATAACCTGGTCGGTGATGCTTTTCAGTTTAGTATTCCACACATCAATCCTGGCCTGGACCTTTGGATCGGGCTTATATTCATCAGCAAATACAGTGATTAACTTGCCGTTATAGCCATCAATTTTTTTAGTCCTGGGGTTAAAGTCCAGGACTAACTTACCAATATCGGTACCATACGCATCTGTTGAAACAACAAGTGTGTCATTGACTTTAATCGGCTCTGGTGTACCCACATGCGCATGTCCAGTGATAAGTACATCAATACCTTTAAATTTCTTTGCGGTATCGATATCGGCCTGCAGCATTCTGGCAACATCTTTATTTCCATAGCTTGACTGACGCGCTGGTGTCCCTTCGTGGATGAGTAGCACGATGATGTCGACTTTACCCTTTAATGCATCAAGCCCTTTTTGAATGTAAGGCACTTCATCACGAGCCTCTGAGCCAGCGTAAGCCTTAGCTGCAATAGTGTCATAAAACGCAAATTTTCCATGTACTCCGATTACGCCAATTTTTATGCCGTCCTTTTCGACAATTGTCCAGGGTTTATTCCAGACAGGTTTATCACTATCAGTATAAAAAACGTTGCCCAGTAAAACTGGGAAGTTCGCTTTTGATAGCTGCTTAACCATATTTTCGACGCCATGGTCAAATTCATGGTTCCCCACCGACACAGCATCAAAAGGCATGGTATTCATAATATCAATAATTGCTTCGCCTTTGGTTAAGGTGCTTATATATGGACCAGTAAAATAATCACCCGCATCAAAGAAAAATACATCTTTGCTTTTTTTCTTGGCATCATTAACGATGGTTGCAATGTTAGCAAAACCACCTACGGCTCGGTTTTTATCAACGGCGGGGATTTTTCCCGGGGAAACATGGGCATGTAAATCGTTGGTGTAATAAATAGTCACATCCTTTGCACTAATTGGTGCAGCTAACGTTGCGGATAAGCACAATGTAATCAGACTAAGTTTTGTTATTATTTGCATAACTAGTTTCCATTTGGTTATATAAAATTTAGTGGTGCTTTCAAAAGGATTCATGTGAACACATGAATCCTTTTTCATCTGCGGTTGAATCAATAATGCTCAAATAACTAATGTTCTAGCGCTTTATTTGATCTTTGCTTGTTAATTTACAGGCATCGATGCCGTTGTGATTAAGCCAGATAATTCTGTTTCACTAAATAATCTAAAAGGAGATTATTTTTTCACATCAGCAACGCGCATACCTTTGATCTGTTCATCCGTGATGGTGTTGCCTGCTTTGAAATAATCAATCACCGCGTTAGAAACATAGTAACCGCCTGTTGTATTACGCGATTTACCCTCAGTAAATGTGGTAAAACCATCGCCACCATCAGCAAGGAAGCTCTGGGTGGCAATATGGTAAACCGTCGCATCCTCAATTGGTTTGCCATTAAGAGTCAGTTCGGCGACCCGTTGGCCGATTGGTTTACTACTGTCGTACTTCATTTCCAGGCCTTTAGATACCTGCAAAACGCCATTAGTTAAACTTGCGCCATGTTCCATCAAGCTACGCAATTGTTTACCGGTGAGATCCATCGTTGCCAGCTCGTTGGGGAACGGGTACACACTGATGACTCCACCCATAGTAATCGCGCCCGCCGGTAACTCAGTGCGGATGCCACCTGAATTAGTTAAAGCCAGTTGTGTATTTTTACCTGCTGCCGCCAGCAAAGCATCCGCAGCCAGATTCCCTAGCGGAGCCGATTCGCCATAGGCGCGTGTCAATTCAACCGGCGACTGTCCCACTGTTTGTTGCACCACTTCATCAAGTTTCTTATTCCAGTTGTCGATCACCGATTTCGTTTGTGGATCGGGTTTCCATTCATCTGCGTAAATGGTTTTAAGCTCGAAATTTTTCACCGTGAAGTTATGCGGCTTATTTTGGTAATCCAGCACAAGTTTACCCACATCAATACCGCCGCTATCGGTCGAGAGGATAAGTGTATTACCTACTTTAATCGGTTCCGGCGTACCGACATGTGCGTGTCCGGTAATCAGAATGTCCAGTCCTTTAACTTGGCTTGCGGTCTTGATGTCTTTATCCAGAGCACGACGTACATCGGTGCCCCCTATACTGGACTGACGGGCTGGTGTTCCCTCATGGACAAGCAGCACGGTCAAATCGACTTTACCTTTCAGTTCGTCGAGATAGCGCTGCAACCACTTAATTTCATCCCTGGCTTCAATACCTACGCGCGTCGCCGCAGAAACGGTATCATTGAAGGCAAACACGCCGTGCAAACCAATGACGCCAATTTTCACGCCATCTTTTTCGATGATGGTATAAGGCTTATCCCAGAATGCTTTGTCGCTGTTCTGATAAAATATATTGCCCTGTACAATTGGGAATTTCGCCTGGCTAAGCTGTAATAATGTATTATCCCAGCCATGATCGAATTCGTGATTTCCCATTGTAACTGCATCAAATGGCATTGTATTCATAATATCAATTATTGCCTTTCCCTTCGTCAGGCTACTGATATATGGACCGGTAAAATAATCTCCAGCATCAAAAAACCATGTTGCTTTACTTTTTGCTTTTTCCTGTTTAACCAGGGTTGTGATATTTGCCCAGCCACCGATATCGCGTTTTCCGTCCGCAATATAGGGAATCTTATAAGGTTCTACATGAGCATGCAGATCATTGGTATAAATGATGGTTATATCCTTGGCGCAAGCCCAAAGCGGTAGCGTCAACAGAATGCTTGCTGCAATTACTTTCACCTTCACAATCAGTCACCTTTAGTTAGTTAAAAAATTATCAAATTACGTTTAGGATTGTTTTTATATGTGAAAATATTTACATGATGTGTGATTTTTTTCACAAAAGTAGTCTGGAGTTACTCGCTAAAATCAACGACCTGTTTAAATCGTTGGTGACTTAAATTGACTCAGTTTACGATCAATACCTGTAAATCGTATGGTTGCCGCAATTTAGGGCAACCCATATGGGCATGTGCAGATTTCAGTTGGCCAGACTACAGACTGGGATTTCCTGCATTACACTGTCGAGCATGCGGGAGTTATCCCCCGCTGTTTGATGAACAGCAATTTAATGAATGGCTGTCTGTTCACTTAAGTGCCTATGCTTCAGAAAACGGTCATTTTTGTCCTGAATGTTATCGCAAAGAAATTATTTGTTATGGTCATAACCCACAGGGAACACAGCGCGTTCAATGCCGAGTCTGCAGAAAAGTCTGGACGCCCAAACAGCAAGAACAAAGAAAAATAGTCCCCCCAGAACGAATTGAAACTGTTTCACTAGTTGTGCCGTTCCAGGGGGGCAGTGCAGAACAGAAACTGTATGTTCTACTCAGTTTTGATGCCGTCTGCGGTAATGTTCTGCATATCTCCACAAATTTTACTCAGCATTATGTTGGTGAGACTTTACGGTATCGCTGGCACGGGAATGCTGAGCCTGATTTGCATCATAGTGATATCGTAAATCGCGTTGATATGCGCGAGACGCAATTCCTACGTAGGAGTCAGTTTGATGAAATTCAATATGGAAGTGCGATTCTCAAACGCAACGCCAGAGGTGCTATTCTGCGTCCTGTTATCACGGCTCACGGGCATTTTCGAGTACTGAACATCTTTTTTCCTAAGGTAAAGAAGCATGTTATTTCACACGAATGCTTTCTTCGGGGAGCCGTCATTACTGTTTGGGCAGAACTGTTTCGCCAACGGCAAGGTGAGCTTTGGTTTATAGAAGAGGAAATAAATGATAGTGATATTTATGTACCCTGGAGTTTTCAGAGAACAACACAGCATGGCTGGTGGCAAAACCAGTGGCAGCTTTGGGTGCAGGGAACAAACCGTAAGATGGTTTGCCCATTGACGGGGGGGGATAGCAGCAACGCGAAAATACTCTCTTTAACGGCTAGTAGGCACTTTATCCACTGGCTATACAAACAAACGAGTTTTACCCACAGTGCCCAATTATCTGCAGGGAGCGTAACGCAAATTCTTCTTTCCCTGGCGCATGACTATAACGGAAAACTTACAATAGCGCCTTCTGGCGATTAGTGTCGGCTAAATGTCCTCGGTGACAACACAGAATAACCCATCTGTATTGCCTGTCAAAATTTCCCATGTACTTGGTGAATATCATAGCGATAAAAAATATGAGCAATGGCGATAGTTCACAGCAAGCAGCAGTCTGTCTGACAGGTTACTGCTGGCCTACTTATTTAAAGGTGACAATATTTAGTATATCTTAAAGGGTTCATGTGGATACATGAACCCTTTTAAGATATGCAGTTAGAATAATCAGTTATTAAAATATGATATTCAATTTCTGCTATCTTTTATAATTATATACTTTTATTAATTTACAGTAATTGATGCTGTAGTGATTAATTCAGACAACTCTGTTTCATTAAATAATCTTGCACGATAGGCCTCCGCAGGGAATTGAGGTGCGCCATCAGGTAGAGAAATGACATCGTAGATAGTAGCAATCATATTGCCGTTCACATCGGAGATAAAGAATGAACGAGCATGGTTGGTAAAAATAGCAAAGTAATCATCATGGTCAAAAACGCCGCCCATAAAGTCAGTCCACTGGACGATGGGGGTTGTTGGTAATTCAATTGGTGTGTGAATTTCCACTGCTGTTTTGGCGGCTAAATCTACAGCATAGAATAGAATACGAGCAGGAGGTGTTGAATAGGTATCGGTTGTCGCATCGTCATTTATCGGGCGAATAACAGGATGTTCATCCGTATCAAGACAAGATCTGTTATCAAAGACAGATAAAACGAATTTCCCCACGGTTGAGTCGATATTCGCTGCAAATGCACTGTTATTAGTGGTGCACACTGTGTGAGCACCATTTTCATAGTTAGTAATACCAGTAGTGTCAATATGAATAGTTTCTGGGTTTACCGGGAATTGAGGGTTAAAATTACCGGTGTTGATTACCCACAAGATACTACCATCAACGATAGATATGCCAAAAGTCGTACTCGTTGAACGGGAGTGAACAATCACTGCCTCCTCATTATTTGGACTACTTGCGACCCATGAAAGTGAGTTTAAATGAATATCATTCGGAGTGCTATTATTTAAAATTTGAGATCCGCTATACTCGCTAGTGTAATTTTTTGCCCAAATCATTTTCCCGGTCTGATCGTTGAATTTTAGAACTAACGAATCTTGTCCCATCGTATTGGTTATCCGGTTGGGGCTGTCGTTGCCAAACATATAAACATCGCCGGCTGAGTCCCAGACTAAATCGTGAGTGTTTGAATAATGATTGCCATTAGAATCACGCATGTCGTATTCAAAGATGACATTGCCGAGGATGTCAATTTTGAAAAAACGACGACCGTACCACGACATATCTTCATCGCTACCCGTATAGATGTAACCATTGTGAATTCTCAACGGCTGGAGATGATAAAGCGATACAAAGTTAAAGCGCAGGTCACCATTTTGGTCGTAACCACGGCCAGTAGATTGCATTAACCAACTATTTCCCCATACAGATGTAAATAACACAGGATCTGTTTGTTCAATATCGAGATGGAAGATAACCGACTTGTCATAAACCTGATCTACCGTGCTAATAGAGAATGGTTGATTGAAAACTTCAGTTCCAGTTTCATCCTTAAACACAACCTGGACGTTGTTTGCATATTGTGCATAAAGGCCAATAACAGGGATTTTTATGGTTTGAGAGACACCATAAATCAGATCCGATGTATAGGTAAAATCTACGCTGGTTGAACTGGTTGTCCTTTTTGATACAGTGTAAGAATAGCTTACTGGTGTATCTGAGGTAAAATAAATATATGCAGCGAGCTGATTATCGGCTGGTGCAAGTTCAGTTTTAACATAAGTAATTGTCATGATTTTATTCCTTTTGGGTTGATTCAATAAAATATAGATGCGATTTTCTATCAGGGCATAAATGTGTCGATAATAAAAACAGCGAGAAAATAAATGCCTGATTTATAACTTAGTGTTGTGGTAATTAAAAACTGATTTTTATTATAACCCTCCTTTTGTAAAATAGCTGTCTAAACGGGAGTGAGGTTAATCACCCTGCCAATGTTGGTATGTCGTATTATCCGTTTGAGTAGGTCTGCTAAACACGGTAGATGCTATTCTGGGTACATTTTTCGTGAGAGTTGAAAATGAACGCCATCCTTAATTTCCGCCCAGTTACCCCCCCATTCAACGTCAATAGCTAGCTCTTTGGCTGCCTGAAACACAGCCGTTGCAATTGTCTGGTAATGCTTAAACTCCCATGATGCTGTACCGTTTATGACTGCGAATATATCGACGGCGTGTCCCGTTAAATGCCTGCTTTTTGACGTTAATGATTTTCCTGATGCCAATAACTCAAGCTGCCTCTTTTGGTTTCTTAACCCTTCTGAAATACCAAAATCGATAGGTGATAATTTCAATGCTCTTCTCATCACATCAGAAAGATCCTTATGTACGCCTTTAAGATTCTTTTCAGATGTTTTACTGAATTCATGATTTATCATTGCTATCTCCAGAAATTTTTTTCCAGTAATAATTAAGGGCAACAACGCCCATTGCACCTGATATACCGCTGATTGCAAGCGTAGTATGAAATACTGTTCCAAGACTTTGTGACATCAATCCAGAAAGCACGCCGGTAAATCCTGATACTATAATTTGTGCTAACGCCGAAAATAAATTTCTTCCCGACCGGCCAGATTTAACGTCAAGGAGATATCTAACAAAACCTCCCCACGCGCCGAATAATATTATGTAAATCCAGCTAAAAAATGCATTTGATGATGGGTCTTTCCATGGCAAAATAATTACCTCCAAAGATTGCATAAGTAAAAAATTTTACCGCATGATGAGATCATTCTCTTGCAATAAAACTATATGCTTTGCTATGCAGTAAATAATAAACATTGAGTACCCCAGTTTTGTGATTAATGTCACACGGAATGCAATTAATAGTCTTTACCGATCGATTTTTGATAAACGATAGTTTTATGTTATTTATATTGATGATTATATTTATTAACGGAATGCATAAGAGGGGCAAGCGGGAGAAGGGGCAACGTATCCTTCAAAAGGCGTGTCAGATGCGGGAATGAGTGCTGGAACCCCGAAAGCAGGGGCTGTGTGTGAAAGATCGCGGATTCTGGTGCAGGTTTACGGTCACGCGGCAGCAAATGCCTTACGGTAAATGCAGGCCGCAGCCCATAAAGTAAAAGGCGCTGAAATTCAGCAGGTATAAACTTGCCGGAAAATCGTAGAATTTTCAGTTGTGTGAAATGAGTGCTGGTGAACTGGCGCGGTTAAAAAATCTATTGAGTGTGAACTTCGAGCCTCCGCCGCGATGTCCTGCGACCCAGTGTTTGCAGAGGCCTGCACCGGTAAAGGGATCAACCGTCCTGACGGAACAGGTGCTTCTTTCAGGTTGTGAAGCAACGGGAGCTGTCTACGACAGCATAGGGCAAGAGGGTGATTACAACCGTTTTACACGGATGAAAAGAGGAAACCTTTTTTTCGGGAATTGAGTTGTTTGTAGATTTTTTCGCAATTTTATGAATGACAGTCTGCCGCGCTTCGCTTGTCTTTTCCCGATCTTCCGCCAGCAAAGCTGACAGAAGATCGGGCGAGTCGGTTTAGCTCTGGCTATATTCCGGCTTACGATAACGGGACGGCCAGATTTGTTCTGGCGTAACACCTAACCAGGTACCCGGTTTTGCAGGTACAGCTAAAAGATGCCGCGATTAGCCGCCAACATAAAGAGACACTCTGGAAGGCCGATCGCAGAAAATAAAAAAACCTGCTGGTGAGGCAGAGTTCTCTATTTTTCGCTCTCAGGCTGCGGATGGCGACCTGAGCGGCGTTGCGTGATAATACAATCCTGGCAGATGTAATCCTGCACTGACAGGCAGTGTAAGGGTAAGATGCAGGCGTTGCGCTCCTTTCAAAAGGAGAGCGAATGGACACACTAACGCGTAAGCTGGTTGTGCTCATTGCCGTACTGGAGCTGTTACTGGCTCTGCTGCGGTTGATTGATCTGCTGAAATAATTCACGGATTGAAACGTACTTAAGGGGAAACACCCGTTTACCCTTTAATAACCCGTTGTATTACGACACTTTTTTCAGCCTACTGGCAAACTGATAGGGTGAAATATATCCTCCAGTATTTGCATCAAGATAATCTGCCCACCACTGCATCATCGCGATCCGTTCTTCCAGATATTCAGCCTTATGAATATAGGCCGCCCGCACGCTGTTTCTTTCCTGATGGCTCATCTGCTTTTCAATGGCTTCTTTGCTCCACAATCCCGACTCACTCAGCGCACTGCACGCCATCGTCCGGTTTGATTTGATTAACTCCTTTTCACCGCATAGCGCATGATCTCGGTGACGTAGTTTTTCAGCTGCGCGGCTTTCTCCAGAAAGCCCTTGTTTTCCACTTTGTGCAGGGTAAATAACAGCGTTTCCGTGGTGATATGATCGATGAGGCTGTCCTCCGATATCCGGGAAAACATACATTTCCAGCCTGCGCTGGATGGTGTTCGCATAATGTTCAGACCAGCGCCTGTGTTCACCGTGCCAGTTCATGGCGATCTGGCGGAATGTATGACCGTTTTTATTTTTCTGTTGCGCGATTTTCTTGTCAGCGGAGAGATCGACCCCCTCACGTATTTTCGCCCGCGCGGCATCACGTAACTGTCGCGCTTTAAACAGGGACACATCCGGGTAGGGGCCAAATTTACTGTGCCACTACAAAAGGCGAGTTTTTTCTCTTTGCCGTCGATGCGATACTTCATATACCAGAGTTTCGAGCCGTTAGGTTTGATCAGCAGGTAGAGTCCTGAACTGTCGGTGAGTTTGAAGGATTTCTCGGGGGTTTGATCCTGCGGATAGCGGTATCGGTTAATGCCATAGGTGGGGGCTCCATTTTCTCAACGAACCGTGAGGCCCCCGATTAGGCCCCCAAAAACTATGGATGTCAAAAAACCCGGCAGTCCTTCTCAGGATAACCGGGTCAGAGTAACTTCTTGTTTTTTTAAACGTTTCAGGACTCACAGGGAAGTCATGAAACTAAAATTTGGCTCCTCTGACTGAGATCGCCTTTGCCAGTAACTGGCTAATAAATAAGCTAAACCTTAATCCGCTACCTGTCAAGACCACCAGAATGACCACCAAATTTATAAGTTATTTAATACTTTAGGGGCATTAAACCCAATGAGGAACCTAAATAGCTAATATAGATCCTTTCCGATGCAAGCACGAGAGTTTTTTATTAAGAAATGTGAATATAAATATATATCCAGCTTTATGAAACCTGATGAACACCCGAACTATCTGGCCTCGTTCTCACCATGGATAATTACAGTCCAGCTAAGGTATCAGCTTAAGATTGAAAGTAACTATTCATGACATTTTCGCGATATAGATGCTAGTCTCAATCAGACATCCGAGCTTTCTTGCAGGCTTCGAAAAAACTCCTTCGGAGTCTGGTGCTCTATTTTTTCCAGAGAAGAAAAGCCAGAAACCTTTGCTCCGGTACTGAATAAAGGGAGGGGGGGTATGTGATCTCCTATGTTGGCGGAATAATATTTTATAAAATATGGTATATAAGGTGGCAGTTTTTTAATTTTATAATTTACATTATTTCTTCTTACTGTAGTTATTGTGCGAGCTCATGGCAGCAATGTCACAACATAATTTTTATGTAAGAATTAAAAGAAAAATCAATGTATATAAATGAGATTTTATATTCATCTCCGCCATTTAATTGCTTTTAATTTTGTTTTATATAAGTGATATTCTTTGCAATTGGAAGTTATTGATATTAAATATGCACATGAACTTAAACATTACGCAATTTTCTTTTAATGAAAGTGTCTGGAAAAAATCGCATTTACACCATGAGTTATATCTATTACTTCCTCGACATAATCTATACTTGATTAATGGGCATGTTTTATCTGAATCTGTGGTTGCCCGTATAAATAAATGAGCTGCATGTAAAAAATCAGAGTTAGGTACAGAGATCTCAAAGTGGTTATATTTATTAATTATCACAGGAATCTTTATGAGATTTAAAAATTCTTCAAGTCTAAATTTAAGAGTTAAAGGATCTAACAAGAATAACTCATGAAATAAAAACGGACTATGTGTTTCTGGAAATTTATAATTTAGAGCGTTTAAAAGCCATTCTCTCAATTGAGTGAAATTATTATCTGAATAACAACAGAAAAAGCAATCAATGAGTTGTTCTTTTCTTTTCCTTAGTTTTTCTGATGTATTGTAGGAATGGTTACCTTTAGAATTCCAAACTAGATTTTTTAAAAAAATATGCAAAGTGCCTTTTGTGTCATGTCTAATTATATCTTGTCTCATGTTTTTATGAATAAAAAACAATTGTGCTACTGGATTGTCATTGTAAAGGCAAAATTCAATTAAAAGTACTTTTGATGAGTCTGATAATATATTGAATCCGAGGTAATCTATAGTTAATCTTATAATATTGTAAGGTATGTCAATATGTTCTATTTTTTTCCATCTTTTATTTTGTAAACATAAAGATAGATATTCCAGGAAATCCCTTGCGCTGAGCGGGTACGTAATTCCATTGGATGATTCTAGAGTGAATCTGTGGATCTCAATATCACCAATTGAGTGCTCAGATTGCTGTTTATGAGATACAATTGAACCGAAGTCTTCGATATACTTGCCTTCACCCCAGGTATATTCATATTGCTGTGAGGTCACATAATAGTCATCATGCCAAAAAAAAGGAGCAGTTACTTCTTGCTTTTTTTTGCATTGTTCAATAAAATTGTAGATACTATTGTTCATTATTGTTGCTTGCCGCATTAGATATGGTAGCGTTAAATCTTGTAAGAAGTGGGTGAACTCGTGAAAGAAAATTTTGTTATCAAAATTAGTGTGCTTTTCTATTGGGTCATAGCTATCAATGTACATTGTGTAGCTTGATGGCATATAATATGCGTTTACTTCATCTTGTTTCATCTTATTCCCCTTAAGTTTTGAACTATTATAACATAAAACGGTATTCTCAAAATGAATAATTGGTTGACTGAATTAGCTACCTATCACCGTAATGACAATGATATTTTGCGCAATGCTTTTGGCGTTCTATTGTATACGGATGCTCACCCAATAATAAAAAAAATCATCAATGACATTGACTATTGGAAAGCATTTCATGAGCAAAGTGGGGATAAATGGAATATTTATTGCGTAAAAGCTAAAACGGGAAAGCATGAGTATCCTAGCTTTCCTCCCGGGACTATGGGTATGATGGTATCTATATGGAAAGAGCCGGAAGATAATAAAGAGATATTGGATTTTTTTAAAATAAAAGATACAAAAAACCCATATTTTGTTTTTTTTAATTTTACGGACGATGAAGATTATATCCTGTCGCATGCTCATGAAATAAGAGAAATCAATCCTGATTTAATGTACTCTGATCTACGGGACCTTATTCAACAATATACTGATATTGTTAATGGAGTCTGGGATGAGAATGCTCAAGAGGGACGTACTATGCATATTTACGCGGGTATACAAAACTCATTCAAGACTAGGGTGTCTATGTTGACTAAATTGCTTAATATAGCTGAAAGATTAAAATCAATTTTAGGGTAATAGGTTTATCTGCTTTGGATTGCTTTTGTTTCTATTAGAACAGGCTTGATATGATAGTTACCGATTATTTATGCAAGTATCTGTCAGATTAAATATATCTTAAATTATTTTGAGTCTAGGTTCGTTTTCCATCAAGTGATTTTTCCATCGGTGTCGTAACATTGATGTGCATGGGTAGCAATCAACGCTTGCGTATCAGTGTTCTTCCCCATAGTATTCAATATGCTAACGATACGCCCCAGGTAGTTAGGTAAAAGGCTATTCCCGGCTCCTCAACTGCGACCAGTGTAAATATTAGAGGGCGCAATTTGTCAGTAAAATTCACATCTTCCTCTGCGAGCACGGCACTACCAATCGCCTGAGATGGTAGGATCAAAGAAATATAAAGCATCGATTTCTGATCATCGCTCAAACGTGAAAAGTCGACAAGCAAACCGTCATGACCAGGGGTGAATGAAATTGACAAGTGCCGTAGTATCGCTTCAATTTCCAAAGCAACAAATTTAATTTTAGGATCAGAGAAAAATTTGCCCTTGTGTAGGGTAGCTTGGTCATTTTAAAACTTTCACTGAAAGCATTCATGGAAGGATTAGTTACGAGGTTTCTGCCTTTCTGATCGGCAAATTCCTTAATTGTACTGCGTTGATCATCCCAACGAACAGCTTAAGCAAACGTCCAAGGAATGCGTTCGCACCGTAAGCGATATGGTCCGCAGGATCTCGTCTGGCAATAGTGAACTTGGATATTATTACGCTCTGCTCGTGGAACTTGAGCTATGGTTTGAGGTGAGCTATCAGCATTGACATCCAAAAAATATACTAAGTTTTTTTCGATATTCCAACCTATTCCCATAGTTGCAGTCAGGCGGAAACGCATACGTGGAATACCTTCTGGCTCATCAAGTCGCATATGGAAAAAATGAGGAGCTACGGTACTATGATCCTCGCCCTCTGCAACTTTGTGAAACAGAAAGTCAGCTTCAATCCACAACTATCGCTCAGGAGGAATCAAAAGGGACATGGACATCTGAACGTTGGACGCGACGCAATGTTGGAGAAAACGCAAACAGTCGGAATAAAACCTGAAGTACCGCTGTTTTACCTGATCCATTAGAACTAATGAGATAAGTAACATCTTCCAAGGTCAGTTTGGTTGGTTCTCGGCCAAAGGATTGGAAACCAGATAATCGAATTGTTTCAAGCTTCATTCTACTTCCTCCCTCAGGACAATTTGTCCAATAAAGTGATTAGTGAATCAGAGAGCGCTGGCTGAATTAATACAACAGCAAACGCTCTCATGAATCCCTGAACAACCTGACGCCGGAAGAATTCTTGCTTAGGGCGAAGAACCATGAATCTCAAAAAATGCATCGAATTAAAACTGGTCTACTTATACTCACCATTAACTTATTATCAGACTGTGAATGGGTCGATTTTTGCAAATAATGAGATAGTCAGTCACGTTCATAGACAACGATATAACTATCACCGCTGCCGATGCGAACCACAATTTCTTTACGCTGGTAGTCTGCACCTTCGTCAAAGCTGTTTTCGAAATCGAAACGATTGCGGCTATATGGTTTTCGATTGGCCCAATAACCCATTCCCTGATCAAAGAGAATCTGGATGATGGTGCCATTGCCCAGCTCAATGTTAAGCTTGCGTCCATGATCCATATCATATTTCTCACGAAGCTTCGAGGTGATGGTGAGACCGATAGAGTCGCTAACACCTGAAACGCAGTCAAGCAACTGATCAGAATTTTCAAAATTGTCGGCAACACAGCAAGGCCTGCGTGTATTGGTTGGCGGATAGCTAATCGTCAGCTCTGCAGAAAACGATCCAAATCGATCGTTGAAACCTTTAAATATGTCACCAATCAGCATGATCCCGATGGGGGACAGTAGATATCGATCGGAATATTCAATTTTGCTAATACCACTATTCAGGTAAGCCTCTAAAGCTGGCGCCGTTTTTATTAGTGCATCCAGTAAATGATTACCAAAGCGAGATATGTGGATTCCTGTCAACAAATCAAAGTTGTTCAAAACTCCCATATTACTGGATATATTGGCTTGAGCTGCTTTGGATTCGAGATCAAACAGGTTCGCTTCGAAATCGTATGATTTATTTTTGCTAGCTACTAAACACAAGTTGTGGGTATTACCCCAGTCACAATTCAGAGATATTAGGTCTGTTTCCTCTGTGGCATACCAGTAATCATAATCCTGAAACTTCATTCGCATTATTGGCAGTGCTTTTCCTTCCAAAATTGACGGAGTGGAATACAGGCACACATCAATGTCTGAGTCAATAACGCGGCGGAGCTGCCACGCCAAATCTGAATCGATTTTGTCCTCTAACGATTTATGGAAAAGTACTCTGACAGGTTGCATGGTCATGTACTTGACGCGCCTGAGTACTGCCGCATTGGAAAGATCCCAGTTCTCGCCAGAGATAAATATATCGATCTCTTTGCTTCGTCCCCCCTTAAGTGACAGTAACGAGATGGCGTTAAGCAGTTCGGGCTGAGAGTTAGGACCAAAGAATTTACGCTCCTCAGGTAGCTCTAATCGCTCAATAAGGCGCGTCTCGTTAAAGTATTGAATAATGGCGTGTCGGTTTAGTTCTTCAAGCTGATGTTGCGTATCGAAATCAAGTAGACAGGCATGGCAAGCGCGGTCACAGGCATGCGGGCAGGTTTTTGCGAATTCGTAAGCCTTAACAAGGACGTGTGGCAAGTTCTCAGCCATCTGAGTCGCATAGCCAGCCCCTTGAGAGGCTTTATCGAAAATAAAGATACTCGTGCGAGTTCCCCCAATCTGGGCAAAGCGTTGTTGAACGGCAACACCTAGCTCAATGTCAGAAATACCATTTTCCCGACAGAACACCTCACGCATCGCAATACCTAAACTATATGCTAGCTCTGTGCTTCGAACCCATGAGTTTGTTTCTGGGTTTCTTAGTTGAATCTCGAGCATCGTTGTCTGAGCGGAGTATCCGAGAACGAACGGAACCTGAATTTCCATCGTTTCGGCATTATACGTGCCGACCTTTAACGCCCATTTATCACTTGAGCACTCTGAGCAACCTTTCTGCGTAGTCCCCTGAATACGCTTATGCTTCTTCCAGACCTTTCCGATCTCAGACTCGTTAACGTAGAAATTACCGGTATCGGTGTTATAAGACGCTTCGATAGCATGTGTGCGGCCGCATTGCCAGCACATAGCAAATCCAGCACCCTTACCGTGGTTGTAGAAGAACATATTACCGTTTTGAGTTGCACGGAACTTACCAAGCTCTGCTCGGCCTATAGCTTGCCATTCCTCTTGATCTATCTGAAGGAGGGGTGCCACATAAGGGGAGTACTCAGGGCGAGTATAGTTGTTGTGCAGAGGTTTACGGAAATCTACTTGGAAGCCGGTCGGTACGATGTATTCCATTCGGCTCAGGAATGAACTACATTCTGGGCAGATCTCTGGTAAATTGTTCCAAATCGTATGGTCTGCGCTATGATAACCACAACGGCATTTTGCGACATATCTCATCTGTTGGAGTTCTTGAACCTCCTTCTCAGAATTCGGAATCTTCCAAGACAACTGCAGGCCTGCCGAACGATAGACAGCACCGTTCAGAACCATATCCTTACCAGGTTCATATTCACGAATCGCAACATCTAACGAGCGGGAGGGATAACCAAAGGATTTGTCCTTCTTGTTTTTCTGTCGACTTTCAATCATGTTGTTGGTAATTAGTTCGACAACATTCGTAGGGAATCCATATCCGGGAAGGAATCCGCGGTTTGTGAGAATCCCCAGCAGATGATTCTTCTCCATGCTTTCAAGCTGGCGCTTCATTCGTTTATAGGCAAAGTCCTCAACAACTTTTCCACTATCAAGAATCATTTTGGCGTTAGTCTTGCCTAATTCATCTACCAAAGCAGAGTGTCGAGCTAACCAATGCTCCTCAACCTCGCGCATCGCAGTTGCAACCTTGTGTATCAGATTGGGTAGTGACATCCCTTCAAGGGCAGTACCATTTCTAAGTGATTCTAAACCCTCAATTAGATTAGCGTCTTGAATGGCATCGTTATCACACCATGCAAGAAATGCCTGACACTTGGTGAACTCTAGGTCGGAGACAAAGAATTGACCAACCTTGGTGACTAGAAGGTTTTCATCCTGATACGCCTTCAGCAGGAAGGTTGCAAGAAGTAGTGCATTAACATGACGGCTAACGATAACTGCACTCTCAAGCGCCACACGCGGGACAGGTGTGGTAGAGAACGCCCATTTAGGATCAGAAAAGATGCGCTCATCATGCGGGCTAGCCTTACAAAATGTTAGTACAACAGAGGTTGATTGACCGCGACGACCCGCACGACCTGCACGCTGTAGGTAGTTTGAGGTAGCTGGTGGGGCGTTATTCATCGCGACCATCGAGAGCGATCCGATATCGACACCCATCTCCATAGTGGTCGAACAGTTCAATACATTGAGATGATCGTTCTTAAACGCTCTCTCGAAATCTTTGAGCTTTTCAGATTCCTGCTGTGCTGAGTGCTCCCTAGAACGAAGTAACGTTGGGTAGGAGACAGCAGAATCGTTAAGGTCACGCCACTGACCTCTGTTTCTCAGTTCAGTGATAACAGGGTTCTCTTCCAACCAAGCTTTCAGTAAGGTGGTATTATCCCCTTTGAGCAGCTTACGTTCAGGACGAGGCACATCGATAGGTTTGTCTTCTACCTTCACATCCTCCAGCAGCATGGTACCAGTTACAAAAGGGGTAATCCCATTCAGAGCATCTGCGCTAGGCCCTTTCATAACTGTATCCAACCAACGTCCTGTAATTGGGCACAGATAAGCTTTATCGATCAGCGATAAAGCAGCACGCTCATATCGGAAACGGTAACCGGATCGGACAAACCCATGTTCGTCAGGCTGAGCGTCCACAAACTCCATCAATTCCTTTTTCCTAAGCGTATCCCATACAGCCAACATGATCCGTTCAAATCCACCGCTGTCACGCTCGATTGTTCGACCGCTTACCAACTCAATCAAGCGCACCGGGCGGTTGCGAATTCGGCCGGAGGGGAATACGCGAAAGGCTAGACGCTGAAGATCCTTGATCAGAATCTTATCGTCCTTCTTCGAAGTCTCCGTTGAGTACTTAAACGTGGGGGGTTGACACAACCGAACAGGAACTTCTGCGCCCATCCAGCTTTTCTCGCTCGGAGAAATATCAACTAAGGTGTTCTCACGGGCGTAGTAATCAACGATCAGCTTGAGGTAGTCTTTCCACTGACTCAGCGTGAAACCGAACTCGAACCATATACGGCAAGCATCTCTTGCCTCGCTCTCCGTAATTCTATCTAACGAAGGATAGGTGAGCTTCACCAACCCAAGGCTTTCGAGGTTGTTCGAGTATTTTGGGCGGCGAGCGAATTCACGCAGAAGGAATAATCTGGCGAGATTGCGGGTACTGCTCAGTTCTTCAGCGCGTGCAGCATACTCACCCGGTAAAGCATCCTCCGTACCCTCTACACCGGCCAGCAATCTAATCTCTGGCTGTTTGGATAAGTGATCGATCATCTCGTCCCAAGTAACGGAAAAACCGGTCGATGTACTTGCAGCCGCTTTCTTAACTTCTCGCTGATCCTGCATAAATTTAATTGCTTCGGTATTGCCAGAGGCTATTAGTGTTTTGATAATACCTTCAATCTTTGCAACCTCATCAGCAGCGGTACCGGAGGTTTCCGGGACTTTGTCGATCAGGTAGTTATAGACCACAGATCGCGTCCATCGACGCTCTGAGTCCAACTGAAGTTTTGCAGAGAACCGCGCAGTTCCTTGCCGACTGTCGGTAAATGTAATCAGTCGTCGCCCTCTGAGGTTGGTGTCTGATTTTGTGGGTACATGCTTCAGCATCTCTGGCACGATATTTCCCATCAAGAAGGGGGCACCTAGTACAGCACGTTTGAAGGTCATACCCTCATGAAGCTCAATCTGATTACAGCAACCACAACGCAGTCCGGAATTGTCGGACGCAACGGTATAGCGGATCTCAACTCCCTCGACCTTGTCGTGGGAAACCAGCCCTGTGACAGGGTGTAGGTAGCCTCGTGTAGAACCGCCAGCATTCTGTCGTCGGTCATCAATCGGGCTTAAAGAGGTGTAGAGTTGAACATTCTCATCGCGCTCTACGCTGGCTTCCTCGGTCCCTTCTGATGCGCCTGTGTATTCGAACGCATCTTCCGCATAGTCATCAAGCGTATCCAGCTTACGGGGACGGAAGAATACTTGACCTTCGCCAAGATATCTTACGGCATTGAGCGTAGGTTCGTTGCAGCTCGAGCAGTGGGACAGTTCAAAGACCGGATGATCACAGTACGAACAGCTTTGGCGCTCATCTAGATAAACACGACCAAACGCCCAATCTTCTTCCAGATAAGTACCATGTTTCCCTGAACACTCAGGATTAATACAGGCCCAAATGCCACGTTGCGCGCGATGGAATAGATGTGCTCTGATCGGAAGCAGTGCCTCCGCTTTATCATCTCCGTTTGGGTGAGCATCAGTTGCCACATCAATGATTCTCAGCGCTGAATTCAGCATATGGCCGTCGATTTGAGACTCATCGACATTAGGATTCAGATGAGCCGCGATTTCTTGCAGGGTCTTAGGCCCTTCATCAATCAATCGTTTACGAAGAGAGCGTATCAATGCCATCTGAGACAGCGTATCATAGGCTGTGCCACTATCCAGCGATTCCAGCTCTGATACCGATAGTGTAGGAACTTCCCCTGTGTATTCAGGAAGTTCTGGTACGTTACGATGACCTCTTACTATAGCAATTTTGGATGGAGCCACACCTGCCAATTCACCTAAGAAGGTTTTGAGGAGTTTTTCTGTCTCTTCCCACTGGTTCATGTCACCGATAGTTGCCGACGTAGCTACGAAACGCACATCTTCAGGTTTGACGCCAAAAGCATGCATCGTGCGTCTTAACAGAAGTGAAGTTTCTGCCGCCGCTGAGCCGATCAAGGTGTGCGCTTCATCGAGCACAATCCAGCGCAGTTTGCCCTGGCTCTTTTGAATAATGGGGCGATCTTGCGGACGAACCAGCATGTACTCAAGCATTGTAGCGTTAGTCACCAAGATCGGCGGTGGTGTCTCTCGGATATCTTTTCGGTTAGTAACTTCCTCGGGCTTGGTCTTTTTAAGCACGGCCTCTTGAGTAGTCGAAAGTGCCTCTGGTTCGTGCGGTGTATCTCCGTTGTACAGCGCATATCGAACATCACCCTTGAATCCCCGGGTCCATGCGCTCAATCGATCTCTCTGAGAGTTAATCAGGGCATTGAGCGGATAGAGCATGATGGCCTGAACGCCGACTAGTGGACCTTCTATATCCTCGGAGAGCTTGGACATATCATTTAAAAGTGGAACTATGAAACATTCAGACTTACCAGAACCGGTACCTGCAGTAACAACAGTTGAAGTCGGTTTCTCTTGTCCGAGAATCCCCCATGCCTCTAACTGATGAGCATAGGGGGCGCGAGAAGCAGGCCAGCGCGGATCATCTTTCTCTGGGAAGTCGTCGTCATACTCCAAACGCGTAATACCATTTTCCAAATCTTCTCGTTTGAGCGATGGGTGGGCTGGCGCTTGATCCATTACCTGAACCAGCCGCTCGGTAAGAACACCCTTTTCGGCCAGATCAGTCATAGTATTTCTGCATTCTAGCGTCGATGCCGACTTCCAACCAAAAGTTGACTCAATTAGTGGGGCAGACAAAAATGAACCACCACTGCCAAACTTACTTTTGAATTGTTGAGTGAGGTATTGGCGAAGCGAGGGGTTGATAATCTGTAATTGGTTTAAAACGGCTTCAGCTGATACAGAATTGATAGAGTCGTATAACTTGTGGAGTGAGATGCTCTTCATGGCGTAACATCCTCTTTATGTTTCAGTCCGGGCGCAGCATATTCCAATAATGCAATTTCGCAAGCCAAGTGGCCGATTAGCAGTACTGACTGCAGCCATTCACGGTCAAATTCGTCGAGAAGGGCGATGGCGTAACGAATTTTTACCTGTGCCCAACCTGGAAGCTGAGATTCATAAAATCCGCCACTGAAAAATGCCCAGCGAAGTGGTAACCCTATGGTAAGTTGGTGAGCAGTCATCTTCTTACCATAGGGGTCATTGTTAACTTTGATCGTTCCCAATAATCCCTTAAGGGGGCGAGGAAGCTCAGCAAAGGGCCATTTCTCGTCCATTATCTCTAAGAGCTGTTTAGTGTTGCGTAAAGTGCCTATTTCGTTGAGCAGCCTTCCCGCATGTCGAGCAAGTAATTCTCCACGTTTAAGGAAAAAATGATGTGCGAGTGTTTGACTTTCAAGCCCTTGAGCTCTAATTTCGTCATCAGCCCAAATCTCAACCGGTTCAAAAGCCGGTGTATCAGTGGCAACGTCAGCTAGATATGCGAAAAAAGGGCCTTTCTCGCGCAGATTTTCAAATGGTGCGTTAATCGCTTTCTCATAATACTCTTTATCGATAGATTTTAGCGTTTTAAAGTTCTCTTTATGCCACTCGTAGGCATTGCGTATGGAGGTTATCCAATTGTATGGACGAATCGAAGCCCACTCAAACCCCATTTTGTCAGACAGTCCCCAGACAGCATGGAAATAAGCCGGGTTCCTGAACAACAGAGCAACCAGCGTAAAGTGGTTACGCATGACGGCGGTCATTGTGTAAACGGCTAGCGGTTCAATACTCTCGATCCGCTTAAGTACACCCTCAATATAGTTCCATCCTTCATGGTTCAAATCGTATCCCATCGCTCTCACAATCGATTTCAACCTACGGACGCTTCTTTCCTCACTAGGATCAAGATACTTAACGGCATACGCTAGTGTGTCCCATGCTAAGGTCTCTTCGTAGACAGGCATATCGTTTTCTACGGTCATATTCAGAATGCTCAAAAGTTGTTGGCCGATAGCACTGACTTCTTCTCGTTTTTTCGCTTTTGGAGGCGTTGGATAAATACTGATACGGGGGCGAATGCTCATCTCAGGCTCACCCCAAACTAGCCATGCACCATATTCGATTTCACCAACCTCAGGCATGGAGTAACGCCATACCGATGCCTTTGTATCATCAGGCATCAATATCAGCGGGTCAGCTCCCAAATCCCAGATAGGGGAGAGGTAAAGTGCGGGGCTGTCCAACCTTTTTAGTAAAGGAGTAACAGGGAGTTCAAACGCTCGTTTAGCTTTAATGAAGCGGGGGTCATGCTTGTATCTGTGAATGACTGGTAGAAAGGATTGCAGTGTCTCGCTGAATAGTCCTTGATGGACGAAGAAATCCATCTTCACATACTGTTCTTGATCGTCAGCCTGGCTATATACAAAGCGAGCCAACTCAGCGAGCTCAGAGCCCTCTATCACATATATGCCGTTTTCTCTAACGACATCGAAAGTGCGTTTTTTGGCAACGATTACCTGCTCATGCCCTGTGTGCTTATTAACGTGAGCTAGGCTCACTACTGAGTTGATCTGGCTAACTTCAGTTGCTGTTCTGATGACCGTACGCATACGTGGCAAATCTTGGAGCGACAAGCAACCATGTTCAGTTTCTCTGTAGAGTTTGCCCTTGCGATCGGTTAGAGAGATCGAATTAAAGCTAATTGAAATATCGAGATTAACTTCAGAATAATCCAGATTATTCCAACGCAGTACTATTCCGACATGATCTCTAATTGAATCTGTTGGTGAGAGACTACATTTTGTTGTGCCATCTACGACGTAGGATGCAGAAGTCATCCACGACTCGAATCCCACTTGCATACCAATCTGTGGATTGCCAGCATCGCTGATGCTGAGCAAATACAAACCCTCAGCATTGTTGGTAATTTTGAGAGCAAACCCTGCGGGTAGCAGGACGCAAGCATGCTCCCATACTACATTGTTATCGGACCGCCAAACGATGACGCCCTTGCCTATTGCGAGAGGGTCTTGTAGGGAAATGAGAGGCTCATTTTTGCTAGTAAACCAAAACAGGTCACTGGGATCGATCTTGCCTTTGTTATCCTGCATCGAAAAGTGAATCGCTGGGATGCCCAAATAGACCGGAAGGTTGGCTCTTGCGGTATCAAGTTCTCTTCCTGTAACAATAACTGATACCTCCTCATTGGTATCCGCACTGCAGAGTATCCGATAGTCACCCGCAATACCTGAAATCAATGCTTCGCCTGTTACCTCGTACACTTGGCGATCGATACCGATGACGTCTCCACATAATCTGACGGAGGAGAGTTGATTACCTTTGCGTGGTGTTGTTTTGGTGACAACGATTAGCTTGCCTTTACTGGACTTAATGCTTCCTTGTCCAATGAAGTTGATCTCCATGCCACTGAGATTAAAAACCCAAGGAGCTGCGTCACTCATGGCATCGCCACGGTAATAAACACCTTCAGCGAGTTGGCGCCCTTCACTTAGTAGTTCATAGCCTACTTCACCAGTAGCAAGGGCATTTTTCAGGTCAGTGATGTAGCTCGAAACCAGCCAACCTGAATGTGCACCTTGTCGGTGTGTAAATACCGCTGTTCTGAAACGTTGATTGTCTGGAATTATTGTTGAGAGTTCAAAACAACTCGGCATAGCTGTTACGCCAAACTGACGATTGAGATCCTCACTATCGATCTGTTGTGCTATGTATATCTCACTATTGAATCGATATCCGTGCTCTGTAATGTAGAGGGTACGCTTAACTCGAACTGGATGAAGTTCGCGTCGTTTGATGCATGATGCTCGTTTAAGCAGTGTATCAATAAGTGTTTGAGCCTCTTCATCGAGAACAAGGAATGGCAGCTCTTCGCGCCAGCGAGGATGCTGATAATCCAAAACACCAACGGCGTCTTTAACATCAACCAGATCATAGGTCGTCTTCCAGTCGAGCAGCCGTTCAATCAGGCGACTTACCAGCTCAGCGAAGGCATCTTGCTGAAGAGTCAAGGGAAGGTGTTTGAGTTCTTCTAGCGCAAGATCATAAAGCGAGATTGACTGCTGATAGCGCTCGTAATAGGCCAATACCGACTCGAAATAACCCATGATTTGGGAGTGTGACTCTCGCAGCATGTCCGAACGAGGCAGTCCCCCTTGACAGGCCAATGTATCTATATATCGATGACTTAACTCTGTTGCGAATACTTCTAACCCCCAAGATCTAAGACCAGCTTCAACCAAACTTGTCTTCTCGGAGTGCTCAATACCTTTTGCATGAATTGCTTCAAGAACAGGTTCCCATTTTGAACGACCAGTATTATTGCGTTGAAGCCAGGTTGCGGCAAATAAAACAAAAGCCCCGGCATACTGGGATTCATATAGCCTGAGGATCTTTCGAATACCTAGTTGGTCAGCAAACTTGAGGAGTAGTGACTGCAAGTCTGCAAGCTCCTCATCAGTGACCTTATAAGCCCACAAGGGATTACTAGCCGGTATACCTCGAGATGACTTGAATGAGCTAACCCATCCCTGGATATCGGTTATTGCAACCATTATGAGATCCTATTTATATACTTCGCTAAATTTAATTTACATTAAGGTGTTGGTTTTTCAAGTCATATAGGCTTTGTTTATAAATTTATACGAATCTTCTCTACTTTAGTTCTCTTGACCTCGACCCAAAATTCTACTCTGATTCGGAAATAGCACTTGGACTGAACCCACCCCGATGATTAGCTCCCATCGGTTAATAGATATGAAATCATAATTTTGCTGATCCCAACACCATTTCACCACTGCAAACCAAGGGGCGCTACGCCCGCCTATGCAGGGGCAGTTTTTTCTCCCCAGTGATTTCCGTTCCCGTATCAGCTTCCGGCTAATCGTTTCCCAACACAACCCGTCCCGCAAGGGTAAATGGCACGCATGCTGCGCCCTTGCGTGCCGGAGCGATGCCGGGAAAGCGAACCGTCAGGCGATACGAAGACGAAAATCACACCACTGGCGGAGAAAAAACCATGACGATTTCCCTGCATACCCAGACTAGCGCCCCTAACACCGCAGCGGCGACCAGCGTATCCCCGCTGGAGCAGTCAGGCTCCTCAAAAACGAAATTTTCTCAAACCAGAACAGATATTTATCAGACCGTCACCGACAACATCATTGCAGCGCTTGAAGCCGGTGTAAAACCGTGGTCCTGCCCGTGGCAACGAGTACCGGGCATGTCTGGGTTGCCTTCCAACTTCGCAACCGGTATCTCGTATAGCGGAATGAATATCATGTTGTTGTGGTGCAGTGCGTCAGAACAGGGCTTCGGTGATTCACGTTGGATGACCTACAAACAGGCGCAGGCAGTAGGTGTGCAGGTTCGCAAAGGCGAGCACGGCACGACAGCCATTTTCTATACAACCTTAGAGAAGGAAAACGAAGACGGCGAAATCGACCAGATCCCGATGCTGAAAACCTTCAATGTGTTCAATCTTGAACAAATTGATGGCCTTCCGCTGACAACTGAAACAGTTAGCCCAGAAGCAACCTTTGACCCATTGCCGGAGGCTGAAAATCTGTTCCAGAAGAGCGGCGCAAACATCATTGAGAAAGGGCAAAACGCCTTTTTCAGACCCTCGACCGATGAAGTCTGGCTACCGGAGCGCCATCTGTTTTCAGATGCAGCTAATTTCTATGCTACTGGCCTGCATGAGCTGGTTCACTGGAGCGGTGGTAAAAAACGGCTTAACCGCGAGATGAAAGGAAAATTTGGCAGTGAGGATTATGCTTTTGAGGAGTTGATCGCCGAACTGGGAAGCGCGTTCCTGATGGCGGATCTGGGAATTGTCGGAGAGGTCCAGCACGAAAGCTATATTGCTTCCTGATTGCTTCCTGGCTGAAAGTGTTGAAAAACGACAAGCGCTATATTTTCAAAGCCGCCAGCGCGGCATCGAAAGCGCATCGTTATTTGATGGATAAAGCTTGAGGACAGAGTGAAGAAGCCACAAAGGAATGTGGCTTTAACCTTATAGAGGAGTGGGCAGAGTAACGCTAGTTTCAGGGGGTTATACCTCCCCCTACGAATTTTCCTGGCACTTGGTGCTAGGAAAATTCCTAGGCTGCAGGGCGGGCGGCAAAGAGCCCGCTCAGCTCTTTAGATATATTGCCGCAGACTTGATCTGGTAGTGTTCTTTGTTAAATGACAGTCGGCAATGAGCGAGGAGCTGACATTGCTAAAAGCGTTCTGTGAGAATTAACAGGGAGCAGGTCAACCCATCATGTGTCTAATCATATAAGCACCGGTATGCCTGCATGTTTGTACTGATGCTTGTATGTTTATATGAACGTATGGCGGCATGAGGGTCTCGGTTCGTCAAACCGTTTTGTTATGGGTTCTGTTTCCAGTACTGCAATACAACAGGACTGGCCCACACAGGCATCAATGAGTCAAATAAACAGCTGAAAACGTTGTCGGATTTTCCTCTAGTGAATATCCATCCTTTATCAATATTTTTCTCAGTAATGCCGAACACATCACCATCATACATATACAATTCGAATTTAGGGTTTTGTACATTTTGAGATTTCACTTCCTTCAGGAATATGCCATCTTCATCCATGAATATTCCTTCTATTTGTTTAACCCAAGTACATATTTTATTTCGATAAATTGAAACTCTCGTAGAGGTTACAGCGGTCGTCATCCCCATTCCTAATGGTGCATAAACCTTTCCGTTTGCCTCAAAGGGGAGATTTATTCCATTCTTTCTCAATTTTGCGATGTCAGCATCGGGAATTGGTTGGTTAATTGCCAGCTTTGAAACACCTTTCATCTCATACATTCCTGCCTCATCTGGCCAGTTGCGTATAAATGTTTCAATCAAGTCTCTTTGAGAAAAAAGGTCGGGCTCGATGTCTTTATCATGGCTTTTTATATCAATAAATAAAACAGCATTAGCATACACCTTCAGGAATAACACCCATTCTGAGCGGTCTGAGTATTTTTCACCTGAACCCACCGGGTTTAATGACAGGTGAAGATGGTGAATGCCCCAATCAGCCCAAAGGTTATCCGTTCTTTGCGCGGCTTTTTTACCGCTTGTGTCATTAAATAATGTCAATGTTTTACTCTGGTAAGGATTGACATCGCCACCTGAAGTAAATAACTCCTCTATTCTCTGCAATCCCGCTTTTGCATCATCTGGAATATTTGCAGTGAATCGATCCGATTTAAAAACATCACGTTTCACTGGGGCTATATATCGTAAAATAAAATCGCACCATCTCAATAGTGGATCGTGAAGATTTGGGTGCCCAGATTCACTATATGATAATTCAAAAGCCTGTATGCCTTTCTCGGCTATTTCATTAATATCTTTCATTAAATCAATGTTTTTCTGTGTGTCTGACATACTAACTCCGTTTAAATATACAGCTCAATATTTCAGTTAAGTAATCTTTGCACGCCGTTATAGCGAATTTTCTTAGTGATTTCAGATCGCATTTAACAACATCGAAAGTACTATAATAATAGTTGAATTGATTTTTCAAGCTTTACTATATGTTGATTTTCCACTTTTCGCTCACAGTGGTTCTTAATGTGGTTTATTGCCCTTTGAAGAGAATCAGACTATTGCGCAGCCTCTTTCAGCACCCGCTGCACGGTCGACAACGACACCCCTAACTCTTTAGCCACGGTTCGCAGGCTTTGCCCGGTGGCGCGGGCCGCAATGATCCCGTCTCGGTCTATCCAGGCACTGTTCCCTCGCCCCACGGTTCGACCGGCCGCACGCGCAGCAGCAATCCCCTCTGACCTGCTCCCAGTTGCTCCATACAAACTGTTGTTAGCTACTTCCGCTTCTGGCACAGGGCCGCTGTCGCAGCCCTGACAACCTTAGACTTCGATCGATTCAGATATCTCCAGCGCATCATCGACTTCAATGCCCAAGTATCGAACTGTACTTTCCAGTTTCTTGTGGCCCAGAAGGAGTTGGACCACTCTGAGATTCTTAGTTTTTTTGTAGATCAGGTAAGGTTTTGTTCTTCGCATAGAATGCGTGCTGTAAAGTGAATTTTCGAGACCAAGCTTTGCTATCCAACCATGAAAAATTCGGTTGTATTGCCGGGTTGTTATGTGTTGGCAAGTACCAACCCGAGACCGGAACAAGAAGTCTTTACTATGCAAATTGCCAAGCTTTATCAATGCAGCAACAGCTTCTCTTGTTCCTTTGGTTATCTCAAATTGGACAGGACTACCGGTTTTTTGTTGCAACACCGTTGCTCTGCTTGAAACAGAACTGCCATATGCAACATCTGATACTTTGAGTTTGACCAGGTCACAGCCTCGTAGCTTACTGTCCAAGGCCATGTTGAACAGTGCAAGATCGCGTGTTTTACCTTCCAGCTCAAGTCGAATCCGGATCCCCCAGATATGAGATATCTGAAGCGGCTTTTTTTGACCGATGATACAGTCTTTGTTCCACGGTGACGTTTTCATACTCAAATCTCCTGCAATATGGGAGATTTGAGTATGGTTGTCCCTTAAGAGCGAGGAACGGAAGTTGCTAACAGCATTCTGTGTGAATCAACAGGGAGCAGGTCAATCCGTTATGAGCAGGAGTGGAGCTAAGATAGATTCGATAAAGGGTACCGTTAACTGTATACATTTTTATTTACTTGATATAAAGCAATGATATCCTGTTTCAGGATGCGTTGCTGGGTATTTTATATTAGTAGAACTATTATCAATGCCAATGTTGGTGCAATTATGTACTCAAAGAGCAAAGGAGTGAATGATGCGCGGTACTAAAATAATTAATAGAGAAATTAACATAATCGCTAATGAACACTTCAAAAAACAAGGCAGCTCCCATGAGTTGCATCAGTTTGCCTCCCTTTTCAATTCTAATTACCTTTCAAATCTTGCAGATATTTTTCTAAAAATAGATAAAAAAAAGACTGACGGTCTACATTCGCTTTATTATGGAATTGAATTAGGATGGATTGATAAAAAACCGCTTGTTGAGTATTCTCAAGCATCATCCTTAAAGCAGGTAGAAGTAGGCGATGCTTTAGTAGTTTACAATAATTATCTTTTGGATAATACGGGTAGGTATATAAATACAATTGATGAACGCGCTGTGATTATTCAAGCTAAAGTGACGAAAAACAAGAAAAAACTTCCGAGTGTTACAGTAACGCATGATAATTCTTCAAGAAAAGAGTATGCGCTATATAGTAATTGGCCATCTTTTCGACTAAAAAAGAAGAATGGGTTCACCCCCCATTTTAACCTCCCACATCCACTTGTAAAAAATTCACCATCCCCCTATGCATTTTATCTTGCAGCAAGGAAATCATATTCTAACGACCGTAAATGGCAGAGTCACTGGATGGGTGCGCCTTCGCAACGTTCTAATACGTGTAATATTACAGTAGGAGAGATATTACTTGCTTTGAAAACAGGAAGGCCCGTTGGTCATTACCATGTTGGGGCAGACTTCAAGTCAAATCCCCAGTGGGAAAAACTGGTTAGAACAATTCTAATACAGGTCTCAATGAACCATACTAATAAAGGTTGGTGTGGGGTAATAATGCCAACCAGAATAAAAGGCAAAAATATTCTTAATGTTAAATCAAGATCTTTATCTCTTGCTTCCTTTATGAAATATACTTTACATAAGACCTTTCACTTGCAAGAAATATTATCTTTGCATCAGCAAGTTCAAGCTAATATATCCATTGATTGGAGCGGGGCTATCCATGCTCATAATGAACGACCTGAGAGAAATATTTTTGGAAAGTTTCCAATTTTAATTGTTTCACGATTTAGCTCGGAATTCCTAACGTCCTCAGATAATAAGTTGGGATAATATGGTCGTCTAACTATTAGACTTGTTGGTTTTTATATAAAGTATCCAAGAGACAGTCACTCATTAAAATGACTGTTTCGTAATCAGCGGAGTTTTTGAAAGCCAAATATGAGCGAATGAAGCCTGATGGGAGGGTGTAGGGATGAAATGGTCCTTTATGAGCGAGGAGCGGAAGTTCGCAATTAGGTCGCCATTGGCATAGCTAACTTGCTGTGTGTTAATCAGCGGGGAAGTGGGTCAGTTGAAAAAACGCACTTCTTTCCATCAAACAATGCAGTTGCCATTCATGAGAGAATAGTCATTATATTCCTTTAAGTCAGAAGGATTTCTTTATGAGTGATTCTGAATGCACATCAATTGGGCTGCTCCTTTTTCCGGCTCTAACTCAGCTTGACCTTACCGGCCCTTATGAAGTATTCGTAAGAGCGCCAAACACAAAAGTTCATCTCATCTGGAAAAGCCTGGATCTGGTTGTTTCCGATCGTGGTATGGCTATCCAGCCCACAACCACATTCGAAACATGCCCCGAACTGGATGTAATTTGTGTCCCTGGTGGACCTGGTCAAATAAATCTGATGGATGACGAAGAAGTCCTCTCGTTTATCCGCACTCAAAGTAAACAAGCAAAGTTGGTGGCTTCGGTCTGTACTGGGTCGCTTGTTCTGGGCGCGGCAGGGCTTCTGAAGGGTTATAAAGCAACGACACACTGGGCGTCTCTAGAGCAGCTCGCATTATTAGGTGCGGAACCGATAAATGACCGCGTAGTTCGTGACCGCAACCGTATAACCGGCGCAGGCGTGACTTCAGGTATAGATTTTGCTCTCAACGTCGTGTCAGAAATGTATGGAAGTGATATCGCTCAGAATATTCAGCTGCATTTGGAATATGACCCCGCGCCTCCCTTCACATGTGGCTCCCCCCGCACAGCGTCTGAAGAACAGTTAAAAAAAGCAAAAGAACAGGTTGCACCCTTTATTGAAAAGAGACTGCAAGCTACTTTAAAAGCAGCCGCCAGATTGCAGAAATAAGTGCATATCGGAAATTCTCTCTTCAAACTATCAACTTCCGCTCCTGGCACGCAGCGGACGAGCTAACGGTCCGCTGTGAGCGAAAAGCGGACGCCCGCATAGCGTTAACAGGCGTCCGATATTTTGAAGTGGGCAGATTACTTAACTCGGTTACCCGTTTCGTCAATGACCTTCTCTCCATCCTCTTTGGTAAACACTCCTTTCTGACCTTCCGGTAGAATATCCAGCACCATTTCGGAGGGCCGACAAAGACGTGTGCCGATCGGTGTCACTACAATCGGCCGATTAATCAGGATCGGATGCTGAAGCATAAAATCAATCAACTGCTCATCAGAAAACTTGTCTTCATCAAGACCCAACTGCTCATAAGGTTCGACGTTCTTACGCAGCAATGTACGTACTGAAATGCCCATATCTGAAATCAGTTTGCTAAGTTCATCACGAGTCGGGGGAGTATCGAGATAATAAATAATGGTTGGTTCGTTACCGCTGTTACGGATCATCTCCAGCGTGTTACGTGAGGTGCCACAGGCTGGATTGTGATAGATGGTAATGTTGCTCATATCTGTATCTCATTACAAAGTGATGGAGAGCCGCAACGCCAGCGCGGCCAGAGTGATAAACAGCACGGGCAGAGTCATGATAATGCCGGTGCGGAAGTAATATCCCCAGGTAATCGTTATATTTTTCTGGGCAAGCACATGCAGCCAAAGCAGGGTTGCCAGACTGCCAATCGGGGTGATTTTCGGGCCTAAATCGCAGCCGATCACGTTGGCATAAATCATTGCCTCTTTGACGACGCCAGTCGCCGTACTCCCATCAATCGACAGCGCGCCAATCAGCACTGTCGGCATATTGTTCATCACCGACGACAGGAACGCGGTCAGAAAGCCGGTGCCAAACGTTGCTGCCCATAATCCCTTTTCTGCCAGCAGGTTTAGCACGCCAGACAGATACTCCGTTAACCCTGCATTGCGGAGGCCATAAACAACCAGGTACATGCCCAGCGAAAAAATAACGATCTGCCATGGCGCACCGCGCAGGACTTTTCCGGTGTTGATGGCATTACCTCTTTTCGCCACTATAAACAGTACTGCTGCGCCAGTAGCCGCTATCGCACTGACCGGGATCCCCATAGGCTCCAAAACAAAGAAACCGACAAGCAGCAATAACAGGACAATCCAGCCCACCCTGAACGTTGCCGGATCTTTTATCACACTGGCAGGAGTCTTCAGCAGCGAAACGTCATACGTCGCCGGAATGTCCCTGCGGAAGAAGAGATGCAGCATGACTAGCGTGGCCGCAATCGCTGCCACATCTACGGGGATCATAACGGAGGCATACTGCGTAAAGCCCAGACCGAAAAAGTCCGCCGAGACGATATTCACCAGGTTAGAAACAATGAGCGGCAGGCTGGCCGTATCTGCTATAAATCCTGCGGCCATCACAAAGGCCAGTGTTGTGCCCTTGCTGAATCCCATTGCAAGCAGCATCGCAATCACAATTGGTGTCAGAATCAGCGCGGCGCCGTCATTGGCGAACAAAGCAGCGACAGCGGCACCGAGCAACACTATCCAGGAAAACAGCAGGCGACCACGCCCGTTACCCCAGCGGGAGACGTGCAGTGCGGTCCACTCAAAGAAACCGGCCTCATCGAGTAGCAGACTGATGATAATGACCGCAATAAATGCCGCTGTCGCGTTCCAGACGATATTCCAGACAACGGGAATATCATTGATATGGATGACACCGGTTACCAGCGCCAGCACAGCCCCGATACTCGCACTCCAGCCAATGCTCAAGCCTCTGGGTTGCCAGATCACCAGTATCAGCGTCAGTAAAAATATACTCCCTGCCAAAAGCATCTCAGACTCCGTTATATATGATTATGTAAATGTGTTTTCATTTCTCAACAGGAGGTGCAGGCTGATTTATCCAGCCATTCACGCACATCCTCTCGCATACACTGCCAGGACGTTGTGATTGTCTCCGCTGCCCATGCCGGTATGTGGGGTGACAGACGATAATGGATCCATTTGCCTTCACGACGATCCAGAACCAACCCAGCCTCGCGAAGAATAGCCATATGTCGCGAGACTTTGGGCTGTGATTCGGAAATGGTTGCGCAGATATCACAGACGCACAGTTCTCCTGACTCCCGGAGAATCATGACGATGGCGAGCCGGGTTTCATCCGACAGGATTTTGAAAAGCTGAACAGGTTGTAGCATTTTTCACTCCGTTCCCTTTAGAATATACATATGGTAAATCATATGTATTAAATTTGAAATCATCTAATCTCTCCGGAGTAGAAAAATGGAACAATTTCCAGCACTGAATAGTGAATGCTTTGATCAACACATCGCCGAGCGCCTGCACCTGCACGAGCCGCCGCGGATTCTGATCCTATATGGCTCAGTTAGAGAGCGCTCCTACAGCCGCTTTGCTGCGGAAGAAGCTGGTCGCCTGCTGGCAGCGATGGGCGCGGAGGTAAAACTATTTAATCCCTCAGGTTTACCCCTGCCGGATGATGCGCCAGATACACATCCTAAAGTCGCCGAGCTGCGCGGTCTGGTCAGATGGTGTGACGGGATGGTGTGGAGTTCTCCGGAACGGCACGGGGCTATGAGCGCAGTTATGAAGGCGCAGATTGACTGGATACCATTAAGTGAAGGCGCAGTTCGTCCTTCGCAGGGCAAAACACTTGCGGTAATGCAGGTTTGCGGAGGTTCACAGTCCTTCAATGCAGTGAACCAGATGCGTATTCTGGGCCGGTGGATGCGGATGTTTACGATCCCTAACCAGTCCTCCGTAGCCAAGGCATGGCAAGAGTTCGACGAAAACGGACGAATGAAACCTTCGTCATGGTATGACCGCATTGTCGATGTAGCCGAAGAGCTGTTTAAAATCACTCTGCTGCTTAAGGGGCAAACCGGCTATCTTGCGGATCGCTACAGCGAACGAAAAGAGAACCATCAGGAGCTTTCATCCCGTGTCAATCAGGACAAAATATAACGTTGTTCTTTGCATAAGCTTAATAACGTCCGCTATTGGCACGATGCGGCCCGATTGACGATCCTTACGGGTCGCCATGAGCGAGGAGCGGAAGTTCGCAGCTGTTTTACAATTGATTAAGGCATCACTTAAATCTCGGTGTCTCAATCAGCTAAGAGCAGGTCAAGCGGATTCGCATTTAAACTCAGCGATGATAATTTTTTTCATTGAGGATAATGTGTTGTCCTGAGGTGTGCATATCACCTCTGTTCAAGTTACCAAAATTATTAAACCGCTATACTCAGATTATCTCTGCGCTGATGTTTCTGCAGGGTAGTGTGGAGAGCGGTTGATTAAAGCTCCTGAACTTCATCGCTGAGAGTCAGAGGCATGGTTGTCGGTTAACACTGTTCTGAAGGCGAGTCATCTGCTTCTTCCCTTCTGGTAGCTCTCATTTTTCGCCGCACAACTGACAGCGAAATGAGCTTAAAAAGTGGCCGGATAACTCCCGTCGCAAGCATCCGGCACAACAGCAATGTTTTGATAACAATAAACCTGATGACCATGAAAAGCCATGAAGGGGGACGAACCGTGTCATGCTTGACCATCGATCTTGAGGCGTTGGCAAGTTTACCTCCGGCTACAAAGGCCAGCAGGAGAAACACGAAATAGCGCGTATTATGCCCCCGCTCGATTTCCTGAATATGTTCATCGGCCTTCTGCATGGACTTGTGCAGTAGCTGGAGAGTCTGTGCATAAGGCGGGGGTAGGAAGGCAACAGGATTCTTGTAGTCATCCATGCCGAGCGACATCTCGATAGGGACGGTCTGGCAGTTACCCCTAATCTGGCCCTGTGAGCAAGCCATGACGTTGAATGCATCGATCTGCTTTTTAAGCGTAGGCTCGCTGGCGACACTGCTGACCCAGTCTGGCAGGTCGATTCTGGCGCGCAGAATGTCTTTCGAAATGAGGCTATCCTGAAATGCCCATTTCATCGCTGGCGCCAGACCGCACAAATCAGGAGCCTTATTTACCACTACCGGCTCTTTGCACAAGACTTCGAGGTTCTGCTCACCGTTGCGATACAATTGCATGATCGAGGTTGTGCGATCGCCGGATTCTGAGAGGTCTTCCTTATACGAAGGCAAACCACTGTCTACAACAAAATATAGAGCCGCGATTAAGCCTAAAACGTACCAGATATGATCATAGGCGTTTTTGAAGGTGTTTTTCTTCCATAGGGCACCGAAAAGCATAATAACTGACCAGCCAGCAATCAGGCAGATGAACAGATTGGCTGCTGCCGATGGTGTACTGCCGGTAAAGTTAGCTCCAAACTGAAACTTATCAGGTCCGAAATTATGAAAGTCTGGAACGTAACCCTGCAGGCTCATCCCGCCAGGTATGATCCACAGGCACAGGCTAATCCAGCCGGCCCATTTGTTCAGGTAAAATCCAGCGCGGATGTTCAGCAACGAAATGGGGATCAGCATAAGGGTCAGTACCCCAGATAACCCATTAACGCCATGTGTTGGTTTGATATTCCAAGGATAAAAAACCTCGTTTCCCACGCGCATTGGAAGGTCGTTTATGTAGTGGAAGAGCCCAAGACCTTCAAGGTTCTGTGCAAGTCCCCAGGCGGCCAAATTGCAAAATAACAGATAAGGATGGAGAAATTTCAGAAGTAGTAGCATCGGCAAGATAAATCCATTTAAAAAATTGCGAGTTTATAGAGTACGTAAAAAGATCGGGCCACTCTATTCTATATTCCTCACGAGTGGATCAGCACATACCTCATATTTTTACCCAATTCTGATAGTCAGAACTAGTCTGACTGCAAAAGATTCTTTCAGTGTCCGTTAATGCTCCCCTCCGACTCCCTAGCGTGGTCGGGTCGAGAGCCCTACTGCACTAACCTGCCGAGCCGGTAAGCTTCATCGGACCGCGAAGTATTTCGGGGCTCTTGGCTGTGGTCTGATGGCAATGGCATGTATCAGTCCCGACTATATCTGGCACGCAGCAGACAGGCTGGGTAGTTATCAAGTCTACTGAGAGCGATGAGCGGAAGTTCGTTTTCAGGTAACATAATCCATATGCAAGAGGATCTCTAAAAGAGAATGGTGCGTCTAAGCGGGATACTTACAGGAAAACCGGGACAATCCCGACAAAACTGAGGAAGATGCGGGAGAATGTGAAGCAGTTCATCCTGCCGGAAAAGAGAAAACGGCCCAAAGCGAGGGCCGTTCGAATCTCAAAAACCCATTATCCCGTTCACTCAAAACATCTTAAGTGAACGGTGTTATCCAGATGGAGGCTTTATTAACAATTTATCATAGCCCACAGAGTTGAGCGAAGTGGGCACCAACCCCATCCAGTAGGGAGCCGGTTGGAAAAAGGGCAAGCCTATTTTTTAGCCGGAATGACAGGCAGCATTGAGTAAGTTACTGATTAAATAATTGCTACTAACCAGTTAAATCTGACTTCAACGTCCGACGTGTGAAAAAAACATGCCCACCGAATGAATGTCGGGGAATGAAAATTTATTAGTAGTGCCTAATTTTTCAATTGTTAATTGAATTCCTTTCTTTGAGATTTGAATAGTTCAGTTAAAAATATCTTGAAAGTATTTATGGTGAATTTTATGTAGTTGTTGCTAATTACTATGTCGTTGTTTTCAGATAATCTTAATCCTTCTGTTTCTTCTATGTATTTTTTAATATTTTCGAAATCAGGATGTTTGTCTTTAGACAAATGACTATCGCTATGAACAATGATATTTCTTATTTTATTTATAAGCAAAATATCAGGCCACTCTTTACTGTTATCGTTGAATTCTGAACAAGACACTTTTTTAATATATATTTTAGCTCTGAATATGCCATCATGCTTAAGATCCGCCAAAGAAATAGCAAGGCTTTTCTCTTTTTTGTGAATGGCGCAAAGCTTATTTAGGATGCTTTCAAAAATAGAGTACACATGGACTAATACTGAATGCTGAATAACGATCGGCAATTCCTCTTGAACCTCATTATATTCACTGTAAATTTCAGCAGCATAGTATCTCCAATCGTCGGGGTCAATTTTCTCGGTCACTGCTTTCATTGTTTTATCGAGATTTTCTTCGTAAAGCTTTAAAGATTCATCAAGTATTGATACCGAAACAAGTAGCTTTTCTATTCGATCTAATGATTTTGTTTCTAAATTTCTAAAATTTTCCATGAGACATCCTATGATTATGTGAAATATTTATTTTAAGTTAATTCTGATAATGTTAAATTTATTCATCTACAAATATGTGTGGCGATGAATGTCATTGGCTTATTCTAATGAATTAATTGGTTACATGGAAGCTAAAAATATCAAAATCTTCTTTTGGCACGAAGCGGACAAGCTAGCTGATCTAAAGGTCTACTGAGAGCGAGAAGCGGATATCCGAAATATCAAATTAATGGAGAGGTTATTAGATAAATGTGTAGGTAAAGAAAGAAGGGGTTTTCACCCCTTTTTATCAAGCAAATGTAAATTGATAATGTTTTTCATGTTCACGCATAGACATTACATAAAACAAAAGCTGTTTATTTTCACTGTCTGACTTATTAATAAGTTTTCTAAAAAGTTCAAGGTTAGCTTTTTGTATTGGGTTGAGGTTGTCACGAACATTTTTTATGTCTTCTATGCGATTGGCATTCAAATAGGCAAAGTATTTCTGGAAAACTCCGGCAACAACATCACTCACTTGAATAAATAAGTTATCGTGCGAAATATCAAACTGATAGTCAAGCTTTACCAATTCTTCATCATGCGGGAGCGAAGATTCAAAGCTCTCTTTTACAACCTCTTCAACATCAAAAATGTGCTTACTGTTAGGAAAATCCATTCCACGATACCTATAGAAGACAGCAAAGGCATCCACTAAATAGTTATCACTGCTATCATCCTGATCTTCATCCTCACTGGCTTTAGATTTATCTTCTTTAGCTTCATATCTAAAGTCTGTGGTAAGAGTGAAATCCTCCATTTCGTTTTCAATACACATTTCAAGTAGCTCTCTGAGGCTATCCATGTGTAGTTTTTCATCTTGTGTAACAAGAGGCTTATAACGAAGGGTGTTGTAGTGGTCAAGAACTATGTCATGTAGCTCTTGAAGAAAGTTTTTTTCTTTCCCTGTAAAATATGGGTAATCATAGCATTTTAGGAATCTTATGAACTTTTCTCTATTAGAGGAGACTACTTTATATAATTCATCTTTGTGGACATCTTGGTAGTGCCGACAATGTTCTAATGAATTAAAACTGAGAAGTTTCTTTTCAAGGCAGAATAGAACGCAGTCTTCAATAATATCAAGATAAGCCCAGTACTCCATGTTGAGATTAAAATATTGAACATAGAGATCGCTTTGTAGCAGCCATTCAAACAGCCCTTTAAGCTTTCGAGAGTTAAGCATAAAGATGAAGTCGCCAGTGGCTACGTGGTCTCTCTTGATCTCTTTCGCTGTAGGTTGAAGCATAATGGATTTTTTAAGCGCATCGAAATCAGCCGTAGATGAGTCATTTAAATGTGCCACTCCACCTAAAACAAAGTTTAAACTTGAATACTTATCTTCGTCATGTTCAATATTGTATCCGTCAATCTTATCTGACAAAGCCAATTTTCTTACGTTGTTAGATTCATCATAGTAGAAGGTGTATTTTTTATTTTGAAGATTATTGGGTAATAACATACAACATCCTTTTAGTAGGTAATGGTAGTTTCTATAAATTTATATCATAAAAGACTGAACTGCTGCTCACTTATTGACTAAAGCGAGTGTTAGCAATGACTTCTTTTGGCACATAGTTGCCTGTCAGATTAGGTTATGGCACTGAGTCATATAAGTATTAGCTCAAATCTTAGCTAACAATTATAGAGGCTTTCAATTATCAATGTGCCTTCCTGCATCGTCAGAACGAGCTGCGGTACTACGTGCTGCCGCAATACGCCCGCGAGCAATTTCCACATAATCCGCTTCCCGCTCAATACCGATGAAACAGAAACCTTCCATCGCCGCAGCTTTGCCGGTACTTCCACTTCCCATAAAGGGATCAAGTACAGTGCCGTCCGGGGGAGTAATCAGGCGGCAAAGGTAACGCATCAGCTCTGTGGGCTTTACACATGGATGATTGTTACCCTCACCACGGTCCTTTCTGCTGGCTTTCGCACAATAAAAGAACCGACTAGCGCTGCTAATTTCTACCTGCTGAGGGTTATCCCGGAACCAGGCAAGCACTGCGTCACTGCCATCATGGATAAGATTGGCGGGCCAGCGACCATCGGGGTTTCCTTGTTTGGGGGAATCACCATCACCTTTATTTCTGCCTCGCCACATATGGTTAGGATCGGAACCTCCCGGTCCATTTGGATAATCATAGGGTGATTCTCCTTCTGCCAGAGGGATCCTGCATTCGCTGATGTTCAGAGCGCCGGTACCATGCGCGCACCGATTCGATTCTATAGACCCCTTGAATGGCTTACGGGCAAGGGTAATTGGCTCCAGTGCGGGCTTTAATGCGTGGTGAGATTTAGGAAAACCCGAGCCGTATACCCAGCATAGCATTCCGTCATGTCCAAATGCTGTGTCCAGTAATTTGAGCTGGTCCGGCGACAAACTTTCAATGAGGACCTGAGCGGCATTGCTGGTCTCGTAGAGAAATACGATCATGTCACGTATTTCAAAGCCCGCATCCTCAATACGCGCTGCCATCCGGTGTTGAGTACGGGATCCCGCGAAAGACAGCAAATGACCACCGGGTTTAAGTACGCGCAGACACGCTTCCCAGATGGCTTGTGAAGGGACATCATAGTCCCACGTTTTCCCCATGAATTTAATACCATATGGCGGGTCGGTCACTATGCTGTCCACAGAGTTGTCCGGCATACTGCGCAGAACGTCTAGGCAGTCGCCATGGTTCAAAATGTCATGCATGGCGTTCCCTCCCGACATCGTCACCAACTGATGAAGAGGGGGCCCCCTGTTTATCACTGACACTATTTTCCAGTTCATCAAGGGTGCGGAACAGGAACATCTCGCGTTGCTTCGCATCAAACGAAACAGGAACACTGTTTCTCATCACCGTTCTGATACTGACAAACAGCCTGACCAGTGATTCTTTAGTTTTATTATCCGGCATCACATACATGGCATAGTGCCAGCGACCGGCGTCGCTGGCTGTCAGATGGCTGCCAATAATGCTGATGTAACGGGCGCGGGTTTTCATTGACCGCTCTGTTTCCACTGCGACGATGGCACCGCTGCTTAAGGTAATAATGCCGTCGGGTCGGTGCCGGATACCTGGGTACCGCGCCATAAATTCTCCCCGGTCGCCGTTAAGCCAGTCTGTGCCGCCTTTTTCCTCAAGGGCGATCCTGACCCGTTGGTTTAACAGGCGATGCTCCAGCGTCGAGTTTTTGAGTTTGCCTGGCTCAAAATAGGCGGGGAAAACCTTGTCATTAGCGCTAACCACCATTGCCAGTCCCTGCATGGTGATCCCCCACAATGATTTTTTTCCGGTCAATACCGGGTATTTATGTTTATTCAGGAAGCCCATCGCAACCGCTTTATTAAGCAGGTTATACATCGCATGGTTATGTTTCCCTTTATAGCCGACAACTCTTTTTAAGGTCCGGAAATCAGAGAAGGTTTCTTCCTTGAGAAAATACAGTAATGCCCGCATTCTCCGTTTTGCGGCTTCGTTTCTTTCAACAACGTTATGAACAAGCATTGATAGCCTCACAGGTTAATGGAGGGTTTATGGATCTGACTTTCTTTTTCGGTATTCAGAGGGGTTTCATGCTCAAATGAAAGCAGGTCGATATATTGCTTTTTCGCTGGGATGTGGAATAGTTTGGTTGCCTTCGCCAAATCATTCTGGGTAAAAACAAAACCAACAAAATGGGGCAGGTTAAGCAACATATTGCTGTCTATGTAATAGCGTTCAGCCTGGCGGATCATCCTGTCCGTTTCCATTTTCTCCGTCAGAGATATATCCGTTTTAACTTTCCTCATTTCATCGTCTACCAGAATAGAGCCGGTCATCCTTGCCACCCAGTCGGCGGTGTCCGGATCGCGAAGGCGATAAACCAGCATAAATTTGCAGTTCTCAATCACCGCACCGGCAACGGCATCCCCCTCCAGATCTGCCGGACAGTCATACAAATCTTTTACCGACTGGTGAGCCATGATGATATGCACACCTTTATCCCTCGCTGCGCCAAGTCCTTCAAGCGCAGGGCGGGACAGGTGATACTTGAGTTCATCAAGGAAAATAGCGACCGGGCGAGGTTTGCCTTTTATTCGGTCACGGGTTTCGGCTATCTGAATCAGGCGGGTTAAAATCATTCGCTGGGCCGATATGATTTTCTGATTACGCATCGAGCCGATGATGTAGCAACATCCGCCTTCATCAAAAATGGTTTTTAAGGAAAATCCGTTGCGGGCATTAATGGAATTCACTAAAGCGATTTCTTCAAGCTCGCCATAAAAAGCAGGCACATCTTCACTGAGGGATTTCACAAAGTCAGTGTTGAATAAGTCGCGTAACGTCATTCCTTTTTCATAAATAGCTGCCGTGTTTCTCGCTGCCCTACGATCGGTGATACGGTAAAAGTCAGCACCTTCGCCTTTTTTACCCAGGCTGAAACCGGCATTAAACAGCTCCTCCAGTTGTTCATAAGAAATATCAGCCAGTAAATCAAGCTGGAAATGAAGGTCATTCAGGTTAATAAGAACAAACTGTTTGTTCGCTTTCTGACAAGCTTCCCGCAGTACATGCGGTGCCCATTCATCATTTTTAGGATCTTCGACAAATACCCCTTCACCTGAAAGTATTGCCTGATAAAGCAGCACACAGGCACTGACACCTTTGCCAGACCCTGTGGTGCCGATAAGGTCGGCGTGTTGAGTTTGAAATTCTTCAGGGGTGATATATTGCGGCTGATCATCTTTGTCCAGCCCGATAAAGATACCGTTATTCAGGTCAATATAATCCAGCGGATTATACGCAATGCTGTCAGGCAACATGTCCCTGACTTCACGAACATCCGTTCTGACATTTCTTTCCAGTTTACTTTTTTTAATCATCCGATGTTTCAGACTATCGACTTCTCCGGCCAGCAGCCTTCGGGCAGTAATATGAAAAGCCAGACCAGCCAGCGTAAATCCGACCGTCAGTATCCAGAGTGATAATCTGAGCAGGGTGTCATTATCGAGTACTTTAAAGAAAAAACTCAGCCCCTGAATGGTCAGCGGTGACAGGGTGCCGAATATGAAAAAGAAGGTGGATACACCCGCTACCGATTTTAACCAGAGGGGGGCATTTTTTCTTTCTTCACGTGGCAGATGAAAGATGAATGGCAGCGTCAGCCCGGCAAATATGGATAATATTACCGGGTTGAGTTGCAGCCACAGCAGAAAAAAAGAAAAGGCATCCGAAAAGGCATTCAGCCTTTGCATCAGATGAGTTCCCATTGCAGTGATCTCCGGTCTGATTTCGGTGTGGCGGGCGCATCATATGGACGTCACCGATGGACGTTAAACCCCACGCCCATACGCGACGCTCATCGATGACGCTCATAAAAGGATGAAAAGCACTGAACGCTTCCGGCGCTCATGCCCGTTATCTGCGCTTTCAGAAAACATCCGACCTGTGGTCGTCAGTCCCCTGAAACGCCCGAATGACGGGCAACGGCGTGTGACATTACGCTCGGGCTGGACGCTCTCACTGCATGTCACATGGGGGTAATGTCGTGGCTGGACGCCGCGCCAAAACCCCCTGGGTCAAATGCGGCACACCGTCGCCCGCTACGCGCGACCAACCCCTTTAAGACGCGCGTTTCGCCTGTTTTTTCTCGCAAGCTCCAAAAAACGGGAACGCTGCTTTAAAGGGGTTGGTCGCGCCTGATCGGTAATATTCCCCGCTGGGGCGGGAAATATTACCTGGCTTGACGGTGTGCGGGGCAAGCCCCCCAAATAAACCGCTGTCGTGGGCGACAGCTTTTCGCTCGCTGGGGCGGCGAAATTTATTCGGCTCCCCCGGCCTGCTCAATTCGCTTTGGGCGAATGTTCGCAGGTGGGCGCGGTGCCTGAAAATTAACAATTTCTGCGAAATTGAATTTTCTGTCCGCGCTCCACATGCTTATTTTACGGCTTAACAATTTCTCCGAAATTGAAGCCAAAAATAAGCACGCCTGAAACCCGCCGTCTGTCAGTCTGTGGCGTCATTCGATACATTATCAATGTTTGTGATTTACATCTGTTCGCGGGCTATTTCAGCCTGGCATTCCCGTTCCGCGTTTCATGCCGCATGGTACGTTTCATCATCGATTTTCGTTCCCTGACTTTCGGCATACCGCCTGAGCTTCTCTGCGTCCGATTCATTAAGTTGTGACAGATGATGTCGCAAAAAACCGATAAATAGGCTCTCATATATCTCGTAATAAAGTCCGCATCCTTGATGTGCTTTTTTTGACAGAGAATCATAGATACATGTGACAGATATTCTGTCGTGATGCATTGAGTGAATGTTGCAAATAAACAGATCTTCTTTATCCACTTTTGTTTCTCCCTGCAGGGAAATATATTAAGATAACGGCAGTGTTGTATTAGCCTCTGATCCTGCCAAACCTGGACAGGATTTTATTCACCGCCTCCGGGTCAGCACTGGCGCATTCCCCCAGGAAATCTTTTCTGGCATTCAGTGTGTGGTTGGGTAAAAAACCGTGTTTATTCTTTTTAATGATATTGAAGAAAGCACGCTCCGCAGAACGACATTCACTTCCTCCATTGTTTCCGGTTGCCTTACCGTACATACAAAGCACCACTTCGCACGGGTCAGCAGCGAAAGAATAAACAGGTGTTCCAGCGACAATGCATAGCATTGTCACCGCAATAGCGGAATATTTCATGATGACGTCCTTACGGTGAGGTGAATTTCAGGATGTGAGGGGAAATTTAATGTGAAAAATAAATGCGGGTGTCGCTGCATGTCAGGCAGTCAGAGACAGGCTGATATTCAATAACGCCTTTAGCGCCATATCGCCGTAGCCATTTTTTTGCAGTAAAGAATTCTGCGCCTGATGGTGCAGCAACAACTATACGCGCAGAGTGGGCGACCGCGTAAAATACGGCGGGCGTCCAGTTAGTCTCATTAAAATTTCGTGCGTGAATGGATAATAACCATGTATCTTTAACCACCGGAGAAGGAATGATAACCGGGTTGTCTCGCCATTGCGGTAACCCGGTATTGACTGACTGGCCCGGTTTATCCCATTCAACAGGAACCGGTGGCGGGGGTGAAGAACAGCCGGAAAGTACCAGCGAAAATAGCAGCATATTGATGCGCTTCATCATGCTTTCATCTCCTCGAAAAAGGCATTGCGATGCAGGGGACGAAAGTAAATATCATTCATCCGACGCAAGTTGCCGTCTAAATCAATGCTGACGATAACGTCCAGACTGTCCAGCACCTTGCGTAACATAAAGGTGTAAGGCAGCCGGGCGCATTGCGGGTTTTCATAACAGCGGGTAATAAACCCGTCTACCGCTTCCATTGCTGAACCGGCATGGATAGAGGTCATACTGCCTTCATGGCCGGAGCCGGTTATCTTGAGAAAATCCCAGGCCTCACCGCCACGCACTTCGGTTAATAGTATGCGATCGGGATTCATACGGTAATTCCAGCGCAGCAGGCTGGCGGGCGTCACAATTGACCCTTTTTCATCTGCCGATTCCGACGGATAAAAAAGGTGGACGTAGTTTTTATGCATAAATAAGGTGATTTCCGGATTATCTTCAATGGTCGTAATACGCAGATGGCGGGGGATATAACCAATCAGCATCTTCATATAGGTGGTTTTACCGGTACTGGTTTCCCCGGCCACCGCAATGGTTTTACCGTATTCCACACATTTCTCCATAAAGCGCGGAATGTCCTTCGCGTTATATAAGGCCAGTAATTCCTGATCGTGCGTGTGCGTTTTTTCCGTGCCCGTCACCCGGTTATAAAACCCGGCGGCGATATAGTCCTGATGCGGGATTTGCACCTGTGAGGGTTTACGCAGGGTGATGGACACCGTGTTACGCTCGCAGGCCGGGGGCACAATAACCTGACAACGTTCGCCGGATTCCAGCGTGGCTGATAGCCCCGGCTTGATATCTTCGATATTGTCGCCGTGATGCTTCGCCAGGCATCTGGCAAAGTTGTAGCAGCCCTCATAATCCAGCGGAACAGTATGCTGTTCCCAGACGCCGTTAATTTTGGTGAAAAGCTCACCCGGACGATTAATGTAGTGGTCAAGTAATACTGGCCACAGTTTTACAGTAAAAATGGTATCTGTTCTCAGACTCTTCCGGCGTCAGTCCACCGTTATAATGGTGAGGTCTGACGCTGTTGTAGTAGTTCAGTATGTAATCATTAATTTGCTGCCGGGCCTCGTCCTTGCCTGCATAACCATGTGCTGGCACCCATTCTGTTTTCAGACTGCGGAAGAAGCGTTCCATTGGACTGTTATCCCAGCAGTTTCCCCGTCGACTGACGCTTTGTTTTATTCTGTAACGCCAGAGAAGTTGCTGATATTTCAGACCTGTATATTGGCTTCCCTGGTCGCTATGGAACATGACATCACGCGGTTGACCACGCGTTTCATAGGCCATCCGCAGGGCACTGCTTATCAGTGCGGTATCGGCATGTACTGACAGACTCCAGCCGACAACCCTGCGGGCAAAAAGATCCATGACGACCGCCAGATAGCACCAGCGATTTCCTGCCCAGAGATACGTAATGTCTCCGCACCACACCCGGTCTGGTTCGGGCACAGCGAACTGACGCTCGAGCAGATTCGGCAGGCAGGTATGCTCCTGACGGGCATTTTTGTACTGATGTTTTCCGGGCTGATAACTGCTCAGGTTCAGATATTTCATCAGACGTCCGGCACGGTAACGGCTCATCGCGACGCCGTTTTGGGTCAGCATGTCAGCCAGAGTGCGTGCCCCCGCAGAGCCCCGACTCTGGTTCCACGCCCGACGTATTTCGCTGCACAACCTGACGTGTACCGGATTAACCATATCGCGTCGTTTTCGCCAGTACCGGTAACTGCTGCGGTGTATTTCCAGCGCGGAGCACAGGCTGACAACCGTGTGGCTGTCACTCAGTCTGGCAACTATCGTGAACCGTTCAGCGAGTCGGACATCAAGAGCGCAGTAGCCTTTTTTAATATCGTATTTTGTTCCTCCAGACGGCGAACCTGCTTTTCCAGCTCGCGGATACGTTGCTGGTCTGGAGTAATGGGCGTGGCAGTGGGCGTAATCCCCTGGCGCTCTCGTCTGAGCTGGCGTACCCAGGACTCAAGCGTGGTAGAACCAACATTCATTGCTTCACTGGCTTGTCGATATGAGTAGCCTTTATCAACAATCAGCTGTGCACATTCCAGCCTGAACTCAGGGGTGAAAGTACGTTTAGTTTTCTTGTTCATTAAGTCACCTGTTTTATGTTGTGGTGAGAATATCACCTTTAATCAGGTGGCCAAATTTACTGTGCCACTACAAATCAACTTCGTATTACCGCTGGCGCTCCAGATATCTTCGGCGATCGTGCAGCGGATTTTCCCCGCCCGATCCGAGACAAAGCGGTAATCCAGTGAACAGGGAATAGCGGTATTTTCCGGGACGTACAGGTCCGGGTTGTAAGGAATCCGCCGGACTGCTGCCGGGGAGGGTTCCGACGGTGGCGACGTGGTGTCTGGTTGCTGTCCGGCAGAGGCCGCCTGCGTCATCTCCTGCTGCCGGGTCCGTACCGGGGTTTGGGTCGCAGTGACTGAACCATCGCGCCGAACCAGAAAATGGGCTTTATCGAGTTGAAGCGGCATTTCAGGCTGCGAGGCTGTCGTCATGTGCGGGCTGTTTTCCACCGGTTCCGATGCTTCGGCTCCGGTATCCTGCGTACCCAGATCGGTACGCTGCCGGTAATCGCTGCGGTTTGTCTGTGGCGTAGCATCCTGCCGCTTCTCTTCACCGGGTTGCCAGAGCAGATTGCGGTATACCCAGTTGCCCGCCCATGCCAGCGCAATCAGCGCAACGGCGGCGATCGCCAGAAACGCGGTGGCTTTCCCGCGCCTGCGCTTTTTCAGTTTGTTGACGGCGGGTTGTAACGGATCGTTCTCTTCATCGTCCTGCGCGGTGAGAAGTGTCGCTTCCCGCCTTGCACGGGCCTCGCGCTCCAGCGCGGCAATATCGTCATCCCGTTGCGAAGGAGAAGGCCCTGCGCCATCAGGCACCGGATGCGGGTGTTCATCGTTCATCTGCATGACTCCTCAGTTGTCAGTGGGTTGCGGGCTTTTCCACCCGGTCAACCTGCGGTGAAACCGTGGCACCATCAGCGGCCTGAACCTTACCGAAACCACGATTTTCCAGGCCGACCACGGCGTTTCCGGAACGCAGGACCAGACGGGGCGTGACCTCCTGAATGGCCAGTACGGTGAAGTTGCCTTTTCTGCGGATACTGCTGTTAACCACATGCTCCTGGCCGTTCAGCTCTTTTGTCACGGAGGGAATAGATTTGGCCGGAGAGAAGCCCACGAACGTAAACCGGCCATCGTCATACGCAAAATCCGGAACGATACGGGTGCTGTCGCGCCCCGGATATTTGAGGTAGTCCCAGTTGCGTGGCGTCTGCGCGGCATTCAGGGCCTGCTGAATGTCAGTCTGCTGCTGTTTTTGCTCCCGCTCCAGCGCTCTGGCTGCTGTCTCACGGCTGGCCTTCTCCCTGTCTTCGTCCGGATAACGGTAACTCACCTGGAAAGCAGGCTGCTGCGGTGACTTATCATCGATGACGTTCAGCTCGACGTTGTACAGCCGACGGGTGGTGACGACCAGCAGGTTGGTATGCCAGTCGCGGCTGCTGGGCGGGATAACCACCTGCGTGGTATTACCGTCCGCGCCGGGCGCGCCCTGAACGAGCGCCACCGGGCGGACGTTGACCCGGTTAGCGTCCGGTGTGGCTTCCCACGCCTCCTCAAAACCGGGTCTGGCGCTGATAACCGCCTCGTCGCTGTCAAAGACCAGCGTGGTCATGAAACCGGGACGGGTATTGACGACGGTAACGTTCAGCGGGTTATAGACAACCTGCTGAACGCGGGCATCATAGCGGCTGGCCTGCGGGATGGCCGCGCACCATGCCGTGCCAAACATCATCAGCGCCAGCGGGATAAGAGTGATGCTTTTCATTATTCACCTCCCCGGATTTCACGGTCTGCCTGCCAGCTGGTCACGATAAAACCGAACGGGTTAACCTCCCGTTCCGTATCGCTCATTTCTCGGCCGAGGTCGGAGTGAAATGTCAGACGTGCATCCCAGTATTCGGTGCGGGTGCTGTTGTCTGCGAGGCGGCGAATGGTCTTTTTGTAACGAAGGGTGGCGACTTTATCGGGATCCGTGCCTGAGGTGATCTGGTTTGACAGAATATCGATCCGTACGGTATGCGCCCCGTTCTGGTACACCTTATCCGGGGCGTCTTTTCCGGCATACAGCGCCAGATAGTCATCGTTGATCTGAGGACTGTTATAAACCTGTACCGTGACGTAATCGTCCTGCAGGGAAGGGTAAACGTAGCGTTCACGCAGCCTGACGTAACCGGACGTCATCGCCTTCTGATAAGCTGCCTCCGCCGTCAGACTGGTTTTCGATGCACGGGTGATGTGTTCCACTCGTCCGGTATGATTATCCACGGTGTACAGTTCAACGACCGTCTGTTTCAGCGGCAACATCAGCACCACCGCGATAAGCGCCAGTGCAGCGATGAGCAGGCCCGCGCCGCCCACCATAAACCCGGCTTTTGTGGCACGTTTGTCCCGCTCAATCATCTGCTGTTCAAAGGTGCGGGAATCCGCAATCAGGGTCTGTTCACTCATGACTGTTTAACTCCGCCATTATCTGAGGGGTGTTCACCGGGATGCCCTGACCACCAAAGGCTGGGGGGCGGGGGGACTGTGCGCATCCGGAAAGCGCGCACAGCAAAACCAGCGCAATCAAGCGTTTCATGGGGTATTTCCTTAGTGAGATGAAGACAGGGTTATGTTTTAGCCGGAGGGATTAACGGAGTATTTCAGCAGGGATGACAGGTTTAACGATGGAATTTCTGAACGGCCGTTTCTCTTGATTGCGCCAGTCGCCGGGCTTCGTTGCGGGCGATCATCTGTTCAATCGCGTTCTTACGCGCTTGAGCTGCGCTGTATCCCGGACCGCTGCCGGGTTTACCCGCACTGGCCTCTCTCCCGCCCTGGATAGTGTCCTGAAGGGTGCGGGTAGTCTGCTTACCGGCTCCTGCAGCCAGCTTCCCGGCACCAAACGCTGCCGCGCCGATACCCACCGCCGCCAGCCCCTGCATGGAGACGGTTGCACCGGCCCCGGCAAGCGCTCCGGCCAGTTTTGCGGAGAGGTAAACCATTATTGCTGCGCAGATACCGGCCAGACAGACCTGTGCGCCTAGTTCCACAATGTTGGCGTTTGCAGCTCCGGCCAGTGATTGCGTTAATATTTTAGTCATAAAATTTATAACCATTCTTAATGATAAAGCTGAAAACAGAACCGTTAATATGGCCGCAAATATATTTTGCAGCCAGTTGTTAAACATGGGGCGTAAAAAAACATATAGCAGACAAAATATAAATATGGGGGCAGTAATACTCAGAAGTAAAATCATCACCTCCGCAATCATTGAAACAAAGGCGGTGACCAGCATTAAAACAAACACACCAAGCCAGACATAAAACTGAGCGGTCATGCCTTCATCTTTTACGTATGTTGAATTATCCATGTCATGCAATGTTTTTCCGAGCACCTTCGCTTTATCCCATAGTGTATCTAACATCTGCCATATATTATCGCCGCCGGAAAATCCCTCCTTTAAACCATGAATAGCGTCGATAACGCTGTCAAGATAGCCGCTGACATTTGCCACAAAGGACAGGATGATCGCCATCCTCATGATGTCCCACATGACATCTTCCGCTGGCGTGGACAGCTTACCTGCCAGGGTCTGGTATCCACGCCACAAGATATAGAGGGTGGCTGACGCCGTCGCCAACCCCATAACCATCGCAGAATACTCCATCATCAGGCCACTGGTGGATTGTGTTATTCCACCAATTAGCTGTTTCTCTATAAATTCAAATGTACCGAGATCAGCCATAGTGAACCCCTCTACTCATGGAATTTAAGGGTCGGAGCATTGAGTTGGTGGGTCTGATAATGTGCTTCGTTAACATTTTTGCAGTTTTCAGAAGCACTGCCGGTTTTCTGGCATTTTTCATAAACAACTTTTAATTCATCAGGATGATCACGATACCATTGTGTCGTTTTGGCTTCCTCGTCACATCCGGAAATCAATACAATAAATGGAAGGGTTAAGATAACGATGATTTTATTCATTGGCTTTCCATTCCTTATTTATTCATGAAATTTCAACGTGGGCGCAGTTAACTGTTGCTGATTCCACTGTTTAACACGCTCGTCCTCCAGTACTTTTTCACGCTTTTCTGCTGCCTTCACGCTCATTTCCCACTGGTTAGTGAGTGTGTTCAGCATCACTGATTTTAGCTGAATACTGTTGGCAAGGTCCTGAGACTCCTTTGAGTCTTTGGACAGTGCGATACGGTTCGAGAGGCCGTTAATCTCGCCCAGTGTCTGGCTGACCTGTTCCTGGATCTCGTCAGTCTGCTCAAGCTGGATCGCCTTATTGATGACCAGCTGTTTGCAGGTATCTGCATAGCGTCCTGACTGTTTGGGATTGCAGGTATTGAAAACCTGGTACTTCGCGTACAGCGCATCGAACTGTCCTGAGGTGCCGCCGGAAAGTAGCAGATCATTGAGTGTCTGGCCTGGCTTGCGCAGTTTTTCCAGATCCGATTTCAGACTCTTCGCCTGATCCACAAAATCTGCAATATCCCGGACGCCGGTGGCCGTCGCTAACTGATTTTTATACGCCTGGATCTGGCTCTGATAATGTTGCGCGGTCTGCATCCAGCGCTGCGCTTCTTTCAGCCATTCGAGCTCACGCAGCGGGTCAGCATCAACAAGGACAGGAATACCAGCGTGCGCCAGCGGGCTGGCAATGACGCACGCGAAAATCAGGGCATGAAAACGCCTTTTCATCATGGATTTCCTTTGGGTTATCAGAGTGCCTGCGCCAGGTAGGGTTCCAGCCATTCATGGGGCTGCATCCCTTCACGGTACAGGGAATCAAAGATTTCGAGGTTATCGGCGCTGCCGCTCATCACTCGGGTGTATCTGCCGATACCGGAGAGGTCGAGCGTCACGCGTGCAGCAAAACGTTTTGTGTCGCCACGCCTGAACTGATTTTTTACTACCACATACTGGCGGGCCTGCGGATCCAGATTTTTCACCACATCGAACACTTCCGGTTCAAATTTCATCCCGTCAACATAGTGCGCCCGGTCGGCACTGGGGTTGGCTGCCAGGATCTGCGTGCCGCACTGCTCAATCACGGCGGGCGCAATCTCATCCTTGATGATCTCCGCCGGGGACTGGGTGCCCACAACCAGCATCCCGTTGAGTTTACGAATGGTTTTCAGTCGGTTATAGGCGAAATCCTTAAAGATCGGATCCCGTAGCCATTTCCAGAACTCATCCATGAAGATAACCAGTCGTCGTCCGTCGAGCAGCGTGGTGATGCGGTACAGCAGGTAAAAGGAGATCGGCGCACAGACATTGGCATCATCCAGAAACTCCGTGCCGTCAATGCCAAAGTTATCGCAGTGGCTGATATCGAAGGTATCCGATGCGTTATCAAACACCCAGCCAAACTCGCCACCCTGCGCCCACTGCGACAGGCGAATACTCAGGCCGTTCTCCTGTGCCTCCCGGGTGGCAGGCTCCGGCAAATTCTCCAGTAAACGGGTGATCCCATAGATGCGATATTGTGGTTCATTACTCATCACTGCCAGTACGGCGTCATTCAGGCGGCGTTCATCACGGGGCGTGATGGTCGCGCCGTTACGCGTACACAGCAGTTTCATCAACTGACTGATGAAACTGATATTGCGTTTCGTGGGTAACAGCGAAAACGGATTCCAACCCGTGGGGTCGCCATGCGTGATGCGATAGTAACGGCCTCCCAGCGCCCGGATATTCATTTCCGCGCCCCGATCTTTGTCCAGATAAACGGTGGTCAGTCGTTTGGTTTTCGCGTCCGGAGAAAAACTGTCCGTACGGCCGTATTTCTGCTGCATGTTTTCAAGGAAAGTCATCAGCATGGTTTTACCCGAACCGTTGGTGCCGAGAATGCAGGTACTGGCCGGGTTCTTCTCGTTGAACTCGTCCTTGTCCGCCAGCGTGTTATGCAGGTTCAGATAGTAGCCATCTCCTGACGGGGTGCGCAGCAAGGCCATCGCATCCCCCCAGGGCGCGTTATCGCGCTTTCCGGGATAGAAATTGTGCAGTGCGGCCAGCTCAACAAAGTTCTGACTGCTCAGCTCTCCCTTGCGGGGTCGCAGGTGATAATTGCCGGGCAGTTGCGCCATATACGCAGCTGAAAGAGAAAGCGCGGCGGGAACCGGTGTAATGCCGAGGTTGTTCAGGGCATTGCTGATTTCACTGGTATCGGCCACCAGGCTGCCCAGCGAGCGGGAAAACACCATGATGGATAAATGGTGTTTTCCATAGGCGATTTTCCCCGAGGTCAGCAGGTCGAGCGCCACATCCAGATCCAGTCGCTGTGACACCGCATCGTCATCTGAACTCATTAACAGACGTCGGGTACGTTTGATGGCCTTGCGGGCTTCTTCACGTGACATGCAGGTGTACGACTGTGTAATTATATAATCGCAGGGGGCGTACAGCAGCGAGTCCATCATCCCTGTAGCGGTCTCCTCCGGGAACTCCTTCACCTCCAGACCCCGGAAATACTGTGTGCCGCTGGCGTGGTTTATCTGCCCGGACTCGCCGGAAAAGAACAGCGCCGCCGACCCCATCATCGAATACGCCGGAGCGCAGGTGACGCGTACCCTGCGCCACTGGTGCGTCAACAGGTACTCATAAAAGGATAACTGGGAGGAGAATACCGCGTGATCTTCGGTAAACGTGCCAAGAGGACGTGCGGCGTAGCGTGACAGTGCGGTATCGAGCGATTCTTTGATTTCCAGCATTTCCCTCAGTGCAGCGTCAAGCTCTTTCAGTTTCTTGCCGTCATTCATGCGTCTGCGCCCGGCTTTTTCCAGACTGACAAATGGACGGTAACAGACGGTCAGGAACAGGCGGTTACGGCGAAATGGATCCGCCGCCAGCGAGGCATAATACAGACGGCTGATTTCATCGGCGTAAGGGTTGCCGGATGTCTTATGCAGCGAATCGGTAAACGGCTCCCGCATGTTATGGATATAAAAGGTGACCGGCATCCCCTCGAATGAGCGGATGAGTCCGTGCAACTGGTTGCGGTCAATACTGAGGGTTTCTTCTGATTCGCAATCGAACGGGGTCCCCGTCAGTTCCCAGGTACAGTAGAGATCACTGTGTGGTGAGCGAACAACATGCTGATGAATATGCGATGAATACGGAATGTACTTCCTGAGCGTGGCACATTGATTCAGTTTCATGGCGTTGAGAAACTCCGTGATATCAACAGCATCATGCTCAACGGGCATAAATACTGTTGCGCCAAACAGACGGTTTGCTGCCGGTTTTCCTCTTGCCCTGAGCCAGACGGCAATCAGGCTGAACCGCATGGGTTCATTCCGGGTGAGGGACTTCATCACCAGAAATTCAACCGGGAGCAGGGCAAGGAAAGCGACGGAAGTCCAGACAGCGACGATGATGGTGAACCCCGTGACACCCAGCAGGGGCACCATCGGCACCCCCCACAGTGCCGCCGGGCGTTTCATTGCTTTGAGCAGCTTTGCCATAGATGACCTCTCAGCTCATCAGCAGTGCGCCGATCTCACTGCCCCCGCCAATCAGGATCCCGCCAATGATGATGTAGGCGCACTGGGACAGGCTTTCGCCTTTCCAGAGGGTCTTGTAACCCACCCAGATCACGGCCACGGTGATGGTGATGGCCGCCAGACCATGAAGACCGGTGGAGACCTTTTCCATCACGGTATTTGCGCGAGTGAAACCATCGGCAAACGCCGGGGTAGTAGAAAAAACCATGAGCACACCTACGGAAACAGCACTGACAGTGGTCTTTAGCTTGCGAAAAAGTGTCATTATTCTTCCTCACGGGGTGACTGAGAGAGGCTGCGACGTACTGACGGCGCGGAGGTCTGTGCGATGGCGATTTTCCCCTGACGGAGTTTTGCGGGGACGCCCCGGACAACGGCCCCCGGCCAGATCAGACGGGGAGGGGATGGCTTATCAGCAGGAATGGCTTCCAAGGGAGTCGATGTTGTGGATTTATCCCCGCGAGTGCCCGGTACGACATAACGAGGAGACGCCGAAACATAACCCATTCGCTGCACATAGCTGGTCCCGGAAAAAGCCGCTTCAGGCTGTAGTCCTGTACGGAAATTGCCGGAGTAATAGCAGCTCAATGCTCTTTTAAGAGAACCGCCACGTTGGTAGCAGTCGCTGAGAATGCGTTCAAAAACGGACAAATTGGTGCAGGGATCAAGCAGGTCAGTGGCCGTTACACCGTAATGACGGAAATTGGTGCTGGTGATTTGCATCAGCCCCACAGAGTAACGGCGGCCTTGTGTCACGAGGCGGCGAATAATGAGCTCAGCTTTGTCCCGGCTGGCGGGTTGATGGGAGATAACATTGTTATCTCCGAGGGAGCGAGTGGCCTTCGGAATAATTTCGGCGATGGCATAAGGGTTAAAACCGGACTCCACCCGTGCCACGTCGAGCGCAGTGGACGGATGAATGCTGGCGGCACACTGCATGGCCGCCGCCAGAAAGGCAGTGGTGGAAAGCATGATGGCCTCGGAATTGAAGGCAGTGTGCCAGTCAGTCGACCCGGCACGCTGCGGAGTAAGGCGTAATAAAGAAGGGTTAAAGCGCCGTTTCGCCGGGCTCGGTACTCTGTGGCAGATTGCTATCCTCTCGTGGCTCAAGCAGGACCAGTTTGCCGGAAACCGCAATACCGGGTGTCAGGACAATATTCAGGCCGGGCTTGCCGTTGTGAGCAAATGCCACACCAACCCTGGTCCAGTAGGTGTTTTTTTCGCCTTGCATATCAGGCGGGCCTTCCTGGGTGACAAATACGTGGTAGATGGGTTTTCTCATGAATTATCTTCTCATCAGAACGACAACGATTGAAATAAACGGGTCACATCCCGATTCTGCATTCCGGTTTTAACGGGTCAGCGAGAACATTCAGCGGCACCCTGAATTGTGGTTTTGTGACAGCCCGTTCCGTATTATTAAAGAGCAATACCCGGCCCGGACGAATTAACGTCCATCAGGGCAACCATTCTGTAATGGCGTGTTCAGCATGAGGGATCTGGATCGAGTCATGAACGATAAACTCAAAACAAAAATGAAAGAGTTAATCGGATGGATAAATAAAGAAAGGGGGGAACAGGAAAGGAAGTGGAAGTAAATTATGGGGGTTTATTTTTATTTTCTGATACAGATAAAGACGTATGAGAATTTATTACGAGCCTGTACATAAATTTGTGTAATTGCCTGATTTTGATATGTTCAATTCAACATCAAAGGCAGGTTACTTTATGGACGAAAAACAGTTGCAGGCTCTGGCTAATGAACTGGCCAAAAATCTCAAAACTCCCGACGATCTTAGCCAGTTCGATCGTCTGCTGAAGAAAATCAGCGTTGAGGCGGCTCTCAATGCTGAGATGTCTCACCATCTGGGGTACGATAAAAATCAGCCTAAACCGGGCTCCAATACCCGCAACGGCTACTCAACAAAGACCGTAGCGACTGCGGATGGTCCACTTGAACTGCGTACTCCCCGGGATCGCGAAGCCACCTTTGAGCCTCAGTTGCTGAAGAAAAACCAGACCCGCATCACCGGGATGGATAATCAGATTTTATCCCTGTACGCCAAAGGGATGACCACCCGCGAGATAGCGACTGCATTCAAAGAGATGTACGACGCGGATGTCTCGCCAGCGCTGGTCTCAAAAGTCACTGACGCCGTCATGGAGCAGGTTGTTGAGTGGCAAAACCGGCCACTGGATGCAATCTATCCTATTGTTTACCTTGACTGTATTGTCCTTAAGGTCCGGCAGGACAGTCGCGTCATCAATAAATCCGTGTTCCTGGCGTTGGGCATCAACATCGAAGGCCAGAAGGAACTGCTGGGTATGTGGCTGGCCGAAAATGAAGGCGCGAAGTTCTGGCTGAATGTGCTGACAGAACTGAAGAATCGCGGCCTGAACGACATCCTCATCGCCTGTGTCGACGGACTGAAAGGCTTCCCGGACGCCATAAACGCGGTATATCCGGAGGCCCGCATCCAGCTGTGCATCGTACATATGGTGCGCAACAGCCTGCGGTTCGTCTCCTGGAAAGATTACAAGGCCGTTACCCGCGATTTGAAGGCGATTTACCAGGCGCCGACGGAAGAAGCAGGTCTGCAGGCGCTGGAAGCGCTCGCCAGCGCCTGGGACAGCCGCTATCCGCAGATAAGCCGGAGCTGGACGGCAAACTGGGTGAACCTTGCGACGTTCTTCGCCTACCCGGCAGATATCCGCAAAGTCATCTACACGACCAACGCCATTGAGTCACTGAACAGCGTGATCAGGCATGCGATCAAAAAGCGCAAGGTGTTCCCGACGGATGAGTCAGTGAAAAAGGTCGTGTGGCTGGCAATCCAGGCCGCCTCACAAAAATGGACGATGCCGCTGAGGGACTGGCGCATGGCAATGAGCCGTTTTATCATCGAGTTCGGTGACCGCCTGAGCGGTCACTTCTGAGAAAAGGCATTTACACAGAATGGTGTACAGGCTCTTTATTACTCATACGTCTTTTGGCTCACATTTAACACCGACGGCGTTCAAGTTTATCCTGACATTCCGTACAGGTTGTTACGCCCGGTAGTGCTTGCCGTCGTTTTTCAGGAATAGGTTTACCGCATAAACGGCAGTGGAATAATGATGGTGTTGTTCCTGGTTTGAAACGGCTCTGTTCAATCATCTCTTCCAGTCGTTGTTCATTGAACTCCTGATCGCGGTCGATCTCATCCGGCATGTGATGCCCTCCTGTTGGCGACTTCCTTTTCGCAGAGTGTGATGCGCTTCCAGACGGTGGTGAGAGACAGTCTTTGGAACCTTGGTAGCAGGACTTCAGTTATCTGCATCATGGCCATCAGCGCATCTGGCGACTCCAAGTTTTCCACCCGGCGTTGTTGCCATTGCCGCCAGATAGAAGCATCCGTCTTCTCATCCGGTTCAGGCGTCCGGCCATACGGCACGCTGACACCCAGTAACCGACGGCGAAGGCAGACGTCATTAGACGTCAGGCCAAAAAACTGGTTGAGCAATGCGATAGAACCACCCAAGCGGATGGCCTTGTTAATCTGCTGATGTCGCAGGTATTCCTGGTGAGCCTGCGCCAGTAAATGATGCAAAACATCATGACGGACTGTGACCGCAATAAAAGGAGCTGCCATCCGGCTGACGGCAAAGAGTTCATCAAGTGATAGCTGACTGAGCGCATTCATTTCGTCGAAAGTAAATCCCAGTAATTCGCAGTAACGAATATTCCCTTCATGCAAAGCGCGCAAAGCATCTGTCAGAATGGTGTAATTAACTGATGGGATCATCATATTATCTCCTCACTCTGTAGTTCGGGAAGAAGGTAAAACAGACAGGTGTTTTCAACTGGCTTCTCGCCCGGCTAATTTAAGGTTGATCCATTCATCAATTTCCGATTCGAGCCATGCCACACTTGCCGGTCCAATTTTTATAGACCGTGGGAACGAACCACTTTTCATATACAGGTAAATCTGGGAGCGTTTTAGGCCGGTTTTTTCTTCGACCTGTTTTAAACGTAATAACTGATGTGATGTCATCGTATTCTCCTGTTGTGGAATAACTGGTATATGTCCAGAGAAAATAAAAAAACACAGCAGAAAACTTAGGGGAAGTCGAGGGCCCCTTATTACGGACGGGAAGGTCCTTAGTACGGTTTTGTAGTAAAATAAATACGTCGTTAGTTGGATAAGGATGTGGTGAAGGGGGATGCTGCAGGGCAGTTTCCAGCGTGTCGCTGTTGCAACGGCGTTATGGTTTAGCGTGATTATGAAGAGAATAAAAAGATGCGGTTAAATACATTCATTGCGAATTTCAGTCAGGGGGGCGTTACCACTCTGGCAGCAATACGCTATGAAGCATGGTCATAGAAGTGTTCTGTGTGGTCGAAACATATATGCTCAACTACTTCCTTGACACAATGCTGAATTGATTGTGCTTCCCGATCATGTATAGACCGATCCAGCAGATATAATACTGTCCTTTGATTCTTGTTATCGTTAAGGCGGCTGAGGCAATATGGTCCTGGCTGGAGGTTCCATGTGGTAAAGATTCTGTGGTGCGGTACCCCGCACAGGGAGACGGATACGTCAGGATGCTGCATACGGCTCTATGACTCACCTCTGGTTTCTTGGATAACCTGATGTCGCTAAATATCGGTTAAGTGTGCGCTTGTTTTCCGTTCGGCAAAATAGTGCGCGGGTGTACTGCCCATTGTTTTTTTGAACATGGTGATAAACGCATTAACCGATTCATACCCCAGATTAGCTGCAACATTCTGAACCGAAACGCCGCTAGCCAGTTCCCGGAGAGCAATTATCAGTTGCAGTTGCTGACGCCAGCGTCCGAACGTCAACCCGGTTTCGCGCAGCATTAAACGCGCGAGAGAACGCTCGCTAAGCGCCAGTCTTTTTGCCCATGCTTTGAATGTGCTTCGGTCATCAGGTTGACTGACCAGAGCATCGGCCATGGCGCGGATTTTAGGATGCGACGACACAGGGAGGCTCAGTTTCTGCTGAGGCATGGTGGCTAATTCATCGAGTGTTACTCTGGTCAGTCTGGCGGGATGGCTTTCCGGTGGATATTCGACGCCCTCGCGGGTTAAACGGGCAACAAGTTCTTTAATCAGACTGGAAATTGCCAGAGTACAGCATCGCTCCGGCAGCGCGACAGCTCCAGGTTCGATAAACAGATAGTTGAGATGCGCATTCCAAGTAGCTTTGGCGCTGTGCGGCACTCCCCCAGGGATCCAGACGGCACAATCAGGCGGCACGATCCAGATATCATTTTCGGCGCGACAAATGACCGCCCCATAGAGGGCAATAATCAATTGCCCTTTGCGGTGCGTATGCACAGGCACTTCGGCCGCGTAATCGACAAAATCCAAATGACGCGCGACTGCGGGGCAGGGGGTGGCATCCGGATCAAACAGCGTATTGGCGAGTGGGGGTAACATAGATTGGCAACATTTAGGTATTTTTTGACAGAATAGAGTATTTAAGTGGATATGCAAGCCGGTAATAATTTCCGGCATGAAAAAAATTAACGCGAGTTACTTTCATTTTTTACACACGATATGCCAACGTCTTCGCGGTATGGCTTCTCCTTCACTACTGAATGATGCGAACGCTCTGCTCTATTCCGCGAAGAGTTTTGCCGCAGCGATGCTCGCATACTACATTGCACTGTCAATTGGCCTGGAGCGGCCTTCTTGGGCAATTATCACCGTGTATATTGTTTCCCAAACCTCCGTCGGAGCGTCGCTGAGCAGAAGTCTGTATCGTCTGGTGGGAACGGTAGTCGGCGCGGGCATAACGGTATTAATTGTACCTGCTTTTGTGAATATGCCGTTATTTTTCAGTGTGATACTGACGGGCTGGATCACCTTCTGCCTCTATTTATCCTTGCTGGAACGCACGCCCCGCGCCTATGGTTTTGTCCTGGCTGGTTACACTGCGAGTCTGATTGGCTTCCCTGCGGTATCCGATCCTGGTGCGATTTTTAACATCGCTATTGTTCGGGTACAGGAAATCATGATCGGTATCTTCTGCGCGGCACTTATTCATCGCTATGTATTGCCCGCGCGCATAACGGGCCAGTTCAACAGTAAATTGTCGCAGACGCTGCTCTCGGCACGACAGCGTGTCGCAGATACTTTAGCAGGCAAACCCGACGCTGTTTCCGGGCCGCTGCATATGGCACTGGCATTACAGTTCCTGCAGGGTATCAGCCATCATATCCCTTATGATTTTGCGTTCTCTGTACCGGTCCGGCAAGCGAGAAAAAGGCTTCATGATCGGCTTGCGCGATTAGTCATTGTTAACTGTGAGTTACGCGACCGTTTAGCTCTGATAGCGACGATACCTGTAGATGTGCAAATTCTGCTGGGTGATGTTGAGGTCTGGCTGGCCTGCAAAGATGAAGGAAAATTCAAAAGCGAGGGTGAAGCGCTCAAAAAAAGGAGTGAAAAATTACTACAGCGCTATTCAGTGTATGAGCTGACGTTTGAAGAAGCGCTGCGTGTAAGTTTTATGCGCTACCTGTTAGAGGCCATTGTCCTTGTGCAGCAGTGCTATCGTCTTTCGGATGCCATTCATCACGCGAAACAGACGCCTGCGCACTCGGAAAAGAATACCGTGAAAGGATATGTATTCCACCGCGATCCTCTTACTGCTGCCCGCACCGCACTGGGCGCTTTCGCCATCATTATGAGCGGCTGTCTGGTGTGGATTTTCTCGGCATGGCCTGATGGTGGTACGGCGGTTTCTATCCTTGGCGTTTGTTGCACACTGTTTGGCAGCTTCGATACGCCTGCCCCGCATATTGTTAAGTACATTATCGGCTCCTTCTGGGGCGTTGTGATAAGCCTGATCTACAGCTTCGTTCTACTACCACAAGTCAGTGATTTTATCGTGCTGGTAACGGTTTTAGCTCCGGTATATCTGCTTGCCGGATCGCTCCAGGCCAGACCGCCTACCACGTTTATGGCTATGGGGATCACACTGACGCTGCCTATTTTGTGCGAGCTGGGTGCCCACTACAGCGGGGATTTTGCCGTGGCGGTGAATACCTCTATCGCACTATTTTCTGCTACTGGTTTTGCAGTGCTCGGCATGAGCCTACTGCAAACTGTGCAGGCTGATTCGGCGATAAAACGGCTGCTTCAATTATGCCAGCGAGATATTAACCGCAGCGTGGAAGGTAAGCTGAATACAGACGAAACCCTCTGGACCAACCTTATGATCGATCGGGCAGCGTTGATACTGCCGCGATTGCAGCGCAGCGGACAGTCACCGGAACGGGCACATCATTTGTTGTACGCCCTGCGTATAGGGCTGTGTGTAATGCGATTACGCCGATGTGATGCGCATGCGAACAAAGAAATAAAAGAAGTGCTCACTCTTCTTACACACTCGACAAATATTGACACCTTACTTCAACGGATCGCCAGTCTGACTGAGCGCAGCTTGAGCGTAACAGATGAACTATCGCGGCATTATGTTGATCAACTGGTTGATCTTTACTGCGCATTAAGCGTTCAGAAAATGGAGCCTGCTAATGATCAATGATTTCAATATTGAGGGCGTTTTTGTACCCGGTCTGCTGGTAATTGCCCTCGTTGCACTGACCTGTACACTATTTCTCGTACATCTTTTCTCTTTCAGCAAGGGTTACCGCCGCTTGCCCTTTAGACCGATGATCGATTTTTCCGTCTTCATTATTACTTTTTACCTGCTGTTGCAGGGACTGACCGAACTGGGGTTTTTTTAAATGAAATCGTTACTTTCTCTACTGGGCCGCTACGTGCTGACGTTCAGCGCTGTGGCGGTGGCTACGCTTTTGGCTTTTATTCTCTGGAAACATTATGCGCAAACCCCTTGGACCCGTGATGGTCGGGTTCGTGCGGATGTGGTACAGATTGCGCCGAATGTCTCCGGACCGTTGCTGAATGTGTCCGTCCGCGATAATCAGTGGGTTAATCGGGGCGATGTGCTCTATTCCATCGACCCGCACTGGTTGAGGTTGGCAGTGGACAGCGCACAGGCAGATGTTGAGGCGAAACGTCATGAAATGCTGATGCGCCAGGATGCGGCGAGGCGACGCTCTCAGATTAAAGGGGTGATTTCCAGCGAGGATTTACAGCAAACAGCCAGCGCAGCCAGCGTCGCTGCGGCCAATTACCACGGTGCACTGGCTGTGCTGGACCTTGCAGAGCTTAACTTATCGCATGCTATTGTTCGGTCTCCGGTTGCGGGCTATGTCACACATTTGCGACTTCGCCCTGGCGACTATGCCACAGCGGGAGAAACTAAAGTTGCCATCATTGATGCCCATAGTTTTTGGGTGGTTGGCTATTTTGAAGAGACTAAGTTGCAACATATCCGCACGGGAAATACTGCACACATAACGCTGATGGGATTTAAGCCGGTGATCACGGGTCATGTTGAGAGTATCGGACGCGGAATAGATGATAACAATGACGAGACCGGGGGGCTTGGCCTGCCTAATGTCGAGCCAACCTTTAGCTGGGTGCGGCTCGCGCAGCGTATCCCGGTTCGGATTCATATTGACAGATTGCCGGATGGAGTTGAATTGGTGGCTGGACTGTCTGCGAGTATATCCATCACACCATAATAAAAAGTATGGTCTCTATTGAGGATTTATGCAGAACTTATGGATTGTTAGTTCTTGATCTAAATGCCTGATGAGAATGTATTTCTGGTAGAGTAACTATGAGGTTTCGGTTATGAAAAACAGAAAAGATTTTGTAAGTGACTTAATTATTTGGATAAACAATGATATCGAGATGCCACTAAAAATTGATGATGTGGCTATCAAATCCGGATATTCAAAATGGCATTTGCAGAGAGTGTTTTTATCTGAAACCGGTCAGAGTCTAGGAGGTTTCATCAGAGAGAAAAAATTATGTCTTATTTTAGATGCTATTATCACAACAAATGAACCTTTGATAAACATAGCGATGCGATTTGGCTTTGACTCTCAGCAATCATTAACTAGGGCATTTCGAAAAAGATATAATGTCCCACCACACCGGTATAGAAAAAATGCCGTCAATATTAAAAATAACTCTTCCTGGGGGTAAGGCAATTACCCGTATCATAAGGATGAGTTTTTAAATCCTTAGTAAGCATCTGGATTATGGGCGGGGTTCATCTTGTAATAATGGTCTTAGTACATCTGTTATAGATTTTTGAAGAAAATAAAAATTCTCATTTATTTCATTGTAAATGAACTTAAGGCTTCCTGTGCAATATGTTTTTTCATGCTTTTGCATGTGTAAGGTATCGGTTAGTACAGTCGGATTCATTAATTGGAATATAATTACGAACCCATGCATGTATTTAATAGTTGGATGAGCTAAGGTTAATCTATTTTGTGGGTTTTGGATTCGAGCGAACCTATGCAATTCGACTAAACCCTCCTTTAATAAGGAGTGACTTTTATGTATATGCGTGGTTGCGAGCATTTAAGTACTGTTTTGCTTTTACTTTTCTAATGCTTGATAATTGATGATATGTATTGATACCAGTAGTACAGAAATACAATGTCCCTTGAGGTGACAAGGAAAAAAGAGTCAGAGAAATTAATTATGTCCGTATTACTGATTTTAGAGTCCTTAATACGGACATTTGGGTTTAGTAAATTTCACTTGCGTCAATCCGACATTGATGTGGGGGAACCGCGTACGAGTGCAGTTTTTAACGTATCACCACTGAGCCTGTCGGTAATGCCTTCGTCAGATGCCCATTGTTCGAAAATTGATAGTAGTTTGTACGGTTTATTAATTAATGGACGGATGACTTCATTGTTTTTACAGGCTAGCCAGAGAAAACGAGATAGTGGTGTTGATATTCGCGTTGAAGATGATGGGGGCACACTGTTATTGGTTGTGATGTCAATTAATTTATCAAGTTCAGCATGTCGAATAACAAACCAGGCATCCCGAGGTAAAAGATGAGCCGGGAAATACTCTTTTTCCAGGTAATTATTTATCCTCTGTGAGAATATCTCTTCATGTACATCTAGTGAGATTTTTTTAGGGAGTTGCATAATTTTTTGTGTTATTCTTTCTTGCCATGTCATTCTGTCGAATAGTTGAAATACTTCTCCTTGTAAGCTAACTGTTATGCCATGATTAAAATCAATAGCTCCTGTTACAGGCAATGGTATTTTAAGAGATTTGGCAAGTAATTTTTGTACTAGAACATATTCATATCCAATCAATAGAGTGTCAATAACTCTCTCTGTGGGAATGATATATTTGCCAGTAGTGCTAATAATAAAATTATGCCCCTTAATAAAAGTTTTCTTGTCAAGAAGGCACAAACGATTTATTGATGACATCTCAGATGATCTAAGCCTTAATTTGTAGCCCGATCTTTGTACTTTACGTAATGAAATTGGCGATTGAAAGTAAATAGAGAGATGAATGCTGCCATGTAATGCATATCTGTAAATGTCACTTTTTTTTAATTTTCAGTCCTTTTTTATTTATCACGTCGACTGCTTCACGGATAGTCAGCCAGTCAGGCGAACTATAGTTTGTATTTGATAGGGTTTGTTTTTTTGACATAGTGGTTTCCTTCCATATCTATTGTTTTTTTAAAAAATTCCATGGATTTTCCAGTGAAATTAATTTCATGGCGCGGTATCTATTACGTTATGAAGTTTGGATTATATTGGCTCGGGGGCTTCTTAGCGTTTCAGACCCCCATGTCCGGCCTCATATTTCGCAGTGGTTGAAAAGAAGAACAAATACCAAGTTAAACTAATTCAATCCTCAAAAATTATTTGAGTTGAATGGAAGAAATTACATAAATCTGTCTGCTCCGCCTGATGCTTCGATTGTCTGTCCAGTAACAAACTGATTCCTTCCAGAAAGCAGGAACGCAGTAATCGCAGCAATATCTTCAGGAAGTCCAAAGCGGCCCACAGGCGTTTTCTCTTTACCCAGTAATGCCATTACCTCTTCGTCTGTTCTGTCATTCAGTTCAGGACGACGATTGCGGACATTCGGTAGCATATTCTGCGCCCAATTATCCGTCGCGACAGCACCCACTCCGATCGCATTGACCAGAATGCCATCCTGAGCCACGCTAAGTGCTAAACTACGGGTCAGGTTGTTGATAGCGGCGCTCAGTGCGTGTGAGACGGTAAGTTGCGGGTTAGGATAGATACCGCCAATGGATGAGATATTAACAATACGCCCCCAGTTTCGTTTCTGCATCCCGGGGATGACGGCCTTACAAAAACGTCGCATGGCGGAGAGTTTGGTCTCAGTCATTAGCTGCCAGTCTTCTTCCGAAGTGGTTAACAGCGTTCCCGTATGTGCTCTTCCGGCATTATTTACCAGTAAATCAATACGCTGAAAAACCTTTTCCACTTGTTCAACCACCAAGGAAGGGAGTTTGGGATCAGTCACATCCCCGGCAACAGGCAGCACCGAAACACCGTATTTCTCTGATATTTTTTTCGCAGCCAGAATCAGCTCAGGTTCTCGTCTGGCCACCATGACTAAATGCACACCATTCACGGCCAGTTCTTCACAAATGCTGAAACCAATTCCGGTTCGGGCTCCGGTTACCAGAGCCACTTTTCCAGTCAGTTTTAAATCCATTTGCTGCTCCTCAAGTTAAGCACAGTTAATAACATGAGCAGTATTAGTAACAAATCTCTTTTTCAGGAGCTTGTGCATCAGAATTCAGACGTCTGAAAAAAGCGGTCAAAGAGTTGGGATTTCCGTCTGCTTATACTCCAGACGATATTGAGTTTAGAGCCAGGAGTGGTCAATGCGAACGGACAATCATGAGCTTTCTTCTGCCAGGATTCTTATGCTGGCGATTATTTGCTGTATTGTTGTAGCTAATATTTATTTTAATCAATCTGTCCTGAATTTAATTGCCGGATCCTTTCCCAATGAATGGGGGGCTGTTTCTTTGATCCCCATGGGCACCCAGTTAGGCTATGCGGTGGGCTTATTCTTTCTGATCCCACTGGGCGATTATATTGAACGTCAGCGGATTATCCTGCGTCAAGCGCAGGTGCTTTTCCTGGCACTGATCGGCATGATGTTATCGCCAACGGCGACAGTGTTGGTGTTCTTCTCCTTCCTTACCGGGATGGCTGCAACAGTAGCCCAACAGATAGTGCCGCTTGCCGCCTCGCTCTCCAGAACTTCTGCACGAGGTAAAACCGTGGGTACGGTGATGAGCGGTGTCCTGGCAGGTATCCTTGCTGGCCGGGCTATCGGAGGCCTTATTGGTCAGTACTTCGGCTGGCGCGGTGTCTTTTTGTTCGGCGCGATCATGACTTTGCTGGCTATATTTTTCATCTTGCGCATTTTGCCTGCTCAGTCGTTGCCAACGCCAAAGTTTAACTATCTGGCGGTATTACGTTCATTAGGACAGCTGTGGAAAAGCGAGCCGCAGGTGCGTGGTGCAACTCTTACACAAGCAATGCTGTTTGCCTCCTTCAGCGTGCTGTGGACCGTGCTCCCTTTCTGGTTAGCTCATCGCTACGATTACGGTGCAGGGGTAACCGGAACCCTGGCTGCTTTGGGGTTAATCGGTATTCTGTGCGCGCCTCTGGCGGGAAGTTTCAGCGATCGTCAGGGACCATTCCGAATGGTTGTTTTTGGTGTGATACTCATGCTGCTGGCTTGGGCTGTTTTTTGGAGATGGAACAGTATGGCGGGTATGGTGGTGGGCATTCTACTACTGGATGCGGGTGAACAATGTGTACTAATAGCTAATCAGCACACGATTTACTCTTTGCGTCCGGATGCCAGAAACCGCCTTAATACACTATTTATGTGCGTTATGTTTATTGGCGGAGCATGTGGCTCACTGACTGCCACCTGGATATGGGAGACAACTCATAACTGGGCGCTGATTTCTACAGCGGGGGCAGGGCTCGTGATCCTGGGGATGTTAATAACCGTGAGACGTAAATATTCAGGTCTCCATTCGGGCACATAGTGCCATAGCATTTCTTACATCCGTCGCCCTATCTGAGACATCAACATCATGTAAAGCGTCCTGTATCAATTGTTTAGCAGCCCATTTTTCCCCGGCTTCAGCCTGCAATGTCGCCAATGAATAAGCAATACGGAGGGCCCAGCCATGAGCCTGTTGCTGGTGCGCTTTGTCTAGGGCCTGCTCCAACAGCAGGCGTTGCTCCTGAGGAGGTAATTGAGTGGCAGAAAGACGCATCAGCTCAGGCGTGCACCAGTTTTCATGATCCTGGCGGGCGGTTCTCAGCGATAACCCGGTATCAATTTCTGACAACAAGGGGGAATATTGCCAGTCTAATCCCATCGCCCGCAACGAGCTAAACAGTGTGGTCTGACTAACATCGGTATGACTGAACTGTTTGGCCCAAACAAGAAACAGCTCGCCGTATGTCTTCCAGAAATACAAATCATGCCTTTCTGCCAGATGAATAAGCCAGTTTGCGGCCCTTATAACCCAACGTGGATTACGATCCAGTGCCGCTGTCATACAAGCGCCTTCAGCCAGTGCACAGCAAAGAGAACAGACATGCTGCAAACGAGCAGCTTTTTTAACACCGCGCCATGCCATCTGTTTCGCGGCCTTATACTCACCCTGTAACCATAGTAAACGAGACAGAAAGGCCTGACCGGCGGTCTCTTGATCAAGACCAAAACGGAAAGAGTGACTTAATTCGCCATGTTCATACCAGTCAAGAGATTGCTGGAGATAATCACGCCCGACATAATGACGTCCCAAAAAATGCAGGGATACACCGAGAATACGCAGCCCGGTTGCCATCGCCTCCTCGTCACTAATGGACCGTGCTAGCTCGCACATAGATTGCGCATGCTCAAGCGCTTTATCCAGCTCGCCAGTACGGAGATAATACAACCATAATCCGTAATGAGCCTGTAAACGTATTTCTTTGTCGTCGAGCTTTTCTGCAAGTGCCAGCGCGGTTTTCCAGGCTGAATGTGTTTCAGGCGTAGGGCCTTTTGCCCAGGTTGACGCCTTACCTGCTACAGCGCTGAGATTCATTCTCTGGTGTAGCGTTAATACTACCCGAGAAGTATTTTCATAAAGCAGAGGATAGATATAGCGCTGACATTCATCGTAGAGTGAATATTCAATCCAAAAAGGGGTCATCTCTTGTAAGATCTCAAGCCCCTTAGAGGGATCTGCCCCCTCAGTCAACGTTTGCTGTAATACACTCCGCAAATCATTAAGCATATGGCTATAACGTTCACGCCACTGTCCCGTTGGCAGCATAAACCAATCACCTCGGGCCTCTTCTACCAGATCTTTATAATAACCGGCAAAACGGGCCTCAAGACCAGTATATTCACCCTGTTGCCTGAGTTTATCGCATGCGAACTGGCGCATGGTTTCCAGCAGGCGGAAACGGGTCTCTGGTACCTGAGTACTGACCTGAATCAGGGATAAAGACAGCAATCTTTGCAGATCGTCAACAACCTGCCAGCGATGCTTGTCTTTAATAAGCAGAAAGTCGCTTACTGATTTCACACTGAACATATCGGTATAGATCCCCAGAGAGCAAAATAATCTTTGTTCACGTGTGTTGAGTAACTGATAAGTCCACTCCAGCGTGGTCAGTATTTTCTGATGTCTGGGCACCAGAGAGCTGTGCGTATTGCTCAATAGCTGGAAACGGTCTTCCAGTCGGCTATAGATCTCTTTGACACTCATGACTGGCAGACGGGAGGCCGCAAGTTCAATCGCCAACGGCAGACCGTCAAGATGACGGCATAACTCGCCAATCAACGACAGTTCGCTGGCTGATGGATGGAAATTATGTCGGTTGGCCTGCCCGCGTTCGATAAAGAGGCGGACACTGTCAAAAGTCAGTAACTCGTGGGTATCAGCCTCTTCGCTCTCAGGAACTTGTAATGGCGGTAGTAGATATTGTTGCTCGCCGGCAACCTGTAACGCTACCTGGCTGGTCAACAACAGTTTTATATGGGGAGCCAGGTGCAGGAGAAACGTAATAACTGGTTCCAGTTCACTAATTACATGTTCACAGTTATCAATCAGCAGTAAACATCGACGCCGTGCAAGCTGTTGCCGTAAATCGGCATCATTATGAATGGCAGCTAATGGAAGATGGAGCGCTTGTGAAATAACAGATAGCAAGCTGGATGCTTCGGTGATATGCGCCAGTTCAGCCACACATATTCCATCAGGAAAATGCGAGTGTGTAAGGCTGACGACTTCCCATGCCAAACGAGTCTTACCCACGCCCCCTGAGCCTGTAATCGTCACCAGACGGTATTGATCCAATAAGGCGCATAATTCCTGCACAGCTTTATCACGCCCCAGAATCGACGCTAGAAAAGGGGTAACAGCGGGCTCAGGTATTTCTGATTTAGAGAGCGGTTCAGTTGGCAGTTTATTGATATTAAAGCGATAACCACAACCAAATTCAGTAATCAGTAGATGGCGGTCATGACCCAGTATGCGGCGTATAGCTGAAATTTGTGCCTGAAGATTATTTTCTTCGACGATTTCATTTCCCCACACTTGAGTAAGTAAAGATTCTTTACTTACCGCTTTACCTTCAGCACTCACCAGAACAACCAGAACGTCAAAAGCTCTGGCAGAAATTCTTACTGGCTTACCCCGATGTAACAGAATCCTTAGCTGTGGCCAGATTTGCCAGTCAGCAAAGTGAATCTCATCAATTGATATCATGGTGTTGAGATCTTCTGTTTTGAGCATCACGAACTCTCGGTATGGAGTAAGCCATTTCTAACGAAAGTGGTCATCAGAATCAGGCTACATGTTGAATGTGCTGCATCGGCGTATAACTATTCAATACCACTTTTACCGTTAATGATTATAAAGCCAATAGTGCTATGTGGCATAGCTTTGCGATCAAGCTGGTTATTGCCATCAGGCCTGGCTGGAAAAGCACCTGCATGGATAATCATTCGACCAGGGATTAACCTTCCAATAGCAGCGTGTGTCCACAGAACATTTAAATAATGGTGGTACTGGATGCCAATGCCAGGACTGATGGCCGTTTTTACAGTCTTATCTCATTGGCGCTAACAGCCACAGACAGCGGAAGCGGACTCGATACCATTACCATAATCGGGGCATATTGACGAATGATCCGTGCTGACAATGAGGCGACGACTGGCGCATGCATCATTATTGCAAGCACTGTGGGGGATTCCGATGCCGCCATCGCGATATCTGGTTCCATATCCGTCGCTTGCAACACATCTTCCTAGCAACATTTTCGATGGCTTTGCGTGTTTCCTGCGAAGGTATATTTCCCTGCGCTGTTGCCTTTAAGGAACATAGCAACCCTGAGCCTTTGTCACTCGTAGTATTGGCATCCAACGGAGCGATCAAAGGCTAATCATTGCTATGCCGGACAGCACCACTAATGCACCGGCAATCCGGCGTGCCAGATGATTTTCACGAAACAGCCAGTACGAAAGAAGAGAGCCGATAATAATGGATGTTTCCCTGAGAGGAGCGACGAGTGCCAGTGGCATGCTCTGCATGGCTGTCAGTACAAGGATGTAGGCAAGTGGAGAGCATACAGCAATGATAAGGATTGGGATGATATCCACACGTAAAGTAGTTGAAATTCGATATCGTCGTCGCATCGCCCCAGGGGTAAGAATCAGACTCTGTAGCAGGAGTGTGCTGGCGTAATAGCTCACTGGATCCAGGCGCAGAGAGATTATCGAATAACCGTCCCAGAGGGTATAGCCAGCGATGGTGGTCCCCGTTGCTGCCCCCCATAGCATTCCCTGTAGAGGTCGGCTTCCGCTCCTGAACGGATTGCCAGTAGCGACAAAAATACCTGCGATAATGAGAAGCGCGCCAAGTAAAGCGTTTGCTGAAAGCCGTTCACCCATGAGCAGGGTTGCAAACAGTATTGTCAGAACCGGCCCGCTTCCCCGAGCAATCGGATAAACAATACCAAGTTCGGCTCGCTCGTAGCCAGCCTGCAAGATTAGAGAATAAGCGATATGAAGTACAGACGAAATAACTGCCGCGACAGCGAGTCGCCAGTCGAACGCCTGTTGTCCATCAACTATCAGAATGAGGCTGATAGGAACCCATAGCAATGCTGAGGCACAGCTGTAGGTCCAGACGAACACAAGTGTGTCTTCCTTCTTATATTTTGAGGCTATATTCCAAACTGCATGAGCTACCGCAGCAGTAAGAATCATCGCAACCGCGCTTAACTGCATCAAGTTATATCCGGTAAATCAATGCCCGCCCGTTCAGCCCGGCGATTTTGTTCTTTATCTCGCAGAGTGAGGGCTGCGACCAGCGTATCAATAACGACGAGCTGAGCAAGCCTACTCCCCGCAGCGGCCATCTGTGCCGGTAGTGGCACTCCGCCAACAACGAGTGAAACATTGGCGAGTGTTGCCAGTGGAGTATCGTACTGGTTAGTTATTGCGATAAGCGATGCTCCAGCCGAGGATGCAGCATCAGCGACGGCGAGTGTGGATGATGTGCGACCAGTTGAACTGACGACGATGATTACGTCTCCTGGACCGAGGAGGCGGGCAGCAATCATGGCTGATAAATAATCCTGGATACTGATGGTTATCACACCCGCCGTCCGCAACCGAAAGACCGCATCAGCGGCAACCGTTGCAGAGGGGCCAGCACCAAATGCAAATACCTGGCGTGCACCCTGGATTAAATCGACCGCCTCATCAAGGGCGGAGATTTCGATAGCACCGCTGAGCGCAGTCAGTGCGTCTACACCAGCACGAATTGATGTTTCCAGCACCGATGCCAGCGTCGCATCCGCTGTGAGGACTTCAGGCGGGGCAAAGAACCGGGCAGTGCCACGAGCCCGGGCAATCTCTATCTTAAGTTCAGTGAACCCGGTGAACCCGATTGCTCGTGCAGCGCGTATTACTGTCGGCGGTGATACACCAGCACGGGTGGCAACCTGTGCTGTCGTGCTGGTACCGACAAACAAAGGATCGACAAGCAGGAGATCGACAACTTTAGCCTCACTTGCAGCAAGTCCGCCGCTTCGGGCGTGAATGCTGCCAAGCCATTGCTGTAACCGCTGCTCGCCTTCTGAAATTCCATTACCAATTTCTTTATTCATGTGTAATATATTACATACCCTTTGTGAAGGGCACAACCACCACGTAAGTAGATTCTGTTGCAAGGAGTCCGCATTCATGGACGCTGAAATCAATACGATTGTCGCTGTTGTGGGTCCAGGTGCCATCGGCACCACAGTCGCGGCGGCGTTACACGAAGTCGGCCGCACACCGCTGCTGTGTGGACGTACACCCCGCGATCACCTGACCCTGCAAGACGGCGACCACTATGTCACCGTGCCCGGTCCGGTACAGACGAATCCGGCGCAAATCACTCGCACGGCTGATCTTGTCTTTCTGGCAGTCAAGTCCACACAAATCGACGCGGCAGCAGAATGGCTCAAGGTGTTGACCGGCCCGGAGACGGTTGTATGCGTGCTCCAGAACGGGGTTGAACAGTTGGATAGGCTCGCGACGTACTCTCTGCCCGGACAGATCGTTCCTGCTGTCGTGTGGTTTCCCGCACAGGTGCAGTCAGATGGCTCAGTACGCTTGCGCGGCGAGGTACGCCTCAGCCTGCCAGACACGCCAGCTTCCTGCTCAGTGGCCAAAGCGCTACAAGGCACGCGGTGCTCCGTAGACCTGGCCGCGAATTTCAGCTCACTGGCCTGGCGCAAACTATTGCAGAACGCAGTGGCTGGACTCATGGCGCTCACGCACCGCCGCTCGGGCATGTTCGGGCGTGCTGATATCGCCAGGCTTACTCTGGCTTATTTACAGGAGTGCCTGTCCGTGGCACGAGCAGAAGGCGCAGAACTCGGTGACGAAGTGCCGCAGGAGATCCTCGATAAGTTCCGGGCGGCTCCCGCAGACATGAGCACTTCCATCCTCACGGATCGAGAAGCTGGCCGACCGCTCGAATGGGATATTCGCAACGGCGTCATTGCGCGTCGCGGCCAGGTTCACGGCATTCCGACGCCTGTCAGCGACATCTTGGTGCCTCTTCTTGCGGCTGCGAGCGACGGCCCCGGTTGACCCTGGAGCCGATGATCGTGCTATTACTTCTCTTCTTCCTCGCCTTCGGTGCTGGCGTGCTCAGCGGCGTTGTCGGTACTGGCTCGTCGCTAATCATGCTGCCCGTCCTCACACGTGGGCTTGCCATTGGCATCGCATTGCTCGTCGGTTCGATGATTGCGAAACGTCTCGTCCAGAAACTCCAGACGCACACGTTCGAGCTTCTCATTGATGCAGTTCTCGTCGCCGGGGCAGCAGGGATGATCCTCGCTCTCAAATGAAATGGCACGCTTGGACTGACGACGTAAGTGTGTTGTTATCGTGTAACAGCTTTCTACAGGCAGCGATGGGTCGAGATGAAGGGGCTAACAAGCTATTAGAAATGAATAAAGCCGTACCAGTGTATGCTGATACAGCTTTTTGTTATGGATCATGCCGCTTCGTTCTTTTTGCCCCGCCTTGTACTAAAAGGTGGTACGTATGCGAGCCGACATGTGTCCAGATAATCCGACCACCATTGCATCATCTCCTTGCGGGCTTCCAGATGCTCAGCCTTATGAATGTAGGCTGCTCGAACGCTATTACGTTCCTGATGGCTCATCTGCCGTTCAACCGCATCCTGCGCCCACAATCCAGATTCCATCAGCGCACTACAGGCCATTGCCCGGAATCCGTGACCGCAGATTTCATTTTTCGTGTCATAACCCATCAAGCGCAGCGCTTTGTTGACCGTGTTTTCGCACATGGGTTTATACGGATTATGGTCACCGGGGAATATCATGTCCTGATGCCCGGATATTTCCCGTATCTGTTTCAGAATAGCGATGGACTGACGGGAGAGGGGAACGATATGCGGTGTGCGCATTTTGGCACCACGCCCGGAATAGCGGACACCGGGGATGGCTTCACGGGTGGCTGGAATTGTCCAGATTTTGTTCCTGAAATCGATCTCAGACCAACGGGCGAAACGCAGTTCGCTGGAACGGATGAACAAGTGCAGGGTGAGTGAGACGGCCAGGCGGGTTAATTCTCGTCCTTGCTTGTAGTCCTCAATGCGGGTTAACAGTTCTGGTAGTTTCTCCAGCGGAAGGGCAGGGTAGTGACGTTTAACGGGAGGAGCGATGATACCGTCCAGATTGGCTGCTGGATTGTGTTCTATCAACTCTTGATGCACGGCATGACGCATGATGTTGCACATATGCTGCCGGGTACGCGCCGCCACTTCCAGCAGACCTTTTTTCTCAATCCCTTTCAGCAGCTCGATGAAGTGGCGAGTTTTCAGTTCTGTGACTGTCAGGTGTCCAATGATCGGGAAGATATGGTTATTCATGCTGGCAAGCAGGCGGGCGGCATGGTTTTCTGACCATGAGCGGTTGCTTTTATGCCACTCTAGTGCCACATGCTTGAATGTTTTATCTGGTGAGGAAGTGGTTCTTTCAGCAGAGCGCTGTTGTGCGGGGTTGATATTCTGCGCCAGCAATTTACGGATACCATCACGTTGCTGACGAGCGTCGGCCAGAGATACATCAGGGTAGGCACCTAAGCCGAGGCGTGATTCTTTTCTATTGATGCGATATTTGAGATACCAGAGACGTGAACCGCCTGGATTAACTAAAAGGTACAGACCGTGAGAATCGGAAACTTTGAAGGGTTTTGCTGATGCCTTTAAGTTGCGGATTTTAGTGTCGTTAAGAGACATTTGGGGGTCACTCCGTCATCGAACCAACTTGACCCCAAATCTGACCACCAAATTCTCCCGATGCGGAGGGAAAACTAAAAATGCACCGGGAAGATATTTCACGCTAACTCATTGAATCAGAATCACATAGGGATTCGCAGAGTGGCATGAAATCAAGAATTTGGCTCCTCTGACTGGACTCGAACCAGTGACATACGGATTAACAGTCCGCCGTTCTACCGACTGAACTACAGAGGAATCGTGTGAACGAGGCGCATATTAGCGGGGGCGATGGGGGTTGTCAAAGGGGTAAATGAAATTGTGTGTTCGTTTGCTGACAAATTCAACAAAGCGGCGATCTTTCATGCTTTTTAGACATTTGCCCCATTCTGGTGCGGGTCTACCTCTTGTGGGGCAGCCCGGAAAAACGCGGAATCAGTAGAAGCGATCACTTTCCTGCGCCATCCCTTACTTAACGGGAGCTTAACATTAAATAATAGTCTACAGATGAAACTGGCAAGCATCTTGCAATCCTGAGTTTCATGATTGCCAGCATGGGTTCTGGTATTCCGACAGGAGGCAAAATGAACTTCAGACGACTGAAATACTTCGTAAAAATCGTCGATATTGGTAGCCTGACCCAGGCAGCGGAAGTATTGCATATCGCTCAACCCGCGCTGAGCCAGCAGGTTGCTACGCTGGAGGGGGAGCTGGATCAACAGTTGTTGATCCGCACCAAACGCGGGGTGACGCCGACGGAGGCGGGGAAAGTGCTGTATACGCACGCCCGGACGATATTACGTCAGTGTGAACAGGCACAGCTTGCGGTCAATAATGTAGGGCAGACCCTGAGTGGACACGTCTCTATTGGCCTGGCGCCAGGCACTGCGGCATCATCAATTACCATGCCGTTATTACAGACCGTTCGCGCCGAGCTGCCCGATGTACTGGTCTATTTGCATGAAAACAGCGGGGCGGTGCTGAACGATAAACTGCTCAGTGGTCAATTAGATATGGCGGTGCTCTACGAGCGCTCGCCGATCGCGGGTATTTCCAGTCAACCGTTACTCAAAGAGGATCTTTTCCTGGTGGGGACGCGTGAATGTCCTGGGCCTGGTGTCGATTTAACGGCAGTCGCGCAGATGAATTTGTTTCTGCCACGGGATTACAGTGCGGTTCGTCTCCGTGTTGACGAAGCCTTCTCACTGCGCCGCTTAACGGCGAAAGTAATAGGTGAAATTGATTCTATCTCCACCCTAACGGCCGCGATTGCCAGCGGTATGGGGGTGACAGTCTTACCTGAATCGGCAGCCCGGGCATTATGCCATGCAGCGAATGGCTGGATGGCGCGGATTACAACGCCCTCCATGAATCTGCCCCTCTCGCTTAACATGTCAGCCAGAGGCAGTTTGACACCACAGGCTCAGGCGGTGAAAGAGATCCTGTTGTCGCTGGTTAGCCGTCCGGCTCTGGAAAATCGGGAGCTACAGCTGGTGAGTTAGACCTTATTCCAGCCAGGAATAAGATGCAGGTTTTTATTATTTGTTATGCCGGGCATCAGACTTTAACAATAGCGTAATGTCTGATGTACCCGGAGCGAAAAGTGAATTTCCAGCAACTTAAAATAATCCGCGAGGCGGCCCGTCAGGATTACAACCTGACGGAAGTCGCGAATATTCTTTATACCTCGCAGTCGGGGGTAAGTCGGCATATTCGTGAACTTGAAGATGAACTTGGCATCGAAATTTTTATTCGTCGTGGTAAACGTTTACTTGGCATGACCGAACCGGGGAAGGCGTTGCTGGTGATCGCTGAGCGTATTCTTAATGAAGCCAGTAATGTTCGCCGACTGGCGGACCTGTTTACCAATGACACGTCTGGTGTGCTGACCATTGCGACCACACACACGCAGGCACGCTATAGTCTGCCTGCGGTGATCAAAGCATTTCGTGAGCTCTTCCCGGAGGTTCGCCTGGAGCTTATCCAGGGGACGCCGCAAGAAATTGACGTTCTCCTGCAAAATGGTGGCGCAGACATTGGTATTGCCAGTGAACGACTCAGCAGCGATCCGCTGTTGGTGGCATTTCCCTGGTTTCGTTGGCAGCACAGCCTGCTTGTTCCACTCGATCATCCATTAGTTAAGGCTTCCCCGCTTACGCTTGAGTCTATTGCTCACTGGCCGCTCATTACCTATCGGCAGGGTATTACGGGGCGTTCACGTATTGATGAGGCATTTGCGCGTAAAGGGTTGGTGCCGGATATTATCCTCAGTGCACAGGACTCGGATGTGATTAAAACGTATGTAGCGCTGGGGCTGGGAATCGGGCTGGTGGCGGAGCAATCCAGCGGAGAGCAGGAGGAGGGGACGTTAACCCGCCTTGATACCCGGCATTTATTTGATGCGAACACCGTTTGGCTGGGGCTCAAACGTGGTCAGTTGCAGCGCAATTACGTCTGGCGATTCATCGAGCTATGCAACGCAGGTTTATCTGTGGAAGAGATTAAACGCCAGGCGATGGAGCCTGATGAAGTGATGATTGATTATCAGATATAAAGCAAAAAGCCTGCTTAGTTTCCTAAGCAGGCTTCTTAAATATGGCTCCTCTGACTGGACTCGAACCAGTGACATACGGATTAACAGTCCGCCGTTCTACCGACTGAACTACAGAGGAATCGTGTGAACGAGGCGCATATTACTGACCTCACCATGACGTGTCAACAGTAAAATTAATACGTCATATCAATTGGTTAATTAATCTTCAAATTCAGTATTAATGTACATTTGATGAGCGAAAATGGTCTTCTTCCTGGCTATCGCGCAACCGAAGCATTGGGTTCTGGCGATAGAACTGGAAAAAACGTTGCCACAATGCCGGAAAACGTGGTGCAAACAACTCGGGGGCGCTGAAGAAATACTCGGATAATACCGCAAAGCATTCTGCAGGATCGGTTGCTGCGTAGGCATCTATACTGCAGGCCGTTTCACCCACCAGATCGATTTCATCCTGGATGTTGTTCATCGCGGCATGGAGATCGTGCTCCCAGTTCGCAATTTCCCTCAGCGGAATAGCCGGAACTCCGCTGGCGCGATCGCCATTACGCATATCAAGTTTATGTGCCACTTCGTGAATAATCAGATTAAAGCCGGAAGCATCGAAGGAATCCTGGATATCAAGCCAGTTCAGGATCACCGGACCCTGTTGCCAGCTTTGGCCTGACTGAATAATCCGTTGATTGTGCACCAGCCCAATATCATCTTCCCATTCGTCATCCACGACAAACGGGGCAGGGTAAATAAGGACTTCATGAAAACCATCGAGCCACTCGATGCCTAATTCCAGAACTGGCAAACAGAAAAGCAGAGCAATTCGTGCACTTTTCAGTACGTCCAGTTCAAATCCTTGTAGCGCAACCAATCTTTTTTGCTGTAAAAAACGCTCAGCCAGGGCAATAAGCCTGGCTTGTTCTTGTTCAGTAAGATTCACCAGAAGAGGAATTGCCAGGGCATCATCCCAGGGCCAGTCATCATTCCGGGCTGTTTCTTGCTCTTTCCAGGGCCACTTAATCATCGTTTTGCTCGCAAACTCGTCACTTGAACGAAATTGACGGAACTGGGTCTGTTAAAATGCCAAATTACCTGGCATCATGGCAACCACCAGAACGGAGAGATGCCAGAGCGGCTGAATGGACCGGTCTCGAAAACCGGAGTAGGGGCAACTCTACCGGGGGTTCAAATCCCCCTCTCTCCGCCACTATTCAAACACTTGCACGCCTTGCTTTCAACGACAGCAGTCACGGATGTTTTTTTCTTTGAGTATCCTCACAAGTTTGTCGTTCTATTGCCTTCGTGACATAAAAATCCGCTTCAAATAAACAAAAAGCCCGCTTCATATGAAGCAGGCCTGATACGTATTGTGCAAAATTAGAACTGGTAGACTAAACCGACGGCAACAATATCGTCAGTTGCGATGCCATTGCTTTCATAGAAACTGTCATCTTCATCCAGCAGGTTGATTTTGTAGTCAACGTAGGTGGACATGTTTTTGTTGAAGTAGTAAGTCATACCCACATCAACATATTTGACCAGGTCTTTGTCGACGTAACGCCAGTTACCATGGCTCACTTCCTGACCACCTAAATCACTGCCCTTGGACTGCAGGTAAGCGATGGACGGACGCAGACCGTAATCAAACTGGTATTGAGCCACAACTTCAAAGTTTTGCGTTTTGTTTGCGATACCGCCATTGCTTTCGCCATTACCGCCGCCGTAATAGGTCATATTGCGGGTTTCTGCATACATGGCTGCCAGGTAAACGTTGTTAGCGTCGTACTTCGCACCAACAGTCCAGGCTTCAGCTGTTTCGCCGCCAGCGTAGTTGTTGCGTTTGTTTATACCATCCTGGTAACCGCGAGCAACCTGGTCATCAGTACGATCAGAACTGGAGTACGCTGCACCGAGGCTTAAACCGAAGTCAAAGTCATAAGAAGTGGACATACCGAAACCGTCGCCGTTTTCTTTCGCCAGTTTGCGGTTTTCACTATTACCAGAACCTTCCTGACCTACGCTGCTACCTTCATTATTACCCTGATACTGCAGGGCGAAGTTCAGGCCATCAGCCAGACCAAAGAAGCCGTGGTTACGATAAGTAGCAACGCCGTTGGTACGACCCAGCATATACACGTCGGTCTGAGTGTAAGTATCACCACCGAATTCTGGCAGCATATCGGTCCAGGCTTCAACGTCGTACACGACGCCGTAGTTACGACCGTAATCAAAGGTGCCGTTTTCAGCAAAGCCCAGGCCTGCGAAAGCCAAACGAGTCCAGGAATCGCCTTTGTCACCTTCGGTGCCGTTGGCCTGAATATTATATTCCCACTGACCGTAGCCAGTCAGCATATCGTTGATCTGCGTTTCGCCCTTAAAGCCCAGACGCGCATAGGTTTGATCGCCGTCGCTGCCAGCATCGTCAGAGAAATAACGCAGACCATCGACTTTTCCGTACAGATCCAGTTTATTGCCGTTTTTATTATAAATTTCAGCCGCATTTGCTGCGCCTGCAGCTAATAAAGCTGGGAGAAGCAGTGCCAGTACTTTTCTTTTCATTATGTATTCCCTTTATTTAATAATTAAAATGAATATGTAGTGATGTCCCAAAAACTACATTTTGATACTATCTATGAAGTTCATTTAATTTAAAGAATAACATGTAACAATTATATTTTAGATATTTCAAAATGTTTCTATTTGAGTTTTTTAAATTATTTTTATATATATTTATTGTTTTCATTCAAAACATAAATACATGATTATCAATTGATTTATGTCTTTTGTTTTGATATCTGCTGTGTGTATTTTATATGTTTTTATTATTGTTTTTTATGCTTGTCAGAATAATTTATTATCAATGCTGTATGTGGAAATTATAAATTGATATTTATTATGAATATTATTTAATAATTGATTTTTGCTATAAAAGAAGACAGGCAGTGGTTCAGGGTAAAAATTATTGCTAAGGTGGTTTTCTTTATGTAAAGGGAGAGAGCATGGAACTCCACGACTGGCAGTCGAGATTTGAAGCCTGGTTACGTGAAAATCATTCAGGGCACGACGCTGCCCATGACATCTTTCACTTTCGCCGCGTGTGGCAGACGGCTCAAAAGCTGAGCACGGATGCGAACGTAGACTGGTTGGTCGTACTGACCGCGTGCTATTTCCACGATCTTGTCAGCTTACCGAAAAATCATCCGGAACGTCATCGCTCATCGGTACTGGCAGCCCAGGAAACCTGTCGTGTACTGTCACAGGACTTTCCTGAATTTCCTCAGGATCGGCTGCATGCGGTGAGTCACGCTATCGCAGCGCACAGTTTTAGCGCAAAAATTACGCCCACGACACTTGAAGCCAAAATCGTTCAGGATGCCGATCGACTTGAGGCGCTGGGGGCTATCGGTCTGGCGCGCGTGTTCGCCGTTTCTGGCTCGCTGGGTGTGGCATTGTTTGATGCGGAGGATCCGTTTGCCCGGCAGCGTAGCCTCGATGATAAACAGTACGCGCTTGATCATTTCCAGACCAAACTGCTGACGTTGCCACTGACAATGCAAACTGAACAAGGGCGGCATTTGGCACAGCATAATGCTGACTTTTTATTGACGTATATGGCAAAACTCAGCGCAGAATTAAAAGGAGAATATGAAATGTTGGATCTTGCGGCGATTCAACCTCTTAAAGCATATCTGTAGTCGTCATTGCTGAAACGTCAATTGCACCAATTTATGTTAACCTGTCGACTATCCATTTCGCCCGGTTAAACGTATGCAGGATAATTTTTCAGTAGCAGGCTCCATGAACCCGATGACAGATGATAACGAGGCCGCCGCACAGGTGATTTTGGCTAAGTTGCTTGAAATATACGATGTGAAAACGCTGGTTGCTCATCTGAATGGTGTTGGTGAGAATCGCTGGAGTCCGGCCATCTTTAAGCGTGTGGTCGCCAATGAAACATGGCATCGGCTCAGCGACGCTGAGCTGGCTCATCTGAACGCCATGCTACCGACGCCGCCTGCGCATCATCCACATTATGCTTTTCGCTTTATCGATCTTTTTGCTGGTATTGGCGGAATTCGTCGCGGTTTTGAAGCGATTGGCGGGCAGTGCGTGTTTACCAGCGAGTGGAACAAGCATGCGGTGCGCACCTACAAGGCGAATCACTACTGCGATCCTCTGCAGCACCACTTTAATGAAGATATTCGTGATATTACGCTCAGCCATCATGAGGGGGTGAGTGACGAGCAGGCTGCAGAGCATATTCGTCAACATGTTCCCGAGCATGATGTCCTGCTGGCCGGCTTCCCTTGCCAGCCATTTTCTCTGGCGGGTGTATCAAAGAAAAACGCGTTAGGGCGTGCCCACGGTTTTGCCTGTGATACGCAAGGCACGCTTTTTTTTGACGTGGTGCGAATTATCGACGCGCGGCGACCGGCTATATTTGTGCTCGAAAACGTTAAAAATCTGAAGAGTCATGACCAGGGAAAAACCTTTCGCATCATCATGCAAACGCTGGATGAACTGGGCTATGACGTGGCGGATGCAGCAGATAATGGCCCTGATGATCCGAAGATTATCGATGGGCAACATTTTTTACCCCAGCATCGCGAACGTATCGTGCTCGTCGGCTTTCGACGTGATCTGAGCTTGAAGTCAGACTTTACGTTGCGCGATATTGTCAGCCGCTACCCTCAGCGTCGAACGACGCTCGCAGAGCTGCTTGAACCGACTGTTGATGCGAAATATGTGCTGACACCGGTCCTGTGGAAATACCTGTATCGCTATGCGAAAAAACATCAGGCACGGGGCAATGGGTTTGGCTACGGTATGGTCTATCCCGGCAATCCCGATAGCGTAACGCGTACATTATCCGCACGTTACTATAAGGATGGGGCTGAAATTTTGATAGACCGTGGCTGGGATATGGCGCTGGGTGAACAGGATTTCGATGATCCCGCCAATCAGCGACATCGTCCTCGTCGATTAACGCCAAGAGAGTGCGCTCGCCTGATGGGGTTTGAGTCTCCTCAGGGTTACCAGTTTCGCATTCCGGTATCAGATACCCAGGCTTACCGCCAGTTCGGTAATTCGGTGGTCGTCCCGGCATTTGCGGCGGTAGCCAAACTGCTGGAGCCGAAGATCAAACAGGCTGTTGCGCTCCGTGAGAAAGAACAGCAGCATGGCAGACGTTCACGATAAGGCGACACGCAGTAAAAATATGCGGGCGATAGGGACCCGCGATACGGCGATCGAAAAACGTCTGGCCGACATCCTGACGGAGCAGGGGGTAACGTTTCGCGCGCAGGATGCAACGTTGCCCGGTCGCCCCGATTTTGTGGTGGATGACTACCGTTGCGTTCTCTTTACCCACGGCTGTTTCTGGCATCAGCACAACTGCTATCTCTTTAAAGTCCCGGCAACCCGCACGGCGTTCTGGCTGGAGAAGATAGGAAAAAATGTGGTACGTGATAAGCGGGACTGCGAAAAATTGCAGTCGTTGGGATGGCGGGTCTTGATTGTCTGGGAATGCGCCCTGCGTGGGCGTGAGAAACTGGATAATGAGGCACTGTCTGAACGGGTTATCGAGTGGATCTGCGGCGGCGGCGCCACCGCGCAGATCGACACTCAGGGCATTCATTTACTGTAACGACTTTTCCGAGGGGGCTGCGACCGCGTCAGCTTTGACCGGGAATAAGTATTTCCCCAGCGTCACCAATACCACGGCAAAAACAATGACCCCGAGCGCCAGCCACTCGATCAACGCCAGGCTTTCACCTCCCAGCCCCGTACCTAACAGAACCGCCACTACCGGGTTGACGTAGGCATAGCTGGTGGCTAACGCCGGGCTTACATTACGAATAAGGAACATATAAGCGTTAATCGCAATAATTGAGCCGAACAGGGCGAGATATGCCACCGCCATAAAACCGGAGAAGGTTGGCATCGTGGTCAGCTTTTCTCCACTGAGCAGCGATGCGCACATCAGTACAATACCCGCGGCTAACATTTCAATAGCACCGGCCATCATGCCAACGGGCAAGGTTATACGTGAGCCGTACACGGAGCCAAATGCCCAGCTCATTGAACCAATCAGGATTAATACTGCCCCCCAGGGATTACCACTCAAGTTACCACCGCTGTTAAGCATGATGATCCCGGCGAGTCCAATTGTGATCCCCATCCATTCCAGTTTGCGTGTTTTGATGCCAAAAAAGTGGCTAAAGCACAGCGTAAACAGCGGGACGGTGGCAACCACTACGGCGGCAATACCGGAAGGAACATTTTGATGTTCTGCAACAGTAACCAGCCCATTACCCACGGCCAGCAGCAGGATACCAATTAACGCGGCGTTCAGGAGCTGGCGCAGAGGCGGTAGCTTGTGTCCGCGAAGAAGTAAAAAAAGTGTTAATAACACTCCAGCAGAGAGAAAACGTACGCCAGCCATCATCAACGGCGGCCAACTTTCAACGCCAATGCGAATAACGAAGTACGTGGAACCCCAAATGATGTACAGCGCAAATAGCGCACTGAAAAGCGGTAACAATTGCCTGAAACGCATAATCCCTCACGGTGGAAATAAAAAGGTGCAACATAGTAAACGTCAAAACTATCATGCTGGCGAGACTTATAATTGCCTGCTGTTGTTAAATAATTGTTGACCAGAAAGGTCTGTTTCAGCATGGCGTGTTTTACTTCATACTTATGGCTGCAAAACAATAATATTGAGGATTAAAATTTTGGCAGGAAGTAGCTTACTCACCTTGCTTGATGACATCGCCACGCTTCTGGACGATATCTCAGTGATGGGAAAACTGGCCGCGAAAAAAACGGCGGGTGTGCTGGGAGACGATTTGTCGCTTAACGCGCAACAGGTATCGGGCGTGCGGGCAAACCGCGAGCTTCCGGTGGTCTGGAGTGTGGCTAAAGGATCTTTCGTCAACAAAGTTATCCTGGTGCCGCTGGCGCTATTGATCAGCGCCTTCATTCCATGGGCTATCACCCCCTTATTGATGATTGGTGGGGCGTTCCTCTGTTTTGAGGGCGTGGAAAAAGTGCTTCACACCCTGGAAGCGCGAAAACAAAAAGAGACCCCAGAGGAGCGTCAGCAGCGTCTGACATCGTTGGCGGCGCAGGATCCTCTCACCTTTGAGAAAGATAAAATCAAAGGGGCGATACGTACTGACTTTATTTTATCTGCAGAGATTGTGGCCATTACGTTGGGTATTGTGGCGGATGCGCCGTTGTTGAATCAGGTACTGGTTTTGTCGGGTATTGCTTTGGTGGTGACCGTTGGCGTATATGGTCTGGTTGGTATTATTGTGAAGCTCGATGATATTGGCTACTGGCTGGCAGAAAAGCGCAGCGCACTGGCTCAGGCCCTGGGTAAGGGATTGCTGGTGGTTGCTCCCTGGCTCATGAAATCTCTTTCCGTGGTCGGCACGCTGGCGATGTTTTTAGTCGGTGGCGGCATTGTGGTACACGGCATTGCGCCGCTGCATCATGCGATTGAGCAATTTGCCCAACAGCAGAGTTCATTCATTGCTCTGATGCTTCCGACTCTGCTTAATCTGGTGCTCGGCTTTATTATCGGTGGGATCGTGGTGGTGCTGGTAAAAATGGTTGCCAGGTTACGCGGAGTTTCGCACTAATTGTCGCCTGCCAGACTACGCAAAACGTCTCTTTGTCGTCTAAGGTGAAAAGGTTTCTCTTGATACAGGAGGCGGGTATGGTCTTTTCTGTCAGTGAGGAAGTCACCGCGAAAGAGGGTGGCCCACGCATGATCGTTACCGGGTATGCCAGCGGAATGGTGGAGTGCCGCTGGTATGACGGTTTTGGCGTCAAACGGGAGGCATTTCGTGAAGATGAACTGGTTCCTGGCGAACGCAGTCCGCTGCGCCAGGATACCTGAATACCGCAGGCTGGCGTAACCTGGTGATCTCTCAACCATTAGTTATATTTATCATTTTGGTGAGAATTATTTACTTGTCAGGCAAAAAAATTGCAGATAAGGTTGGTTTCGCATCAGATTTCCTGGTGTAACGAATTTTCAAGTGCTTCTTGCATAAGCAAGCTTGATCCCGACCCGATACGGGCCGGGATTTTTTTCGCCCAAAGTCAGCGATTGATCTCCGTCACGCTAAAATCATGGATATCAAGCTCGAACGCGTCGGCCAGTTCATGCCATGTATGATAATCCCGGCCATCAACGCTGACGCGATCGGGGTCATCATGGCTGCGATGAATTTCGCTCTCGCAGATTTCGTTGATAGCTTTCAATAGCGCGTCCACATCGACGCTGACGTCACGTTTGGCCGTATCGCTGTACTCTTTCGCGGTTTTCATCCTCATACCTCTCAACCGTTAAGGATACCGGGGCACGTATCAGAATCTCTGATGCGTACAAGTTAAGTATAGACCGTCGAGAAAACCCGCAATCACGCGAGCAGGGCGCTGCCAGGAAAAGGAATTTGTTCTACACTGGCACAAAGCCACAGGAGGAAAACGATGAAGGTGAATGATCGGGTTACAGTCAAAACGGACGGTGGGCCGCGTCGGCCAGGCCGGGTACTGGCGATTGAAGAGTTTAGTGAAGGCACCATGTACCTGGTTTCTCTGGAAGACTACCCGCTCGGTATCTGGTTCTTTAATGAGTCAGGCCATCAGGATGGGATCTTTGTGGAAAAAGTGGAGTAATCCAGACGCTGATTCTGACTGGTGGTAAACCCACCAGTCAGAATGTCCTAACGCATATTCACAAAGATACCATTGGTGACGTTATCTGTGAGTCGTACAACGTGATAGATAACTTGTTTATTATGTGTCTTGATCTTTCGTTTTATATTCCCCTTATGGGATGAGACTGTCTTCGCCTTGATATTCATTTGATCGGATATCTGTATTGTTCCCTGACCGGCCATCCACATACGTAGCATGCTGGATTCGGTACGGCTTAATGATAGTGTTGGCAGGTTCACATCAATGACAATATCCACTTCCTTTTTCAGAATATCGCCAAGAAGTTCATCCAGTGAATCTGGTTTAATCGACTTAGAACTGATTAATAAATTTTTTCTTACTAAGAGATACTCATCAAAATGGACATTGGCAATCGCCATAAATACAATAAATAAAGTGCTGGGATGTTGATTAATGATTTGCTTAATTCTCTGGCTGTTATCCGGATCGTGAATAAAGCAGTCTTCATTAATAAACACCACAGACGGCTGCAGTGAGACACAGGCGACGCTGAGTTCATCAACGCTTGAAATATCGTTGATTTCCCTTTTCTTCACCCCCCGACTTACCAGATATCCGGTCAACCCTAGCCGGGTGTAACTGCATAAATCCATAATAATCGTTGACATGGCATACCCTCACTCAATGCGTAACGATAATTCCCCTTACCTGATTATTTCATCACAACTAAACGGAATAATAACGACCCAATATGACGCTTTCGCTGTTTTCAGGCGAATTTACTATCCCGTAAAGTTGCGTATAATTTGCCAGGAAACATCTTAAAGTAAAGTAAATGTTGCGTTATGTGAGTGAGGCAAAAACAAATAAACCGCGACAGCGTTATCCTGGTGGATGTTGCCTGTATTTGAATTTAGGACAATCCTTAGTAAAACAGGATAAAAAATAAGGGTTATTATTTTGAAGGCATTTCACTGATGATGTCAGCCAGCAAATTAAAAATCTCACTGAATAAGCGCTCACAGAAGGGGGCAATTAATGGCATTAGCGCGGCCATTAATGAAATACCCACGGTCAGGGTGAGTGGGAAACCAATGACAAATATCGATAGCTGCGGCGCCATACGGTTTAACAAACCGAGTGCGAGGTTGAGTGTGAGCAGCAGCGTCATCACCGGCAGAGCCAGCATCAGACCATTGAGGAAGATGAGTCCCCCCGCCCGCGCCAGCGCGAGAAAGGCATTGCTATTAACCGGATTGCCACCGATAGGCAGAGTATGGAAGGTATCCACCAATAGCGAGATAAGCCACAAGTGACCATTAAAGGTGAGGAACAGCAGCATCGCCAGCAAATCTATCAGACGTGCCAGAACGGGCATATTCAGGCGGCTGCCCGGGTCGAAGAAGGTTGCGAAGGAAAGACCCATTTGCAGACCGATGATTTCCCCGGCGGTACGCACCGCGGCAAACGCAAATTGCATGGTGAACCCTAATGCGATGCCGATCAGGATTTGCTGCATCGCCTGCCATATCGCGCCGACAGAAAAGATAGGCACGTTTACGGGGGGAAGCAGCGGAGCGATAACCATGGTAATCATTAACCCCAGCCCCAGTTTTACCCGTTTGGGGATGGCGCGTTCGCTGAGTATCGGAGCCGTTGAAATGAGCGCCAGTATGCGCAGCAGGGGCCAGAAGTAAAGATTCAGCCAGTGGAGCCACTCAACGCTGGTCACCTGCAACATAGCGTCGTTTACCCGATGATGTAGGGAATATTGCTGAACAGCGTACGCACGTAGTCGAGCAGCAAATTAAGCATCCACGGACCGGCAACGATGATGGCAATAAAGACCGCGACAATTTTCGGAATGAAGGACAGCGTCATTTCGTTAATCTGGGTTGCCGCCTGCAGGATACTGATGATAAGACCCGTAACGAGGGCAACCAGCAACAAAGGTGCGGCAAGGGCAAGGGCAACTTTCATCGCCTCAGTGCCCATCATCATGACCGATTCAGGAGTCATTTCGCGCCTCTAACTGTAAAAGCTTTGTGCAAGCGAGCCGACAAGCAGCTGCCAGCCGTCAACCAGCACAAACAGCATGAGCTTGAATGGGAGTGCAATGGTGGCAGGTGGCACCATCATCATCCCGAGCGCCATCAGGACGCTGGCGATAACCAGATCGATTATCAGAAATGGAATGAAAATGGTAAAACCTATCTGGAATGCCGTTTTCAACTCACTGGTGACATAAGCCGGCAGCAAAATGCGCATCGGTACGGCTTCAGGCCCCTGTAACGGGCCGCTGTTTGCCAGGCGGGCGAACAGAGCCAGATCGGCTTCGCGGGTCTGACGTAACATAAATTCACGCAACGGCTGTGCGCCTTTCTCCATGGCTTCCTGCATGGAGATCTTCTCTTCGCTGAAGGGTTGATACGCATCAACGTAGATTTTGTCGATCACCGGCGACATGATGAAAAAGGTCAAAAACAGCGCCAGTCCAAGTAAAACCTGGTTCGGCGGTGCTGACGGTGTTCCCAGCGCATTACGTAACAGGCCAAAAACGATGATGATGCGGGTGAAGCTGGTCATCATCAGCAAAATAGCGGGCAGGAACGTCAGCGAGGTGATAAACACCAGCGTTTGGACGGGCAATGACCAGCTTTGTCCGCCGCCGGGCAGCGGCTGGCTAACCAGACCCGGTAGTTGGGCCAGGGCTGCTGGGCTGAACAGCCACACACCCGTCAGCGTGAGGGATAACAAACGGCGCATCAGGATCTCCCAGGACGCTTCAGCAAACTCTTCATCATGGCCTGGAAATCCGCAGGGGAGGCCGCTTTTTCTTCTGCACTGGCAGGTGCCGGGGGGAGGGTATGCAGAACGTTGATCTGCGACGCTGTAACGCCCAGCACCAGACGCGCGTCTTCGACCTCAACAATTACCACCCGCTCACGTGGACCTAATGAGGTACTGGCTGAAACTTTCAGTCCACGCGTGCCGACGCTTTTGGGGGCAAATCCCAGGCGCTTAATCAGCCAGGCGGCTCCCAGGATCAACACAATGATCCCCAGCAGCGCGCCGCTGACCTGCACTAACGGTGAGCCGGGTACAGCTGCGGGCTGAGCGACGGTGGCCTGGGTATTCATCGTTAACGGCTCAGACGACGCATACGTTCAGATGGGGTAATAATGTCAGTAATACGTACACCGTATTTATCTGCGACTACCACAACTTCACCCTGAGCAATCAAATAACCGTTGATCAGAATATCCAGCGGCTCGCCCGCCAGACCGTCCAGCGCGACGACCGAACCCTGCGTCAGGCGCAGTAGCTCTTTGATGGTCATGCGGGTGCGGCCCAATTCAACGGTCAGCTTGACCGGAATATCCATGATCAGGTCGATATCCTGCAGTGCACCGCTGACATCGCCGCCACCTAACTGCTGGAATACCGCATCGGCCGCACTTTTGGTGGTCGTTGTTTTTTGCTCGTTTAACGCGTCAGCCCACAGATCGTCCAATGCACCAGTGTTCTCATCGGACGGATTATTCATGTCACTCATTTGGGCTGTTCCTCATTCAGCGAATTCAAAATCGGGTTTATCAAATGTTCTACGCGTAACGCATACTGACCATTTACGGTGCCATATTGGCTGGTCAGCACAGGTACGCCGTCCACATGAGCAATAATGCGGTCGGGTTTTTCAATCGGCAGTACATCGCCGGGTTTCAGCTTCAAAATCTGGGACAGCCGCAGCGGAATGTCAGCAAAGTTTGCTACCAGTTCCAGCTCAGAATGCTGAACCTGACGCACCAGATTATTGCGCCAGTTCTGATCTTCATTACGCGAGTTTTCCAGCGGTGGGTTTACCAGCAGTTCGCGCAACGGTTCAATCATGCTGAATGGCAGACAGATGTTAAATTCACCGGTCAGGTTGCCGATTTCAACGTGGAACGGGGTGTTCACCACGATGTCGTTCGGGGAGGTGGTGATATTGGTAAACTTCACCTGCATCTCGGAACGGACATATTCCACTTCCAGTGGGTTGATAGCCTTCCACGCGTCGCTGTAGCTTTCCAGCGCCAGTTTCAGCATGCGGTTGATGACGCGTTGTTCAGTGTGCGTAAATTCACGGCCTTCGACTTTCGTCGGGAAACGACCATCACCGCCGAACAGGTTATCTACGGCGATAAACACCAGACTCGGTGAGAACACCACCAGACCTGTCCCGCGTAACGGTTTCAGGTGGATTAAGTTCAGGTTGGTCGGAACCGGCAAGTTACGTGCAAACTCGTGGTATGGCTGGATACGGATCGCGCCCACGGTAATATCCGGGCTGCGGCGTAGCAGGTTAAATAACCCCATACGGAACTGGCGCGCAAAGCGTTCGTTAATGATCTCCAGCGCCTGCAAACGCTCACGAACGACGCGGCGCTGAGTGTTGGGATCATAAGGACGAATATCGCTTTCATTTGCGATACCGGAAATGGGTTCGTCTTTAGTTTCGCTATCGCCGTTAAGCAATGCGTCGATTTCAGCCTGAGAAAGAATACTGTCGCCCATGTCTTTACCGCAGAATAAAAGCTGTATAAAGAACGTCGGTGACAACCTGTTTCGGCTGCCCGACAACGAGCGGAGTCGCGAGCGTCTCTTTGATAGCGGCAATCAGCTGCTGTTTGCCTTCTTCTGTTGCGAGCGTGGCGGCGTTCTGGCGAGAGAACAATAGCAGCAGACGGCTGCGCACTTCTGGCAGATATTCGTTCAGACGCGAGCGTGTCGCCTCGTCTTTCATGCGCAGTGTGATACCGATATACAGCACGCGATCCGCATCACCTAAATTGACGGTAAACGTATCCAGTGCAAAGAACACTGGGGCAGGCGGTGGAGCCGGTTCCGCTTTTACGCTGGCGGACGGTTGCTGCTGCATGCGCCAGTAGCTATAGCCCGCAGTAGCGAGGGCGGCGAGCGTAATTAACACCAGCAGAGGGATCCAAATAGCGCGTTTACTCTTTTTGTTAATCGCGGAGTCAGTCATCAGATACGGGCTTCCTGTTTCGGTACAGCTTATAGGCTGATTATCCCGTGTCCTGACCACGACAAAGCGTGGAAAAGACGCGGATAATCATGCTACCTCTGGCGTTAGGCGAAGATGTCTACTGCACCATCACCGCGAGCCGCGGCTTGCAGTGCGGCAGGTGTGGCCAGAACAGCATCATCTTCGGGAGCAAAAATATCTTGTCCATGCGCACGCCCAGCCTGTTGTTGCTGTGAAGACGACTGTTGCTGACCGGCGAAACTTTCGCTGCTGATACTGCTTTGCCCCAGTTGGATCCCGCTTTCAGCCAACTGCGTGCGCAGCATGGGTAATGCCGCTTCCAGCGCCGCGCGAACGTGGCTATGAGGCGAGACCATTTGCAGTTGCGCCATGTTGTCATCAAGCTTGAGGGAAATCTGCACTTGCCCCAGATCCTGCGGATGCAAACGCAGTTCCGCACTTTGCTGGCCCTGGCGGGTGAACAGCGTGACGTGTTGACTCAGTGATTGCTGCCATTCATGGCTTCCCAGCGGGGCGCTCAATACCGGAGCCGCGGCAGTCGGTAACGGCTGCGCATGTGTCTGTGTGCCAGCCAGCGGAGCTATTGCGCCAACGTTGGTTGGTGACGGTGAACTTTCAATCTCTGCGCGCGTTGCTGCCGCTGCCGTTAATGGGGTGAAACCAGCATTGTTGGTCTGATCCGCGCCACTGGCATGCATCGCGGTATCTGCTTTACCTTTTTTCCCTTCGCCGGTCAGTAATTCACTGGCGCTATCGGCAGTCGTGCTGGGGGTATTACCACGTAACAGCACCGACAGCGTAGCATCCGCCGGGGCTGGGGTGGCATCAACAGCCGGAGTGGTTACCTGTTGCCCTGGCAGCATAGCGAACAGCGCACTCAGGTTGGCGAGATCGTCATCGCTCAGACGGGCGGTTTTTTCATCCTGCTGTGCGGTTTTGCCCAGTGTTGTCAGGGCATTAACCTTCAGTGACGGCGTGAGCGCAGACAGCAACTGTTGTGCATCAGTCAGGTCGGCCAGCGACGCCTCGGTCTGGACCTCTTTTTGTGTCAGCAGATCGGCTAATTTTAGCGTCTGCGCGGTATCACCATTCTTTTGCAATAACCCTTTTTGCAGTTTGCTGCCTGCGGCCTGTAAATCGGCCAGTGACAGCGGGGCGTCTTTACCCTGTGCATCGCCTGCACCTAATGCACCTGCCAGCAACGCTAAAAAATCCTCGGGGGAATCTACCGCTTTGCCTGACTGAAGACCTGCGGCTACGTCGGTGTCGGTGGTAATCAGTTGGGGTAAAGTAATCATTCGGGTTTCCTCATAGCTGCACGCTGAGCAAATTCATCCATTTTTTTCTGATCCAGGCGGTTTTCAGCCAGTAACGCGGCTGTGGTTTGCCTGTCCTGCAGAGTCTGCCATGCCTGCAGTCGCTGCTTTTTATCGCGCCAACTGCTCAACGCCTGGTCCACTTTCTGCGTCCATTGGTTGAGCTGTTGGCGATGTTGCTCAATCGCTTTTTCCAGCGTTTGAATAAATTGTTGATAGTTAATCCAGCGATTACTGGTAATACCCTGACCCATATCGCTATTAAGATTGTTGCGATATTCATGCTGATAATCGATCAGCATCTTCAACTGCTCTTCCGCCTGCTGACATCCGCGGCGCATCTCGCCTAATAAGATAGCTGCGTCATCGACTTCTTTTTCAGCCAGGTCTTTAAGTGTTGCCAGCGCACCATGTTGTGCCATGACCTATGCTCTCCTGCTTAATCACACACCAGGGAAAATCAGATCCAAAGCCTGCAGGGAGTCTTCCCAGTCGGCTCGTTCAAAGATGCCTTGCTGTAAAAATGCTTCCAGCTGTGGCCATAAGGCAATGGCTTTATCCAACATGGGATCGCTGCCTTTGGCGTAGGCGCCTACGCTGACCAGATCGCGGTTACGCTGGAAACTGGACAGTAGCTGCTTAAAGTTGCGTACCCGCGCATAATGTTTCTCGCTGATCAATGCGGTCATTGCGCGGCTGATTGAGGCTTCAATATCAATGGCCGGATAGTGACCGGCCTCGGCCAGATGACGGGACAGGACAATGTGGCCGTCGAGAATGGCACGGGCGGAGTCAGCAATAGGGTCCTGTTGGTCGTCGCCTTCGGTCAGTACGGTATAAAATGCGGTCACGGAACCGCCGCCATGAATACCGTTGCCAGCCCGTTCAACCAGTGCGGGTAATTTAGCAAACACCGACGGCGGATAGCCTTTCGTTGCCGGAGGTTCGCCGATCGCCAGTGCAATTTCACGCTGTGCCATTGCATAACGGGTGAGGGAATCCATAATCAGCAGCACGTGCTGGCCGCGATCGCGAAAATCTTCGGCGATGCGCGTGGCGTAGGCTGCACCCTGCATACGCAACAGCGGGGAAACGTCCGCCGGAGCGGCAATCACCACCGAGCGTGCACGTCCCTCGGCGCCAAGTATATTTTCAATAAAATCTTTAACTTCGCGTCCACGCTCGCCAATCAGACCGACAACAATGACGTCAGCCTGGGTATAGCGTGCCATCATGCCGAGCAGGACGCTTTTACCCACACCGGAACCAGCGAAAAGCCCCATTCGCTGACCGCGCCCGACGGTTAACAGCGCATTGATAGGCCGTACGCCAGTATCCAGCACGTGTTCAATCGGGGTACGTTGCAGGGGGTTAAATGGCGGGGTGATTAGCGCCCCTGTTTCCGTGGTGTCGGGTGCAGGCAACCCATCAAGCGGCTTCCCGCTGCCATCGAGAACACGCCCCAGCAGGGCAGGGCCCAGCGGTAATTGTTTCCCGCTTTGCAGCCCTTCGCCGGCGATGTTTTTCGCGTAAACGCGCGCGCCCGGCAGAACGCCTTCGACCTCTTCGAGCGGCATCAGAAACAGGCGTTGACCATTAAAGCCAACCACTTCGCTTTCGACTTCCTGGGTTTCGTTGCCATCCTGACGCTCAATGACGCAGGTGGCACCCAGCGGCAACTGCAGACCTGTGGCTTCCAGTACCAGCCCGGTGGCGCGGGTCAGACGCCCGTAACGACGCACCGCAGGCAGCAGCGACATTTTTTCTTCGAAGTTGTCCAGCGTGTTGAGCCAGCGAGTCAGGCGAGTGGTCATTACACGACTCCCGGCGCTGCCAGACGGCAGAGTTCTTGCCAGCGGGTGGCAACACTGGCGTCCAGATCGCCTTCGTCAGCAGAGACTTTACAGCCACCGTGATGCAACGTTGGATCGCCACGCAGTCGCCAGCCGTGCAGACTGAGGGTCGCCCCCAGCATCTCTTCCACCCGCTGCAGATCGTCCGGATGGACGCGCAACTGCGGTTTACCGCTAAACAGCGGCTCCTGTTGCAACAGCTGTTGGATTTGCTTAATCAGTGCGGCGTTATCCACGATGGGGGTCTGGCCGATAACCTGGCGCGCCGCTTCCAGTGCCATTTGCATCAGGCGCGATGCAATGACGCTGTCCAGGGCATCCAGTGTATTCTGAAACTCACTGACCAGTTGCTGCATGCGGGCATGAATCGGCGCATGTTGGGCGCGAGCCTGGTTCTGACCCTGCTCCAGACCCTGGGCCAGTCCGTCCTGATAACCTTGTGCGTGCCCTTTTTGCCGACCTTCAGCCAGGCCGGCATTATATCCTTGCTCATGGGCCTGGAGCTGCATTTGCGCCAACTGCTGCTCAAGCTGTTGTTCCGCAGATAGCTGTGGCTCCTCTGTCTCGTCGGACGGCTGATCGTCGGTATGATCGGCCAGTATGAACTCCGCCATTGGCGGGGCGAGATCGTCAGGCGTCCAGACTTTCCATGGCAGATCGTTAGACATAGGTATCCTCGCCGCTGCCGATCACCATCTCGCCGGTCTCGGCCAGACGACGTACGATAAGCAGAATTGCTTTCTGTTCGTTTTCCACCTGCGACAAACGTACCGGACCGCGGTTGGCAAGATCGTCGCGCAGGATATCGGCGGCACGCTGCGACATGTTGCGCAGGAACTTCTCGCGTAATGGTTGCTCGGCACCTTTCAGGGCTATCAGCAGCGATTCGGAATCCACTTCCTGCAACAGACGCTGGATGCTGCGATCGTCGACATCCACCAGATTTTCGAACAGGAACATCTCGTCGATAATTTTCTGCGCCAGCTCGCCGTCGAATTCGCGTACCGCGGTAATAACCGCTTCTTCCTGCTGCGTCTTCATCAGGTTGATAATTTCTGCTGCTGTCCTCACGCCGCCCATTTTGCTGCGCTTGAGGTTCTGGCCGTCGAGCAACCCGTTCAGCACTTCGGTCAGTTCTGCCAGTGCGGCAGGCTGTACGCCGCCGAAAGTCGCGATACGCAGCATGACATCGTGGCGTAAGCGCTCGTCGAACAGCGCCAGAATATCGGCGGCCTGGCCCCGTTTGAGGTGAACCAGAATGGTGGCGATAATCTGCGGGTGCTCGTCGCGAATAAGATCGGCGGCGCTTTGTGGCTCCATAAAGTTGAGCGTTTCAATGCCGCTGGTGGTATCGCGAGTTTCCAGAATGTCTTCCAGCAGGCTGGAGGCACGTTCTTCGCCCAACGCTTTTACCAGCACGGAGCGCAGGTATTCGTTGGCGTTGATGTTCAGTGCGGCAAACTGCTCGGCTTCTTGTTCAAATTCGGCCAGAACCTCCGTCAACTGCTTGTTGGAGATCTGACGCACGTTGGCCATTGCCGTACTGAGGGCCTGTACTTCGCGCGTGGAAAGGTGCTTAAAGACCTCCGCCGCGCGATCTTCGCCAATGGTCATCAATAAGATGACGCTTTTATCGGTGCCGCTAAGATTACTCATGTTCGTTATTTATCCACTGGCGAATGACCAGCGCCACGACGCGCGGATCGTTATCTGACATTTCACGAATACGCTGGCTCATGACTTCAGCACCCAGCCGCTGGTTGTTACGGCGCTGCTGGGTCTGCTCGTCTTTGCTGAGGCGAACTTCAACCGCTTCTTCCGTTTCCTGGCGAATACGTGTTTGTTCTTGTGCGGCTTTGACCTCTTCGCTGCGACGCATCAACTGCGGACGCACCGCTTTACGCCACAGGATCCAGGCCACCAACAGAACCAGCAACCAACGGCCAGCGGACATTAGCTGATCAATAAAGGACTGCTGTTGCCAGAATGGAAGCTCTCCGCCCGCGTCATCACTTGCGGTGAAGGGGGAGTTCACGACATTCAGGGTATCGCCGCGTTTTTCAGAGAAGCCCATGGCCTCGCGGGTCAGGTCCTCAATTTGTTTCATTTGGTCGGCGGTTAACGGCAGCGGTTTGCCATCCGGTAACGTTTTATAGTTGACCACTACCGCCACCGACAGGCGCTGTACATCACCCACATTCATCTTGGTGTGACGAATGGTACGGTCAACTTCATAGTTGCTGGTTTCGTTACGCTGCGTGCTGCGCGGTCCGGCATTGGCGTTATTCGCCGTTTGCGTGGTTTGCGCATTCTGCGGGTTTTGCTGATTTGCCGGTGGTGTATTAATCGGGGCCGTATTCGCCGGCGCGGGCTGGTTAGACAGTGCGCCCGGTACGCCGCCAGGCGCTCCGCTTCCTATCTGCTCGCTGACGTTAAGCTGGCGTGAACGCAGAACAGCCTGTGAGTCGTCGCCATTTGGGCTGTACTTCTCTTCGGTTTGCTCTTTGTTGGCGAAATCCAGCTGGGCAGTAACCTGTGCATGTACGTTGCCGTTACCGACAATGGGCGACAGGATTGATTCAATACGACGCTGTACGCGACCTTCAACATCGCTGGCATATTTCAGCTGCGCATCGTTCAGGTCGCGGCTGCTGGTGTTCGACTGGGTTAACAGATGTCCTGCCTGATCGACCAGCGTCACGTTGCCCGGCGGCAAGCCCGCGACAGCGCTGGAGACCAGATGCGTTACCGCGCTAATCTGACCTTCGTCCAGTGCTCGACCCGGCTCCAGGTTTACCGTGACGGAGGCAGAAGGGGCTTTTTGTTCACGTACGAACAGTGACGGTTTGGGCATCGCAAGATGGACACGGGCGCGTTTTACCGGCCCCAGTGTTTCAATGGTACGGGCTAATTCGCCTTCCAGAGCTCGCTGGTAGTTGACCTGCTCGCTAAACTGGCTGATACCAAACTTTTCCTGGTCCAGTAACTCAAAGCCCACCGCGCCGCCTTTCGGCAGGCCTTGCTGTGCCAGGCGTAAACGCAGTTCATGAACTTTATCAGCAGGGACTTCAATGGCGCCGCTTCCCTCAGTGAAACGATAAGGAACGTTCATCTGCGTCAGCTGCGTGACAATCGCGCCACCGTCCTGATCGGATAGGTTGCTGAACAGTGTGCGGTAGTCAGGTGCTTTGGCCCACAGGACCATCGCAACGATGATAGCGACGGCAGCGGCACCCGCCACAATCAGAGGGATTTTGGGATTCGCGCGCAGGCGATTTAACCACTCGAGAGGTTTCAGTTGGGTTGCAGTCGATGCTGTCGCACTCATCTCGCACCTCGTGGCTTATCGTGGACGGCGTTTTTTGCAAAGTGGAACAAGACTCACTCCCGGGTCAGCAAACTCGAAAAATTGACGGTCTCATTATTTGCGGTTTCGAATTTTTCTATGCGTTAAAAACCGAGGTTTTTTATCGTTATTTAGCGCCTTTATCTTATTGACGAGCTGGTAATCTCTGCTACGTAAAAAATCATCCAGGGGATCAGAATGTCGGCAATACAGGGGATTGAAGGGGTTATCAGTCAGCTACAGGCCACGGCAATGTCAGCGAAAATGCAGGATGTGCAGCCACAATCGACCGTGAGTTTTGCCGGTCAACTGCACGCGGCATTGGACAGAATCAGCGATGTGCAAACCGCCTCTCGCGTTCAGGCTGAAAAATTTACCCTGGGTGAACCAGGCATTGCGCTGAATGATGTGATGACCGATATGCAGAAAGCGTCGGTTTCGATGCAGATGGGCATTCAGGTGCGTAACAAACTGGTATCAGCCTACCAGGAAGTCATGTCGATGCAGGTGTAGGTTTTGTTGTTTTTTTCACTATTCCAGTTTGTGCCAGAATAGTGAATGCTCATGTTATGATAGTGCGGCCTTATTATCGGCCGCATTTTTTATCTCCAGTATCTGGGATAAAAATCAATATATTGACTGATACTGTACACGGATGTAATGACACAAATGATAGCAATAAGAAGAAATGCGACTTTTCCGATTTTTTCTATTCTCATTGCGGACAAGGCAATAAGAAAAGTAATAAGAAATCCAATTTTAATCCTGTCAAATGTGTATGTCGCCGCGTGTTCAAACATGGCAATATTTTCTATCAGCATAAAGCAAATGATTGCGATTAAAATGGAAATTTTAATGTATTGATCTTTGCTAAAACTATTGCTTTTCTTGATAAATAATGAGGCGAATGCCAAAAGAATCGAGGAAATTAACCATGGACCATATGCCTGATATACAGATAGCCACCATTCACTCCAGCCAATATATGTTTTCTCCATTCCCCGGATGCTTGCCCGACTGGATAATTCGTTAAAGTATGGCCCAAGTCCAACCATGAACGAATAATACCAAAGCAGTGTCAAACCACCTGAAATTGCTATCAGAGTGTAAATGATTGTATTTTTATATCCGGATTTTAGCTTGAAGTCATGAATAAGAACAACGACGAATAATGCGATACACATCAGGTATGCGGTCCACTCAATCCAGCATGCAAGGGCTGATATGATGCCAAGTGCAATCACCGTCCTGCGGTTTATGCCCATAGCCACTATCAGAAATGCGGCGGCTGCAAAAATCTGGAATGTTTGATGTGCCCACATTGATAGTTGATGAGAGTGCATCGGTTCAACGGCAAATAACATCGGAATGACGGACAGGAAGGAAATTATCTCACTATGTTTTGATGTTCTGGTTATTGTTGAGATGGCAAAGTAAATAAGAATAATCGAAATAATCCAAAATAACATATTGACCCATTGCAACATCTCCCAGGATATCGGTATCCCCGATATCAGTGAGGCCATTTTTATTACACCATAGGCAACTACCATTGAACCGGGTGGGAAGGATATATATATGGCTTCGTTATTTATTCTCGGAGAGGGCAGAACTGCTGAGCCTGGTATTGATGGGTTATCTGTAACTGTGCATGGGTTAACTAAATCAACACATGGGCGGGATATAGCAAAATAATGTTGGTTGAATGGAAGGGTATCATAGCGTTTTAATGTGTTGAAAAAATGAGCTGATGCCTCGGCGTTTTCCCATCTTTGATTCCAGTGACTTTTGTCAGACGGTGAACCATGATTATAACTATACAGGCTTATCGCTGTGACCAACCATAGAGCAGTAATGATTACGGCCCCTATGAGGGTAGACTTACGCATCAGGCTTCCTTATTTTAGTGAACCTTTGTGATTTAACAAAAATTTATAAATTAATGCAGGTCAATGTTGTGTCCATATGTCTACAGGATGATTCATGAATGGTGTGGGCTGGAGTAAACAAAGGTGCACATTGGGTAGAGGCTGGCATTATACAGATTATGGTAACTATAGTGTCATTGATTTTAGGCTGCCAGTGCATTGTTGTTGTATAAAAGGCGAGAGAAAAAGCGTTGCGGCAACAACGACTCATATTGACGCTCCCGCAGCGTATCGCTGTGGGAGCGCTGGGTTATTTTTGAATCAGATAGCGAATAGTTGGCCCATCCTGCTGAATATCCAGCACCGTATACCCATGGTTACGCGCATCCAGCGGAATATTGTTGATTGACTGCGGGCAATCGCTGACCACTTCCAGAATTTCACCTTTCTTCAACTGCGGCATGGCTTCCAGCGTGGCAACAGCCGGGTAAGGACACGGTTCACCGACCATGTCGAGGCGATAATCAGGGACGATATTTTTCATGCGGATTCCTTAGCAGGCGTCAGCCCGGCGCGGCGGAAGAAACGCTTTTCCCAACCGATGATGAGCATCAACGCGATAAACAACAGCAGATAAGTCACCAGTAGCCCGCCGAGCGGCCCAAAGGTGTCGAGCAGATTCACTTTATCCCAACGAGTGGCCAGGGCAGGGGCAAAGTCATCCCAGTAGTAAGCCAGAATGGTCGAACCGATAACGTTACCCAGTCCCACCCACCAGTAATGTACCTGGCCCTCAACCGCACGGTACATCCAGCCAGTCTCACACCCGCCTGCCAGCACGATACCGAAACCAAACAGTAAGCCGCCGATCACCGCATTTGGACCGGCCCACATAATCTTCGGCTCAACGCCCAGTTGCACATAGCTAAAGATACCAATGGCGCTCACCGCCATGCCGAAGATGATGGCTTTTGCCATATGGGTGCGCCCGGAAATCCACAAATCGCGGAAGGCCGAGGTAAAGCAGATTTGCGCCCGTTCAATCAGCAGGCCGAACCCAACGCCAAACAACATGGCCAGACCCAGCTTCGGCTTGTCCATTGCGGTCAGTAGTGCCCAACCGATCATGCCGATAAATACCAGCATACCGAGGCGGAAACGACGACGCGCTTGTTCCGGCTTTTGCGTCAGCGGGGAGGCGGCGGACACTTTCTGCATTTTGACCGGAATACGAAACATCGGCAGCAGGGTAAAGCGGGCGCCAAACCATGAGCCCATTGCCGTCGCCAGCGCGAAGAACCAGGCATGCAGCGAGAACTGTGGAATGCCGGTAAAAAACGCGGCCAGGTTACAGCCCATTGCCAGACGGGCGCCGAAACCGGCGATCATCCCGCCGACCACCGCCTGCAGAATGCGGATCCGACTGCGCGGCATGCGTAATTTGACGTTGTTGGCCCACAGCGCGGCAGCGAAACAGCCGCCGAACATACCGAGGATCATCATCCCGTCGATACGGGTCAGGGGCGAGCCTTCGAGGTGGATCAGTTTATAGTATCCCCACTCTTCGGCGTGCACGCCAAACAGTTGCAGGATTTGCCCACCCCAGCGGGTAAATTCGCCGGTAACGGCCCAGAAGGTTCCCGTAATGCCGAAATAGTAAGTGGAGAGAATACCCGCTGCGATAACCGCAGGGGCAGGGGCCCAAAATTTAATTAACCAGGCCTGTTTGAAGTGTTGCCATGACATGCGTTTTGCCTCTGAACTCAGAAGGTATGTAACAAGAAGCGTGGATATTACACCGATCAGAATTTTTGACTATGAGTAATAAGAGGTAACACCGTCTGGATCAATCTTTCTCCGGGCTGCCGAAAGGCTGGCGACATCAGGGCTTTAATGCCACAATCCCCTTTTCTTCGCATGCAGGATGAATGATGAAAAAATTAGCAATCGTTGGTGCATTGTTGGTGCTTGCTGGCTGCGCCGAGGTACAAAATTATAATGACGTGGTGAAAACACCAGCTCCTGCCGGTCTGGCAGGATACTGGCAGTCAAAAGGTCCGCAGCGCGCGCTGGTGAGTCCGGAAGCGATCGCCAGTCTGATTGTCACAAAAGAGGGGGATACGTTGGATTGCCGTCAGTGGCAGCGAGTGATCGCGCTGCCGGGCAAGCTAACGATGCTCTCTGGCGATCTCACCAACGTGACGGTGAAACGCGAGCTGTATGAGATTGAGCGTGACGGCAATACGCTGGAATATGACGGTATGACGCTGCAGCGGGTTGATCGCCCGACGCAGGAGTGCGCCGATGCGTTAAAGAAAACGCCGTTGCCTACGCCACTGCCATAAGCCGTACGCCCCGGTAGTCAATGGCCACCGGGGTTGAGTTTTAAATCACTTCTTCAATGACCCACACGCTGACGCTCCCGCCGTTACAATAAAACGTTGCTTCGCCGTTTTCATCGGTGACCACGCTTTCCTCGCGATTTCCCAGATAATCACGCCAGGTTTTATTGCCGTAATTCGCGCCGAGATTGATGGTCTTTCCTCCGTCATCGCCGTTAGACAGAACAACCACGCAGCCGGGATCGTCGTCCGTTCCGCTGCGGCTAAAGGCGATACAGTTAGGATGATCGAAAAAGAGCGTCTGTACGCCGTGAGCGAAGCGCTGACGTGCGAGGATCAGTTCATCAAGCTGTTCGATGATGGGCATGTCGATAGGATAAGTTTCGCCATCGTCGCCAGTGTCTTCGTAATGTGCCCCGTAAAGATCGGGGTAGAACACCGACGGCACACCGTTTTCGCGCAGCAGGATCAGCGCGTAGGCCAGCGGCTTAAACCACGCCTCGACGGGGGCTTCCAGCGCCTGTAACGGCTGGGTGTCATGGTTCGCAACCAGCGTCACCGCATGAAAGGGATCGACCTCCACCAGCGTATCGGTGAAAATTTGGCTCATGTCATAATCGCGACCCTGGCGGGACGCTTCGTGAAACTTCATTTGCAAAGGGGCATCAAACAGCATGGTTTTCCCCTCGACCTGGTTAATATAGGTTTGCAGTTTATCGACATCATGGGACCAGTATTCCGCGACGATAAACAGCGGCCTGGGTGCCACCTCCTGGACGTGCTCGATCCACTCTTTATAGAACCATGCCGGGATATGTTTGACGGCATCCAGGCGAAAACCATCGCAATGGGTTTGATCCATCACCCAGCGTGCCCAGTATTTGAGCTCTTCGGTTACGGCATGATTGCGAAAATCGATATTTTCGCCCATCAGATAGTCAAAGTTGCCCAGTTCGTCATCGACCTGATCGTTCCAGCCTTCGCCGGTATAATCATTAACAATTTTAAAAATGCCGTCCTCGGTGGGATTTTCAATATGATCGATGCCGCTAAAGCATTTGTAGTCCCAAATGAATTGAGAGTACTGACCCGCACGGGCAGGGAAGGTGTACCGCGTCCAGGCCTCGCATTCGACAATCTCATCGTCAATCTGCGTGCGGTCATCGGCGTTTACGCGCTGAACCTGAATGTGTTCTTTCTCGTCGGCCCCCATTTTGTGGTTGACCACCACATCCAGCAGTACCGCGATATCGTTGTGCTTTAACGCGTCGATTGCCGCCAGTAACTGATTTTTATCGCCGTATTTGGTGGCAATAGTGCCTTTCTGGTCGAATTCGCCTAAATCAAACAGATCGTAGGTGTCATAGCCAACGGAGTATCCGCCGGACGCACCTTTATAGGCAGGAGGCAGCCATATCATATTGATGCCGATATCATTAAGTCCGTCCGCGCGTGCGGCGAGTTCCGACCAGAGCTGGCCGCCATCAGGGTAATACCAGTGGAAGTACTGCAATAAGGTGGGGTTTTTCATCTTCCGTGCTCCAGAAGCCGTTTGGCCGACCTCTGGAGTATGGAAGATTATTCAGACGAAGCGGGAAATTATTGTGGGGCAGTTGGCGCATCCGGAACCAGTAACATACCGGAAAGCCGACCGTAGGCGTTATTTAGCGTCTTCTGGCGGGTTGACTGACCGATCAGCGTGCTGAGTTCATCCAGACGCTGCTGTAGTAATGCTTTGAGCAACTGTTCGTTATCCAGCGTCTGTTTAATATACCCGGCAATCAAATCCTGAACGCTTCGCGTGATGCCAGATGGAGTTTGTTCTTCCATGACCACTTCAATACTTTGCAGATAGCTAACTTCCTGTTCCAGTAAAAGGTCCCATTCACCTCGCTGCGCCAGTTCCAGCAGCGAGTGACTGAGCAGCGCAATGCGCTGCCAACGGTTGATAAACTCCACGGCTGAGGTCATTAACGGGACTCCTGGGACGACGCGTTTGGTGAGATCTGTTTCCAGGCATCCGCGATGTTTCCGAGCAACCCTTCGACTTCTTCAATCGCCTGACAATCATTATTCAGATTTGCGTGCAATAAACGGCGAACCATATAGTCGTACAACGAAGAAAGATGGGTGGCGATCTCTCCTCCTTTTTCGTGGTCCAGGCCCGCCTTCAGACCATTATCGATGATATTGATTGCCTTGCTTAATGCCTCACCTTTGGCAACGATATCGCCTTGCTGCATAAACAGACGAGCGCGCACCAGGGCGCTATGTGCGCCATCAAACAACATTTCGATCAACTGATGCGGGTTGGCGCTCATCACGGCGCTTTCCACGCTGACCTGTGCATAGGCTTTGGTACCGCTCGCGGTATACATGCTTACCTCGTGTTATCAGGAATTATTCATCGCTGAAAATTGTTGGCCCAGATAGGTACTGGTGCTGTTCAGCTTACTCATCATGGAATCGAGTTGGGTAAACTGTGCTTTATAGCGAGCCACGACTTCATCAATGCTGTTACTCACGGTCAGATACTGCTTAGTCAGCAGTTTCAGGTTGGCGTTAATATTGTCTTGCGCATTGTCGATAATACCGTCATCGGCCAGATAGCTTTTTACTTCGGTGGCAATCTTGGTGGTAATACCGGTTTCTTTGCCGTCACCCACCAACAGTTCACGGGTCGCTGCTGTGTTATCTTTCAGTGCCTTAGCCAGTTTTTCTTCATCAATTTTTAACTTGCCAGTGCCGCCATCCTGAGTAATGCCAATCTCAGACATGGTTTTAAACGGGGACTCGCTGCCGCTGTTAGCAAATGGCGCACGAATACCGTTTTGAATGGTACGGAGAACACTGTCGCCCAGTAATGCGCCGTTATCTGCACTGGCCGCTTCACCCGGTTCAACTTCTTTATATTTAGTCAGCGTACCAAAGGTATCGACCAGTGAGTTATAGGCTTCCACCCAGGCTTTAATTGCCGTTGTGGCCTTTTCATCACTTTTTGTTACCGTGATAGAGGCATCTTTGACTTCTTTGGTCAGTTGCAGCGTGATGCCCTGCGGTGCGTCAGTTACGGTATTGCTTTGACGTTCAATATCAATGCCGTTGACGGTCAGTTGCGCATTTTGCGCACCGACCAGTTGCTTCATTTTGCCGCTGCCCGCTTTGCTGTCATAGGACAGTAAATCGCTCAGTTTCGAATCATTCGAGACTGAGATGGTCATTTCGCTTTCAGTGCCGCTTTCCGCGGTTAACACTAACTGATAATCGTCTTCCTTAACCTTTACCAGACTTGCCGAAATACCGCTGTCCGCATCGTTAATGGCGTCACGAATATCCTCCAGAGAGGTTTCGCCTTTGCCTAACTTGATTTCCAGGGGTTCTTTACGACCCGGTTGTGAAATCGTTATGGTGCGTTCATCAACACTGGTATCGCCCAACTGTTCTTTGGTAGAGGTAATTTTGGACGTGGTTGATAGCGACTGTGCTTGTGCCAGTTTGGACACGCTGACGGTATATTTACCGGGAGCAGCACCGGCGGTTGTACTGACCTTTAAGTCTTCTGTGCTGCTGGTTGCCGTGGTGCTTTTAAACAGGTCGGCATTGTTCAGTGCGGTATTCGCCGTTTGAAATTTTTCTAATGCACTTTTCAGCGTACCGTACGCGGTCAGACGCGAGGTGTTAGCGCTCTGCTGCTGGGTAATGGGCGTTAAGCGCTTTTTCTCAGCAGTGGTTAAGTTTGTCAGCAATGTGTCCAGTGGTAAGTTCGAGCCAACGCCCAGTGATGTAAATGAAGGCATGCCTAATTCCTTGTGATTGCAAACAGTAGTTAACCGCTATATCGGCAATCTGCGCGCAAAGTTTAATAATAGTTTTGCAAAAATAATGCGCGGAATAGTGGTAATTAAAGCGGGTATTTCCGGGGCTAAGAAAAAAATGGGCGGAAAGTAAAAATTTTCTAAAGTTCGAATTTAAGGTGCCGATACATGGGTTACGGTCAGAAACCGTGGGCAACAGCCCAATAACATCAAGTTGTAATTGATAAGGAAAAGATCATGGCACAAGTCATCAATACAAACAGCCTGTCGCTGTTGACCCAGAATAACCTGAACAAATCTCAGTCTTCTCTGAGCTCCGCTATCGAGCGTCTGTCTTCCGGTCTGCGTATCAACAGCGCGAAAGACGATGCTGCAGGTCAGGCGATTGCAAACCGTTTCACCTCTAACATCAAAGGTCTGACTCAGGCGTCCCGTAACGCCAACGATGGTATCTCCATCGCGCAGACTACTGAAGGTTCTCTGTCTGAAATCAACAACAACCTGCAGCGTGTTCGTGAGCTGGCGGTTCAGTCTTCTACTGGTACCAACTCCCAGTCTGACCTCGACTCCATCCAGGCTGAAATCACTCAGCGTCTGAACGAAATCGACCGCGTATCCGGTCAGACCCAGTTCAACGGCGTGAAAGTACTGGCGAAAGACAACACCCTGACCATCCAGGTTGGTGCTAACGATGGCGAAACCATCGATATCAACCTGAAAGAAATCAACTCCAAAACGCTGGGTCTGGATAGCCTGAGCGTGCAGGATGCTTATACCACTAAACCAACCGCAGTTGGTACTGCTGCTACATATAAAGATGGTACACAGGCTATTACGGTACCTGATTCCACAGCGATCAACACAGCATTAACTTCAACCGGTACTGGTACTGCAGATGTTCGTTTTAAAGACGGTAGCTATTATGTGAATGTTACTGGTACCAATAAAGATGGATTGTATCAGGCAACTGTAAGTGCGGGTGGTGCGGTTACAATTTCCACCACAAAAGAACCTACAGTAACTCTGGGTGAGACTAAAACCGTCGGTAACGTCCAGGAAGAGGCCACTGCTGCAACTGTACCTGACACCACAAACGCTGCAAAAGACCTTGTCAAGGCCGGGGTTACTGGCGCGGATGGTACTAACACCAAGCTGGTGAAAATGTCTTTTGAAGACAAAAACGGTAAAGTGATTGATGGCGGCTATGCACTGGAAAACAACGGCAAATACTACGCTGCTGAATATGATGAGAAAACTAAAACGATTACTGCTAAAACAGTTGAGTACACCGATGCTGCTGGCGCTTCTCAGAAAGCCGCTGTCCAATTCGGCGGTGTAAACGGCAAAACTGAAGTAGCAACTGTTGACGGCAAACAGTACCTGGCCTCCAGCGTTAAAGGTCACGATTTCAAATCAGGTGCAGCGCTGAACGAAGTGGCAGCCAAGAAAACCGACAGCCCGCTGGCGAAAATCGACGCGGCGCTGGCTCAGGTTGCTGACCTGCGTTCCGACCTGGGTGCGGTACAGAACCGTTTCAACTCTACCATCACCAACCTGGGTAACACAGTCAACAACCTGTCTGAAGCCCGTAGCCGTATCGAAGATGCTGACTACGCGACCGAAGTGTCCAACATGTCTCGTGCAAACATTCTACAACAGGCGGGTACTTCTGTTCTGGCGCAGGCCAACCAGACCACGCAGAACGTCCTGTCTCTGCTGCGTTAATTTACACTTATCGCGCAAACCCCGCTCCGGCGGGGTTTTTTACATTCCGCTTTACCCGTAACCCCCAAATAACCCCCCATTTCACCCACTATTCACCCGATTAAAACCCCTGCAGAAACGGATAATCATGCCGATAACTCATTTAACGCAGGGCTGTTTATCGTGAATTCACTGTATACCGCTGAAGGTGTAATGGATAAACACTCGCTGTGGCAGCGTTATGTACCGTTGGTGCGTCACGAAGCATTGCGCCTTCAGGTGCGCTTGCCGGCGAGCGTGGAACTGGATGACCTGCTACAAGCGGGCGGCATCGGGTTATTGAATGCAGTTGACCGATATGACGCTTTGCAAGGAACGGCATTTACCACTTACGCAGTGCAGCGTATTCGTGGGGCTATGCTGGATGAACTACGCAGCCGGGACTGGGTGCCGCGTAGCGTTCGGCGCAATGCCCGCGAAGTGGCACAGGCGATGGGGCAACTGGAGCAGGAATTAGGGCGTAACGCGACGGAAACTGAAGTGGCGGAGCGTCTGGGGATCCCTGTACAAGAGTATCGTCAGATGTTGCTTGATACCAATAATAGCCAACTCTTCTCCTACGACGAGTGGCGGGAAGAGCATGGCGATAGTATTGAGCTGGTGACAGAAGAACATCAGCAAGAAAACCCGTTACAACAGCTTCTTGAGGGGAACCTCCGTCAGCGCGTGATGGATGCGATTGATGCATTGCCGGAGCGCGAGAAGCTGGTATTGACGCTGTACTATCAGGAAGAGCTGAATCTGAAAGAGATTGGTGCTGTTCTGGAAGTGGGCGAATCACGGGTCAGTCAGTTGCACAGCCAGGCTATCAAACGTCTACGCACCAAGCTGGGTAAGCTATAAGGGGTAATCTTTGCCCCTGAACAATGCCGCATAACGTATTGACTACCAGGAGTTCTCATGACGGTGCAGCAATCAAAAAGACGGCCACTAAGCCGCTACCTCAAAGATTTCAAACACAGCCAGACGCATTGCGCCCATTGCTTTAAGTTGCTTGACAGGATCACGCTGGTTCGTCGCGGGCAGATTGTGAATAAGATAGCCATCTCCCGCCTGGACACGCTGCTTGATGATGCTGAATGGGCGCAAGAGAAAAAAGAGTGGGTGGCGTTATGCCGTTTCTGCGGTGATTTGCATTGCAAAGAGCAAAGCGACTTCTTTGACATCATCGGCTTTAAACAATTTTTGTTTGAGCAAACCGAAATGAGCCACGGTACGGTGCGCGAATATGTTGTTCGCCTGCGTCGTCTCGGCAATCATCTGACTGAACAAAAAATTTCTCATGACCTGCTGCAGGAAGGGTTCCTCGACGAAAACCTCGCCCCGTGGCTGCCAGAAACCAGCACCAATAACTACCGCATTGCGCTACGTAAGTATGAGCAGTTTAAAGCACATACACATATGGGGCATATGCAGAAATCCGCCTGGACAGCCAGTTCTGATATATATTAAAAACGAATAAGGTGTAACAGAGTCGTGTTTGTGAATTACGGCGAACGTTCTACACTTCGGTCATAAATGATGGTCACTAATGACAATATTCGGGGTAACTATGAAATTAGCACTTCTGGGACGTCAGGCGCTGATGGGTGTAATGGCTGTTGCACTTGTCGCGGGTATGAGCGCAAAAACATTTGCGGACGAAGGTCTGTTAAATAAAGTGAAAGAGCGCGGCACGCTGCTGGTGGGGCTTGAAGGGACTTATCCCCCGTTTAGTTTCCAGGGCGACGATGGCAAACTGACCGGTTTTGAAGTGGAATTTGCCGAGGAGCTGGCTAAACATCTGGGTGTGAAAGCCTCGCTCAAGCCGACCAAATGGGACGGCATGCTGGCGTCGTTAGATTCCAAACGTATCGATGTGGTGATAAACCAGGTAACCATCTCTGACGAACGGAAGAAAAAATACGATTTCTCTACCCCGTATACGGTTTCTGGTATCCAGGCGCTGGTGAAGAAAGGTAACGAAGGCGTTATTAAGACTGCTGCCGATCTGAAAGGTAAAAAAGTCGGCGTTGGTCTGGGAACCAACTATGAAGAGTGGCTGCGTCAGAACGTGCAGGGCGTAGATATTCGTACCTATGATGATGATCCGACCAAATATCAGGATCTGCGCGTAGGCCGTATCGATGCCATTCTGGTTGACCGTCTGGCAGCGTTGGATCTGGTGAAGAAAACCAAAGACACACTGGCCGTGACTGGTGAAGCTTTCTCCCGCCAGGAATCTGGTGTGGCGCTGCGTAAAGGCAATGAAGATCTGCTGAAAGCCGTGGATGCAGCCATTGCCGATATGCAAAAAGACGGCACGCTGAAAGCCCTGTCCGAAAAATGGTTTGGAGCGGATGTGACGAAATAATCATCATCCGGATAAAAAAGGCGCCTTTAACAGCGCCTTTTTTTATTCCATTGCGCCTGAACGTGCATAATAAAAAGAACATCACAACAACTTCTACTCTCAGGCTTTTGGGCTGCTTGTTGCCCACAAGATGATGAGTAAACACCGGAGGCTCTATGCCACTGCATAACTTAACGCGCTTTCCCCGTCTGGAATTTATTGGCGCGCCCACGCCGCTCGAATATCTCCCGCGTTTCTCTGATTATCTCGGCCGCGATATTTTTATTAAACGCGATGACGTCACGCCGATGGCGATGGGCGGCAATAAACTGCGCAAACTGGAGTTTCTGGCGGCGGACGCGCTGCGTGAAGGCGCAGACACATTGATCACCGCAGGGGCTATCCAGTCGAACCACGTGCGTCAGACGGCGGCGGTCGCGGCGAAGCTGGGGCTTCACTGTGTGGCGCTGTTAGAAAATCCAATAGGCACGACTGCGGAAAATTATCTCAGTAACGGTAACCGTCTGCTGCTGGATCTGTTTAATACACAGATTGAGATGTGTGATGCGCTGACCGATCCGAATGCGCAGCTTCAGGAACTGGCGACGCGGGTTGAAGCGCAGGGGTTCCGCCCGTATGTGATCCCGGTTGGCGGTTCTAACGCGTTGGGTGCATTGGGTTATGTCGAAAGCGCGCTGGAAATTGCTCAGCAGTGTGAAGGTGCCGTAGAACTGTCATCCGTCGTGGTGGCGTCGGGCAGTGCAGGAACGCACGCCGGGTTGGCGGTAGGGCTGGAACAATTGATGCCGAACGTTGAGCTTATCGGTGTCACCGTTTCGCGCAGCGTTGCTGACCAAAAACCAAAAGTCGTTGCGTTGCAGCAGGCTATTGCCAGTGAGCTGGAGCTGACTTCGGCGGCAGATATTTTACTGTGGGATGATTACTTTGCGCCGGGTTACGGTACGCCAAATGAAGAAGGCATGGAGGCGGTAAAACTGTTGGCACGTCTGGAGGGCATTTTGTTGGATCCGGTGTATACCGGTAAAGCGATGGCAGGCCTGATTGACGGTATCAGCCAGAAACGCTTTAAAGATGAAGGGCCAATCCTCTTTATTCATACCGGTGGGGCACCTGCATTGTTTGCCTACCATCCACATGTATGACAACCAGGTAGAAAAACACTAATGCAAGAAAGTATCCAACTGGTCATTGATTCGCTGCCGTATCTGCTGAAAGGGGCGGTATTTACGCTCCAACTGAGTATCGGCGGGATGTTTTTTGGCCTGGTGCTGGGGTTCATCCTGGCGCTAATGCGTTTATCGTCACTGTTGCCTGTGCGCTGGCTGGCGCGCTTTTATATCTCGGTCTTTCGCGGTACGCCGTTAATTGCCCAACTGTTTATGATCTACTACGGTCTGCCGCAGTTTGGTATTGAGCTGGACCCGATCCCGGCAGCTATGATCGGTCTGTCGCTGAATACCGCGGCCTATGCGGCAGAAACGCTGCGTGCGGCCATCTCCTCCATTGATAAAGGTCAGTGGGAAGCCGGGGCGAGTATCGGTATGACACCGTGGCAGACGATGCGCAGGGCGATCCTGCCGCAGGCTGCGCGGGTTGCGCTTCCACCGCTGAGCAACAGCTTTATCAGTCTGGTGAAAGACACATCACTGGCCGCGACCATCCAGGTACCGGAACTGTTCCGCCAGGCGCAGCTGATTACTTCACGCACGCTGGAAGTGTTTACCATGTATCTGGCGGCCTCGCTGATTTACTGGGTCATGGCGACGGTGCTTTCTGCGCTGCAGAACTATTTTGAAGAACAGCTCAACCGCCAGGAGAGAGATCCGAAATGAGTACTATTGAAGTCAGAAACCTGGTGAAAAAATTTCACGGGCAAACGGTACTGCACGGCATTGATCTGGACGTTAAGCCTGGTGAAGTCGTGGCGATTATCGGGCCGAGCGGTTCAGGTAAAACCACGCTGCTGCGCAGTATAAATTTGCTGGAACAACCGGAGGCGGGCACCATCAAGGTTGGTGATATTACCATTGATACCGCGCGTTCCTTAAGCCAGCAGAAAGGACAGATTCGCCAGTTGCGCCAGCATGTGGGGTTTGTGTTCCAGAACTTTAATTTATTTCCACATCGCACAGTACTGGAAAACATTATTGAAGGTCCGGTAATTGTGAAGGGCGAACCGAAGGCGGAAGCGACAGCGCGCGCGCGTGAACTTCTGGCAAAGGTTGGGCTTGCGGGTAAAGAGAGCAGCTATCCACGGCGGTTATCCGGCGGTCAGCAGCAGCGTGTCACTATTGCCCGGGCGCTGGCTATGCGTCCGGAAGTTATTCTTTTTGATGAACCGACCTCCGCGCTTGACCCGGAACTGGTTGGCGAAGTGCTTAATACTATTCGTCAACTGGCGCAGGAAAAACGCACCATGGTCATTGTGACGCACGAAATGAGTTTTGCGCGTGACGTTGCTGACCGGGCGATATTTATGGATCAGGGCAAGATAGTGGAGCAGGGGCCTGCAAAATCATTATTCACGCATCCGCAGCAACCGCGAACCCGTCAGTTTCTTGAAAAATTCCTGATGCAATAAAAGGTCAGAGAGCACTCATCGAAATAGTTTTTTTGGTGAGTGCTTGTTGCATAACTATTTATAATTACTGCTTTATTATTATTGCTTCATCCTGCCAGCATTGTGGGCTGTTACATTACACTCAAGTAATTTCTTATTTGTCCGATAATTTGCATATATAAAATACATTTATGTGTTAGCTTGTTTCGTACATTTGGATGATTATCAATCTCAGGGGCATTACCACCTAGTATGCAGGATCATGATTTCTTCACCTGGCGACGGAGCATGCTGTTACGCTTTCAGGAAATGGCGGCGGCAGAGGATGTCTATAACGAATTACAACTTCAGACGCAGCACTTAGAGTTCGACTTTTATGCGCTCTGTGTCCGGCATCCCGTACCCTTTACCCGACCTAAAACGGTACTTCATACGACGTATCCCAAAGCATGGGTCGCACACTACCAATCAGAAAATTATTTCGCTATCGATCCGGTACTGAAACCCGAAAACTTCAGTCAGGGCCACTTACCGTGGGATGACGCCTTGTTCCGTGACGCACAACCGCTGTGGGACGCCGCGCGTAATCACGGTCTGCGCAAGGGGATGACGCAATGCTTAATGTTGCCAAATCGGGCGCTAGGCTTTTTGTCCGTTTCACGCGCAAGTGTGCGTAATGGCCGCTATGCCCAGGATGAAGTCGAGCTCAGGATGCAACTGTTGGTACGAGAAAGTCTGTCAGTACTTATGCGGCTGGAAGATGACATGGTCATGGCGCCGGAGATGCGTTTTAGCAAGCGCGAAAAAGAGATTCTGAAATGGACCGCTGAGGGGAAAACCTCTTCCGAGATAGCAATGATTTTGTCGATCTCTGAAAATACCGTTAACTTTCATCAGAAGAATATGCAGAAGAAGTTTAACGCGCCAAACAAAACACAGATTGCTTGTTATGCCGCTGCAACGGGGCTTATCTGAATAAAATGTCGTTCTGAGTGTCAGACGCAAAACCGGCTGAGAGCATCGCTGTCAGCCGGTTTCTTATCACTGACGATAGGCCTGTTTAATTTGTTTAACAGTGCTGGTAAATACCGCGGCCTGTGTTTCGTCCTCAATCTGCGCGATCTGTTTTTCCATTTTAAGAATCACGCGTCCTGCATCGGCTTGTCCCATAGCCTGCAGCATCAGCGTTAACATGGCCTTCAGGCAGGTGACTTCATTAGCCAGTTCTTGATTATTCTCAGCAGTGGAAAAATCAGGCGTACTCATTTATTTTCCTCGTTATGTTTCAATGAAAAAGTGCGATGGCAAACGTCAAGGCGGCGGAGTATACCATAAGCTCGGCTAAAAATATCTGAGGTTGTTTTTTGCACAAACAAAACCCAATGAGATTAAAATAAACAAGATGTTGCAGTGCATATATTTTCTCCATTCATTGTTTATTCCGAGTATTTTACTCGTTAATTATTGTTACAAGCTTACCTTCCTATTTAGCATTCAGCGTAAGAATATGAATTTTTTGTCACTATTCTGAAACAGCTATGCAGATATAAACGCGGGCAAACAGCCTTCAACCGTGAAAGTTTCCACGGTTCGTACAATCTAATTTCCAAAAACGAGAGCAAAATCGAAAGTCGGGTGTTTTTTAGATTTCAAAGTTGAGATAAAACCCGTTAACATAGGACCGATTAACTATCGGTAGCGTTATCCCTATTCTGGAGATATTCCTTTGATCAACGTTTTTCTTGTTGATGACCACGAACTGGTGCGCGCAGGGATACGACGCATTCTGGAAGATATAAAAGGCATTAAAGTTGTCGGCGAGGCGTGCTGCGGCGAAGATGCGGTCAAATGGTGCCGCACTAACGCCGTCGACGTTGTGCTGATGGACATGAATATGCCCGGTATTGGCGGTCTGGAGGCAACCCGCAAAATTGCGCGTTCCTCGGCTGACATTAAAGTGATCATGTTGACTGTTCATACCGAAAACCCATTGCCGGCAAAAGTTATGCAGGCGGGAGCCGCGGGCTATCTCAGCAAGGGGGCCGCCCCTCAGGAAGTCGTGAGCGCGATTCGTTCGGTTTTTTCCGGGCAGCGCTACATTGCTTCCGATATTGCGCAACAAATGGCGCTTAGCCAGATTGAGCCAGAGAAAACGGAAACCCCGTTTGCCAGTTTGTCTGAACGCGAGTTGCAGATTATGCTGATGATCACCAAAGGCCAGAAGGTCAATGAGATCTCAGAACAACTGAATCTTAGTCCCAAAACAGTGAACAGCTACCGCTATCGAATGTTCAGTAAATTAAACATTCATGGCGATGTGGAGCTGACTCACCTGGCAATTCGCCATGGCCTGTGTAATGCGGAGACATTAACAAGCCTGTGACCGAACAGTTCGATGCTAAAGCGTTTCTGAAAACCGTGACCAGCCAGCCTGGCGTCTATCGTATGTACGATACCGCCGGGACGGTTATCTATGTCGGTAAAGCGAAAGACCTGAAAAAACGGCTCTCCAGCTATTTCCGCAGCAATCTCGCGTCGCGTAAAACCGAAGCGCTGGTGGCACAAATTCAGCAGATTGATGTCACGGTGACGCACACCGAAACTGAAGCATTATTGCTTGAGCACAATTACATCAAGCTGTACCAGCCGCGCTATAACGTATTGCTGCGCGATGATAAATCCTATCCCTTTATTTTCCTCAGTTGCGATACCCATCCGCGTCTGGCGACGCATCGCGGCGCCAAGCATGCTAAAGGTGAATACTTTGGACCGTTTCCTAACGGTTATGCCGTCCGCGAGACGCTGGCGCTATTGCAGAAAATTTTCCCAATACGTCAGTGTGAAAATAGCGTTTATCGCAACCGTTCACGCCCGTGTTTGCAATATCAGATTGGCCGCTGCCTTGGGCCATGCGTCGCCGGTCTGGTGAGTGAAGAAGAGTACGCACAGCAGGTCGACTATGTACGGCTGTTTTTATCCGGCAAAGACGATCAGGTGTTAACGCAACTGATAACCCGGATGGAGAAGGCCAGCCAGAACCTTGAGTTTGAAGAGGCCGCACGCATCCGCGACCAAATTCAGGCGGTTCGCCGTGTCACTGAAAAACAGTTTGTTTCCAATACTGGCGACGATCTGGATGTTATCGGCGTGGCATTTGATGCCGGAATGGCCTGTGTACACGTCTTGTTCATTCGTCAGGGTAAAGTGTTAGGCAGTCGCAGCTATTTTCCTAAAGTACCAGGGGGAACGGAGCTGGGCGAGGTAGTTGAAACCTTCGTTGGGCAGTTCTATTTACAGGGTAGCCAGGTGCGTACCTTGCCCGGGGAGATCCTGCTTGATTTTAATCTTAGCGATAAGACGCTGTTGGCTGACTCTTTGTCTGAACTGGCCGGGCGGAAGATTAACGTCCAGACGAAACCGCGAGGCGATCGCGCCCGATATTTGAAGCTGGCGCGTACCAATGCGGCTACGGCGTTAACCACCAAACTTTCCCAGCAGTCCACTATTACCCAACGTCTGACGGCGCTGGCATCCGTGCTGAAACTGCCTGCGGTGAAACGCATGGAATGTTTTGACATTAGCCACACGATGGGCGAGCAGACCGTTGCCTCCTGCGTGGTTTTTGACGCTAACGGGCCGCTGCGCGCAGAGTATCGTCGCTATAACATTACGGGTATTACGCCGGGTGATGATTACGCGGCGATGAACCAGGTACTGCGTCGGCGTTACGGTAAGGCAATAGAAGAAAGTAAGATCCCGGATGTTATTTTGATCGACGGTGGTAAAGGCCAGCTAGGGCAGGCGAAAGCTGTTTTTGCCGAACTGGACGTGCCCTGGGATAAACAGCATCCTCTGTTACTGGGTGTGGCAAAAGGGGCAGATCGCAAAGCTGGCCTGGAAACCCTGTTCTTCGAACCGGAAGGTGAGGGGTTTAGCCTGCCGCCGGACTCCCCTGCGTTGCACGTTATTCAGCATATCCGCGATGAGTCTCACGATCACGCCATCAGCGGACACCGTAAAAAACGTGCGAAGGTAAAAAGCACCAGCACGCTGGAAACCATCGAAGGCGTTGGCCCTAAGCGCCGACAAATGTTGTTGAAATATATGGGGGGTTTGCAAGGGCTTCGTAACGCCAGTGTCGAAGAAATTGCAAAAGTGCCGGGTATTTCGCAAGCTCTGGCAGAAAAGATCTTCTACTCGTTGAAACATTAAGCCCTCTGTAGCAACATAGGGGTAATTTCACTGACAACAGATAGTTATCCGTCATATGCAATTTAATATCCCTACATTGCTCACGCTGTTTCGCGTCATTCTGATCCCATTCTTTGTATTGGCGTTTTATCTGCCATTCACCTGGGCTCCCTTCGTTTGTGCGCTGATTTTCTGTATCGCAGCCGTTACCGACTGGTTTGACGGTTTTCTGGCGCGCCGCTGGAACCAAAGCACACGTTTCGGGGCGTTCCTCGATCCGGTGGCAGATAAAGTCCTGGTGGCTATTGCGATGGTGCTGGTGACGGAGCACTACCACAGCTGGTGGGTGACATTGCCTGCCGCCACGATGATCGCGCGTGAAATTATCATTTCAGCGCTGCGTGAATGGATGGCAGAACTTGGCAAGCGTAGCAGCGTGGCGGTGTCGTGGATCGGTAAAGTCAAAACGACATCGCAAATGGCGGCGCTGGCATGGCTGCTGTGGCGCCCCAATATCTGGGTAGAGTATGCCGGGATTGCACTTTTCTTTGTCGCCGCGATTCTGACTTTATGGTCAATGTTCCAGTATTTGAGCGCTGCACGGGGAGATTTGCTTGATCAGTGATCGTTTCGCCGCAAATTTCAGCAAACGATCGTAAGTGGTGAAAAATATCGTTGACTCATTGCGTCAGGTAAGTAGAATGCAACGCATCGAACGGCGGCACTGATTGCCAGACGATAACAAAATCAAGTGATTAACAAAGTTACTTGGTGATGCGGGAATAGCTCAGTTGGTAGAGCACGACCTTGCCAAGGTCGGGGTCGCGAGTTCGAGTCTCGTTTCCCGCTCCAAATTTAAAACATCGGCATTTGCGGATGTTTGGCTGTAAAGCCAGAAGATTTCGGCGCGTTAGCAAAGCGGTTATGTAGCGGATTGCAAATCCGTCTAGTCCGGTTCGACTCCGGAACGCGCCTCCAATTTCTTCCCGAGCCCGGATGGTGGAATCGGTAGACACAAGGGATTTAAAATCCCTCGGCGTTCGCGCTGTGTGGGTTCAAGTCCCACTCCGGGTACCATGGGAAAGAACAGAATAATCAAAGCAATAAGCAGTGTCGTGAAACCACCTACGGGTGGTTTTTTTGTTTTTATACTTCAGGTTCACCATTGTTTCGCCATTCAGCTTCGCCATAAAAAGAGGGCATTACTGCCCCCCAACGACCGGAACAACAGATATTTTGCGGTTATATCTTGCAGTCTGCGAAACATTTTTGTGGCCTGATATTTCCTGTTTCTCATGCAGTGTTCCTTCCAGATCAGATATCCCCTTAGCTTTCAGATCATGGAACGTGAAGTTAAATTCGAGCTCAGGAAATTTTTCAGCGGCTAACTTTTTCGCTTTCATCCACTGAGCATTAAATGCATCTCGGGTGTAACGAGAACCTGACTGCTGGTGGAGCACGTACAGGCTCACCATGCCGCTGTTTAACGGAAGGGAATCTGCTAGGGTGATCGCATTTGATAGGCGCACAGTCCAAGCCTTAATCTGGCTCACGGCTGTCTTGCTTTGCTGAATTAGAATACCTTCATCAAGTATCTGACTCTTTTTAAGATCCAGAATGTCACCTTGACGTGCGCAGCATAAATAGGCTAACTCCATGGCAATCTTCACCGGTACTGACGAAACGCTAAATAGTGCTTCATATTCTTTGTCCGTGACGTAACGGGTGCGCGCCTGCTCCTTAAATTGCTTCACACCCTGGCATGGATTCATCTTCACTTTGCCACGCTCATATGCCCACCTAAACACCCTCGACATAAACGCTTTTTCTCGGTTCGCCTGGCACTGGTGCTCACCTTGATGGCATCGTTCCTCAGGCCTCAGCTTTCGCTGCGGCGTTTGCTGTTGCACAGCAGAACGGTATTGATGATCTGCGCCTTGCGATGCTGCAGGCGCAACTGGCCCGCTTCCCGGCTTCCGGTCACGTTCTGCACTTCATTGACTGGGCGAAGATTGAACTGACTAAAGACAGCCTGGGTCGTTATATCCTGGCGAACCCTGCGGCACTGACGGGACCGACACTTTGGGGACTGCCGGTTGTTGCCACTGAAGCTGCTGCCTTCCAGGGTAAATTCCTGACAGGCGCGTTCAACGCTGGAGCGCAGATCTTCGACCGTGAAGATGCGAACGTGGTCATCTCCACAGAGAACGCCGACGACTTCGAGAAAAACATGATTTCGATCCGCTGTGAAGAACGTCTGGCGCTGGCGGTCAAACGTCCGGAGGCTTTCATCTATGGAACCTTCATCTACGATGACCAGGGGCAGTCAGCCACGCTGACACGCGCCGGGATTGTTGTTGATGGTGGTGGTAAGGTGATTACGTTCAAAAATGCGCCAAAAGCCCGTTTTGAAATGGATCTGGACGTTACCGGCCAGATCAAAGACCTCTGTGATACTTCTGGCCAGACAATGTCGGCGATGCGTGTTGCCTACAACGGGCACAAGCATAAAGAGAACGGCAACACCACTGATGTGCCTGATACGAAAATGGAGGCGTGATGGAACTCTGGCTTACGGTAAACGGAAAACAGGTTAGCGCCAGTTCTCAGCTTGACCCGCTCACCCGCGCTGTAGTGATTTCTTTATTCACTCACCGTCGCGCCGATCCTGATGATAACGCTGATGTACCGATGGGGTGGTGGGGTGATACCTGGCCGGTTGTCGCGAACGACCGTTATGGTTCGAAATTGTGGCTACTCCAGCGGAGCAAGCTCACTAATGCCCTGGTGAATACCGTGCGTAACTATCTGCGTGAAGCTCTTCAGTGGATGCAGGATGACGGTGTGGTATCTCGTATCGACATTGATATCCAGCGAACCGGTATTAATGATCTGGGGAATACGATCGTCCTCTGGTGCCGGGATGGTCCGGTAACGATTTCTTTTAACGACCTGTGGAGTGTGATCACCAATGGCGGACAGTGAATTTCAGCGGCCAACGCTGGCCGAAAACATCAGTATGATCCGCGCCGACCTTTTTGCACGCCTTGACATCAATGATGAACTTCGTCGCATGGATGAAGATGTCAGGGCCAGGGTTTATGCGGGGGCGCTGCACACGGTTTATGGCTATATCGATTATCTGGCGATGAATATGCTGCCTGACCTGTGCGATGAGTCATGGCTTTATCGGCATGCGGCGATGAAACGCTGCCCGAGAAAAGAGGCCGTGTCCGCATCAGGTTTTATGCGCTGGGATGGCGTAACGAACGGGCTCAAGGTGAGTGCAGGATCGGTAATTCAGCGTGACGACCTCGTCCAGTACATCGCTCAGGCAGACGCAACGAGTGCCGGTGGCGTGCTTCGTGTACCCGTTGTCTGCAGCATGACAGGTATGACCGGAAATATGGATGATGGTGAGGCGCTCTCACTGGTTACGCCGGTTAACGGACTTCCTTCCGGCGGCATGGCCGATACGATCGCTGGCGGTTTTGATATTGAAGACCTTGATGTCTGGCGTGCCCGTGTCCTGGAACGCTACTACTGGACCCCGCAAGGCGGCGCTGACGGAGATTATGTTGTCTGGGCAAAAGAAGTACCCGGCGTAACACGCGCGTGGACTTACCGGCACTGGATGGGGACGGGAACGGTTGGCGTTATGATAGCCAGTAGCGACCTGATTAACCCGATTCTTGATGATGCAACAGTTGCTGCGGCTCAGGCACATATTGAACCGTTGGCACCCGTAGCGGGTTCAGACCTCTATGTATTTAAGGGGACGCCAAAAACGGTCAACTACACCATTGACCTGAACCCGGATACTCCTGAAATACGCGCCGCAGTAGAGGCCGAGCTTCGTTCATTCCTGCTGCGTGACGGCTATCCGGAAGGGACGCTTGAACTGTCCTGTATAAAGTCATGGTGAGAAAGTTTTAAACTCCGGAGTATGAGTTTAAGGTCCTTATGATGTTGCTGAAGACTGCAATGCGTTAAGAGTATGCGTTTCAATGATTTTACTAATATTTTATTGGTTTTCTGATAAGGGCCCACTTTTCGATATATTGCTATTAAATAAAATAAAGAGTAATCTGATTGCTATGTTTGTATGGTTTTGTCCTCGTTTTTGCCAAACCTTATTATTTAATAAACGCTAGTCTTTGGAGACTCTTTAATGAGTAATAAAACAATAGCAGATTTACTGGCCTTCAAAACAAACTTATTCGAAGTGTTGATTATAGCAATTTTCCTTACTTTGGGGGTGAATTTTTTTTCATCAGGGATTGCTGGGTATTTTAACCTCTCATTTCCTAATTTAATTTTTTTTGGTAGCCTGCTTATATTTATAGGGTTAGTGGTTTTTTTACGAAATTCCCATCCCATTGTTAGTGGTAAATATGATTACGAAGGTGTGATCTGCATAGAAAAAAACACTAAAGAATTACTAGAAATTGAAGGTTATAACTTCGCGGAGGAAGTAAGTGGTTATATAAAAGCCCTTTGCGCTGAGAATAATGCGCTTCATAAAATATGGACTAATGAATCTTTGGGACCAAGTTTTTCTTTTGCCAAAAATAAAGCAATCAGTGGAGTAAGACCAAAGGCAAACGATCTACTAACGGAAGCCATGGAATACTATGTCCTTGATCTTCTATCTATGCATCTAAGTGGCCATTTTGACAATAATCCATTATTTTCAGAAGAAAATTTAGTCACTTTAGAAAGAGAACACATTCCGGATATTTTATTAAAAAATAGATACATTGATATGTTCTCAAGACCAATGGAAGAACGCGAAAAATTTATCGATTATGATTCTAATCCGTCCAATGGAAAAGTAATTTATGCAACTGGTAAGGACGGTGCAATTTTTGAAAATTTCGAAATGGTACTACCGAAAGGAAGTTCCATTATTCGAGAAGAAGATACCTCTATTAGTATAATTACCAAGAGATTTAAACTTAGATTTCGACCAATATTTAGTGGGTGCAATAGTGTTTTGCCAAGAAGATTTACTGAGCTATATATGGGAAAGACGTTCAATTCAATATCTATTTTTGATGCACAATTAAAAATTTCTGTTGATTTTTCTTTTAGGTCTTTACTTACGTCTAAAGGGTGGGAATACTATTGGTGGCTTGACTCTTTTTTAGGGGAGTTAGAGGAATCCTTTTCAAAGAATAATTTTTTATCCAAAATCTCATGGCATCAAAATGCGGCAATGAATATTATCGCAGAAAACCGTAGAAAATCACAAGTTGATAGTTTCTCAAGCAATCAGCACAGAATTTAAATAGGCAATGTAAAGGTAACAAAAGAATAGTGTTGGAGTGGGACTTAGTTTTGTACTTAAATACAATAGTTAAGTCCGCTCCTCACTCATAACTGTCCGAAGACCCTGATGTCTATTCAAGGCAGGTTGGTCTATAATTCACGCTATAAAGTACTAGCCAAAGCAAAATCAAGTAGTTTCAAAGCTGAATAGATACCTTTCCCCAAAACTGTAAACATCGTTTAGATAATCAATGACTTACAAATAGAAGTTACAGGGCATCAGCGATAGTTTGAAAACATTATTATTTTATATTTTTCAATATATTAGTGTGAATTCGACTATGTAATGCTGCGCCGCACGCACAGGTTCGAAGTTGCAGACCTGGTCGTCAAAAGGATTGAAAGCTCGAATGCCCTGAAGGTCGTGGCATATGACTTCGAACGTCTGATGGAAGGCGTTTGAGGGGGGCACTGGATGGTGTCGAACTATTGGGAGTCGGGACGTTCCTCATAACCGCGTTGAGGATGATAATTGTCCGATGATCTGACATTCTTTAACGTTGGGATAGTTCTTTGGCTTTATCCCAATATTTTGTGTTGGAGAAGACCTTGCAATTCATAAGTTATGTTGAAGGACCTTCTCTTTTATGATAACTTTCTCTTCAAATAATAAGGAGATATTGAATGTCTAGAGATATGAAATTTGCCATTTTGGCAGGGATTGGTGCTGTAACTTGTATTATTGCATACGGTGTTTTTCTGATAATTATACTATCTCCTATAACACAATACTCAATAACAAATGCAGGGGTTTTCGGCGATAGCTTTGGTGTTTTAACCTCCCTCTTTTCTGCATTAGCTTTTGCTGGGGTAGCTTTAACAATAGCTATTCAAAAAGATGTTTTTAAACAGCAAGGAGAAGAGATTAAAATACAGAGAAAAGAGGCTGAGGATGCTAGGAAAGAAATTATTAAGCAAGGGTTTGAAAATTCATTCTTTCAAATGCTAAAAATTCACAATCAAATATTAAATGATATATATCAAGAGCATCTTATTTTGGCAGGCACAACCCGAACACTTCGCGGTCGAGAATTAATGCATGTTATGATAGATAAATTAGAAGATATTTTCAGGAGTCGTGGTGTGGATGAAAAGTCTAACGCTGAAAAAATTAGCGACTCATATGATAGATTTTATCTTAATGAAGGTTACCAACTTGCTCATTACTTTAGGTTTTTATACAACATATTGCGTTTTTTATCAGAGCATGAAATGGATAACAAAGACCTCTACGCCAAACTAATCAGGGCTCAGATATCGAATCAAGAATTGTATCTAATATATTACAACTCTTTTACTGAAAGAGGAAAAAACTTCAAGAAGTATATGATTGAGTTTCAGTTAATGGATAACTTACCGCCTTCAGAGTTGGCTACTGACGAGCATGCATACTTGATACCTAATGTAGGTTTCAAATTCCCTAAAATAAAATGATTTATATAAAAGATTTAATAATAACCCGCAAATAATTGCGGGTGCTGAAGTGAACTTCATAAATTGCACTGACGGTATAGTTAAATGATACGTTGCGTGCCTATGCTAAACCACCCACTACAGATTGTTCGTTTACGATTGTAACTAATGCTGAGATAGAAAATGACGTTGTATCATTTGAAGACGTTCTGCTGATGCCAAAAGGGTTCTGGTAGATACCCTCGAATCCATCCCTCAAAGTTTTGTAGTCAGAAGGTTGGGCATATAAGTGTGTAATGCTTAAGACATCATTCTGTATTCTAGCCGAAATAGATAAAGCCATTAAGTTACCCATCCGAACAGATGAAATGGAACGTCCTGAATCAACCCTTCGACAATCATCCCACCCACGAGTAGATTTACCCCGTAATTCGGGAAGTACGCCGCCCATATGAAAAGCGCCAAATTTCGGGAACATTAATATATTAAAGTCGGCATCGCCAGATTTCAGCCCCCTCTCTGGCGTCGTCGGAGGGGTCATGGCACCGGTACGACGACGGATAGCGCGGAACCATCTCCTAAACCTAAAAAAATGATGAGAAAATAACATTTATGATTTACATAACTCGCTGAAAAAACCGAGTACAAACAATAAACAATTTTCTCAATATCGAAGGTGATTTTATGAGTTTTATATAGATCAGGACGGTCTCGAAAACCGTTCCTAAGTTAGAAAAAATCTTCGCCATTATGAATTTTTGTAAATCCTAACTGATTGATAAATCTGATTATTGAATAGCGTATTAATGGCGAAAAAATCACGTATTTGTCTGATAAACATCAATAACACGTGTGATTTAAAATCCCTCGGCGTTCGCGCTGTGTAGGTTCAAGTCCCACTCCGGGTACCATGGGAAAGAACAGAATAATCAAAGCAATAAGCAGTGTCGTGAAACCACCTACGGGTGGTTTTTTTGTGCCTGAAACTTACTGACAGCTAATAGCGTGCGTCACAATACCCACCAATAAAGCAAAACCGCCAAAACGGCCCAGTCACCAACATGATTTAGCCCATTCGCTTATCGGCGAATAGGCGTGCTCAGCATAAACCCTCCCCGGGCCGGGTTGTTCATGAACCCATCACGGGCGGGGTTATGGTTCTGAAAACCGCTCATTATGAGGGGATCGTTAATGCCATCCTCAATCGCAAAGGGTCTGTGGATCCGGCTACGGGCTCTGAGCGTAAACGCAAAATCATCCGCGCCGCCAATCACGATAACGCCATTGCCGGCAGCTAACGCAGCACTCAATTCTTGCTCTCGTTGAGCCTGACGTTGCAATGTGCCGGCTGCAACAGATGAAGACGTCAACAGCAGTAGTGCAAGGACGGCGCATGAAAATACCCGTGGCAGTTTCATGATAAATACTCATAAATAATGTGGCTATTAAAGTATAGCGTTTAATGGCGCTCTAATCCGGGCGGTAAAACCATTTTCTGGCGGCTGAGGCGGTGATTCTGGAGGGCCTGGCTGTATTAAGCACTATAATAAAAACAGCTCACAGGTGATTATGCCTGTTCGTAGCACAGGCAGGTGCCGCAGATTTTTCACCCCATAGGGGAGAGAAGGCGATGACTGACTATCAGTTTTCCACAGTCTGGCGGGTTGAGGCTTCACTGCAGGATGTCTGGGATGTTTTCTCCCACCCGGATCAGTGGCCAGAATGGTGGAGAAGCCTTGAGCGTGTTGTTGAGATCAAGAAAGGCGATATACAGGGGATCGGAGCGTTGCATCGTTACACCTGGAAGGGTGTACTTCCGTATCGTTTAACCTTTGATATCAATGTATTAAATATTATGCAGTACTCTCTTCTTGAAGGTGCTGCCAGCGGCGAGGTTGAAGGGCGCGGGGTATGGTCTTTTATTGATACCGGTAAGGAGACGATTGTCAGGTACGACTGGAATGTACGAACCACGATTCGTTGGATGAATATACTTGCCCCACTGGCGGCGCCGGTATTTCGCTGGAACCACGATACGGTAATGCGCGAGGGAGCGAAGGGATTAGCCCGTAAACTTGGCACCCATGTGTATATATTTTGATTCAGAACCTATCCCATCAGGGCTATTTTGCTTGCCATTTCGCCGCTGGGCAGTGCTCAAACTGTTTGCGCCAATGACGTCTGCCAGGATAGGTTCTAGTTCTCTGTTCTCAGGGGCTGTTTTATCCCTGAAAGTTAAAAATCCCGCCGTTGCTAACTAACAATGCAGCAATTTCATTTAACGTCTTGTCGAATTCCGCTGCATTTTGCAGTCCTGCGTTATGCAGCCGTTCTAAATTCTCTCGCGATGCGTTATCCAGCGTTGGATCGGCACCATATAATTCGGGTTGAAGCCTGTAATATTTTGCGTTTTTTACCGTTGAGGCGATTTGTTGTAAATAGTAGGCAGTCATCTGCGGACCGCCTTCGAGCGCGATATCGATAGCGGGTTTCGCCCAGCCAAAGGGTCCCCAGTCTTTAACCTCTGAATATGAATAACCCTGCAGCTTTTTACCGGTACCCAGAGAGACAATGATCATGTCTTTGATGCCAGCGACGTTTGAAAACTTAATCGCCTCGGAATAGGCACACAGTGCTGGATCGTTCGCCACGACACCACCATCGACCAGGACATACTTTTGCGGCAATGGGGGAAGTGAGTAAATACGCGCTGCTTCGAAGTACGTCGGTGCTGCGGAGGTACCACGTAAAACATCTCTGACCAAAAAATCCCTTTTTTTGGCTACGGCAGAGTGTTGTTTGAAGATCACAGGAAGACGACTGCTGACATCATAAGCAACAAAGCAGGTTGGTTTTAATAATTCACTCAGTTTCGTATCACCGAAGGCTGTTTTTAATACTCGCTCCAGTTCTGTTGCCGAGTATTTTTCATCACTGACACCGCCTAATGAAGTGATGTTTTTCCAAATGCCGACGTCAAAAATCTCATCGCCGTCCTGAAGATAGAAGTTGACGGCTTCCTGTGCGGAAAATTTGGGGTTTCCTGTCGCGTCGGGACACACATAGGCAGAACAGAGGATGGCACCAGTACTGGTGCCTGCAACTAAATCGAAATAATCAGCGATTCTTGCTGTTGGCTTTTTTGCTTTTTCTTGTAACTTTTTCTCCAGTGCGACTAATAGCATACCTGGCAGGATGCCTCTGATGCCACCGCCATCAATAGACAGTATTCTCATCGCCATTTTGACTTCCCCTCAGTGTATGAAACATGAAAGCGGAGGACTACATGTGGAAGTGCCTGCGTTTAAATATAGACAGGTTTTCGGCGGTCTTTCCTTAATGAGAATGAGGGATCTTCATGCCGCCATTACTGTACTTTCTCGCCGGTAAGTGGCTTAATGGCGACCACGTAGTTTCTTATTTCATTCACAGTTAACAGGTCTGTTATTGATGAATAACCTCCATCGACTCGCCTTTTTATGGAAGCGTCTGTCTGCTGTGATGATCGCCTACGGTTTGTTATTCAGCCGCCGCTCAACTCTCATAACATGGACAGACAGCAATGCAACGTCGACAATTTCTCAAAAATAGCGTTCTCCTTTCCGCCGCCGGTATAGTCGGCCCTTCGATTGTTAGCCGCACGGTCCAGGCTGCTGAGCCTGCAATCATGCCTGTGGCACGTCGGCGCTTTGTGCTATCGCAAACGTATAAGCTCAACCCACCAAAGGGGTCGAATGGTGTCGTGAAGTTGTGGATCCCTTTGCCGGTCGATACCGCATTCCAGCAAATGACGAATCTTGCTTTTAGCGGCAATTATAAACAGGCGTACGTCACAACCAACAATGCTTATGGCGCGAAAACGTTGTTTGCCAGTTGGCCTGACTCGCAGGGAGAACTGCTGATCAAGGTTGATCTCGACATTGAGACAGCCGATTGGGAACCACTGCAACATGACGCGCTAAAAAACTGGCAAGCACCGGAACAGATTACGTATCCGCTGGATGCAAAACCGTATCTGCTGCCAACAACGCACACACCGATTGATGGGCAGGTCCTGGAAACGGCGCGTAAAATTACCGGTAATGAACAAGATCCGCTGAAAAAAGCTCGCCTGATATACGAGTGGGTGAGCAGTCATATGGAGCGTGATAATGACGTTATCGGCTGCGGAACCGGGGATGTCGCGGAGATTTTGAAAAGCGGAAAGCTCAAGGGCAAATGCACCGACATGAGCTCAGTTTTTGTCGCCCTGGCCCGAGCCAGCGGCATTCCTGCACGTGAATTGTTCGGGATTCGTCTGGGGAAAGCAAACAAGCTGGAGCGCTACTCAAAAAGCGCATTTGGCAAAGCCGACAGTGCAGGTGTTGCTGATGTTAGCGGGGGACAGCACTGCCGTGCGGAGTTCTACCTGGCGGGTTACGGTTGGTTACCATGCGATCCGGCCGATGTAACCAAAATGCGTCTGGCGGAGAAAAAAACGCATCAGGATGCGGACGTCCAGGCAGTGAATACCTATCTGTTTGGCAACTGGGAAATGAACTGGGTTGGCTTCAACTATGGTCGTGATTTTGAACTGTACCCGGCTACTGAGCAGGGAGCGATGAACAACTTTGGTTATCCTTATGCTGAAGTTGACGGTGACCCCATCAATTTCTATGACCCGAAAGCGTTCTCTTACCACTATGTCGCAACAGAACAACGCTAAAGGGGCGGGATTGACCCTGCTGACGGCCGCCGCGGCTGCCGTCACGGCTGGCTTATGTTGCGTCGGACCGCTACTGTATCTGCTGTTTGGTATTTCGGCGGCGAGCTTTGCCGTGTTCACTCAGTTTGAGTTTCTGCGCGTTCCTCTGATGTTGCTGTCCTTAGGGCTATTATTACGCGTTTTCTGGCGACTCTACTTTTCTAAAAAGCTATGGTGTTCCGGATGGCTGTCCCTGAAGCAAGCGCGCGTTCTTTACTGGTGTGCGTTGGCGCTGATTCTGCCCGTGTTGTTTTACCCCACGATCGTGGCCTGGTTTTATGAGGTGTTTGAGTGAAGATTATTACGTTAATCGCATGTTTGCTGTTGCCATTGTGGACTCAGGCTGCCAATCAGAAAGTGGTGCTGGATATCCAAAATATGACCTGCTCGTTATGTGTCATTTCGGTCAATCAGGCGTTACGTGAAACTGATGGGGTGATTAAAGCCAAATCTTCGCTCAAGACCCGGCAGGCAGAGGCTATCGTCCCGGAGGGATTTTCTACGGATACGCTACTTAACGCGGTGGCGAAAACGGGATATACCGCAACGTTGAACCGTATTGAGCCACAATAAACCACCTTCGGGTGGTTTTGTTCTGTTTTCCGCGTATGATGCCCCGCGGCTGATGCTCCCTTTTGTGCGTTAACTACCGGAATTCCCCTCGTTTCCTGTTAACCTGAATTGGCGGTACCTGTAAGCCGCTCATGCCCATTTGGATCTGCTATCCCACCAGCCATGTAAGATAATCATAGGCAAGAATTTTTACTAAGGAAAAGCGTTATGAAAACGGGACCACTAAACGAGAGCGAGCTGGAATGGCTGGATGATGTGCTGACTAAGTACAATACGGACAAGTCTATTCTGGATGTGTCAGAGCTGGATGGCTTACTGACGGCGGTGCTCAGTTCACCGTATGAGATCGAGCCGGAGCAGTGGCTGGTCGCTATATGGGGCGGTGCACAGTATGTTCCGCGCTGGTCCTCCGAAAAAGAAATGGCGCGTTTTATGAATCTGGCGTTCCAGCATATGGCGGATACGGCCGATCGTCTGGATGAGTTCCCGGAGCAGTTTGAACCGCTGTTCGGCCTGCGTGAAATTGAAGAGCATGAGCTGACTATCGTTGAAGAGTGGTGCTTTGGTTATATGCGAGGCGTCGCGTTGTCGGATTGGTCAACGCTACCTGATTCACTGAAACCCGCTCTCGATGCTATTGCGCTACACGGGACAGAAGAAAACTTCGAGGTGGTAGAGAAACTGACGCCAGAGGCATTTGAAGCGAGCGTCGATGCCATTCGTCTGGCGGCTCTGGATCTGCACGCTTACTGGATGGCGCATCCTCAGGAAACGCCAGTCAAAGTACCGGTGAAAGTGGATGCCAAAGTGGGGCGCAACGACCCATGCCCGTGCGGCAGTGGTAAAAAATATAAACAGTGCTGCCTGCATTAAGAGAGAGGGGCGTAAGCCCCTTTGTTTTAACCCACTTCTGGTAGTAATCCTGCTGCAATAGAAAACTGCACTGCTATCACCACGATACCGCAAATAAAGACCAGCGCCAGCGCTGGCGTGCCACCCACTACGCGGTAGTTTGCCTGTGGATTGTGCTTTCTGCTCCGCCAGGCCAGCATGGAGGGGATCAACAGAGCCAAAACGGCCAGAGCAACGCCTGCATATCCCAGCGCCATGACAAAACCTCGCGGATAGAAAAGAGCAAATGCCAGCGGTGGCAGGAACGTCACGACGCCAGTTTGCATTCTGCCGGCCACACTATTACGGCGTTGAAAGAGATCTGCCAGGTAATCAAATAACCCCAGTGCGACACCGAGGAAAGAGGTTGCCAGTGCGAGGTCGGCAAACAGATGCACCGCCAGTTCGACGTGCGGCGAAGCCACGACTTCACGTAATGCCTGTAACAAACCGTTTAAGCCAGCGTGATTGGCTAAAAGTCCCATAAATGTTGACGAGTTAATGCTACCGAGCGTGGCCAGTTGCCAGAAAATATAGGCTACTAACGGGATGGCGCTACCGCTGATAAACACCCAGCGCAGTTTACGGATGTTGCCGTTCATATAGCTGACGATGCTGGGCACGCTACCGTGAAAACCAAATGAGGTAAAAATAACCGGGATCGCGGAAAGCGCCAGGCCTTGTTGAAGCGGCAGGGTAAGCAAGTTCACCTTATGAATATGCGGCATCAACAGCGCGAGCATTACCACCAGGAAGATGATTTTGGCGCTGAACAACAGACGATTGAATAAATCAACCAGTGAAGTCCCGACGCATACCACGCCACCGGCAACAAAGGTGAACAGCAATACGCCTGTGGTGGGCGAGATGCTGGTTCCGGTCCAGTCGCTGATGCTGGAGGCCAGCAGCTCGCCTGCACCACTGATGTAGGCGGCGGTCAGGGCATACATCAAGAACATCATGCTAAAGCCCGTTACCCACTGCCCGTATCGACCCAGATAGCGTTTTGCCAGTGTGCCAAGCCCGGTGTCTGCCGGTACATGCTGGTACACTTCAAGTAGCAACAGCGCGGTGTAGCACATCAGGGCCCATAACCCAACCAACAACACCAGCGTGACGCTAAACCCCACGCCTGCCGCCGCCAGCGGCATTGCCAACATACCGGCACCAATCGTGGTTCCCGCCACGATAAAAATACTACCCAGGGTTCTGTTTTTCACGCTTTCCTCTGTCCCAGAGATAATCAACGGTTATATCTGCGGCGCAGGTTAAGGCATAACGTTATTTTCGTCAAATCACCGTTACAAGTGCTGTATATTAATGTTTACAGATGTTTGGGGCTTAAGATGTATTAAAAATGATATTTATCTGCTCTCTGCCCGCATAAACCTGCGTTAGCGCAAAGCAGCGTTGTACGGTTCACATTAGGCTACGGGCTTTATTGAGGAGGTAGTATGGAATCTATTCACGGTCACGAGGTGCTCAACATGATGATTGAATCTGGTGAGCAGTATTCACATGCCAGCCTTGAGGCGGCAATTACCGCGCGTTTTGGTGAGCAGGCACGTTTTCACACCTGTTCAGCAGAAAGCATGACGGCGGGTGAGCTGGTCGCGTTTTTAGCGGCGAAGGGGAAGTTTATTGCCAAAGAAGACGGCTTCTCTACGCATGAAAGCAAGATCTGCCGTCACTAAGATTCTCGAATAACGGTGGCAAACAGCCACCGTTACCCAACAACATTAATTCTGTGTATCAAGGGTTGCCAGTTCTTTATCGATGAAATAAAGACCTTCGCCACTTTTACCGGCCAGCGATAACTTATCGATGACAGATTTAAATAACTTCTCTTCTTCATGCTGCTCAGCAACATACCATTGCAGGAAATTAAAGGTCGGATAATCCTGGTGGGTCATTGCCGCATGCGCCAGTTCATTAATTTTCTGCGTGATCAATTGTTCGTGCTCATAGGTTACACGGAACAGCTCATCCAGGGACGCATATTCTGCAAACGGTGAAGAAACAGTATTAATACGCGGCAGGCTGCCGGTATCCGTCAGGTAATCGAACAGACGCTGCATGTGCGTCATTTCTTCCTGGGCGTGGCGACGCAGAAACGCGGCGGCACCTTCGAAGCTGTGATAGCTGCACCACGCACTCATCTGTTGGTAGAGCAGGGATGAATATAATTCAAGATTCATTTGCTCATTCAGTTTGTCGATCATTTCTGTTTTCAGCATGGTTCTGCTCCACGAACGTTATTATATATTGACGTGGCGCCACTATAATTTGTTATTTAATTATTTGCAAAAGGTAAAATAATAAATTTATTTATTAAAAATGCGAATGGGAATAAAACGCATTAACGCTATTAAATTGATGATATAAATAAAAATAGAATAGATGACCAGCAGATGTGCTGGTCGGAATGATTAATAATGGAAAGTGGAAGTTTGTGGTACGGCAACACCGTGACACTGCCAGGACAGCGTGATTTTGGTATTCAAACACAGAGAACCCGCATAAACGCTGCAGGTCGCAACCGGCTGGCCAAATCCGACTGCACTGGCATAACCCATGCGCTGACATGCTTTTGTCGCCGTTCCCTGAGCAACATAATCGTCTGTACGTGCTGTTTGTAGCATGGCCTGGTTGTAAGTCAGACGAACCACGCCGGTAATGCTGCTGGCTTCGCTGACCTGAGCCTGTCTGGTGATGGTACATCCCGTCAGCATGAGCGGTAAGAGGGCAAGAATAAAGGTCTTCATGAAATCGCTCTGAAAAATCGGTGATACGCTATCCTGACATACATCACGGCTAGTCAATGGCCTGAATAGCCAGAAGATCACCTGCGATTAATCACAACGACACCCTGTTTATGAGTTAAATCTGAAGGCTGGTGCAAAAACCGTGAGCATCTCGATATTTTATGAAACTTAATTTCATAAAATTTGAAAGCTGATTTGCTAAATAGTAATGTGACTGAAATGTCATGAGTTACGGCGGAACCTCCGCGACGCATTCAGGAGAATACACAATGAAAATTGCACTGATGATGGAAAACAGCCAGGCAAGCAAAAACGCGATCATTCACCATGAGCTTAAGTCTGTCGCGGATGAAAAAGGTTTTCCTGTGTTCAATGTCGGGATGAGCGACGAAAACGATCACCATCTGACTTACATCCATTTAGGGATCATGGCCAGCATTCTGCTCAATTCAAAAGCGATTGATTTCGTTGTCACGGGCTGCGGTACGGGTCAGGGGGCAATGATGTCACTGAATATTCACCCAGGCGTGGTGTGTGGCTACTGCCTTGATCCCGCGGATGCGTTCCTGTTTGCGCAGATAAACAACGGTAATGCGCTCTCGCTGGCCTTTGCGAAAGGGTTTGGCTGGGGGGCTGAATTGAACGTCCGGTATATGTTTGAAAAAGCGTTTACCGGTCGTAATGGTGAAGGTTATCCGCCGGAGCGTAAAGACCCGCAGGTGCGTAATGCGGGGATTTTAAACCAGGTGAAAGCGGCAGTAGTAAAAGAAAATTATCTTGATACCCTGCGCGCTATCGATCCTGAACTGGTGAAAACCGCCGTTTCCGGCCCACGTTTCCAGCAGTGTTTCTTTGAAAACTGCCAGGATAAAGCGATTGAAGCCTTTGTCCGTGAAGTTATTGGCTAAACCCGGTTGGCCCGATGGCGTGAACTATCGGGCTTATCGACGCTTATTTGACACTGCGCTTCCCGCATCGCGGGTAAGTCGCAGGGTATCAACCATTCCTATCAGGCAAATCATGGCGATAGCGACGAATGCCAGCCGGAAACTGATGCCGGGTATTGCACCCAGTGACAACCATTCACTCACTTGATCCCCGATACGGATCCCGATAGCCGCCAACGAAATCCCTAATCCAACAGCCAGTTGCGTCGCTGTACTAAACAGCGTATTGGCATAGCTCATCTGCGATGCAGGAACATCCGCAAATGCCAACGTGCTGACACCGGTAAACTGAATTGAGCGAAAAACGCCGCCCAGATACAGCACCAGTAAAATTACCCATACGGGAGTTTGCGGCGTGATCAGCGCACACGCCAATAGCGCCAGCACATTAAGCGCACCGTTTATCAACAGCAGTTTTTTAAAGCCTAACCAGCGTATTAACGGCGTAGTAGCGGGTTTAATCGTCAGGTTGCCAACAAACACGGCCAACACCAGCGAACCGGCATGGAAAGCATTCATACCAAACCCAACCTGAAACATCAGTGGCAACAGAAAGGGTACCGCACTGATAGAGGCACGAAACAGCGAGCCTCCGTACATCGTGACACGAAATGTAGGCACACGCATGGCATCCAGACGAATCATTGGCCACGCGGATTGGCGAAAATGGTGCAGGGCAAACAGGAACGTGGCTATTCCAAGTGCCAGAAGTCCCGCGGTTAACCAGCCCTGCGGCTGTTGGGTTCCCAGCAGTTCCATCGCATATACCAGACTGACCATCGCGACCGATGTGGCAATAAAACCGGGAAAATCGAACGGGCGTCGCTCGTCATCATGAATATCCGGGATAAAACGCAGCGCCAGCGCAATCGCCAGCAACCCCAGCGGCACATTAATGAAGAAGATCCAGCGCCAGTTGGCGTAACTGGTAATAAATCCGCCCAGGGGGGGGCCAATTATTGGGGCCACTAAGGCAGGCCAGGTCAGGGTGGCGATTGCGGTGATTAACTGGTGTTTAGGCGTGGTACGCAGAACGGCGAGGCGGCCGACCGGCACCATCAGTGCCCCCCCGACACCCTGTAAAATGCGCATTGCCACAAAGCCTTCAATGCTGGTGGCGAGTCCACATAAGACTGAGGCGAAGGTAAAGATCGCCAGTGCCAGGGTAAATACTTTTCGGGCACCAAAACGATCGGCAATCCAGCCACTGGCAGGGATGAGAACCGCCAGCGTAATCAGATAAGCACTGATGCCGATGTTCAGATCAACGGCCTGCACGCCGAAACTTTTTGCCATATCGGGCAGGGCCGTCGCAATCACCGTGCCATCGATGAACTCCATAAAGAAGGCCCCGGCGACCAGTAGTGCAGCCGGAGAAAGACCCCGCTTATTCTCAACCGCTAAATGTTCACTCATGTTGTGCTTGCCATCTCAAACGAAATTAACTGGGTCTGTTTTTTTATTTTCAGCGCGGTTGTACTGCTTGCACCGCTACCGTTTCGAGCGCTGAATAGGTACTATGACGACCTTTCTATAAGGAGCTCACTATGTCCCAAACACTGAATGCCGATCAGGAACTGCTCTCGGACGTTGTTGCCTGCCAGTTGGTTATCAAGCAAATTCTGGATGTTATTGATGTTATTGCCCCGGTAGAAGTTCGGGAAAAAATGTCCAGTCAACTGAAAAGCATCGACTTTTCCAGCCATCCCGCGGGCGCTGATCCCGTTACGATGCGCGCAATTCAAAAAGCGGTTGCGTTGATCGAGCTGAAATTCACTCCGCAGAATGAGTCTCACTAAAATAAACCGTTGTTTCAGGTTTTAGAAAGGTTTTTTTACGCCTCTCAGAACGGGAGGCGCAGATTTGTCGCGATCGGATATCAGTGATGTTGGTAGTTTACGACGTTTAGCAAATGCTTATCCGTTTGCGCCATACACAGCCCAGCACGTTTAGCGCTACGAACTTCATCAAGAATCGTTTGTAGCAGCACGCCATCCTGCTGCTGTTCTTTTTCCAGATCATGAAGAAAATCAACGGTTGGTGCGTCGTTCAACGCTTCTGCTTCATCCGTCAGACGTGACAGCGTACGAGAACGCTGCTGATAATCTTCCAGCGTTTTCTGAAACAGCTCTTCAAGGGACGTTAGGTCATCACCGGGAACATCGATGGCTTTGACGATGGGGTTAGCCCCTGCGTTTTTCATAAAATTAAACATACGCATCATTTGCGTCACGTTACCCTGCGCCTGAGTGCGCAGAAACGTCGCGGTGCCTGTCAGGCTGTGTTCGTAGCACCATTCACTGAGATGGAGGTAGAGATTCGATGCGTAAAACTCAAGGTTCATTTGCGTGTTGAGTTTGTGCACAATTCCAACTGCAGCCATATCAATATCCTTATTTCCAGAAAAGAGAAGTACGTCACCAACGCCAGTACAACGGGCTGCCGTTGCACTTCACATCTACGTACGAGTAATACTGTTAGCAGAATAAATCCGTTCCGCCGGTCCTTTAGATGATCGCGAATTATATCCGCTTCCGATCGTGAATCAGCATAGCGCGTGCCTGGTATCAAGAAAATCCTTAAAACCACCTATTTATGTTTTTTTACATATTGGCATAACAATATGTTTAGCCATGCCGTTTTTGTATATAAGCGATATGAATATAATTATCTGATTTATAATGTATTTATGTAAAATAAAGACAGTGAAATGCCGTTTCAAGTCTCAAAATTAAATTTCAGGCCGCGGTATTCTATGACGTCTGGTGATTATCACCGCTGGTTTTGATGCGAACTTCCCGGTGAAGTGATGTGTCTGGAAATTATCTGCAACCTAATTTCTTGCGCCAGATCAGTTTTAATAAATTTAACGGAATGAATTATTCGGCATTTGTTGTTGGATATCGGTGGATAAATCGAGGAGTTGTATATGAAGAAGGTGGCGGTGTTGCTGGCACCCGGTTTTGAAGAGGCTGAAGCCATTGTTACTATTGATATTCTACGTCGCCTGCAAATTGAGGTTGAGACGCTGGCCTGCGCTGAGTCTCGTGCGGTGGTGAGCTATCATGACGTGCCGATGGTGACCGACAGTACGCTGGAGGCCCGTCGGGATGCCTTCTACGACGCGATCGTGTTGCCAGGGGGACCACAGGGTAGCGTAAATCTTGCCGCCAGCGCTGCAGTCGTTCAGTTTGTCGCTCGTCATGACGATGCAGGAAAACTGATTTGCCCGGTTTGTTCGGCAGCCGCGCGGGTGCTGGCGGGTAATGGGTTGCTGAAAGGACGGCGCTACGTGTGTTCAGGTGAGCTGTGGCAAACCATCACCGACGGCGAGTATGTCGATGCGCCTGTTGTTGAAGATGGCAATCTTATCAGTGGCAAAGGGCTGGGCCATATTTTTGATTTTGCGTTTACGCTTTCTGCGCGTCTGTTAGAAGACGATATCCCTGTTCGCGATCACGCTGACCATATTTATTACCCCTGGTAATCATTGGACTCCCGGATGTTTCGATATTCGGGAACAAGGATTCACTGGCTGATGTTATGGATTAATCTGCTATTTCTCATTTTCCCTATTCTGAAAATTGAGTTTTTTTATGTCATTTCCCGCTGAATTTATGTACGCAACTACTGTAATTCCAGGGTGTGATGCCGCTCTCTTATGGAGAATCAATTTCCCGCTAAAAATACTCTCAGCACTGGCATTGATCTTATCAATAAAAGGTAATGCCTTGTTTTACGTCCGGATTACAAAAAATCGTTTGATTTTACCCTACATAAAAGAACGTTAAAGCTGGAGTTAACCATGCACAAATTCACTAAAGCGCTGGCGGCCATTGGTCTGGCTGCCATTATGTCACAATCCGCTATCGCTGAATCCATGAAGCTCGGTTTCCTGGTCAAACAACCGGAAGAGCCCTGGTTCCAGACAGAGTGGAAGTTTGCTGATAAAGCCGGTAAAGACCTTGGGTTTGAGGTGATTAAAATTGCCGTTCCAGACGGCGAGAAAACCCTGAATGCTATCGACAGCCTGGCGGCAAGCGGGGCAAAAGGATTTGTAATTTGTACGCCGGACCCAAAACTTGGGCCTGCTATTATGGCAAAGGCGCGTGGCTATGACATGAAAGTCATCGCGGTTGACGATCAGTTCGCCAATGCGAAAGGTAAGCCGATGGATACTGTGCCATTGGTGATGATGGCAGCAACCAAAATTGGTGAACGCCAGGGCCAGGAACTGTACAAAGAAATGCAGAAACGTGGCTGGGATGTGAAATCTTCCGCTGTAATGGCGATTACCGCAAACGAACTGGATACCGCGCGCCGTCGTACATCGGGTTCGATGGAAGCGCTTAAAGCTGCAGGCTTCCCGGAAAAACAGATCTACCAGGTCCCAACCAAATCGAATGATATCCCGGGCGCATTCGACGCCGCAAACTCCATGCTGGTGCAACATCCTGAAGTTAAACACTGGCTGATTGTCGGTATGAACGACAACACTGTGCTGGGTGGCGTGCGTGCTACCGAAGGGCAGGGGTTTAAAGCTGCAAACGTGATTGGTATCGGTATTAACGGTGTTGATGCAATTAGCGAACTCTCCAAAGCGGAAGCCACCGGATTCTACGGTTCACTGCTACCTAGCCCGGACGTTCACGGTTATAAATCCAGTGAAATGCTCTACAACTGGGTCACCAAAGGCGCAGAACCGCCGGTGTTTACTGAAGTTACCGATGTGGTGTTGATTACCCGCGACAACTTCAAAGAAGAACTGGCGAAAAAAGGCTTAGGCGGCAAATAACTCAACTGCCGTAAAACGATCTTATCCGGCCTACAAATAACGCCCTTAGTAGGCCGGATGAGGCTACGCCGCCATCCGGCAACCGTTTAGATCCACGGAGACGTTATGCAACAGTCTACCCCGTATCTCTCATTTCGCGGCATCGGCAAAACCTTCCCTGGCGTAAAAGCGCTAACGGATATTAGTTTCGACTGCTATGCCGGTCAGGTGCATGCACTGATGGGTGAAAATGGCGCAGGGAAATCAACATTATTAAAAATTCTCAGCGGTAACTACGCGCCAACCACGGGATCTATAGCGATCCGCGGACAGGAAGTTTCGTTTGCGGACACAACCACTGCGCTGAATGCCGGTGTCGCCATTATTTACCAGGAATTGCATCTGGTGCCGGAAATGACCGTCGCCGAGAACATCTATTTAGGTCAGCTTCCGCATAAGGGTGGGATTGTGAACCGCTCGTTGTTGAACTACGAGGCGGGGCTGCAGTTAAAGCATCTGGGAATGGATATCGATCCTGATATTCCGTTGAAGTATCTCTCCATCGGTCAGTGGCAAATGGTGGAGATTGCTAAGGCGCTGGCGCGTAATGCCAAGATTATCGCTTTTGATGAACCCACCAGCTCTCTTTCCGCCAGGGAGATTGACAATCTGTTTCGCGTAATTCGTGAGCTACGCAATGAGGGCCGCATCATTCTGTACGTTTCCCACCGCATGGAGGAGATTTTCGCCCTCAGCGATGCCATAACGGTGTTTAAGGATGGCCAGTACGTCAAAACGTTTACGGATATGCAGCAGGTTGATCACGACGCACTGGTACAGGCGATGGTGGGGCGTGATCTTGGGGACATCTATGGCTGGAAAGCCAGACCTTATGGCGCGGAGCGTCTGCGTCTGCATGAGGTAAAAGCGCCAGGCGTGCGCACTCCGATCAGCTTATCGGTGCGTAGCGGCGAAATCGTCGGACTGTTCGGCCTGGTTGGTGCCGGACGTAGCGAATTAATGAAAGGTCTGTTTGGCGGGACGCGTATCACACAGGGCCAGGTGTTTATTGACGAACAAGCGATAGATATCCGCAAACCCAGTCACGCCATTGAAGCAGGCATGATGCTGTGTCCGGAGGATCGCAAAGCCGAAGGGATCATCCCGGTCCATTCGGTACGCAACAACATCAATATTAGTGCGCGCCGTAAACATGTTACGGGGGGATGTCTGATCAACAACGGCTGGGAAGAGACCAATGCTGACCATCATATCCGTTCACTCAACATTAAAACGCCGGGTGCAGAGCAACTGATCATGAACCTCTCTGGCGGTAATCAGCAAAAGGCCATTCTGGGGCGTTGGTTATCGGAAGAGATGAAAGTGATTTTGCTGGATGAGCCCACCCGCGGCATTGATGTTGGAGCGAAACATGAAATTTATAACGTGATTTATGCCCTGGCTGCGCGCGGTGTTGCCGTGCTGTTTGCCTCCAGTGACCTGCCGGAAGTTCTTGGTGTCGCCGACCGCATTGTGGTGATGAGAGAAGGTGAGATCGCAGGTGAATTACTTCATGAACAGGCGGATGAACGCCAGGCGTTGAGCCTTGCTATGCCTAAAGTCAGCCAGGCAGTCGCCTGAATAAGGAGAATATGATGTCTTCCGTTTCTACATCGGGTTCAGGCGCTGCGAAGTCGGCGCTAAATCTTGGCCGAATTTGGGATCAGTACGGGATGCTGGTGGTGTTTGCCGTGTTGTTCCTGGTTTGCGCTATTTTTGTGCCAAACTTTGCGACGTTCATCAACATGAAGGGGCTGGGACTGGCGGTATCTATGTCGGGTATGGTTGCGTGCGGGATGTTATTTTGCCTGGCATCCGGCGATTTTGACCTCTCGGTAGCGTCCGTTATTGCCTGCGCAGGGGTGACGACGGCAGTGGTCATTAATATGACCGAAAGCCTGTGGATTGGCGTGGCGGCAGGGTTGTTGCTCGGCGTTCTGTGCGGTCTGGTGAATGGTTTCGTGATTGCACGCTTAAAAATTAACGCGTTGATCACGACGCTCGCCACCATGCAAATTGTTCGTGGTCTGGCCTACATTATCTCCGACGGTAAAGCTGTGGGAATCGAAGACGAGCGCTTCTTTACGCTTGGCTATGCCAACTGGTTAGGACTGCCGGCACCGATCTGGTTAACCGTGGGCTGTTTTATTATTTTTGGCCTGCTGTTGAATAAAACCACGTTTGGTCGTAATACGCTGGCGATTGGGGGCAATGAGGAAGCGGCTCGTCTGGCTGGGGTGCCGGTCGTTCGCACTAAGATTATTATCTTTATTCTCTCCGGTCTGGTATCCGCCGTGGCGGGGATTATCCTGGCATCACGTATGACCAGCGGCCAGCCAATGACCTCTATCGGCTATGAGCTGATCGTGATTTCTGCCTGTGTGTTAGGGGGCGTTTCGCTCAAAGGCGGTATCGGAAAAATCTCATATGTCGTCGCAGGGGTGTTGATTCTGGGGACGGTCGAGAACGCGATGAACCTGCTGAATATCTCTCCATTCGCACAGTATGTGGTACGAGGTTTGATCCTGCTGGCGGCGGTGATCTTCGACCGCTACAAACAAAAAGCTAAGCGTACTGTTTGATGATTTAAATCCCAACTTTTTAGTCTAGCTTCCGCCAATCGCCAGCCGCTACCCGGCTGGCGATTGTTTTTCTAAATGGCGAGCACGGTCACACTGTCTATACTTATACCCGTCATACATCCTATATACGGCGCGATCCGCGCGGCGTACAGACCATGACGAGGAGGAGAATCGGGTGACAGCATCGCTAACCTTACCCCCTGAGCATCCCACAAACAGTGCTTATTTTTTCGATCTCGATGGAACACTGGCTGAAATCAAACCGCATCCTGACCTGGTTGTTGTTCCACAGGCAATTCTGCAGTTATTACATCGCCTGGCCACGCAAAATGCGGGTGCTCTGGCATTGATTTCAGGGCGCTCAATGGCAGAGCTTGACGCACTCACCACCCCTTATCGTTTCCCGCTCGCCGGGGTGCATGGGGCAGAACGCCGTGACATCAATGGTCAAACCCATATTGTGCATCTGCCTGCGGTGGTCGAGCGCGAAGCGGGGGCGTTATTGCATGCGGCGCTGGCGACGTTACCGGGGACAACGCTTGAAACTAAAGGCATGGCTTTCGCTCTGCATTACCGGCAGGCGCCTGAGCATGAGGCCGCGCTGCTGGCGTTGGCGGAACGTATTACCCATATCTGGCCGCAATTGGCATTGCAGCCCGGGAAGTGTGTTGTGGAAATCAAATCACAGGACACCAATAAAGGAGATGCAATTGCGGCATTTATGCAGGAAGCGCCGTTTGTCGGACGGACCCCTGTTTTTGTTGGTGATGATCTGACCGATGAAACAGGTTTTGTCGTGGTCAATCGCGCCGGCGGTATCTCGGTAAAAGTGGGTAGCGGGGAGACTCAGGCGACATGGCGCCTGGCTGCTGTCAGGAACGTCTGGCATTGGCTGGAACAAATCAACTGTCCGCAGCAGGAACAAGAAGCAACGAATGACAGGAGAGGTGGCTATGAGTCGTTTAGTCGTAGTATCTAACCGCATCGCCTCCCCGGATGACAAAGGCAGTGCTGGCGGTCTTGCTGTAGGTGTGCTGGGCGCACTGAAGGCGGCTGGCGGCCTGTGGTTCGGCTGGAGTGGTGATACAGGCAATGAGGAACAACCGTTAAAAAAGGTTACCCGTGGCAACATCACCTGGGCATCGTTTAATCTGAGTGAACAGGATTACGAGGAGTATTACTGCCAGTTTTCGAATGCCGTGTTATGGCCCGCGTTCCATTATCGACTGGACCTGGTACAGTTTCAGCGTAGTGCCTGGGAAGGCTACCAGCGGGTTAATGCCTTACTGGTTGATAAGCTGCTGCCACTGCTTAGCGATGACGATATCATCTGGGTCCACGATTATCACTTGTTACCCTTTGCCTGCGAGCTACGCAAACGTGGTGTGAATAATCGCATCGGTTTTTTTCTGCATATTCCTTTTCCGACACCCGAAATTTTCAATGCGTTGCCGCCACATCAGGCGTTGCTTGAGCAACTGTGCGACTTTGATTTATTGGGCTTTCAAACCGACAACGATCGCCAGGCCTTTCTTGACTGTCTGACGGCGCAAACTCAGGTAACTACGCTCCGCGAGAAACAGCATCTGGCCTGGGGGAAAGCGTTCCGCACGGAAGTTTATCCTATTGGTATTGCACCTGAGGAGATTGCACGGCAAGCATCAGGATCGCTACCGCCGAAACTGGCGCAGTTAAAAGCAGAACTTAAAAATGTGAAAAATATCTTCTCTGTTGAGCGGCTGGATTACTCCAAAGGCCTGCCGGAGCGCTTTCAGGCCTATGAGGCGCTGTTGGAACAGTTTCCCCAGCATCACGGTAAGATTCGTTATACGCAGATAGCACCGACCTCGCGTGAGGAGGTACAGGCTTATCAGGATATTCGTCACCAGTTAGAGACCGAGGCCGGGCGGATCAATGGTAAATACGGGCAACTGGGCTGGACGCCGCTGTACTACCTGAATCAGTATTTTGACCGTAAATTACTGATGAAGGTCTTCCGTTACTCAGATGTTGGACTGGTGACGCCACTACGCGATGGCATGAATCTGGTGGCAAAGGAGTATGTCGCCGCACAGGACCCTGCCAACCCCGGCGTCCTGGTGCTCTCGCAGTTTGCCGGGGCTGCGAATGAGTTGACTTCTGCACTCATTGTAAACCCTTATGATCGGGATGATGTTGCAGGCGCATTAAACCAGGCTCTGACGATGTCGCTTGCCGAGCGCATTTCCCGTCATGCGGCAATGCTGCAGACCATCGTTAAAAATGATATCAACAACTGGCAGGCGCGATTTATTTGCGATCTGAAGAACGTCGCATCGCGTCATATAGAAAACCTGTCGCCTGACCCGCAGACAGCCTGCAGCAAACAGGCGTGATTAATCGCCGGCAAGCGGTACCAGCAACACATCAACCTGGCTTGCGCTGACCACGCTTTTCGCTGAGCAGGAGGCTCGCGAAAAGAAACTGTGGTTATGGTTGCCATAAATCACCAGATCAACCGCGTGTTTGCGGCATACATCCAGAATGTGTTCGTTCAATGTCCCATAGGTAATAAACGTGTGCTCAATGGGGTACTGCGCCTCTTTGCTTAACTGATCGATAAAATTATGGGTCTCTTCTTGCATGACTTCCCGCAGATCTTCCAGCATTGGAGCAGCAAACTGGTTATACAGTTCGGGATCTGAAACCAGGGTTATCAGACTAATGCGGGCGTTGACAGGGCGAGCGATTGAAACAGCCTTTGCTAACAGTTGGTGACTTTCGGGGGTGGCGGCAACAGCGACAAGAATGTGCGCATAGCTCATAACTCGCTCCTTTTGTTCATGAATTATGAGAGAACTTTTCAGTTTTGATCGTATAACGCCATACTGCTACGTTTCGTACGGTAATTGTGTGAATGTCATCATGATTATTCATTAATTATTCTTATAAATAGAATAATCACTTCATATAAGCTGCAAATCTGTTCGGATGATTTAAGTTAAACTCATCTCTAATAAAAACAATTTGTTAATAAAAAGTATACATCAATTAACATTTAAACGGTTATCACAGCCCGGTATTAATTAATCAGTCTTAATATTTAAGTCTTTGTTTATAAAGAGTTTAACTGAAATGTCATTTCATATTAAATCTGTGATCCAGCTCGCTATTTCTGCGCGTGATATTAACGTTCGTAAACAGAATACTATTCGCTTTTATTGCAAGATTATTCGTATGGCTGGAATCGAAAAAGATAATGGTGGTTTAAAAAATAGCCAAAATAAAAGCTGTGCTGATGGATTTATGTTAAGTGTTTAGCTTGATTATGTGATCTGCGTCACATATTCTTTAAATTCGCAGCATGGCTACGTTGTATGTGTAACGGGTGGCGGGTAGAGTTGCGTCGAATTAGGAAAAATCTTAGACATTTGTAAGAAATGATGTGAGCTTGTAAGGGACGCGGCATTCTACGAAAGGAATGTTTAGACAACGCGTAAGCGCCATCACGTTGCTATGTATTTGACCTTTTGCTTTTTTTTTACCGGGCCTTCCCGGCGACATCACGGGGTGCGGTTCTGCCGCATGAAAATAATGTTGGTTATTATGGATGCAAATAATGCATACATCCGAGTTGCTGAAACACATTTATGACATCAATTTGTCGTATTTATTGCTAGCACAGCGTTTGATCGTTCAGGACAAAGCGTCTGCAATGTTCCGCTTGGGTATCAGCGAGGAGATGGCAGATACATTGGCAACATTAACACTTCCTCAAATGGTCAAATTGGCTGAAACCAATCAACTGGTATGCCATTTCCGTTTCGACGATCATCAGACTGTAACGCGTTTGACGCAAGATTCCCGCGTTGACGATCTTCAGCAAATTCATACCGGTATTATGCTTTCAACACGCCTGCTTAACGACATCGATGACGCAGCGCGTAAGAAAAGGGCTTGATGATGAGCGAAAAAAGCATTGTTCAGGAAGCGCGTGATATCCAGTTAGCGATGGAATTAATCACATTGGGCGCCCGTTTGCAAATGCTGGAAAGCGAAACGCAATTAAGCCGTGGCCGACTCATCAAGCTGTACAAAGAATTACGCGGTAGTCCTCCGCCAAAAGGGATGCTTCCGTTTTCCACCGACTGGTTTATGACGTGGGAACAAAATATTCATGCATCGATGTTTTGTAATGCATGGCAATTTCTGCTTAAAACCGGTTTGTGCAGCGGCGTGGATGCCGTGATTAAAGCGTATCGGTTATATCTTGAGCAGTGCCCGCAACCAGAAGAAGGGCCGTTGTTGGCGCTTACTCGTGCGTGGACCCTTGTCCGTTTTGTTGACAGTGGTTTGCTTGAATTGTCCGCCTGTAACTGCTGCGGCGGAAATTTTATTACCCACGCGCACCAACCCGCAGGTAGCTTTGCCTGCAGTTTATGTCAGCCGCCATCGCGAGCCGTAAAAAGACGTAAACTTTCCCAGAATGCTGCCGATATTATTCCACAACTGCTGGATGAACAGATCGAACAGGCTGTTTAACTGAAACGGTGTGGATAAACACTCCAGCAGCGGTAAGCGATTACCGCTGCTTTTTTTTGTCCTGACCATGAGTTAACTGCCCGACTGCGCATCCTGTCATAGTCAATTGCGAAAGGATGATGTCGTGCTTATCTTATTAGGTTACCTGGTTGTTATTGGTACAGTTTTCGGCGGTTACATGATGACCGGCGGACACCTTGGGGCACTCTATCAACCGGCTGAGCTGGTGATCATCGGTGGCGCAGGTATCGGGGCATTCATCGTTGGCAACAACGGAAAAGCCATCAAGGGGACGATGAAAGCGATCCCGATGCTTTTCCGTCGTTCAAAATACACCAAAGCGATGTATATGGATCTGCTGGCGCTGCTGTATCGCCTGATGGCCAAGTCACGTCAGCAGGGCATGTTTTCGCTTGAGCGCGATATCGAAAACCCCAAAGAGAGTGAAATCTTCGCCAGCTATCCACGCATTCTTGCGGATGCGGTGATGCTTGATTTTATTGTTGATTATCTGCGTCTGATTATCAGCGGCAACATGAACACGTTTGAAATTGAAGCGTTGATGGACGAAGAAATTGAGACTCACGAAAGTGAAGCTGAAGTCCCGGCCAATAGCCTGGCGATGGTCGGTGACTCATTACCGGCGTTCGGGATCGTGGCAGCCGTTATGGGGGTTGTTCACGCTCTGGCTTCTGCTGACCGTCCGGCGGCTGAACTGGGTTCATTGATTGCGCATGCGATGGTAGGGACATTCCTCGGGATTTTACTGGCCTATGGATTTATTTCCCCACTCGCCAGCGTCCTGCGACAGAAGAGTGCTGAAACCACCAAGATGATGCAGTGTGTGAAGATAACTCTGCTCTCCAATCTGAATGGCTACGCGCCACCGATTGCGGTCGAGTTTGGTCGTAAGACGCTCTATTCCAGCGAACGTCCTTCGTTTATCGAACTGGAAGAGCATGTTCGTGCGGTGAGGAATCCAGCAGCGCAGCAGACGACCGAGGACGCATGAAAAATCAGGCCCATCCCATTATCGTCGTAAAGCGACGCAAACATAAAAATCACGGTGGTGGGGCGCATGGTTCGTGGAAAATTGCCTACGCCGATTTTATGACCGCGATGATGGCCTTCTTTCTGGTGATGTGGCTTATTTCCATCTCCAGCCCTAAAGAACTGATTCAAATTGCCGAATATTTCCGTACTCCGCTGGCCACTGCGGTGACGGGCGGAAATCGGATCTCGAATAGCCAAAGTCCAATTCCTGGTGGGGGTGATGATTACACCCAGCAGCAGGGGGAAGTGAATAAGCAGCCCAACATTGATGAGCTGAGAAAGCGCATGGAGCAAAGTCGCTTGAGCAAGCTACGTGGCGATCTTGATCAACTGATTGAATCCGATCCTAAGCTGCGTGCACTACGCCCACATCTGAAAATTGATTTGGTCCAGGAAGGGCTGCGGATACAGATTATCGACAGTCAGAACCGCCCGATGTTTAAAACCGGAAGCGCAGAGGTTGAACCTTACATGCGTGATATTTTGCGGGCGATTGTGCCGGTGCTGAATGGGATCCCAAACCGTATCAGTCTTTCTGGTCATACGGATGATTATCCCTATGCCAACGGTGAGAAGGGATATAGCAACTGGGAACTGTCTGCCGATCGCGCCAATGCCTCGCGTCGCGAGTTGGTCAGCGGCGGACTGGATGATGGAAAAGTATTACGGGTGGTAGGTATGGCCGCCACGATGCGTCTGAGCGATCGCGGTCCCGAGGACGCCATCAACCGCCGTATAAGCCTGCTGGTTCTGAATAAGCAGGCCGAAGAGGCCATTTTGCATGAAAACGCTGAAAGCCAGAATGAGCCGGTAAGTGTCTTACAACAGCCAGTGGCGATGCCGCCGGCAAGCGTTCCCACATCGCCACCAGCCAATCCGAGGTGATAGCGTGAGCATGGATATTAGCGATTTTTATCAGACATTTTTTGATGAAGCTGACGAACTGTTGGCTGACATGGAGCAACACCTGCTGGATTTGGTGCCTGAAGCCCCGGACTCCGAACAGCTGAATGCCATTTTTCGTGCAGCGCACTCGATTAAAGGCGGGGCGGGCACTTTCGGCTTTACCATTTTGCAGGAAACGACCCATCTGATGGAAAACCTGCTGGATGAAGCGCGGCGTGGCGAGATGCAGCTCAATGCCGACATTATCAACCTGTTTTTGGAAACGAAAGATATTATGCAGGAACAGCTCGACGCCTATAAAAACTCAGAGGAGCCGGATGCCGCCAGCTTTGAGTACATTTGTAATGCGTTACGACAGTTAGCGCTCGAAGCAAAAGGTGAAACCGCGCCCGCGGTGGTCAATAGCGCCAAACTGAGCGTTGTTGATAGCACGGCGATACCAGACGAGGTGGTTGCACAAGCCGCCCCTGTCACTGAAGAGATCAAAAAGCGGATCATTCTCTCGCGCCTGAAAGCCAGTGAAGTCGATTTACTGGAAGAGGAACTGGGGAATCTGGCGACCTTAAGCGATGTGGTCAAAGGTGCCGATACGCTGTCGGCAACGATCGACGGTAGCCTCGCTGAAGATGACATTATTGCTGTGCTCTGCTTCGTCATTGAAGCGGATCAGATTGAGTTCGAAACTATCACTGTCGCGCCGACTGTTGCAGAAACGCCAGCTGTCGCGGATGTCGTCGAACCACAGCCGCTACCGGTTGCTGCGCCTGCGCCGGTGGTCAAAGCGACCGCCAACGAAGCGCCGCATGGACGGGCAGAGCGTGAGAAACCAGCCCGCGCCAGCGAGTCGACCAGCATCCGCGTGGCGGTTGAGAAGGTCGATCAACTGATTAACCTGGTGGGTGAACTGGTCATCACACAGTCAATGCTGGCTCAGCGCTCTAATGAACTGGATCCCGTCAATCATGGCGATCTCATCACCAGCATGGGGCAGTTACAACGTAACGCCCGCGACTTACAAGAGTCGGTGATGTCGATTCGTATGATGCCAATGGAGTATGTGTTCAGCCGTTTCCCACGTCTGGTGCGCGATCTGGCCGGTAAGCTGGGTAAACAGGTCGAACTGACGCAGGTGGGGAGCTCAACCGAACTCGATAAGAGCCTGATTGAACGCATCATTGATCCATTGACGCACCTGGTACGTAACAGCCTCGATCACGGTATTGAATTGCCGGAAAAACGCATCGAATCCGGGAAAAGCCCGATTGGTAATCTGACACTTTCTGCCGAACACCAAGGCGGGAATATTTGTATCGAAGTGACTGATGATGGCGCGGGTCTGAACCGCGAACGTATCCTGGCGAAGGCTATTTCCCAGGGGATGCCGATCCACGAAAATATGAGCGATGACGAAGTCGGCATGCTGATCTTCGCCCCGGGATTCTCGACCGCCGAGCAGGTGACGGATGTTTCCGGGCGCGGTGTCGGTATGGATGTGGTGAAGCGAAATATCCAGGAGATGGGCGGTCATGTTGAGATCCAGTCAAAACAGGGTCAGGGCACAACCATCCGTATCTTACTGCCGCTGACGCTCGCTATCCTTGACGGCATGTCCGTTCGTGTAGCCAATGAAGTGTTTATCCTGCCGCTGAATGCGGTGATGGAATCTCTGCAACCTCGTGAAGAAGATCTCCATCCGCTGGCCGGCGGAGAGCGCGTTCTGGAAGTGCGTGGTGAGTATTTACCGCTGGTTGAGTTGTGGAAAGTCTTTGAAGTTGAAGGTGCAAAAACCGAAGCAACTCAGGGTATTGTAGTGATTTTACAAAGTGCAGGGCGTCGCTACGCGTTGCTGGTCGATCAGCTAATTGGTCAACACCAGGTGGTGGTAAAAAACCTGGAGAGCAACTACCGCAAAGTGCCAGGCATTTCCGCAGCAACGATCCTCGGCGACGGTAGCGTCGCGCTGATTGTCGATGTCTCTGCATTGCAGGGGTTAAACCGCGAACAACGTGTGGCAATCACAGCCGCCTGATTGAGTAAGAAAGGGAAGAATATGACCGGTATGAGTAATGTAACTAAACTGGCCGGCGAACCGTCAGGTCAGGAATTCCTCGTGTTTACGCTGGGGGATGAAGAGTACGGTATCGATATCCTGAAAGTGCAGGAAATCCGCGGCTACGATCAGGTTACGCGTATTGCCAATACGCCAGCCTTTATTAAAGGTGTGACTAACCTGCGCGGCGTGATTGTGCCGATTGTTGATCTGCGTGTGAAATTCAGCCAGAGCGATGTGGATTACAACGAGAACACCGTGGTGATTGTGCTGAATCTGGGACAACGGGTGGTTGGGATTGTCGTGGATGGCGTATCCGATGTGCTGTCGCTGACGACCGATCAAATCCGACCGGCACCGGAATTCGCGGTTACGCTGTCAACGGAATATCTGACGGGACTGGGCGCGTTGGGAGACCGGATGCTGATTCTGGTTAACATTGAGAAATTGCTGAACAGCGAAGAGATGGCGCTATTGGATATCGCGGCTTCGCATATGGCATAAAAGTAGTCAATATTATCATTCTTTGTAATATTTAGCTGGCAGTTATTAAACGCCCTCCACAATATGGAGGGCGTTTTGCTTTTAATTTTATGTGTAGGGAAGCCAGGTAATAATGGTTGTTTTATTTTGATTTTGAATGTTTATATTTATCTTATTCACTTGGTTTATTTTTATTTTTTTCTTTAATTAAAATTGGCGAATCTTTATAGTATCTGTCGTTTGCGGGTACATATAATATAATCTACAAGTGCAATATATAAATAATTTATCTTTTAGAATGATTTATATTGCTAATGAATATGTAATGAAGTTGTGCCTCCTGATTTTTCTATTGGCGTAGAGGGAACTAAATGTGAATGCTATGTATAATATAGTCTGGAGTACGGCGCGTAATATGTTTGTGGTCGCTGGTGAGTTTTCCCGCGGTAATAATGGAATGCGTAATAGCATCAGGGTAACAGGTCTGGCAACATTAATATGCAGTGCTGCTGTCAATGCTGCCGGGTTAGGCCCACAAAACGGTGCATCAATTATTTTGAATGATAATGAAGTCGTTACGGCGAGTGGACAAACAAATACCACGGGTGTTGAGAGCATCACTACCGGCGGTGATGGCTTACAGATTAAAGGAAAAGCAACTATCAACGTATCGGGTGAAACTTTGTCTACCGGGGTTTCACTGGATAATGGCACCAAAAATGATTTAGGCACGAATACCGAAATCCATGTCGTCGATACGGATGGCACACAAAATTCAAGTAAAAATACCACCGGAATTTTGATTTCAGGTAATAACCTGGGTACAGAAGTAACAGCATCCGGTATTAATATTGATGTTTCGGGTAAAAATAATGTTTATGGATTTAAAAATATAGGCAAAGACAGTAACGTCGATCTTGGTAGTGGAAGTTCTATTACAGCCATAACTGAAACTGATTATAGTATTGGTGGGATAGGTGATGCCCGCGGTGTCTATTTATTAGGCGGTAGTGGTACTTTCACCATGGATAATGGTTTTATCCATGCTACAAGTATAGATAACACTGCGTGGGGGATTCAAAGTACGGGTAATGCTAAAATTGATTTAGGTAAAAATAGCCAGGTGGTTGTAGAGGGCAATAATATTGCAACCGGTATTGAGATAGGTACTGATGGTGTATTAGATGCCGATCAACTCACTGTCACTGCAACAGGACTGGCAACAGATTATGGTTCTGTGACAGGTTTAAAGCTGGGTAAAAATAATCATGTTGATTTGGGAGATAACAGCAGAGTAACCATCAATGGTGCCTCCGATCTTGCTGAAGGCATCTCCGTTATGGGTCCCGATGCTACGTTAATCGCCAATAATATGGATATTAATATCAGTACGACTCTGGATTGTCGTACAGGGGGGTGTACCACGCGTGGCATCGCTATTAATGGGGCCGGATCACGCATTGATTTGGGCAGCGGATCGACCATCTCAATCACCGGGTTCTATGATGGGGCTGGAGTAACGATAAACCCCGCGGCAGAAGGTTCTGAATTTATTGCTGATAATCTGACGATTGATGTGACTGGGACGCAGGTAAGTGCAATATCAATGAGCACAGGTTTTATGGATTTAGGCCAAAACAGCATCATAAGCGCAGCCGGAGGGGCGACGACCCTCTGGGTGACGGGGGGCGAATTCCACGCGGACGCGCTTACCGTCAATACCGCTCAGTCTGTGGGCATCATTGCGCAGGGGGGCGATGTGATGATTGGCGCAGGCAGCGTTGTTGACGGCAGAAGTTCTGCCATGTCGGGCTCTGCGACCAGCGGTATCGCTGCGACCTCCGGGAGTACTCTTGATTTTAAAGGGGATGCCGACAATCGAAATGTTATTTACGCGATCGATGGTTACGGCGTGTCATCCCAGTTCTACGGCGCAACGGTTAATATCGCGAATACCGATATTCTCATGAGTGGGCAAAATAACCCTTACGGGCTTTGGGCGATAGGAAGTAATAATTTAAACCGTCCGGGAATAATTAATGGTGAAAACCTGACCATTGATGTGACAGCGAGTGGGGCAAATGGTTATGGCGCGGTGGTTCAGCAGGGCGGGGCAATATCGCTGACCGGTGACACTACCATTAAAACCCAGGATGGTGTCGCTATTCTTGTTCCTGTTGTTACCGACAGTGCGGGAAATCTCTTACCCGGCGGGACCGTGACCGGTTCAGGTGTAATGGATATTACGGGCGATATCATTAGCGCGGGTGAAGGCCGTATTTCACTGGATATGGCGTCTGGTTCGCGGTTGGTGGGGGCGACGTTTGTTAACACCGATCCGACGGTAGACTCCTCGCTGAATCTCTCACTGGCTGAACAGACGCAATGGACAATTACCGGTGATTCTTCTTTAACTCAATTAAATAATGCCGGAGATATTGTATTTGATACTCCTTCACAGAACGGACAATTTAAAACGCTGACGATTAATGGGAATTATCATGGCGATAACAGTCATCTTTATCTGAACACGCAGTTAGGGGATGACAATTCACCGACGGATAAAGTGATTATCACTGGTGATACCTCCGGTAGCACGACGCTCTATGTCAATAACATCGGGGGGGAAGGGGCGTTAACAACAAAAGGTATTGAAGTGATTGATGTCGGCGGTCAGTCTGATGGCGTTTTTACTCAGGGTAATCAGGTGCAGACAGGTTTGTATGAATACCGATTGTATGAAGACGGCGGTGACTGGTATTTGCGTTCGCAGGCTGTCCCGCCGGTAGACCCGGATGATGGCGACGATGTTACGCCGGTAGAACCGGACGATGGTGGTGATAGTAAACCGGTAGATCCGCAATATCGGGCTGATATTGGCGCTTATCTGGGCAACCAGTGGATGGCGCGTAATCTGCAAATGCAGACCCTTTATGACCGCGAAGGGAGTCAATTACGTACCGATGATGGCAGTATGTGGATGCGCTTTAAAGCAGGTGATGCGTCGTCAACAGCGGCAGACGGTCATGTGGATATTGACAACACTTACTCGCAACTGCAAATCGGTGGTGATGTGCTTAGCTGGGATAATGGCGAGCAGAGCCTGAAGGCGGGACTGATGGTGAGTTACATTAACGCCGACACGGACAGCACCGGTAACCGAGGGGCGGATGGGAGCCAGTTCTCTGCCAGTGGTAACGTAGCCGGTTATAATCTCGGCGCTTATGCCACCTGGTTTGCGGATGCGAAGAATCACAGCGGGCTGTATGTGGATAGCTGGTACCAGTACGGCCTCTACAATAACAGCGTCGATAACGGCGATGTCGGGTCAACAGATTATGATTCGGCGGCCAGCGCGGTCTCCTTGGAAACGGGCTATCGGTACGACATCGGACTTGAAAACCTGAATACTGTCAGCCTGACGCCACAGGCTCAGGTGACATGGCAGCAATATAAAGCGGACGCGGTTGTGCAGAATGGAACGCGTATTGACGGACAAAACGGTGACAGCTGGACCACGCGCCTCGGACTGCGGGTAGATGGTAAGCTGCACAAGAATACGACGTCGGTTATCCAGCCATTTGCGGAGGTAAACTGGTTACACACCAGTGATGATGTTGGCGTAGCATTTGATTGTGCTGAGGTGAAGCAGGATCTTCCGGCAGATCGCGCCGAGGTGAAAGTGGGTATCCAGGCGAATCTGAATAGCCAGTGGAGTATCACTGGACAAGTGGCGGGTCAAAAAGGACGTAATGACTATGGCGATCTCAGCGGTAGTTTGCTCGTACGTTACAGCTGGTAATTGATGTAAATTATCATCCAGGTGTTGTTGAAATACCCCAGCCTGTGGCTGGGGTAATCTTTGTTGATTTGCTGCTCTTGTTTACTTAGCTCGCTCTTGTCTTAAAAAAGTTAAGCCTTAATCTCTTCTGTGATGTTTTCTGAAGACTCGCTTTCTTCCAGTAAACCTTCATCCTGTGCCAGCATCGCCGTTGCAATCCCGTTACCTAATACGTTGATTGCTGAACGTCCCATATCCAGGAAGTGGTCAATACCCATCAGTAGCAGAATTCCGGCAACCGGAATATTAAAGCTTGGGATGGTTGCCGCCAGCACCACCAGCGCTGAACGCGGCACACCGGCTATCCCTTTTGACGCCAGCATCAATGTCAGCATCAGCACGGTAATTTCCGCGAAGGAAAGGTGGATGTTATAAGCCTGTGCGATAAACATGGAGGCGAACGAGCAGTAGACCATGGAACCCACCAGGTTAAACGAATAACCGATAGGCAGTACAAATGACACGATATTGGGCGAGCAACCAAATTTGGTTAATTGCTCCAGCGTTTTCGGATAAGCGGCTTCGGAGCTGCTGGTGGTGAAGGCAACCAGAACCGGGTCTTTGAGCATACTGACCAGGCGGAATACCTCTTTTTTCAGCATCATATAACCCACGGCCAGCAGGACCAGACAGGTCAGCAAAATCGCCACATAATAACCACCAATGAACGATGCGTAGTTGAGCAGGATCCCCAGGCCCTGGGTGGAGATAACGGAAGATATAGCGGCAAAAATAGCCAGCGGCGCAACATACATCACGTAGCCGGTCACCTTCAGCATAATGTGGGAGACCACATCCAGCGCAGCAACCAGCGGTGCGTTAAATTTTTCGCCGAGCGAAGCACCACCGATTCCGAAGAACATCGAGAATACGACGATTTGCAGGATCTCATTATTCGCCATCGCTTCGGCGATGCTGGTGGGAATGGTATGCGTCAGAAAACCTTTCAGGCTCATACCACCAACGGCCAGGCCGGTATCAGTGGCTTCCAGCGGGATCGCCAGGTTCAGACCGCTGCCGGGTTGTTCGAGGGAGACCACAAACAGGCCGACCAGAATAGACAGAATAGAAGAGCTGATAAACCAGATCATCGCTTTGCCGCCCACGCGCCCGATGGTTGAGGTTTCGCCCAGGCGCATAATACCCACGGTCAGGGTACTGAATACTAAAGGCGCAATTACCATCTTAATCAGGCGCAAAAAGATGTCGGTGAGCAGCGTAATATTATCGGCCCAGGCGGTAACGACGCCGGGGGAGGCATAAGAGTGGATCACCGCACCCGACAGGATCCCCGCCAGCATGAAGATCACAATAAACAACGTGAGTTTGTTTGCATTTGCCACTAAAAAGCCCTCAGTAAGGATTTAACATTTATTGTTCTGTTACTCATTTTTTATACTTATTAAGTGGTAACGAAATATTCATCATATAAATTGGATTAAAGCGTAAGCAGATACAACTTTTTTTAATTTTTTATCCATTTTGTTGTGGTATTTGGCGAGTGATTATGTGAACGGTGTCACACGAAAAAGGGGCGGAGAATACAAATAGCGGCAAAATCAGGCGAGTTGAAAATGTTATTTGCATGATAATTATGATGTTTTTATGTAAATGAGTTGTGGTTTCTGTGCCTCCGGCTTTCCCTCCACCCACCGGGCCTTGCTTTCCTGATGGATTTCCTTTTTGCAAACGTAAAGTTATCTCAGTGAATGCCGATAATGTTGATAACTCGTTTTCAGGAAGGTGCCTTATGTTTAACCGTATCCGCGTTGTCACAATGCTGATGATGGTGCTGGGGGTTTTCGCACTGCTACAGCTTGTTTCCGGTGGTCTGTTGTTTTCTTCATTGCAGCAGAATCAGCAAAGTTTTGTTATTTCTAACGATCTTCGACAGCAGCAAAGCGAACTCACCTCAACATGGGATCTGATGCTGCAAACACGCATCAATTTGAGTCGTTCCTCTGCGCGCATGATGATGGATGCGTCCAACCAGCAAAGCAGCGCGAAAAACGATCTGCTGAAGAATGCGAAAGCGTCATTGGCGCAAGCCGAAGCGCATTACGCTAATTTCAAAAAAATCACGCCGTTGCCTGATATGACGGATGCCAGCGGTAACGTCGATGAAAAATATCAGCAGTACCATGCGGCCCTGGTGGAGCTCGTCCAGTTCCTTGAAAACGGCAACATGGATGCATATTTCGCACAGCCAACTCAGGGTATGCAAAATGCCCTCGGCGCAGCGTTAGGTAAATATGCCGATGTTAGCGAGAAACTCTACCGCCAGGCCTTTGATCAAAGCGCAAGCGATTACCATTTTGCTCAATGGCAACTTGGCATTCTGGCTGTCGTGCTGGTACTGATTCTGGTGGTGGTGTGGTATGGCATTCGTCATGCCTTGCTAAACCCTTTGTCTCGCGTCATTGCGCATATCCGTGAAATTGCCAGCGGTAACTTAACCGCAACTCTGGCGGTCAGCGGTCGTAATGAAATTGGCGAGCTGGCCAGCACGGTCGATCATATGCAGCGTTCGCTAACCGAAACGGTAACCCTGGTGCGCGAAGGTTCGGATGCGATTTATTCCGGTACCAGTGAAATTGCAAGTGGTAACACCGATCTTTCATCCCGTACTGAACAACAGGCTTCCGCACTGGAAGAAACAGCAGCCAGCATGGAACAGCTGACGGCTACCGTGAAGCAAAATGCGGACAATGCGCGTCAGGCTTCTCAACTGGCGAAAAGCGCCTCCGATACCGCGCAACATGGCGGCAAAGTGGTCGATAGCGTGGTGAATACCATGCACGAAATCGCCGATAGTTCGAAGAAAATTGCCGACATTATTAGCGTTATTGATGGCATTGCATTCCAGACAAACATTCTTGCGCTGAATGCGGCGGTAGAAGCTGCGCGTGCCGGTGAACAAGGCCGTGGTTTTGCCGTCGTTGCCGGTGAAGTGCGTAACCTGGCGAGCCGCAGTGCGCAGGCAGCAAAAGAGATTAAAGCGCTAATTGAAGATTCTGTATCGCGGGTTGATACCGGTTCTGTATTGGTAGAAAGCGCCGGGGAAACCATGCATGACATCGTTAATGCGGTCACGCGTGTGACCGACATCATGGGGGAAATCGCCTCGGCATCCGATGAACAAAGTCGAGGGATAGATCAGGTTGCGCTCGCCGTGTCTGAAATGGACCGGGTTACGCAACAGAACGCCTCGCTGGTGCAGGAGTCGGCCGCTGCCGCTGCCGCACTTGAGGAGCAGGCCAGTCGCCTGACCCAGTCGGTGTCGACATTCCGCCTCGCGTCACGTCCTTCATCATCAAAGACACGAGATACACGACTACCTGCGACAGCGACTCCGGCGTCACAACCGCGCCAGCTAGCCACCGAACAAGATACGCATTGGGAAACATTTTGACTGACAGCTAAACCGCGGCCTGCGCCGCCTGATGGGAGCGTTGATGTTTAATCGTATTCGAATTTCGACCACGCTGTTTTTGATTTTAATCCTCTGCGGTGTTTTGCAGATTGGCAGTAATGGCTTGTCCTTCTGGGCATTTCGGGATGGTTTTCAGAACCTGAACCAGGTCGAACAGAGTAATCAGCAACGCGCTGCGCTGGCGCAAACCCGCGCTGTGTTATTACAGGCCAGTACTGCGCTTAATAAAGCAGGCACGTTGACGGCTCTGAGCTATCCGCCAGAGGATATCAAAGCGCTGATGACGATTGCACAGGACAGCCTGGCCCAGTCCGAATCGATATTTAAACGCTTTATGGCGACGACAGAGACGGCAGAAGAGGGGAAGGCGCTGCAAAGCGCAACCGAGAAAAGTTTCAGTCAATGGCATAGCGATCTGGTTCACCAGGCAACCTGGCTGGAAAATAATCAGCTGTCAGATTTTTTGACCGCCCCGGTGCAGGCTTCACAGGATGCCTTTGATGCAAACTTTACGGCGTGGCAAAACAACATCAACCAGGTATTGCAAAAAGCAGAGGATCACAGCCAGCGTAGTTACCATATGTCCGGGGTGATTTTCGCCACCATGCTGGTACTGGCGGCGCTATTAACGACTGCAGCGCTGTACTGGTCGCGCAAAATGATTGTACAGCCGCTGGCTATCATCGGTAGCCATTTCGACAGTATTGCGGCGGGTAATCTGGCGCGACCGATAGCGGTTTATGGGCGTAATGAGATTTCAGCCATTTTTGCCAGCCTGAAAGCGATGCAACAGGCACTGCGTGAGACGGTCAGTGAGGTTCGCCAGGGGAGCTCGGCAATGCATACCGGGATCTCGGAAATCGCGATGGGTAATAACGACCTGTCCTCGCGAACTGAACAGCAGGCGGCATCGCTGGCGCAAACGGCAGCCAGTATGGAACAGCTTACCGCTACCGTGGGGCAAAATGCGGATAACGCGCGACAAGCCTCAGGCATTGCCAAAAGTGCGGCCGACACGGCGCATAAAGGAGGGGAACAGACGGCTAAGGTTGCCAGCACTATGCATGAGATTTCTGCCAGCTCGCAGAAGATAGGTGACATCACCAGTGTGATTGACAGCATCGCCTTCCAGACCAACATCCTGGCGTTAAACGCTGCGGTAGAAGCTGCCCGTGCCGGTGAGCAGGGGCGCGGTTTCGCCGTGGTCGCCGGAGAGGTCCGTAATCTGGCAAGCCGTAGCGCACAGGCAGCGAAAGAAATTAAAGGACTGATCGAAGAGTCCGTCACCCGCGTTCACCAGGGATCACAACTGGTGGATATGGCGGCGCGCACGATGACAGAGATTGTTAGCTCGGTTACCCGGGTTAACGACATCATGGGGGAGATTGCCTCGGCCTCCGATGAACAACGCAGAGGCATTGAGCAGGTGGCGCAAGCCGTCAGCCAGATGGATTCCGTCACACAGCAGAACGCCGGGCTGGTGGAAGAAGCGGCAGCCGCCACTGAGCAGTTAGCTACCCAGGCAGATAATCTTTCCGCCTGTGTCGCGTTTTTTAAAATTGAAGAACAAACCGTAACACAACAAGAATTGGCACAGCCGCAGGTTGTGCCCGTTGTATCCTGAATGTGATTGAGAAGGCGCTATGACATCATCTCTGCCCTCCGGGCAAACGTCATTATTGTTACAGATGACACAGCGCCTCGCGCTGTCTGACGCGCATTTTCGTCGGATATGTCAATTAATCTACCAGCGCGCGGGGATCGTGCTGGCCGACCACAAGCGGGACATGGTCTATAACCGCCTGGTTCGCCGGTTGCGTACCCTGGGACTGGATGATTTTGGTCGCTATCTCAGTATGCTGGAAGCCAACCAGAACAGTGCTGAGTGGCAGGCTTTTATTAACTCCCTGACCACCAATCTGACCGCTTTTTTTCGCGAAGGGCATCACTTTCCTGTGCTGTCTGACCACGCCCGTCGACACAGCGGTGAATATCGCGTCTGGAGCGCGGCAGCGTCTACCGGAGAAGAACCTTACAGTATTGCGATTACGCTGGCCGATACCCTGGGTATGGCGCCGGGTCGCTGGCGTGTTTTTGCGAGCGACATTGATACTGAGGTGTTGGAAAAGGCAAGAAGCGGTATTTACCGTCTTGACGAGCTAAAGACGTTGTCGCCACAACAGTTGCAGCGTTATTTCATGCGCGGTACCGGGCCTCATGAAGGGCTGGTGCGCGTACGGCAGGAACTGGCAAGCCATGTTGAGTTTTCCAGCGTGAATTTACTGGACAAAAAATACAACGTGCCAGGCCCGTTCGACGCCATATTCTGTCGTAACGTCATGATCTATTTTGACAAAACGACTCAGCAGGACATTTTGCACCGTTTTGTTCCACTCCTTAAACCTGACGGACTGCTGTTTGCAGGTCATTCAGAAAACTTTAGCAACCTCGTGCGCGAGTTTAGCCTGCGCGGGCAGACGGTGTATGCGCTAGGTAAGGATAAAGCATGAGTAAAATCAGGGTATTGTCGGTTGATGATTCTGCATTGATGCGTCAAATCATGACCGAGATTATTAACAGCCACAGCGATATGGAGATGGTTGCGACGGCGCCTGATCCTTTGGTTGCGCGGGATCTCATCAAAAAATTTAATCCCGACGTTCTGACGCTGGATGTTGAAATGCCGCGCATGGATGGCCTCGATTTTCTTGAAAAGTTGATGCGTCTGCGTCCGATGCCCGTGGTGATGGTCTCTTCACTGACTGGCAAAGGGTCTGAGGTCACGCTGCGGGCCCTGGAGTTGGGGGCAATTGACTTTGTCACCAAACCTCAGTTGGGGATCCGCGAAGGAATGCTGGCGTATAGCGAGATGATTGCGGAGAAAATCCGCACTGCATCGCGCGCAAAACTGGCCGCCCACAAACCCACGGCAGCGCCAGCGACCTTGAAAGCAGGACCGTTACTCAGTTCGGAAAAACTGCTGGTTATCGGCGCATCAACCGGAGGAACAGAGGCAATTCGTCATGTACTCCAGCCATTGCCGCTTTCAAGTCCCGGTATTCTTATTACCCAGCATATGCCGCCAGGATTTACCCGTTCGTTCGCCGAACGTCTGAACAAACTGTGTCAGATAACCGTGAAAGAGGCTGAAGACGGAGAACGTGTGCTTCCTGGGCATGCGTATATCGCACCTGGCGACAAGCATATGGAACTGGCGCGTAGCGGGGCGAACTACCAGATCAAAATTCATGATGGCCCGCCGGTTAACCGGCATCGGCCTTCAGTGGATGTGCTGTTCCATTCGGTGGCGAAACATGCGGGGCGCAATGCCGTCGGGGTGATCCTGACAGGTATGGGCAACGATGGGGCCGCCGGAATGTTAGCGATGAACCAGGCTGGTGCCTGGACCATTGCGCAAAACGAAGCAAGTTGTGTGGTGTTCGGCATGCCGCGCGAGGCCATCAATATGGGTGGCGTAAGCGAAGTGGTCGATCTTAGCCAGGTAAGCCAGCAAATGCTGGCGAAAATCAGTGCCGGACAGGCAATACGTATTTGAATCAGGAGTTTATTTTTATGGCGGATAAAGAGCTTAGGTTTTTGGTTGTGGATGACTTTTCCACCATGCGTCGCATTGTGCGTAACCTACTGAAAGAACTGGGTTTTAACAACGTTGAAGAAGCTGAAGATGGCGTAGACGCGTTGAACAAACTGCAGGCAGGGGGATTCGGATTTGTGATTTCCGACTGGAACATGCCTAACATGGACGGTCTTGAACTGCTGAAAACCATTCGTGCTGACGGCAGTATGTCTGCCCTGCCGGTGCTGATGGTGACGGCAGAAGCGAAGAAAGAAAACATTATTGCGGCAGCACAAGCGGGTGCCAGTGGTTATGTTGTAAAACCGTTCACCGCGGCGACGCTGGAAGAAAAACTCAATAAGATCTTTGAGAAACTGGGCATGTGAGGATGTGATGATGATGCAACCACAAATTAAACCTGTTGACGAACACTCTGCAGGGGACATCATTGCGCGCATCGGTAGTTTGACCCGAATGCTGCGCGACAGCCTGCGTGAACTGGGGCTGGATCAGGCCATTGCCGAAGCGGCGGAAGCCATTCCTGACGCGCGCGATCGCCTGGACTACGTTGTACAAATGACTGCACAGGCGGCAGAGCGTGCGCTGAACAGCGTAGAAGCTTCACAGCCGCACCAGGATGCCATGGAAAAAGGGGCAAAAGACCTGACCAAACGCTGGGATGAATGGTTCGAAAATCCGATTGAACTGTCCGATGCCCGTGAACTGGTCACTGATACCCGCCAGTTCCTTGGTGATGTCCCCGGTCATACCAGCTTTACCAATGCCCAATTGCTGGACATCATGATGGCGCAGGATTTCCAGGATCTCACCGGTCAGGTTATCAAGCGCATGATGGATGTTATCCAGGAGATTGAGCGTCAACTGCTGATGGTGCTGCTGGAAAACATTCCGGAGCAGGGCGCTCGTCCAAAACGCGAGAACGAAAGCTTGCTGAACGGTCCGCAGGTTGACACTTCTAAAGCCGGCGTAGTGGCAAGCCAGGATCAGGTCGACGACCTGCTGGATAGCCTCGGTTTCTGATGTGTATTTGCCGGATGCGGAAGGAAACTTCTCATCCGGCTTACATGTTATTCATCGGCAATTGGCGTTAAAGCCATAAATCCCGTCTTTTTTACCGCTTACTCTTCCCATTGTTGCATGGCTGTTCTGGCATCATTCACGCCTATATCTCTATCCAGGGTCTGATGCGTGGCAGAAGAAAGCGACGACGACAAAACAGAAGCCCCCACACCCCACCGACTTGAAAAAGCACGGGAAGAAGGGCAGATACCCCGATCCAAGGAGCTAACCTCACTGCTTATTTTGCTGGTGGGCGTGTGCATCATCTGGATTGGTGGGGAGTCGCTTGCCCGCAGACTGGCCGGTATGCTGTCGGCCGGATTACGTTTTGACCACAGTATGGTCAACGACCCAAACCTGATCCTGAGTCAAATCATTTTGTTGATTAAAGACGCCATGATTGCGTTGTTGCCGCTGATTACCGGGGTTGTGCTGGTGGCATTGATCTCCCCGGTGATGCTTGGCGGCTTGATCTTCAGTGGTAAATCGCTGCAACCCAAATTCTCAAAGCTGAATCCGTTACCAGGTATTAAGCGTATGTTCTCGGCGCAAACCGGGGCGGAGCTGCTCAAAGCCATATTAAAATCCACGTTGGTGGGTAGCGTAGCGGGCTTCTATCTCTGGCACAACTGGCCGGAGATGATGCGCCTGATGGCCGAATCCCCGATTACGGCGATGGGTAATGCGCTGGATTTAGTCGGTATGTGCGCATTACTGGTGGTGCTTGGCGTCATCCCGATGGTGGGGTTTGACGTCTTTTTCCAGATTTATAGCCACGTGAAAAAACTGCGGATGTCGCGTCAGGATATCCGTGACGAATTTAAAGAAAGCGAAGGTGACCCGCACGTTAAGGGCAAAATTCGCCAGATGCAGCGTGCGGCCGCGCAGCGCCGCATGATGGCGGATGTGCCGAAGGCGGATGTTATTGTGACCAACCCTACGCACTATTCGGTTGCCTTGCAGTACGACGAAAACAAAATGAGCGCGCCAAAAGTTGTGGCTAAAGGGGCCGGGCGGGTGGCATTGCGTATTCGAGAGATTGGCGCGGAGCACCGTGTCCCAACGTTAGAAGCTCCGCCGCTGGCGCGTGCGTTATATCGCCATGCTGAGATCGGTCAGCAAATACCTGGCCAATTGTATGCCGCCGTTGCCGAAGTGTTGGCATGGGTATGGCAGCTAAAACGCTGGCGTCTGGCTGGCGGCACACCGCCACCACAACCTGGAAACCTTCCGGTGCCTGAAGCACTGGATTTTATGAACGAGAAGAATACTGATGGCTAATCTGGTCGCGATGCTGCGTCTGCCCGGCAACCTGAAATCCACGCAATGGCAAATTCTTGCCGGGCCGATCCTCATTCTGCTGATCCTGTCGATGATGGTGTTGCCGCTTCCGGCCTTCATCCTCGATTTACTGTTCACCTTTAACATTGCGCTGTCGATCATGGTGCTGTTGGTGGCGATGTTCACTCAGCGCACGCTTGAATTCGCCGCATTCCCAACGATTCTGCTGTTCACCACTTTGTTGCGCCTGGCACTGAACGTCGCGTCAACGCGTATCATTTTGATGGAAGGACATACCGGTGCCGCGGCGGCAGGTAAGGTGGTGGAAGCCTTTGGTCACTTCCTTGTCGGCGGTAACTTTGCCATCGGTATCGTGGTCTTCGTCATTCTCGTCATCATTAACTTTATGGTTATCACCAAAGGTGCGGGACGTATCGCGGAAGTGGGTGCGCGCTTCGTGCTGGATGGGATGCCGGGTAAACAGATGGCGATTGACGCCGATCTGAATGCGGGATTGATTGGTGAAGATGAAGCAAAAAAACGCCGTTCTGAAGTGACACAGGAAGCCGATTTTTACGGCTCCATGGACGGTGCGAGTAAATTTGTTCGTGGGGATGCCATCGCCGGTATTCTGATCATGGTCATCAACGTGGTGGGCGGTTTGCTGGTTGGGGTGTTGCAGCACGGTATGAGCATGGGCAGTGCGGCAGAAAGCTATACCCTGCTGACCATCGGTGACGGGCTGGTAGCCCAGATCCCTGCGTTGGTTATCTCAACGGCGGCGGGGGTTATCGTAACCCGCGTGAGTACCGATCAGGACGTGGGTGAGCAGATGGTCACCCAGTTGTTCAGCAACCCAAGCGTTATGCTGCTTAGTGCGGCGGTCCTCGGTTTACTGGGGCTGGTACCGGGAATGCCAAACCTGGTGTTTCTGATGTTTACCGCGGCATTGCTGGGGCTGGCCTGGTGGATGCGCGGACGCGAGCAAAAAGCGCCAGAAGAAGCTCAGCCGGTGAAAATGCCGGAAAACAACTCGGTGGTGGAAGCTACGTGGAGTGATGTTCAGTTGGAAGACACGCTGGGAATGGAGGTTGGGTATCGCCTGATTCCGATGGTGGACTTCCAACAGGACGGCGAATTGCTGGGGCGTATTCGCAGCATTCGTAAGAAATTTGCCCAGGATATGGGGTTCCTGCCGCCAGTGGTACACATTCGCGACAATATGGATCTGCAACCTGCCCGCTATCGTATTCTGATGAAAGGGGTCGAGATTGGTAGTGGTGATGCTTACCCTGGGCGCTGGCTGGCTATCAACCCAGGTACCGCGGCCGGATCGCTGCCAGGGGAGAAAACAGTTGATCCTGCTTTTGGTCTGGATGCTATCTGGATTGAAAGCGCGCTAAAAGAGCAGGCGCAAATTCAGGGCTTCACCGTTGTCGAAGCCAGTACGGTCGTTGCCACACATCTGAACCATCTGATTGGCCAGTTTGCCGCAGAGCTTTTTGGTCGCCAGGAGGCGCAACAGTTATTGGATCGAGTTTCACAAGAAATGCCAAAACTGACAGAAGATCTGGTGCCGGGTGTGGTCACACTGACCACACTGCACAAAGTGCTGCAGAACCTGTTGGATGAAAAAGTCCCTATTCGTGATATGCGCACCATTCTTGAAACGTTGGCGGAACATGCCCCGTTACAGAATGATCCGCATGAACTTACCGCAGTGGTGCGTGTGGCGCTTGGACGGGCGATTACTCAGCAGTGGTTCCCGGGTAACGAGGAAGTTCAGGTTATCGGACTTGATACACCGCTTGAGCGTCTGTTGTTGCAGGCGTTACAGGGCGGTGGGGGCCTTGAACCTGGTCTGGCAGACCGGTTGCTGGCACAGACGCAGGAAGCACTGTCGCGTCAGGAAATGTTGGGTGCGCCGCCAGTATTGCTGGTGAATCATGCGCTGCGACCTCTCCTTGCGCGTTTTTTACGCCGCAGTATTCCGCAGTTGGTGGTGTTGTCGAATATGGAGCTTTCCGATAACCGCCATATCCGTATGACCGCGACCATTGGAGGTAAATAATGCGTACATTTCTTTGGCTGTTGCTTTTTCCACTGGCGGCACAGGCCGCCGGGGAAGGGACATGGCAGGCAAGTGGTATGGGGATTACCTTAAATTATCGTGGAGAGTCGGCTTCATCTTCGCCTTTGGTTCCCAGCCAGCCCGTTTCCGGTCTGATGACGCTGGTCGCCTGGCGCTATGAATTAAATGGTCCTACGCCTGCGGGGTTACGTGTGCGCTTATGCTCTCAATCCCGTTGTGTCGAACTGGATGGACAAAGCGGTACCACCAATGGCTTTAATAATGTCCCTGCAATTGAACCAATGCACTTCGTCTGGGAAGTGCCTGGTGGCGGTCGCCTGCTCCCTGCCTTGCAGGTTCAGAGCAATCAGGTGATTGTGAACTACCGTTAATTCCCTTCTTTACGTCGGCCAGCAGGCGAAACTGCTGGTCACCTCGCAGTTCTGATCAACCATCCCGATTAAAAAGAAACGCTGTTTTATAAAATCAGTGACCTGTGTTATCGGACTCTTTGTGCTATTGCCATTTCGAAAAAACCCCTGGCAGAAACAAAAAGGTTTCCCCTGCGGTTAGCTTTTACTGTGGCCCGGTAATGATACCCAATGTTTACGAAGCACTTTAGGGTAACAACACACAGGGTTATCCGAATCGTAATAAACCTGCCGCGCCGAAACTGGAACAGGGTGCAGCATTGAATTCGACACTGACAGAGGTTAAGGAAATGATTGTTTACCCGGTTAAACACAGTCCATTGTTGCGTCAACCAGAACATTTTATTGCCAGGGATGAATTAAAAACGCTCATTAAAAAGGTGACGCATAACCTGGTCAATATTCATGATGAAACGGGCGAGTTCTTGCTGCGGCTGGATGACGGACGTGTTATTGATACCAAAGGCTGGGCCGGATGGGAGTGGACGCACGGCGTTGGCCTATACGGAATGTATCAGTATTATCAGCAAACTGGCGATGCAACGATGCGCGATATCATCGACAGCTGGTTTACCGAACGCTTTGCGGAAGGCGCAACAACCAAAAACGTTAACACCATGGCCCCGTTTTTAACGCTGGCATATCGTTATGAAGAAACGCGTAATCCGGCGTACCTGCCGTGGCTCGACAACTGGGCGGAGTGGGCAATGCATGATATGCCCCGCACCGAGTTTGGCGGTATGCAACACATCACGCTGGCAGAAGAAAATCATCAACAGATGTGGGATGACACGCTGATGATGACGGTGCTGCCGCTGGCGAAAATTGGCAAGTTGCTCAATCGTCCAGCGTATATCGAAGAGGCCACGTATCAGTTTCTGCTGCATGTACAAAATCTGATGGATAAGAAAACGGGGCTGTGGTTCCACGGCTGGAGCTATGTGGGACGGCATAACTTCGCAAACGCCCGTTGGGCGCGTGGTAATAGTTGGCTTACGATGGTGATCCCGGACTTCCTTGAACTTATCGATTTGCCGGCAAACAGTGCCGTTCACCGTTATCTGGTGCAGGTTCTCAATGCGCAAATTGCAGCTCTGGCGGAATGTCAGGATGAGAGCGGGTTGTGGCACACCTTACTGGACGATCCTCAGTCATATCTGGAAGCCTCCGCAACGTCTGGATTCGCTTACGGTATTCTCAAAGCGGTGCGTAAACGCTATGTCGGGCAGGAATATGCGGGGGTGGCGGAGAAAGCTATCAGAGGTATTGTGCAACACATTTCCCCTGAAGGGGAGTTGCTACAAACCTCGTTTGGCACCGGCATGGGGCACGATCTCGATTTCTACCACAACATCCCACTCACCTCTATGCCTTACGGGCAGGCAATGGCAATGCTGTGCCTTACCGAATACTTGCGTAAGTACTATTAATCGTGTCGTTCGCTGACGCCGTGCTGACCGGGCCTGGTTGTTCTGCGGCATCGGGTAGCCCGCTGTTGTCCTGCGGCGCAAACAGATGGTCCATGATTTGACGCATGACTGGCGCGGCGGTAACCCCGTCGCTGCCGCCGTTTTCCAGAATCAATGCGATGGCGACTTTTGGATTCTTATACGGCGCAAATGCGGTATAGAACACATGGTCACGCAGTCGTATGGGGATCATCTTCGCATTGTAAGTCTGGTTTTCTTTCAGACTAAAGACCTGTGATGTCCCACTTTTGGCTGCGATGCCATAAGGTGCCGTATGGAAAAATTTATACCCGGTACCGTTTGGTGCATTCGCCATGCCGAACATCGCCTGACGTACCAGTCCCCAATAGGGTGATGAAGCAGAAGCAATTTGTGTGGGTGCCTCCGGTGCCTGATAGTGGGTGATTGATTTGCCGCTTTCTTCATCCTGTAGCAGGTGAGGGGCAATAACTTTCCCGTTGTTAATCAGTGCGACCATCGCTTTTACCATCTGAATTGGCGTGGCAATCCAGTAGCCCTGGCCGATGCCGACCGAAATGGTATCTCCCTGGTACCAGGCTTTTTTATGCACCCGTTGTTTCCAGTCGCGGCTTGGCAGCAGGCCGTTGTACTCTTCATCAAGATCGATGCCGGTCGGTTTGCCGTAGCCAAACTGGCTAAGCATGCTGTTAATGCGGTCAATTCCCATCATATACGCCACCTGATAAAAGAACGTGTCGGCAGACTCTTCAATCGCTTTGGTGACATCCAGCATACCGTGGCCGGTTTTCTTCCAGTCCCGGTAATGTCGCTCGGTGCCGGGGAGCGTCCAGGTGGGCGCGCCGAAGAAGCTGGTCTGCGGCGTGATCACGCCGTCCAGTAACGCTGACATCGCCATGTACGGTTTTACCGTTGAGGCAGGAGGATATAACCCCTGGGTGACGCGGTTAATTAATGGCAGGTCTTTATCCTGCAACAGCGTGTTGTAATCCTGGTAGCTGATGCCTTTGACAAACGGGTTCGGATCGTAGCTGGGGTTTGAGACCATTGCCAGCACGGAGCCATCATGGGGATCTTCCACCAACACCGCGGCGCGTTGGCCCACCAGCAGGCTTTCAATGTATTCCTGCAAGTGTAAATCCAGCGTCAGATGGATATCTTTGCCGGCGACAGGGGGAACGTCTTTAATCAAACGTACAATACGCCCGTGATTATCAACTTCCACTTCCTGATAACCCGTTTTGCCGTGCAGATCATTCTCGTAGTAGTGCTCAATGCCCTGTTTACCGATGTTGTGATCGGCGGCGTAGTTCTCTGCCAGTCCTTTTTTATCCAGTGCTTTCAGATCGCTATCGTTGATTTTTGATACGTAGCCAAGTACATGTGCCAGTGCCGCCCCATAAGGATACTGGCGATCTTCGTAGCTATTGATGGTCACGCCGCTGAAATGGAACTGGTTCACAGAAAAACGGGCAATTTCTACATCGGTCAGCGCATTTTTAAGTACTACCGGGCGATAGCGGCTACTGGCCTTCAGTTCATGGCGAAACTGGTCAATATCATCTGGCGTGAGGTCAACAATCGGCGTGAGTTGTTTCAGCAGGGCGTCCATATCGCTGATTTTATAAGGCGTAACAGAAATGTCGTACCAGGTGACATTTCGTACCAGCGGGATACCGTTGCGATCATAAATGATACCGCGCGTTGGGGCGACGGGCAGCATTTTGATGTCGTTTGCATCCGATCGGGTGGTGTAATACTGGTGTTGACGGATTTGTAAGTTGTAGAGGTTATAAATCAGGATGCCAAAACAGATGACGACCAGGCCAAAGGCCACCATTACACGCCGCTGGAAAAGTTTTTCTTCCGCCTCAAAATCTCTGAATGTCATTGACCCGTACCCGATTAATTCGCCGCCTAATGATACGGAGGAGTAAACGGGATGACAGGCAAAAAATGTTCCATCCCTCTACGGAAATGTGTCATTCCTTGTGAGTTGTTACAAATTACAGTGAACGTAGTCGTGCCGGATAAGGCGTTTATGCCGCCATCCGGCAAGGTGCGCCTGACCGCCTGATGGCGCTTCGCTTATCAGGCCTACGAGGGAGGTCATTCGGGAAAATAAAAAAGCCCGCGACATAGCGCAGGCTTTCACATCACTCGAGGTGATTACATGCGTTCTACGGTTTCGATACCCAGCGTATCCAGACCCAGCTTCAGGGTTTTCGCCGTCAGCTGTGCCAGTTTCAGGCGGCTGTTACGAATTTCTTCGTTTTCAGCGCTGAGGATCGGGCAGTGTTCGTAGAAGCCAGAGAACAGGCCGGCAACGTCGTACAGATAAGCGCACATCACGTGCGGTGTACCTTCACGTGCTACAACGGTCAGCGTTTCTTCAAACTGTAGCAGGCGGGCGGCCAACTGAGCTTCGCGATCTTCGTTGATAATCACCTGCGCGCTGGCCAGCGCGCTTTCGTCGATATCCGCTTTACGGAATACGGACAGTACGCGGGTGTAAGCATACTGCATGTACGGCGCGGTATTGCCTTCGAACGCCAGCATGTTGTCCCAGTCGAAGATATAGTCGGTGGTACGGTTTTTCGACAGATCCGCATATTTCACCGCGCCGATACCAACGGCATTCGCCAGTTTTTCCAGCTCATCAGCAGGCATGTCCGGGTTCTTTTCCGCAACCAGACGACGTGCGCGCTCCAGCGCTTCATCCAGCAGATCGACCAGTTTTACCGTGCCGCCCGCACGCGTTTTGAACGGCTTACCGTCTTTACCCAGCATCATGCCGAACATATGGTGTTCCAGCGGTACGGAGTCCGGCACATAACCGGCTTTACGCACGATGGTCCAGGCCTGCATTAAATGCTGATGCTGACGGGAGTCGATGTAATAGAGGACGCGGTCGGCGTGCAGCGTTTCGTAACGATACTTGGCGCAGGCGATGTCGGTTGTAGTGTAGAGATAGCCGCCATCTTTCTTCTGAATGATAACGCCCATCGGTTCGCCTTCCTTGTTCTTATACTCATCAAGGAATACGACGGTAGCGCCTTCGCTTTCAACAGCCAGACCTTTGGCTTTGAGATCGGCCACAATGCCAGGCAGCATCGGGTTGTACAGGCTTTCGCCCATCACGTCGTCACGGGTCAGAGTCACGTTCAGACGGTCATAGGTTAACTGGTTCTGCGACATAGTGATGTCGACCAGTTTGCGCCACATCTCGCGGAAATATTCGTCGCCGCCCTGCAGTTTCACCACATAGCTACGGGCGCGCTCGGCGAAGGCTTCATCTTCGTCGTAATGTTTTTTCGCATCACGGTAGAAACCTTCCAGATCGGCCAGCGCCATCTCACCGGCATTTTCCTGCTGCTGTTTTTCCAGCCATGCGATGAGCATACCGAACTGAGTGCCCCAGTCGCCGACGTGGTTAGCGCGGATAACATTGTGACCAAGGAACTCCAGCGTACGTACCGCAGCGTCGCCGATGATGGTGGAGCGCAGGTGACCCACGTGCATTTCTTTCGCGACGTTAGGTGCGGAGTAGTCAACCACAACGGTTTGTTTAGCCGGTTGGGTAACGCCCAGACGATCGGAGGTCAGCGCCTGCTGAACATGCTGCGCCAGAAATGCCGGATCGAGAAAAATGTTAATAAAGCCCGGGCCCGCAATTTCAACTTTGCTGGCGATCCCGTTGAGATCCAGATGAGTCAGCACCTGCTCAGCCAGTTGTCGCGGCGCCATACCCAGTTTTTTCGCGACAGCCATCATGCCGTTAGCCTGATAGTCGCCGAACTGTACTTTTGCTGACTGACGAACCTGCGGTTCGCAATCTGCAGGCGCGCCTGCAGCAATCATGGCCTGACTGACTTTTTCTGAGAGAAGAGCCTGAATATTCACCGGAATACCTTACATTTATGAAGCGGCTTAAAATTGACCGCACCAGTTTAAGAATTAAGGGCGGGAGTATACTGCAAATGCCCGTTGCCGTCAGCATTGCGAGTACCGCCAGCAGCCTGAAATATAAACATTGTTATTACGTATAATTATTCATATCGCGCTTAAGAAAATCAGCAGTTGGTTGGGGCTGCGCAACAGGGTAAATTAGCCGCTTTGAACATGGATATGAGCTTTCATTATGGCGAACTGGCAAACAGTTGCAGAACTGCATGATATTTCCGCAGATTTACCGCATTTCATTCAGGCGTTAACGGATCTTTCCACTCGCCTTGGGCTGGATGTCTCATCGCTTGAAGCCGATCACATTTCTCTGCGCTGTCATCAAAATACCACCGCAGAGCGCTGGCGTCGGGGATTTGAACAGTGTGGCGAACTGTTGTCAGAAAATATCATTAATGGCCGACCGATTTGCCTGTTCAAGCTTGATGAACCCGTTTGTGTGCAACACTGGCAATTTACCATCGTAGAGCTGCCATGGCCGGGCGAAAAACGCTATCCACATGAAGGCTGGGAGCATGTTGAAATAGTTCTGCCGGGTGACGTGGAGACGTTGAATGCGCGAGCGCTGGCGCTGCTTTCTGATGAAGGATTGAGTCAGCCGGGGATTTTCGTGAAAACCAGCTCGCCAAAAGGAGAGCGTGAGCGTTTACCGAATCCGACACTGGCGGTCAGTGATGGCAGCGTCACCCTCAAATTTCATCCGTGGTCAATTGAAGCGATTGTCGCAAGCGAGCAACAGGAGTAAATATGACATTGCTGGAAATCTGCTGTTACAGCATGGAGTGCGCGCGCACGGCGCAGCAAAACGGCGCGGATCGTATTGAACTGTGCTCGGCGCCCAAAGAAGGAGGCTTAACGCCGTCGCTGGGGGTGTTGCGCTCTGTACGCCAGCACGTCTCTATTCCCGTTAATCCCATTATCCGTCCGCGTGGGGGCGATTTTTGTTACACCGACGGTGAATTTGCCGCGATGCTTGATGATATCGCGATGGTCAGAGATTTAGGTTTTTCAGGGCTGGTGACCGGCATTCTCGATGTGGACGGGAATGTCGATATGCCACGTATGGAAAAAATAATGGTTGCTGCGGGCCCGCTAAATGTCACGTTTCATCGGGCCTTCGATATGTGCGCCAACCCATTAAATGCGCTGAATAAATTGTCCGATTTAGGCGTCGCCAGAGTACTAACTTCCGGGCAAAAATCAGATGCAGCGCAAGGTTTAACAAAAATAATGGAACTTATTGAGCAGGTGGATGCTCCAATCATTATGGCCGGAGCGGGGGTTCGCGCCGCGAATTTATCCCTGTTCCTCAACGCTGGAGTGCAGGAAGTCCACAGTTCTGCCGGAGTATGGCTGGCTTCACCCATGCGGTATCGCAATTCGGGGTTGTCGATGTCTTCGGATACGCAGGCGGATGAATATTCCCGCTATGCGGTTGACGGGGCGGCGGTTGCTGAAATGAAGGCAATCATTGCGCACCACCAGGCCAGCTGATTTTTACCGTTGCATCATGTCGCCCAATATGATGCTTGCTCGTACCAGGCCCCTGCCAATTCAACAGGGGCCTTTTTTTCTCCTTCATATTTCAAGCCGCAGCAGCGTTGGCCGCCTTGCTCACCCCGGTCACGTAGTTATCTACGCTCCCGGGGATTTGCTGCGTTGCCGCCTTGCTGCAACTTGAACTATTTTGGAGAAACGGTGCTCCGGCAATCCATTACGGTTTACGTGCAATCAATACCGCGCGCAGTGGGGCGGGGTAGCCTTCCACCGTCTTGCTGTGGTCGTTCGGGTCAAGGAAGTCGGCCAGCGATTCGGTTATCATCCATTCGGTGCGACGTTGTTCTTCGGTAGTGGTCACACACACGTCGGCGATACGAACATCGACAAATCCGCATTTTTCCAGCCAGTTTTTAAGCGCCAGTGCGGATGGAATAAAGTAGACGTTACGCATTTGCGCGTAGCGATCGCCTGGTACCAGAACGGTATTTTCATCACCTTCGACCACCAGCGTTTCCAGCACCAGCTCTCCGTCTTTTACCAGTTGATCTTTCAACTGCCAGAGATGTTCCAGCGGTGAGCGGCGGTGATAAAGCACGCCCATAGAGAATACGGTATCAAAGGCGTTGAGCGCCGGAAGCTGCTCAATACCCAGCGGCAGCAGATGCGCGCGCTGATCGTTACCCAGCAGTTTACGTACCGCTTCAAACTGACACAGGAACAGCTGCGTAGGATCAATGCCAACCGCCAGATGCGCCCCCGCGCCAATCATGCGCCACATGTGGTATCCGCTGCCGCAGCCAACATCAAGAATGGTACGTCCGGTGAGGTCAGACAAATGCGGCAGAACGCGATCCCACTTCCAGTCGGAACGCCATTCGGTATCAATATTGACGCCGTACAGCGAATATGGACCTTTGCGCCACGGCATGAGATGACGCATCAGCGTATCAATCCGTTTGATCTGTCCTTCGCTGAGCGGCTCCTCGCTTTCGGCTGTCACGCTATGCAGTAAATCCAGACGATGTGGCGTCAGTTCCGGCAGAAACTCCACGGCATTCGACCACTGCTTAAACAAGCCGTGTTGATCGCGCTGCCAGGTCGCGATTTGCGCTGGCAGCGTTTCCAGCCAATGGGAAAGATGATTTTTGGCAATCAGCTGATAAAAGTTACCAAAGTCGATCATGCGCTAGCCTCAGCTTTCAATGCCACCAGAGAACCAAAGTTGAAGCACTGGAACCATAATTCGCTGTGCTCAAAACCTGCCTGGTGCAGACGCGCTTTGTGCGTTTCAACAGAGTCAGTTAGCATCACATTTTCCAGCATGCTGCGCTTCTGGCTGATTTCCAGTTCGCTGTAGCCATTGGCGCGTTTGAAGTCGTGGTGCATGTTGAACAGCAGCTCGCCAACTTTGGTATCTTCGAAGCTGAACTTCTCTGACAGCACCAACGCGCCGCCGGGGTTTAACCCCTGATAAATCTTATCCAACAATGCCTGGCGCTCGGGTGGTTCAAGGAATTGCAGGGTAAAATTCAGCACCACCATCGAGGCGTTTTCGATAGTTATGTTGCGAATATCGCCTTCGACCACGTCAACAGGCGTGGGGGCTTTATAGGCATCGATATGACGACGACAGCGCTCAACCATGGCCGGGGAGTTATCGACGGCAATAATTTTGCAATTCTCATGATGGATATTGCGACGTACCGAGAGCGTCGCCGCGCCCAGAGAACAGCCCAGATCGTAGACCTGCGTGTTGGGTTGCACGAAACGTTCGGCCAGCATGCCAATCATCGAAATGATATTGGAATAACCAGGAACGGAACGCTGGATCATATCCGGGAAGACTTCAGCTACCCGTTCATCAAAGGTCCAGTCACCCAGACTGGCGATAGGCGCAGAAAAAAGCGTGTCGCGGTGAGACATAACGTAAAAATCCGGGAAAAATAAAGTGGCGTATTGTGCGCTAATGCAGGGAGAAAACCAACTCCCAGGGCATATACCAAAGATTCGCCAGCACCATTAGCAACAGTGAACACCAGGTGGCGCTCATGCCGGAACGGCGCCAGCGGAAAAGACGGTGGTGGAATCCGTAATAATGCATCAGTCGCCCGGCAATCAACATCAGCCCGCAAAGATGCACCATCCACGTTTCTGCGCCGTTCATTTCCATAAATAACAGCAGCACTAATGCAACGGGAATATATTCCACCGCATTACCGTGAATGCGGATAGCGCTTTGCAGCTCACTAAAGCCGCCATCACCATAGGCAACGCGATATTGCATGCGCAGGCGAACGACGTCAAAGGAGAACTTTATTAACAATAACGCACCCAGGACGGCATAAAGCGCGCTTACCATACAAACTCCCTTTTAAAATGGCTGCTGGCATTGACTATGATAGGTGGCATTTTCAGAAAAGAGAAGATTGCTGTGGAATCGACGGTGCTGATCCGATCTCTGGCAGGGCACTACGTAAATCTGCCCATAGCGTGTCTACCAGCTCAGGAGCCTGTGCGATATCCGGCGTGTGCAAAAACAGGTATGGCGTGCTGGTCTGTTGCCAGAGTGGTAACTTTGCCAGCCAGGCGGCGAAAAATGCCCGGTTCTGAGCCATATCATCGCTACCGATAAAACGGACCATCGGGTGGGTTGCCGTCACCACCGCATGCACCGGGACCTTAGGTTTCTTACGTTGAGCATCGCGTATCGCTTCCGTGTGTGGGATCGCGGCATGGACCGGACGGCTGTCTAAAATGACCCGATTAATCCCGCGTTCATGCAGACCCCGATTGAGTCGGATCTCTGATTCACCTTTCGCAAAGAAATCCGGATGACGAACCTCGACACCGTAGGTAAACGTTTTAGGGAGGGCATCGAGGAATTGCCACAGGGCAGGGAGGTCACGCGGGCCGAACGTGGCAGGTAGCTGCAACCAGTATTGTCCGATACGGGCATCCAGCGGCGACATGCGCGCGAAAAATTCCTGTACCAGGTCATCACAATTACGCAGCGCAGCCTGATGTGAAATGGTGGCCGGAAACTTAAAACAAAATCGAAACGCATCGGTGGTCTGTGCATGCCAGCGCGCAACAATCTCGGCTTTTGGCAGTGCGTACAGCGTGGTGTTGCCTTCCACGCAGTTAAAGTGGCGGGCATATTCTTCCAGACTGGTGATCCCCAGACGCACCCACTTTGGGTGCGACCACTGGGGTAAGCCGATATAGATCATAACGCTTGCAGGATCTCGTCCACGCGGCGTACGCGGGCAATGCGCGGGAATATGTGCGTCATGCTGCCCTGATGTTGCTCAGTGCTGGCGGCGCTACAGGCATTTTCTGCAATGATCAGATTAAAACCCAACTCCCAGGCGTTACGCGCGGTGGATTCGACGCCGATATTGGTGGAGATCCCGCAAAGGACGATGGTGTCGATACCACGACGGCGCAATTGCAGTTCCAGGTCAGTACCGTAGAATGCTCCCCACTGGCGCTTGGTGACCTCCAGGTCTGTCGCACACTTTCCCAGCGCTTGTGGGTATTCCCACCAGTTGTCGGGTAATGCTTTGGCTGGCGCTTGGGCATCAACCGGTTGTTTTAGCGCGTCGGCATAATCCGCAGACCAGCCGACGCGAACCATCACCACTGGTGAACCGTTAGTACGGAATTTTTCCGCCAGTTGTGCCGCGCGGGCGACGACGTCGTTTGCCGAATGAGGCCCACCCGCGAAAGGCAGGATCCCTTCCTGTAGATCGATGACGACAAGAGCGGTTGTTTTTGCGTTCAGTTCCAGCATGGTGACTCCAGTAAAAAAAGATTTCCGTTACACCTTAATCGCGAATCTGTGTGAAAGGGGTGACAATTTTTGTTATTTTTTGTGAGATTACGCAATACCCGCTTAGGAAACACGCGTACAGTCAGTACCGGACTGAGAGTCTATCCCAGTAGGCTCTTATCGTGCGGCAGAATTTCCAGTATAATAGCCGCCTTTTTTCATTCAGTTGTGACATTCAGCTAAAGCTGCGACTTCGTCATCTGCCGGGCAGATGACAATCCGCCTGCGGCAAAGTTAAGGGATATCTCATGCGTACAGAATATTGCGGACAGCTACGTCTGTCCCACGAGGGGCAGCAGGTGACTCTGTGTGGTTGGGTCAACCGTCGTCGTGATCTTGGTAGCCTGATCTTTATCGATATGCGCGACCGCGAAGGTATCGTGCAGGTATTTTTCGATCCGGACCGTGCGGACGCGTTAAAGCTGGCCTCCGAACTGCGTAATGAGTTCTGCATTCAGGTAACGGGCACCGTGCGTGCGCGTGACGCGAAAAACGTCAACGCTGATATGGCGACTGGCGAAATTGAAGTGCTGGCCTCCGATCTGGTCATTATCAACCGTTCAGATTCACTGCCGCTCGACTCTAACCACGTAAATACTGAAGAAGCTCGTCTGAAGTACCGCTATCTCGATCTGCGTCGCCCTGAAATGGCGCAGCGCCTGAAAACGCGTGCCAAAATTACCAGCCTGGTGCGTCGTTTCATGGACGACCATGGCTTCCTCGACATCGAAACGCCGATGCTGACGAAAGCGACGCCAGAAGGTGCGCGTGACTACCTGGTACCGTCTCGCGTACATAAAGGTAAATTCTACGCGCTGCCACAGTCTCCTCAGTTGTTCAAACAGCTGCTGATGATGTCTGGCTTCGACCGCTACTACCAGATTGTAAAATGCTTCCGTGACGAAGACTTACGTGCTGACCGCCAGCCTGAATTTACTCAGATCGATGTTGAGACCTCCTTCATGACCGCACCGCAAGTGCGTGAAGTGATGGAAGCGCTGGTGCGTAATCTGTGGCTGGAAGTAAAAGGTGTGGATCTGGGTGATTTCCCGATCATGACCTTTGCCGAAGCTGAGCGTCGTTACGGTTCCGATAAGCCGGATCTGCGTAACCCGATGGAGCTGGTGGACGTTGCTGATTTGCTGAAATCTGTTGAATTCGCCGTGTTCTCTGGTCCGGCTAACGATGCGAAAGGGCGTGTAGCGGCTCTGCGCGTACCTGGCGGCGCTGCACTTAGCCGTAAGCAGATCGACGATTACGGTAACTTCATTAAGATCTACGGCGCGAAAGGTTTGGCATACATTAAAGTCACCGAGCGTGCGAAAGGTCTGGAAGGGGTAACCAGCCCGGTGGCCAAGTTCCTGAATGCTGAAATCATTGAAGCCATTCTGGAACGTACTGGCGCGCAAGACGGTGATATGATCTTCTTCGGCGCCGACAACAAGAAAGTGGTTGCCGACGCGATGGGGGCTCTGCGCCTGAAACTGGGTAAAGACCTGAACCTGACCGACGAATCCAAATGGGCGCCGTTGTGGGTTATCGACTTCCCAATGTTTGAAGACGATGGTGAAGGCGGTCTGACCGCGATGCACCACCCGTTCACCTCGCCGAAAGACATGACGGCAGCTGAGCTGAAAGCTGCGCCGGAAGATGCGGTTGCCAATGCGTACGATATGGTTATCAACGGCTACGAAGTAGGCGGCGGTTCTGTACGTATCCATAACGGTGATATGCAGCAGACCGTATTCGGTATTCTGGGTATCAACGAACAAGAGCAGCGCGAGAAATTCGGCTTCCTGTTGGATGCGTTAAAATACGGTACACCGCCGCACGCGGGCCTGGCGTTTGGTCTGGATCGTCTGACCATGCTGCTGACCGGTACTGATAACATCCGTGACGTTATTGCTTTCCCGAAAACGACGGCTGCCGCGTGTCTGATGACTGAAGCGCCGAGCCTGGCCAATGAAGCTGCGCTGGCGGAACTGAGCATTCAGGTTGTTAAGAAGGCCGAGAATAACTGATATGGCATATAAACAGCCTGTCTCGGTGTTAGTCGTGATTTATGCAAAGGACACCGGGAGAGTGCTGATGTTACAGCGACGCGACGATCCTGATTTTTGGCAGTCGGTCACCGGCAGCCTTGAAGAAGGTGAAACCGCGTCGCAAGCCGCCCTGCGCGAAGTAAAGGAAGAGGTCGCCATTGATGTTGCGCGTGAGCAACTGACCTTAATTGACTGCCAGCGCACGGTGGAGTTTGAGATTTTTAGTCATTTACGTCATCGCTATGCGCCAGGAATTGTAAGTAATACGGAGTCCTGGTTTTGCCTGGCACTGCCCACTGAACGAGAGATCGTGTTCACCGAACATTTGACCTACCGTTGGGTTAATGCGCATGAGGCGGCACAGTTAACCAAGTCGTGGAGTAACCGGCAGGCGATTGAAGAGTTTGTAATTAACGTCGCCTGAGAAGGCGCGCTTTTTGGAGAGATTATTTATGGCAGGTCATAGTAAATGGGCCAACACCAGACATCGTAAAGCAGCGCAGGATGCTAAGCGCGGTAAGATCTTCACCAAAATCATTCGTGAGCTGGTGACGGCGGCTAAATTGGGTGGTGGCGATCCAGATGCTAACCCGCGTCTGCGCGCAGCGGTTGATAAAGCGCTGGCAAACAACATGACACGTGACACTCTGAACCGTGCAATCGCGCGCGGTGTGGGTGGTGATGAAGATTCCAACATGGAAACCATCATCTATGAAGGTTACGGTCCTGGCGGTACAGCCGTTATGATTGAATGTCTGTCTGACAACCGTAACCGTACCGTTGCGGAAGTGCGCCACGCATTCACTAAAACAGGCGGCAACCTCGGTACCGACGGTTCTGTCGCATACCTGTTCAGCAAGAAAGGCGTGATCTCCTTTGAACAAGGCGACGAAGACGCCATCATGGAAGCGGCACTGGAAGCCGGTGCTGAAGACGTTGTAACCTTCGACGACGGCGCGATTGACGTTTACACCGCGTGGGAAGAGATGGGTAAAGTTCGTGATGCACTGGAAGCGGCAGGTCTGAAAGCGGACGCGGCTGAAGTTTCTATGATCCCATCCACCAAAGCGGATATGGATGCAGAAACAGCGCCGAAACTGATGCGTCTGATCGATATGCTGGAAGATTGCGATGACGTGCAGGAAGTTTACCACAACGGCGAAATCTCCGATGAGGTTGCAGCTACGTTAGAATGATGTGGTTAAGCCATAAAATAACAGGAGATGCGTGATGTCTATCATTCTCGGCATTGATCCGGGGTCGCGCATTACCGGTTATGGCGTAATCCGTCAGGTCGGCAGACAGTTGACCTATCTCGGCAGTGGTTGTATTCGCACCAAAGTTGACGATCTCCCGTCACGCCTGAAATTGATATACGCGGGGGTGACGGAAATCATCACCCAGTTCCAGCCGGATTATTTTGCCATCGAGCAGGTCTTTATGGCGAAAAACGCCGATTCGGCGCTTAAGCTGGGGCAGGCGCGCGGCGTGGCGATTGTTGCTGCGACCAATCAGGATCTTCCGGTGTTTGAGTATGCTGCCCGACAGGTTAAACAAACCGTCGTCGGTATCGGCAGCGCGGAAAAAAGCCAGGTACAACACATGGTGCGTACGCTGCTCAAACTCCCGGCTAACCCTCAGGCGGATGCTGCGGATGCGCTGGCGATTGCCATTACCCACTGCCATGTCAGCCAGAACGCCATGCAAATGAGTGAGTCGAGGTTGAATTTAGCGCGCGGTAGGTTACGTTAGTGACAAATGAGGCTGGATATCTATCCAGCCTTTTTTTATGATAGCGCATTACCTTTTAGCCCTTAACGCAGGAGCGTCATGTGATAGGCAGACTCAGAGGCATCATTCTTGAAAAACAACCCCCACTGGTCCTTCTGGAAACGGGCGGGGTAGGCTATGAAGTGCATATGCCGATGACCTGTTTCTACGAGCTGCCGGAAGCCGGGCAGGAAGCGATCATCTTCACGCATTTTGTGGTGCGCGAAGACGCACAGCTGCTGTATGGCTTTAACAATAAGCAAGAGCGCACGCTGTTTAAAGAGCTAATTAAAACCAACGGTGTGGGGCCGAAGCTGGCGCTGGCGATCCTCTCCGGTATGTCTGCGCAGCAGTTTGTCAATGCCGTTGAGCGCGAAGAGCTTGGCGCACTGGTGAAATTACCGGGCATCGGTAAGAAAACGGCAGAGCGATTGATCGTCGAAATGAAAGACCGTTTTAAAGGACTGCATGGCGATCTCTTTACCCCGGCGGCAGATCTGGTCCTGACCTCGCCGGCAAGTCCGGCAACGGACGATGCCGAGCAGGAAGCGGTTGCTGCGCTGGTGGCGTTGGGCTATAAACCACAGGAAGCCAGCCGCATGGTGAGCAAAATTGCCCGCCCTGATGCCAGCAGTGAAACCCTGATTCGTGAAGCGCTTCGCGCGGCGCTGTGAGGTAGAGGATGATTGAAGCAGACCGTCTGATTTCGGCTGTCAGCACGACCCCTGAAGATCTGGTGGATCGTGCGATCCGCCCTAAATTGCTGGAAGAGTACATTGGTCAGCCGCAGGTGCGTTCGCAAATGGAGATTTTTATCCAGGCGGCGAAGCTGCGCGGTGACGCGCTCGACCATCTGCTGATTTTCGGTCCTCCGGGTCTCGGTAAAACCACGCTTGCCAATATTGTTGCCAATGAAATGGGCGTTAATCTGCGTACTACGTCCGGTCCGGTACTGGAAAAAGCAGGCGACCTGGCGGCAATGCTCACCAACCTTGAACCACACGATGTGTTGTTTATCGATGAAATCCATCGTCTGTCACCGGTGGTGGAAGAAGTGTTGTATCCGGCAATGGAAGACTATCAGCTGGATATCATGATTGGCGAAGGCCCGGCTGCGCGTTCAATTAAAATCGATCTGCCGCCGTTTACGCTAATCGGCGCAACAACCCGCGCGGGGTCGTTAACGTCTCCACTGCGTGATCGCTTTGGGATTGTGCAGCGCCTGGAGTTCTATCAGGTGGCTGACCTGCAGCATATTGTTGGACGCAGTGCCCGCTTTATGGGGCTGGAGATGAGTGACGAAGGCGCGCTGGAAGTGGCGCGGCGGGCACGTGGTACGCCGCGTATTGCCAACCGTTTATTGCGTCGGGTACGCGATTTTGCCGAAGTGAAGCATGACGGCACCATCTCGGCGGATATCGCCGCCCAGGCACTGGATATGCTCAATGTGGATGCGGAAGGCTTCGATTATATGGACCGTAAGCTGCTGCTGGCGGTTATCGATAAATTCTTCGGTGGTCCGGTAGGACTGGATAACCTGGCGGCGGCAATCGGCGAAGAACGTGAAACCATTGAGGACGTGCTGGAACCGTATCTGATTCAGCAAGGTTTTCTGCAGCGTACGCCGCGCGGAAGAATGGCAACGGTACGGGCCTGGAACCATTTCGGGATCACGCCGCCGGCAATGCCTTAAGCCCCAATAATGCCGGATGGCGCTACGCTAATCAGGCCTACGGTATGATGTAGGCAGGATTAGGTGAAACCGCCATCCGGCGAAATACCACTCAGCTCGCTTGCTTCTTCATCATACTGAAGATAAACAGCAGTGCAGCACAAAGCACCACGGATGGTCCTGCTGGCGTATCATAGAACGCTGAGAAGGTCAGCCCGCCTGTAACCGCTATCATCCCAACGCCCACGGCAACACCGGCCATCTGTTCGGGTGTACGGGCGAAACGACGTGCGGTAGCCGCAGGAATTATCAGCAGTGAGGTGATAATCAGTGCCCCGACGAATTTCATCGCCACACCAATAGTGAGTGCTGTGACCAGCATCAGCAATAGCTTGACACGTTGCAGCTTCACGCCATCAACAAAGGCCAGATCCGGGCTGATAGTCATCGACAGCAGGTTACGCCACTGCCAGAACAAAATCGCCAGAACGATAACCACGCCAATGGCAATGGCCACCAGATCTTCTGGGGTGACAGCGAGCAGATCGCCAAACAGATAGGCCATCAGATCCACACGAATATTCGACATCAGGCTAACAACAACCAGCCCTAATGACAGCGCACTGTGCGCCATAATACCGAGCAGGGTATCAATCGCGAGATGCGGGCGTTTCTCCAGCCATACCAGGCCTGCGGCCAGCAACAGGGTGACGGCGATAACCGCATAGAAAGGGTTTACATCCAGCAGCAGGCCAAAGGCGACCCCCAGCAGCGACGCATGAGCCAGCGTATCGCCGAAATAAGACATTCGACGCCAGACTACAAACGAGCCAAGCGGGCCAGCAGCACAGGCCAGCATGATCCCGGCTAACCAACCGGGTAATAATAATTCAATCATGAGTGACCATTTCCCCGGCGTAAAACAATGCGACCCTGTAAATCGTGGCGATGATTATGGTTGTGACGGTAAATTCCGAGTTGTTCAGCGCCGCGTTGCCCGAACATAGAAATGAATTCAGGGTGCATAGAAACCACCTCTGGCGTGCCGGAGCAGCAAATGTGGTGGTTCAGACACAGGACTTCGTCGGTTTTTGCCATGACCAGATGCAGGTCATGGGATACCATCAGCACGGCGCAATCCAGCTCACGTCGCAACTGATCGATAAGATCGTACAGTGCAACCTGACCATTCACATCCACGCCCTGAGTCGGTTCATCGAGCACCAGGAGCTGCGGTTTATTTAGCAACGCACGGGCCAGCAAGACACGCTGTGTTTCCCCGCCGGACAGTTTTTGCATCGGCGCATCCATCAGATGCCCGGCCTGAACACGCTTCAGCGCAGGGAGAATGTCGGTTTTCTTTGTGCCAGGACGTAAGCGCAAAAAGCGACTCACCGTCAGCGGAAGTGTTGTATCGAGGTAGAGTTTTTGCGGTACATAGCCAATCCGCAAATGCCCGTTGCGCTTGATAACCCCTTCATCAGCCGCTACCAGCCCCAATACAACGCGCACCAGCGTAGACTTTCCGGCCCCATTCGGGCCAAGAAGCGTTAAAATTTTGCCGGGTCGAAGTTCAAGCGATACGTCAGAAAGGACGCGGCGTTGACCATAAGAGACCGAGACATTTTCCAGTGAAACCAAAGTCGTCATATCAATTTTAGTCTTGCAGAAGTTATAGAATGTTATAATATCACATTTCTCACATTCGTTACGATGATTGGTCGCATTATGTTACATAAAAATACGCTTCTTTTCGCAGCATTATCCGCTGCTCTTTGGGGTAGTGCAACTCAGGCAGCAAATGCTGCTGTAGTGGCGTCACTTAAGCCGTTGGGCTTTATTGCTTCAGCGATTGCAGATGGGGTTACAGACACCCAGGTTCTGTTGCCTGACGGGGCTTCCGAACACGATTATTCGCTGCGTCCTTCAGACGTAAAACGCTTACAGAACGCGGACTTAGTTGTTTGGATAGGTCCGGAAATGGAGGCGTTTATGGAAAAGTCAGTCAAGAATATTCCTAACGCAAAACAGGTAACGATTGCGCAGCTCAATGACGTGAAACCGTTACTCATGAAAGGCGCTGACGATGATGATGACGATCATGGGCATAACGACGCTCACGGCGAAAAAAGTGACGAGCATCACCATCATGGTGATTACAACATGCATCTTTGGCTTTCCCCAGAGATAGCGCGGGCCTCAGCGGTTGCAATCCATGATAAATTAGTGGAACTTATGCCGCAAAGTCGAGCCAAACTTGACGCCAACCTGAAGGATTTTGAGGCACAATTAGCCGCAACCGATAAGCAGGTAGGTAACGAGCTCGCACCGCTCAAGGGTAAAGGGTATTTCGTTTTTCATGACGCCTATGGCTACTACGAAAAACACTACGGGCTAACACCGCTTGGTCACTTTACCGTGAACCCTGAGATTCAACCTGGTGCGCAGCGTTTACATGAAATAAGAACACAGTTGGTTGAGCAAAAAGCAACCTGCGTTTTTGCTGAGCCACAGTTCAGGCCAGCGGTCGTTGAAGCCGTAGCGAGAGGGACATCCGTTCGAATGGGAACGTTGGATCCCCTCGGAACGAATATCAAACTGGGTAAAACAAGCTATTCAGCGTTTCTGAACCAATTAGCCAACCAGTATGCGAGCTGCCTGAAAGGAGATTAATGAGGAAGTGAATACGTGCAACAGATAGCCCGCTCTGTCGCTCTGGCGTTTAATAATTTGCCGCGACCCCATCGTGTTATGTTGGGGTCGCTTACTGTTCTGACATTGGCCGTCGCAGTCTGGCGGCCTTATGTATACCATCCCGACTCTGCACCCATCGTTAAAACCATTGAGCTGGAAAAAAGCGAGATACGTTCACTGTTGCCAGAGGCCAGCGAACCTATCGATCAAGCCGCTCAGGAAGATGAAGCTATCCCTCAGGACGAACTTGATGACAAGACCTCTGGCGAGGCCGGGGTTCACGAGTATGTTGTCTCTACCGGCGATACGCTGAGCAGTATTCTGAACCAGTACGGCATTGATATGGGCGATATCAGCCAGCTTGCCGCATCTGATAAAGATCTACGTAATCTGAAAATTGGCCAGCAACTTTCCTGGACACTGTCTTCGGAAGGTGATTTGCAGCGCCTGACCTGGGAAGTCTCCCGCCGTGAAACTCGTACTTATGATCGTACAGCAACGGGTTTCAAAATGAGCAGCGAAATGCAGCAGGGCGACTGGGTCAACAGCCGAATCAACGGTACGGTGGGCGGTAGTTTTGTCGCCAGTGCAAGAGATGCCGGCCTGACCAGCTCTGAAATCAGCGCAGTGATTAAAGCGATGCAATGGCAGATGGACTTTCGCAAGCTGAAGAAAGGCGATGAGTTCTCCGTTTTGATGTCTCGCGAGATGCTGGACGGTAAACGCGAACAAAGCCAACTGCTGGGCGTTCGTTTGCGCTCTGAAGGCAAGGATTATTACGCGATCCGTGCTGAAGACGGTAAATTCTATGACCGTAACGGGACCGGGCTTGCTAAAGGGTTTATGCGTTTCCCTACGGCGAAGCAGTTCCGTATTTCGTCAAACTTCAATCCGCGTCGCCTGAATCCGGTAACCGGGCGCGTTGCACCGCACAAAGGTGTCGACTTTGCGATGCCGCAAGGTACGCCGGTGCTGTCAGTCGGTGATGGTGAGGTGGTTGTCGCGAAACGGAGTGGCGCGGCCGGATACTATGTTGCTGTTCGTCACGGTCGTACTTACACCACCCGTTACATGCACCTGCGTAAGCTGCTGGTTAAACCGGGGCAAAAAGTGAAACGTGGCGATCGCATTGCGCTGTCAGGTAACACCGGGCGTTCTACGGGCCCGCACCTGCACTACGAAGTATGGGTCAACCAGCAGGCTGTGAACCCGTTGACGGCAAAACTGCCGCGTACGGAAGGGTTGAGCGGTTCGGATCGTACCGAGTACCTGGCTCAGGTGAAAGAGGTTCTGCCTCAGTTACGCTTCGATTAATAAATACACTGACAGAGCCGGTACGCTATGCGTGCCGGCTTTTTTATTTTGTACGGGACACGGTGCGCCGCTACACTATCAGCAGATTTACTTTTTCGCGGCCCCCGATACTGGAAGAGCATGGAAACGAAAAAAAAGAGTATTGAGTATATCCCTGAGTTTCAAAAATCATTCCGTCACCCGCGCTACTGGGGCGCCTGGTTTGGCGTGGCAGCGATTGCAGGGATTGCATTAACGCCCGCGTCATTTCGCGATCCCGTTCTGGCGAAACTGGGGCGGCTTGCCGGACGGCTGGGGAAAAGTTCGCGTCGTAGAGCGCTTATTAATTTATCCCTCTGTTTTCCGGAGCGCAGCGAAGCCGAGCGTGAGGCCATCGTTGATGAGATGTTTGCGACTGCGCCTCAGGCGATGGTTATGATGGCAGAATTAGCCATGCGCGGTCCGGAGAAAATCCAGCACCGCGTTGACTGGCAGGGCCTGGAAATTATCGATGAGATGCGACGTAATGAGGAAAAGGTGATTTTTCTCGTCCCTCACGGCTGGGGTGTTGATATTCCGGCAATGCTGATGGCAGCTCAAGGCCAGAAAATGGCAGCGATGTTCCATAACCAGGGCAATCCGGTATTTGATTATGTCTGGAATACGGTACGTCGACGTTTCGGCGGTCGTTTACATGCACGTAACGACGGTATTAAACCTTTTATTCAGTCGGTACGGCAGGGATACTGGGGATATTACTTACCGGATCAGGACCACGGCCCGGAGCACAGCGAGTTTGTCGATTTCTTCGCGACCTATAAGGCAACGTTACCGGCGATTGGCCGCCTGATGAAGGTTTGTCATGCACGCGTAATACCGCTATTCCCGGTGTATGATGGTAAAACGCATCGCCTGACGATTCAGGTACGCCCCCCCATGGATGACATTCTGACGGCCGATGACCATACAATTGCCAGACGGATGAATGAAGAAGTGGAGATTTTTGTCACCCCACATCTTGAACAATACACCTGGATTCTGAAACTGCTAAAGACCCGTAAACCCGGCGAGATTGAGCCCTATAAGCGCAAAGATCTCTATCCGAAGAAATAAAAAAAGCCTCTCGTTCGAGAGGCTTTTTTGTATCAGGCGACCTGTGCGCCTGATAAGCGAGTAATATCAGGCAGTCAGCAGAGTCGTTATTCTACAGTCAGAATACGTGTGGTGTTGGTGGAGCCGATGGTGCTCATGACATCACCCTGGGTCACAATCACCAGATCGCCTGACACCAGGTAGCCTTTGTCGCGCAGCAGATTGACCGCTTCGTTGGCAGCCATTACACCGTCAGTTTCGCTGTCAAAGTGGACCGGTGTAACCCCACGATACAGAGAGGTCAGATTCAGCGTACGCTCATGACGAGACATCGCGAAAATTGGCAGGCCAGAACTGATGCGTGATGTCATCAGCGCAGTACGACCGGACTCGGTCATGGCGATGATAGCGGTAACGCCTTTCAGATGGTTCGCGGCATACATCGCTGACATGGCGATAGCTTCTTCGACATTATCAAACTGTACGTCGAGACGGTGTTTAGAAACGTTGATGCTCGGGATTTTCTCTGCACCCAGACATACGCGAGCCATAGCTGCGACGGTTTCCGCCGGGTACTGGCCTGCCGCAGTTTCGGCAGACAGCATGACGGCATCAGTCCCATCCAGCACGGCGTTTGCCACGTCCATGACTTCCGCACGTGTCGGCATTGGGTTAGTGATCATTGACTCCATCATCTGCGTTGCGGTAATAACCGCACGGTTCAGCTGACGTGCGCGACGGATCAACGCTTTCTGAATACCAACCAGCTCCGGGTCGCCAATTTCCACGCCCAGGTCACCACGCGCGACCATTACCACGTCAGAGGCAAGGATGATGTCATCCATCGCATTCTGGTCGCAGACAGCTTCAGCACGCTCTACCTTGGCAACAATTTTCGCATCGCAGCCAGCGTCGCGCGCCAGGCGGCGGGCATAATTCAGATCTTCGCCACAGCGAGGGAAAGAAACCGCCAGATAGTCAACGCTGATTTGCGCTGCAGTAATGATGTCTGCTTTGTCTTTTTCCGTCAGAGCTTCAGCAGAAAGGCCACCGCCAAGTTTGTTGATACCTTTGTTGTTGGAGAGCGGGCCACCGACAGTGACTTCGGTGAAGACTTTCATACCCTGAACTTCCAGCACTTTGAGCTGTACGCGACCATCATCCAGCAGCAGGATATCGCCCGGCACGACGTCAGCAGGCAGGCCTTTGTAATCGATGCCGACTTTTTCTTTGTCGCCTTCACCTTTACCGAGGTTGGCGTCTAACAGGAATTTGTCGCCAACATTGAGAAATACTTTCCCTTCTTTAAAGGTCGATACGCGGATTTTAGGTCCCTGCAGGTCACCCAAAATAGCTACATGACGTCCCAGTTTGGCGGCAATCTCACGGACTTTATCCGCCCGCAATTTGTGATCTTCTGGAGAGCCGTGCGAAAAGTTCATACGTACAACGTTCGCCCCAGCGGCGATAATTTTTTCAAGGTTGTTATCGCGGTCAGTTGCCGGGCCTAAGGTGGTAACGATTTTGGTTCTGCGAAGCCTTCTGGACATGTAATACTCCGTTGACTGAAACAACTTGGTGTTGCGTGAACATTAATCCGGCCGTTCTCGAACATAAACGGTAAAATGAACGACCCGGATGATAAAAGGGTAGAACATTGTTATTGCTTTTAGCGGTCATCACTCTTGATGAGTAATTCTTTATCAAAACGCGATTCCTTGAGCGCTTCCTTGACACGCTTCAAGTTATCTCTAAATTTTGCCCCACGGCGCAAAGTAAATCCCGTAGCCAGCACATCTATCACGGTAAGTTGAGCAAGTCGAGAGACCATGGGCATATAAATGTCAGTATCTTCCGGTACATCGAGGGTAATTGCCAGCGTTGCTTCACGTGCCAGCGGCGTACCAGGAGATGTCAGGGCAATCACCATGGCATCGTTTTCTCTTGCCAGTTGTGCCAGTTCCACCAGACTTTTGGTTCTTCCGGTGTGTGAAATGAGCACAATGACATCGTCATCACTACAATTCATACAGCTCATGCGTTGCAGTACGATGTCGTCGGAATAGATAACCGGAACGTTAAAGCGGAAAAATTTATTCATCGCGTCATGTGCTACCGCGGCGGAAGAACCTAAACCAAAGAAGGCAATTTTCTTCGCCTGGGTTAATAAATCTACTGCCCGGTTTACCGCCGCGTTATCCAGCGACTGGCGAACGTGGTCGAGGCTTGCCATCGCTGACTCGAAGATTTTCCCCGTGTAAGATTCAACGCTGTCATCCTCATCTACATTGCGATTAACATAAGGGGTACCATTTGCCAGACTTTGCGCCAGATGCAGTTTAAAATCAGGAAAGCCGCGGGTGTCCATGCTGCGACAAAAACGGTTCACCGTTGGCTCGCTGACATTCGCTTCTACAGCAAGTGCGGCGATACTTGAATGGATTGCCCGCTCGGGAGAGGCAAGAATAATGTCGGCGACTTTACGCTCTGACTTGCTCAAATGTTCCAGTTTTAACTGGATTTTTTCCAGCATATTCATGATGTAGGTAGACTCATGGGTCATGGGCAAAAACGATTTCAGCGATACGGGGAAACCGATACACAATTTAGTGTATAGATATTACCCCTGCTAATGCAGCAACGGGGCAAAATGGACAGAATAGTTGTTGTTTTTTTTCATTACATGATCGGAGTCGGATTTTCATACTTCGTCATGGGTACGAAAAATACGACTTTTTTATCCATTTTGATGGGTTATACGCCAATAAAGCGGCTGTTCGCGGTAACAGCACGGCTGGATAAGCGTTTACGGTTTCCGGATTCACGTAAAAGCAGTACAGTGCACTGTAATAAAATTACAACCAGTGTCTGGCAAAAGCACCAGGCACTTAATTGAGGAGAATGACATGGCGGTAACGCAAACAGCCCAGGCATGTGACCTGGTCATTTTCGGTGCGAAGGGCGACCTGGCGCGACGGAAATTGCTGCCTTCCCTGTATCAACTGGAAAAGGCCGGTCAGATTAACCCGGATACCCGCATCATTGGGGTAGGGCGTGCTGATTGGGACAAAGCTGCCTATACCAAGGTTGTACGCGAAGCGCTCGAAACTTTCATGAAAGAAAAAATTGATGAAAGTTTATGGGAAACTCTCAGTGGCCGTCTGGAGTTTTGTAACCTGGACGTCAATGACACCGCCGCATTTAGCCGTCTGGGCGAGATGCTGGATCAAAAATCACGTACCACGATTAACTATTTCGCTATGCCGCCAAGCACCTTTGGCGCGATCTGCAAAGGCTTGGGTGAAGCAAAGCTGAATGCTAAACCCGCTCGCGTGGTGATGGAAAAACCGCTGGGCACGTCTCTGGCGACATCCCGTGAAATCAACGATCAGGTTGGCGAGTACTTCGAAGAGTGCCAGGTTTATCGTATTGACCACTATCTCGGGAAAGAGACGGTCCTGAACCTGTTGGCACTGCGTTTTGCCAACTCCCTGTTTGTGAACAACTGGGATAACCGCACTATCGATCACGTAGAAATTACCGTGGCTGAAGAGGTCGGTATTGAAGGCCGCTGGGGCTATTTTGACCAGGCCGGTCAAATGCGCGATATGATCCAGAACCACTTGCTGCAAATCCTCTGCATGATCGCAATGTCCCCTCCGGCTGATCTGAGCGCCGACAGCATTCGCGATGAGAAAGTGAAGGTCCTGAAATCGCTGCGTCGCATCGATCGCTCGAACGTGCGTGAAAAAACGGTTCGCGGCCAGTACACCACTGGTTTTGCCCAGGGTAAAAAGGTACCGGGTTACCTGGAAGAAGAGGGCGCGAATAAGAGCAGCAATACGGAAACGTTTGTGGCGATCCGCGTCGATATCGATAACTGGCGTTGGACGGGTGTACCGTTCTACCTGCGTACTGGTAAACGTTTACCAACCAAGTGCTCTGAAGTGGTGGTTTATTTCAAAACACCTGAGCTGAATCTGTTTAAAGAATCCTGGCAGGATCTGCCGCAGAACAAGTTGACTATTCGTTTGCAGCCTGATGAAGGGGTTGATATCCAGGTACTGAACAAAGTGCCGGGTCTGGACCACAAACATAATCTGCAGATCACTAAGCTGGATCTGAGCTACTCAGAAACCTTCAACCAAACGCACCTGGCCGACGCCTATGAGCGCCTGCTGTTGGAAACCATGCGCGGTATTCAGGCTCTGTTTGTGCGTCGCGATGAAGTCGAAGAGGCCTGGAAGTGGGTGGATTCAATTACTGAAGCCTGGGCGATGGATAACGAGTCGCCGAAGCCTTATCAGGCAGGAACCTGGGGACCGGTTGCGTCTGTAGCCATGATCACCCGTGACGGTCGTTCCTGGAACGAATTCGAGTAAAAGATCATCTAGCCATTAGGTGTTATTTTACCGGTAACATGATCTAACACAGATTGTAGAATAATTTTTGCACTTTTAAACCTCGCGTGGATTCACCCGCGAGGTTTTTTTTATTACACTGCCTGAAACGATTTTGCCCCTGAGCTACGGCTAACAAGCGATTCAGCTATATTTAGTAATGCTGAATACATTGTTTACCCAACCGCTCTGACAGATAAATTTTAGGAGCCTCTATGAATCCGAATTTGTTACTCGTAACACAACGCATCGTCGAACGTTCCCGTGACACGCGTTCCGCCTACCTCGCTCGAATCGAACAGGCTAAAACGACTACCGTCCATCGCTCACAGCTGGCATGCGGCAATCTGGCGCATGGTTTTGCCGCCTGTCAGCCGGAGGATAAAGCCTCGCTAAAAAGCATGTTGCGTAACAATATCGCGATCATTACCTCCTATAACGACATGCTTTCCGCACACCAGCCGTATGAACACTATCCGGCCATCATTCGCAAAGCACTACATGAAGCCAATGCGGTGGGCCAGGTTGCTGGTGGTGTACCTGCGATGTGCGACGGTGTGACCCAGGGCCAGGACGGTATGGAGCTTTCTCTGCTAAGTCGTGAAGTCATTGCGATGTCAGCGGCTGTGGGGCTCTCACACAATATGTTCGACGGTGCGTTGTTCCTCGGCGTGTGTGACAAGATTGTCCCGGGCCTGGTCATGGCGGCGCTTTCCTTCGGTCATCTGCCTTCAATCTTCATCCCTTCAGGCCCGATGGCGAGTGGTCTGGCGAACAAAGAGAAAGTGCGTATTCGTCAACTGTATGCCGAAGGCAAAGTGGATCGTATGGCACTGCTCGAATCCGAGGCTGCGTCTTATCATGCGCCGGGAACCTGTACGTTCTACGGCACCGCTAACACCAACCAGATGGTGGTGGAGTTCATGGGCATGCAGTTGCCAGGTTCCTCTTTTGTTCACCCGGATGCACCACTGCGTGAAGCATTGACCGCAGCGGCGGCCCGTCAGGTAACACGTCTGACCGGCAACGGCAATGAATGGATGCCGATCGGGAAAATGATTGATGAAAAAGTGGTTGTGAACGGTATTGTGGCACTGCTGGCGACCGGCGGTTCAACCAACCATACGATGCACCTGGTAGCCATGGCGCGTGCAGCCGGTATTCTGATTAACTGGGATGACTTCTCCGATCTATCCGATATCGTGCCGCTGATGGCGCGTCTGTACCCGAATGGCCCGGCAGACATTAACCATTTCCAGGCTGCTGGCGGTGTGCCTGTATTAATGCGTGAACTGCTGAATGCGGGTCTGTTACATGAAGATGTGAACACTGTCGCTGGATTCGGTTTATCGCGCTACACCCTGGAGCCGTGGCTCAACAATGGTGAACTGGACTGGCGCGAAGGTGCGGAAAAATCACTGGACAGCAATGTGATTGCCGCCTTTGATCAGCCATTCTCCCATCACGGCGGCACTAAAGTACTGAGTGGTAACCTGGGGCGTGCGGTGATGAAAACCTCAGCTGTTCCAGTTGAAAATCAGGTGATTGAAGCGCCTGCCGTGGTCTTCGAAAGTCAACATGATGTGTTACCGGCGTTTGATGCGGGTCTGCTTGACCGGGATTGTGTGGTCGTTGTGCGCCATCAGGGACCAAAAGCGAACGGAATGCCAGAATTACATAAACTCATGCCGCCACTTGGTGTATTATTGGACCGTTGTTTCAAAATTGCGTTAGTTACCGATGGACGACTTTCAGGTGCTTCAGGTAAAGTGCCTTCAGCAATCCATGTAACTCCAGAAGCTTACGATGGCGGGCTGCTGGCGAAAGTGCGCGATGGCGACATCATTCGTGTGAATGGACAGACAGGTGAATTAACGCTGCTGGTTGATGAAGAGGAACTTGCTTCCCGTCAGCCTCACATCCCTGACCTTAGCGCTTCGCGCGTGGGTACCGGGCGTGAAATGTTCAGCGCGTTGCGTGAAAAGCTGTCCGGTGCGGAGCAGGGCGCAACCTGTATCACTTTTTAAGACTTAATTTGTAATCAGGCGAGAGAAAACTCTGATGAAAAACTGGAAGACAAGTGCAGAAGCAATCCTGACCACTGGCCCGGTTGTACCGGTTATTGTGGTTAACAAACTGGAACACGCTGTGCCGATGGCAAAAGCGTTAGTTGCAGGGGGCGTGCGCGTTCTGGAAGTGACGTTACGTACCGCATGTGCGATGGATGCCATTCGCGCGATCGCCAAAGAAGTTCCGGATGCTATCGTTGGTGCGGGTACCGTACTGAATCCACAACAGCTGGCTGAAGTCACCGAAGCGGGCGCGCAGTTCGCTATCAGCCCGGGTCTGACCGAGCCACTGCTGAAAGCCGCAACTGAAGGCACTATTCCGTTGATCCCGGGTATCAGCACCGTTTCTGAACTGATGCTGGGTATGGACTACGGTTTGAAAGAGTTCAAATTCTTCCCGGCTGAAGCGAACGGCGGTACGAAAGCGCTGCAGGCGATTGCGGGTCCGTTCTCACAGGTCCGTTTCTGCCCAACCGGTGGTATCTCTCCAGCGAATTACCGCGACTACCTGGCACTGAAAAGCGTGCTGTGCATCGGCGGTTCCTGGCTGGTTCCGGCGGATGCGCTGGAAGCGGGTGATTACGATCGTATCACCAAACTGGCTCGCGAAGCGGTTGAAGGCGCGAAGCAGTAAGCTATCAACGTGTAAACCGAAGGCCCGATAAGAGGCGTTAGCGCCGATATCGGGCTTTGCCGGATGGGGTTTTACTGCCTCATCCGGTCTACGGCTCCGGTTTTAACCTGTCACTTTTACCTGTGAAGCCGCGTTTTTTGCGCGATCAACAGCTTCTTCAACACTTTCTGCAGTTGCCAGTACGACACCTAAACGACGAGTACCGTCGATTTCGGGTTTACCAAACAGACGTATCTGCAAACCCGCGCCAACGGCAGCATCCACATTATCAAAGGTAACGTTTTGGCTGCTTAGCTTCGGCAGGATCACCGCTGATGCTGACGGCCCATACTGGCGGATTGCGCCAACGGGAAGACCAAGGAATGCACGCACGTGCAGGGCAAACTCGGACAGATCCTGAGAAATCAGCGTCACCATACCCGTGTCGTGAGGGCGAGGGGAGACTTCGCTGAAAATCACTTCATCACCGCAGACAAACAGTTCGACCCCAAACAGTCCGTGGCCTCCCAGCGCCAGCACCACCTTACGGGCAATCTCCTGCGCGCGCGCCAGTGCCAGTTCACTCATCTGCTGCGGCTGCCAGGATTCACGATAATCGCCGTCTTCCTGGCGATGTCCAACCGGTGCGCAAAAATGTACGCCGTCAATGGCGCTGACGGTAAGCAGTGTGATTTCAAAATCAAAATTCACTACGCCTTCGACGATAACGCGTCCGGCACCAGCCCGACCGCCCTGTTGAGCATAGTCCCAGGCTGCAGCGAGCTGATCGGCTGAACGGATAAAGCTTTGTCCTTTACCGGACGAACTCATTACCGGTTTCACGATGCAGGGATAGCCGATTTCAGCGACGGCTTCGCGAAAGCGGACTTCACTGTCAGCAAAGCGGTAAGAAGAGGTCGGTAGAGACAATTCTTCGGCGGCGAGGCGACGGATTCCTTCCCGGTTCATGGTCAGTTGCGTTGCTCTTGCACATGGCACAACACGCTGGCCTTCCTGCTCCAGTTTTACCAGCATATCCGTGGCGATCGCCTCAATTTCCGGCACGATATAATGTGGTTTTTCACGCTCGACGAGCTGGCGTAATGCTTCGCCATCCAGCATGTTGATAACGTATGAGCGATGGGCAACGTGCATGGCTGGCGCGTCGGGGTAACGATCCACGGCAATGACTTCCACACCCAGGCGTTGACATTCAATTGCCACTTCTTTACCCAGTTCTCCCGAACCTAATAACATCACTCGCGTTGCTGCGGGACGCAGCGCTGTGCCTAATAACGTCATAAATTAATCCCCTGTTTTATCTGGGCGCAGTATATACGAAAACGTTTGCGTCTGTCTTTATTACCAGGTTGATTTCAGGGCTTAAAAAGAATATACTGTACATAAATACAGGTAATTTAAGAGGCTGCAAAATGGCGGTTGAAGTTAAATACGTAGTCATTCGGGAAGGTGAGGAAAAAATGTCGTTTACCAGCAAAAAGGAAGCCGATGCGTATGACAAAATGCTGGATACAGCGGATTTGCTCGATACATGGCTGGAGCAATCGCCGGTAGCGCTTGAAGACGAGCAGCGCGAAGCGCTTTCCCTGTGGCTGGCTGAGCAAAAAGATGTGCTAAGCGCCATCCTCAAAAACGGCAAGCTGCCTTCTCCACAGGTGGTCGACAACGACGCGCACGCTGAGGATGATACCCAGGCGGCCTGAAGCGACTTGCGCTCCTGATATTTTGTACCATGCTTTTCCCTGAATCATTGTGCAATCCCTGACGTTATTTCCCGTTGCTACAGGCAATCTGAATGACGAAGGGGAGATTAAGGAGAAAAGAATGTATAAAAAAAGAACGTTATTGAGCCTGCTGCTGCTGTCTGCCAGCGTATCTGTATTTGCGGCAAATATGGAAAGCAAAAACGTCCAGTTCCCCAAGTGTGAGGGACTGGACGCTAACGGTATTGCGGCGAGCGTGAAACGTGATTATCAACAAAATCGCATCGCGCGCTGGGCTGACGATCAAAAGCGCGTCGGGCAAGCCGATCCGGTCGCCTGGGTAAACACGCCCGATATTACGGGCAAAGACGGTAAATGGTCTGTCCCCCTGACTGTTCGCGGTAAAAGTGCGGATATTCACTATCAGGTAAAAGTCGACTGCAAAGCCGGAACAGCGGAGTATCAGCCGCAGTAACGGAGGTATTTGCACATCTTTTGATGACCTGAACACTTCCTGACATCCCCTCGGGTACGCTTTGATGATTATTCGTCTGTACTTGAGGGGCAAAATGGCTAACTGGCTAAATCAACTACAATCTCTTCTTGGGCAAAAGGGTTCCTCCGCGTCATCTTCTGGCGAGCAAGGGCTGAGTAAACTTCTCGTTCCAGGCGCGTTAGGCGGTCTGGCAGGATTACTGGTTGCCAACAAATCTTCTCGTAAATTACTGAGTAAATACGGCACCAGCGCGCTTCTGGTGGGCGGCGGTGCGGTTGCCGGGACTGTGTTATGGAACAAGTACAAGGATAAAGTTCGCGCAGCGCATCAGGATGAGCCGCAGTTTGGTGCACAGAGCTCGCCGCTGGATGAGCGAACCGAACGTCTGATTCTGGCGCTGGTTTTTGCGGCGAAAAGCGATGGCCATATTGATGCCAAAGAACGTAGCGCTATTGAGCAGCAGCTCCGTGAAGCGGGCGTGGAAGAGCAGGGCCGCGTTCTGATTGAACGTGCGATTGAACAACCACTCGATCCTCAGCGTCTGGTTCAGGGGATCCGTAACGAAGAAGAAGCGCTAGAAATTTACTTCCTGAGCTGTGCGGCGATTGATATCGACCACTTTATGGAACGCAGTTATCTGAATGCATTGGGTGATGCGTTGAAGATCCCGCAGGATGTTCGTGAAGGGATTGAGCAGGATCTTAAGGAACAAAAACAGGCCCTGCCGGGTTAAATAGTTACCGCCAAGGCGCATGTTTCGCTTGCATCATTGCTGACTTTTGCCACCCTTATAGGATGATTAAGCAAAAGAACAATGACATGCTACCTAAAGCTCCTCGTATTCCCCACGCCATGACGCAGCATGGCGACACCCGCGTTGATAATTATTACTGGTTGCGAGATGACACCCGCTCGCAACCAGAAGTACTGAATTACCTGCAACAAGAAAATGTATATGGCCGCCAGGTGATGGCTTCGCAGCAAGCTTTGCAGGAGCGTGTTCTGAAAGAGATTATCGACCGTATTCCCCCTCAGGATGTGTCTGCACCGTATGTGAAAAATGGGTACCGCTATCGCCATCTCTATGAACCGGGGTGCGAATATGCCATTTATCAACGTCAGTCTGCCTTCAGTGAAGAGTGGGATGAATGGGACACCTTGTTGGATGGTAACCAGCGCGCGGCCCACAGTGAGTTTTATACGCTGGGAGGACTGGCGATATCCCCGGATAACACCATTATGGCGCTGGCTGAGGATTATCTGTCCCGCCGGCAATATGGCGTGCGTTTTCGCAACTTACAAACGGGTAACTGGTACCCGGAGGTACTTGAAAACGTCGAGCCGGAATTAGTCTGGGCCAACGACTCGCAGACTTTCTATTATGTCCGCAAGCATGAAACCACATTGCTGCCGTATCAGGTCTGGCGGCATACCGTAGGCTCGCCATCATCACTGGATGAGCTGGTATATGAAGAAGCCGATGATATGTTTTATGTCAGTCTGCATAAAACCACCTCACAGCACTATGTTGTTATTCATATTGCGAGTGCAACCACCAGTGAGGTTCTGCTCATTGATGCAGAACTGGCTGATGCAGAGCCACTGGTCTTTTTAGCGCGACGCAAAGACCACGAATACAGTCTCGATCACTATCAGCACAATTTTTATCTGCGCTCCAACCGTCAGGGGAAAAATTTCGGCCTGTACCGTACCCGTGTTCGTGATGAGCAAGTCTGGGAGACGCTGATCCCTCCGCGTGACAACGTGATGCTGGAGGGCTTTACGCTGTTCACAGACTGGCTGGTGGTGGAAGAGCGCCAGCGGGGCTTAACCAGTCTGCGTCAGATCAATCGTAAAACGCGCGAAGTGGTCGGTATCGCCTTTGACGATCCGGCGTATGTGACATGGCTTGCCTATAACCCTGAGCCGGAGACCTCGCGCCTGCGTTATGGCTATTCCTCCATGACCACCCCGGATACGCTGTTTGAACTGGATATGGACACCGGAGAGCGTCGCGTGCTCAAGCAGACGGAGGTTCCCGGATTTGATGCGGCGAACTACCGCAGCGAACACGTATGGATCACCGCGCGGGATGGTACCGAGGTTCCGGTTTCGCTGGTTTACCATCAAAAGTACTTCCTGAAAGGAAAAAATCCGTTACTGGTTTACGGTTATGGCTCGTATGGCGCCAGCATGGACGCCGATTTCAGCAGCAGCCGCTTGAGCCTGCTGGATCGCGGCTTTGTTTATGCCATTGCCCATGTCCGTGGCGGCGGTGAGTTAGGGCAACAGTGGTACGAAGACGGTAAGTTTCTGCATAAGAAAAATACCTTCAATGATTATCTCGACGTCTGCGATGCACTGCTAAAAATGGGCTATGGCGCGCCTTCGCTATGTTATGGCATGGGAGGAAGCGCCGGAGGAATGTTAATGGGTGTTGCCATCAATGAGCGCCCTGAACTGTTTCATGGCGTCATTGCACAGGTGCCATTTGTCGATGTGCTGACCACAATGCTGGATGAGTCAATTCCACTGACGACCGGTGAGTTTGAAGAGTGGGGTAATCCGCAGGAGGAAGAGTATTACACCTACATGAAAAGCTACAGTCCGTATGACAATGTTACCGCGCAGGCTTATCCGCATCTGCTGGTGACAACGGGCTTGCACGACTCCCAGGTGCAATACTGGGAACCGGCAAAGTGGGTGGCAAAACTGCGTGAGCTGAAAACGGACGACCATCTGCTGTTACTCTGCACGGATATGGATTCCGGGCACGGCGGTAAATCCGGACGTTATAAATCTTACGAAGGTGTGGCCCTGGAATACGCGTTTTTGATTGGGCTGGCGCAGGGCACACTGCCTGGACAAGCGTAAACTCAGGCGTTATCCAGATAGTGTTTCAGCGTTAGGCGCAATTCCGGGCTCATATTGTCAAGGTTGTTAAACAGCCAGCGCAAATAGCCCGGATCGCGTTCAGCGACTTCAGATACCGGTTTCCCGCGGTATTTTCCGAAGGTAAATGTGGTTAGCAACGCAGGACGACCGGTGACATCGGCCATTTGCTCCGGGGTCCAGCCGGACGTCTTCATAATGTCGATCAGCAGTGCCGCTGTGATGTAGCAGTCATAAAGCGCGCGGTGGTGGTGCAGACCAGACGGCGTCTGGACGCTCAGCTTGCGGGATTTATAGAGCGCCATATTGCTGTATTTGATCCCCGGCCACAGACGGCGGGAAAGCTTCATGGTGCAAATCCATTCTCCTGGCATTTCGGGCAGCACACGCCGATCAAAACTGGCGTTATGCGCCACGTACCACTCGCTGCCGTAATACTGCGGGATGACATCTTCAATCCACGGTTTATCCGCTACCATCGCTTCAGTGATGTGATGGATAGCCATGGCTTGTGGACTGATGGGACGGTCAGGACGCACCAGATGGCTCATGGGATTGACGATCGTTCCGTCAACGACATCGACAGACGCAATCTCAACAATGCCTCCCTGCAGACCACAGGTTTCTGTATCTATTATGCGCAACATGCCGGGCTCCAGACCAAAACGACTAGCGTAATGGAATGATATCACCTTGCCAACCCCGTGGCGTGCGTTGTCCGGTTAACAGTAACGAACCGCTGTCTGCGCGTACAATTAACCGCCCCCCTTCATCCCACAACGCGCTGCTGCCACGTGCATTGGCCATCAGCACCGCAATGGCGAATTTATGTGAAAAACTTTGCAGGCGCGAAGCGGAAGAGAGCAGTTCTGGTTCGCTGACGGACTGAGAGGTTGTGAATAGCGAAAATGTCGGGTCGATATCAATACCTTCCGGCTGACTGTCGACAACGCTGATGGCATTTTGTTGCCTGGCGATACAGGCGCCATGGCTTTGATGAAACATTAACGGCGAGGTCATCCAGGGAGAGAAAAGCGCTATTCCCTTCACAAAGCGATCGTGATGCTCTACCGACAACCCGGCAATGATGGTCATACGATACGTGGCCGCAGCGTGGGCGAGGGGTTGCAATAACTCTTCATCAGGTGGGGCTGGGAGAGCGTCGTCTTCGTCCACACATCCCAACAGGGACAATGATGGAAAAACCAACAATTCGCATTGGCATTTAGCCGCTGCCTGAATGAACTGCAAATGATGGGCGACGTGTTCGCTTAATGATCGTTGAAGTGGTTCGTACTGCGCTGCAGCAATTTTCCAGTGTGACATAATGATTTCCTTTTCATAGTGTCTACAACCATCCTTAAATAGTAGATTAAGAATGTACTTATACTGTAGCAGGCATCATGTAAGGAATTGTAACTTAATATAAGGTTTATTTAACTTTAGGCTCGTAAGGTAAACGTGACAGGGAAACAGAAGCTAAACGGTGCGCGATCAGGCGTTCACGGAACCAGTCGCGTAAATGTGCAGGCTGTTCACGCTCGACTACTTCAGCAACGACAGGCATGTTGTAGCGCTCTTTAAATGCGACACCTGCCGCAGCGAGATCGACGTTAACCTTATCCATTTCTGCTTGCTCAAGTTTGGCCAGATTAATATTCATACGTTTTTCCTCATCTCTCCATTAGCGCGCAAAAGTTACTAAGAGTGCGCATTAATGGCAAGCCTGAAATGATGATTCTCGACTCGATCATTGTAGAAGGTTATTCTCTATAGATTAGACATAACAAAAAGGAATAGTTGAAATGGCTTCATCTGCATCTATGCTTCGCAGCGCTCTCATCGTACTCGCCAGCGTGCTGGCAACGCCCGCCGCCCTGGCGCATGCCCACCTCACAAAACAAAGCCCGGCGGCTAATGCCGAGGTTGCGGCATCTCCTCAGGCGTTGACGCTGAATTTTTCTGAAGGCGTAGAGCCGGGATTCAGCGGCGCAACGCTGACAGGTCCAAACAAAGAACAGATCAAAACGGGCAAGGCGTCACGCAGTGAGCAGGACAAAACACAGCTGATTGTTCCGCTTGATCAAACACTTGAAGCAGGAAAATATACGGTCGACTGGCACGTTGTTTCCGTGGATGGTCACAAGACGAAGGGGCAATATACCTTTAGCGTGAAATAACCGATGCTGGCATTTACCTGGGTTGCATTACGGTTTATCCATTTTACCACTTTGATGCTGGTGTTTGGTTGTGCGCTTTACGGCGCATGGCTGGCTCCCGTTTCGGTTCGTCGTTTAATGATGCGTCGTTTTTTGCGTCTGCAACGGCATGCCGCAACGTGGAGCTTTATCAGCGCGACGCTGATGCTGGCGATCCAGGGTGGGTTAATGGGCTCAGGCTGGCGGGATGTTATCTCTACAGATGTATGGGGCGCGGTGTTGCAAACGCAGTTTGGCGGCGTCTGGTTATGGCAGATTATCCTCGCGCTGGTCACTCTGGTGGTGGTTATTATCGTACCGCGTAGCATGCCGCGACGGCTGTTAATGCTGACGATTGCGCAGTTTATTTTGCTGGCTGGCGTCGGGCATGCGACGCTGCATAGTGGTATTACTGGGGCAATCCAGCAGGTTAACCATGCCTTGCATCTGATATGCGCCGCCGCCTGGTTCGGTGGCCTGCTACCCGTACTTTACTGTATGCGAATGGCGCATGGCCGCTGGCGAGAACAGGCAATCAGCACCATGATGCGTTTCTCCCGCTACGGGCATCTTTTTGTTATCGGTGTTTTACTTACTGGTATTATGAATGCGCTGTTTATTGTCGGTTTTTCTGTTCCCTGGCACATGGCTTACGGGCGACTACTTTTGTTAAAAGGTGCCCTGGTCATGCTAATGGTGGCGATTGCGCTGGTGAATCGGTATGTTCTGGTACCACGCATGCGGCAGGATAACCGCGGCATGACTCTCTATTTTATTTGGATGACCAAGCTGGAATGGGGTATAGGAGCCGTTGTGCTGGCAATTGTCAGCCTGTTCGCAACCCTTGAACCTTTCTGATTGATGGACTGGCGAAACGCATGAAAAAAATCATTATCTCTTTATTACTCCTGGCAAGCTCCGGAGCCGCGCTGGCTGCGCCGCAGGTCATTACCGTCAGCCGTTTTGAGGTTGGCAAAGATAAGTGGGCGTTTAATCGGGAAGAGGTGATGCTGACCTGCCGCCCGGGTAACGCGCTGTATGTCATCAATCCCAGTACGCTGGTGCAATATCCGTTGAATGATGTTGCCAGACAGCAGGTGGAGAGCGGAAAAACCACGGCAAAGCCGATCGAGATTATCCAGATTGATGATCCGGCGAAACCGGGCGAAAAAATGAGCCTGGCACCGTTTGTGGAGCGTGCACAAAAGCTCTGCTAATTGTCAGATGTAGCGCTCTGATTTCCAATAAAAAACCGCAAGGATCTCACAGGAGAACTTGCGGTTTTTACATTGTAGCGAGTGACAATCTCCCTTTTTTTCAGACCACTTTAGTCGCGGACTGGAAAACCTGGCGCTGTCATCTATTCTTAAATGGCAGGGTAACTTAGCCTGCATTAATGCCAACTTTTAGCGCACGGCTCTCTCCCAAGAGCCATTTCCCTGGACCGAATACAGGAATCGTATTCGGTCTCTTTTTATGTGCTTGTTTTCGTTGGGTTTTTTCTGTGCTTTCACGAAATCCCACGAAAATTACTCGAAATTTCCATATCCTGTCTAAACCATAACATATTCTGCACCGCGTGCGTCCAGGTATTTTTGGGTCATTGTTAAATTTTTATGCCCCAGCAGTCTCTGAGCAAAAACCTCTGTGTTCTCTTTTCTGGCGCGAAGACTTGAGACCATGCTTTCCTGCAGACAGAGTACGTAACCTTCCAGAACAGTCGATATGTCCCTGGTGTTGACGGCCACCAGCAGCAGTCCACAGTACCGCATTTATACGTTAAGTTTTATCGTGGGATTGTCGATATTACTCTTTATTGGCATTTCAAAAGGAATAAAAGATGAAATATTTCTATGCTTACCATGGACCCAAAAATACAAAAGATTTTGACTACAGTAATGGGTATGGGGTTGGGCAGGAATGGAAAACCCGTCAAGTGACCCCTGGTGACCGCCTTTTTGTTATTCAAAAACTCTCTGGAAAGCGAGACTTCCAGTTGTGTGGCTTATTCGAAATTATTGATACTTTTGTGGACCCAAACAACGCTTATCCATATCGAGTTCAACTGAAAGACCTATCCACTCTTGATACTTTCCTTCCGGTGGATGAATTGCTCGTTGGTGAACAACTCCCTCCCAGCAAGCGAAAAGAGGAATGGACTAATTTTAAACGACATTTTTGTCATCAGGGAGCTTCATTTGAAGCGCCTTTGTGCGAAGAAATTGTGTCGGTTCTCAGTTTATTGATTGCAATACCTGATTATCAAATGGGGACATATGCTCGCAGGGAAGACGGTCTACGCATGGTTAAAATTCGCCGGGAGCAGGCAAAATTTCGTAAAGCGGTGATGTCGAATTGGGGCAATAAATGCGCAATTACCGGCAGTACTTTGGCAGTTGAAGCTTGCCACATAATTAGCCATGCCAATAAAGGCTTACCGAGTGTAGAAAATGGCATTGCACTTGCTGCTGATTTTCATAAGTTATTTGATAGTGACCATCTGAGCTTTCGGGATAATCGAGTTATTCTTTCAGAATCTGCCCGTCTCGAACCACGATATAAAGATTTTCATGATACTGAACTGCGGAAGCCACTGAAACCAGTTGATCTATCAGTGAAATAACGGATCAACCAGGCAGAATAATAGTAACACTATTAAAACGTGAAGAAGCCCTATCGCAAAGGCGAATTGTGGGTAGCATCCACAGCGTAGTTATTCTGGGCTGCATGACATCGACAGCAGAGAGTTTGTAGTGATGTCAAATCGTACCCTGCGCAAATCATCGCGTGTCGTATGCGGTTTACTCCTCGTTTCATGCCGCTATTGCTAAAGTTATAGGCAGGTAATATCCGAGAGTAGAAGGTCATATGGGGCAGTCTGACAACGTCTACCAGAGGGTCGAAGGAACAAACTGGCGTCACATCTGGGTCGTGGGAGATCTTCACGGCTGTTTTTCTATGCTGATGGATAAATTGCGCCAGTGTCGGTTTGATCCGTGGCGCGATCTGTTGGTTTCTGTCGGCGATGTTACCGATCGTGGGCCTGATAGTCTGCGCTGTCTACAGTTGCTTCGCCGAAACTGGATGATAGCGGTCAGGGGGAATCACGAGCAGATGGCGTTGGATGCGCTGGTAACGGGGGATCTGCAGCTGTGGTTTATGAATGGGGGCTCGTGGTTTGCGCAGGCAGCACAACCCGCGGCAAGATTTGCTCTTGAAGCCTGTCAGCAATTACCGTGGATTCTGGAACTGCATTGTCAGAATGGCGTACACGTGATTGCCCATGCCGATTACCCGGATGATATTTATCTGTGGCGAAAAGAGGTCGATTTGCAACGGGTGTTGTGGGATCGTGCGCGATTAATGAATAAAGGCAGTGGAATTCATGGCGCAGATCACTTTTGGTTTGGCCATACTCCCCTGCGCCATCGGCTTGATCGCGATAATCTGCACTATATTGATACCGGCGCGGTATTTGGCGGTGAGCTAACGTTGGTGCAGTTACAATAATTAGAAATCACTATATTCCTGAGCAGGACGCCAGAAGCTGTCGATATAGTCTTCGGCCGGCAAGCATCCGCCGTTGCGAATGCGCTGATCGTCCATCGAAATTAAGCACTGCCGTTCTGTATTGTAGACATCAACCACGATATCTTCACAACCGCCATCCAGGTAGCAAACAAAAAGAATCAGCGTGAACATTCCATCCTCAAATTGTATTGCCGTATCAATAGTGTAGAAGAAATTGCAGTTAATGGGGCGGGGAGAAATAAGTTAACGCGTCACTGTGTACTCATTCGTGAAGGGCAGGTACGTTTCACCGGGCAGGTCGAAAGATTGCAACCAGTGGGTAAATTTTCTTACGGCCCCATCTTGCCTGTCATTCCACAGCAGAGAATAGGTTCCGGTATCGATAGTCAAATCGCCAAATGGCGCAACCAGCCTTCCTGTTTTCAGGTGTTTTTCACAGAATAAATAGGGCATTACGGCCAAACCCAAGCCATCTTCAGCCGCCTGCATTGCCGCAAATGTATGATCCAGCGTGATAATCTGGTTACTTTCTTGATGATCATTTGGGAAATGGCTATGCCAGCGTTTCCAGAGATCGTTACGCGCACGAATTTGAATTTTTATATGATCGTCCAGTTGATCTGGCGAGACCAGAGGTCGGCTGTGCAGGTACTGCTGGCTACAAACCAGCAGGCTTGATTCCCGAAGAAATGGAACAGGTTTAAGCCCGGAAAAATGTGCCGGATCCCGGCGAATCGCGACATCAAAGGGAGAAACGAAGCTAACGGGACCAATGCTGGTGGTGACATCGACGGTGAGTTCAGGGTGGATTTCATTCAGCTCAGCCAGTCTTGGCATTAGCCAGTGCATGGCGAATGTGGGCAGGCACTGGATGGTTAACCTTCCCGAAAAGGTGTTAGCGCTGACCTCTTTTTCTGCCTGCGCAAGTTCATCGAGTAACCGTGTTGCGACGCGGGAAAAGGTCTCGCCGGCACTCGTCAGCCTGACAGATTTGTGTGCACGATAAAACAGTTGTACGCCCAGTTGTGCTTCCAGTGCGCGGATATGTCGGCTGACTGCTCCTGTGGTGATAAACAGTTCATCAGCTGCCGCACTGAAGCTGCTTCTACGCGCAGCAGCTTCGAATGCCAGCAAATGGGGGAGCGAGAGTAATCGTGTCATTGGTTGAGTTTAACTCAACCAATTGACGCAATAAAGATCGTTTGTCAGCGTCTTCCCCTTGCTCATAACATGGCCCGTAACGCTCTGGTTCATTATCGATATTCACTTTTTCTGAAGGCAATTTTAGTGAAAGCATTCAATTTGTTTTGCCTTGGACGGGCGGGAACATGTCTGGGGACAATGGCTTTTGCTGGTGCACTTCCGGTAATACGCGAAGAGTGGCATATAGACGCCGCCGCTGCGGGAACAATACAGACGGTATTTAGTATTTCAAACGCCTGCGCCTTATTTGCTGCCTCCTGGCTGTGCGACTATCTGGGGGCTCGCAAGGTGTATCTCATTTTCTCGTGGTTCGGTGTGCTCGCTTTATTGCTTTTCGCCTGTTTTGCCCGCTCTTATTCCTCCGCTCTGGTCATGATGGCCTTTGTCGGATTGACCCAGGGTGGGGCCTACACGCCAGCGATGATGTTGGCGATGGGCATGAACAGCATGCCCAAACGTGGACTTGCCGTTGGGATGATCCTGGCCGCAGGTTCGTTTGGCTACCTGCTGTCTGTATTTATCTCCGCCTGGGGAGCATTGCGCTGGGGAGCTTCCTTTGCGTTCTCTTTATGTGCCGCAGGCGCATTGGTTGGCGCGGTATCCGGTTCAGTGGCGTTATCCGGCTATCAGGAAGACATGTACAGGACGCAGAAGCAGGGGGGATCGGCAAAGAGCCATGTTCTGTCGGTCGGCGCGATACTGCTGATGGTAGGTTATATTGCGCATTGCTGGGAGTTACTGGGGAGCTGGGCATGGACCCCCAGCCTGGTGACGAATGCGCTGCAAGTCTGGCAGATGGAGCCGATGGCCACCGGGTTGATCGTCGCCTGTGCTGTACATTTATCGGGGATGTTCTCGACGCTGATTGTAGGGGCAATCTCCGATTATTTTAATCGCGCATCGGTGTTGATTTTTATGGGCGCTGCTGGCGCGTTGAGTTCACTCCTGATGGGATTATCGGTTTCCTGGGGGGCGGGGTGGACATTATTGTTCGCGTTTATGGGGAGTTTCTTCATTCTTGGTGATTCAGGCGTCTTATCTGCCGCGATTGCCGATAATGTGCCTCAGGCAAAGCTGGGGAGTGTGATGGGATTGCGGTCGCTGCTTGGATTTGGCGTAGGGTCTCTTGCGCCTTTAACATTTGGTGTGGTGATGGATTCAACGCAAAGCTGGGAACTCGCTTATAGCGTGCTGGCTGCGGGGGGAACCATCGCTTTCTTCTCCGCCTGCGTACTTAGATTCAATTGTTTTAACGCCAATAAATAACCCGTCTGGCGACGGGTTCTTTTTGAATCAGGCAAAGCGCATGACCCAGGCATCTGACTTACGATCGTAGTGCTCGCGGAATAGAACGGAATGTTCTCCATTGAGAAGGGCCGGGACGCTGGTGTCGGCATCCCAGGCGTCCAGTTGCATACATAAATCCGGATCGGATTTACAAGGAATGGTTAACGTTCGGTCCCCCGGCGATTCGCCATGTAACTCGGCGTCGTCGATTTCAAAAGCGCCAATGCGCACACTGGTTTTCATCATCGTGCTCTCCGTTGATTTGCGGGTTGTGGTACGACCAGTTAAGCCGCCCATTTTTCAGCGTAGTCAACGTGGGCAAAAGCGCCAGTAAAAACGTGCGTTATCCTGTAAAGAGTTTTCCATCCCGGACAAGATCGCGTGGATAACTGTTCTTCAACCGTGATCCAATACGTTTTGCCAGTCCAATCGGCTGATGCTGGAACGTGACCAGTACATCGTCGGTTGTTGGTGAGGTTTGCGGGTAGACATCTCTGCCGCGATACCACTCTTCCGCTTCTTCAAGCGTCAGTTCAAACGCATTGTGATGTTCTGGGTTAGCAAGGGCGATAACTGCCTCATGCTGCCAGCGGTAACCCTTATTGTGGGTTTCAGCGAGTTTAATCCCGAGGCGGGAAAAACGGACTTTACCAATCAGCTGTTCAATGTCTGTCGGGAATAACCAAATTTCTTTATCACGCTGCCAAAGGCGCAGATTGTCTTGCCATTGCAATCCACAGGCGGTAGCAGCCTGGGTGATTTGTGCGGCTTCCCGGCTTTTCAGCGGGCTGAAGGGGAAATTTCCCACCTTATATTTCGGTGCAGGCAGTGCAGGGATAGGGGCTGTTTTTCGCAAACGCGCGACAAAGAATCCTTCACAGTCATAAATTTGCGGGAACACGTGCAGGAATCCCTCAGGTGTCAGGGCGCGTCCGGCCTCCGGAAATAAATCACCCAGAGGAAGAAACTCGACGGCGTCCGGGTAAGTCTCAATCAACCACTGCATGACGTTTTCATTTTCGTCACGGTTAAGCGTACAGGTCGAGTAAACCAACGTGCCGCCGGGGCGCAGAGCGTGAAAGGCGCTGTCGAGCAGTTCGCGCTGAGTTGCGGCTATTTCCAGATTACTTTCTGGCGACCAGTTTTTTAGCGCATCAGGGTCTTTACGCATCACGCCTTCGCCGGAACATGGGGCGTCCAGCAAAATGGCATCGAAGGATTCAGGCAACGCTGCGCCAAATACCCGGCCGTCAAAATGGGTGAGCGCGACATTGGCTATCCCGCAACGGCTGATATTGGCATGCAGAACTTTGACGCGACTGGCGGAAAACTCATTCGCCAGAATCGCGCCCTGATTATTCATTTTTGCGGCAATTTGCGTGGTTTTAGAACCGGGGGCAGCCGCAACATCCATGACACGTTGCGGGGTATTACCTTCGGCAAACAACGCGGCGACTGGCAGCATTGAGCTGGCTTCCTGAATATAAAACAGACCGCTTAAATGCTCAGCAGTACTGCCGAGCGGTACAGACTCTTCATTGTTGCGCTCAATCCAAAAGCCTTCAGCACACCAGGGAACCGGAGTGAGTGACCAGTCATAAGGCGCGGTTAAGTCGAGAAAATCAGCAACGGAGATTTTCAGCGTATTGATGCGGATACTGCGGCGTAATGGACGCTGGCAGGCTGCGAGAAAATCTTCAAAAGAGAGCGTGGAAGGCATTGCTTCACGCATTTGTGTCAGAAAGGCGTCAGGAAAATAAGCCACTTGGTACCACCGGCAAAAAAACAGGTGCGCAGTGTAGCATATACCCTCAATAATTCGAGTTGCAGGACAACTACGCGCCTACTTGAAGTATGACGAGGCTAACCGCTCCGGCGCGAGTACGCCGGAGCAGGGAAAAGATTAGCGTGGCAGGGCGGTTCCCCACTGACGCCATTCTTTCGGCTCACTCTCCAGTAGCAGGAAGTGTTTACCCGCCTGCGCTTTCGGTGCCAGTGGCGTACCTGGTGGGGTGGCAAACGCGATACCACCGCGAATGAATTGATTGAAGGTACCTGTCTTCACGACGCCGCCGGTGAGGCCGAAATCGAGATTGTAGCCGGATGCCAGCCAGAACACGGAGTTATTGCGCACCAGGTGCTGGTAGCGCTGACTGATGCGCATGGCCACCATCACGCGATCGGACAGTGAACCCAGCGTCAGACCCGTGACGGTCCCCACTTCAATACCTCTGAACAGAACCGGAGTACCGATATTGAGTGATCCTGCTTCTGGCGCTTCTACCACAATACTCAGACCATCAAGGTAGCGTGAATCAGTAATCGTCGCTTCCTGCAGTTCAAAATCACGGCGCGGGTTACCGCGCCCTGGTTCCACGTTAATGTATGGCTGTAAGATAGTATCCAGATGCTCTACACCTGCCGCCGAAATTTGCGGGGTAATTACCGAGAATCGTGTACCGCTTCGCGCGAAGGTCTGCACGTATTCCGGATACAACACCGCTTTGGCTTGCACTTCGTTACGGCTGGTGAGCAGTTCAAGGGTCTGGATCTGACCAATATCAATCCCCAGGTAGCGAATTGGCATCCCTGCGGCGAGTTTCCCGGCGTCGAATGCGTGCAGAGTAATCTGTCCACCTACCGCACGTGCAGCGGTCTCTGACGCGTACAAAATACGCTTGTCGCCTTTGCGCTGGCTGGCGCTGGCACCGCTCAGGTTATCGAAGCTAATCGCCCCTTTTAGCGCCCGCGACAGGGGAGATGCCTGTACGGTCAGGCCGCTGCCGTTAAGCTGAACTTTTGCGCCACCTTCAGCCCAGAACACGCTGTTGCTGGTTAACAGATTGCGGTATTCCGGTTTGATATGCAGATCGATATCAAACGCGTCGGCACGAGGGCGTACGCTAATGACTTCACCGACGTCGAATTTACGGTATAGCACCACTGACCCGGCCTGCACATCCGGTAGTGTCTCGGCGCTCAGGCTGACGGTGGTGGTGGGCAGATCGCTCAGGCTGTTCTCAATTGCTTTTTCGAGGTTTGCATACAGTGGATAGCTTTTTTTCATTTCACCTTTGGTACCAGGCAAAATGCGAATACCGCCGCTTATCCATTCGCTGGCGCTGGCGCCAAGGAACTCAACGCCATCAATGCCCACTTTGACATCCACACGACTATTAACCACGAATTTGCTGTCACCTTGCACCAGTGCACGATGCTGCGGCTCGATAGCCACGATAAATGAAACGCCATCGCTTGATAGCTTACGCTCGATAACCTGACCGACCTGCACGCCATGAAGGATCAGCGGCTGGCCAGCATCGATGCCGTAACTTTCCGGGGCGGTCAGCGTAAGTGTCATAACGCCGGGATCATGAAGCAGGGACTGTTCACCGGGGATCACCACAAACTGGCTACGTGGCTCGCCTTCGCCGGGCACCAGTTCAAACGTTTTCCCTGTTAACAGCGAGCTTAGGCTCATATCGTTTAATGATAATTTGGGGCTTTGTAACTCAATGCGCGTGCCGTCGCGCAGCAGCGTTACAACGCTGGGGTCGACGGTCATTTCACCAGTGACTTTACCGCCTGGATTCAAATCCAGCCTGGTCAGTTGACCGACTTCCAGGCCCTGATACATCAGCGGGGTTGATCCAGCCTTCAGGCCATCGCCGCTGGGTAGTTCCAGTTTGACGATCACGCCACGTTGGCTGTGGGCGAGATCCTGATATAACCCAAACGTGTCGTCGGCGGCGGCAGGTTGTGAATCTTCTGGGGAGTCAAAGGCTATGGCGCCATTGACCAGCGCGGCCAGACTTTCCAGTTTTACCTTTGCGCCGCTCAGGCTGACATCCGCATTCACGCCAGACACATTCCAGAAACGACTGCCTTTTTTCACCAGATTGGTAAAGCGGCGCTCAATCAGTACATCGATGGTTACACCCTGATGATTGGGGTTGATGGTGTAGTCATAGACCCGGCCTACCGGGATCTTGCGGAAATAAACCAACGAACCGCTGTTGAGCGAACCGAGGTCAGGCGCCCGCAGATGCAACATCAAATCGCCATTATTCAGCCGATATTTTGGCTGCGTGTCGAGCGCGACGAAATGATCTTCCGGCTCGCCGGTGCCCGGCATCATCCCGATATAGTTCCCGCCAACCAGTGCATCGAGACCAGAAACGCCCGCCAGTGATGCCTTCGGCGTGACCAGCCAGAATTGTGTGTCTTTGCGCAGGGCATCTTTCATGGTGGACTTAATGCTGACTCGAACTTCAATTTTGCGCAGATCTTTACTCAGGCTGATATCCTGCACCGTGCCAACTTCGACACCCTGATAGCGCACGGGCGTGCGTCCTGGGACAATACCGTCCGCGGACATAAAGTCGATGGTCACGGTATTGCCACGATCTTCATAGCTGCCCCAGATGAGCCATCCTGCAATCATCAGTGCGATGAACGGCAGCAGCCAGAACGGAGAGATACGGCGTTTTGTTTTAATCTGCGCTTCAATCTGCGAAGCGGGCGTTTCCTGACTCATGTGCATCCCAAAGTAAGCGGCTGTCCAGCCATTCCACTGCAAGAATAGTCAATATTACCGCTGCACCGAAATAAAACGCAGCCGGTCCCATAGTAAAAGCAAGTATCTGATCGCGATTTATCAGCGACATGGTTAAGGCGATAACAAACAAGTCCAGCATCGACCAGCGACCAATCCAGGTCACCATACGGAGTAGCAGGATGCGGGTGCGCAACCCTTGTTCACATTTAAACTGGATACTGAACAACAACGTAAACATCACAATCACTTTGGTGAAGGGCACCAGGATACTGGCGATAAAAACAATGGCTGCTACACCAACGTTGCTGTTCGCCAGGGACATGATGCCTGTCAGGATAGTGTCTTCCTGGCGGGCACCGTTAACATAAATTACCGAGATGGGCAGCAGATTAGCAGGCAGCAACAGGACAATCGAGGCCAGCAGAGCTGCCCAGCACTTTTGGATGCTCTGATTTCTGCGCCAGCGTAATGGAATATGGCAACGGGGACAGCGGCCTCGGGCATCAGGATAACCTGTAAAGTGACAACCGAGGCAAACACGAAGCTGTCCGTCGGGGCGGCGTGCGGGCCTTTGTGGATAAAAGCGTTCCCATAATTGCTCAACATTGAGGTGCGACAGCGTCAAAATGCTCAGGATCACCAGCGCAATAAAAGCATAGAGTCCCACTCCAGGCAGCAGAAAAGCGTAGTCCTGCACTTTGATCGAGGCGACGCCGATACCGACAAGATAGATATCAAGCATGACCCACTCTTTAAGCCTTTCCAGCATCAATAATACTGGGCGCAGGTTCATACCGAGAATATTGCCAAACCATAAATAAGCGATTGATGAAACGAGTATTACGGGAGCGCCAATGACGCAAAACATCACGAAGGATGCCGTCAGCGGATCGCCTTGCCGGGTCATCTGCCAGATGCCCTGTACCACATTCGCGTCAATGCGTATGCCTAATAGATAGATGTGCAGCAGCGGCTCTCCCCACGCAAAGGGCATCAGTAACAGCATGGTGAAAGCCATTGCTGCCAGTCGCGTTAACGACCAGTCACGGCCGTCACGAATTTTGGCCTCACAGCGTGGGCAGAATGCACTTTGGTGCGAACGCATTTTCGGCAAGCTAAACAGCAGGTCACATTCAGGGCATCGTTGGTAATGCGCACGGGGTAGCGCTTCACCAATGGATCTGATCGCTATTTTTTTAGCCGGCGTGATGCGTGGATGAGTAAGGGCCATGTATCGCGAATCAAGTGTTGAAGTAATGTTATCTTAACCCATGATGGGAATGATCTTGAGCATTTACGCATTTAATGTTTATTTTAGTAGGCTGCAGTTTTAAGTAAGACAACTAAGTGATTACATAATGAACAAAATAGAGCTATACACGGATCTGAACCGTGATTTTCAGGCATTAATGGCAGGTGAAACCAGTTTTCTGGCAACGTTGGCGAATACCAGCGCGTTATTGTACGAACGTCTTGCAGAAGTGAACTGGGCAGGTTTTTACCTGCTTGAGAACACTACGCTGGTGCTCGGTCCCTTCCAGGGGAAAATCGCCTGCGTACGCATCCCGGTAGGGCGCGGCGTGTGCGGTACTGCGGTGGCGCAGAACCAGGTTCAGCGTATAGAGGACGTGCATGCCTTTGATGGCCATATCGCTTGCGATGCCGCCAGCAATGCGGAAATCGTTCTGCCGATTACGGTTGAGAATCAAATTATCGGCGTGCTGGACATTGATAGCACAGCGTTTGGTCGCTTTACAGAAGAAGATGAACAGGGTCTGCGGACGCTTGTGGCACAGCTTGAAACCGTGCTTGCAACGACGGATTACAAAAAATTCTTTGCGACCGTCGCAGGATAATCAACGGATAACGTAGCAATTACTGATGACGTCATTATAATGACGCCTGTTCATGCCTGCGCTTGTTGGCTACGTCCGTTGTAATCAGGAAATTTCATGGAAAATCAACCTAAGTTGAATAGCAGTAAAGAAGTCATCGCGTTTCTGGCCGAACGCTTCCCGCAGTGTTTTAGTGCGGAAGGCGAAGCGCGCCCACTGAAAATTGGCATTTTTCAGGATCTGGTAGAGCGTGTTGAGGGCGAAATGAACCTCAGCAAGACACAGCTCCGCTCTGCCTTACGTCTCTATACTTCAAGCTGGCGCTATCTGTATGGCGTTAAATTGGGCGCAACGCGTGTCGATCTTGACGGCAACCCTTGTGGTGAGCTGGATGAGCAGCACGTTGAACATGCGCGCAAACAGCTGGAAGAAGCTAAAGCCCGCGTTCAGGCGCAACGTGCAGAGCAACAGGCGAAAAAACGCGAAGCGGCCGCTGCTGCTGGTGAAAAAGAAGACGCACCGCGTCGCGAGCGCAAGCCGCGTCCTGCTCCGCGTCGTAAGGAAGTCGCAGAGCGTAAACCTCGCGCTGAAAAACCAGCAGCAAAAGCACCGCGTGCTCCTCGTGAAGAACAGCATACCCCGGTATCTGATATTTCAGTGCTGACGGTAGGGCAGTCTCTGAAGGTGAAAGCAGGTAATAATGCGATGGATGCCACCGTATTAGAAATCACCAAAGATGGCGTCCGTGTACAGCTGAATTCGGGTATGTCTTTGATTGTACGCGCAGAACACCTGGTGTTCTGAAACGGAGGCCAGGCCTGGCATGAACACTTTTTTTAGGCTTACTGCGTTAGCTGGTCTGCTTGCATTTGCAGGCCAGGCACTCGCTGTGGAAGACATCACGCGTGCCGATCAAATCCCCGTTTTAAAGGAAGAAACCCAGCATGCGACGGTAAGCGAACGTGTGACATCGCGTTTTACGCGTTCACACTATCGCCAGTTCGATCTGGATCAGGCGTTTTCGGCGAAAATTTTTGACCGCTATTTGAATCTGCTCGACTACAGCCACAACGTGCTGTTGGCGAGCGATATCGAACAGTTTGCAAAAAAGAAAACGGTCCTCGGTGATGAACTGCGTAGCGGTAAGCTGGATGTCTTTTACGATCTCTATAATCTGGCGCAAAAGCGCCGGTTTGAACGTTATCAGTACGCATTAGGCGTACTGGCACGTCCAATGGATTTCACGGGTAACGACAACTTTAACCTCGACCGGAGTAAAGCTCCGTGGCCGAAAAGCGAAGCAGAGCTAAATGCGCTGTGGGACGGCAAGGTTAAATTTGACGAACTCAGCCTGAAGCTGACCGGTAAAACCGACGCTGAAATTCGCGAAACGCTGACGCGCCGCTACAAGTTTGCGATTCGCCGTCTGGCGCAGACCAATAGCGAAGATGTGTTTTCTCTGGCGATGACGGCTTTTGCCCGTGAAATCGACCCGCATACTAACTATCTTTCTCCACGCAATACCGAACAGTTCAATACGGAAATGAGCTTGTCTCTTGAAGGTATTGGCGCAGTGCTGCAAATGGATGATGACTACACCGTCATTAACTCCATGGTTGCGGGCGGCCCGGCAGCCAAGAGCAAAGCGATAAGTGTTGGCGACCGTATTGTCGGCGTAGGCCAGACCGGAAAAGGTATGGTCGACGTGATTGGCTGGCGTCTGGATGATGTTGTCGCGCTGATCAAAGGACCAAAAGGCAGTAAAGTTCGCCTCGAAATCCTGCCTGCCGGTAAGGGAACCAAGACGCGCATCGTCACGTTAACGCGTGAACGCATTCGTCTCGAAGACCGCGCTGTTAAAATGTCGGTGAAAACCGTTGGTAAAGAAAAAGTCGGCGTACTGGATATTCCTGGTTTCTATGTTGGCCTGACGGATGACGTCAAAGTTCAGCTGCAGAAACTGGAAAAACAGAATGTCAGCAGCGTGATTATCGACCTGCGTACCAATGGTGGTGGCGCACTGACCGAAGCGGTCTCGCTTTCCGGTCTGTTTATCCCTTCTGGTCCGGTGGTTCAGGTTCGTGATAACAACGGCAAGGTGCGCGAAGACAGCGATACTGATGGCGTTGTTTACTACAAAGGTCCGCTGGTGGTACTGGTTGACCGCTTCAGTGCTTCGGCATCAGAGATTTTCGCTGCGGCAATGCAGGATTACGGCCGTGCACTGATTGTCGGTGAACCGACGTTTGGTAAGGGTACCGTACAGCAGTATCGCTCTCTGAATCGTATTTACGATCAGATGCTGCGTCCGGAATGGCCGGCGCTGGGTTCTGTTCAGTACACCATTCAAAAGTTCTACCGCGTTAATGGTGGCAGTACGCAGCGTAAGGGCGTAACGCCGGATATCATCATGCCGACAGGTAATGAAGAAACCGAAACCGGTGAGAAGTTCGAAGATAACGCGCTGCCGTGGGACAGCATTGATGCTGCAACCTACACTAAGTCAGATAATCTGACGCCGTTCGGACCTGAATTGCTGAAAGAGCACAATGCACGTATTGCGAACGATCCTGAGTTCCAGTACATCATGAAGGACATTGCGCGTTTCAATGCGATGAAGGATAAGCGCAACATCGCTTCTCTCAATTACGCTCAGCGCGAGAAAGAGAATAACGAAGATGACGCAATGCGTCTGGCGCGTATCAACGATCGGTTTAAACGTGAAGGCAAACCACCATTGAAGAAACTGGACGATCTGCCGAAGGATTACCAGGAGCCGGATCCGTACCTGGATGAAACGGTAAAAATCGCGCTCGACCTGGCGCATCTTGAGAAAGAGAAGCCAGCGGAACAGCCCGCAACCACTCAATAACCTCATACAGGCACAAGAAATTGTGCCTGTTTTTTTAACAAACGCATGAAGACGTCAGTCTGATACGATAAAATGTAAAGTTGTGTCTTTCTGGTGACTTAGCACCTATGGATGCTTGAAAATAGCCGTAAGACCCATACGATATGGGTAATCGCATAGTGCGTTTTGTTAAATTGAGGTTAAAAGAAAATTATGATGCGAATCGCGCTCTTCCTGCTGACGAACCTGGCTGTGATGGTCGTTTTCGGGCTGGTATTGAGCCTGACAGGGATCCAGTCAAGCAGCGTTCAAGGCTTGTTGATCATGGCACTGCTGTTTGGTTTTGGTGGTTCCTTCATTTCGCTGCTGATGTCCAAATGGATGGCGTTAAAGTCCGTTGGCGGGGAAGTTATTGAGCAGCCGCGTAATGAAAGAGAACGCTGGCTGATGAATACAGTCGCGAATCAGGCCCGCCAGGCCGGGATCGCTATGCCGCAGGTTGCAATCTACCACGCGCCTGATATTAACGCGTTTGCTACCGGTGCACGCCGGGATGCTTCGCTGGTGGCTGTGAGTACCGGCCTGTTGCAAAACATGAGCCCTGATGAAGCCGAAGCCGTTATCGCGCATGAGATCAGCCACATTGCCAATGGCGATATGGTGACCATGACGTTAATTCAGGGTGTGGTGAACACCTTTGTTATCTTTATCTCGCGTATTCTGGCGCAGATTGCCGCTGGGTTTATGGGCGGTAACCGCGATGAAGGAGAGGGTAGCAACGGTAACCCGTTGATCTACTTTGCGGTGGCGACTGTGCTGGAACTGGTGTTTGGTATTCTGGCGAGCATCATTACCATGTGGTTCTCACGTCATCGTGAATTCCATGCGGATGCAGGCTCAGCGAAACTTGTGGGTCGTGAAAAAATGATCGCCGCGCTGCAGCGCCTGAAAACCAGCTATGAGCCGCAGGAAGCGACCAGTATGATGGCGTTCTGCATCAACGGTAAATCCAAATCGTTGAGTGAGCTGTTTATGACACACCCGCCGTTGGATAAGCGTATTGAAGCGCTGCGCAGTGGGGAATACCTGAAGTAAGTGGCCTGGATTGATAAAGAGCCGCGATGCGGCTCTTTAATAGTTCAAACTATCAATCGTGTGGTGATATCCAGAATAAAATGCTATGCAGGTGAATTAATTACAGGGAGTTAATGTAAGTAAGAAATTTTTCATATACGGATTTGATAGCCTCTCCTGTACTAGTAACTCCAACCCCGGCGATACCTGGGGCCTCCCTCGCAATACGACTGGATTCGAGAAAAGATGATGTTGTCAATATAGCCTGTCCGAAAAAGGTAGAAGAAACATCATTTTTTAGCACGTCATTCTCGCTTGACTTATTTAGGTGTGTGGCGAAAGCCTTATATATGGATAATGTCATTTCACGGTCCTCTTTTGGCAATTTCTGAAGCCCTTGATTCATGTAAGCATCAAAACCAGATTGCTCTAGTTTAGCTATGCTCGCGTCCGAGATATGCACTGTTCGAGGGGAGAGAAGAAATCTCTTGATAATTTGGCCTGCTGCACTACCTCGCTCCTGAATTGTTGCCGTATCGAGGTTAGGTGCACTATCACTGATATTCATAATGTCATTAAATGCGGACTGGACACTAGCAACATCAAGAATATGGTCAACGGTGGTCCAGCAAGTGGCAAGGATGCAACTAATATCTATGTTAGCGATGCTGACGATTGGGATTTTGAGGCTCACGGATCTCAGTCATCTTCATCGTATGCGTATCGAGCCGATGCTGGAAGTGCGTCTCCAGCATCGGCTGTTCCTGTACCACCGCCTTTAGCCGTCGTTTCTCCCGATACAAGATATACTGGAAATACAGGGGGTGATAAATCATATTCTGTTATTCCAACGTCTAAGGATATGGTTATTGTCCCCATTGACAAAATAGACGAGAAAGAGTTTTATATCCCGACGGGTTATACACTCGTAACATCACCGGATACTAAAGATTATCATGAATATGATTGTTATTTAATTCCAACGGCAATGTTAGACCCGGCAAAAACTAATGGTGAAGCTGGTAATAGTAATGCTAGTGTGCATGTTACAGAAAGTATTGTTGTTATAGACCGGTCATATGACATGAACGGAACTGGCGGGGATGAAGCGAATATTTATGTCTCTCCCGCATCGACCTGGGATTTTGAAGGGCACAACGCAGATGAATCAGTCACTATCAGTAGCAGCATGTTCAACGAGTGGGAAAACTCGATGAACACGATGTCGAGTACGGTAGAGAGTCAGTCGCAAGTTATGTCTGAAAAATTAAGCCAGGCCAATACTATCTTCAATAACCTGACTAAAGTCTTGTCGTCGACGATAGAAGCTTTGCTGGAAACCCAAAAAGAGTTTCTGAAATAGGTATTTATCATGAGCGATATGACCATCAGCACAACGCCAGTTTCCGCAGAAGATGCTGCTTCAGCAGAAGAGCTCGACCCAACAGCGAATTTAACGGATGAGCAGCGTAAATTGATGCAGTTAGCCACTGCAGGATTTAGTCTGGAGTTTTTTTCAGATTGTATAATGGGAGATACCGACGATCCGTCCAATCCTATGTACCAACCGGAATGGTGACATCGGCACTGTTACGCGAATAATAAATGACGCCATGCCCGGCGAAGTGCTACCGGGCATGGCGTTTATGCGCGCGGTTGCGTGATACGCAGGCCGCTCACTATGGCGGCAACCGTTGCCAGTACACCCGCTGTTATCAGTGATATATGTGTTCCGTTATCGCCAAACTGATTGAGCATCAATGCAACCAGCGCTGCCCCGGTACTTTGTCCAAGCAAGCGTGCCGTTCCCAGCATCCCGCTCGCTCCACCGCTGCGTTCACGTGGTGCGGAGGTGATGATGGTGTGGTTATTCGGTGACTGGAACAGGCCAAAACCCGCACCGCATAAAATCATCGGCCAGATGATATTAAAATCAGAAGGAGTCGCAGGCAGTAGCACCAGCGAAAATAACCCACTTGCCATGACGGCCATACCCAGCGCACCTAAAAGACCCGCATGAACGCGTTCAATCAGATAACCAGCCAGCGGCGCCATCACCATGGTTGCCAGCGGCCATGGGGTCAGTAGTAGTCCTGTTTCGACTTCGCTACGACCCAGTACGGTTTGCAAAAAGAAAGGCAGGGAAACCATCGCCAACATTTGCGCGCTGAATGAACAAATTGACGTGCAAATCGAGAGTGAAAACAGTGGAATGCGCAGCAGGTCAACCGGTAGTAACGGCACCGGCAGCGCCAGCTGACGGCGGATAAAGAAAAAACCGACCACGATAAGCCCTACGAGCTCAGCACCAATTAACTTAAGCGATTGCCCTTGCGCGAACCCACTGAGTGCAGTAATTAACAAGCCAAACGTTAGCGCATTCATCACTGCGCTGGGCAGATCAAAACGTGGCTTATTGCTGCGCGGTGTATTAGGTGGCAGGAAGCGCATGGCCAGCAGCAACGCGATAATCCCCAGCGGGACGTTAATCAGAAACAACCATTTCCACGAGGCAATTGAGAGGATCGCTGCCGCAATAGTTGGGCCTGCTGCTGAGGAAACCGCCACAATAAAGGAGTTGATCCCCATTCCTCGTCCAAGCTGACGTTGCGGATAAATCAGGCGAATGAGTGCTGTATTCACGCTCATCAGCGCCGCGCCGCCAAACCCCTGAGCCACACGCGCCAGTGTTAGCATGTGCAGCGAATCGGAGAGGGCACAGAAAAGTGATGCGAGCAGAAATACCACCAGTCCGCACTTGTATATGCGACGGTAGCCAAACATATCACCCAAAAATGAGAGTGACAGGAGTGATACGACAATCGCGATTTGGTAGGCGTTAACGACCCAGATTGAGCTGGCCGCGGAGGCCTGAAGATCGGTGGCAATCGTCGGCAGGGCAACGTTAGCAATTGCGCCGTCCAGTACTGCCATAGAGATGCCAATAACAATGGTTAAAATTGCACCGTATCGCTGGGGCAATGGCAGGCCATCGGCCTGAATTTTTTCCATAGGAAGTCAATTTTGTCGGAAATTATGATGAGAATAATAATTTTAGCATTGATATTCAGGCGTTAGGTCGCAGATTTGTAACTAAGTGAGCAAAGACAGATTGTGGCGGCTGGTACGTGAAATTGTAATAAAACGGGTTCTGATTTTTATAAAACACTCGCAATGAGGTGGTAAATAGCTATCGCGCTCAGGATAAACAACCCGATTCTGTATCTTCCATGCTGAAGGTTTTTGGCATCCTGCAGGCGCTGCTGGGTGAAGAGCGCAAAATCGGTATTCTCCCATACGAAAAAGAATAAACGCTCCGAATACGAAGATGTCGCCAAAGAGGGATAGTTTTGTGCTCCGATAGGCGCGATATGTCCACCGAAGTGGTTGTAGTTGCAGGTTTAGGTTAAATCTCCCTCTTAACCAGACAATACGATGATCGATGGATCGAGTGCTGGCGATGTTCTGCACCCACTTTGGAAGAAAGAATGTGAGTCAGCCAGCGTTCGATTTCGCCTTTGTGTCAAATACTCCATTAATGAAGACGGTCTGTCCTTCCTGTATCGCGTTGCCGTTACTTCACTGCGGTGATAGCTGCACAGTTATTGCTTACCCAAAACTGAGCGGCCATAGCTTGCCAGGACTCAGGAGCAAGAGATAGGCCCTGTGCATTGATCGCTTTAAACATGTCATCTTCTGTATCTGACACTGACTGCTGGAAGAACAGCGCATAGTCAGTGGCCAGATCGACAGGAGATGGGTTATAACCGCCAGGGCGCATTCGCGCTGTTATGTCTACATACTTTTTGAGTGACAACTCCATCACCTGAGCAGTGTTGTCGGCGATCATTGTGTTGGCAATATACCCACATTGTGCGATGTTCTCCACCTGCTGGTATTCACCATACTGCACACCCACTGCATGAGCAGCACCAGAGAACGAAGTCATCAGTGCCATGACAAGCAAAATTTTAGTTTTCATCGTTTGGAACAACCTTAGCGTCAAGAACGTTGAAAGAGCTGTGCCCAGATAAGCCAACGTTCAAATAATAGTCGTGGAAGTGTGCGTTATGAACGCAGATACGATCTTGGTTAGCGTCAATAAACTGTTCTTTTAAAGTGTCAGCTTTGACAGAAATGACAGCTCTGATTAATGATCCACCCGAAACTGGCCGCGGAGGCCTGAAGATCGGTGGCAATCGTCGGCAGGGCAACGTTAGCAATTGCGCCGTCCAGTACTGCCATAGAGATGCCAATAACAATGGTTAAAATTGCACCGTATCGCTGGGGCAATGGCAGGCCATCGGCCTGAATTTTTTCCATAGGAAGTCAATTTTGTCGGAAATTATGATGAGAATAATAATTTTAGCATTGATATTCAGGCGTTAGGTCGCAGATTTGTAACTAAGTGAGCAAAGACAGATTGCGACGGCAGGTACGTGAAATTATAATAAAAACCGGTTCTGATTTTTATAAAACACTCGCAATGAGGTGGTAAATGGCTATCGCAGATCTGGATAAACAACCCGATTCTGTATCTTCCGTGCTGAAGGTTTTTGGCATCCTGCAGGCGCTGGGTGAAGAGCGCGAAATTGGTATTACCGAATTGTCACAACGCGTCATGATGTCAAAAAGCACCGTTTATCGCTTTTTGCAGACCATGAAAACGCTGGGCTATGTGGCACAAGAAGGCGAGTCTGAGAAGTATTCCCTGACCCTGAAATTATTTGAACTGGGTGCGCGTGCATTACAGAACGTTGATCTGATCCGTAGCGCTGACATCCAGATGCGCGAACTTTCACGTCTGACCAAGGAAACAGTACACCTCGGTGCGCTGGATGAAGACAGCATTGTCTACATCCATAAAATCGACTCGATGTACAATTTGCGCATGTATTCCCGCGTGGGTCGTCGTAATCCGCTGTACAGCACCGCCATTGGTAAAGTGCTGCTGGCATGGCGCGACCGCGATGAAGTGAAGCAAATTCTGGATGGTATTGAGTACAAACGCAGTACAGATCGGACAATCACTAACACTGATGAATTGCTGGTATTACTCGATAAAGTCCGTGAGCAGGGCTATGGCGAAGACAACGAAGAGCAGGAAGAAGGACTGCGCTGTATCGGGGTACCGGTGTTTGATCGTTTCGGCGTGGTCATTGCGGGTCTGAGCATCTCATTCCCGACGCTGCGTTTTTCTGAAGAACGTTTGCACGAATATGTCGAAATGCTGCACACCGCAGCGCGTAAGATTTCAGAGCAAATGGGTTATAACGATTACCCGTTCTAATTTTGACGTGTTGCGATACACAGAAAACCCGATACGGCGTATCGGGTTTTTTACGATCTGCCGTCGTCGCCGGAGCGAATAACGTACTGATTTTTTGCTGCTATATTAACCATTATCGATAACGACGGTGCTTTTCCTCAACAGGGGGCAATCTGACAGGCCAATGATGCCGCTGTTGGTATGGACGTATTGCGCGGTGCTGGTCCCGCGGGCGGTCAGATATTGACCTTGCAGGCCCAGACCTGCCGCAGTCTCCTTACTTCCTATCAAAACGCCGTAGCCACTCAGTAATAAACCGATCCAAACCAGAGCGAGCAATACAATAGCGCGGATAATCAAACGCATTACAACCTCTTATCTTTTCTCGTTATTATTAGATTAGCCTGTACATGGGATGAAACAAGTGAATCATTCCTAAAAACATTTAATGCCGTTACAGTTAACTTAGGGTTTAGGTAACTCATGATAATTTATCAACATAGGCTGTAGATTCGGAGAGTGGAGTTGGAGTGAAAAAAATTCGATGGGTGGTCCTGATAGTTGTCGTGCTGGTATGCATACTGATGTGGGCGCAGGTGTTCAACATCATGTGCGATCAGGACGTACAATTTTTCAGCGGAATTTGCGCCATCAATAAATTTATTCCCTGGTAAGCGCATTTCAGTAACAGTTGATTACCTTCTTGTGCGGCAATGGTAAACTACGCTGTCTACATTGAGGTGGTGAAATGAACGAAGTTTTGAATTCTGGCGCGTTGAGTTTTGCGTCTTTAGTGGTATCGGTGGTGGTTCTGGTTATCGGGCTTGTATTGTGGTTTTTCATCAATCGGGCAAGTTCGCGTACTAACGAGCAGATTGAACTGCTTGAGGCGTTGTTGGATCAGCAAAAACGACAGAACGTATTGCTCCGTCGTCTTTGTGAAGCTAACGAACCGGAAAAAGCAGAAGAGCCTACCGCGGTGCAAACTCAGGATGAAGATGATGACATCATTCGTCTGGTAGCCGAACGGTAGTAAACAGAAAGACAGGGTGAGAGTCTGTAGATGCTATCCTCAGATGCTTCATCCTGTCGTCAACGATATCAGATTATTTTCTTCTGCAACAATCCGGCAATTACTGCGCCGACACACGTGGAACCTGCATTTTTCCAGATGCTCTGACCAATTAATATCTTATCTCTGGTTTGACATAAATATAATTATCCATAGATTAATAATATGATTGTGTCATTTTTGTGATACCGATCGTTTTATTATCAGCGAAACGTTTCTCTTACTTTTTTTGTGCATTGTCATCATTCTTTCATTATTTTGGTGCAAAACCAGAATGCCGATCTCATTTTTACGCTTGTGATATTTTATGCATTACTAAGCATAAAAAATGATATCTGGCAGAGGCTGTGACAGATAATCTGGAACAGTTGAACCTGATGAGCTATGGTAGAAAGTCCATGCTACGGCGCAGGCCAGCCGGGGCAAGGGGAGAGAGGCGAGGATATATCTCTACTCGGCCTGGCGCATAACTGTGCAGTTGTTGTTTGATGAACTGCGGGATTTGTGCGACCGATCGAGACACGTTTAAAAATGGCTTGCCATTATTAACGTTGTATGTGATAACACGGTTTGGGTTAAACGAGGTACAGTTCTGTTTATGTGTGGCATTTTCAGTAAAGAAGTCCTGAGTAAACACGTTGACGTTGAATACCGCTTCTCTGCCGAACCTTATATTAGTGCCTCAAGCAGTAATGTCTCAGTTTTATCTATGTTATGCCTGCGGGCGAAGAAAATACTCTAAGGAATTTTGCAAATGGCAAAGATTAAAGGTCAAGTTAAGTGGTTCAACGAGTCTAAAGGTTTTGGTTTCATTACCCCGGCTGATGGCAGCAAAGATGTGTTCGTACACTTCTCCGCTATCCAGGGTAACGGCTTCAAAACTCTGGCTGAAGGCCAGAACGTTGAGTTCGAAATTCAGGACGGCCAGAAAGGTCCGGCTGCTGTTAACGTAACAGCTATCTGATCGATACCACTGATTTGAAGCGCTCAGGCGCAACCAATTCAGATATAAAGCCTCGCTTATGCGGGGCTTTTTAATTCAAATTACGTCAAAATATTTCTGAATGCCTCTCCATTAGCGCTTTGTTGCAAAGGCGCGATGTTCGTAGCATTGTTTTTCCCGCTTTCTCCCGGCAATTCCCGTTAAATCAGTCACCTGAAAAACTATCTTGCTGGAGCCCCGGTGAAAAAGAAAAACGACGGCGATGCGCGCAATTTTACTCCCGTACGTTTTGCCCTGCTTTGTGTGGCAATACTGTTGAGTCTGGGATTGTTGCTTGGTCGGGTTGCTTGGTTACAAATTGTCACCCCAACGAGCCTGGTCAAGCAGGAGGATATGCGTTCGTTACGTGAAGTCACAATCGCCTCACCGCGTGGGATGATTACCGACAGAGAAGGACGTCCTCTCGCAGTAAGCGTGCCGGTGAATGCAGTTTGGGCCGATCCGAAGACGATTGTCAGCAAAGGTGGCGTTGGCTATAACGAACGCTGGCAGGCATTGGCGAAGACCCTGCATATTTCACTCAGCACGCTGGCTGAACGTGTTAACAGCAATCCATCTGGCCGCTTTATTTATCTGGCGCGCCAGATCTCTCCTCAGCAGGCGCAGTGGGTCGATGATCTTAATCTCCCGGGGATTAATCTGCGCGAAGAATCCCGCCGTTTCTATCCCGCAGGCCATGTGGCGGCAAATCTTATCGGCTTTACGAACATTGATGGACAAGGTATTGAAGGCCTGGAGAAAAGTTTCAACAGCCAGTTGATGGGTAAACCCGGCTCTCGCCTTGTGCGCAAAGACAAGTTCGGGCATGTGATTGAAAATATCACGGAAGTGATGCCGGTCCCCGCGCACGAATTGCAGCTCAGTATTGATGAGCGCTTGCAGACGGTGACTGAAGATGCGCTGGACAATGCCGTAACATGGAATAAAGCGGAATCTGGAGCCGCGGTGCTGGTCAATATTGCCACCGGCGAAATCCTGTCGATGGCAAGCTTTCCCGACTTCAATCCCAATAACCGTGATGGCGCGGTGCTGGATGATTTTCGCAACCGTGCAATTAGCGACACCTTTGAACCCGGTTCAACCGTTAAACCGCTGGTGATCATGACTGCTCTGCAGCAAGGGATTGTGCAGCCTGATAGCGTCATTGATACCCATCCTTTTAATCTCGATGGACATCGCATCCGCGATGTCGGATTTTACCCGGAGCTATCGCTTACCGGTATTTTGCAGAAATCAAGCGATACCGGTGTGTCGCACCTTTCGCTGGCAATGCCGGTACAGAAACTGCTGGATACCTATAAACGCTTTGGTTTTGGCGACCCAACCGGGCTGGGGCTAACCGGAGAAAGTAGCGGTTTAATGCCTCAGCGACGTTACTGGAGCGATCTGGACCGGGCGACCTTTGCATTCGGTTACGGGTTAATGGTGACGCCGCTCCAGTTGGCGCATGTCTATGCCACCATCGGCAGTTTTGGTATTTACCGCCCCCTTTCTATTACGCGTATCGATCCGCCAGTGATAGGTACGCGGGTGATGCCGGAGGCGTTGGTGCATCAGGTTGAACATATGATGGAAAGCGTCGCGCTACCCGGCGGCGGTGGGACCAAGGCTGCGGTGAGGGATTACCGTGTTGCGGTGAAAACCGGGACGGCAAAGAAAATTGGTGATGACGGTAAATATGTCGATAAATACGTGGCTTATACGGCAGGGGTTGCGCCAGCGAGCGATCCAAAATTCGCGCTGGTCGTGGTGATTAATAACCCGCAAAACGGTGCTTACTATGGGGGAGCCGTCTCCGCGCCGGTCTTCAGCCAGATTATGGGCGATGTTCTGCGTCTGGAAAACGTCAAACCGGACGGCATGCCTGCTGACTCCGATCATCTGCTGGTGATGCACGGCAGCAGCGTATCCTCGCCGTCGCTGTAAGTTATTTTCCCAGGGCGCAATTCGCGTTACACTTGCGCCCTTAAGCCACCTGCCGGAGTTGTCATGTCGTTTTCCTGTCCTCTTTGCCACCAGCCTCTTACTCAAGCGAATAACAGTTTTGTCTGCCCGGAGCGACACCAGTTTGATGTGGCGAAAGAGGGATATGTTAACCTGATGCCTGTTCAGCATAAGCGGTCTCGCGATCCGGGTGACAGTGCGGAAATGATGCAGGCGCGCCGGGCATTTCTTGATGCTGGTCACTATCAGCCGCTACGCGATGCGATTGTGGATGCGCTCAAGCAGAGGCTGATTTCAGACGATGCGACGATCCTGGATATCGGCTGTGGGGAAGGGTACTACACTCACGCGTTTGCCGATGTGCTGGCGGGCTGTACAACCTTTGGTCTTGACGTCTCCAAAGTGGCAATTAAAGCCGCAGCCAGACGCTATCCGCAGGTGACCTTTTGCGTTGCCTCCAGCCATCGTCTGCCGTTCGCAGACGAGTCAATGGATGCCATCATCCGGATCTATGCGCCCTGTAAAGCGCAAGAGCTGGCTCGCGTGGTTAAACCGGGTGGATGGGTGATCACTGCCACGCCGGGACCGCGTCATTTAATGGAACTGAAAGGGCTGATTTATGATGAGGTGCGTTTGCATGCGCCACACACAGAGCAACTGGACGGTTTTGTTCTGCAACAGAGTATTGCGCTGGGATATCAGATGCAGCTTCAGGGCAGCGAGGCCGTTGCGTTACTGCAAATGACGCCGTTCGCCTGGCGGGCAAAGCCGGAAGTGTGGGAAACGTTAGCGGGGAAAACGACGTTTGACTGCCAGACCGACTTTAGTATTCATGTCTGGCAGCGTCTGAATTAACCGTGGAAGTGTGCCCAGAGGATCTGGGCACCGATACCAATCAGCACCACCCCACCCAAAATTTCAGCTCGTTTGCCCAGCATTGGGCCAATGAAACGACCAATCATCATGCCGAGCGTGGACATAATCAATGTGGCGCAGCCGATGGCCAGCGCTGTGGCAATAATGTTGACCTGCAGGAAGGCCAGACCCACCCCGACGGCCATCGCGTCGAGACTGGTCGCAATGGCAGTGGTGACCAGCAGCCAGAAACCGTGACGGCGCTGCGGCTCTTCCTCTTCATCACCGTTGTCGCGAAAACCTTCGATTATCATTCGCCCGCCTAAAAAGATCAGCAGAATGAAGGCGATCCAGTGGTTCCACTCCAGCACAAATTTGCTGGCCAGCATCCCCATGCCCCAGCCAATCAGCGGCGTAAGCGTTTCAACTGCACCGAATATCAGTCCGGTGCGCAATGCTTCAGAAAATTTGGGTTTATGCAGGGTGGCGCCTTTGCCAATTGATGCGGCGAAAGCATCCATCGACATGCCGAAAGCGAGAAGAACGGTAGCGGTGAGATTCATAACAGCGTCCTGACCGGGGTATTCCATAAAACACATCACTGCCCCCAGTAACCATGCACACTGAGCGGACCCATTGTCTATACAGAGCCATTCAAATATGCATTGCAGTTGATGTGCCTATGGTCTCGCCTGACTAAACGTGATGTTCAGTCCGTACGTGCCACGTTTTTCAACGAGTATGTTGACACGTACATTTCCGGAGTCTGGAAATCGGCTACTCCCCAACGACGGGCGCAACCTTAACATATTTTGGGAATATAAAACAAGAAACGCAGAAATATTATTTGACTTCTAAATGAAAACAATTTTCATTTAGATTTATTTATAGATAAAACGTTAAATTAAATAACATATGGGCGGAGAAATATAGCCTTAGCTATGTTTATTTTTCACTGAGATATAAAAAACATAGTTCGGGATATATTTGTAACCTATTGGTTTGAAATGAGAAGTTTATATATCTTCTCCAGGTCGTCTATATTTCGTACGCGAATAAGCAATCGTCTTTGCTCTAATTGCATCACCAGCACACCGTCTTCTGATAAATTCATCTCTTTAATTCGGTCATATTCAATCCAGACATTGGCGAAGAAAAAACCTTTTTGTTTGAAAATAATTTTAGGCGTACGGATCCAGAACAGATACAACCCCATTAACACCAGTGCACATAATAACCATGTGGTAAATTGCGCGCCGTGGCTGGTGATGTTGTTGTAGATCAGAATAACAATCAAACCGATGAAGATAACGCTGTCGACTCGACTGCGTGGAAGCAGGGCAACAGTAAGTAGAGTGGGGCCATTACGGCGGGGCATGATGAACTGATCGTAAATGGCATACGCCAGCAGCGAAAAGATAAATAGAACCAGCACCAGGTCCGTGATAGTCATGAATCCTCAACCCTCTAAATAGAAAAACCGGGGGCAAGCCCCCGGTGATGTACAACAGTCTTACAGGCCGAGCAGGCCGACAGCGTAGCCCGCGATACCGATGACGAAAAAGCCAACGATGATCCACAGTGGGTTCACTTTCTTACGCAGAAGCCACATACAGGCGAAGGTCAGTAGCAGAGGAACCAGGCCCGGCATCAGCTGATCAAGGATTGTCTGCACAGTGGTCACGCGCGTTTGGCCATCCTGACCGGTGATGGTGGAGACCACCAGTGGGATATTCACGTGCGTCCACTTGTTAACCAAGGCCCCCATGACAAACAGGCCGAGGATTGACGCTCCCTCAGTCAGTTTCTGCAGGAAGCCGCCGCCCATATCTTTAACGATATCTACGCCTTTACGGTAGCCGTATGCCACGCCGTAGTAACGGGTTGCCAGACGTACCAGGTTGAACAGGATAAAGAACAGCAGTGGCCCAAGCAGGCTACCGCTCATCGCGATACCTGCACCCAGCGCGGCGAATACCGGGCGTACGGTACCCCAGAAAATCGGGTCGCCCACGCCTGCCAGCGGTCCCATCAGACCAACTTTGATACCGTTGATAGCACCATCGTCAATCTCTGCGCCATTCGCACGCTGTTCTTCCATTGCCAGTGTAACGCCCAGAACCGGTGCCGCTACATAGGGATGGGTGTTAAAGAATTCCAGGTGACGCTTGATAGCTTGCTTACGGGCGTCGTTGTTTTCCGGATACAAGCGGCGAATAGCCGGTACCATGGAGAAACAGAAGCCCAGCGCCTGCATACGTTCGAAGTTCCATGAACCCTGAAACAGGTTAGAACGAATGAACACGCCACGAATGTCACTCGGAGTGAGTTTTTTCTCGGTGGTAGTTTTAGTCATATCAACCATTTCGCTCACCTGCTAGTCCAGTTCGTTATCGAGATCGTTATTGCCAGCCGCCGCAGCAGGCGCACCGGCTACGCGGTTATATTTCGGGCTCAGCTGAATGTAGAGGATCGCCATTACTGCGCCAATCACACCCAGAGCAACCAGGTTGAAGTTAGTAAATGCCGCGGTGACGAAGCCGAGGTAGAAGAATGGCATCAGGTAGCCTGCGCGCATCATGTTGATGACCATCGCATAACCAACCACCACGATCATACCGCCTGCGATGTTCAGGCCGCCGGTCACGACTTCCGGAATGGCATTAAGCATGCTCTGAACTTCACTGGTACCGACAGAAATCGCTACGATTACCGCCGGGATAGCGATACGCATAGCCTGCAGGAACAGGGAGGAAACGTGCAGCCAGGAGAGCGCCGTCAGGTTGCCGTTTTCGGCCGCCTTATCCGCCGCGTGCTGGAATGCTACGGTGATGGTACGAACGATAATGGTCAGAACCTGGCCTGCTGCTGCCAGTGGTATCGCCAGCGCGATACCTGCACCGATACTTTGGTGACCCGCAATAACCAGAACGGTAGAGATAATGGAAGCCAGTGCAGCATCAGGCGCAACCGCAGCACCGATGTTCATCCAGCCCAGAGCGATCATTTCCAGGGTACCACCGATGATAATACCGGTTTTCATATCCCCTAGAACGGCACCAATCAGCGTACAGGCCACCAATGGACGGTGGAACTGAAATTCATCGAGTACCGACTCCATACCCGCGATACATGCGACGATGAACACCAGCACAATCTGAAGAGTGGTAATCTCCATTGTACTTCTCCTATTGCTATACAGACTTAAGTGTGAAAACTAAGTAAATGCCAGGTGGTTATTTCGCCTTGGCAATCAAATCCATCATTTTCAGTTTCTGATCGGTAGAAACCTTACGGGCTTCGAGCTCAATACCGCGTTCGTTGAGTTTCTTGAAGGCTTCGATGTCTTTTTCATCCACCGAAATCGCGTTGTTTACCTGCGTTTTCCCCTGGCGGAATGCCATGCCGCCAATGTTAACAGAGGTAATTTTTACGCCACCTTCAACGATGCGTTCTACATCGGTCGGGTTGGTGAACAGCAGCATTACACGCTCACCGGCGTATTTCGGGTTGTTATAGACGCGGATCATTTTCGCGACATCAACCACATGTGCGGTAACGCCTGGCGGTGCGACCTGAGTCAGCAACGTCTTACGCACGGTATCAGCAGCAACTTCATCACTGACGACGATAATGCGCGTTACGTTGGTTTCTTTGGTCCAGCGAGTTGCCACCTGACCATGGATTAAACGGTCATCGATACGTGCGAGGCCGATCTGCATATAGTCGTTCGGGCCCATCGGTTTCGCGGGTGCCGCTGCCTTAGGTGCTGCGACGGGGGCAGGAGCGGCTTTTTCAACAGGTTTTGCTTTCAGCGCTTTTACGCCTTCGCTACCCGTTTCAACCGCCAGTGCGACTAATTCATCGAAGCTGGGGTTGTCGTCACGCGCCATGAAGGTTTCTACCAGCATGGGAATGTTCACGCCTGCGATAACTTCATAATGCTCTTTATCGACAACAATGCGGCTCGCAGCGTTAAACGGGCTGCCTCCCCATGTGTCAACGAGAAACAGCACGCCTTTACTGGTATCCAGTTTTGCCAACTGAGCGTTATACTTTTCAATCAGCGTTTCGGCATTTTCGCCTGGAACGAAATCGATCCAGCCGACGTTTTCCTGCTCGCCTAACAACATCTCTGCTGTTTTAAGTAACTGCTCTGCAGCCCAACCATGTGTGCCTATTACAATAGCAATGGTCACTTGCTACCTCCTTTATTATCGTTAACACATCAACGTGAAGATGCATTTTGAATCGCTCGTCCGCAATCGAATCGATTCAGATAAGGGTTACAAAGAAAAACCTATGATTTTCGTGAATTATTTTAGATATCGAAAAAAATATTTTATGTGATGAAGATCCGTAATTTAACTTCCGATCAGAAGAAATTTCGAAGGGTGAAATATCTCCGAAACAACTTATTGCAAAGGAAGGTAAATCTTTGCTAAAAACCGGTTGCCTCTGTTATGTTTAGCATCTGTTTAATTACTCAGGAGTATAGGGCAGTAGCCCACCATATGGATCGTCACCGACGTCATTTCACCTTTAGGCCGTATCAAGCCTGTCAGTTTGGCACTTTTTGCCACAAACTTTATCTGCATATTGCTTTAACGCCTGAGATGTTCAGGGCGCAGTTTGATCATTCCTTAAGCAGGAGCTTGTCATGGAACTCTTAATGGACCCGCAGATTTGGGTGGGTTTGCTCACGCTTGTTGTTCTCGAAATTGTTCTGGGTATCGATAACCTGGTCTTCATTGCAATTCTTGCCGATAAGCTGCCACCGAAACAGCGAGATAAAGCGCGCCTCATTGGTTTGTCACTGGCGCTGATTATGCGTCTGGGCTTGTTGTCCGTGATTTCGTGGATGGTGACGCTGACAAAACCGCTGTTTACGGTCATGGACTACGCGTTTTCCGGGCGAGATCTGATTATGCTGCTGGGGGGTATCTTCCTCTTGTTCAAGGCTACGACAGAGCTGCATGAGCGGCTGGAAAACCGTGAACATGATACCGGGCAGTCAAAAGGCTATGCGAGCTTCTGGGTCGTGGTGACGCAGATTGTTATCCTCGATGCGGTGTTCTCGCTGGATGCGGTCATTACTGCCGTCGGTATGGTCAACCATCTGCCGGTGATGATGGCGGCGGTGGTTATTGCGATGGCGGTGATGCTGCTGGCATCGAAGCCGCTGACGCGATTTGTGAACCAACATCCGACGGTGGTGGTGCTGTGTCTGAGCTTCCTGCTGATGATCGGTTTGAGCCTGGTTGCCGAAGGGTTTGGCTTCCACATTCCGAAAGGCTATCTGTATGCGGCGATTGGCTTCTCAATTATCATCGAACTGTTTAACCAGATTGCCCGTCGTAACTTTATTCGCCACCAGTCGACTCTGCCGCTGCGTGCGCGGACTGCGGATGCAATCTTGCGTCTGATGGGGGGTAAACGTCAGGCCAGCGTGCAGATGGAATCCGACAATCCGGTTCCTGTTCCGGTCCCGGAAGGCGCGTTTGTGGAAGAAGAACGCTATATGATCAACGGTGTTCTCTCACTGGCATCCCGTTCATTACGCGGCATCATGACACCTCGTGGTGAAATTAGTTGGGTCGACGCCGATCTGAGCGTAGCGGAAATTCGCGAACAGTTGCTTTCTTCTCCACACAGCCTGTTCCCGGTGTGTCGCGGTGAACTTGATGAAATTATCGGTATCGTGCGTGCTAAAGAGCTGCTGGTGGCGCTGGAAGACGGCGTGGATGTTGCAGCGATTGCGTCTGCCTCGCCGGCAATTGTCGTCCCGGAAACGCTCGACCCGATTAATCTGCTAGGCGTGCTGCGTCGTGCCCGCGGTAGCTTTGTCATCGTCACTAACGAATTTGGCGTGGTGCAGGGGCTGGTAACACCGCTGGACGTATTAGAAGCGATCGCAGGTGAATTCCCGGATGCCGACGAAACCCCTGAAATCATTGCTGACGCCGGTGGCTGGTTGGTGAAAGGGGGAACCGATCTGCACGCGCTGCAACAGGCGCTGGACGTGGATACGCTGGTGGATGAGGACGAAGACATCGCCACCGTAGCAGGGCTGGTGATTGCGGCTAACGGTCACATCCCGCGTGTAGGTGATGTTATTGAGGTTGCACCGCTGAGCATTACGATTGTCGAAGCTAATGACTATCGTGTGGATTTAGTTCGCATTGTTAAAGAACAACCCGCTCACGACGAAGACGAGTAAACGGGGTTAGCGAAATGGCATAATGGGCATGATATGGTGCCCGTTATGCCTGGCGGGCGGCGGCGTGCTGCCCGCCAGCCATTTGGGAAAATCACGAAGCGGCATCGGCTTGGCATACAAAAAACCCTGCAAGATATGTACGCCATGACGGCGTAAATGCTGCGCCTGTGCCTGCGTTTCTACGCCTTCAGCCACCAGTTCGATATTCAGCCTTTTTCCCAGCGCGATAATGATGTCTGTGACGGTTGAATTCACGGCGTCGGTTCCGATCGCCGAAGTAAATGATTTATCAATTTTCAGCACATCCGGGCGCAATTTTTCCAGCCAGGAGAGCGAGCTGTTTCCGGTACCAAAATCGTCAATCGCCAGCTTAACGCCGAGGCGATTCAACTCGCGCACGATCCGATAATCCACATCCAGTAAGGCATCGCGTTCGGTCAGTTCTATAACCAGTTGCTGGATGGGATGCTGGCTGAACCAGTACTGATTAAGGTCTTTTAACAGCGTACCGTGGCGGAAATGGCTGGCGGCAACATTGATACCGATATGAAACTGGCTACTCATCGGAAAAACGTGTCGTTGCTGAATGGTTTCTGCGATGACATGACGGGTAAGAGGGACAATCAGGTTGTGCTCTTCGGCGATAGGAATAAACACTTCCGGCGAAATCCAGCCCTGACGTGGGTTGTTCCAGCGCAACAGAATTTCTACACCCATACATTGCTGGGTCTGCGCGTTCAGCAGTGGCTGACAAAACAACTCGAACTCGTGTGCCGCGAGAGCCAGATTAATCTCCCAGGAAAAACTCATTCTGCTGGCGGTTGCCAGCCAGGCAAGGTATCCCACCAACAGGCTCAGGATCACCGCCAGCGGCAGTTGTGTCGGCAGATGTTTTATCGCCAATTCACTGGCGCCAGGGCCGGTGACGCTGATCGTGAAGGGAAAATGTTGCGATGAAAGCTGATAACGTTTTTCATCGTTCAGTGCAGGCAAGGTCTCGACAACACCTTGTCCGTAGAGCAGGTGCCGGTTGCCGACGGTTAAACTGGCGTTGGTGATTTGCGGTGGCTGGGGTTCCAGCAGCATGGTCGATAATAAATCAATATTGACGATTTCCAGCACCCCATTTTCGCCATCCGCGGAGGCCGGATACCACTGCGTCAGAATGGGACTACCTTTAATCAGCGAATGGTCGGTGGACAACAGCAGTTGCGCCTCCCGGCTCGGTAATTCAGGTTGAATTTGGCGGATAGGCACATTGCGATAGCCAAAGATACTGGAGCAATAAAGAATCCCCCCCTGAATCAGACTGATAGAGCGCACTGTTTGTAGCCTGGCAGCATGCTTGCTCAAAGGTAAACGCGCCACAGAGCAGGGAAGACCAATCAACGGGAGCAGTATATCGCGCCCGGCCTGCAGTGGGAGCAGCACATCATCCAGTGCCTCTACGGCATGATTAGCAAAGGTGACGGTGTAACGGTGATTTATATTACGCTCCGAAATAAATCGGACCGTTAATGTGAGGATGAGCGTCAGTAGTGCACATATTGTGCAGACGATTAAGCGATTACGGCGATAGTTTTGAATGATCCGTTGTGCTGTTTGCATGCGGGCCGCCCGATAAGCCGTTGGTCACAGAAGCCAACAGCAACAGAGCAAGTGTAGTGGGGAAAATTACAGTAGACGAGCGAGAAGGGGCAAATTCGCCCATCCGTCGCAGATGGGCGAAAATTAAGTATTAGTCACATTGAACTTTGATTGCCAAACCACCGCGTGACGTTTCGCGGTATTTGGCGTTCATGTCTTTACCTGTTTCGTACATGGTCTCAATGACTTTATCCAGCGAGACGCGTGGCGCGCTGGTGCGGCGCATCGCCATACGTGCGGCGTTAATCGCCTTCACGGACGCAATAGCGTTACGTTCGATGCACGGAACCTGCACCTGTCCGGCAACCGGATCGCAGGTTAAGCCCAGGTTGTGCTCCATACCGATCTCGGCAGCAACACACACTTGCTCAGGGCTCGCGCCCAGTAGCTCAGCCAGACCTGCAGCAGCCATGGAGCATGCCACACCGACTTCACCCTGACAGCCTACTTCGGCGCCAGAGATAGAGGCGTTCATCTTGTACAACGCACCAATTGCCCCCGCCGCCAGGAAATAACGGGTGTAGATATCCGGGCTGACGGACTCGATGAAATGATCGTAATAGGCCAGTACTGCAGGCACGATCCCGCAGGCACCGTTGGTTGGCGCGGTTACAACGCGACCACCCGCGGCGTTTTCTTCGTTAACCGCCAGCGCGAACATGTTCACCCAGTCGATCACGTTCATCGGATCGTTGGAGAGCTTGTCGCTGGAAACCAGCATACGACGCAGGGCGGAGGCACGGCGAGGAACGCGCAGCGGACCCGGCAGCACGCCTTCGGTGTTCATCCCACGATCGATACAAGCCTGCATGGTCTGCCAGACGTTGCCAAAGTACTCTTCAATCTCTTTTTTACTGTGCAGCGCAAGTTCGTTCTGCATCACCATGCCAGAGAGAGACAAACCGGTGCTGTTGCAGTATTCCAGCATTTCAGTGGCGGATTTGAACGGATAAGGTACGCTGACCTCATTCGTTGCATCCTGACCAAAATGTTCTTCATCAACGATGAACCCACCGCCAATGGAATAGTACGTTTTGCTGTAAATGACGGTTTCGCCATTGTACGCATGGATCTGCATCCCGTTTTCATGCAGCGGCAGGTTGCCGTTGTGAAAACGCATGCCGTCATTCTGCGGGAAATCCACTTCGTGCTGCCCCTGCGCAAGCAGCAGGCGGCCACGCGTTTCTACGTCGCGGATAAATCCGGGGATGCTGTCAATATCCACGGTAGCAGGCTCATTGCCCGCCAGACCCATAATAATGGCGATATCGGTGTGGTGACCTTTACCCGTGAGCGACAGTGAACCATACACGTCGACGGCAACACGGGTTACGCTGTCCAGTAATCCTTTTTCGACCAGGTCATCGACGAACTGTTTACCCGCCTTCATAGGCCCTACGGTATGGGAAGATGAGGGACCAATCCCCACCTTAAACATGTCGAATAGACTAATCACGATAATACTCCTACAGGGCGACTGGGCTTTCCAGTAACGATGTTATAACTGCGCATAGTGTAAGAGGGAACGCGGCGATCGGCTTAACTATTCACATGAATTAAACTAATAGATAACCGCGGTTTTACTAATGTTGTGACCTGAGTTTCAAGTTGTCTATGGCGTGCGTAAAGATAAGTATAGTCAGGGCTTGACGCCAATTTGCAGCGCCAGCTCACGAATTATTCCGGCGGTCATTCCCCAGACGAAATAGTGCTCATACCAGGAAAGCCATACACGATGTGAATCACCGCGACGGTAGATATCCAAAGGATGATAGCGACCTAAATGCAGGGCCTGCGCCAGCGGCATTTCGAACACTGCAGACACTTCATCCTCACTGGCGCGATACGGTAAATTTGGCGGGATAATACCTACCACTGGCGTGACCTGAAATCCGGTAACGCTGTCGACCGGTGGCAGCACGCCAATCACCTCAACGCAAGAAGGTGGGATCGCCACTTCTTCCTGCGCTTCGCGAAGGGCGGCGGCAATCAATGAAGCATCGCTGCTGTCCACCGCACCGCCGGGAAAGGCGACCTGTCCGGCGTGCTTGCGCAGATGAACGGATCGCTGGGTTAACAGCAATCCCGGCTGCGCACGGCGTACGACAGGGATCAGTACGGCGGCCTGGCGCTGGTTTAACGCGGCATGATTGACCTGCGGGCGCAGGAGTTGGAAGCGCGATAAAAAATCATCAAGCGTCAGGCTGCTGTATTCCACGTGTCAGTTCTCCAGTTGGTGCAAAATACGATTCACTTTATCAAACGTTTCCTGATACTCCGCGTCTTCCTGACTGTCTGCAACAATGCCACCGCCAGCGGAGCAATAAATTTGTCCGTTTGTGGCTGTCAGTGTGCGAATGGTGATGCTGGTATCCATATTGCCGCAAAAGCTCAGATAACCAATGCTGCCGCACCAGGCGTTGCGTCTTTGCGGCTCCAGTTCGTCGATAATTTCCATCGCCCGCACTTTTGGCGCGCCGGTGATGGAGCCACCAGGGAAGGCGGCACGCAGCAGGTCGGTGGCATGCAATGACTCTGGTAAACGCGCGGTAATGGTACTGACCAGATGATGTACGGCCGGGAAGGGTTCAACCACAAACAGTTCCGGAACCTGTACCGAGCCGGGCACGGCGACGCGGCCGATATCGTTACGCATCAAATCGACGATCATCAGGTTTTCCGCCCGATCCTTTGGCGAATTTGCCAGCTTGTCGGCTTGCTGGCGATCGGCATCAGGATCGTCCAGTCTGGGTAGCGTACCTTTGATGGGGCGAGTCTGGATATGCTGATCTTCCAGTTGAATAAAGCGTTCCGGTGACAGACTGAGGATTGCGCCGTCTTCCAGGCGTATAAACGCACTGAATGGCGCGCGGTTAGCGCGATTGAGCTGCACAAACGCTTGCCATTCATCTCCCTGATATTGCGCCTGAAAACGTTGGGCCAGGTTGACCTGATAGCAGTCGCCGCTGTGCAAATAGTGCTGCACCTGACGAAATTTTTCGCCGTATTGCTCACGGCTCATATTCGAGTGCCATGCCGACGTTAATGTAAATGGCTCGCGTACCGGCGGCAGTTGATTTTCGAGCCACGCCAGACGGGCATGCACATCGCTATGGCTAAGCAGTGATACAGTCTGTAGCTGGTGATCGACAATCAACGCCCAGTCATAGATACCGACGCCCATATCCGGCAAGGCGATATCGCGTTCGGCAATATTTGGCAGCGATTCAAAGCGGCGGCCCAGATCGTAGCCAAACAAACCCAGTGCGCCGCCCTGGAACGGGAGGTCGGGATGATAATCAGGCTGAATAGCCTGAGCGGTTAGCGTTGAATATAATACTGCCATCGGGTCATCAAGCGTGCGCAAAATGCCTTGCCTGTCCTTGACCATAGTCTCCTGTGCACGCGTAACCAGGGTCGCTACAGGGTCGGCGACCAGAATATCAAAACGGTTATGCGGATGATCGGCATGACCTGAATGCAACAGCATCGCCCAGGGCAGATGGCTTAAGGTCGAAAAATAGCGTTCAGCGGCGTCCTGACACCAGGGTAATGTGATTACTGTGGGAGATAACGTCTTCATCAGTCCTGACTCGTTGCTACTCTACTGGCTAACTGCCCGGTAGCATGAAATAATTAGCGCAGACAATTTAGCAGGAGTTAACAATGTTTGCAGGTTTACCTTCACTCAGTCATGAGCAGCAGCAAAAAGCAGTAGAGCGGATTCAGGAACTGATGTCGCAGGGGATGAGCAGCGGACAGGCGATTGCTCTGGTTGCTGAAGAGCTACGCGCCAGCCATACCGGTGAACGGATCGTGGCGCGTTTTGAAGATGAAGACGAGTAGCGCCGCTTAAACCGCAGCGATAATCTTGATCTCGACTTTGTATTTCGGGTTCATCAATCCGGCCTGAACGGTACAACGTACTGGCGCGTGACCGGCAACGACCCACGCATCCCAGGCTTTGTTCATGGCGGCAAAATCACTTTTGTCCGCCAGAAAAAGGGTGGCATCAAGGATTCGTGACTTGTCGCTACCCTGTTTTTCCAGCACCGCATCAATTTGCGCCAGCGTATTTGCCGTTTGCTCAAAAGCGTCTGCATCCAGATTCTCCGGCACGCCGGTGTAGTACAACGTGTTGTTATGGATAACCACGTCAGACCAACGAGCTTCAGCATCAATGCGCACAATCGTCATAAATCATTCCTTATTTGCATTTTTCTTCATGGGCTTCAGATTGCGCCAAGACTGCCATAATGTTGCGCCCGCGTCACCTCTTCAACTGGCGAAAGACCCGCTGGCCTGACATAATCCCTGTTCAAATGAACAGGGGGCAGTGTGACGGACGATTTTGCAGCAGACGGTCAATTGGCTAAAGCGATACCGGGTTTTAAACCGCGTGAACCACAGCGACAGATGGCGATTGCTGTCAGTCATGCCATTGAAAAATCACAACCGCTTGTTGTAGAAGCCGGCACTGGCACAGGTAAAACGTACGCTTACCTCGCCCCAGCGCTTCGCGCTGGAAAGAAAGTGATTGTGTCGACGGGATCGAAAGCGTTGCAGGATCAGCTCTACAGTCGCGATCTTCCCACCGTTGCCAAGGCACTGAAATTCACCGGTAAGCTGGCGTTGCTAAAAGGGCGCTCCAACTACCTGTGTCTGGAACGCCTCGAACAGCAGGCGCTGGCGGGTGGTGATCTACCGGTACAAACGTTAAGCGATGTCATACTGCTGCGCTCATGGTCAAATCAAACGCTTGATGGCGACATCAGCACCTGCGTCAGCGTGGCGGAAGACTCTCAGGCCTGGCCGCTGGTAACCAGCACAAACGATAATTGCCTTGGCAGCGACTGCCCGCTGTATAAAGAGTGCTTTGTCGTTAAAGCGCGCAAGAAGGCGATGGAAGCGGATGTCGTCGTGGTGAACCATCATCTGTTTCTCGCTGATATGGTGGTGAAAGAGAGTGGATTTGGTGAATTAATCCCCGAGGCAGACGTGATGATCTTCGATGAAGCCCATCAGCTACCGGATATCGCCAGCCAGTACTTTGGTCAATCGCTTTCCAGTCGCCAACTGCTGGATCTGGCAAAAGACATCACCATTGCCTATCGCACCGAGCTGAAAGACACCCAGCAGTTACAAAAATGCGCGGACCGGCTGGCGCAAAGCGCGCAGGACTTTCGCCTACAGCTCGGCGAGCCCGGCTATCGTGGAAACCTACGAGAGCTGTTGGCTGACCAACGTGTGCAGCGCGCGTTTTTGCTGCTCGATGACACACTTGAGCTCTGTTATGACGTGGCGAAGCTGTCTCTCGGCCGTTCTGCCTTGCTGGATGCTGCGTTTGAACGTGCCACGCTTTACCGTGCGCGCCTGAAGCGTCTGAAAGAGATCAACCAGCCAGGCTTCAGCTACTGGTATGAATGCACCTCCCGCCATTTTACGCTCGCGCTGACGCCGCTCACTGTGGCGGATAAATTCAAAGAAGTGATGGAACAAAAGCCGGGCTGCTGGATTTTTACTTCCGCGACGCTGTCGGTAAACGATGACCTTCATCATTTCACCGCGAGGTTGGGGATTGAAGATGCCGAGTCGATGTTATTGCCGAGTCCATTTGATTACACGCGCCAGGCGCTGCTGTGCGTGCCGCGTAATCTCCCGCAAACCAACCAGCCGGGGGCTGCGCGGCAGTTGGCTTCCATGCTGCGTCCCATTATTGAAGCGAACAACGGTCGCTGCTTTATGCTGTGCACTTCGCACGCGATGATGCGCGATCTGGCGGAACAATTCCGCGCCACCATGACGCTTCCCGTGTTGCTGCAGGGCGAAACCAGTAAAGGGCAACTGTTACAGCAGTTTGTCAGCGCAGGTAATGCATTACTGGTCGCCACCAGCAGCTTCTGGGAAGGGGTAGACGTGCGTGGCGATACGCTGTCGCTAGTCATTATCGACAAACTGCCGTTTACCTCGCCGGATGACCCGCTGTTAAAAGCGCGAATGGAGGACTGCCGCCTGCGCGGCGGCGATCCGTTTGAAGACGTGCAGTTGCCGGATGCGGTAATCACCCTGAAGCAGGGGGTAGGGCGTCTGATACGTGATGCCGACGATCGCGGCGTGCTGGTGATTTGCGACAATCGTCTGGTTATGCGGCCATACGGCGCCACCTTCCTGGCGAGTCTTCCTCCTGCGCCGCGGACGCGTGACATAGCTCGCGCGGTTCGCTTTCTTGCCATACCAACGACTGAGTAATTTGTTACGGAGTGTGGTAAGATGCGCGCCAAATTTATTGATCTGATCACAAACACCCATGCGAATTCTGGCTATCGATACCGCCACAGAGGCGTGCTCTGTTGCCCTGTGGAATGACGGTACTATCAAGGCTCACTTCGAGCTTTGCCCACGAGAACATACCCAACGAATTTTACCGATGGTCGAGGAAATCCTGGCCGCTGGCGATCTCACGTTAACCGACATTGACGCCCTGGCATTTGGGCGCGGTCCCGGTAGTTTCACCGGTGTCCGTATTGGGATTGGCATTGCCCAGGGGCTGGCGTTAGGCGCGAATTTACCGATGATCGGCGTCTCCACTCTCGCGACAATGGCACAGGGGGCCTGGCGTAAATCGGGCGCTACCCGCGTACTGGCCGCGATTGATGCGCGTATGGGTGAAGTGTACTGGGCTGAATACCAGCGTGATGAAGATGGCATCTGGCACGGCGAAGAGACAGAAGCGGTGTTAACGCCGGAGCAGGTACACGATCGCCTGCTGCAGCTTTCTGGCGACTGGGTAACCGTTGGCACGGGCTGGCCAGCCTGGCCTGAACTCGGCAAAGATAGTGGTCTGATGCTGAACGATGGCGACGTATTGCTTCCTGCGGCAGAAGATATGCTGCCTGTCGCCACGCAAATGCTGGCTGCCGGTAAGACCGTGGCGGTTGAACATGCTGAACCGGTTTATTTACGTAACACCGTGGCGTGGAAGAAACTTCCCGGTAAAGAATGAATCTTAGTAGTACATCCCTGGTAAATTCGCACTGATGTCAATACACAGCATCGCGAACATGTCCGGGCAGAGGCTAAGAAAAGGGAGTCGCAATATGGTGGTGCAAAAGCAGTTATTGAAAGGTGTACTGGCAGGCGTATTGGCGTTATCGCTAAGCGGCTGCGTCACCATCCCGGATGCGATTAAAGGTTCGAGCCCGACACCGCAGCAGGATCTGGTGCGGGTGATGAATGCGCCGCAGTTGTACGTCGGACAAGAAGCACGTTTTGGCGGTAAGGTGGTGGATATTCAAAACCAGCAGGGGAAATCCCGACTGGAGATCGCCACTATGCCGCTCGATAGCGGGGCACGACCGATTCTGGGCGAAGCGTCACGCGGGCGAATTTATGCCGATGTTAACGGTTTTCTCGACCCGGTAGATTTTCGTGGTCAACTGGTCACCGTCGTCGGACCCATTAGCGGAACTGTGGACGGAAAAATAGGTAGTACACCGTATAAGTTCATGCTGATGCAGGTAACCGGTTATAAACGCTGGCATATTACTCAGCAGATTGTCATGCCTCCGCAGCCGATTGACCCCTGGTTCTACGGTGCGCGTGGCTGGCCTTACGGTGGCTACGGCGGATGGGGATGGTACAATCCCGGTCCCGCGCAGGTTCAGACGATAGTAACAGAGTAACTCTTTGTTTTAATGATAAAAGAAACAGCGGCTCGTCCGCTGTTTCTGCATTAACGTGGATATAAGAAAAATAAATAGTGACGTGCTTCGCAACCTTGTCGTTGTGTAATAAACAAACTGGTACGCTGAGTTAATATTATGTTAACAGTTTGTTTATTGCCTGGGGTTGTGATGACGACGAATACGCATTTTAGAGGTGATGTATTGAAAAAGGTTTGGCTTAACCGTTATCCCGCTGGTGTTCCCGCGGAGATCAATCCTGACCGTTATCAATCCCTGGTGGAACTCTTTGAACACTCAGTAAGACGGTATGCCGATCAACCCGCGTTTATGAACATGGGGGAGGTGATGACCTTCCGCAAACTCGAAGAGCGCAGTCGGGCATTCGCGGCTTATTTGCAACAAGGACTTGGACTGAAAAAGGGCGATCGCGTGGCACTGATGATGCCCAACCTGTTGCAATATCCCGTTGCACTGTTTGGGATTTTACGTGCTGGCATGATAGTTGTGAACGTGAACCCGCTGTACACGCCTCGCGAGCTGGAACATCAGCTCAACGATAGCGGTGCATCGGCGATCGTCATCGTCTCTAACTTTGCTCACACGCTGGAGAAAGTGGTCGATAAGACCTCAGTTCAACACGTGATCCTGACGCGTATGGGCGATCAGTTGTCCACCGCCAAAGGGACGCTGGTTAACTTCGTCGTGAAATATATCAAGCGTCTGGTGCCGAAATATCACCTGCCGGATGCCATCTCGTTTCGCAGTGCGCTGCAAAACGGCTACCGCATGCAGTATGTGAAGCCGGAAGTCGTGTCAGAAGATTTGGCTTTCCTGCAGTATACCGGTGGTACCACCGGTGTGGCGAAAGGCGCAATGCTCACGCACCGTAACATGCTGGCTAACCTGGAGCAGGTTAATGCCACCTATGGTCCGTTGCTGCATCCGGGCAAAGAGTTGGTGGTAACAGCTCTACCGCTGTATCACATTTTTGCGCTGACGATGAACTGCCTGCTGTTTATTGAGCTGGGCGGTCAAAATCTGCTGATTACCAACCCGCGCGATATTCCCGGACTGGTAAAAGAGCTGGCGAAATATCCCTTCACCGCGATGACCGGCGTTAACACGCTGTTTAACGCGCTGCTGAATAACAAAGAGTTCCAGCAACTGGACTTCTCGTCACTGCACCTTTCTGCAGGCGGCGGGATGCCGGTTCAACAGGCGGTAGCGGAACGTTGGGTGAAGCTGACGGGGCAGTATCTGCTGGAAGGCTATGGCCTGACGGAGTGCGCTCCGCTGGTGAGCGTCAACCCTCACGATATCGACTACCATAGCGGCAGTATCGGGTTACCGGTTCCGTCTACCGAGGTCAAACTGGTGGATGATGACGACAACGAAGTGCCACCGGGAGAACCGGGCGAACTGTGCGTGAAAGGTCCGCAGGTGATGCTGGGGTACTGGCAGCGACCAGACGCCACAGACGAAATCGTCAAAGACGGCTGGCTGCACACCGGCGATATTGCGGTGATGGATGATGAAGGCTTCCTGCGTATTGTTGATCGTAAGAAAGATATGATCCTGGTCTCCGGCTTTAACGTCTATCCGAACGAAATTGAAGACGTGGTGATGCAACATCCAGGTGTGCAGGAAGTGGCTGCCGTTGGCGTTCCATCAGGCAGCAGCGGTGAAGCGGTGAAAATTTTCGTGGTGAAGAAAGACGCCTCGTTAACCGATGAAGCGCTGGTTACTTTCTGCCGTCGTCACCTGACGGGCTATAAAGTACCGAAGCTGGTGGAATTCCGTGATGAGTTGCCGAAATCTAACGTCGGTAAAATTTTGCGACGAGAATTACGTGACGAAGCGCGCGGCAAAGTGGACAATAAAGGCTGAGCGTTAAGACAGCCAGCAGAAAGCGCCGGATAATCCGGCGTTTTTTTTGGCGAAAACCTAAGAGAGCACGATTTGAATTATCAAATGATCACCACGGACGACGCGTTGGCCACGCTGTGCGAAGCCGTTCGTGAATTTCCGGCGATAGCCCTGGATACCGAATTTGTTCGCACGCGTACCTACTACCCGCAGTTGGGACTGATCCAGCTGTTTGATGGCAAACACGTTGCTCTGATTGACCCGCAGGGGATCACCGACTGGTCGCCGCTGCGCGATATCCTGCGTAACACTGCGATCACCAAATTCCTGCATGCCGGAAGTGAAGACCTCGAAGTGTTTCTCAACACGTTTGGTGAGCTCCCGCAACCACTGATCGATACACAGATTCTGGCTGCCTTTTGTGGGCGCCCACTGTCGTGGGGCTTTGCTGCGATGGTGGAAGAGTTCACCGGGGTGGTGCTGGATAAAAGTGAATCACGTACCGACTGGCTGGCCAGACCGCTGACTGAGCGGCAGTGCGAGTATGCGGCGGCAGATGTCTGGTATTTATTACCGATCACCACAAAACTGATGGCAGAAACCGATGCATCCGGCTGGCTGCCCGCTGCGCTGGACGAATGTCGTTTGATGCAACAGCGTCGTCAGGAAATTCTGGCACCCGAAGATGCGTGGCGAGAAATTACCAATGCCTGGCAGTTGCGTACCCGTCAGCTCGCCTGTCTGCAACTGCTTGCCGACTGGCGGTTGCGCAAAGCGCGTGAGCGCGATCTGGCGGTAAACTTCGTGGTGCGTGAAGAGCATCTGTGGGCGGTGGCCCGTTATATGCCGGGCAGTCTGGGCGAGCTGGATAGTCTGGGACTTTCCGGGAGCGAAATTCGCTTCCACGGCAAGACGCTGATCTCCCTGGTAGAAAAGGCACAGGCCTTACCGGAAGAGTCGCTGCCGCAACCGTTGCTGAATCTGATGGATATGCCGGGTTATCGCAAGGCATTCAAAGCCATTAAAGCCCTGGTGGCCGATGTGAGTGCGGAGCAGAATCTTAGCGTGGAACTCCTTGCTTCGCGTCGTCAAATCAACCAACTGCTCAACTGGCACTGGAAATTAAAGCCGCAGGCGTCCCTGCCGGAGCTGATTTCCGGTTGGCGTGGCGAACTGATGGCCGACCGCCTCAAGACGCTGCTGCTGGACTATCCACAGTAAGCGAGCAGGCCGACCGGGGAGTCCATCGCTTATCCGGTCGGTTAAATTCTACAAATCAAGCACCAGGCGTTTGCCTTTGGCACGTGAACAGCAAATAAGCATGCTCTGCTGGCTGGCTTTTTCGTCGTCGCTAAAGTATTGATCGCGGTGATCCGCTTCCCCTTCAAGAATCGTCGTCTCACAGGTACCGCACACGCCTTCACGGCACAGGCACTCGACTCTGGCAGCTTTGTTATTTTCGATAACCTGCAGAATCGTCATCTCTTGCGGAACGACAAACTCACGTCCGGAACGTGCCAGCACGAGGGTGAAAGCATCACCGCTTTTATCTTCTACCGCAAATTGCTCGAAATGCAGCGTATTGTTATCCAGACCGTGGCGGGCGGCCTCGCTTCTTACGGCATCGTTAAGCGCGGCCGGGCCGCAGGTATAAATATGGGTGCCGGGTTCTACATCGGCAAGCAGACGTGCCAGGTCGAGGCGTGTGCCTTCACTCGAAAGGTGCAGATGAATGCGATTGGCCTGGCGGTGCTGTTTCAGTTCATCATGAAACGCGCAGTTTTCAGGGCTGGGTGAACAGTAATGTAGCTGCCACTGTGCCTGGGCGCTTTCGAGTTCCGGGATCTGCGACAGGAAGGGCGTAATACCGATGCCGCCAGCGATTAACAAATGCTTTTGCGCCTGCGGTTCGAGGGCGAAAAGATTATTGGGCGTGGAAATCGTCAGCGTATCGCCGGGTTTGACCTGCTGATGCAGGTATCGTGAGCCGCCTTTGGAATTCTCCTCCAGGCGCACAGCGATTTGCCAGGTGCGGGTATCCAACGGCGAGCTCATCAGCGAGTACGCGTTGCTATAGAGATTTTCGCCATCGTGCATCTGCACGATGATATGGCTGCCGCCCTGGAACGCAGGCAACGGATCGCCTGAGGCAGCCGTTAAGGTGAAGCGCTTTACATGCGCGGTAATCGTTTCAATCTGACTGACCTGAACTTCTCGCATTTGATATTCAGACATTGCGGCACTCCCTAAAAAATCTGTCCGGCGCGGGTTACCCGGCGCGCCGGAATCTGTCGTTACAGCCCCTGGCAGAGATATTTCATCTCCAGGTAATCTTCGATACCGTGTTCAGAACCTTCTCGCCCCAGCCCTGATTGCTTCACACCACCGAAAGGGGCGACTTCATTCGAGATCAGTCCGGTATTAATACCGACCATGCCATACTCCAGTTGCTCTGAAACACGCCAGATGCGTGCGGCATCATTGCTGTAGAAGTAGGATGCCAGTCCATAAATGGTGTCATTTGCCTGGCGGATCGCATCCTGTTCATCTTCAAACTTCACCAGCGCGGCGACCGGTCCTAATATCTCTTCCTGGAGCAACTGCGTGCCCGGCTGCACGTTGCCGATGACGGTGGGCGTAAAATAGTTTCCTCCCAGAGCATGGCGTTGACCCCCGGTTAACAGCGTGGCGCCCCGCGTCAGCGCGTCATCAAGAAGCGACTGCACTTTGTCGACGGCGGTGCTATTGATCAGCGGACCGGTTTGTACGCCGGGTTGCTCACCGTTGCCGACTTTCAGAGCGGCGACCCGGGCCACGAATTTCTCGCAAAACGCGTCATAAACAGCCTGATGAATGTAAAAACGGTTCACGCAAACACAGGTCTGTCCGGCATTGCGGAATTTAGCCACCAGCGCGCCTTCAACGGCTTTGTCGAGATCCGCGTCCTCAAATACGATAAACGGCGCGTTGCCGCCCAGCTCCAGTGAAACCTTTTTGATAGAATCGGAACACTGGCGCATCAGTACGCGCCCTACCTCGGTAGAGCCGGTAAACGACAGTTTGCGTACGCGATCGTCTGCGGTGAACAATGCACCAATTTCGCGGGACTTTCCGGTCACGACATTGATAACACCCGCCGGAATACCGGCCTGACGTGCAAGTTCTGCCAGCGCCAGAGCGGTAAACGGTGTTTCGTTGGCCGGTTTTACTACCATCGTACAACCTGCAGCCAGCGCGGGACCGGCTTTGCGGGTGATCATTGCCGCAGGGAAGTTCCATGGTGTTATTGCCGCGCAGACACCGATACCCTGACGGATAACCATCAACCGTTTATCCGCCGCAGGCGAGGGGATAATCTCGCCATTAGTACGTTTAGCCTGCTCGGCAAACCACTCAATAAACGACGCGGCATAGACAATCTCTCCTTCCGCCTCAGCCAGCGGTTTGCCCTGCTCGGCGGTCATGATTTGCGCCAGCGCCGTTTTGTTGTCGAGAATTAAATGATGCCAGGCTTTAAGCAACGTGGAACGTTGGGCTGCGGTCATTGCCCGCCAGGCAGGAAGCGCCTGAGAGGCGGCATCAATGGCGCGTTGCGCCTCTGACGTTCCCATGTTGGGAATTTGTCCCAGAACGGCCCCTGTTGCCGGGTTGCTGACCGACAACGTGTTACTGTCATCGGCATCACACCACAGTCCGGCGATAAACGCCTGCTGGCGAAAAAGTGAAGTCTGAAAAACGGTCATGACTAACTCCTTCACTGATTAATTCTGAAACACCTGAGCGACCAGGTTATGGAAATGGGCAATGCCATGTTCGGAGATTCCGCTACCGCTGGTATCCGCCATAATGCGTCCCTGTCCACGATAGCCACGTGATTTCAGACCTTTTTGTACGCTCTCAACCAGGCGTAAATCCTCAGGGCGGAAGACATTGCGATACCATTCGATCAGCGCTTTTTGCTCTTCGGTCAGCTCTTCATTAGTGAAATAGATGTCGTAGTTTTGCAGTGTGGTTTCTGCATCCACCGGGAATTCATAAATAACGGTCATCATGCCTTTGATTGGCGTGACGTTAAGCATGGTGCACGGCCACAACCAGAAGCCGTGGAACGCAGCATCAACACCTTCTTCGAACTTAAACGATTGTTCAGAGGGTTTGGCAAAACCGTATTGCAGCGTCCAGTTGCCGTGCATGGTATGCCAGTAACGGTCAACCTGTACTGAGTCGGAAAAACCAGGGTGGGCCGGACCGCAGTGGTAGCACTCCAGATAGTTATCAACGATATTTTTCCAGTTGGCCGGCGTGCGGGTAGTGAAACGCGCGGCGAGTTTCAGATCGTGCACGTCAGGGCAGGCCTCGACGACTTTGGCTGCCAGTCCCGGAAGCTGATCTTCAACGCTACCGGCGTTCGGGTCCATATTGATGAATACAAAACCGGCATATTCTTCGAGTCGCACTGGTGTCAGATGAGCCTTCTCACTGTCAAAGTTGGCGACGTTTTCACAGTTACGGGCATGAGCCAGATTGCCATCAAGTTTGAATGCCCACGCGTGGTAGGGGCAGGTAATCACGTTCTTGGCTTTCCCTTCGCCGCTCAGCAGTTGATGACCACGATGCGGGCAGACGTTGTAGAATGCGCGCAGTACATTATCGCGGCCACGCACCAGCACGATGTTCTCACCAATCACTTCACGCGTGACATAGTCATTTGGCTTTGCCAGTTCGCTGCTGTGGGCAACACAAATCCAGCTTTTGGCAAACACGTTCTCTTGTTCGTGTTCAAAAGCCTGCTGGTCGGTATAGAACCGTGCCGGGATAGTCCAGGCGTCCTGCGGATTGGCACAAAAATTTTGCGGCAGAATAAACTCAGGGCTCAGATTGCTCATTGGATTACCTTTAATTTGTGAGTAAGAAGATTTTTGACTGGCGCTTAATTGCCGCCTTTGAGTAGTGTCCCAGCCGGTGGCGTGACAGGCGCGTCGCCCGGTGCTTCGGGAAGATGACTTTCAATTTGGTGAGCAGGAACATGGGCATAATCCTGCCGTACCCAGCGAAGAAAACCGCCGACCTTTACCAACAGGATGGCGAGGAAGGGAAGGGCGGTCAGTACCACCGTGGTCTTCATTGTTTCCAGAGACGCACCGGTGAATAAAATTGATAATGGAATTAATGTGATGACCACACACCAGAACAAACGTAAGCCACGTTCAGGATCATCCCCTTCCTGTAGATTACGTGTGCTGGTGGCTGCCATGGTGTAGGCCACAGCATCCATATGCGAGGCAAGGAAAATAATCATGATGGCCAGATACGCGACCAGGAACAGCTTCCCGGCAGGCAGTGACATCAGTACCTGCTGCACAGCCGTTTCTCCGCCCTGCGTTGCCATGATCTGCGGGATATCAATCACGCCATTGACAAACTGATGGATAGAGTAGCTCTCCATCACCCCGAAGAAGAACCAGCAGCCAACGGTGCTACCGAGGATTAATGCCCAGATAACCTCTTTAATTTTGCGACCGCGGGATACGCGCGTGACAAACATAGCGACGCCCGGGGTGTAGGAGATCCACCACAGCCAGTAGAACACCGTCCAGTTGCGGGTAAACTCACCGTTACCGAGTGGATCGGTAAACAGACTCATCTGCAAAAAGTTTTGTGTCGTCAGGCCAATAGCGTTGATGATGTTATTGGTGATGAACTCGGTTGGGCCGACAATCAGTACCACCAACGGCAGTAAAAATGCCCCCCAGCCGACCATTTTGCTCAGACGTTGCAGACCATTGTTGATGCCAATCCAGGAGCTCAGGCAGAAAATGCCGCCAGAGAACAGGATCACAAAGGCTTGCACCGTGAAGTTATCCGGTAAACCGGTAAGTGCTGATAAACCACGAGTGAAGGTTGCAGCGGTAACGACCAGGGAGATGGTTAACGCGCCGACGGTGGCGATCAGGAACATCAAATCGACCAGTCTTCCCCATACGCCCTGTGGATGAACGCCGGTGATAGCAGCAATTATCCCGGACAGGCTCAAGCCTTTATTTTTACGCACATGGAAATGGTAGGCCATGGTTAACGAGGCCAGCGTGTAGGTCGCCCATGCGCTGATCCCCCAATGGAAAAAGGAGTAAGGCAGACTGAATTCCAGGGCCTTTTGTGAGTGTGGGGCGATGTTCAGCCCCGGCGTTTGGTAGTAATAGGCCCATTCAGCAACCCCCCAGTAGAGCGTGGAGGAGCCTAATCCAGCGCAAATAAACATAAACAGCCAGGAAAGGGTACTGTATTCCGCTTTACCTTCACCGAGGCGAATATTGCCGTATTTGCTGGTGGCCAGCCAGACAACCAGCCCCATGGCCATGAGGACCAGGATCTGCACGGCGGAACCCAGCATTCGGGTCACGCCGTTAAAAATGGTATTTGCAACTTGTGCAGACTGCTGAGGGAAGAAACTGAGTGTGGCGGCGATAAAAAGAATAGCCACCAGGCTGATGGCTATCAGTGGCACATCTTTTTTCTTTACGTTGCTCAACATGGATGATCTCCTGGGCATAGTCGCCCGCGTTTGGCATTAGCCTGTCGTTGTTATCATGCTGTAGGGTAAGATTTTGTCGCTTCGTATTTAACAATTTTATTATTTGTTCTTTACATGAATTAAACAATTGCCTGATGCGTGAAGCAATAAAACACGGAACGGAAATAATAAAAGGTGAATTCACGCAGGTTATTTGACGTACAGAACACATAAAAAAACCGCGTCAGTGACGCGGCTCATATTCCGTGGTTTGACCTCTAACGCAGTGCCCGGCAGATAGCGTCAGCTACCTGTTGAGTGGTGGCATTGCCTTTCATATCCGGCGTTTTCGGGCCGCTGGCAATAACCTGTTCAATCGCAGCCAGAATGCCATCGTGGGCCGCCTGATAATTCGCATCGCCGTTGCCAAGGAAATCCAGCATCATCGCACCAGCCCAGATGGTGGCAATTGGGTTAGCAATATTCTTGCCGTAGATATCCGGGGCCGAACCGTGGACCGGTTCGAACAACGATGGGAAGGTTCGTTCCGGATTTAAGTTTGCCGAAGGTGCAATGCCAATCGTGCCAGTGCAGGCAGGTCCCAAATCGGACAGGATGTCGCCAAACAGGTTAGAGGCGACCACCACGTCAAAACGCTCTGGCTGCATCACAAAGCGGGCGCACAGAATGTCGATATGCTGTTTATCCCAACGGATCTCGGGATAGTGAGCCGCCATAGCTTCAACGCGCTCATCCCAGTAAGGCATGCTGATAGCCAGGCCATTGGATTTGGTCGCCGAGGTCAGGGTTTTACGTGGGCGGTTTTGCGCCAGCTCGAAAGCGTAACGCAATATACGATCCACGCCGCGACGGGTGAAGACCGACTCCTGAATGACCACTTCATGTTCGGTACCCTCGCTTACGCGCCCACCCAGTGATGAATACTCGCCTTCGGTGTTTTCACGTACAACGTAGAAATCAATGTCGCCAGGTTTCTTACCCGCCAGTGGGCAAGGAACACCAGGAAACAGGCGTACCGGACGCAGGTTGACGTATTGATCGAACTCCCGACGAAACTTGAGCAACGAGCCCCATAGTGAGATGTGATCCGGTACAGTGTCCGGCCAGCCGACCGCACCAAAGTAGATAGCATCGAAGGATTTCAACTGTTCATGCCAGTCATCGGGCATCATCTTGCCGTGATGCATATAGTACTCGCAGCTGGCCCATTCCATTTGCTCAAAGCTGAGCGACAACCCCCAGCGCTCAGCGGCCGCTTGTAACACATGAATGCCTTCAGGCAGGACTTCTTTACCAATGCCATCTCCGGGGATAGCGGCAATACGACAGGTTTTCTTCATAGCAGCTCTCACTTGTACGCCATCAAAATTGACTTTCCCCTTATCCTATAATTGACTGATTAATAGTTAATCCCTCCAACTGGTGAAACATAAAACACAGATCATGAATAATCTGCCGCTGTTAAATGATTTACGCGTCTTTATGCTGGTTGCCCGCCGTGCGGGTTTTGCCGCCGTTGCCGAGGAGTTAGGCGTTTCACCGGCTTTTATCAGTAAGCGAGTTGCCCTGCTGGAGCAGACGCTGAATGTAGTGCTGCTGCACCGGACTACACGACGCGTAACCATCACGGAAGAGGGGGAGCGGATCTACGAATGGGCTCAGCGGATCCTGCAGGATGTGGATCAGATGATGGATGAGCTGTCTGATGTCCGGCAGATCCCGCAGGGGATGTTACGTATTATCAGCAGCTTTGGTTTTGGTCGCCGTGTAGTGGCTCCAGCGTTGTCAGCGCTGGCAAAAGAGTATCCGCAGCTGGAGTTGCGGTTTGACGTTGAGGATCGGTTAGTCGATCTGGTTAATGAAGGTGTCGATCTTGATATCCGCATCGGGGATGATATTGCACCCAATTTGATCGCACGTAAGCTGGCGACCAATTATCGAGTATTGTGTGCATCGCCTGAGTTTGTGGCGCAGCACGGTACACCGAAGCAACTGAACGATCTGTCCACGTTGCCCTGCCTGGTGATTAAAGAGCGCGATCATCCATTTGGCATCTGGCAAATGCGTAATAAAGAGGGCGTGCACTCGATCAAGGTGACGGGGCCGCTCTCCTCCAATCATGGCGAAGTTGTTCACCAATGGTGTGTCGATGGTCAGGGGATTGCGCTACGTTCATGGTGGGATGTCTGCGATAACATCGCCAGTGGGCATCTGGTTCATATATTGCCTGACTATTATCAACCAGCAAATATTTGGGCTGTTTATGTGTCACGTCTGGCGACATCGGCAAAAATCCGTATTACCGTGGAGTATTTACGTCGCTATTTTGCTGAGAACTACCCGAAGTTCAGTTTGGAATAAATGGGGCGCAGCCTGGACTACGATCAAAAATAAAAAAGGCAGAATAATCTGCCTTTTTTCAACCATGACTCATTTACAAAAGATGCTATTTAGACTCTTCTGCTTCAGGCAAAGTCACGTTAAGTTCGAGGATAGAAATATCGCCGTCTTTTTGTTCAAGCTGTACGGTGACCATTTCAGGATCAATTTGTACATACTTGCAGATAACCTCGAGAATATCTTTCCTCAGTTGCGGTAAATAATGTGGCTCTGCGTCACTACGACGACGTTCCGCAACAATAATCTGCAGTCGCTCTTTAGCGATGTTCGCTGTGCTCTTTTTCCGCGAGAGAAAAAAATCCAGTAATGCCATAACTTATCCTCCGAACAGGCGTTTGAGGAAACCTTTCTTCTCTTCTTCAATGAAGCGGAAAGGACGTTCTTCTCCCAACAGACGGTCTACGGTATCAGCATAGGCTTTACCGGCATCAGCATTGATGTCGAGAATAACCGGCTCACCTTGGTTAGACGCGCGCAGGACTGACTGATCTTCAGGAATCACACCAACCAGCTTGATTCGCAGAATTTCCAGTACGTCTTCCATGCTGAGCATGTCACCTTTATTTACGCGGCCAGGGTTATAGCGCGTAAGCAGCAGATGCTCTTTAATCGGATCTTCGCCATTTTCAGCGCGACGAGATTTCGACGCCAGAATACCCAGAATACGGTCAGAGTCACGTACAGAAGACACTTCCGGGTTGGTGGTAATAATGGCTTCGTCGGCAAAATACAGGGCCATCAGCGCGCCGGTCTCAATACCTGCCGGGGAGTCGCAGACGATGAAGTCAAATTCCATCGTTTTCAGGTCGTCCAGAACTTTCGCGACGCCTTCACGCGTCAGCGCGTCTTTATCACGAGTCTGTGAGGCCGGAAGAATAAAGAGATTTTCGGTACGTTTATCTTTGATCAACGCCTGATTTAACGACGCATCGCCCTGAATAACGTTGACGAAGTCATAAACGACGCGGCGTTCACAACCCATAATCAAATCAAGGTTACGCAGGCCGATATCAAAATCAATAACGACAGTTTTCTTTCCCTTCTGGGCCAAACCTGTAGCGATGGCCGCGCTGGAGGTGGTTTTGCCAACGCCCCCTTTACCCGAAGTAACAACAATAATGCGTGCCATAGAAATTCCTTGTTAAAAAGGGATCAATTCAACGGTTGAACTGTCAAAGCGTTCTCTGCCAATTGCAGACGTGCCGCTTTGCCATAAAATTCTGCTGGGATTTTATCACTCAGCCAATAAACACCTGCGATAGACACCAGTTCTGCCGTCAGGTGGGTACAGAAAATTTGCGCTTCCCGATCGCCGCTTGCGCCCGCCAGCGCACGGCCTCTCATCATGCCATAAACGTGAATATTGCCATCAGCGATAAGCTCTGCGCCCGCACTGACGTGACTTGTAACAATCAGATCACATTGTGGAGCATAAATACGCTGACCGGAACGAACCGGTACATTTATTAATCGTGTTTTTGTGATGGGAGTAACGTTTTGTGGCGGTACGGCAGGTGCCGGAGTTTCAACAGGTGCGGAACGAATGGCTTTTTCTTTACCTTCTGTCAGTAAAGGAAGACCCATTTCGTCGATTTCAGCTTTGAGTCTGGCATCTTTGCATCCGCTAACGCCGATAATGCGCAATCCAGTAGACGCGACAACTTTCTGCAGCGCTGACCAGTTTACCGGACTTTCAAGACCACTCACGTTAACTACGACGGGAGCATGTTTTAAAAAAGCAGGTGCCTGCGCGATTTTGTCTTCCAACGCCTGACGAATAACCTCGGGTTCTGCTTCATGTAAGTGAACCACTGATAAGGTGAAGCTACTGCCTTTAAGCTCGATTGGCGTGTTTGACATCCTGGCCTTACTCAATTTGCTATTTATCATCCCCAGTGCGGGGTGATATTCCGAAGACTATAAGGCATGTTATAGTCAGTATTATATTGAGGCAAGCCACCATTCCGTGAATTCAGAGTAAAAGATATGTTTTGTGTGATCTACCGAAGCAGCAAACGTGACCAGACCTATTTATATGTCGAAAAAAAAGACGATTTCTCGCGTGTTCCTGAAGAACTGATGAAAGGGTTTGGCCAGCCAAAGCTGGCAATGATTTTACCGCTTGATGGTCGTAAAAAACTGGTTAATGCCGATCTTGAAAAAGTAAAACAGGCACTAACCGAGCAGGGCTATTATTTACAAATACCACCGCCGCCTGAAGATTTACTCAAACAGCATTTATCTGCGGTAAAAGAAAATACATCAGACGCTAAACGTTAAACTGCATCCGGCAGCAGCATGTCTCACCGATGCAGTACCTGAAATCTATGACTACGTTAGGGGAAAGTAATGTATCAACATCACAACTGGCATGGTGCTCTGCTGGATTATCCGGTGAGCAAAGTGGTTTGCGTCGGTAGCAATTATGCAAACCACATTAAAGAGATGGGGGGAGCAACGCCGGAAGAGCCAGTGTTGTTTATTAAGCCTGAAACTGCGCTGTGTGATTTGCGCCAACCGCTGGTCATTCCGGCGGATATGGGTTCCGTCCATCACGAAGTTGAACTGGCCGTGCTGATCGGTGCAACCCTGCGCCAGGCGACAGAAGAGCATGTGCGCAAAGCCATCGCTGGCTATGGTGTGGCGCTGGACCTGACCCTGCGTGATATTCAGGGCAAAATGAAAAAAGCGGGCCAGCCGTGGGAAAAAGCGAAGGGTTTTGACAACTCTTGCCCGCTGTCGGGGTTTATTCCGGTAGCGGAATTTAACGGTGATCCGCAGGATACTCAGCTCGGATTAACGGTGAATGGCGAAGTCCGCCAGCAGGGCACTACGGCGGATATGATCCATCATATTGTCCCATTGATTGCTTACATGAGCCGATTTTTCACGCTTAAAGCCGGTGATGTGGTATTGACTGGGACGCCAGCTGGCGTTGGGCCGTTACACAGCGGTGATGAGCTGGCTATCAGTTTCCATGGTCAGACGCTAACCACCCGGGTGCTGTAACCTCTGCTTGCCGCCTATTTCGGGCGGCAAAACTTGCATCAACGTGCCAGACTGGTTATAAGGTGCAGCTTTAGTGAAATAGCGGATACCCTGATGAGCGACATACCTTTCTGGCAAAGTAAAACCCTTGATGAAATGACCGATGCCGAGTGGGAGTCATTATGTGATGGGTGCGGCCAATGCTGCCTGCATAAGCTGATGGATGAAGACACCGACGAAATCTACTTTACCAACGTCGCGTGTAAGCAACTCAATATCAAAACCTGTCAGTGCCGTAATTACGAACGTCGATTCGAGTACGAGCCTGACTGCATCAAGCTGACGCGCGATAATTTGCCGACTTTTGAATGGTTGCCGATGACCTGCGCCTATCGTCTGCTCGCGGAAGGTAAAGGGTTGCCGGAGTGGCATCCGCTGCTGACGGGGTCAAAGGCGGCAATGCACGGTGAGCGTATTTCAGTACGCCATATCGCGGTGAAAGAATCAGAAGTGCGTGACTGGCAGGACCATATTCTGAACAAACCTTCATGGGCGGACTAAGCCGCCCATCGATTAACAGGCGTTAAGGATTAAGACTTTTTCGCCTGATACATCTCATCACTATGGTTGTCATCTTCAACCCAGAAATTAATGTTGAACTGCGCATCGTCGCTTAATTCAACACGATGCCAGTACTGCGGTGGGCTGGTCGCGAACTGTCCGGCATTAATGACCACTTTTACTTCAGGTTCTTTTGCGTCTTCATTGGCAAAGCCGTAATACGTTACAGTGCCTTCCATCACGCAGAGTTGTCCAAAAACGCCGGCTGCTGTGTTGTGGTGAGAAAGCAGAGCGTCCGGGACATTGTCTTTCGTAAAGAAGGGAGTAGAGCGTTTAACTTTCCAGTTTGCCGGGATGCGTAAATGGGACATAAGACATCTCCTTTGTATGGCATCTATAAGATGTATTTAATATAAATCTTATAGATGCCAGCAAGCAATGACATTATGGCAAAAAAAACGCTCCCGAAGGAGCGTTCTGTTAGCGACCGAAGAGGTCACGTTTTTTCGGTTTAAAGGGCTGAGCAATCAGCACCAACACTGCAACGACCAGATACGCGGCAAAAATCCCCAACAGCCACTGCGGCATCTCCAGGGTTAAAAATGACCACTGACGCTCAGCGCAGTCACCGGATGCCATAAATACCTGCGGCAGCCATTTATCCAGCGGTAACCAACTCGGGAAGCGCGCGGCAAAATCACAGGTCATGAACGGTGACGGGTGAAGCTGAATCATCGTGTGTTCATACGCTAACTGAAGCCCGCGCCAGGCGCTGTAAATCCAGATAAGCATTGCCACATAACGCAGTGGCGTTTTTGGGGCAATTGCGCCCACCAGACCAGCACCCATCACGCCAAATAATGCGCTACGTTCGTAAATACACAACACGCAGGGTTTTAGCAGCATGACATGCTGGAACCACAAGGCAACAAGTTCCAACGCCAGGGCGGTTAGCGCCAGCAATAACCACGCTCCACGCCCACGGGAGCACTGGTTTAAAAATCGCAACATAATAATTTCCCTGCAACATGCGTAGAGACCGCAGTTTAAACCAATTCAATTTATGCGCCACTAGCGGCAATTGAAATATTGTGTAATCGGATAATTATCATGCAAAAAGTCAAACCGGGCAGTGATTTACCCGGTTTATTGTTATGAAAGTGTAGCTAACCAGCCTGTTTGCGTCATCCACTCGGTCACTGGAACCAGCGTGAACTCTACGCAAAGCAGACCGACGAGCGTCAGGACGAGAGTATACGGCAGAGCCATCCACACCATGCGACCATAAGAAAGGCGAATCAACGGTGCCAGCGCGGAGGTCAGCAGGAACAGGAATGCTGCCTGGCCGTTTGGCGTGGCCACGGAAGGCAGGTTGGTCCCGGTATTGATCGCCACCGCTAACAGTTCATATTGATTCAGGCTAATCGTCCCGTGCTCCAGCGCCGCTTTCGCTTCGTTGATGTAAATTGTGCCAACAAAGACGTTGTCTGAAATTGACGACAGCAGGCCGTTGAAAAGATAGAACAGGGTCAGCTGTGCATGCTCAGAAGACTGCAAAACAAAATGAATAATCGGCGAGAAGAGCTGTTGATCGATAATCACCGCAACGATAGAGAAGAACACGGTCAGCAGGGCGGTGAACGGCAGCGACTCGGTGAAGGCTTTACCAATAGCGTGTTCGTCAGTAACGCCAGTTAACGAAGTCGCCAGAATAATCACCGACAGGCCAATTAATCCAACTTCTGCCAGATGCAGCGCGAGGGCGACGACCAGCCATACGCCGATGACTGCCTGAATAATCAGCTTGATTTTATCCTGGCGGGTACGTTGTTGCCGGCTTTCATCGTCAAACTGTTGCAGAACGCCACGGACAGCTTCCGGCAATGTTTCACCGTAGCCAAACCAACGTAACTTTTCAACCAGCAGGCAGGTGAGCAGACCGCAAATCAACACCGGGACGGTGACCGGCGACATGCGCAGGAAAAAATCACCAAAATGCCAGCCAGCTGCTTTGGCGATAATCAGGTTCTGCGGTTCGCCAACCATGGTCATCACACCGCCTAAGGCTGTGCCGACTCCCGCGTGCATCATCAGGCTGCGCAGAAAACCGCGGAACTGCTCCAGTACGACTTTATTGTGCTGGTCGATATGGCTGTCATCCAGCAAATTGTTATCTCCCGGGCGGGAAGAGGCGACGCGATGGTAGATACCGTAAAAACCGACCGCCACGCTGATCACGACCGCGACCACGGTCAATGCGTCGAGGAACGCCGAAAGGAAGGCAGCGGCAACACAAAAGGCCAGCGACAGCAGCATCTTGGAGCGAATACTGAGCAGCAGTCGGGTAAAAATAAACAGCAGCAGTTGCTTCATAAAGTAGATGCCCGCCACCATAAACATCAGCAGCAAGAGCACTTCAAGGTTGGCGGCAACTTCTTCACGAACATGAGTGGCGCTGGTCATGCCGATGACGACAGCTTCGATGGCTAACAGCCCGCCCGGCAACAGTGGATAACACTTAAGCGCCATTGCCAGCGTAAAAATGAATTCGGCCACCAGCAACCAACCCGCGATAAAGGGATTGATGAAAAAAATAAGCGGGTTAATGATTAAGAAGACGAGCAGTGCAAGTTTATACCAGTCCGGCGACTGGCCTAAAAAGTTGCGCCACATAGCGCGGCCCCATGATAGCTCCATGGCAGTTTCCCTTACCTGTAAAAATGAAATCATGTTTTTATGTTTGACCGCAAAGCTTAGCGGCACGAGTGAACGCAGGCAAGCTCTTCACGTGGCTTATCGTACCGACTGCGTATCAGCGTTATCTGGAAAATGAAGCCTTGATCCACTTTTTCTTCGTTGCGTCAGCTATCAGCTAAGAAACCCGTCTGGTATGATGTGTGTAACTATGTTTTGCTGTGTAATGGAATTATCACTATGGTCATTAAGGCGCAAAGCCCTGCTGGGTTCGCGGAAGAGTACATCATTGAGAGTATCTGGAATAACCGCTTCCCACCTGGCACTATTTTGCCCGCTGAACGTGAACTCTCCGAACTCATTGGAGTAACACGTACCACGTTACGCGAAGTTTTGCAGCGTCTGGCGCGGGACGGCTGGTTGACCATTCAACACGGCAAACCGACGAAAGTGAATAACTTTTGGGAAACCTCCGGACTGAATATCCTGGAAACGCTGGCGCGTCTCGATCACGAAAGTGTTCCGCAGTTGATTGATAATCTGCTGTCTGTGCGTACTAACATCTCGACGATCTTTATTCGCACCGCATTCCGCCAACATCCTGATAAAGCCCAGGACGTTTTGGCCACGGCGAATCAGGTTGCTGACCATGCTGACGCGTTTGCCGATCTGGACTACAACATTTTCCGTGGTCTGGCATTTGCATCGGGCAATCCGATTTACGGTTTGATCCTCAACGGTATGAAAGGACTTTATACGCGTATTGGCCGTCATTACTTTGCCAACCCGGAAGCGCGCGGCCTGGCGTTGAACTTCTACCGTAAGCTGTCAGAGCTGTGTGAGCAGGGCGCTCATGATTTGGTCTATGAAACGGTGCGCCGCTATGGTCACGACAGTGGTGAGATTTGGCACCGTATGCAGAAGAATTTACCGGGCGATTTAGCTATTCAGGGACGCTAATCGCGCAATGCCGGATGGTGACGCCAAAGCGTCTTATCCGGCCTACAATGCGTCTACGTCGTAGGCCGGATAAGGTATTTACACCGCCTCCGGCAATAAGCGTTACAGGCCGTTCATCCTTGGCGGGCAACGCTCCAGCAGCTCAACGCTGCCATCTTCATTCTGCTGCTCCAGCATCACATCAAAACCCCATAGCCGGTGCACATGCTTAAGCACCTCTTTGCGTCCTTTATCCAACGGCGCGCGGTTATGTGGGATATAACGCAAGGTCAGTGAACGGTCGCCGCGCAGATCGACATTCCAGATTTGAATATTCGGCTCCAGATTGCTCAGGTTATATTGCGATGACAGCCTGTTACGGATCTCGCGATACCCCTCTTCATTGTGAATCGCTGAAATTTCCAGGTAATTATGGCGGTCATCATCCAGCACCGTGAACAGGCGGAAATCGCGCATCACTTTTGGTGACAGGAACTGGCTGATAAAGCTCTCATCTTTAAAATCACGCATCGCGAAATGCAGCGTTTCCAGCCAGTCGGAACCCGCAATATTTGGGAACCAGTATTTGTCCTCCTCGGTGGGCGACTGACAAATACGTTTGATATCCTGGAACATAGCAAAGCCAAGCGCATACGGGTTTATCCCGCTATACCATGGACTGTTATACGGTGGCTGGAATACCACGTTGGTATGGCTATGCAGAAACTCCAGCATAAAGCGCTCGGTGACTTTGCCTTCATCATAAAGGTGATTGAGGATGGTGTAGTGCCAGAAAGTTGCCCATCCCTCATTCATCACCTGAGTCTGTTTCTGCGGATAAAAATACTGGCTCACCTTACGCACAATGCGCAGAACTTCGCGTTGCCAGGACTCCAGCAGTGGGGCGTTTTTCTCCATAAAATACAGCAGGTTTTCCTGCGGCTCAGAAGGATAACGACGCGCGGTAGAGATCGTCTTCTCTTCCTCTTTCTTCGGCAACGTACGCCACAGCATATTCACCTGACTTTGCAGATACTCTTCACGGCTTTTCTGCCGGGCCTTCTCTTCCTGTAGTGAGATCTTTTGCGGGCGTTTATAGCGGTCCACGCCGTAGTTCATCAACGCATGGCAGGAGTCGAGAAGCTTTTCGACTTCATCCACGCCGTAACGCTCTTCACACTGGGTAATGTAGTTTCGCGCGAAGATCAGGTAATCGACGATGGAACTGGCGTCCGTCCAACTGCGGAACAGGTAGTTATTCTTGAAGAAAGAGTTATGTCCATAGCAGGCATGCGCCATGACCAGTGCCTGCATGGTGATGGTGTTCTCTTCCATCAGGTACGCGATACACGGGTTGGAGTTAATAACAATCTCATAGGCCAGCCCTTGCTGACCATGCTTGTACAAGCGTTCGGTTTCAATAAACTTTTTACCAAACGACCAGTGCGGATAGTTGATCGGCATCCCAACGCTGGAATAGGCGTCCATCATTTGCTCGGAGGTGATCACCTCGATTTGGTGCGGGTAGGTATCCAGCCTGTAGAGTTTCGCCACGCGGTCTATCTCTGCCAGATAGACATCCAGCAGATCAAACGTCCAGTCGGGTCCATCGCTTAACCGTGTGCTGTCCTTGTTCATGGAATCAATCGTAGCCATTCGCGCACCCTCATTGTTGGCGGCACTCTCTGTCTGGAGTACCTCATTTCAAGCATAGATCATGGTGTTAAAAAACGTGCTGCAGGAGAAATTTTTTCTTTGCGATTTCACGTCAGCGAAGCGTCGAAAAACGGCCAGGTGACAAAATTTTATGCTGGATAAAAATAACGCACAGCAGGAGATGCCAAAGCAGAGACTTCCCTGCAATCACTGCTATGTGTGAGATACGTCACCATAAAAAAGCCATATGTTGAATAATATTTTCAACTGAGTTATCAAGATGTAATTAGAAGATTGTTCTTTTACTGTTAACGGAGTGGCTATGCGAGTTGTCATACTGGGAAGTGGCGTCGTTGGCGTGACCAGCGCCTGGTATTTAAGTCAGGCTGGACACGATGTCACCGTCATCGATCGTGAGCCGGGGCCGGCACTGGAAACCAGTGCGGCGAACGCCGGGCAAATCTCCCCTGGTTATGCCGCGCCGTGGGCGGCCCCAGGCGTACCGCTAAAAGCGATTAAATGGATGTTTCAGCGCCACGCGCCGTTGGCAGTACGCCTCGACGGGACGCAGTTCCAGTTGAAATGGATGTGGCAAATGCTGCGCAACTGCGATACCAGCCACTACATGGAAAACAAGGGGCGGATGGTGCGCCTGGCGGAATACAGCCGTGATTGCCTGAAAGCGTTACGTGCCTCTACCGGTATCGAGTACGAAGGACGTCAGGGCGGAACCCTGCAACTGTTCCGTACCGCTCAACAGTATGAGAACGCCACCCGCGACATCGCCGTGCTCGAAGATGCGGGCGTACCCTATCAACTGCTGGAAGCAAGTCGCCTGGCGGAAGTCGAACCTGCGCTGGCAGAGGTCGCGCACAAACTGACAGGCGGGTTACGGTTACCGAATGACGAAACCGGTGACTGTCAGCTGTTTACCCAGCGTCTGGCGCAAATGGCCGAGCAGGCGGGGGTAAAATTCCGTTTTAACACTCCGGTCGATAAGCTGCTGAGCGATGGCGAGCAGATTTATGGCGTTCAGTGCGGAGAAGAGATAGTCAAAGCCGATGCCTATGTGATGGCCTTTGGCTCGTACTCCACGGCGATGCTCAAAGGGATCGTTGATATTCCGGTGTATCCGCTCAAGGGCTACTCATTAACCATTCCGGTGGCAGAAGATGATGGTGCGCCGGTTTCCACTATTCTTGATGAAACCTACAAAATCGCCATTACCCGTTTTGATGAGCGTATTCGTGTTGGCGGTATGGCAGAGATTGTTGGTTTTAATACTGAGCTACTACAACCACGCCGTGAAACGCTGGAGATGGTGGTGCGCGATCTCTTTCCGCGCGGTGGGCATGTGGAACAGGCCACCTTCTGGACCGGGCTGCGTCCGATGACGCCAGACGGAACGCCAGTGGTGGGGCGTACCCGCTTTAAGAATCTGCTGCTCAATACGGGTCATGGCACATTGGGCTGGACGATGGCGTGTGGATCCGGTCAGTTGCTGAGCGATATCCTCTCTGGTCGCACGCCTGCCATACCTTATGACGATCTGAGCGTGGCGCGTTACAGTCCGGGATTTACCCCGTCTCGCCCGCGGCATTTACATGGCGTACATAACTAATAAGGACGCGAGATGACCCGCCCGATACTGGCCAGCATTGACCTGCAGGCGTTGAAACAAAACCTGACCATTACGCGTCAGGCTGCGCCGGACTCCCGCGTCTGGTCGGTCGTAAAAGCTAATGCCTACGGACACGGTATAGAACGTGTCTGGAATGCACTGGGAACGACCGATGGTTTCGCGATGCTCAATCTCGAGGAGGCGATCACCCTGCGCGAGCGGGGATGGAAAGGACCGATTTTAATGCTGGAGGGTTTTTTCCATGCCGAAGACCTGACGGTGTATGACACATATCGTCTGACCACTTGTGTCCACAGTAACTGGCAGCTCAAAGCGTTGCAAAATGCCCGCCTGAACGCGCCGCTGGATATTTACCTCAAGGTGAATAGCGGCATGAACCGGCTGGGTTTCTTACCAGAGCGCGTTGCGACCGTCTGGCAACAGTTACGGGCAATGCCTAACGTGGGTGAAATGACGCTGATGTCACATTTTGCGGATGCTGAACATCCGGATGGCATCAAGGACGCGATGGCGCGTATTGCGCAGGCAACGGAAGGGCTGGAGTGTCGACGTTCGCTGTCGAATTCGGCTGCGACGCTGTGGCACCCACAAGCGCATTATGACTGGGTTCGTCCGGGCATTATTCTGTATGGCGCATCGCCGTCGGGACAATGGCGGGACATCGCCAATACCGGCCTGAAACCGGTGATGACCCTGAGCAGTGAGATTATCGGCGTGCAAACGCTGAAAGCGGGTGACCGGGTGGGTTACGGTGGTCGTTACACTGCCAGTGGTGACCAGCGCATTGGGATTGTGGCGACAGGCTATGCCGATGGTTATCCGCGCCATGCGCCAAGCGGCACGCCTGTGCTGGTGGATGGCGTACGTACCGGGACGGTCGGCACGGTATCCATGGATATGCTGGCGGTAGACCTGACGCCGTGCCCGCAGGCGGGGATCGGGACGCCAGTGGAGCTGTGGGGTAAAGAGATTAAAATCGACGATGTGGCGACAGCGGCGGGCACGGTGGGTTATGAATTAATGTGTTCTTTGGCGCTGCGTGTGCCGGTAGTGACGGTGTAACTTTTGTAGGCCGGGTAAGGCGCAGCCTCCACCCGGCAAAAAACATCCGCGTTACTCATCCTCATCTTCTGCCACACGGACACCCACTTTCAGCACGGCATTATCTTCTTTCTCGGCTACCGTCCAGATCATGCCAGCAAATTCCACCTGGTCACCGACGACCGGCGCAGCCCCCAACAGTTGCTGGACAATTTCACCCAGCGTTTGCTGCTTATCGCGATACCCGGTGCCATCTTCCAGGCCATAAATCAGTGCCACATCGGCATATTTCGCGCTGGCTTCAAGAATAAAATCACCAAAGAAACGCTGGTCTAACGACACTGGCGGCGACTGGCTGAACAGCTTACCTAAGGCGGGCAGGTCGCGTTCGCGGCCAATAACACACAATACGTCGCCTTCGCGCAGACGCGTGCTGCCGGAGGGGTGAAACAGCACGTTGTCACGAAACAGGGCGGCAATTCGCGTTTCTTCCGGCATATGCAGGTCACGCAGCGCGGCCCCGACACACCACTTATCCGCACTGAGCTGATAAACAAACTGCTCCCAGGGATTATCCGGATGAATATCCAGACCTATACGAGAAACCGGCCAGCCAACGGGCGGGACCACCACTTTGGCTTTTTTGGCGGCCCACGACAGCGACGTTCCCTGGAACAGCAGCGAGATCAGTACCACAAAGAACGCGACGTTAAAGAACAGGCGCGCGTTTTCCAGGCCCGCCATCATTGGGAAGACGGCGAGGATGATGGGTACCGCGCCGCGCAAACCCACCCAACTGATGAAAATGCGCTCACGCAGATTGAAACCACGAAATGGCAGCAATCCGGCGAACACTGACAACGGACGCGCGAAGAAAATCATCCAGGCGGACAAAATCAGCGCCGGAATCGCGATAGGCAGCAGGTCGGACGGCGTAACCAGCAGTCCAAGCACCAGGAACATGGCGATTTGCGCCAGCCAGGCCAGACCGTCGAAGTTTTGCAGAATACCAAACCGGTTGCGGATCGGGCGATTACCCAGCAGGAAACCACACAGATAAACCGCCAGAATACCACTGCCTTCCAGCGCGGTAGTCAGGGCAAAAATCAGGATCCCACCGCTCAGGGCCAGCAGTGGATAAAGCCCGGCAGGCAGTGAAATACGGTTAATCATCTGCTGGAGCAGATATCCACCGCCGAGACCGATAGCGATACCTAAGCCAAACTGCTGGATAATATGTACCGCAAACATCCAGCTTAAACCGGTCTCGTGGTTCTGGATCATTTCGATAAGCGTAATGGTCAGAAATACGGCCATTGGGTCATTGCTACCTGACTCAATTTCCAGCGTCGAGCCCACACGTTCGTTGAGTCCTTTACCGCCGAGCAGGGAGAAGACCGCCGCGGCATCGGTTGAGCCGACAATCGCACCAATCAGCAGCCCTTCAATGAGATCCAGATGAAACAGCCATGCCGCCATCATGCCGGTGAGGCCAGAGGTAATCAGCACACCCACGGTCGCCAGCGATAACGCCGGGCCCAGCGCTACACGAAATGAGCTGGCCTGGGTGCGCATCCCACCGTCGAGCAGAATAACCGCCAGCGCCAGGTTACTCACCATGTAGGCAAAAGGGTAGTTATCAAAAGGAATACCGCCAACACCGTCCACGCCCGCTAACATGCCAATAGCGAGGAAAATCACCAGAATCGGGATACCAAGACGTGATGAGAATGAACTAAGCAAGATACTGCAGGTGACGAGAACGGAACCCAAAATAAAAAGGCTAATGATTGCTGCGGCATCCAACGTTCGGTTACTCCTGAATTACGCTGTTTCGTATTAATAAACCCTAACATAATAACGACAGAAACAGCGTTTTACTTAGCCCTGAGGCAGGCTTTTTTTACGATTTAAGCACCGGATGACCGGAGATTGTGAGTTGACTGCCGTTTTTATCATTTTTCAGCACGGCTTTGGCCCCTAAAGGTAAGGTGACGGTGCGTTGTTCGTGGCCAAAATCGAGGCCGCCTAACAGTGGAACGGGTAATCTGGCGCGCAGAAAATCACAAACTGAATCAAGACTGTAACCGGCATCATAATCATTAGGCGCACTGCCGCTAAAACTGCCGAGAATGATGGCGTTCTGGCGGGCGAGGATCCCAGCATGATAAAGTTGCAGCAGCATACGCTCGATGCGAAACGGGTGCTCGTTGATGTCTTCCAGCACCAGAATACCGTTCTCAATGGCGGGCATCCACGGCGTTCCCATCAGCGAAATGAGCATTGCCAGATTGCCTCCCCACAGCGTGCCTTCAGTAGCGCAATCCGGGCCATGCCCTTGCCAGTCGAGAGTAAATTCGGCATTGCGCAAAGCCTGCCAAAAATGGTGCTCGGTAAAGGCGTTCATTTCCTCGGCACCGAAGTTAGCCGCCAGCATCGGGCCGCTGAAGCTAATCACATTACTCTGAGCCAGCAGACCACACTGAATGGCCGTGAAATCGCTGTGTCCACACAGCAGCAACGGGTTTTGTTGCTGACGAACGGCCAGCGCCTGCCAGTCAATATCTGCCAGCAAACGGCTCGCACCGTAGCCGCCGCGCACCGCCATCACAATAGTATCAGGCATTTTTAGCTCAACGAGTGAGTTCACATCCGCCAGACGCTCGGCTTCGGTACCGGCAAAACGCTGACAGCGGCGGGTAATGACGGCAGTGTTATCGACCTGATGACCGGCCTCAGTAAGACGCGCAAGCCCACGTAACGCAGCCTGCTGGTTGATACAGTAGCCCGACGGGGCAATTAAGTGAAACCGGGACATGGCATTTCCTTGCTACAACTAAAACCAAATGTATATCATGCCGCGTAGGTATGTCGTTGTCACCTCAGCGACAGGTTCCGGCTATAAGGATAGATGACGTGAAATTGAGATGGTTTGCTTTTTTGGTTGTATTACTCGCGGGCTGTAGTTCAAAACAGGATTACAAAAATCCGCCATGGAATGCAGAAGTTCCGGTTAAACGCGCAATGCAATGGATGCCGATCAGTGAAAAAGCCGGTGCTGCCTGGGGCGTTAGCCCACAATTGATTACGGCGATTATCGCTATTGAATCAGGGGGTAACCCCAATGCAGTCAGTAAATCTAATGCCATCGGCCTGATGCAGCTTAAAGCCTCGACTTCAGGCCGCGATGTTTATCGTCGTATGGGGTGGAGTGGAGAGCCATCCACCAGTGAGCTGAAAAATCCAGAGCGCAATATCTCCATGGGGGCGGCATATCTGAGCATTCTTGAAACCGGTCCGCTGGCGGGAATTGAAGACCCACAGGTGATGCAATATGCGCTGGTGGTGTCATACGCGAACGGTGCCGGGGCGCTGCTGCGGACGTTCTCCTCTGACAGGAAAAAAGCCATCAGCAAAATCAACGATCTGAGTGCGGATGAGTTTTTCGAGCATGTTGTCGATAACCATCCAGCGCCGCAGGCTCCACGTTATATCTGGAAGCTTCAGCGAGCGCTGGATGCGATGTAACGCGCGTAATATTACTCGCGCACTTTATTCGATTTTTCCCGAGCCTCACGCTCAAGTGAAAAAATAATCCGCTGTAAATTCCGCTCCACCGCCGGGCCGACGTTGAGAAAACGAAAGCTCAGGCGGGGAGTGGTGATGGTCTCATTTTTTCCGTCGATCACTTTTCGCTCGGTAATCGAGATGAGCTGGGCATCAACGTGGTACACGCCCCATTGTTCCATATTCAGTTCAACCTGCGAGAAGCGCATGCCTTCGACCAGCCCCTCCGGTGCTGTCCCTTCTAATAGCGCGCCCATGCCGCCAAGAGACAAATCGAATAAGCGAAAATGCAGGAGACTGTTGTCCGGCATCTTCGCCTTGCAGTGATAGGGCGGGTGTAACGGCGCGCCGATGCGGAAGTATTCCCGACGCTGGACGAACCACAGCGAAGGTGGCAACGATGAGACAAAGGCTGGCAATCGCTGATACTCGCCTTTTGTCAGTTGCGGGAGGGTAAACTCCACCTTGGCACCCTGCGTTTCAGCGATAATTGAGATCTGGCTGGCGCGTTGCACGGCCTGGTTTTCATATTCCTGACTGCCAAAATCCATGATCAATTCGTCCGGGCCGACGGCAAGAATTTTGCTGATGAACTGACCTCCTGACCAGGAGATACGCAGTGGAACCTGCTGTGAATTTAAGTCCCGGAGTACCCCTAATACGGCGAGCGGGTTTTGCTTCAGGAACTGCTCATTGTAGTTACTCACACCTAATGACTCCTGGATACCTGGCTTATCGTTGGGTTATCGGCATTGCGAGACGGAACTTAATACAAATGGATGAAATTTTTTACCCAAGCCAATGAATTAAGTCTGAGTGCAAACAGCAGGTAGCGATGGCTTGCCTATACTTAACGTGCTGGCGCAGGAATGTCTTGCGTATGCGTTCACTGGAAAGAGGGCCTGAAAATGGGAATTATTGCCTGGATTATTTTTGGTCTGATTGCGGGGGTTATCGCCAAGCTGATTATGCCGGGGCGTGATGGCGGCGGATTTATTCTGACCTGCATTCTCGGTATTGTCGGTGCTGTGGTCGGTGGGTGGCTGGCAACGATGTTTGGTATCGGCGGCGATGTCAGTGGGTTTAATCTCCACAGCTTCCTGGTGGCCGTGGTCGGCGCGATTGTGGTACTGGGTGTTTTCCGACTGGTACGACGAGATTAATCGAACGGCCCCTGCGGGGGCCGTTTCTCTGCGTAGTTTAGTCAGAACTGGTATTCAATCCCCGCCCAGTAATTACGCCCTTCTTCGATAAACCCTTCGCTGTAGACGTACTGTGTATCAAACAGGTTGTTGACCGAAGCGTTAACGCTAAAGCCATGTCCGATGGTGTAATCTGCACGGAGGTGGGTAATGGCGAATCCGGCCGCTTTTTGTGAGCCATCAGAATTGCTATAGCTTGAAGAGCGGGCTTCTTCGGATAGCGTAATGCTGAGTGGGTCCCACGGTTTCAGCGTCATCCAGGCGGTGAGAGTTTGCGTCGGTAGATCGGTAATTTTACCGATGTCGCTGCGTTTAACGTCAGCATGGATAAGACTGTAGCTCAGTCCCACATCCAGCATGTCAAAGACCTTACCTTTGACGCCGGCATCCAGGCCGGTGTAATCCACCCGACCACTGTTTTGGTTCTGAATCGTGTCGGCATCAATATTGTGCGACAGAATCGCATCGGTAATGCGGTTGTAATACACGCTGGCTTCGAATCCCCAGTTTTGGGTGAACGAACCGTTCCACGTGAGATCGACGCTACGGGCGCGTTCCGGTTTTAGCTGCGGGTTGACCAGCGCTATCTGGTTATAAGCCGGTTTTGACGTGGTGTAGCGCTCTTTCAGTGTGGGGAAGCGCGTTCTGTCAGAGTAGGACAGCGCTAATGTGTCAGAATTTTCAAAGTGATATTTGGTCATTACCTGCCAGTTAAAGGCGGACTGATCGTTGTCATCATAATGGGTAACGCTGCCGTTTTTCTCGTGCTTCATCCCCTCTACGCTGTCACGCCAGTCGTAGCTGATACCCGCCACCACATCGACATTATCCGCAGCCGCCCACTGATATTCACTGGCAACAGACCAGGTGCGATCTTCGTAGCGGTCATAAGCGGCATTTGGAGCCCCTTTTTCGCGATGAACATCGTCTTTCCAGTTCACGGCGAAAGAGAGCAGGTCGTTCTCCCGCATATCAGCGGAAAGCTGCAAACCTGCGCCGTCGCTATAGTCAGAATAATGGCTGTAGCTGCCTTTCTTATTTTTCAGATCGGCAAGGGAATTGTACATCATCAGTGTATTTTCAAAGGTGTCGCGATACAGGCGGCTTTTCAATGTAAAGCGATCGCCCAAATGCGTGGTGCCCTGATAGTAATAACTTTCTTTATCATATTGCGGCCATTGCCAGTAACGTGATTTCTGGCTGCTGGTCCCGGCATATGGCGGGTTATCTTTTTCGCCGTCCTGATTAATGTAGGTCAGAACATACTCATCATCACCGCGTGGCGTGAACCCCAGTTTCACGATGCCGCGTTTATCATCGGCTGATGAGTTAATCATCTTGCCATTGCTGCCCGCTACCGGGTTATCAACACCATGAGGTAATCCGAGGAAATCCTGTTTTAGCTGGCTACCACTGAGCTGGATATATCCGAGATCGTTGCTGGCACCGAACGACGCGTGCATATCATGGGCATTGTCTTTGCTACGGCTCCAGCCCTGACGATAGCCCAGAGAGCCCTCAATCGGTTTGGTGGGCTTCTTGGTCGTGATGTTGATAGCGCCACCCATCTGGTTCGGCCCCTGTAGCAAGGATGAGTAGCCTTTAGAGACCTCGACAGAAGCGATATCGGATGTCAGAAAACGACCTAAATCAAGGTTGCCATCGTAGGGGATGTACACCGGAACACCGTCGAAAAAGACCGGGACCTGACGACTGTCAAAACCGCGGACCTTCACTTGTTGCTCGTTACGGTTACCGGATTTTTGCAGCACGACGCCGGGAACGACGCTTAGCGCCTGCGCCACGTTTTGTTTATCCAACTGCTGCATCGTTTCATGGCCGAGAACCGTAGTGGTTGCGGCGGAGGCCGGACTAGACCAGACGGTCATGGTTTCGCTTTCCTGCCCAGCAAAAGCACCTTGCGCGAAAGCAAACGACAGGGCTGTGTAAAGACAACTTTTGTTAAAATTCATTATTTATAGTCCATTTATAAATGTTATACGCCGTGGGCGTCCGGGCTCAGGCTAACTTTGATATCCGCCGGTGGGGCGTAGTAAGGTGCGGAGGTGATAAAGAGTCTGATGCCACAGTCGAGATAACTCGCCAGTGAGGCGAGGGTAATGCCGCCAGTCAGCGCCAGCGTGCAATGGGGGGCCAGAGACGGTGCCAGGCGAGCGATGCCTGCTGCCTGCTCAGGGGTAAACTTATCGAGTTGCAGCACATCAGGGGCCGCATGTAGCGCGGCCAGTGCCTCATCGGGGGTATCTGCTTCGACCACAATCTTTTTTTCTGGCGTATGGGCGCGTAGTTGCGCGATTGCCGCAGCCCAGTTGTTCGGATCGGCAAGAAAGCGGCGATGATTCGCAAAAAGCAGCACGGTTTCGGCGCTCCCGCCCCGGTGGATAATGCCTCCGGCAGCAAGGATCGCCTGGGTAGCCAGCATACGGGTGCCAGGGATAGTTTTGCGGGTGCAGGCAATCTGGCCATCAGGATAGCGCTGACGCAGGATGCTTAGCATATCGTCGAGATAGCGTGAGACACCGCAACTCCACTCCAGCACGTTCTGTACTGCTTTCCAGCCCTGGTGTAGTGCCGCCGCGTTACCCTGCGCGCGTAGAAGTAACTGTCCGGTACGCGCCCGTTCGCCATCGGGCACAAGGTCGGTAACGGTCAAACCCAGTGATGTCAGCATTTGTCTGGCAACAGTAGTTCCGCTTACGCACCCGCCCTGGCGGTGATAAAAACCCATACTTCCTGGCTGTGCGCCGATACCCAACGCGCGGGTTGTTAAATCGCCGCCCTGAATATCCTCCAGCAGCAGCGCATCGACTTGCGCCTGTGAGAAGTAGATCATTGCAGCGCCTCCCGCGGTACGCTATCCCACCAGATAAGCGCCCAGTCGCGACTGGCGGGAGCGATGGTGCCGGGGTCCTGCTGATGGTACCAGTGCTCCAGACGCTCAATTTCGTCAGTGCTCAGTTCTCCCATGCTCCAGCGCACGTTCTCCAGAAAACGTGTCCAGGTGCTGTTGTCCTGCTGACAGTTTGGTCCACGGATAAAATCAACATGTGCGTGAATGCCCATCTGATACAAAACATTCAGTGCATAGATATAGTTGGGAAGCTCAATCACCTCGCGCCCCAGCGCGCGCTGAATCGTGGGCGATACAAATGAGGAACTGACGAGATGGGTGGTGTAAACCCGCAGCCGTGCCTGATTATTCAGTTTGGTCATAGCCTGACGCATATCGGCAACCAGCGTTGAACGTGAGGCGACGGCAATATCACACTGGGGCAAGTCGTCCCAGTGCGCTTCCCATGCGCGCTGCACCCACTGTACGTGGCGCGCGCCCATCTGCCCGGCACGGCGAGCGGCAACGCTCAGCATTCCCTGGCTGTAGTCTACGCCGTAAACGATCGGCATTTTTTTGGCCAGCGCCAGCGCAACCGTTCCGGGGCCGCAACCCATATCAAACAGTGATTCAGCACCTTTCAGGTCAATCTTGCTCAATAACTGGAGCAGGTAGTTGTCGGTTAATGAGGCGCAATTTTCTGCCATTTTTTCCGCGCGTTTGTCCCAGTGTTCTGGTTTTTTCTCGGTTCGCTTCGCCTGAAGTAACTGTTTGCGGTACAGGTCAGCAAAATCAATGTCGTCAATGAGCATCGTGATTCCTTAATCGTGTGAGCCAAAGAGGTGATGGGCTATTTGTGAGGGCGTGACCCGATACAGCGTGGCCAGACGTTCAGCAGCCAGTTGGTGTTCAGGCCCCCCCTGTGACACCAGACCATCTGGCTCGACGCGTACCACGCTGTCGGCAATGGCCCGTGCATGCAACGGATGGTGGGTCGACATCAGCAGCGCCATGCCCGAATTTTTCAGCGTGACCAGGGTGTCGAGCAGTCGGATCTGGTGACCAAAATCGAGGCTGGAAGCAGGTTCATCCAGCAGTAAAAGACGTGGACGCTGTGCCAGCGCACGGGCAATCAACACCAGTTGACGTTCGCCACCGCTCAGGGTGTTCCAGCGCCGGGGCGCGAGATGCGGGATTGCCAGCACGTCCAGTTGTTCAAGGGCGATGTCGCGCTCTTTGCCGCCGGGAACGGCAAATGCCGCCATTTGCGGGGCCAGTCCCATCATCACCATGTCCAGAGCCGTGAAGGCAAACGCACCGTCATGTGCCTGAGGAACCCAGGCGATGGCGGCGGCGCGTTCCCAGTCGCTGAGATGATTCACCGCGATACCATCAAGCGTAATCTGGCCAGCAAGCGGTTGAAGAACGCCAAGAATGGTACGCATCAGCGTAGTTTTCCCACTGCCATTGGCGCCAATCAGGCAACAAATTGCCCCTAGCGCGACGCTAAACGAGACATCGCGTAATACTGGGTGCCGGGAATGGTAGCCGAGAGATGCATGTTGTACGCTCAGCAGCGTCATTGTCGGCCTCCCCGGAGCAGAAGTAACAGGAAGAAGGGGGCACCAATAAACGCGGTCAGGATCCCCAGCGGGATTTCCGTGCTGCTCAGAGTGCGGGCAAGGGTATCTGTCAGCAGCAGTAAAATAGCGCCGATCCCCATTGAAACAGGCAGTAGCCGTTGGTGGTTGTTCCCACAAAGCAGTCTGCCAATGTGTGGCACCACCAGCCCAATCCAGCCAATAATTCCGGCAATCGCCACAGTGCAGGCGGTGATAAGCGTGGCGCAGATAATCAGCCAGAGCCGTAGCCGGGAAACGTTGATGCCCAGAGAACGGGCTTCATCATCCGAGAGGGTGAGTAAATTCATACGCCAGCGTAGCAGCAACAGCGGCACCAAACCGGCCACGATCAGCGGTGCGGACAACCACAGGTCATGGGCGGTGATGGTCGACAGACCACCGAGTAGCCAGAAGGTAATCGACGGTAGCTGGGTATACGGGTCAGCCAGCGTTTTGATGAGCGAAATCCCTGCGCCGCACACCGTACCCAGCGCAATGCCGACCAGTACAAGGGTGAGTACCGGATCGTGGCGTTTTACCCGCTGGGTGATGAGCCACACGCCCGCCACCACGAACAGGCCGCCGACAAACGCATACAGTTGAATAAACAGGATCGGTAAACCGAGCAGGATGGCGGTACAGGCCCCTAAACCCGCCCCGGCTGCCACGCCGAGAATATCCGGCGACACCAGTGGGTTACGGAACATACCCTGATAAGTGGTCCCTGCGCCCGCCAGTGCCGCGCCCAGCAGCAATGCAGCCAGAATGCGTGGCAATCGAATCTGCCAGAAGACGATTTTGTCCTGGGGCGGCACGCCCGGATGGTCAGCAATGAGGTTCATCACCTGCTGGGCATCCAGGCGATATGCACCTGAAACCGTTGCGACGATGACACACACGGCAATGGCTGCGATCATCAGAGCACTCAGCGTAGTCATTCTCATCAGGGTGTCACCAGCTTTTGAAACTGTGCATCGCTTAATGAGGTGTGCCAGAACAACTCTGCGTAGCGCTGCATATCGGTCTTAAAGTGGGTTTCAATTTTGGGGTCAAGCCAGGCGTGCAGGCGACGTAATCCCAGCAACCGGTTGATGCCCGGCGGGGCGTCCAGCCAGCCAAACGGCAGTCCGCTGAGAAACAGAATACGTTGCTCAGCAACGGCTTTAACCCCTTGCCAGACGGGATCTTCTCGCAGGTACTGTGCGGTGACTGCATCCTGAACCAGAATAATATCGGGCTGCCAGCTCAACAGATTTTCCATGGATACCTGGGTCAATCCATGTCGTCCCGGGATTTGCGCGACATTGTGTAATCCCAGTAACTCTGGTGCTTCGGTATGCAGTGAACCCTGTAAACCGGTTTCCAGTCCTCTGGCACCGCGTGCGGCATAAAAGCGCAGTTTTGCTGCGGGGGAGTGCGAAAACGCATCTGCGTCATCAATAAATCGACGGGCAAGTGCGGCCTGTGCCGAGGCCCGTGTTGCGGTACCCAGCGCAGCCCCTGCGGCTTGCAGTTGTGCCGGGGTTTGTCGGAGCTCGCCGTTAATCAGCAGCCACGGAACGTGCGTTTGCGCGTTGACCTGCCGGGCTTGAGAAAGCCAGGTTTCATCAGCATTGCCGCAGTCAACCACCAGATCGGGTTTCAGCGCTAACAAGGCCTCCAGTGACAGGGTGCTGGCGCGTCCTGCCAGTCTTCCCAATTTCGGTAACGCCAAAATGTCATGATGGAATGGCACTGCGGCCTGGTGAGAAAAATCAAATGATGAAAATCCCACCAGTTTTTCCGGTGCGACAGCCAGCAATAGCATATCAGCAGGTGCTCCGGCGCTGACGACGCGCTGGATTGCCTCGGGTGACGGCGGTGAACCGACAGCAACGGTAAGCGGTGTTTGGGCAAGGGCCGGAAAATGGCGTAACAGCAGCGCAGATGCCACGAGCTGGGCAAACATCCTTCTTGTCAGTGGCATTATGTTGCTCCTGAACAGTGATAAAATCGCTATATATTTACATATACAGCGAATAAAAACATGTTCAGAATCAATTTCACACGGATGAAAACAGGGGCTACCCCATAAGGGCTAGATGCAATGGATACACCTGAAATGGAGATACATGGCACCAAAAAATCCGCGACATGGCGCGGATTTAGAGGAGACTGAAGACACCAGAAGAAGATTAGGACGTCGGTTGAGTCTGCTTTTTGGCCTCGGAAGGCGTGTTACTGGCGGGGGCGGGGCGCGTTGCCGGTACGCTGTCGCAGGGTTTATCTTTAGCGCATATCAGATCGAGCATTTTTAACGTTACGCCGTTGGTCCAGCCGAAACCATCCTGTAGCGGGTATTCGCCACCGCCGCCGCCAGTTCCTGTGCTGCTCACGTCATACTTCTCAACCAATTTTTTCTCACGATCGTACGTGTGCTGCACATTGGTGAGGAATCGCCAGGTGACATCCATAGCGACATCATTTTGGCCATAGTTCTGTAATCCCGAGGCGGCGACCCACTGTAACGGCGCCCAGCCGTTGGGAGCATCCCACTGCTGGCCGCTTTTCACCGACGTGGTTGCAAGGCCGCCAGGTTGCAACAGATGCGCCTGAGTTGCTGCGGCCACCTTGCCGGCGCGATCTTTTGCCGCCGCATTCACAAATAAAGGGAACAGCGCGGCGGCAGTTAACTGATTACGGACTTTGTGGCTCTTCAGATCATAGTCGGCATACCAGCCTTCTTTGTCATTCCACAACCAGGTTTCAATCCCTTTTTGGCGGGCATTGGCAAAGCCCTCGTACTGCGCTGCTTTGGCATCGTCACCTGCGGCTTTGCTGGCGAGAGCGATCATTTTCTCCATCTTGTATAACAAGGCATTGAGATCGACAGGCACAATGCTGGTGGTGCGCAGGGTACTTAGCTGGTTGGGGTTATCCATCCAGCGTGAACTAAAGTCCCAGCCGGATGCGGCGGCTGAGCGCAGGTCGCGATAAATTTCAGTGGCAGGGCGGTTCGGATTGCTTTTCGCGGTGGCAATATCCTCAACCCAGGATTCAGGTCTTGGCGTATCCCGGTCATCCCAGTAGCGGTTTAAAAGGGTGCCATCAGCCAGTTTGACCACACGTTTATGCTGTTGACCGGGCTGAAGTGTTTCGCCTCCTTCCATCCAGTAGCTGTACTCTTTTTGCATCTGCGGGAGGTATTTTTTCAGCGCGTCGTTACCGTCATGCTGCGCCAGCAGTTCAACCATAAAGGCAAAGAACGGTGGCTGTGAACGGCTCAGGTAGTAGCTTCGGTTGCCGTTAGGAATGTGCCCCCAGGAATCAATCTCATAAGCGAAGTTGGCCACCATATCAGAAACCTTGTCCCAGCGATTGCTCTCGGCAAGCCCCAGCATAGTAAAATAGCTATCCCAGTAATAAATCTCACGAAAACGCCCGCCCGGCACTACATAGGGTTCTGGTAGCGGCAGCAGAGAGTCCCATTTTTCGACATCGGTGGTTGAGCGAGTGAGTACCGGCCACAGTCCGTCAATATGCTCGCGGAGTGATTGCCCGGCCGGGGGCACGTATTTCTCACCCTCTTTTGGCAACGTAAAATTCACTTCCACAAAATGGCGTAAATCAAAGCCGGACTGATTTTTCTGCATCCGATAATCGGCAAGGATCATCAGCGGATCGCTGTTGGGCACTGCGTCGGCAAAAGTTTTCTGATCGGGAAATAGCTTTGCTGTCTGTACATCATTGAACAATGGACCAAGCAGAATATCAGGAGGAGAAGGCGTAGCGACAGGTGAATCCTCAGCGTTCGCAGTAAAAGAGGCCAGAGCAAAAAAGGTGCTCGCGAGCGTCAGTTTTATCGCCACTGAGAGCAGGCCAGGATGGCGAATTGCGGGTGTTATCATCGGTTAATCTCCTTAGCGGCGTGCCGAAGTTGCGGCATCTACCATGAGAAAACCTTAGTTCAGGATCGACCGTTGCGCGTGATCGGCCCCCCATTTTGCGATTAAACAGACATTTCCTGACGGAGGGAGTGAAATAGCCCACCTTTTACAGATAAAGGGTGGGCTGTGGGTATCAGCCCACGAGGATCACCCGATTTGTTACACCGTCCAGAGTCAGAGCGTCACCCATCTTGATAGCATCGAGGGTTGCGCCTTGTTGGCATACCCAGCACAAGCCCATCTCGCGGGCGATAATCGCCGAGTGGGAGGCCTCGCTACCGGCGCGCAGGCAGATCCCTTTGATCGTGAGCGGGTCGAGTTGCAGCACGGTAGACGGATAGATGACATCGGCGACCAGAATGGTCGGTCGAATAGACGCGGGGATACGGGCACTTTCGCCGGTCAAATGTTGCAGCGTACGGGACAGCAAATCCTCAATATCAATGTATCGCGCCTGTAAATAAGGATCGTCGAGTTGCAGATACTGCTGACTCAGATCGCGCAGTACGTTATGCCAGGCATATGCTGCGCTACACTGCTCTTCGCGCATCAAATCACAGGCCATATCGAAAAGCTCAGGATCGTCGAGCAGCGTGTGATGACCAGAGAAAATGGCGGCGATATCAGCGGAATACTTCTCCTCTGCCAGCGCGGTTAAATCACTCAGGTCGTCGAGTGTGCGTTGAATGGCCGCTTTTAGCCGCTGCTGCTCGTCCTGCATATCCGCGGTCGGGCGATGGGTGACTTGCGGTGAGAACGGCGTATAGCAAAATGCAGTACCCGTTGCCAGCGCTGGCACCGGTACTGCGATGCTTTCAGCGCGTGCTTCTTCGACGGACTCGCCAAAATTCTCAGCCGCCAGCTGTGTAAACGCAGCCAGCGCCGCGTCTGCCTGTTCACCTTTAGCAATCAGACGCAGCGTGTCATTACAGCGCACCTGCAGCAGTGCTATCTGATTCAGGCTGTCAGGGACGACGCATTTGCCGTTTTTTTCCAGCCACATGTCGGCATTAAAGCCAGACAATGTGGAGACCAGCCGCGATGCCGGGCGAACATGTATACCGTTGGGGTTTCTTACGGTCACGGCAACCGAACGAGCATCGGCGTCGGGTGACAATTCAGCGGGTGCTGTCTTCGCAACAGACGACGAAGGTAAACCCAGTTGCTCACGCTTGGCGTCAAGGGCATTCATGGCATCATTGATGACCCGATCGATATCAGCGCCCGCCGCAGCACTGACGGTTGCCGCCAGCGTACCTTCAACCAGCGGGGCAGCGCACAGACGCACCTTGGCGGCGATTGCCGGATCGAGCAGATCCAACGCGGTTTCCGCACTCAGTAACGCGCTGCCAATATCCATCATCACCAGCACGTGATCCGTATCTGCCACTGACTCAATGGCCTCCATCACTTTGATGGGGTCGGTGCCAATGGGGTTCTCAGGATCGTCAATGCCTGCGGCAATAGCGAGTTTACAACCATCACCCATTAACATCTGTCGGGCTAACGCACCGACGCCTTCGCCCAGTTGGGCGCTGTGAGACACAATAACCAGGTTTACCATCGTTTTATCCTTACTCTCTGGACGCCTGAGCCAACATTTGCATCATAAACATAACGGACGTTGCGCCGGGGTCCTGATGCCCAATGCTACGCTCACCAAGGTAGCTGGCGCGGCCTTTGCGCGCCTGCATCGTGATGGTACTTTGCGCCGCGGCTTCTGCCTGGGCGCTTGCCGCCTCCAGAGCGGCCTGTACGCTCAGCTTTTGCTCGCTGGACTGGCGTAAAGATTCGACGACAGGCACCCAAACGTCGCACATGGTTTTGTCACCCGGTTCGGCTTTACCACGACTAATGACACCTTCTGCGCCATCACGCATCATCTGATACAACTCGTCAACCGTCAGACTTTGATGGGCCTGAGTGACCTGCGCGGCGCGGATGAAAAAGGTGCCGAACAGCGGGCCACTGGCACCACCGACGCTTGAGAGCAGTACCATCCCGGTATTTTTCAAAATAAAACCGATATCTTTATCCGCAATGGACGGGAGCTTTTCGACCACTTTACTGAAGCCGCGGTGCATATTCAGACCGTGGTCGGCATCGCCGATTTCCCGGTCAAGGCCGGTAAGAAAATCGCTTTCGGTGGTGAATATTTCGCCGCAGCGATAGAGCCAGTTAACAATTTGTGTTCTGGTGAGGGACATCATGAATCTCCTTATTTACCCCAGTTGAGTGCAGGGGTGTGAACCGGTGCATCCCATAAGCTCAGCGTTTCGTCATCCACTTGTAGCAGGGTGATTGAGAAACCGGTCATGTCCAGAGAGGTGCAGTAAGAGCCAATCAGGTTACGTTCGATGACAATACCGGCATCCTGGCAACGGCTTTCAAGGCGGTTATACACGCCGAAGAGCTCAGACAGCGGTGTCGCACCGAGATTATTGACCAGCGCAATCACGCGATCGCCGCTCTGTAGCGCGCGTTTGCTTTCTTTCCCTTCCTGCCATGCGCCCTGAAGGTGATCCCAGTGACGCAGCGTACGACTGTAGTTGCCGTTTTCCAGCAGGGTGTCAAACATTTCATCCACAGTTTGATCAAGCGAGGAGAATGGACGGCGGTCAATGCCGGGTTCGCCGTGGATACCGACGCCAAACTCCATTTCGTTGTCCTGCAGGGTGAATGACGGTTGACCGGCCGCCGGAACGGTACAGGCACCAATGGCAATCCCGATGGAATGACCCTGATTGTTCAACTGGCGCCCCAATGCCGCGCAGGCATCCAGTGAGTCACCGCGTTCAGCGGCCGCACCGACCAGTTTTTCAATCAATACAGTATTTGCCACACCGCGACGACCGGCGGTGTACAGACTGTCTTTCACCGCCACGTCATCATCCACGACCATCGTGGTGACTTTGACGCCGCTTTCATGCAATAGCTCGGTTGCCGTTTCGAAGTTAAGAATGTCGCCGGTGTAATTTTTGATTATCAGCAGTACGCCTTCGCCGCCATCAATTTGCATGGCGCATTCAAACATTTTATCCGGCGTTGGCGAGGTGAAAATTTCACCCGGACAGGCACCGGAGAGCATACCCTGGCCAATGTAGCCGCAGTGCATTGGCTCATGGCCGCTACCACCACCGGAAAGCAGCGCCACTTTGCCCATCACTGGCGCATCTGCGCGAGTGACATACACCGGGTCCTGATGCAGTGCCAGAGAAGGGTAGGCTTTTGCCAGCCCGGCGAGTTGTTCGTTCAGTACGTCTTCAACACGGTTGATCAATTTTTTCATTTTTTATGCTCCGCAGACAGTCCTGAGATGGCTGCACATATCAGGCAGACATCTGATGTAGGGTATCGGTTTGTACAGCGCCACGGCGACCTCTCGCTGCCGATAAGGTAATTTTGCACACGGGTAGTCAAAAGAAAATTGATGTGATTGGCGTTTCAATACGGAACATTAGCATCTGGTAATGTTCCGTATTGAAACGTATTGGTGCATAAAACAGCGGAAGTGAGAGATGCGGCAAGGTTTATGCTGACGGTATTGTGAATAAAACGTTATTCCTTACTCTTCTTTGCCATTAAAATCGAAAAACCAGAACAGGATAAAACCAATAAAACCAAAAATTAGCAGAATAGCCAGGGTATAGACTTCGTATCGTGCGGCATCTGCGGCAATCGCCTGCAATTTGTCCATTGCCGGGGCTGGCTGCTCTTTGAATAGCATGAGTTGCCATTCATAAAGGTTTGTTGTTTTTATCTCTTTAATCGGTTCCCAAATATGGTTAGCCGCCGCGCCGAGTGCTAAAGCGGAAAACAGTGCGCCGTAAATACGTTGACGTTTTTCCTGACGCTGACTAATCGCCTGGCGCATGAGCTGATCCAATTGCTCTATCTGCGCCATGAGCTCCTGGCGCTGTTCAGATAATCCCCACTGCCGCGAGAGATCGTCACTCAGCTGGTTATGCAGGGCATCGTTGCCGACCAAAGCACCTTTATTCATGGCTTTTAGCGCCCGGGCCTTGGTTTCCAGCATCATTTCGGACCAGTCAGATAAACGACGAATTTTTCCCTTTCGGTTGTGAATTTGCTGCGATTCGAGCAGATCCTTGAGCCACTGTTCAATCTGTTGGGCAGAGTTCGCCAGAAAATTTTCATACTCATGGCTGACATCCGCTACTGAACTGGCCGCTTTAATCAGTATTGCCAGATGTTTATCCTCTTCTTCGCGACAGAAGAATGTGACGCCATGACGGTGAGCGACGACCAGAATATTGCTGTACCACTGGCTGCTGTACTCGCTGGCGGGGGGGAGATCCGCAGGGCTCCGGACGACGCGCGTGCTATCGCTCTGTGCTGCCAGCCAGGCATGGAAAGTGGGGGTATCGATCATACGCATCAGCGGGACTATCGTAATATCACCGCCCTCCGGGATGCGATGCTGATAGACACGAATGCATTTACCCTTTGTGCGGCAATCAAGTTCGGGTAAAGCTATTGGCACAATGGCGTTATCAAGGTACCGGGTAAAATAATTTTCCCAGATTGCGGGTAAAACGTCTTGTTGCCAGGTCAGTTTCGAGCCTGGCTCTCCGGGCGCAAGCTGCTTCGGTGCCGCAATTAGCGTCATTCTGCCTTGATCGTCGTACCAGGGTTGGTTCGGTGCTCCTGGGATTAGTTTATCGCTTCTGGCCAGGCGATAGCTTTCGAGAAAACGCGGAGTATCGTGCGGGCGTAACCCTTGCCAGGCCGCATCTTCACGCTGTTCCAGAGCGGACCACAGGGCATCAAGGCGCGTCCCCTGAATGGGGTTGAGCGAAATAACGATATCATTGCCCGTGCCCACTTCTCGCGGGCGATAAATGGCCAGCAGCCCAAATCCATTGTGCGTCCAACTGCGTTCTTTGTCGCAGCGCGCGAGAATTTTCAGCATCCCGGAAGGGAGCGTTTCGGTGATAAACAGTGCATCAACCACCGTTTGCCGCCGGCCTGTGCCGAGGTCCAGCAGGAGTTGGCAGGTCACCGAACGCTTGATAACGTGTTGGTAAATCTGTTGCTCATACGCCAGACTTGCGACCGCACTTGCATAACATTGCGTGTGCATGGGCATAATGCCTGCGGTGGGGTCTGGGTTGGCTATTATCATATCGCTCAACAGGCGCAGGCAGGCCAATATGTTGTGGCGAACAACGGCAGTATCATCCATGGATTGCTCGCACAGGCTGCTATGCGCGAGTGCGGATAACAAGCACGCGGCAGAACGCGTCGTATCATCACCGTCCAGATAAATACCGCTTTCCCATGCGGTGACGTATTCCAGCCACGGATGTGTTGATAGCGACAGCGAACCAGCGGCATCGAGATGGTTCAAAAACAGCAACAGCGTAAAACAGGTATCCAGAGAGAAATCTTCGATAACGATTCGTTGTATTCCCTGGACACTTGAGAGTTTATTGCGCCATATAGTCCATTGACGATCGTCGGCATTTGCCACCAGTTCACTCACCGAATTGTAGTGACCTGCACGGTATCCTTTGTTATTGAGCGCGACACCCTTTTGGCTTTCCGTATCATTGCCGTCGCCCAATCCGATCAGCAGGCTGCCTGCCGGTGCATCACGCTGCGACGGATTGAACTCGAAAGTAAACTGCGGCCATGCATTGTTGAATGCGAACATATAATTCTCTTTCGATGGATGTGTTGTTGTATCGCTCATTATTTGACTACGTTATAAATGACCTGTTGTGAGCGACTCCAGTTATCGTCAATCGCAATATTGGGTTCATGGTTTTCTTGTTTCACGCAGTAGTTCTTAACCAGGTTTTTTAACTCTGCCCCGTTGAGTGTGCCGAACATCAGACGCGTATTCAGTTCTTTCAATAACACATCGTGGAGTGAATAGGTGGTAGGTCTTTGCAGTGAAAACTGCGCCGCGTCAGCCAGTAAGTCACGTGCATTATCGGCCATCAAACGGCGTTCACAGCGACCCGCAGGTTCATTTTTAGCCATTTCTTCATCGTAAGCTTTCTTCTGGGCTTTCTCAAAATTAAGCGCTCTGTCCAGTTCCGCTTTAATACCCTGAATATCCTTGGCAGAAGAACAGAATGTTTTTAAATAACGAATCTGTATGGGGGTCAGCGTGCCATTCTGGTTCGTTTGCTGACGTAATTTACCGGCCATTCTGAGACAACCGTTTTTTTCATCCATCAACGATGCTGATTGTAATAGGGCATTCAACGTTTCCTGGCGATCTTCCTGTAATGCGGCTTCGGCATAATACAGTTTCCAGCGCATGCCTCCGGCAAGAAACAAATTGACAACCTGGGTATCACCGCGGTCGATAGCGGCGCGAAGATTTTTTTCATCCCAGGCAATGCCGATATTCGCCAGTTCTTTACGCGGATCGCTACTGGTTTCTTTTTTCGCACCGGCAACCGTTTTACCCACTTCCCCGAGATCGCTACGGATGGACTCCGTATTCACCAGCGTCTTGGTTGAGGTTCCGAAAGTCAGTACCGAGCCAACAATAATGACGACGATACCGCCCAGCACCCAGGCCACTCGATTGCGAATGATGCCCGTTTCCATTTTGATTTTTCCAATATCCTGAGCCTGAGCCGCCAGGTCATCCTTTATTCCCTGAACGTCGCCGCCAAGATCGTCAATTTTTTGGGCGGTCCGTTCGAAATAGCGCGCAACCTCAGCATTGCTGTCATCAAAAAAACGATCAGGGTTAACTTTTACCCGACCTTCATCGAAGGCCTCCTGTACCGGCTCAGTAATTTCTCGGTAATAGTAATTCACCAATGTTGTTTGGACGGAGGTTACCCGCTTATGATGCGCCAGACGGTTGCGAATTACGCGAATATCGTCAAGAAAGGTATTCAGTGTTCTACGTTTATCGTTAACAAAGCTGAGCAAAGGGGTATATTGATAAAGTGGAGAATAGTGGATGGGATATTCGTCTTTATCAATAAACAGTGAGGCGAGTTCACTGAAAAGAGTACCGCTCAATACGTCATCACGATCGGCAACGTTCAGCCATTTTTTTACACGTTCCTGACCAAATAATTTGTTTAGGTGCTCAAGTAGGGCTTGTTGGTTATTGTACGCTTCATTAATTAAACTACGAATGGTCAACTCTAATGCCCGTACCTGCTGCAAACTACGTAACTGCTTTTCTTCGTCTTCGTTATTCAGCGTCGTTGAGTAAGTTAATTGAGGCTGTTTTTCTCGCAAATATTCGAGCTGCCACAAAAAACGCAACGCGGCAATGGTCAGATTTCTGTCGGCAGGCTGGCCATCTGTATTTCTGCCGAGCCATTTGTTCAAGGTGCGTAGTGCCGCAAGAAAGCTCGCCATTTCCTGCTCGTTATAGTTAAAGCAGGCCGCTACACTGTTCCAGTTGCCCAATTTCTCTCGGGCTTTATCAAGTGAATTATAAAACGTATCAGGCGAGAGTTGCGTGGGGGCTGGCATGCCCAGCAGGGATAAGATTTGTGGAAATGCGCTGTCGAAAAGAGACAGGCAACGAGTAAAATCGTTGTGCTCAAAAGCAGATGAATGATCGACCATTATATTCTCACATGGTTATTCGCTGAGTTTTCCCGGCCCGATCTAATCGCACTGTGTCAGGCAACTTTCCCTGCAGCCAGAATGCCATAATTCGACAATTATTCGGGATTTTTAATCAGTTCGTCAATATATATGGCGGGCGTAATATTGGTAGTAGACATTGCGGCCAATAATGCGTTGCTATGGATTCTTAACGCAAATTATGGTTGCTGCGATGGGATTTAATGTTTATTGGCTAACAAACCGCGCAGATATTGGGTAAGTAAAACGCAGAAAGCGGGGCGGATGAATCAGGTGACTACACGCCAATAATGCCACAAATAATGCCGCATTATTGGCGTAACTCACGACTGGCGTTTATCGTCGTTCAAAACGTGGTAATGACTCCAACTTATTGATAGTGTTTTATGTTCAGATAATGCCCGATGACTTTGTCATGCAGCTCCACCGATTTTGAGAACGACAGCGACTTCCGTCCCAGCCGTGCCAGGTGCTGCCTCAGATTCAGGTTATGCCGCTCAATTCGCTGCGTATATCGCTTGCTGATTACGTGCAGCTTTCCCTTCAGGCGGGATTCATACAGCGGCCAGCCATCCGTCATCCATATCACCACGTCAAAGGGTGACAGCAGGCTCATAAGACGCCCCAGCGTCGCCATAGTGCGTTCACCGAATACGTGCGCAACAACCGTCTTCCGGAGCCTGTCATACGCGTAAAACAGCCAGCGCTGGCGCGATTTAGCCCCGACATAGCCCCACTGTTCGTCCATTTCCGCGCAGACGATGACGTCACTGCCCGGCTGTATGCGCGAGGTTACCGACTGCGGCCTGAGTTTTTTAAGTGACGTAAAATCGTGTTGAGGCCAACGCCCATAATGCGGGCAGTTGCCCGGCATCCAACGCCATTCATGGCCATATCAATGATTTTCTGGTGCGTACCGGGTTGAGAAGCGGTGTAAGTGAACTGCAGTTGCCATGTTTTACGGCAGTGAGAGCAGAGATAGCGCTGATGTCCGGCGGTGCTTTTGCCGTTACGCACCACCCCGTCAGTAGCTGAACAGGAGGGACAGCTGATAGAAACAGAAGCCACTGGAGCACCTCAAAAACACCATCATACACTAAATCAGTAAGTTGGCAGCATCACCCAAAACGTTGACGTATCTGCCGTCGTATTATCCCGGATAAATACCACGGTCTTTACGTGCCAGCAGGATACGTTCGCAGGCCACAATATAGGCAGCAGTGCGCAATGAGCAGGATTTCTCCGCCGCTTTCTCCCACACATGAACCATCGCATCGGTCATGATTTTATCCATGCGATTGTTGATCTCTTCTTCGCTCCAGAAGAAGCTGGCCATGTCCTGAACCCATTCGAAGTAGCTGACGGTGACGCCGCCTGCGTTACATACGACGTCAGGTACCACGATGATACCGCGGCTTGCCAGCATATCATCGGCATCCGGGTAAGTTGGGCCGTTAGCGCCCTCAAGCACCAGTTTGCAGGTCAGTATTTCTGCACGTTGACGGGTAATCTGCCCTTCCAGCGCGGCAGGGATCAGGATATCCATCTCCACGCTCCAGAAGGCTTCGCTGGCGATAGTTTCCGCCCCCGGGAAACCGGCAATCTGTTTGTGCTCCAACTGCCAGGCGGTCAACGCGGTCATGTCGATCCCGGTGGTGTTAAACAGGGTGGCAGTGTGATCCTGAATGGCAACGACGCGTGCGCCAGCACTGGCGAACAGGCGAGCCGCTTCACTGCCGACATTACCAAAGCCTTGTACCGCTACGCGCGCGCCTTCAACGTCGATATCGGCACGACGAGCCACTTCCAGACCGCTGACGAACACGCCACGACCCGTTGCTTTATCACGACCCAACGAACCGCCAAGGTGGATAGGTTTACCGGTGACCACGCTGGTTACGGTGGTGCCGTGGTTCATGGAGTAGGTATCCATCATCCATGCCATCACTTTGCCGTTGGTGCCGACATCCGGCGCTGGAATATCTTTTTGCGGCCCAATGATAATGCCGATTTCGCTGGTATAGCGGCGGGTTAAACGCTCCAGTTCACCTTCGGACAGCGAGAATGGGTCGACGCGAACGCCACCTTTGGCACCGCCGTACGGCAGGTTCAGTGCGGCACATTTGATGGTCATCCAGGCGGAAAGGGCCATCACTTCATTAAGATCAACATCAGGATGATAACGCACACCGCCTTTTCCCGGGCCGCGGGAGAGGTTGTGCTGTACACGATATCCTTCGAAATGGCGAATAGTGCCGTCATCCATCTGCACCGGAATATCGACAATTAGCGCGCGTTTCGGGTGGCGCAGGGTATCCACCCAATGGGAAAGTTCGCCCAGGTAAGGGGCCACACGCTCGATTTGTTGCAGGTAGGTATTCCAGGCAGATGTGCTGCTATCTGAAGCGTAAGATAACTTATCCATGATAAACCTTAGTTATAAAAGTAATATGTTCTTAATTTGGCCGTGGTATACAGTGGATCTCACCATATAAACTTAAATTTAACATTTTTTTCAAGAAACGGCCTGTCCTCCAGCCCTCTAATAGCCATATAAAAAATATGTGAATTAAGCGTTAAGTGAATAATTATCTATTGATTTTGCGAATGTTTGCGATCAAGTAGCAATTCAGGCATTTAATATGCATCGTGCATGAGAATGACTATTTGTCAGATTTATGATGCACCTCTAAAAGTAAACAATATGATAATTATTTGTGTTTTCTTGATTGCATTTTAGCGGCGCGTCAGTAGGTCACTGAGATAGTGACGGTGTCCGCATAGTTGTCGGGGGTGTAGTTCGCGCTGGGAACGGTGGCATACACCGAATATGGCGTAGCGGAGCCGGTGCCAGTGCCTGTAACGGTATTGAGCGGGGTGTTGCCCCACACTGTGCCGGAAGGCCCTGGCGTTGAGCTGAGCTGATAGGGCACTTTATCGCTGTTTGCCCCCGTTCCGCTCATCACACCGTTGCCTGCAGTATTGCCGTTGGAGGGTTGCAGTCCAATGGTATAAGGGGTGTTATTGGTGCATGCCACCCCGATGGTATTTGATGCTGTCGCATTGCGCTGAGTTGCCTTCACCGGGGTAAAACTAATGTTATTGGCCGATGTGATATTGCACTGTTTGCTGACAGTGGCTGATACGCTGAAGGGAAGTCTGGCGGCAACGGTATCACCGCACGTGGTGGGCGGAATAACTAATCCAGGGTTGAGGGTGATAAGCGCCGTGGCTGCCGTATAGCTGTCCTGATAGCTTCCGGGGACTGCAGAAGTTTGCGGCGTGACGAGCTGGGCGGATACTGTCAGTGAACCGGTCACAGGGAGCAAATTGAACAAGTTAAGTTGTACCATGGGAACCGAGGTTCCGCTCTGATACTGACTCCCCCAGATTTTACTGTGCCCGGCGTCCTGATATAGCTGATAGCTCAACGTTCTGGCAGGTGTTCCGCTTAACGACATATTCCGTGTTGCCACCTGACCGCTGACGCCCGATGCGCCAATATTAAAACAGAGGTTAATCCCCGCCAGTACGTCGGTCACTTCTTTTGCACAAGTCCAGGTAAAGGTCATTGAGGTCGTTGCGCCTGATGATGACAACGGGTCCACTGCACCAAAACTAATTGGTTGGACGTTACTGACGGAGCAGGTGACCGCATGACTTATCCCTGGACAGACGAGGAGTGCAGCGATAAACAGCAACTGTCTTAATTTCATGAATGAACTCCTGCTATTGTGACCGACATTCCAGCGGGCCTATTTGTACAATCCCCTTTGCATTGGCGGGATAATCGAATTGTGCGTTACAGCTACCGGTATCTGTGTCAACGCGTAACCTGTTGTGCTGTTCCAGGCTGTCAAACCAGGCCATTCCATCGAATCCGACGACGGATGACTGGCCTGCGCCGTTAGTGATATATGCCATGCTGCCCTCAGAAATGGCCTTACCCTGTTCATTAACGAGAGTAACCTGCGCGGCGCGTACGGGAGTGATACCAAAACTGACCAGGGTTCCGGAGCGATCCGCCGGCGTTGCATTGGCTTCAACGCGGGCGATCCGCATATTGGCGGGTAGATCCATGGGGTCAATACTGATTTGATTGTTTTGATAGCTATTGAGTGACGTGACCAGCAGCAGACCCTGATCGTCGCTGCGACCGACAAGGTTGTTTTGCAGCTTGACTGGCACGTCCGGAATGCCGTCTGTTGATACGACGGCAAAACCATTGTTGATTTCCCGAGCCGCGAACAAACCTCCCCCCATCGCAACCAGGGAACCGGTCGCACCAGCATAACCGTAGTGGTTGTCGGGCAGGCGGCTAAATCCGGTGTAGGCTTTTCCGAAACGGCCCAAATACCCGACTTCTCCCTGGCCGCTTTGCCGGGAGGCTTGCTGGCTGGCAGCGACGTTCCATCCCCAGCCGCCGTCACCCGGTGGCGTTTGGCTGGCATTGATCTGGTAGCCGGTTTCATTATTGGTATGTTGTACGGTACTGCTGGCGCTCAGATTACCGCTGGTGGTGACCGTCACCATCAGGTAAACGCTGCGATCGCGGGTGTCGTCAATATTCTGGTTAAATCCGGCATTGAGTGAGATGTTTTCGGTGACGGATTTGAACCAACTGGCGTTGGCGTAGCGTACCGCGCTATCGTGCGGATAGCGAAACTGCAGGTAACTCAGGCTGACATTGCCGGCTGACGCCATTGCATAACCTATTACCGTATTGCTGCTCAGCGAGGGCGGCGGCTCACCATAATGGGTCGCGACATCACGGTAGTCACCTGACGTCGCCGTTGTGCTGGTGCTGAAATTAAACTGTTCACCTGACCAACGGTAACCAACACTGTACAAAAATCCACTTTTCCCTGAGTCCGTACTGGCTGCCAATGCGGTGGACACTGTGCCGCTGCGCGGGCTGGGAACCCAGTCATTGCTAAAACCTGCGTTAATCAGCCCATCACTGGTTTCCGCGTGCGTACCTGCAGTAAAGGTGTTACTGAATCCCCGACGCCAGGTCCCGCTAAACACAGGGGCACTGGCATAATCAAATGAGGCGTAACCGTAATTCTCTCTTACTGCGCCTAATTCCGCTGACCAGGCTGTTAGCCCTTCTCGCAGGAGTTGCTGATCGTTGTAGAACGAGAAATTTTGTACTGTCGTTCTGCCCAGCGCGTCGGTCATCATCACCTGACCGGTCCCTGCGCCGCTGATATTAGGCATGGTGTTGATTTGAAAACTTCCGGCCGGAACCTCCCCGTTGTAGTACTTAATCCCATTGACGTACAACTCAACGTTTGAAGGAAGCGTGGCAGAACCAAGATAGGAGGGAAGCGGGGTGGTTGGCATGTACGGCTGTAAACTAAAATCGGTTCCTATCTGGATGCCGCCAATGCGGGTCGGTCGGGACCAGGTGAGCGAGCTTGTCAGGGTATCGCCAACGTTTATCGCCAACATATTTTCCGGAAATGACGTGCGCCAGCGGGTGTCCATGCGGTAGAAGGCATTATCTGCGTTGGGCGCGGTGGAATATTGAGTCAGTTGGGTTGTGCTTAACACCCCTAAGCCATTAAACGCGCGCAACTCGCTAAATGTGTTGGCGCTGGTTTCATCTCCCTGCTGAGCATAGACATCGTAATTGAGTAACGCCCCACGTGAGTTTGATGCTATTGGTGTCGCTTCGCCGGTCGGGTTCACCTGCGTGGTGGCAAGATCAAGGGAACTGAGCGGCACAGTGAGCGCCAGAGTTTGTTGTTCGACGTTGTAGTCAATGCTCAGTTGGGCAATATCGTTCAGGCTGACGGTGGCAGCCGCATTTTGCGGTAAGCGAAAACCCAACTGTCGTAGGGTATTGGCGCCAGCATAGAGTTTTTCATTCTCATAGCCAAAATGAACCAAGCCGACAGGGTTTCCATTCAGGGTCACGTCGAGATATAAATCGATGCCCGCAAGAGGTGTTGCGTCGCCAATAATTCCACTGTTTGTCTGGTTATTATTGACTGCGTGAGCTGAAACCATTCCAGATAATAATGCTCCATTGAGTAAGCAACATTTCACCAGAAGCCAGGATCTCTTAGAGATCTTGTACTGTTTTTTGGCCATTAACTGTTACTTCAACTTTACCGCCATAATGGGTATCGCTGGCGGACGTGGATAATATCCACCGCATTGTTGAGCCCGGGAGAACATAGCCTAATAGTCCCGGCGTAATGACCTTTTTCGCACCATTATGGTTTATAAAGGTTGCCGCTGATAATTGCGCATGACCATTTCCCTGATTACTGACTTCAAGAAATTTTTTGCCGTCAAGTTGCTGTAATTTCCATTGCAATTTGGCCTGGGTTTCAGCCTGCGCCGTTGGTTGAATAAATACAGGTACGGAATAATGCAGCACAAACTGAAGTTTATTTTTTTGTAATTTTGCTGGCGGTAATTCGTCAATTGATAACCGATAGGCATCTTCGGTATGTGTCGATGGCGGGCCGGTGCGAATAACACGAATCAACTGGCGTTCACCAGGGGCTAACGCCAGCATCGGCGGGCTGATAACCAGCCCCTGAGAGGGAGACAGCTTATCGCCATAAGCGCTTTGGCTCCAGCGAAAGACCCGAACCTGGGCATTCAGCACGTTTTCTCCGGCATTGCTTAGCCAGATCCCATCGGCATTTTGCGACGCTTGCAGCGTTAATGTAACTGGGGCAACCTGCAATCCGCTGGCTGTCGCCGAATTTACGCTCATAGCCGCTCCTAACAGGCATGCGCAGGCATACTGCTGTACAGGCAGTTTTACTGTCATCTGTGTTCCTGAATTTAGTAGTTAACGTTTACCGTTACGGTGTCGGCATAGTCGTCAGGTGTGAAGTTCGCGCTTGGCGCGGTGGCATATACGGTAAAACTCTGTAGAAGCCCAGTTCCCTGGGATGCAACACCATTTCCTACCGTGGTGGCGGTGGCCGTATTCCCCCAGACCGGTCCTGTTGCTGATGTTTGGTTCAGCTGGTAAGGCACTTTATCGGTATTGTTTGCTGCATTTGCGACAGAGGACATGGCTCCGGACCCCGTGGGTGTCCCGCCGTTGGCCGCTGAAGGTGCCAGGCCAATAAAGTAGGGGGTGGTTTTTGAGCAATTAATTGAAATTGTGTTGCTTGCGCTGGTATTTGTCGCAGTGGTATTCACGGGACCGAGAGTAATATTTGAAGCCGACCCCGCAGTGACGGTACACGCTTTTTGTATCGTCATCAGTACCTGAAATGTCCCGCTTGTAGACGCTGCGTTTGCCGCCGGAATAATGGAAAAGGCGCCGCAAAAAAGAATTAAGCGTTTGTCGAAGACTAGAGCCATATCCTTCACCTTTTTCAAATAACCACATTTTTTGCTTTAAAAAAACAATAATGTGACACAAGAAGACATGAGTTAACCCTAGAATAAGTATTAGACGTACGCCAGTTGATCTCATGAATTTTACTTAGAGAAAAGGTGATGTCGTCGACAAAAAAATAATACCAACGGGTGAGTATGTCGTTTCTTTTTTATGCTACTCAAAAGTATGCCGTGAGGTCGCTATTTCGGAGGCCAGCTATTACAACTGGAAGGCAAAGTATGGCGGGATGGAAGCGGCCGATATTAAAAAATTCAAAGACCTTGAGGATGAGAATCGATGTTTGAAACAAATGTTTGCCGACCTGAGTCTGGAAAATCTCACGTTAAAAGACGTCATCGAAAAAAAGCTTTAAAACCAGCGATAAAGCGTGAGCTCGTCAGCTATCTGACGGCACAATTTGCCATGAGTTTACGCCAGGCCTGCAGGACGTTATCGTTGAGCAGGACGGTGTATTTTTATCAGCCCAATACCGGACGTGAAGAACCAGTGATCCATGCGCTGACTGAGCTGGCAGAACGCTATAACAACGAGCGGCCTCATGAATCCCTGAACAACCTGACGCCGGAAGAGTACCGGCTGATGGCTGAAAAACCGGAAATTTCAAAAAATGCGTGGAACTAAAACAGGTGTGCTTACAATTGCACTTACCAGCGTGCTCAATTTTAGCTGCGTTTCTAAGGTGCTGACACGGTCGCTATGAAAACAAAAATCCACGCAGCTGCGTGGATTTTTTTCGCGTTCATTGATCTGACAAAGCTCCGGAAAGCCTGATCAGACAGCAGAAGCAACTTAAACGTTGAACAGGAAGTTCATCACATCGCCATCTTTAACGATGTAATCTTTACCTTCTGCACGCATCTTGCCGGCTTCTTTCGCGCCTTGCTCACCTTTATAGGTGATGAAGTCTTCAAACGCGATGGTTTGTGCGCGGATGAAGCCTTTCTCGAAGTCGGTGTGGATCTTACCGGCTGCCTGCGGGGCCGTTGCGCCGACAGGGATGGTCCATGCACGGACTTCTTTCACACCCGCGGTGAAGTAGGTCTGCAGGTTCAGCAGTTCGTAGCCTGCGCGGATAACGCGGTTCAGGCCCGGCTCTTCCAGACCCAGTTCAGCCATGAATTCTTCACGGTCAGCATCATCGAGTTCTGCGATGTCAGCTTCAACGGCAGCGCAAACGGCAACCACAACAGAACCCTCGGCAGCCGCGATTTCGCGCACTTTGTCGAGGTACGGGTTATTCTCAAAACCGTCTTCGTTCACGTTGGCGATATACATGGTTGGCTTCAGCGTCAGGAAGCTCAGGTATTTGATGGCTGCTTTGTCTTCATCAGTCAGGTTTTTCAGCGCTCGCAGCATACCGGCGTTTTCCAACTGCGGCAGGCATTTTTCCAGTGCAGCCAGTTCAGCTTTAGCGTCTTTATCACCGCCTTTGGCTTTCTTCTGTACACGGTGGATAGCGCGCTCGCAGGTGTCGAGATCGGACAGTGCCAGTTCGGTGTTGATAACGTCGATATCGTCAGCCGGATCAACTTTATTGTTCACGTGGATAATGTTGTCGTTTTCGAAGCAGCGAACAACGTGACCGATAGCTTCGGTTTCACGAATGTTGGTCAGGAACTGGTTACCCAGGCCTTCACCTTTGGATGCGCCTTTTACCAGACCCGCGATATCCACAAATTCCATTGTGGTGGGCAGGATACGCTGCGGTTTGACGATTTCGGCCAGTTGATCCAGACGAGGATCGGGCATCGGGACAACACCCGTGTTCGGCTCGATAGTACAGAACGGGAAGTTTGCCGCTTCAATACCCGCTTTTGTGAGCGCGTTGAACAGGGTGGATTTGCCTACGTTTGGCAAACCGACGATACCGCATTTGAATCCCATGTTTAAATCACCTTAATCTTTTGATATTCAACCTGTTATGGAAAACAGATTGTAGAAATGTAAATAACTTTGCCTATTATACACAGCACGCGAGAAAAATGCCGCACATCGCTGCTTATTGCGCTTTAAAGGTGTGTAACCGGCTCGTTGCTTTGGTGAGTCCATCTTTGAATAAAATCTCGGTACAACGTGCCGCTTCGTCAATGGCTTCATCAATTAACTTCTGTTCTGAAACAGGCGGTTTGCCTAAAACAAAACCGACAACTTTATTTTTATCGCCCGGATGGCCGATTCCAACGCGTAAACGATGAAAGTTAGGGTTATTGCCTAACTTGCTGATGATGTCTTTCAGGCCGTTATGTCCGCCATGACCGCCGCCGAGCTTAAATTTGGCGACGCCGGGCGGCAGATCTAATTCATCGTGGGCGACCAGAATTTCATCAGGGTTAATGCGATAAAAGCTGGCCATTGCGCCAACGGCTTTGCCGCTCAGATTCATAAATGTGGTCGGTACCAGCAGGCGGACATCTTCACCTTCAAGCGTGACTCTGGAGGTGTAACCGAAGAATTTCGGCTCATCGCGCAGGGGGGCACGGAGTCTCTCTGCCAGTAAATCGACGTACCACGCGCCTGCATTATGTCGCGTTGCCGCATACTCTGCGCCGGGATTCGCCAGGCCGACAATCAATTTAATCGCCACGTAATTTGTCCTGAGTGTGTCTATAACCGGCGTGTAGTTTACTGTTTGCCGACGCGCTTGACAAAAAACTGCGTGGGTCGCACCGAATACTGAATAATTGCAGAAGTGGACTATTGGAAATTGAGGGTGTTCAGTAGCTTATTTGTAAAGTTTTGTTGCGTTGGTGTTTGTATTTGTGATCACAGGCGCACTTGCGAATGGCAGTGTTGTCTATACTTTACACATAAGGATTAGGGGTATTCCCTGTAACAACCCAAAGTTCCGGAGGTGACACATGAAACGCAAAAACGCTTCGTTACTCGGTAACGTGCTCATGGCTTTAGGGTTGGTGGTGATGGTTGGTGGTGTTGGTTACTCTATTTTAAACCAGTTACCGCAATTTAATCTGCCACAGTTTTTTGCACATGGTGCCGTGCTCAGTATTTTTGTTGGTGGCGTCCTCTGGCTGGCGGGTGCCCGCGTCGGCGGACATGAACAAATCAGTGACCGCTACTGGTGGGTTCGCCATTACGACAAACGCTGCCGTCGTAATGATAGCCAACGCCACAGCTAAGTGCTGACATAACCTGCAGACCAGCCAGCGTTACGCTGACTGGTCGTTAGTTTTTCTCGTTGCTGCGCGAGCGGGATCGCATGCGCTGTAACAGTGCTAATAGCGCCAACATACTCGCCAGATATCCCATAACGACCGCTCCCTGATGTTTTCTGCTCTCAAGCTGTGGGTCAGCGGCCCATGCCAGAAACGCGGTGACATCTCGTGCGTACTGTTCTTCCGTTTGGGGAGCATGCGTTTGCATAGCCCAGGTGATGTCATTGTCAGCCAGCGGTTTGGGCATATTAATCATCCCGCCAGGGAAAAAACGGTTGGTTTTCATCTCCGGGTCATCGGTTGCATACCCGGTCAGCAGCGCATAAACATAATCAGCGCCTTGCTCGGTGTAGGGGGTGAACGCATCCAGTAAAAATCGCGGAAACCCACGGTCGTAGGTTCGCGCTCGAACGATATAACTCAGGTCAACCGGCAGCGCGCCATTATTAAGGTATTTTGCTTCATGGTCATTCAGATAAGGTGACGCGAAAACATCGTTCAGCTTGCCTTCCCGTTCGCCGGGTTGACCGTCGTCTTCAATTGTCGCGAAGACGTAGCCGCTGGCCAGTGTTTTGGCCTCCGCCTCACTGAGTTGCGGCCCTCCAGCTTTAGTTAACGTTTTGAAAGTGAGATATTTCATACCGTGGCAGGCCCGGCATTTCTCTTCATAGACCTGCAGCCCGCGTCGCAGTTGTTCGCTATCGTGTTTACCGTTCACGCCGCTAAACGACCATGTCTGCGCGGTGGGTAGCTGTGCGCAAATCGCGTTGCTCAATAAAAGAGCCAGAGTTGCAGTGGGTAAAAATCGCGCCATGATGTCAGTCCTGTCGTTCCAGTAAACGTCGGCACGGCAGCACAAGCAGAAACCATGCAAAATAAATAACGGTTGAAAGCTGAGACGCCGCGCGTGTCCAGCCATCGTCATCGCTAAAACCATCAATTAAGTCCGGCCCGACCAATGCTTTTGAGCCCAACCAACCCAGAAAGAGCGCATTGGCGACCCACAGCCAAAAAAAGGCTTTAACCAGCCGACTGTTATTACGAAACCGTGCGTGTGACGTATCCAGCCACGGGAGAAAATAGAAAATCAGTACCGCAGCGCACATCGCAGTGATGCCTGCCAGTTCATTGGGGAAGCAGCGCAGAATGGAGAAGAATGGCAGGAAATACCATTCAGGCGCGACGATAGCCGGTGTGAGTGTCGGGTCTGCCGGAATAAAGTTATCGGCGCTGCTGATATAGTGCGGCGCGAAAAACAGAAACCAGGCGAACAGCATTAAAAAGAGGGTGAGTTTGATTGCATCGTTTTCGGTGATGCGAAAATCGAACAACACACGCTGAGACTCTTTGGGCGAAAATGTTTTCTTCCGCGCGTGGGCAAAAGCCGACTGGACGGTACGGATGTGCCATATCGTAACCGCGACAATGGCGAAGGGGATGATAAAGTGAAGGACATAAAAACGGCCTAATGTCGGCGTGCCGGGCATATAGCCACCGACCAAAAAGGTATATAGCGTATCGCCAATAAATGGTATCGACCGGGCGAAACTGGTGATGACCGTAGCGGCCCAGTAGCTTTTTTGCCCCCAAATCAGGCTATAGCCGAGAAACGCGGTGATCATCAACAGCACATACAGCGTCACGCTGATTGCCCACATCTTCAGATAGGGTTTGCGGTAGACGTTGTAATACATTGCCCGGAAAATATGCAGATAACAGGCGAAGAAAAAAAGCGACGCGCCAATAGCATGCAGATTGCGCACCAGCTCACCGTGTCTGACTGCGCGCAGAATATGAACAATAGAGTCAAAAGCGGATCCCGCTGTAGGCACATAGAACATAGCCAGCACGATACCGGAGAGCATTTGCACGCCGAGCATGACCAGCAATATGAGACCAATAGCAAAGATCCACACGCCAGCGACTGAGCGGGGGACAGGAAGACGAAACTGCAGGTGATACCAGGGGGAGGACGGATAAGCGGATTTCATCTCAGGCATCCTTCGTACCAATACGCAGACTCAGGCCGTCAGCCGACACGCTAAAGTCAGGGATGGCCAGATTCGCCGTGGCCGGGCCTCGTGTTACGCGCCCGGAGGTGTCAAACTCGGAACCATGACACGGGCAGACCCAGCCCTGTCCGTTGGGGTTGGCATTGGGTACACAACCCGCGTGGGGGCAGTAACCTTGTACTACCAGCCACTGTGGATGTGCCGCTGCCACCCGCTCGCTATCCGCCTGCGGATCGGCCAGTAGACGCAGATCAGCTTGCCGCGCCGCGGCAATCTCCTCCGCCGTGCGGTGGCGAATCAGGATCAGTTTTCCCTGCCAGATACGCTTCACCGTCTGGCCTGCTGTTACGCCTGCGAGGGAGACATCAACAGGTTCATTTTCCGCCACCGTTTTATCATCCGGACCCAGCGCGGAAATGAGTGGCCAGACGGCGGCGGTCACGCCCGCTGCGCCGACAAATTTCGTCAGCTTGCACAGGCAATCGCGTCGCTGAGTTTGGATTGTTTCGCTAAGCGTTTTTTTGTCCACCACCATTATTCTCCCTTTGTGACGGCGTTACTGTTTATCGATGCGGGTATAAATTTCCTGAAAACGCTTATCGGCAAGACCAGGGGCTTTGAACGCGCGGTAGCTGTCGGGTAAAACGGCGTCGCCGACTTTAATCAGCATGATCATGCCCTGCGCGTAGTGCGGTGAACATTTGATGCCGTAGAAACCTGCGTTGTCGTATTTCACTTCAATCTCTTCATCGATTTTGCCGATAAAGCCGGGGTATCCGGCGGGAGAGAGTTCGGCAATCGACGCGGCATTGTGGCTCTTATGTTTGCGGATAAACTTCACGCTATCACCTGGCTGGATCGCCAGATAGTCCGGCTCATAAACCATCGGGCCGCCTGTACCGCGGTTTTTCATCAGCACTTCGTAGGTTTGTGCAAAAGCCGTCGAGGTGAAGGCTAACAGGCATAAGATTTGCAAACTTTGCTTAACACATTTCATTGCGGTTCCTTTCGGTGTTTACGCGGGGCGTTGGTAACGGATAAAACAGTTCTCTTCGTCGGGGGCGTGTTCGACAATCGCGTCGATCCCAAACCAGCTATTAAGATTTTCACGGGTAAAAATGGCGGCAGGACGCCCCTGCATCGCCAGCTGTCCGGCTTTCATCACCATGATGCGATCGCAGAACATCGCCGCATGATTCAGGTCGTGTAGGGCGGCGATGACGGTGAGTTTTTCACGTTTAACCAGATTGAGCAGGCCAATCTGATGCTGGATATCAAGATGGTTTGTCGGCTCATCCATCAGCAGTACCTGCGGCTGTTGTGCCAGCGCTCTGGCGATGTGCAGACGTTGACGCTCTCCGCCGGAGAAGGTATGCCAGCAGCGATGCTGCATGTTTTGTAGAGCGACTTTCTCCAGCATCGTCTGCACAATATCGTCGTCTTTCCTCGACCACGGCGACAGCAGGCTCAGCCATGGCGTGCGACCAAGCGAAACCGCCTGAATGGCGGTAAGACGCTCACTGGTTTCAGCCTGTTGTTCAACCAGTGCCACCTTTTGCGCCAGATGGCGGCGTGAATAGCGTCGAATATCCTGATGGTTTAACGTAACGTGCCCGGAAGACGGTTTCAGTAAACCCGCCAGGAGCGAAATCAGCGACGTTTTCCCGGAACCATTGGGGCCGATAATGCCGACAAACTCGCCGCGCGAGACCTGAAAAGAGACATCATTGACGATGGCTTTGCCTTTGACCTCCCAGTACAGATGCTGGGCGTTTACCACAGGATTAGCGGTCATTTCCCCGGATTCCCTCGTATCAAAATGATGGCAAATGCAGGTGCGCCGACCAGTGCGGTAATCACGCCGATCGGCAAGACCTGTCCTGGAAGTAAGGTGCGTGAAATAACATCCGCGACGATAAGGAAAATGGCACCAATAAGAGCGCTGACGGGCAATAGGCGATGGTGCTGATTTCCCACCAGTAACCGCGCAGCATGGGGGATGACCAGTCCGACAAAGCCAATGGCGCCGACGATTGATACCATTATGGCCGTCATCCCTGTTACGGCGGCAATCAGTACGCCACGGGTGCGTTTAACGGGAATGCCCAACGATGCCGCCGATTCCGCGCCAAACGAGAAAGCATCCAGATGGCGGGCGTAGCAAAAGCAAACGACGATGCCAATCAGCGCAGTAGGGATGGCCAGCACGACATCCGGCCAGCGTACCCCGCTGAGATTGCCCAGCAGCCAGAACATGATGCCCCGAGCCTGTTCGGCATTGGCTGAGCGCGTAATGATGAGCGAGGTAATGGCATTGAACAGCTGCGAACTGGCAATCCCGGCGAGAATGATTTGCGTGGTGGCCGAGCCGCTTTTGCCCCTTGCCGCCATCGCCAATAGCGCGACAAACAGAAATGCCGTCAGCGCGCCAATAAACGCGCCAAGCGACATGGAAATGATCCCTGCGCCAAGTCCGGTCAGGGCGATGAGCACCGCGCCCGTTGAGGCTCCGGCAGAAATACCCAGCAGGTAAGGTTCGGCTAGCGCATTGCGCAGCAGCGACTGGAGAACCACGCCTGAAACCGCCAGACAGGCTCCGCAACAGGCGGAAACCAGCGCGCGGGTCAGGCGGTAGTTCCAGATAATCCCGGCATCAAGCGCATCCACCGCATACTGTGTATCAAACAAGCGGTTTGCCAGCGTATGGCTGACATGCTGCCACGGGATAACCGTCTCACCGATTGAAATGCCCGCCAGAAGGACGCCGCACATCACCATGCTGACCCACAGCGCGTGGAACAGCGTCCTGCCTGCAAGCTGGCTCATGGCATGACGCGTCCTGCGTAATTCGCTCATTGTTTACGACTTCCCGGAATACGAAAGGGCGCTATGCCCGTATAAGGCATAACGCGCGACGAGAGTTAGTGAGTCGTCTGAGGGTGCGCCAGACCATATTGCACCAGCGCATCGGCGAGTTTTTCCAGTCCGTCAATGGTTCTGATACCCGCGTTCATGGTTTGCACGTCGATCACCGGCAGGTGGTTTTCTTTCACTGCCGGGATCAGCCGGGTAACAGGATCGGACGTGAGGTATTCCATTTTGACTTTCCAGTCATCGGCCGGGAAGCGGCGACGGCCCATCTCGCCGAGGACGATGACCGATGGATTGGCTTTGGCAATGGTTTCCCAACCTACTGTTGGCCACTCCTCGGCGGAATCAATGACATTTTTCACCCCAAGAGATTGCGCTATCCACGCCGCGGGGCCAAATTTCCCGGCGACATAGGGGTCAAGCTGCAGGTCGGCGCTGGAGAACCAAAAGACGGCAGATACGTGGTTGTCCATGCCGGCAATCTTAGCTTTCGCAGCGGCTTCACGTGCTTTCAGGCTGGCAATCAGTTCATCGCCTTTGTCCTGTACATCAAAAATTTTCGCCAGGTCGGCAATTTCCTGATAGACCATGGCGATATCAAACATGCTCTTACGCACGCCGTCGCCGCCGTCTTCGTTGTCTTTGGCACAATCGGCTGGGGCGGTATAAACCGGAACGTGTAATTCGCTAAATTGTTCGTAAGAGGCAACTGTGCCCGCAGGGCCAATCTGCCATTCAAACTGACTGGCCACCAGATCCGGTTTTTTCGCAATAATCCCTTCGAAACTCGGGATGTTTTGCGCAATGACTGCAATCTTGTCATTCGCTGCTTTGTACTGTTCAGGTACCGGGCCAAACCACAGTGATGTTCCAACAACACGATCGGCCAGACCCAGGGAATAGAGGATTTCAGTACTGTTTTGTCCAACGGTAGTCACGCGTTTTGGCGCATGATTAAACGTAATATCCCTACCACAGTTTTTGATCGTTAATGGATATTCTGTTTTTGCCGCAGAAGCCATATTGCTGGTCAGGAAGAGTGCTGCGCCAGTCAGTGCCAGAAGTGAAAGTTTGCAATAAGCAGAAGTTATTTTTGCGTGCATTAGCGTTGTCCCGTTCATGCCAGAATCTGAACGTCTGGTCATGGTTCATTTCGTTCCATAAATTCGGGACAGGCACATGACGATAGATGACATCTAATCGTGAACTGCGGGCAAGATAATATGAAAATAAAACATATTGTTGCCAATTTGTTCAGAAATTATATTATTCATTCGTCAAATAAATCACCCCATGGACCATCCCGTCCACTCAATGTATACAACCTTGACAGCAGGTCTCCTGGCTCGCGGCAATCTGAATATCGGCCTTCCCATAAAGGCGTTCTTTACAGTGACCTGTCGTGGATAATCCACGACACAGTGATATTCAGTTTCCGCTTACAGTTGCGGGGGCAGCTATGGCATAAGATTAAAATAATCCGCACCATATTCCGTTTCAAAATGATAAATAGATTCTGAAATACTGTCGGTGGGGACTTTATCGGTATCGAATAGCCCCGTCAACCGCTTGAATAAGTAGGGTTGATACCGCTTTTATTTTTAAATTCAATAAAATCAATTCGTTGCTTTGGTGTTTATGACATTAATTATGTGAAAAACACAAATACCGATAAACTAAATGAGAATTGTTTGATGTTGATCAATTAATGTTTTCTTTGCCGAGCTGACCACGCTTAATAACGAAATTTACTGTGATATTTAATTATTTGCGCGGCGTCACATTTTTATTGATATTTTTCCATGTGTACGATTTGCTGTTCGCCACCTTCATCAAAAAAGACGGTAAAGTGATTTCGCAACCAAAATTGATAGCCACCAGGTAAAAAGTGGTGGGTGTGCAGATAGCGTATTTTATATTGTTGTCGGTCGCAAAATTGTTCCGCCAGCAGGACAAGTTGGCTGCCTATGCCTTGCCGACGATATTCCTGTGAGACGTAGCAGCGACAAATTTCCGCGGTTGAGGATAATTGATAGCGTCCGCGCAGTGCAGGTATTCGGTCATCGTACTGGCAGACCGCCAGCGTAGCGATAAGTTGCTGTCGGTTATTCCATGCGCCGAGCAACAGATTTCGCGGTTGATGGAGGTAGTGTGAGCGCAGATTTAATACATCTGCATGCGGTTCAGGTGCTGGTCGGTTAGCGTTAAAATAGAGATTTAAATGGTGGATAATAAACGACTGAACGGACGAAATATCAGCCTCAGTTATTTCACGGAATATAAATGTAGTATCAGCGTTCATCGTTGCAGATATCATCAGAACCAGGGGAACTGGATAATAGCAACTCAGACGCGTTTACAGAAGAGAAGTGTTACCGGCAAGCCTGCGCAAGCCGGTAACATCGTATGATTAAATATCTGCCAGCGCGGCATCTCGGTTCGGGAAGAACGCCAGACGGCCGGGGATGGGTTGGATACCCGCGCGTGCCATGGTGCGTAGCGGCTGGAATTCCAGATTACTGATACGCAACTCACAACCTTCCGGCAGGCGTTTAACAAAACGCTGGAAGGCGTCCAGACCACCGGCATCCAGTACCGGGACGGCGTCCCACTTCAGCACCACAATGCGTTTGCCTTCAAGGCGAGATTCGAGATCGGTAAAGAGTCCCTCTGCTGCGGCAAAGAAAAGCGGGCCAATAACGCGTAGTACCAGTACATCGTTTGGTACGTCTACGTTGACCGGTGCCAGACGCGTCATGCGTGCAATACGGCGCATAAACAGCAGCGAAGCGAGAACGATACCGACGCTGATGGCGATAACCATATCGAACAGCACCGTCAAAGACATACACATCAGCATAACGATGATGTCGTCTTTTGGCGCGTGGCGCAGGAGATCCACAACTTTATGCGCTTCACTCATGTTCCATGCCACCATCAGCAGCAGGGCAGCCATCGCCGACAGCGGTAACCAGGAAAGCAGCGGCGCAAGCACCAGCAGGGCGAGGATCACCAGAATCGCGTGAATGACCGCAGAAATTGGCGACGTTGCGCCGGCACGAACGTTAGCCGCAGAACGGGCAATTGCCGCCGTGGCAGTGATACCGCCAAAGAACGGTGCGACGATGTTGCCCAGACCCTGACCAATCAATTCGCTATTGGCCTTATGCTTGGTGCCGGTCATCCCATCGAGGACGACAGCGCACAGCAGAGATTCGATTGCCCCGAGCATTGCCATCGAAAAAGCTGCGGGTAACAGTGCCTGTAATGAACTCCAGCTCAGCGTAAAGTTGGACCCTGGCATATCCCATGGCAGTACCAACTGCGGCAGCAGCTGTGGGATACCGTTACCCTGCGAGCCATCGGCCAGAATGTAATGGAACTGAGACCCGATGGTCGCTACATGGCCACCCGTCAGGTTCACGATACCCATCACCGCGCAGCCAGCCAGCAGAGCCGGGAGGTGACCGGGCAGGCGGATCCCCAGACGCGGCCAGAAAATCAGGATCCCCAGCGTCACCACGCCAATCGCGGCATCCCCCACGTTGATGGTCGGCAAGGCCATAAACAGCGCGCCGACCTTCTGCAGGTAGTGCTCAGGGACATGAGCCATCTGCAGGCCAAGAAAATCTTTAATCTGCATGGTACCGATGGTGATACCAATACCCGAGGTAAAACCTAACGTAACGGACACCGGAATGTATTCGATCAGGCGGCCAAATCGAGCGAGGCCGAAAAGGATCAGGAATATCCCGGACATTAGCGTGGCGACCAGCAGACCTGCCAGTCCAAACTGTTGCGACACCGGATACAAAATCACCACGAAGGCGGCAGTTGGGCCTGATACGCTAAAGCGTGAGCCCCCGGTGAGGGCGATAACAATTCCAGCCACGGCAGAGGTGTACAGGCCGTACTGTGGTGCAACGCCACTACCGATTGCCAGCGCCATCGCCAGCGGAATGGCAATTATCCCAACCGTTATCCCGGCGATCAGGTCGCGGGTAAAGCGAGAAACGGTATATTTTTCTTTCCAACAAGCGTCGATGAGGGCGCGGAAAGGCATCACATGTGAGGAAAATAATCTGTTCACAATAATGTTTCATCCATGGGCGCATCATCTGTCAATTGAATGGCAGGTGAAGGAGGCAAAAGTCATACAAATAAATATTACAGATAAAAAAACCCGCCGCAGCGGGTTTTTGAGCCGGGTTCGATTAATGCTCGAACATAGCAGAGATGGATTCTTCGTTGCTGATACGACGAATCGCTTCGGCCAGCATACCCGACAGAGTCAACGTACGCACGTTTGGCAGTGCTTTGATTTCGTCGGTCAGTGGAATGGTGTCACAGACAACGACTTCATCAATTACTGAGTTGCGCAGGTTGTTTGCCGCATTACCTGAGAAGATCGGGTGAGTTGCATAAGCAAATACGCGTTTAGCACCACGCTCTTTCAGCGCTTCAGCTGCTTTACACAGCGTACCGCCGGTATCGATCATGTCATCAACCAGCACGCAGTCACGGCCCGCAACGTCACCAATGATGTGCATCACCTGAGAAACGTTCGCACGCGGGCGACGTTTATCGATGATAGCCATATCGGTATCGTTCAGCAGTTTAGCGATAGCGCGGGCACGCACGACGCCACCGATGTCTGGAGAAACCACAATCGGGTTGTCCAGATTCAACTGCAGCATGTCTTCTAACAGAATCGGGCTACCGAATACGTTATCAACCGGCACATCAAAGAAGCCCTGGATCTGTTCAGCATGCAGGTCAACGGTGAGGACGCGGTCAACGCCAACGCTGGACAGGAAGTCCGCGACGACTTTAGCGGTAATCGGAACACGAGCAGAACGTACGCGACGATCCTGACGTGCATAGCCGAAGTAAGGGATAACGGCGGTGATACGGCCTGCGGAAGCACGGCGCAGCGCATCAACCATAACGACCAATTCCATCAGGTTGTCGTTAGTAGGGGCACAAGTGGACTGGATGATGAAAATATCACCACCGCGTACATTTTCATTAATTTGTACGCTGACTTCGCCGTCGCTAAAGCGACCTACAGCGGCGTCGCCGAGTGAAGTGTACAGGCGGTTGGCAATACGTTGTGCTAGTTCCGGGGTGGCGTTACCAGCAAAAAGCTTCATATCAGGCACGAGAAGAACCTCAGGCATGCGTCCATTGGTGGAAAGAATCTGCCGAAAACTGTGCGGGCCAGGCAGTATCCTCTCCAGGCGGTGTATTAAAGAGCGCGATGCAACGTCTGGAACAGGGTGACGTTGTCACCGCAACTCAGCTTGCCCGGCTTACTCGTCATCAGACACGTTTCATGTGCTGGCATCAATTTCTCACACCAGTCACATACTTTTGTATGTGTCTGGCGATTCGTCATCTCGCCATCTTCCTGAAACCCAAATGATTTAGAGTAGCGCTCTGTGCAATGGGGAGAGGTTGACACCTTTCGCCACAAAGCCTTTGAGCCAATCCGGGGCTTGCTCAAGCACCTGGCGAGCACGAGACTCAGTGTCAAATTCAGCAAAGACACAAGCCCCTGTACCAGTCAGGCGCGACGGCGCGTATTCTAACAGCCAGGAAAGCGCCGCATCAACCTCGCGAAAACGTTTTCTTGCGATAACCTCGCAATCATTGCCGAATTCACATTTTAGTAACGTTTCTATTGACCTTTTTGGCGTGTTACGGGGGAGGTCAGGATCGTTAAAAATCACCGGCGTTGGAATACTGACTCCCGGATGGGCGACCAGGTACCATTTTTCTGCTGGATTGACCGGCGTCAGAATTTCTCCTACGCCTTCAGCAAAGGCTGCGTGACCGCGTACGAATACCGGTACGTCGGCGCCCAGCGTTAAGCCCAGTATTGCCAGTTCATCTACAGACAACCCACACTGCCACAGATGATTCAGCGCCACTAAAACGGTGGCGGCATTCGATGAGCCACCACCGAGGCCGCCGCCCATCGGCAGGCGTTTGTCGATACTGATGTCCGCGCCACTCCCTTTGGGAAGACGATTGCTTTCAGACGCCGTTGTCATTAGCAAACGCGCTGCGCGAACGATCAGGTTGTCTTCATGCTCAACCCCATCAACGGGCGTTAACAGGTGAATTTCACCGTCGCTGCGCAGCGCAATATCTATCGTATCGCCGTAATCCAGAAACTGGAACAACGTCTGCAGCGTGTGATAACCGTCCGCACGCTGCCCGGTGATGTATAGAAATAAATTCAATTTTGCCGGAGAGGGCCAACGGGTCATCATTTCACAATCCAGTTATCCATTTTCAGCTTAATGCGCTGGGAGCCGTCGGACAGCTCCATATTTGCAGGCATCGCCGGCTGCGTTTTGCTGTCGTAGGCGCTGTACACGACTTTCCAGCTTTTGCCATCTTTACTGTAATTCACTTCGCTCAGACGATATTGGTCGTCAAGTTTATAATCGGTGGCGTCTCCCGGCAGACCCAGGATCCACTGGCGCAAGCTGTTCAATGGAATAGGCATGCCGGTCAGTTTACCAATCATCTCTTCGGCGTCGTCAGCGGTGTAGTGCTTCCCTTTGTTGTCGACGAGTTCCACGTTGCCCGGTTGCGCGTTCAGTTCCAGTTCGGTACTGCCCAACGGATTGGTTAGCAGAAGGCGATAGCGATCCTGGCCAGTTTGCTGCCAGAAAAAGCGGGCATACACTTTCTGCTGGTCGGAAATATAGGCAAACGCACCGCGTGTCTGATATTGGTTCAGGGCGCGCACTTCCTGCTGGTGCTGGCGCCACTGCGGAGAGTCGGGGCTTTTGCCGGGACCTTTCGGCGCGTTGAGCGTACAGGCAGTAAGAACCAGGGCCGCCAGCGGCAGCAGGCGAATCAGGCGAAAATCAGGCAGGGTCATAATGATGACAAATCCTTGTAATACGGTGCATTAATTGCCTGATGGCGCGGCGCTTATCAGGCCTACAAACTGAATCCGCAGGTCGGAAAAGACGCGTTTTTCGCCATCCGGCAAAATCATGCCAGCGGTTGCAGTTATAACCCTTAATGCTAGCGCCGACCGTGAATATCGTCTACGGTCACGTTATCTTAATTTAAACCGTAAGCTATTACTCCAAAAGGGGGCAGTCTCTTTTATTGGCTGCACGCATCCTGTATGATGCACCCAGTCTAACCTTATCAACGCTGGTACTATTCCCGCACACATGACCCTTTTAGCGCTTGGTATTAACCATAAAACGGCACCTGTATCGCTGCGAGAACGCGTAACGTTTTCGCCGGATACGCTCGATCAGGCGCTGGACAGCCTGCTTGCGCAGCCAATGGTGCAGGGCGGGGTAGTGCTGTCGACGTGTAACCGCACAGAGCTGTATCTCAGCGTAGAAGAGCAGGATAACCTGCAGGAAGCGCTGATTCGCTGGCTGTGTGAGTACCACAATCTGAACGAAGAAGACCTGCGCAGTAGCCTGTACTGGCACCAGGACAACGACGCCGTCAGCCATCTGATGCGTGTCGCCAGCGGTCTGGATTCGCTGGTGCTTGGCGAGCCACAAATTCTGGGGCAGGTGAAAAAAGCGTTTGCGGACTCGCAAAAAGGCCATCTGAACGCCAGTGCGCTGGAACGTATGTTCCAGAAATCATTCTCTGTCGCGAAGCGTGTACGCACAGAAACGGATATCGGCGCCAGTGCGGTGTCCGTCGCGTTTGCTGCCTGTACCCTGGCGCGGCAGATCTTTGAATCCCTTTCCACGGTAACCGTGTTGTTAGTAGGTGCCGGCGAGACCATCGAGCTGGTGGCGCGACATCTGCGTGAGCATAAAGTGAAGAAGATGATCATCGCTAACCGCACACGTGAGCGTGCGCAGGTGCTGGCCGATGAAGTCGGCGCCGAGGTGATTTCTCTGAGCGATATTGATGCCCGCTTACAGGATGCCGATATTATTATCAGCTCTACCGCCAGCCCACTGCCTATTATTGGCAAGGGGATGGTCGAACGTGCGCTAAAAAATCGCCGTAATCAGCCTATGCTGCTGGTCGATATTGCGGTACCACGCGATGTTGAACCGGAAGTGGGCAAACTGTCCAACGCCTATTTGTACAGTGTTGACGACCTGCAAAGCATCATTTCGCATAACCTGGCGCAGCGCAAAGCGGCCGCCGTGGAAGCGGAAACCATCGTTGCGCAGGAAACCAGCGAGTTTATGGCCTGGCTGCGAGCACAAAGCGCAAGCGAGACCATCCGCGATTATCGCAGTCAGTCTGAACAAATCCGTGATGAACTGACCGCTAAAGCGTTGGCTGCTCTGGAACAGGGCGGTGATGCGCAAGCCATTATGCAGGACCTGGCGTGGAAGCTGACTAACCGCCTGATCCACGCACCAACCAAATCACTTCAACAGGCCGCCCGTGACGGGGACAGTGAACGCCTGAATATTCTGCGCGACAGCCTCGGGCTGGAGTAGCAATAAACCAATCTCATTTTTTACAGGGTGAATTTACGCCTATGAAGCCTTCTATCGTTGCCAAACTGGAAGCCCTGCATGAACGCCATGAAGAAGTTCAGGCGCTGCTCGGTGATGCGGGAACTATTGCAGACCAGGAACGCTTTCGTGCATTGTCGCGCGAATATGCGCAATTAAGTGATGTTTCCCGTTGTTTTACGGACTGGCAACAGGTTCAGGAAGATATCGAAACGGCACAGATGATGCTCGACGATCCTGAAATGCGTGAAATGGCGCAGGATGAACTGCGCGAAGCAAAAGAAAAATGTGAACAACTGGAACAGCATCTGCAGGTTCTGCTGCTGCCAACCGATCCTGATGATGAACGTAACGCCTTCCTCGAAGTGCGTGCGGGAACCGGTGGTGATGAAGCGGCGCTGTTTGCCGGCGATCTGTTCCGCATGTACAGCCGTTACGCTGAATCGCGTCGCTGGCGGGTAGAGATCATGAGCGCCAGTGAAGGCGAACATGGCGGGTTTAAAGAAGTCATTGCCAAGATTAGCGGCGAAGGCGTTTACGGGCGACTGAAATTTGAGTCCGGCGGTCATCGCGTACAGCGCGTACCGGCGACCGAATCTCAAGGGCGTATCCATACTTCCGCTTGTACGGTCGCGGTGATGCCGGAACTGCCGGAAGCAGAACTGCCGGATATCAACCCAGCCGATCTGCGTATTGATACCTTCCGCTCATCCGGCGCTGGGGGTCAGCACGTTAACACCACCGACTCCGCTATCCGTATTACCCACTTGCCGACCGGCATTGTGGTGGAGTGTCAGGACGAACGTTCACAGCATAAAAACAAAGCGAAAGCGATGTCAGTGCTGGGCGCGCGTATTCGTGCCGCCGAAGTGGCCAGGCGTCAGCAGGCGGAAGCCTCTGAACGTCGCAACCTGTTGGGCAGTGGCGATCGCAGCGATCGCAACCGTACCTATAACTTCCCGCAGGGGCGTGTGACCGATCACCGCATCAACCTGACACTTTACCGTCTGGATGAAGCGATGGAAGGTAAACTGGATATGCTCATTGAGCCAATCGTCCAGGAATACCAGGCCGACCAGTTGGCGGCGTTGTCCGAGCAAGATTAATGGACTATCAGCAATGGCTGCGTGAAGCAATAAGCCAGCTACAGACCAGTGAAAGCCCGCGCCGTGACGCCGAGATTTTACTCGAGTTTGTCACCGGTAAAGGGCGTACCTTTATTCTGGCGTTCGGCGAAACGGTGTTAACCGAGGCGCAGCATCAACGGCTCGGTACATTACTGGAACGCCGTCAGCGGGGTGAGCCGGTGGCACATCTGACCGGCGTGCGCGAGTTCTGGTCGCTGCCGCTGTTTGTGTCTCCGGCTACGCTTATTCCACGCCCGGATACCGAGTGCCTGGTTGAACAGGCACTGGCGCGTTTGCCTGCCTCGCCGTGCCGTATTCTCGACTTGGGAACCGGTACGGGCGCCATCGCGCTGGCGCTGGCGTCTGAGCGTCCGGATTGCACGGTGACAGCAGTTGACCGCATGCCGGATGCCGTAAACCTGGCAAACCGCAATCGACAAAATCTGGCTATCGACAATGTGCATGTGTTGCAAAGTGACTGGTTCAGTGCTTTGCAGGGGCAGCAGTTTGAGATGATCGTCAGTAACCCGCCGTACATCGACGAGCAGGATCCTCACCTGGCGCAGGGCGATGTACGTTTTGAGCCGCTATCGGCACTGGTAGCGGGCGAGCAGGGTATGGCGGATATCGTGCATATCATTGATCAGTCTCGACACATGCTAACGCCCGGCGGTTATCTGTTGCTGGAACATGGCTGGCAGCAGGGTGAGGCGGTACGCGACGCGTTTACCCGCGCAGGTTATCAGGCGGTTGAAACCTGTCGTGACTATGGCGGCAACGAGCGGATTACGCTTGGGCGCATCCCATCATGAATTCGTTCAGCACACTACTTACTATTCATCTCGTTAGCATCGCGCTTTCTGTCGGGCTACTCACGTTGCGTTTTTGGTGGCGTTCTACCAATACGCGCCTTGCATCATCGCGCTGGACGCGTATTCTGCCACCGATCATTGATACCGTTTTACTTCTCAGCGGCGTGGCGTTGATCGCTAAAACGCACATCCTGCCATTCACCGAGCAGGGGACATGGCTGACTGAAAAGCTGTTTGGGGTTATCATTTACATCGTTTTGGGTTTTATTGCGCTCGATTACCGTCGGGCGCGCAGTCAGCAGGCGAGATTAATCGCATTTCCGCTGGCGCTGGTGGTGCTGTACATCATCATTAAACTCGCCACCACAAAAATACCGTTACTGGGGTAAGTCATGAGGTCGTTAGCTGATTTCGAATTTAATAAAGCGCCGTTGTGTGATGGGATGATCCTGGCGTCGGAGTCTATCCGTCTGGATTTTCCAACACAAACTGTCTATGACGAACTGGAACGTCTGGTTGGTCTGGCGCAAGAAGAAATTAGCCAGCTCCTGTCTCAGGATGAGCAACTGGATAAACTGCTGGCACTTTTTTACGGCGAATGGGGTTTTACGGACACCCACGGCGTCTATCGTCTTTCTGATGCACTATGGCTCGACCAGGTTCTGAAAAATCGTCAGGGCAGTGCGGTTTCACTCGGTGCCATCTTATTGTGGATTGCTAACCGACTGGATCTGCCGTTGGTACCGGTGATTTTCCCGACACAACTCATCCTGCGTATTGAATCGCTCGATGGTGAAATGTGGCTAATCAATCCGTTCAATGGCGAAACGTTAAATGAACACACGTTGGAAGTGTGGCTGAAGGGTAACATTAGCCCGGTTGCTGAACTGTTCAACGAGGATCTTGACGAAGCGGATAACGCGGAAGTGATCCGCAAACTGCTCGACACGCTGAAATCATCGCTAATGGAAGAGCGACAAATGGAACTGGCGCTGCGAGCCAGCGAAGCATTACTGCAGTTTAATCCTGAGGATCCGTATGAAATACGCGATCGCGGATTAATCTACGCGCAGCTGGAATGTGAACATGTTGCGCTGACTGATTTAAGTTATTTCGTTGAGCAGTGTCCGGAAGACCCGATCAGCGAAATGATCCGTGCGCAGATTAATACTATTTCGCACAAGCAAATTGTATTGCATTGATTAATAACACTTTACCTACCGTTTAAGGCGATCCTATGAAACAAAAAGTGGTTAGCATTGGCGACATCAACGTGGCAAATGACCTGCCGTTCGTGCTGTTTGGCGGAATGAACGTGCTGGAATCCCGCGATCTGGCGATGCGCATTTGTGAGCACTACGTAACCGTTACTCAAAAGCTGGGTATCCCTTACGTGTTCAAAGCCTCCTTTGATAAAGCCAACCGTTCTTCCATCCACTCTTACCGTGGGCCAGGTCTTGAAGAAGGGATGAAAATCTTCCAGGAACTGAAGCAGACGTTTGGCGTAAAAGTGATCACCGACGTTCATGAAGCCAGCCAGGCACAGCCTGTTGCCGATGTGGTGGATGTGATTCAGCTGCCGGCATTCCTTGCTCGTCAGACCGACCTGGTAGAAGCGATGGCGAAAACGGGCGCTGTTATTAACGTGAAAAAACCGCAATTCGTAAGCCCGGGTCAGATGGGCAACATCGTGGATAAATTCCATGAAGGCGGTAACGACAAGGTTATCCTGTGCGACCGTGGTGCGAACTTTGGTTATGACAACCTGGTTGTCGATATGCTGGGCTTTAGCGTGATGAAGAAAGTTTCCGGTAACTCTCCGGTGATTTTTGACGTCACCCACGCGCTGCAGTGCCGCGACCCGTTTGGCGCAGCAAGCGGCGGTCGCCGTGCACAGGTCACCGAACTGGCTCGCGCCGGTATGGCGGTAGGCCTGGCGGGTCTGTTCATTGAAGCGCACCCGGATCCAGCCCATGCTAAATGCGACGGTCCATCCGCGCTGCCGCTGGCGAAACTGGAACAGTTCCTGACGCAGATTAAAGCGATTGATGACCTGGTGAAAAGCTTCGACGAGCTGGATACCGAGAACTAATTCATTTTGTGTGCCTGATAGAGCTTGCGCTTATCAGGTATACAAAAGGAAATAAGAAGCCGGACCCGACAAGTTGTGTTGGTGTCCGGCTTTTTTCATCAGGCAAATATCGTCATCAGATAGGCGATAAACAGCGCCAGATGTGCCGCACCGTTAAGCACATTGGTGCGTCCGGTGGAGAAAGAGATATGGCACAGTACCAGTGAAGAAACCATCACGATCATCTCTGGTGCGCCCAGCGCAAACACCAAATCATTCCCGGTTGCCCATGCGATCAGTGTCACCACTGGTACGGTCAGTGAAATAGTGGCTAATACTGAACCGAAGAACAAATTCATCGCCCGCTGTACCTGATTGCTCAGAACCGCTTTCAGCGCGCCCAGCCCTTCAGGAGAGAGGATGAGTAACGCAACCAGGAAACCGGTAAAGGCCACTGGGGCATTCAGTTCAGTCAGCAAGGTCTCCAGTGGGCTGGCGTTCATCTTGGTTACGGCAATAACGGCGATCAGATGAATGATAAGCCAGGCGGCGTGCCACATATTGCTGTGTGCTGACGGCTTACCGTGATGCGGGTCGTCATCGTCGCCTTCATCTTCATGCTCGTAAATGAACAGGCTTTGGTGCGTTTTGGTTTGAATCAGTAAAAATACGCCGTACATCGCTGCAGAAATTAATGCTACCAGCAGCGCCTGGGCGGTAGTGAAATTCGCTCCCGGTAAAGCCATTGGGAACACCAGTACAATAATGGCCAGTGGGAACAGGGCAATTAAATACTGTTTAATACCAAACAGGTTCATATACTGAGTAGCAAATTTACGGCCACCCAACAGTAATGAAAAACCGACCAGACCGCCGGTGACGATCATAATGATTGAGTACAACGTGTCGCGCATGAGCGTAGGTGCAGCATCACCGGTCGCCATTAATGCTGAGATTAAGCTGACTTCGAGAATAACGACGGACAGACTGAGGATCAGTGACCCGTAGGGTTCGCCAAGTCGATGCGCTAATACATCCGCATGACGGACAACGCTGAATGCGCTGCTTAATATACCAATAAGGGCCAGCGCATTAATACCGATGACCACTGGTAGTGACTGACTGCTCCCCCAGAAGAACAGGACTACCAGCGCCAAAATCGGGAAGACGAGAGAGGTCTCCTTGTGGCGGGTTTTTACCGCCTCATGTACTTGTGTCATTGAACTAATTCTCCATCTCTGCAGGTATTTATAATTATAAAAGTATTAAAGAATGTAAAAAATAACAGATCTTTCGGTATTTCCGATCCGATTTTACGTAATTTTACGGCATGGACCAATTTTTGCATCAAAGCGAATAAAATTGCATATCTTGTTTATAGAATATTTAAATAACAAAGCATTAGACTTTAGCGTCAACAAAAATTGCTGATAGTTCTGATACAAATGATAGTGCAGGACGTACCAACGCGAGAGGATATAAAATGCCGTTGACGCTTTGTTGCCTTGCAAGCGAGCGGCGAATTGCCTATTGTCCAGCTATTGGTTTCAAAATGAGCAGTATAAAAGCCCGGAAGGCGTCAAAAAAGTTGTCGCAGGGAAGCCGCAGTGGCGGAGGTGTAAGGTGTTAACGCGTGATTTTTTATTGAATGCCGACTGTAAGACGGCATTTGGTGCTATTGAAGAATCACTACTCTGGTCAGCGGAACAACGGGCAGCCTCACTGGCGGCTACGCTCGCTTGCCGACCAGATGATGGACCGGTGTGGATCTTCGGTTATGGATCGTTGATGTGGAACCCGGCCTTAGAGTTCGATGAGTCCTGTACCGGGACGTTAGTGGGTTGGCACCGCGCTTTTTGTCTGCGCCTGACGGCAGGGCGAGGCACGGCGTGTCAGCCAGGGCGCATGCTGGCCCTGAAAGAAGGGGGACGCACCACCGGTGTGGCCTACCTTTTGCCGGACGCGTCGCTGGAACAAGAGCTTTCTCTGCTGTGGAAGCGAGAAATGATCACCGGCTGTTATCTGCCAACCTGGTGTCAGTTGGCGCTGGATGATGGTCGGACGGTGAACGCGCTGGTCTTTATTATGGATCCGCGTCATCCGCTGTTTGAGTCAGATACGCGCGCACAGGTGATTGCGCCGCTTATCGCTGCGGCGAGCGGACCTTTAGGCACCAACGCCCAGTATCTGTTCTCACTGGAACAAGAGCTGGTCAAGTTGGGGATGCAGGATGATTGTCTTAACGATCTGGTGATCTCGGTCAAACGATTGTTGGGAGAGAACCTGCCGGAAGGCGTTATGCGGCCAGGGTTTGCCTGAATCCAGCCGGGAACTGAATGCCCGAAAGCCAGGCGCTTTTCGGGCAATTAACGCTTAGGCTGCAATATAACTTATTGAATGCTCTAGCGACTGGCTGTGGCTGTCGATCAGCACATTCCAGATGCCGGTATAGGGCACGGTCAACCATGCGTTATCACGATCCTGCACGCTTAAGATGTCGGACTGCGTGTCTTTGACGTGATTTTTCTCGCTCATCAGATGGATGTGACAGCGCTCGGAACAACGCACAACCACCGTATCGCCACCAAATAACTTTAAACTTGCCTTCACTAATGCCATTTTTCACCCCGTTCTTGAAAACAACGTACTTTCTGTCGAAAGTGCTGCGTGATGTTGTTCACATTTCACTCATTGCATAACACCAAAGGGGGAGCAACGGGATGCTGATTTTGATCAAAAAATGGCATAACGATTAAACAAAAGTGACAAAATCCCTCAAAAGGATTGAAAGGGCGTGCTAACGTTCAACGAAACCGCGCCCATCTACGATTAAATCCGGAAATTATCGACACTTTCAGTGTGCTTGCCTGAAAGCGGTGTATCAGAAGGTCAGCACTTTATCTGCAGCCAGCGTCCATTGAGCCAGTTCAACCAGCGTGCCGACGGCTACTCCGTCAATTAACGGCAGTGTCGTGATCCCACGGCCATCGGTGCAGGTTTTGCACAGTTTGACCGGCACATTTTGCGCCGTCAGAATCTCCAGCATTTGCTGAATATTGTATCCTTCCGCGGGTTTTTGACCACGCAATCCCGCGGTTACCGCGTCCGACATTAAAAACAAACGCAGGTCGAGATCCCCTTCCTGCTCGCGCAAGGCGATAGCCAGACGTAGGCTGTTAAATAACGATTCGCTTCCATAGGCTGCACCGTTCGCGACGATCACTATCTTTTGCATTTTTACTCCTGTTATCAGATGGAAGGGATAATGCCTGGTGTGTATGTTACTCCCTGTTGGCTTAAGTAGAAATGAAAGCATGATTGCAGAAGTGGGTACCTCTTATTATCCGGGTCGGAAAATCCCGAAAACGGGGATAAAGGCTGCAATTAACAGCCGAAGACGTTATGGTTTAACTTAGGTATGCCTAATTAATTGATGTAAGAAACCACTAACGATTTGAGCCGTAATATTTATTTATCTCTCACTGTATTTGCACTCTTGCCGTTGGCAGGCGGTACTGCCAGCGCGCAATCGTCATTTATTCACCAGGCGGAAAACCCTTTCGATAACAATAGTGATGGCTTGCCCGATCTCGGTATGGCGCCGGAGTCGCGGGCAGGCGAAAAGCACTTTGCCGAAATGGTTAAAGCGTTTGGGGAAGCCAGCATGACCGATAACGGCCTTGATACTGGCGAGCAAGCGAAGCAGTTCGCGTTTGGCCAGGTGCGCGACAGGGTCAGCGAACAGGTGAATCAGCAACTGGAATCCTGGCTCTCTCCCTGGGGAAAGGCCAGCGTCGGGTTGCAGGTGGATAACGAAGGCAGCTTTACCGGGAGTCGGGGAAGTTGGTTTATCCCGTGGCAGGATAATCAACGCTATCTTACCTGGAGCCAGTTGGGGCTGACGCAACAGGACGGAGGCCTGGTCAGTAATGCGGGGATTGGGCAGCGCTGGGTTCGTGACGGTTGGTTACTGGGTTACAACACCTTTTATGACAACCTGCTGGATGAGAATCTGCCCCGGGGAGGCGTGGGGGCAGAGGCGTGGGGTGAATACCTCCGTTTATCTGCTAATTACTATCAACCGTTGTCCTCCTGGCAGGATCGTTTTGCAACTCAAGAACAACGGATGGCCAGGGGATACGACCTGACCGCACAAATGCGCATGCCGTTCTATCAACATCTCAATACCAGCGTCAGCGTGGAGCAGTATTTTGGTGACCGGGTGGATCTGTTTCATTCCGGAACCGGGTACCACAATCCTGTGGCGGTGAATCTGGGATTGAGCTATACGCCGGTGCCGCTGATCACCGTGACAGCACAGCATAAGCAGGGTGAAAATGGCGTCAGTCAGAATAACCTCGGATTAACGTTAAATTACCGTTTTGGCGTGCCGCTAAAAAAACAGCTGATGGTAAGCGAGGTGGCAAACAGCCGATCGCTGCGCGGCAGTCGTTATGACGATCCACAACGTAACAATCTGCCGACGCTGGAGTATCGCCAGCGTAAAACACTGTCGGTATTTTTGGCCACGCCGCCCTGGGATCTCAAGCCCGGTGAGACGGTGGCGTTGAAGCTGCAGGTGCGTAGTTTGCATGGGATCCGTCGTCTGGCATGGCAGGGGGATACTCTGGCGTTGAGCTTAACGGCGGGCAGCAATAGCCGAAGCGAGCAGGGTTGGACGATTATTATGCCGAAGTGGGACAACAGAGAAGGTGCGACAAACCGCTGGCGGTTGTCTGTGGTGGTAGAAGATGAGCAGGGCCAGCGTGTCTCTTCCAATGAGATCACGCTATCACTGACCGAACCGTTTATTACCGTTTCGGAAAATGATCCTCGTTAACAATGACGCATGAGCGCGTTATCAGAAAATGCGTTCCTGGTGCACCCATACCGCGGCTTCAACGCGTGATTTAAGCTTCATTTTCTTCAGCATATGCTTTACATGCACTTTTACCGTGCTTTCGGTGATATCGAGGCGGCGAGCAATCATCTTGTTAGGCAGACCCTGGGCGATGAGCTTAAGAATATCGCGTTCACGTGGCGTCAACTGAGTTACATCACGATCGGAGGTCGCACGGTTAGCGCGCAGGCTGGCGGCCAGAACCGGGGTTAAGGCTTCGCTCAGTACCATTTCACCGGCGGCAGCCTGTTGCAACGCCTTCAGTAGATCTTCTGGCTCCATGTCTTTCAACAGATAGCCGTCAGCACCGCGTTTCAGGGCAGTCACGACGTCTTCTTCATGGTTGGAAACACTGAAAACGACGATGCGTCCGGACAGAGATTTCTCTCGTAGCTTATCAAGCGTTTCCAGACCGTTCATTCCCGGCATGTTGAGATCAAGAAGGATCAGATCGGGATCAAGTGATTCAGCCAGCTCGATACCCTGCTCGCCATTACTGGCTTCGCCGACCACGGTGATATCGGACGCCATGCTGACAAGCTGTTTTACACCGGTGCGCAGCATCGGATGATAGTCGATCAACAGGATGGTTGCCGGTTCCAGATTACTCATGGGTATCTCCTTGGACTTCTGTGAAGTTTGTTTCGGGAATAAAAGTGACAGCAACTTCAGTACCGCCCGTCTCGCGACGGCGTACACGGCAATCGCCGCGCAAGCTCTGCGCACGGTCGCGCATTATAATCATGCCGTAGTGGTTACTGCGTTCGGCGTTTTCTGGTACGCCGCAGCCGTTATCTTGCACTGTCAGTTTGACCTGTTTGCCATTTTGCACCACCGCCACGATGACTTCATTGGCCTGAGAGTGTTTAAGCGCATTACTCAGGGCCTCACGGGCAATCTGCAGCAGGTGGATCGCCTGATGTGAAGGGACCAGGCGCGGCGGCAACTGATAATCCAGCTTCACCGTAAAACCAAAGCGAGCACTGTATTCCTGGCAGCTGGCTTCCAGCGCGGGCCGCAACCCAGGCTCAGTCAACTGCAAACGGAAGGTCGTCAACAATTCACGTAGCTGTGCCCAGGAGGCGTTCAGCTCGTTACGAATCTGACTTAGCAACTCACGACTGTTTTCCGGGAGCGCGTCGCCCTGCATCTGCAAACAACTGACCTGCATCTTCATACAGGAGAGCGATTGTGCAATAGAATCATGGAGTTCGCGAGCAATGGTGGCACGCTCTTCCATCACGATCAACTGCTGCTGACGTTCCTGGTGTCTGTCCAGCGCCAGTGTTGCGGTGAGTTGTTCAACCAGAGTATCGACCAGTTGCTGCTGATCGTGACTGAGATGACGCCCGTACGGCAAGGTGGCGAGCAGAATACCGTACTGGGTATGCGCATCGGTCAGCCGCCATTTCAGCGTAGTGCCACCATCAATGGCGGGCAGTGTGCCTCGTGGACACAGATGACAACCTTTTTCATCGCAACTGGCACTCGACTGGCAGGTAAATTCCTGATGATTATCTTCATCTTCCAGGTCATAAACGCGCAACTCAATATCGTGCAGCAGCGTTAAATTTTGCAACCCGTTGAGTACCGGTGAAAGCCGCTCACACAACGGTATCTGTGAGTGCAGACGGCGGTTGGCTTGCCACAGGAAAGAGAGGATCTGGTTTTTATGTTCCAGACCCGCGGTTTTTTCCTGCACCCGCTGTTCCAGTACGGCATAACTTTCGGCCAGTTCTTCGGACATATTGTTCAGCGCCGAACCCAGTGCTGCCATCTCATTACGTCCGCTGATATGCGCTCGTTGCGTAAAATCACGCTGGCTGACGGCGCGGGCCATCGCCAGCAGTTGTTTCCACGGCTGCAACAGACGCACGCGCAGCCAGATAATCGTAAAGACCAGCAGCAGAGCCATAAATACTGCCATCAGGCGATGCAGCATAACGACGCGTTCAATACGCAACTCCGTGGTATGGTCAAAGGCGGTAACCAACTTATCCAGTCCGGTCACAAAGCGTGAAACGTCGTCGGCGACCGCATCCCCCGTTTGTGCATGTTTAAGCCCAGGTGCCAGTTCGGTGTGCCAGTAATCCTGTAATGCCTTTAACTGGATCTGCTGGCCGTCGCGCTGCGCGGCACGAGTCAGTTCAGGGCTAAACGCCGTTTGTTCCATTTCATCCAGCAGCGGTTGATCGCTGGCGTCCAGCGGTACGGCAGCCAGCAAACGGTAGCTCTGCATGCGTAGCGAGCCGGCTTTATTGATCGCGTGAGCGCTACCCTGAATGCCTTGAACCAGCCAGCCGGAGACAGCCATACCCGCCACGCCAAGCGCGGTAGACAGCAAAACAATCAGCGCCACCTGGTTAACCAGCGTAAGCGGGGAAAGACAACGTTTAAACATGTGACTTCTTCCTTCGGGTTCTCAGTGAGCAGAAAACCTTATTGAATGACGATTCTGCTGCAGGCAGTGCCGCTATTCTCAGCGATACACTGGAGTATACCCATACCTCAAACGGGCTACCCCTTAATTGCCGGCAGGGGGAGAGATCCCGGACGTCGGGGAGTAGGGTGCGACAGAAGCGTGAAAAACCACATCTTTTTTACCGAAGTTATGTACTCATTTAGGGTAATGATAAATTTTAGGCGTTAATAATGACACCTTTTCCTTTGATTTATATCAACTTACCCCCGGCTGTAAACCCTAATGTTGCAGGCATCGAAACAAGTATCAGAGGTGTCTATGAGTCACTCATCTGCCCCGGAAAGGGCATCTGGAGCTGTAATCACGGAATGGCGGCCGGAAGATCCCGCCTTCTGGGAACAGCGTGGTCAACGAGTTGCCAGCCGTAACCTGTGGATTTCAGTCCCTTGTCTGCTGCTGGCGTTTTGCGTATGGATGTTATTTAGCGCAGTGGCGGTGAACTTACCGAAAGTGGGATTCAATTTCACCACTGAGCAGCTGTTTATGCTGACGGCATTGCCTTCAGTTTCCGGCGCGCTGCTGCGTGTTCCGTACTCCTTTATGGTTCCCCTGTTTGGTGGACGACGCTGGACAGCGTTCAGCACAGGTATCCTGATAATCCCCTGCGTGTGGTTAGGCTTTGCTGTGCAGGATACCACCACGCCGTTCAGTACCTTTATTATTATCTCCCTGCTGTGCGGTTTTGCCGGTGCGAACTTTGCTTCCAGCATGGCAAATATCAGCTTCTTCTTTCCAAAACAGAAGCAGGGCGGCGCGCTGGGGTTGAACGGCGGCCTGGGCAACATGGGCGTCAGCGTGATGCAGTTGGTTGCGCCGCTGGTGGTCTCACTGTCCATCTTCGCCGCTTTTGGCAGCCACGGCGTTGAACAACCGGATGGCTCGCAGTTGTATCTGGCAAACGCCGCATGGATTTGGGTGCCGTTCCTCGCTATTTTCACGCTGGCCGCATGGTTCGGTATGAACGAACTGGCAACGTCGAAAGCGTCGTTAAAAGAGCAATTGCCGGTGCTGAAACGCGGGCATTTGTGGATTATGAGCCTGCTGTATCTGGCGACTTTCGGTTCCTTTATCGGTTTCTCAGCGGGGTTTGCGATGCTGTCAAAAACGCAGTTCCCGGAAGTGCAGATCCTGCATTATGCCTTCTTTGGTCCGTTCATTGGCGCTTTGGCGCGTTCTGCGGGCGGCGCAATCTCTGACCGTCTGGGCGGGACCCGCGTCACGCTGGTGAACTTCGTGCTGATGGCTATTTTCAGTGCCTTATTGTTCCTGACGCTGCCATCAAACGGTGTCGGCGGCAACTTCATTGCCTTCTTCGCCGTGTTCCTGGCGCTGTTCCTGACGGCCGGGCTGGGGAGTGGTTCAACCTTCCAGATGATCTCTGTCATCTTCCGTAAGCTGACGATGGACAGAGTGAAAGCTGAAGGCGGTTCAGAAGAGAAAGCGATGCGCGAGGCGGCAACCGATACGGCGGCAGCGTTGGGCTTTATCTCTGCTATTGGTGCGATCGGCGGCTTCTTTATCCCGAAAGCATTTGGTACGTCCCTGGCATTAACCGGTTCTCCGGTCGGTGCGATGAAAGTATTTCTGATCTTCTATGTCGCCTGCGTGGTCATCACCTGGGTGGTATACGGACGTCATTCTAAAAAGTAAAAAAGAGGTATACACAAAATCATTCTAACTGCATCAAGGCGGCAAGTGAGAAATCCCCAGGAGCTTACTGAAGTAAGTGACTGGGGAGAACGAGCGCAGCCAACGCAGAAGCAGTTTGAAGGATGAAGTGTAGGTTGATTATCCATTGCGCGGTGTTAGACCGCGCTTTTTTTTGCCTGTGATTAGTTACAACATACTTTTGTATTGTGGCATGACAACAGCCTGTGAGAACGGCGTACGCAATATGCTAAGCAGGGGGGATACCCCTTAATACCCACTTATAAAGAATTTAACATTTGCATGATAAGTGAATTATTTAAAATCCTTTAAATTCAATTCATTACGTTAAATATCAATATCCCACTTTGGGGGTATGTAAAAACCAACCCTCATTTTTCATCCCTGCCTGCCTTGATCGTTATCAATTATCACGCCCTTTCAGAGCGTTACCTTCACCCCCAATCAAGCAATGTCGATTTATCAGAGAGCCGTCAGGCTCCTACAGGAGAAAACCGATGAGTAAATTCCTGGACCGGTTTCGCTACTTCAAACAGAAGGGCGAAACCTTTGCCGATGGGCACGGCCAGCTTCTCAACACCAACAGGGACTGGGAGGATGGATACCGCCAGCGTTGGCAGCATGACAAAGTCGTGCGTTCAACCCACGGCGTAAACTGCACCGGCTCATGCAGCTGGAAAATCTACGTGAAAAATGGTCTGGTAACCTGGGAAACCCAGCAAACTGACTACCCGCGTACTCGTCCTGATCTGCCAAACCACGAACCTCGCGGCTGCCCGCGTGGCGCGAGCTATTCCTGGTATCTCTACAGCGCAAATCGCCTCAAATATCCGCTGATGCGCAAACGTCTGATGAAGATGTGGCGTGAAGCGAAAAGACTGCACAGCGATCCCGTTGACGCCTGGGCCTCCATCATCGAAGACGCCGATAAAGCAAAAAGCTTCAAACAAGCGCGTGGTCGTGGCGGGTTTGTCCGTTCTTCCTGGCAGGAAGTAAACGAACTGATTGCGGCATCTAACGTCTATACCGTGAAAACCTATGGTCCTGACCGCGTTGCTGGTTTCTCACCGATCCCGGCAATGTCGATGGTTTCTTATGCTTCTGGCGCGCGCTACCTGTCGCTGATCGGCGGTACTTGCCTGAGCTTCTACGACTGGTATTGCGACTTACCGCCTGCGTCTCCGCAGACCTGGGGTGAGCAGACAGACGTACCTGAATCTGCTGACTGGTACAACTCCAGTTACATCATCGCCTGGGGTTCTAACGTACCGCAGACCCGTACCCCGGATGCGCACTTCTTCACAGAAGTTCGCTACAAAGGTACCAAAACTGTCGCGATTACGCCGGACTACGCAGAAATCGCCAAGCTTTGCGACCTGTGGCTGGCACCGAAGCAGGGGACCGATGCGGCGATGGCGCTGGCGATGGGCCACGTTATGCTGCGTGAGTTCCATCTCGACAACCCAAGCCAGTACTTTACCGATTACGTGCGCCGTTACACCGACATGCCAATGTTGGTCATGCTTGAAGAGCGTGACGGTTACTATGCCGCTGGGCGTATGCTGCGTGCGGCAGATTTGGTCGATTCTCTGGGCCAGGAAAACAACCCGGAATGGAAAACTGTCGCGATTAACAGCAACGGCGAAATGGTTGCGCCAAACGGTTCAATTGGCTTCCGCTGGGGTGAAAAAGGCAAATGGAACCTGGAGCAGCGTGACGGTACGTCTGGTGCCGAAACCGAACTGCAACTGAGCCTGCTGGGTAGTCAGGATGACATCGCTGAAGTCGGTTTCCCGTACTTCGGTGGCGAAGGAACTGAACACTTCAATAAAGTCGAACTGGAAAACGTTCTGCTGCATAAACTGCCGGTGAAACGACTGCAACTGGCCGATGGCTCTACGGCTCTGGTGACCACCGTTTACGATCTGACCATGGCCAACTACGGTCTGGAACGCGGTCTGAACGATGAAAACTGCGCCTCCAGCTACGACGATATCAAAGCGTATACCCCGGCGTGGGCAGAAAAAATCACCGGTGTTTCACGTTCTCAAATCGTGCGCATCGCCCGTGAATTTGCAGATAATGCCGATAAGACGCACGGTCGTTCGATGATTGTCGTCGGTGCGGGTCTGAACCACTGGTACCACCTCGATATGAACTATCGCGGCCTGATCAACATGCTGATTTTCTGCGGCTGCGTTGGTCAGAGCGGTGGCGGCTGGGCCCACTATGTGGGCCAGGAAAAACTGCGTCCGCAGACCGGTTGGCAGCCGCTGGCGTTTGCCCTTGACTGGCAGCGTCCGGCGCGTCACATGAACAGTACGTCCTATTTCTATAACCACTCCAGCCAGTGGCGCTATGAGACGGTCACCGCGCAGGAACTGCTGTCTCCGCTGGCGGATAAATCCCGCTACAGCGGTCATTTGATTGACTTTAACGTACGCGCCGAGCGTATGGGCTGGTTGCCGTCCGCACCGCAGTTGGGTACTAACCCGCTGTACATTGCGCGTGAGGCGGAAAAAGCTGGGATGACACCCGTCGATTACACCGTTAAATCTCTGAAAGAAGGTTCTATTCGCTTTGCGGCAGAACAACCAGAAAACGGTAAAAACCATCCGCGTAACCTGTTTATTTGGCGTTCTAACCTGCTCGGTTCTTCCGGTAAAGGTCATGAATACATGCTGAAGTACCTGCTGGGTACCGAGCACGGTATTCAGGGGCTGGATTTGGGTAAACAGGGCGGCGTGAAGCCAGAAGAAGTGGAATGGCAGGACAACGGGCTGGACGGCAAACTGGATCTGGTGGTGACGCTGGACTTCCGTCTGTCGAGCACCTGTCTGTACTCCGACATCGTGCTGCCTACCGCAACCTGGTACGAGAAAGACGATATGAATACTTCGGATATGCATCCGTTTATTCATCCGCTGTCTGCCGCTGTTGATCCAGCCTGGGAGTCGAAAAGCGACTGGGAAATCTACAAAGGCATCGCGAAGAAATTCTCTGAAGTCTGCGTAGGCCACCTCGGGAAAGAAACCGACGTGGTGACGCTGCCAATCCAGCACGACTCTGCCGCCGAACTGGCGCAGCCGTTAGACGTGAAGGACTGGAAAAAAGGCGAATGCGACCTGATTCCGGGTGTTACCGCGCCGCACATCATGACCGTTGAGCGTGATTACCCGGCAACTTACGAGCGCTTCACCTCTATCGGTCCGTTGATGGAAAAAATCGGTAACGGTGGTAAAGGGATTGCCTGGAACACCCAGAGTGAAATGGACTTGCTGCGTAAGCTCAATTACACCAAGGCGGAAGGCCCGGCGAAAGGACAGCCTTGTCTAAACACGGCTATTGATGCCGCTGAGATGATCCTCACCCTGGCACCGGAAACAAATGGTCAGGTTGCCGTGAAAGCCTGGGAAGCGCTGAGTGAATTTACCGGACGTGACCATACGCATCTGGCGCTGAACAAAGAAGATGAGAAGATTCGCTTCCGTGATATTCAGGCGCAGCCGCGCAAAATTATCTCCAGCCCGACCTGGTCAGGTCTGGAAGATGAACATGTGTCTTATAACGCCGGTTATACCAACGTTCACGAGCTGATCCCTTGGCGCACGCTTTCTGGTCGCCAGCAGTTGTATCAGGATCATCAGTGGATGCGCGACTTCGGTGAAAGCCTGCTGGTTTATCGTCCGCCAATCGACACCCGTTCGGTGAAAGAGGTGATGGGCGAGAAGTCTAATGGTAATCCGGAAAAAGCACTTAACTTCCTGACGCCGCACCAGAAATGGGGTATCCACTCCACCTACAGCGACAACTTGCTGATGCTGACGCTGGGACGCGGTGGTCCGATCGTGTGGATGAGTGAAGTTGATGCGAAAGAACTGGGTATCGAAGATAACGACTGGATCGAAGTTTTCAACAGCAACGGTGCCTTAACCGCCCGTGCCGTTGTCAGCCAGCGTGTACCGGCCGGGATGACCATGATGTACCACGCGCAGGAACGTATTGTGAACCTGCCAGGTTCAGAAATTACCCAGCAGCGTGGCGGGATCCATAACTCGGTAACGCGTATTACGCCGAAACCGACCCACATGATCGGCGGCTATGCACATCTGGCCTACGGCTTTAACTACTACGGCACCGTAGGGTCGAACCGTGATGAGTTCGTTGTGGTACGTAAGATGAAGAACATTGACTGGTTGGATGGTGAAGGCAATGACCAGGTACAGGAGAGCGTAAAATGAAAATTCGTTCACAAGTCGGCATGGTGCTGAATCTCGATAAGTGCATCGGTTGCCACACCTGTTCAGTAACCTGCAAAAACGTCTGGACCAGCCGTGAAGGTGCCGAATATGCCTGGTTCAATAACGTTGAAACGAAGCCAGGTACGGGGTTCCCGACTGACTGGGAAAACCAGGAAAAATGGAAGGGCGGTTGGATCCGTAAAATCAACGGCAAGCTGGTGCCGCGCATGGGTAACAAAGCGCTGCTGCTGGGTAAAATCTTTGCTAACCCGCATCTGCCGGGCATTGATGATTACTACGAGCCTTTTGATTTCGACTACCAGACGCTGCACAACGCACCTGCTGATAGCAAGGCGCAGCCGATCGCCCGTCCGCGCTCGCTGATTACCGGTAAGCGTATGGACAAAATCACCAAAGGTCCGAACTGGGAAGATGACCTGGGCGGCGAGTTCGAGAAACTGGCGAAAGACCAGAACTTCGAAAATATACAGAAGGCGATGTACGGCCAGTTCGAAAACACCTTCATGATGTATCTGCCCCGTCTGTGCGAGCACTGCCTGAACCCGGCGTGCGTGGCGACCTGCCCAAGTGGCGCCATCTACAAACGTGAAGAAGATGGCATCGTGCTGATTGACCAGGACAAGTGCCGTGGCTGGCGTATGTGTATCACCGGTTGCCCGTATAAGAAGATCTACTTCAACTGGAAGAGCGGGAAATCTGAGAAGTGCATTTTCTGCTATCCGCGTATCGAAGCCGGTCAGCCGACAGTTTGCTCTGAAACCTGCGTAGGTCGTATTCGTTATCTCGGCGTGCTGCTGTATGACGCAGATGCGATTGAAAGCGCGGCAAGCACCGAGAACGAGAAAGATCTGTATCAGAGTCAGCTGGACGTATTCCTCGATCCAAACGATCCAGCGGTGATTGAACAGGCACTGAAAGATGGCATTCCGCTGAGTGTAATCGACGCGGCCCAGCAGTCTCCGGTATACAAAATGGCGATGGACTGGAAGCTGGCGCTGCCGCTGCATCCGGAATACCGCACGTTGCCGATGGTCTGGTATGTGCCACCTTTATCTCCGATTCAGTCCGCTGCTGACGCGGGTGAACTGGGTAGCAACGGTATTCTGCCAGACGTGGACAGCCTGCGTATCCCGGTTCAGTACCTGGCGAACCTGCTGACAGCGGGTGATACCCAGCCGGTACTGCGGGCGTTGAAACGTATGCTGGCGATGCGTCACTACAAACGCGCAGAAACCGTAGACGGTAAAGTTGATACCCGCGCGCTGGAAGAAGTCGGGTTGACCGAAGCTCAGGCACAAGAGATGTATCGTTACCTGGCGATTGCTAACTATGAAGATCGTTTTGTGATCCCGAGCAGCCATCGCGAACTGGCGCGTGAAGCATTCCCGGAGAAGAGCGGTTGTGGTTTCACCTTCGGTGATGGTTGCCACGGTTCTGATACTAAATTCAATCTGTTCAACAGTCGCCGCATCGATGCTGTCGATGTGACCAGCAAAACGGAGCCGCACCAATGATTGAACTCGTCATTGTTTCGCGTCTGCTCGAGTACCCGGATGCTGCCTTGTGGCAGCATCAGCAGGAACTTTTCGATGCACTCGCGTCATCTGAAAACCTGGACAAAGAGGATGCCCAGACTCTGGGCGTTTTCCTGCGCGATTTAACTGCGCAGGACATGCTGGATGCACAGGCAAGCTATAGCGAACTGTTCGACCGTGGTCGTGCGACTTCGCTACTGCTGTTTGAACATGTTCACGGTGAATCCCGCGATCGTGGACAGGCGATGGTTGACCTGATGGCGCAGTATGAGCAGCACGGGCTACAACTCGATAGCCGCGAATTGCCCGATCACTTACCGCTGTATCTGGAGTACCTCGCACAGTTGCCAAAAAGCGAAGCGTTAGGTGGCTTGCAGGATATCGCCCCGATTCTGGCGCTGCTCAGTGCGCGTCTGCAACAGCGCGAAAGCCGTTACGCGGTGCTGTTCGATCTGCTGTTAAAACTGGCGAATACCGCTATCGACGGTGACAAAGTGGCCGAAAAAATTGCGGATGAAGTTCGTGACGACACGCCGCAGGCACTGGATGCTGTTTGGGAAGAAGAGCAGGTGAAATTCTTTGCCGACCAGGGATGTGGTGAGTCTGAAATTTCTGCTCACCAGCGTCGTTTTGCAGGGGCCGTTGCGCCGCAGTACCTGAACATCACCACCGGAGGACAGAACTAATGCACTTCCTGAATACGTTCTTCTTTGACATCTATCCGTATATTGCGGGTTCTGTCTTTCTGATTGGCAGCTGGTTACGTTACGACTACGGTCAGTATACCTGGCGTGCGGCTTCCAGCCAGATGCTGGATCGCAAAGGGATGAACCTTGCGTCAAACCTGTTTCACATTGGGATCCTTGGCATCTTCGCGGGCCATTTCCTGGGGATGCTGACGCCACACTGGATGTACGAAGCGTGGTTACCGCTTGAAGTGAAGCAAAAGATGGCAATGTTTGCCGGTGGTGCCAGTGGTGTGATGTGCCTGGTGGGGGGCGTGCTGCTGCTGAAACGTCGTCTGTTTAGTCCACGCGTGCGTGCAACGACCACGGGAGCCGACATTCTGGTGTTGTCTGTTCTGGTTATCCAGTGTGCACTGGGCCTGCTGACCATTCCGTTCTCGGCTCAGCATATGGACGGTAGCGAAATGATGAAGTTGGTGAACTGGGCACAATCAGTGGTGACCTTCCATGGCGGAGCGTCTCAGTATCTGGATGGCGTCGCATTTATTTTCCGTGTGCACCTTGTGCTGGGTATGACGCTGTTCCTGTTGTTCCCATTCTCGCGTCTGGTACATATCTGGAGCGTGCCAGTCGAGTATCTGACACGTAAATATCAGATTGTGCGCGCCCGTCATTAATTTCGCGTTGTAACGCACCAAACCCCGCTACGGCGGGGTTTTTTGTATTCTGCACGCCGGATGGCGGCGTAACCGCCTTATCCAGCCTACGCAGACGTCAGTTCTCTGTAGGCCTGATAAGCGTAGCGCCTCAGGCAAATTGCTGGCACGTATTGAGGGCAGAATATGGGGTATTGCAGATGGACTTGGTGTTGGTGCTATATGAAGTGATGGTGGTGGGGGAAGGATGACTCAGCGCTGTGCGCTTCGCCCTTCGGGTCGTTGCCTGCGGCAACGCTTTCTCGCTACGCTCGAATCGAACCTTAGTCGAAGCTTCTCATCCTTCCCGGCTGGGTAGAATATAAGGCATTGAGATATGATTTAGTGAAGTCTTACAGGAGATGATGGTGGTGGGGGAAGGATTCGAACCTTCGAAGTCGATGACGGCAGATTTACAGTCTGCTCCCTTTGGCCGCTCGGGAACCCCACCAGGGGCAATTCAAATTGTAGGTAAAGCTTGAGGATGGTGGTGGGGGAAGGATTATTCGTCGCTTCGCTCCTCACCCTTCGGGCCGTTGCCGCTGGCAACGTTCTCTCGCTTTCGCTCGAGTCGAACCTTAATCGAAGATTCTCACCCTTCCCAGTAAGTGCAAACTTCAGCATAGCTTATTGGGGTTACTACATCACTGTAGTGAATAATGGTGGTGGGGGAAGGATTCGAACCTTCGAAGTCGATGACGGCAGATTTACAGTCTGCTCCCTTTGGCCGCTCGGGAACCCCACCACGGGGTAATGCTATGTTACTGGCCTGCTTCCTTTGGAAGCGGGGCGCATCATATCAAATGATGCGCCCCTGTAAAGCATTCCGTTGATAAAAAAGAACTGGTTGCCTGATTTTTACGCGTAAAGATGTAAAGGTAAGCAATAAAATTATCAATCGATTACAGAATAATCGTTCGGTTACCGTAAACAAAGACACGCTGCGCGAGAACCTGATACAGCGCGCGGCTTAATACGTTTTTTTCAACGTCACGACCGGCACGCATCATATCCTCTGCGGTATAGGTATGATCCACATGAATCACGTCCTGCATGATGATCGGACCTTCATCGAGGTTATCATTCACATAATGCGCCGTCGCACCGATGATCTTCACACCGCGGTCATAGGCCTGATGGTACGGGCGAGCACCAATAAACGCTGGCAGGAATGAGTGGTGGATATTGATAATCTTATTCGGGAAGCGAGAAACAAATGTCGGCGTCAGGACACGCATATATTTTGCCAGCACGACATAGTCTGGCTGATGTGCGTCGATAGCATCGGCCATTTTCTGGTCATGTTCGTCACGCGTTAATCCTTCGTGGCTGACCAGCTCAAAAGGAATATCAAAACGCTCAACCAGGGAACGTAGCGTGTCGTGGTTGCCGATAACCGCAGCAATTTCAACATCCAGTCCGCCGTAATTGGCCTTCATTAACAGATCGCCCAAACAGTGGGCTTCTTTGGTGACTAAAATAACGATGCGGCGCCGTCCCGCAGGCGTAAGCTCGCGAATGGAACCTTCTGGTAGCGCGCTGTCCAGATCGGTCAGCAGTGTGACATCGTTAAAAATGCCTTCCAGCTCGGTGCGCATGAAAAAACGCCCGGTACGGTGGTCCACGAACTCATTGTTTTGCACGATGTTCAGTTCGTGCTTGTAACAGATGTTAGTAATGCGCGCGATCAGACCTTTTTGGTCCGGGCAAATTGTACGCAGCACTTTTCGTTGTAATGAATGCATTTGCAGCGGAGATCCTGTTGAGAATGTTTGCATAATTGATACTGTCGGGCGTTGATTAGCCGCAGCACTTTTTAAATTTTTTACCGGAGCCACAAGGGCAGGTATCGTTTCGTCCAATTTGCGGGCGTGTACCATCGATATAGTACCACTGACCGTTTTCTTTTAAAAAACGAGAGCGTTCGATAATTGCGCCTGTTTTTCCCTGTTCAGAAAACCGTGCGACAAAACTGACATAGCCGATATTGTCGGTTTCTGCCGTCTGCTGTTCAAAAACGGTCAGTCCCAGCCATTCGGTATGGGTAAATCCTGCAATAATGTCATCCCGAAAATCGGCGGCATGACAATCTGGATGCCAGGTTTTGATGAGGTAATCTGCGTCTTTCATCACAAAAGCACAGTAACGAGAATGCATGAGATGTGACGGCGTAGGTGCTACTTGTGCACCGGACACATAACGGTAGCAACATAGGCTATACTCGACAGCGCTACCACAGGGACAAAGCTGAGACACAAAGTACTCCCTGGAATAAAAAAACGGCGTAAAAACGCCAGGGTGGCACTATGTTAACTGAGCCGTGGCGATGTTGCTACGTCTGCAAGCCAGGGGAAGTCTGTAGGTATAATGAGAAAAATAAAAATTGGGCTGGCGCTAGGTTCCGGCGCAGCACGCGGCTGGTCGCATATTGGTGTGATCAAAGCCCTGAAACACATGGGCATTGATATTGATATTGTGGCAGGGTGTTCCATTGGCTCACTGGTCGGAGCCGCCTACGCATGTAACAAACTCCCCGCGCTTGAACAGTGGGTTTGCTCCTTCAGTTACTGGGATGTTTTACGCCTCATGGATCTCTCGTGGCGCAGGGGCGGATTATTGCGCGGCGAACGGGTATTCAATCAGTATCGGAATGTCATGCCGGTAGAATCTATCGAACAATGTTCACGTCGTTTTGCTACTGTCGCAACCAATCTAAGTACGGGCCGTGAACTCTGGTTTACCGAAGGTGATTTGCATCTTGCCGTCCGTGCCTCCTGCAGTATTCCTGGCCTGATGTCACCTGTGGCACATAATGGTTATTGGCTGGTTGATGGCGCGGTGGTGAACCCTGTACCCGTCTCCCTGACGCGTGCGTTGGGGGCCGATATCGTTATTGCAGTCGACCTGCAACATGATGCGCACCTGATGCAACAGGATCTGCTCTCCTTCAACGTCAATAGTGAAACCGAATCGAACGATGATGATGAGCTGTCATGGCATGCCCGCCTGAAAGAACGTTTGAGCAACATTACGGCCCGGCGTGCAGTCACGGCACCTACGGCGATGGAGATCATGACGACCTCGATTCAGGTTCTGGAAAACCGTCTCAAGCGCAACCGTATGGCTGGAGATCCACCTGATATTCTGATTCAGCCGTTTTGTCCGCAAATATCTACGCTGGATTTCCATCGCGCCAGTGCTGCAATTGCTGCCGGGCAGTTAGCGGTCGAGAAGAAAATGGATGAGCTTCTGCCCCTGGTAAAAACCAACGTTTAACGCATTTTTCATCAACACTTAAGCAAATTCTGACAGGCGTGAGTTGCAATAGCATGCCACTATTTACTAAAGCCAGTCAGGGGGGAGAATATGACGCAGCCATTGGTCGGAAAACAGATTCTTATCGTTGAAGATGAGCCGGTATTTCGCTCGCTTCTGGATTCATGGTTTTCCTCTTTGGGAGCGACAACAGCAGTAGCGGGAGACGGGCTTGATGCGCTGGAGTTACTGGGGCGCTTCACCCCCGACCTGATGATTTGCGATCTCGCTATGCCGAGAATGAACGGCCTTAAACTGGTTGAGTATCTGCGTAATCGTGGCGATCAGACGCCTATTCTGGTGATCTCCGCAACGGAAAATATGGCCGATATTGCCAAAGCATTACGACTCGGTGTGGATGATGTTCTTTTAAAGCCCGTGAAGGACCTTAACCGCCTGCGAGAAACCGTTTTTGCGTGTCTTTATCCCAATATGTTTAATTCTCGTGTGGAAGAAGAAGAGCGGCTGTTTCGCGACTGGGATGCGATGGTGGGCGATCCTGCAGCTGCTGCAAAACTGTTGCAAGAATTGCAGCCCCCAGTGTCGCAGGTTATCTCGCATTGTCGGGTTAACTACCGCCAGTTGGTCGCCGCCGATCAGCCAGGGCTGGTACTGGATATTGCTCCATTGTCGGACCACGATCTCGCCTTCTATTGTCTGGATGTGACAAGGGCCGGGGATAATGGTGTCCTGGCTGCATTATTACTGCGCGCGCTGTTTAATGGTTTGCTGCAAGAACAGCTCACCCATCAGAATCAACGTTTGCCTGAGCTCGGTGCGTTATTGAAACAGGTGAATCATTTACTGCGTCAGGCTAATTTACCCGGACAGTTTCCACTGCTGGTGGGGTATTACCATAGTGGATTAAAAAATCTGATTCTGGTATCGGCTGGGCTGAATGCGACATTAAATACCGGTTCACATCACGTACAAATCAGTAATGGTGTTCCGCTGGGCACGTTAGGTAATACGTATTTGAATCAGCTAAGTCATCGCTGTGAATCCTGGCAGTGCCAAATTTGGGGGGCAGGCGGTCGCCTGCGCCTGATGTTGTCTGCGGAATGAACAATCGAGAGGGGAGTGAATGAAATTGGTTTACCTCCCTTACGCTGTGAGTGCTACTATCAGCGGCAGATTTATTCGTATTTATCTTAATTATACCGACGTGCGTCCTTTTCAGACCAGAAGCTTACTGCGGTACTGATATACTCGGATGCGAAACAGATTGATGAACACGTTCAATATATGAACAGTCCAGGAGAGTTTTAAATGGCTGCCCTAAATTCAAAAGTCAAAAAGGCCGTTATCCCGGTTGCGGGATTAGGAACCAGGATGTTACCGGCTACGAAGGCAATCCCGAAAGAGATGCTACCGTTGGTTGATAAGCCATTAATTCAGTACGTCGTGAACGAATGTATTGCTGCGGGCATCACTGAAATTGTACTCGTGACTCACTCGTCTAAAAATTCAATTGAAAACCACTTTGATACCAGCTTTGAACTTGAAGCGATGCTTGAAAAGCGCGTAAAACGTCAGCTTCTGGAAGAAGTGCAATCTATTTGCCCTCCGCATGTCACTATTATGCAGGTGCGTCAGGGGTTGGCAAAAGGTCTGGGGCACGCGGTATTGTGTGCCCATCCGGTTGTTGGCGATGAACCCGTTGCGGTCATCCTGCCGGACGTTATTCTTGACGAATACGAATCTGATTTATCCCGTGACAACCTTGCTGAAATGATCCACCGTTTTGATGAAACAGGCAGCAGCCAGATTATGGTGGAGCCTGTAGCAGACGTAACGGCTTATGGCGTTGTTGATTGCAAGGGCGTTGAATTAACGCCTGGTGAAAGCGTACCGATGGTTGGCGTGGTAGAAAAACCGAAAGCAGACGTTGCGCCATCTAATCTGGCCGTTGTGGGGCGTTATGTTCTCAGTGCGGATATCTGGCCTCTGCTGGCAAAAACACCTCCGGGAGCAGGTGATGAAATTCAGCTGACCGATGCTATCGATATGCTGATCGAAAAAGAAACGGTAGAAGCCTATCACATGAAGGGTAAAAGCCATGACTGTGGTAATAAGCTGGGCTATATGCAGGCGTTTGTTGAATATGGTATTCGCCATAATACGCTTGGCGCTGAATTTAAAGCGTGGCTTGAAGATGAGATGGGTATTAAGAAGTAACCTCGCGGTATTATAAGGACAGAACGGCGCTGCTAATCCAGCGCCGTTTTTTTATACCTAATTTGGGTAGGGCGATGTGCGAAGTACGGGTAAAAAAAATCCCGCCAGTGGCGGGATTTTAAGCAAACTATTTCTGAATTATTCCTTGATCAGGAAATCGTCCAGTTGTTTACCTTGTTCTTCCATCGCTTTTTTGATCACAGCCGGTGTACGACCCTGGCCAGTCCAGGTTTTAGTTTCACCGTTTTCGTCAACGTAGCTATATTTAGCCGGACGCGCTGCGCGTTTAGCTTTGGTACCGGACTTAACCGCTGCCATGCTATTCAGCAGTTCGTTCGGATCGATACCATCAGCAATCAGCATTTCACGATATTGTTGCAGTTTACGAGTACGCTCTTCAACTTCAGCAGCCGCAGCGCTTTCTTCTTCGCGACGCTCGCTAACTACAACTTCTAATTTTTCCAGCATTTCTTCAAGCGTTTCCAGAGTACATTCTCTCGCCTGCGCACGAAGAGTACGGATGTTGTTCAGAATTTTAAGTGCTTCGCTCATTGTAGTAATCTCAAACTTATATTGGGGGTGGTTTGTTGAGCTAATAATAGAGCGATAAATTCAGTTGTGCAATAGCCAGGAATGTAAGGAATTCAAAATTGCTCTTTATTTAGTGTCTGTATTAATTGTTCTGTCTTAATTTTACGACGATGTCGGGCATAAAAAAGGCTTATTGGTATGCGGGCTTCATGGCAGCAGCGAGTAAAAATTCAAGATTCAGGTCACATTTCATGGTGTACAAATAGTATCTCTTTGCAGTGATTTCAACCTTTTGTATTAGTTTTGCTTACGGGAATCCCCTATTACAAGGTGGCTATCGTTAGATGCAATAACAATAAGGGCAGGGTTTCTTTATTGCGCGGTGATGATAAGTGACGTTGATGAATTTCAGGAGCACTATTTGTGAAAGAATGTGTATATACTCATCATACTTCAGGTTGTTTGTGCTTTGGCAGCGGACTTTCACTCTATCGTACACTTGAGAAAGTACTCAAGGACACTTCCGCGCAGCGGGGTATTTAGACGAAACAGGGCGATGTTCGCACGTTCTTTTATACATCCCGGATGTCACGCTGCACCGACATGTTTGTGAAATATGATACAATCCTGCCCATATTTATTTTCCCCGGTGAGGGCCGATACACAATGGCACAGCTTTATTTTTACTATTCTGCAATGAATGCAGGCAAGTCGACGGCATTGCTGCAATCTTCATACAATTATCAGGAACGTGGGATGCGTGCCGTTGTATATACAGCGGAAATTGATGACCGTTTTGGCGCGGGAAAAGTAAGTTCACGTATAGGCCTGTCGTCACCTGCAAAATTGTTTAACCAAAATTCATCATTGTTCGAGGAGATTCGTGCGGAGAATGCGCAGCAACGAATTCACTGCGTGCTGGTTGATGAGTCTCAGTTTCTGACGCGACAGCAGGTTTATGAATTATCAGAGGTTGTTGATCAACTGGATATTCCCGTGTTGTGTTATGGCTTACGCACTGATTTTCGTGGTGAACTCTTCGGTGGTAGCGAATACCTGCTTGCATGGTCAGATAAGCTGGTTGAATTAAAAACTATTTGTTTCTGTGGCCGTAAGGCCAGCATGGTATTACGCCTTGATCAGGCCGGAAGACCTTATAACGAAGGAGAGCAGGTCGTTATAGGCGGAAATGAACGCTATGTATCGGTGTGCCGCAAGCATTATAAGGAAGCACAGTCTGAAGGCTCTCTGACGGCCATTCAGGAACGTCACAGCCACGATTAACCCTCCTCTGTTCTCCTGCTGAGTTAAAATCGCAGGGTAGGCCTCTGCTTTAGCCAGAAGCGATACCCTGCGTATTGCCTTCTGGTGCCACTTTCACACCTATTTCCCTTACGCCTTTTCACCTCGGTGGCTGGCGTCTGCATAGTCTGATTTTCGTTGAGTATGGCAAAAAAAAACGGCCCCAAAGGGCCGTTTATGAAGATACTAAAACTTATGTGAGTGCATTAAGCGGATTTTTTCGCTTTTTTCTCAGCTTTAGGCGCTGCTGCTGGCTCAGTTTTAGCAGCAGTTTCACCTTCGCTATACTCACGACCGTAGTACGTATCCAGCAGGATCTGTTTGAGTTCAGAAATCAGCGGGTAACGCGGGTTAGCACCGGTGCACTGGTCGTCAAACGCATCTTCGGACAGTTTATCGACGTGTGCCAGGAAGTCAGCTTCCTGAACGCCAGCTTCACGGATAGATTTAGGAATACCCAGTTCAGCTTTGATTTCTTCCAGCCATGCCAGCAGTTTCTGGATTTTAGCCGCAGTACGGTCGCCCGGTGCGCTTAAACCCAGATGGTCTGCGATTTCTGCGTAGCGACGACGAGCTTGCGGACGATCATACTGGCTGAAAGCAGTCTGTTTAGTCGGGTTGTCGTTCGCGTTATAACGAATGACGTTGCTGATCAGCAGGGCGTTCGCCAGACCGTGAGGAATGTGGAACTGAGAACCCAGCTTGTGCGCCATTGAGTGACATACACCCAGGAAGGCGTTAGCAAACGCAATACCGGCGATGGTTGCTGCACTGTGAACACGCTCACGCGCTACCGGGTTCTTAGAACCTTCATGGTAGGACGCAGGCAGGTTTTCTTTCAGCAGTTTCAGCGCTTGCAGAGCCTGACCGTCAGAGAATTCAGATGCCAGTACGGAAACGTAAGCTTCCAGAGCGTGAGTCACCGCATCCAGACCACCGAATGCACACAGTGATTTCGGCATATCCATAACCAGGTTGGCATCGACAATTGCCATGTCTGGGGTCAATGCGTAGTCAGCCAGCGGGTATTTCTGACCCGTTGCATCGTCGGTAACAACCGCAAACGGAGTCACTTCAGAACCGGTACCGGAAGTGGTGGTGACGGCGATCATTTTCGCTTTCACGCCCATTTTCGGGAACTTATAGATACGTTTACGGATGTCCATAAAGCGCAGCGCCAGCTCTTCGAAATGGGTTTCCGGATGTTCGTACATCACCCACATGATTTTCGCGGCGTCCATCGGGGAACCACCGCCCAGTGCGATGATAACGTCAGGCTTGAAGGAGTTAGCCAGCTCAGCACCTTTACGAACAACGCTAAGAGTCGGGTCAGCTTCAACCTCAAAGAACACTTCGGTTTCAACGCCGGCTGCTTTCAGAACGGAGGTGATCTGGTCTGCATAACCGTTGTTAAACAGGAAGCGGTCGGTCACGATCAGAGCACGTTTGTGACCATCGGTAATCACTTCATCCAGCGCGATTGGCAGAGAGCCACGACGGAAGTAGATAGATTTCGGAAGTTTGTGCCACAACATGTTTTCAGCTCGCTTAGCAACGGTTTTCTTGTTGATCAGGTGCTTAGGACCAACGTTTTCAGAGATGGAGTTACCACCCCAGGAACCACAACCCAGAGTCAGGGAAGGTGCGAGCTTAAAGTTGTACAGGTCGCCGATACCACCCTGTGAAGCCGGGGTGTTAATCAGGATACGCGCAGTTTTCATCATCTGACCGAAGTAAGCAACGCGTTCTGGTTGGTTGTCCTGGTCAGTGTACAGGCAAGAAGTGTGGCCGATACCACCCATCGCAACCAGTTTCTCTGCTTTGTCTACCGCATCTTCGAAATCTTTCGCACGGTACATCGCCAGCGTCGGGGACAGTTTTTCGTGAGCAAACGGCTCGCTTTCATCAACAACTTTCACTTCACCGATCAGGATCTTAGTTGTTTCCGGAACCGAGAAGCCTGCCAGTTCAGCAATTTTATATGCCGGCTGACCAACGATAGCGGCGTTCAGTGCGCCATTTTTCAGGATAACGTCCTGAACGGCTTTCAGCTCTTTACCCTGCAGCATGTAGCCGCCGTGGCTAGCGAAACGTTCACGAACTGCATCGTATACAGAGTCAACAACAACAACGGACTGTTCAGAAGCACAGATTACGCCGTTATCGAAGGTTTTAGACATCAGAACAGAAGCAACCGCGCGCTTAATATCCGCAGTTTCGTCAATAACAACCGGGGTGTTACCTGCACCTACACCGATTGCTGGTTTACCGGAGCTGTATGCTGCTTTAACCATGCCTGGGCCGCCGGTCGCAAGGATCAGGTTGATGTCCGGGTGATGCATCAGAGCATTAGACAGTTCAACGGAAGGTTGATCGATCCAGCCGATCAGGTCTTTCGGTGCGCCAGCAGCGATAGCAGCCTGCAGAACGATGTCAGCCGCTTTGTTAGTGGCATCTTTAGCACGCGGATGTGGAGAGAAGATGATGGCGTTACGCGTCTTCAGGCTGATCAGCGATTTGAAGATAGCAGTAGATGTCGGGTTAGTGGTCGGAACGATACCGCAGATGATACCAATCGGTTCAGCGATGGTGATAGTACCGAAAGTGTCGTCTTCAGACAGAACACCACAGGTCTTTTCATCTTTATAAGCGTTGTAAATGTATTCGGAAGCAAAGTGGTTTTTGATCACTTTGTCTTCGACGATGCCCATGCCGGATTCGGCAACGGCCATTTTCGCGAGAGGGATTCGAGCGTCTGCGGCTGCCAGAGCGGCGGCGCGGAAGATTTTGTCAACCTGTTCTTGAGTGAAACTGGCATATTCACGCTGGGCTTTTTTTACGCGCTCTACAAGTGCGTTAAGTTCAGCGACATTAGTAACAGCCATAATGCTCTCCTGATAATGTTAAACTTTTTTAGTAAATCATCTGCTCGATACGAGAGTATAGACAGACCGACGAAAAATCGTATAACGTTTTGAAAATAAAACGGTTAATTAACGTCCACTTTACTTTGATTTACTAAAAGAGCTTATGCGTTAGCGTCATTTAACTCTAACGCGTTACCTCCAGGTGGCGTAAGCAAGATTACTCACTTCTGAGTAGTAATTGCGTGATCTGGATCAAATTTCCGCAAAGCTGACACCTTTCAGCAGGCCCTTTTAGCGTTTCTTGGTAAGTGTTAAAAAATTGATGTAATGAATGAGGTTAACATTAGCATATTTAATACATATTAATAACACTGAGTAATGGTAGCGTATTTACGTAGATATACGCAGATAGCAGGTGAAGTATGCTGACAAAAGGCGTATCTTCAGCGCGGATTTCATCAATTTTATGACTCATTTTATCCGGCTAACGCTTCGGAGCTAACCGTGATCCATACGCTATTCGATTTTCCTGTTTATTTTAAATTTTTCATTGGGTTATTTGCATTGGTCAACCCGGTAGGGATCATCCCTGTCTTTATCAGCATGACCAGCTACCAAACCGCTGCCGCACGCAATAAAACCAACCTTACGGCAAACCTGTCGGTTGCTATCATTCTGTGGATCTCTCTGTTTCTGGGGGATGGAATTCTGCAATTGTTTGGTATCTCAATTGATTCGTTCAGGATTGCCGGTGGTATCCTGGTCGTGACTATCGCGATGTCGATGATCAGCGGAAAACTTGGGGAAGATAAGCAAAACAAGCAGGAAAAGTCGGAGACGGCGATACGCGAGAGCATTGGCGTTGTCCCGTTAGCGCTGCCGTTAATGGCGGGGCCGGGGGCAATAAGCTCAACGATCGTCTGGGGCACGCGTTACCATAGTGCTATTAATCTGTTCGGCTTTTTCGTGGCGATTGCGCTGTTTGCGCTGTGCTGTTGGGGATTGTTTCGTATGGCGCCGTGGTTAGTTCGCCTGCTGGGCCAAACGGGCATCAACGTCATTACGCGTATTATGGGGTTGTTACTCATGGCGTTGGGCATTGAGTTCATTGTGACCGGGATCAAATCCATTTTCCCGGGCTTACTTGCCTGAATCCACCGAATCAATATAAACGGAGCTGCTTCCAGGCTCCGTTTCCCACCATTATCAGTAATACTTCTCACTAAAGTTGAAACGCGCCATAGCAGTAATAAAAGATGCTGATAGCCACTGCATTTTTATGTATTGATTTTCAACACAATTATCTTTTCAGCAGAACAGATGAACCAGGGCAGCATTGTTATTTTATTAACATCATACTCTTGGGCTTGCTGAAGGATTATCGAAATGTTATTAGTTATTTCAGCACCTAATTTAGATGAATGTGCTAATTAATAACCAATTGTTAAATTTATGTGCATTTTGACGTCTCTTCGATGCCGGACAGGGCGATGAGTCGAGTGTCTCACGTAACGCATTGAATTAATTGATTTTATCGTTAAAAAATTGCCGTATCAATGCTTTTGTTGTGCGTTTTTTTTTCGATAAAAGAGAATTGGTTAACAAATCTGTAAAATGTATTGGCGGTGAAGAAACGCATTTGATACTTTCCGGCCAGGTATTTAGCAGAAGATTTCACGTTGATGAGAATAATTTTCATTTGATCTCTCTCAACAGGGTAATAGCGTGCTTCCGGCAGGGGAGGCACGTAGATAATCGACGCAAGGCGATCAAACGAATCGCCAGAATAAATAAAGTCGGTGATAGCGAGCAGTAAACAAAAAAACACCTGACGGCAGAAAATCTCCGGTGTCGTACAGGGATCCTGACAGGATTAACAGTCTGGTTATAAAACCAGCCATAATAATGAGGGAGTACAAACACAATGACTAACATCACTAAAAAAAGTTTAGTAGCTGCGGGGATCCTAACTGCGCTAATCGCTGGAAATGTTGCTACAGCAGCAGTGGTACCAGCAGGCGTTCAGTTGGCTGAGAAGCAGACTCTGGTGCGTAATAATGGTTCGGAAGTTCAGTCACTCGATCCGCATAAAATCGAAGGTGTACCGGAATCCAACATTAGCCGTGATTTATTTGAAGGTTTATTAATCAGTGACGTTGATGGCAAACCATCGCCGGGTGTGGCTGATAAATGGGAAAATAAAGATTTTAAAGTCTGGACATTCCATCTGCGTAAAGACGCTAAATGGTCTGACGGAACGCCTGTTACCGCACAAGATTTCGTCTATAGCTGGCAACGTCTGGCGAACCCCAATACTGCTTCACCGTACGCCAGCTATTTACAGTACGGACATATTGTCAATATTGATGACATCATCGCTGGTAAGAAGCCAGTTACCGATCTCGGTGTAAAAGCGATTGATGACCATACCTTTGAAGTGACTCTGAGTGAACCTGTTCCTTATTTCTACAAACTCCTTGTGCACTCTTCTCTTTCCCCTGTGCCTAAAGCCGTGGTGGAAAAATTCGGTGAAAAATGGACCCAGCCCGCTAACATCGTTTCTAACGGCTCTTATAAACTGAAAGACTGGGTTGTCAACGAGCGTATTGTACTTGAGCGTAATACTCACTACTGGGACAACGCGAAAACCATTATTAACCAGGTCACATACCTGCCAATTTCTTCTGAAGTGACTGACGTGAACCGCTATCGCAGCGGTGAAATCGACATGACCTATAACAACATGCCGATTGAGTTATTCCAGAAACTGAAAAAAGAGATCCCGAACGAAGTTCACGTTGATCCTTATCTGTGCACCTACTATTACGAAATTAACAACCAAAAAGCACCGTTCAACGATGTTCGTGTACGTACCGCCCTGAAGCTGGCGCTGGATCGTGACATCATCGTCAACAAAGTGAAAAACCAGGGCGATCTGCCCGCCTATAGCTTTACCCCGCCGTATACTGATGGCGCTAAACTGGTTGAGCCAGAGTGGTTCAAGTGGTCACAGGAAAAACGTAACGAAGAGGCGAAAAAACTGCTGGCCGAAGCTGGCTTCACCGCTGAAAAACCGTTGACCTTTGATCTGCTGTATAACACCTCCGATCTGCACAAGAAGCTGGCTATCGCTGCGGCATCCATCTGGAAGAAAAATCTGGGTGCGAATGTGAAGCTGGAAAATCAGGAGTGGAAGACGTTCCTCGATACGCGTCATCAGGGCAACTATGATGTTTCACGCGCAGGCTGGTGTGCGGATTATAATGAACCGACGTCTTTCCTGAATATGGTACTGTCCGATAGCTCCAACAACACCGTCCACTATAAGAGCCCTGCATTTGACAAGTTGATTGCTGATACCCTGAAAGCGACTGATGATGCTCAGCGCAGTGAACTGTATTCGCAAGCAGAACAGCTGCTGGATAAAGACTCTGCAATTGTACCGGTGTTCTACTACGTCAACGCCCGTCTGGTGAAACCTTGGGTAGGCGGATACTCCGGTAAAGACCCGATGGATAATATCCACGTTAAAGACTTGTATATTATCAAGCATTAATGGCAAGACGTGGGGCGATTAAGGTTGCCCTACAGTGTCTTTTTCTTCGAACTATAAATACCTCTTTAGACAAAGAGAGGTATACCCTAAATAATTCACGTTGCAGGAAGGCGGCAACGCAGCGAATCGCCAGGAGCTTACTTAAGTAAGTGACGGGCGTGCGCGAGCAAAGCCAACGCACCTGCAGCTTGAAGTATGACGGGTATAAAGGCACACGCCAGAAGGTACGGGCAATGTTGAAATTTATATTACGCCGCTGTCTGGAAGCGATTCCGACACTATTTATTCTTATTACGATTTCATTCTTTATGATGCGTCTTGCGCCGGGAAGTCCTTTCACCGGAGAGCGCGCCTTACCGCCAGAAGTTCTGGCGAATATTGAAGCGAAATACCATCTTAATGATCCGATCTCAACGCAGTACTTTAGCTATCTGAAACAGCTGGCGCACGGTGATTTTGGACCATCCTTTAAATATAAAGACTACACCGTTAATGACCTGGTCGCGTCAAGCTTTCCGGTTTCCGCGAAGCTGGGGGCTGCGGCCTTTATTCTGGCGGTGGTGATCGGTGTTAGTGCGGGCGTAATCGCCGCGTTGAAGCAAAACACGCGTTGGGATTATACGGTTATGGGGGTGGCGATGACCGGGGTGGTGATCCCCAGTTTTGTCGTTGCCCCCTTATTAGTCATGATATTTGCGATCACACTGAAATGGCTACCCGGTGGCGGTTGGAACGGTGGGGCGCTGAAATTTATGATCCTGCCCATGGTGGCGCTATCCCTGGCCTATATTGCCAGTATTGCGCGTATTACCCGCGGCTCGATGATTGAAGTGCTGCACTCTAACTTTATTCGGACCGCGCGTGCTAAAGGGTTGCCGATGCGACGGATTATTTTCCGCCATGCGTTAAAACCTGCGCTGTTGCCGGTGTTGTCCTATATGGGGCCCGCGTTTGTCGGCATCATTACCGGTTCGATGGTTATTGAAACTATCTATGGTTTACCAGGGATTGGGCAGTTGTTCGTGAATGGCGCATTAAACCGCGATTACTCGCTGGTACTGAGCCTGACCATTCTGGTTGGCGCGCTGACCATCGTGTTTAACGCGATTGTCGATGTGCTGTATGCCGTAATCGACCCGAAAATCCGTTACTGATACTGGAGCTCGCTATGATGTTAAGTAAGAAAAACAGCGAAGCGCTGGAGAATTTCAGTGAGAAGCTGGAGGTCGAAGGCCGCAGCCTGTGGCAGGACGCTCGTCGACGCTTTATGCATAACCGAGCGGCAGTAGCCAGCCTCGTGGTACTGGTGATTATTGCGCTGTTTGTGACGTTGGCACCCATGTTATCGCAGTTTACCTACTTCGATACTGACTGGGGCATGATGTCCAGCGCGCCTGATACGGAGTCTGGGCACTATTTTGGCACTGACTCATCTGGCCGTGATCTGCTGGTGAGGGTGGCTATTGGTGGACGGATCTCGTTGATGGTGGGGATTGCTGCGGCGCTGGTGGCGGTGATTGTGGGCACGCTGTACGGTTCACTGTCGGGTTACCTGGGCGGCAAAATCGACTCTGTGATGATGCGTCTGCTGGAAATCCTTAACTCCTTCCCGTTCATGTTCTTCGTTATTCTGTTGGTTACCTTCTTTGGGCAAAACATCCTGTTAATCTTTGTGGCGATTGGGATGGTGTCCTGGCTTGATATGGCGCGTATCGTTCGTGGCCAGACGCTGAGCCTGAAGCGCAAAGAGTTTATTGAAGCAGCCCAGGTCGGTGGGGTGTCTACCGTGCGTATTGTTGTGCGCCACATTGTGCCAAACGTACTCGGTGTGGTGGTGGTCTACGCCTCATTGCTGGTTCCCAGCATGATCCTGTTTGAATCGTTCCTGAGCTTCCTGGGACTTGGCACACAAGAGCCGCTAAGTAGCTGGGGCGCACTGCTCAGCGATGGTGCCAACTCGATGGAAGTATCACCATGGTTACTGCTGTTTCCGGCAGGGTTCCTGGTGGTGACGCTATTTTGTTTTAACTTTATTGGCGATGGCCTGCGTGATGCCCTCGACCCGAAAGACCGTTAAGGAGTGCCGCCATGAGCGTAATTGAGACCTCAACCGCGCCGCTCGCGCAACAACAGGCTAACGCACTGCTAAACGTTACCGATCTGCGAGTGACGTTTGCCACCCCAGATGGTGATGTTACTGCAGTAAACGATTTAAACTTTTCACTACGCGCCGGGGAAACGCTGGGTATTGTTGGTGAGTCTGGTTCAGGTAAGTCGCAGACTGCATTTGCCTTGATGGGCCTGCTGGCCGCAAATGGCCGGATTGGCGGCTCCGCTACATTCAACGGTCGTGAGATCCTGAACTTACCGGAGCGTGAGCTGAACAAGCTACGCGCCGAGCAAATCTCGATGATCTTCCAGGATCCCATGACCTCTCTGAATCCGTATATGCGGGTCGGCGAACAGTTAATGGAAGTTCTGATGCTACATAAAGGTATGAGCAAAGCGGAAGCCTTTGAAGAATCAGTCAGGATGCTGGATGCGGTGAAAATGCCGGAAGCGCGTAAGCGAATGAAAATGTATCCGCATGAATTCTCCGGCGGGATGCGTCAGCGCGTCATGATCGCCATGGCGCTGCTGTGCAGGCCAAAATTACTGATAGCCGATGAACCGACTACTGCGCTGGATGTCACGGTTCAGGCGCAAATCATGACGCTGCTAAATGAGCTGAAAAGTGAATTCAATACCGCAATTATCATGATTACTCACGACCTCGGTGTTGTTGCTGGTATTTGCGACAAGGTGTTGGTGATGTATGCCGGACGCACGATGGAGTATGGCAGTGCGCGCGATGTCTTTTATAAGCCGGTTCATCCGTATTCGATTGGCCTGCTTAATGCCGTCCCGCGTCTGGATGCCGAAGGGGAAGAAATGCTGACTATCCCGGGTAATCCGCCGAATCTGTTGCGTTTACCGAAAGGCTGCCCGTTCCAGCCCCGTTGCCCGCATGCCATGGAAATCTGTAACAGTGCTCCGCCACTGGAAGAGTTTAGTCCAGGCCGTCTGCGCGCCTGCTTTAAACCGGTGGAGGAACTGGTATGAATGCGGTAACCGAACAACGAAAAGTACTCCTCGAAATTGCCGATCTGAAAGTCCATTTCGACATCAAAGATGGTAAACAGTGGTTCTGGCAACCGTCGAAAACGCTGAAAGCCGTTGATGGCGTGACCCTACGTCTGTATGAGGGCGAAACATTAGGCGTAGTGGGGGAATCGGGTTGCGGGAAATCGACGTTTGCGCGTGCGATTATCGGTCTGGTAAAAGCGACTGATGGTAAAGTCGCCTGGCTCGGCAAAGATTTGCTTGGCATGAAACCCGATGAGTGGCGGGCAGTGCGCAGTGACATCCAGATGATTTTCCAGGATCCGCTGGCATCGTTAAACCCACGTATGACCATCGGTGAAATTATCGCCGAACCGCTGCGGACTTATCACCCGAATCTGCCTGGGCAGGAAGTCCGTGACCGCGTAAAGGCGATGATGATGAAAGTGGGGTTACTGCCTAACCTGATTAACCGCTACCCGCACGAGTTTTCCGGTGGGCAGTGCCAGCGTATTGGTATTGCTCGCGCGTTGATCCTTGAGCCGAAGCTGATAATTTGTGATGAGCCTGTATCCGCGCTGGATGTGTCGATTCAGGCGCAGGTTGTTAACCTGTTGCAGCAATTACAGCGTGAGATGGGCTTATCATTAATCTTCATTGCCCATGACCTGGCAGTGGTTAAGCATATTTCCGATCGTGTGCTGGTGATGTATCTCGGACATGCGGTGGAGTTGGGGACCTATGACGAGGTGTACCATAATCCGCTGCATCCCTATACCAAAGCACTAATGTCAGCGGTGCCAATTCCCGATCCTGATATGGAGAGGAACAAGGTTATCCAACTGCTGGAAGGTGAGTTACCCTCCCCGATTAATCCGCCTTCGGGGTGTGTGTTCCGCACACGTTGTCCGATCGCCGGCCCAGAATGCGCGAAAACGCGTCCTGTACTTGAAGGGAGTTTCCGACACGCGGTTTCCTGCTTAAAAGTAGACCCGCTATAATCGAGAGGGCTGACACACTGTCAGCCCTTCTTTTTGGTGAGGTAAATGTGTCAGGCTTAGTCTCTTCTGTTCGCCGTACTCTCTATCGTACATTATTTGATTTAGACACGCGCTCGGGGCGCCGTTTTGAAGGCATGTGCGCACTGTTCGCATTGCTGAGCGTGATTGTTATCTTCATTGAGTCTGGGGTCGGGACGCAATACCATTTAACCTATGATGAATGGCATATTTTTGTCTGGCTGGAAGTCTTTATTACGCTGGTCTTTACCATCGAATATCTGCTCAGATTGTGCTGCTGGGCCAATCCTGCAAAATATGTGTTTAGCTTCTGGGGAATTATCGATCTCGCGACAATTCTGCCACTGTATGTGATGTGGCTATGGCCGGAAATTAGTCTGAGTTATGTTTTCGCCTGGCGAGCGATGCGCGTGCTGCGTGTACTGCGAATACTCAAACTGCTGCGATTTATGCCGTCGCTGCGTGTGTTCTGGAGCGCAATTAAAAGTGCCCGTCATCAGTTGATGCTGTTTTATTCGTTTATTGCCATTCTGATGATTGTCTTTGGCGCCCTGATGTACCTGATTGAAGGCCCGAAATATGGTTTTACTACGCTGAATGCGTCGGTATATTGGGCAATCGTTACGGTTACAACTGTTGGCTATGGTGATATTACCCCGCATACACCGCTTGGCCGCATGGTTGCGTCAGTGCTGATCCTGATTGGTTATTCGGTTATCGCAATCCCGACAGGATTGATAACAACACATATGAGTAGTGCGTTTCAGCACCGGCAAAATCAGCGCAAATGTCCACAGTGCCAACAAAGCCAGCATGAGCACAGCGCGCAATTTTGTAATCGTTGCGGAAGTAAATTGCCTGACTAGAAATAAAAAAAGCTGCGAGAGCAGCTTTTTGTTTTCATTATTCACGCCAGAGGATGTGGCAGAGTTTGTGATCTTTTTCGCGACATAACAGAACACGCGCAAAAATATCGTTAATCTCGCCGTCTTCTGAGTCTGCCAGACCAATCACCACTTCGGCGAAGAAGTCAGGATTCAGGTCAAAATCAACGTGCTCCTGCCAGTCTTGTGCAGGGTCGAATAACTCTGCACCGCCACGCTCTTCAAACTGCAAATTGAACAGAAGGATGTCGGCCGGATCGAGATTGTCCGCCGCCAGTTCGAGAAAAATGTCATAAGCCTGCTCGAGCGTTTCGTCTTCGGTCAGGCGGTTGTTCAAATCCATATCCATAATGACTACCTGTTTACTGTCTGATGGGCACGTTTTACAGCAACGGGCTAAAGAAGTAAAACAGTCGCTCAGCGATACGCTGCCAGAGTGGTCGTTTTACCCACAAACGTGCATCTAGCAGGCGGGAACGCGAAATATAATCATCCTGTACCGCAGCGAGGTCACCGCCGAATCCGGCATCGTCAATCACTAGTGTTATCTCAAAATTCAGCCACAGGCTGCGCATATCCAGGTTAACAGTACCGACCAGACTCAATTCGCCATCAACCAGCACGCTCTTGGTATGTAACAACCCACCTTCGAACTGGTAGATTTTCACGCCTGCCGCCAGCAACTCGGTGAAAAAAGCCCGGCTTGCCCAGCCAACCAGCATCGAGTCATTCTTGCGTGGAAGAATGATGCTGACATCTACACCACGCTGCGCTGCCGTACAGATGGCGTGCAGCAGATCGTCACTGGGGACGAAGTAGGGGGTGGTCATGATTAAATATTCACGAGCAGAATATGCGGCGGTCAATAAGGCCTGATGGATCAAGTCTTCAGGGAAGCCAGGACCGGAGGCAATAGTGTGAATGGTGTGCCCGCTGGCCTGCTCAAACGGCATGATGTTGACATCGGGAGGCGGCGGTAAAATACGTTTACCGGTTTCAATTTCCCAGTCGCATGAGTAGACGATGCCCATAGCGGTGGCCACCGGGCCTTCCATTCTTGCCATTAAATCAACCCATTGTCCGACACCGGCATCCTGTTTAAAGAAACGCGGATCGACCATATTCATGCTACCGGTGTAGGCGATGTAGTTGTCGATCATGATCATTTTACGGTGCTGGCGCAGGTCCATACGGCGTAAAAATACACGCATCAGGTTAACCTTCAGCGCTTCGACCACCTCGATACCCGCGTTGCGCATCATCGCCGCCCACGGACTGCGGAAGAATGCCACGCTGCCGGCGGAGTCCAGCATCAGGCGACAGTGAATGCCACGCCTCGCGGCGGCCATTAATGATTCCGCGACCTGATCGGCCATACCGCCAGGTTGCCAGATGTAGAACACCATTTCAATGTTGTGACGCGCCAGCTGAATATCACGGATTAACGCCTGCATCACGTCATCTGAACTGGTGAGCAGCTGCAGCTGATTTCCCTTAACGCCGGCAATGCCCTGGCGACGCTCGCATAACTTAAATAATGAGGAGGCAACGCTGCTGTTTTCTTGCGCGAATATATGTTTGCAGGCTTTGAGATCGTTCAGCCATTTGGCTGTTGATGGCCACATCGCTCTGGCGCGCTCGGCGCGGCGTTTGCCCAGGTGGAGTTCACCAAAGGACAGATAAGCAATGATCCCTACCAATGGCAGTATATAGATGATCAAAAGCCAGGCCATTGCGGAGGGTACTGCGCGTCGCTTCATCAGAATGCGTAACGTTACGCCAGCAATGAGTACCCAGTAACCCAGAATGACCAGCCAACTCACCACGGTGTAGAAGGTTGTCATAAAATTAAAAATCCTTTTGAAAGCGTATTGTTAAGAGTTTACGCATCAGGAGTCATCTGGCAAATAAAAACACGGGAAAACCACTGGTCTGCATGCGGTCTGGGGGTATAATGCCCGCTCTGTGACTGGAAGAGTAGTTAACATGAAGCGTAGTAGAACGGAAGTGGGACGCTGGCGGATGCTGCGTCAGGCTAGCCGCCGTAAAGCACGTTGGCTTGAAGGGCAATCGCGCCGTAACATGCGTATCCACTCCATCAGAAAATGCATTCTCAATCATCAACGAAATTCGTTGCTGTTTGCGATCTACAGCATTTGATCCAAAAAGGGCACCGTTGCGGTGCCCAATGTATTCCTGTCCGTTCTGTTTCTTAAAATACTTTTTTGTACGGTTTGACCGAAACTTGCGCATAAACGCCTGCAGCTACATACGGGTCGGCATCTGCCCACGCCTGCGCTGCCTCTAAAGATTCAAATTCCGCAATCACCGTCGATCCGGTAAATCCCGCCGCACCCGGATCGTTACTGTCGACAGCTGGCATGGGGCCCGCCGTCAGTAGACGACCTTCATCATGGAGGAGTTGCAGACGGGCCAGGTGAGCAGGGCGCACGGAAAGACGTTTCTCGAGAGAATCTGCGATATCTTGAGCATAAATAACATACAGCACGGGTAGAGCTCCTTGATCGGTAAAAGTCGCGTTTACGTTATTGGAAAGCCCTGGCAACTGCAACGTAAAGATAATAGCTTTGTTAAGGCCATATTAAGATAATGGTTTTTTTACATGAAATTGCGTTTTAAATGCGGCTTACTGTCATGGGCTTATTGAATATGATTGCTATTTGCATTTAAAATCGAGGCCTGGTTTTATAACTGAAACGATTATGACTGCAATGACCCTTGATTTACCTCGTCGCTTTCCCTGGCCGACGTTACTTTCCGTCGGCATTCACGGCGCTGTAGTGGCGGGTCTGCTGTATACCTCGGTACATCAGGTTATTGAACTGCCTGCACCCGCGCAGCCGATCTCCATCACGATGGTCGCACCTGCCGATCTTGAGCCACCTCAGGCAGTTCAACCACCGCCGCAGCCTGTCGTTGAGCCTGAACCGGAACCTGAACCGATACCGGAACCGCCAAAAGAGGCGCCGGTGGTGATTGAGAAACCGAAACCTAAACCAAAACCGAAGCCAAAACCGGTGAAAAAGGTTGAAGAGCAGCCCAAACGTGACGTGAAACCGGTTGAGTCGCGTCCAGTATCGCCGTTTGAGAACACGGCGCCTGCTCGTTCGGCAACGACCAGCACCGCGCCGGCAACCAGTAAACCTGCGGTTAGCGCACCGTCTGGGCCACGCGCCTTAAGTCGTAATCAGCCACAGTATCCGGCGCGCGCGCAGGCTTTGCGCATTGAAGGTCGGGTGAAGGTCAAGTTTGATGTGACATCAGATGGCCGTGTGGAGAATGTTGAAGTGCTTTCCGCACAGCCTGCCAACATGTTTGAGCGTGAAGTGAAAAATGCGATGCGCAGATGGCGTTACGAAGCGGGCAAACCGGGATCTGGCCTGGTGGTGAATATCGTATTCCGTCTGAACGGTACGGCGCAGATTGAGTAACTGGCGTGCCGGAGTCGGCGTCAGGCTTTCTCCGGCAAGCAGGTCTGATAACGGTGTCAACGCGGTTATCAGACCTGTGTTGGTATCGGACGAGGTTTACCGTCTTTATCTACAGCGACGTAGATAAACAGGGCTTCAGTGGCTTTGTAACGCTGGCCAATAGGTTCCGAAGCGACTTTCTTCACCCAGACTTCAATATTAATGCTGATTGACGTCGTCCCGCGTTTTACGCAGCGTGCGTAGCAACAGACCACATCACCCACGGCAACCGGGCGCAAAAAGCTCATTCCTTCCACTCGCACCGTCACCACGCGGCCATGTGCGATCTCTTTGGCCTGAATAGCGCCACCAATATCCATCTGTGACATCAGCCAGCCGCCAAAAATATCACCGTTAGCATTGGTATCGGCAGGCATGGCCAGAGTGCGTAAAACCAGTTCACCCTGGGGGGTGTTATTCGTTGTTGTCATTGTAGAACCGACTGTAGAGAAAGATTACAGGCGGGATGCTACTAGAATTTACGAGCGGAGAACAGAGGGGATGCAGCGCGCGGAGGGGATGTAAGCCAGCTTGTCTGCCACGAAGAGCGTGGGTGGGTAAAAATTCGCCAGATCCGCAGATCTGGCGAACACTTATTACGATTTATCTTCCTGCGGCAGATGGCGGTAGATATAGATTCCGCTCAGCAACGTGAAGAATAAGGTCAGGGCGGTTAAACCGAACACTTTGAAGTTGACCCAAATGTTCTGTGGTAGCCAAAACGCAATGTAGATATTGGCCAGTCCACACAGGATGAAGAAAACGGCCCAGGCCAGATTTAGCTTCGACCATACCGGCTGCGGCAGCGTCAGCTCTTTTCCTAACATGCGCTGAATCAACGGTTTTTTCATCACCCACTGGCTAACCAGCAGTGCACCGGCAAACAGTCCGTAAATCACCGTAACCTTCCACTTAATGAATTCATCGTTGTGGAAGAAAATAGTCAGGCCACCGAAGACAGCAACCAGAACAAAGGTGATTAACGCCATCTTCTCGACTTTGCGATAGCGAACCCAACTGTAAATCAACACCACAGCTGTTGCGACAATAAGCGCCGAGGTTGCCGCGTAGATGTCATAAAGCTTATAAAAAGCAAAAAAGACAACCAGCGGTAAAAAATCAAGAAACTGCTTCATTCTTCGAGTCCGTAATCAAAAAGCATTGGGTAACACACCCGGCATGCGTTCAGGGTTTATTGACGAATCAGCATATACAGGCGGAACAAATAGATCAGCAGCACAGCAGAGATCATATTGCTCAGCGTATTCGCCAATACCGCGCCTACGTTTGGCGTTAGTACTGCAAAACTTGGCGCAAAAAGCAACAGCAGCGTTTTTGCCAGTAACCAACCGATTACTGCCGGCGCTACCAGTCGCATATTAGACCACGCCAGACGCATACTGTTGCGCATAGCGGCAAAGACGCCCATTTTATCCTGCACGACCATCACCGGCGCGAGGGCCAGCAAGATAGCCAACAGAATACCAGGTACGACAACCAGCATAATACCGACCTGTACCAGCAGGGTAGTCAGAAAAATCAGAATAAACAATTTAGGTAATACCGGCGCGCTGGCGCCAATGGCGCGTAATGCGCTAACCCGATGACCCGCCGAAATCAATTGAATCATCAGGATGATGCCTCCTGCAAGGATGGCATTACCAATCAGCCCTGAAAACGTCGATGCTGCAGAAGCGCGTAGCAAAATTTGCTGCTGCTCCGGCGTCATATTCTGTACCAGATCGAACAGGCCCACACTGCTGGTTAGCTGATCCCCTTCGCTCAGTTGCGCGATTTGCGCGTCGCTGGGAGAAAAGGCATGCCCTAGCACCACTGTGATAAACGCGCACAATAACGATACCAGCAAGATGGTAATGAATTGATTACGGAAAAAGTTTCCCGTGTCACGGTAAACGGATTTCGCCGTGATAGACATGCACTCTCCTTGAGTTTTGCAGGTGTTCATTTGCGCGCAATTGTACCCTGGATAACTCTACAGTGGCAGCATCGTACGATGTATGGAAAGGCATATCTTTGTAAAGCTCCGGTAATTTTTGGCCAGGACTTCAGCATCTTGCAACATCGTTGTTTGTTCTCTGTGCATCACGTTCAAATAACCAACGCTTCGTGTTGTCGCTAAAGGTACTTGCATAGTGAAAATATATCAAAATTGATCTGAATTAATTTAACCAGGATTTTGAATGCAAGTTCTAACTTAATCTGGATCAATAAATGTTAAATTATCAAACTCAATGTGATCCAGGTTAGATCACTTATTACTCCATTGTGGGTATATTCGTTCCGCTTTTATAACCATAACGATGGAGCGGACATGAAAAAATTAACAGTTGCAGCATTGGCTTTAACAACTATTCTCTCTGGTAACGCATTTGCGCATGAGGCCGGAGAGTTCTTTATTCGAGCAGGCTCGGCTACCGTCAGACCGACGGAAGGCGCGGGTGGTACGCTGGGAAGCCTGGGTGGCTTTGATGTCAGCAACAATACGCAGTTGGGCCTGACATTCACCTATATGGCAACCGACAATATTGGCGTTGAATTACTGGCAGCCACGCCGTTTCGCCATAAGATAGGCACCGGGGCAACCGGTGATATTGCCACCGTTCATCATTTACCGCCGACGTTAATGGCGCAGTGGTACTTTGGCGACTCCAGCAGCAAACTGCGTCCTTACGTTGGCGTGGGTGTGAACTACACGACTTTCTTCGATGAAGGTTTTAACAACAACGGGAAAGAAGCAGGTTTATCCGATCTGAGCCTGAAAGACTCCTGGGGTGCAGCAGGACAGGTCGGTATGGACTATCTGATCAACCGCGACTGGCTGATTAACATGTCAGTCTGGTACATGGATATCGACACCACCGCGAGCTATAAAATGGGTGGCGTCCAGCAGCGTGACAGCGTACGCCTCGATCCGTGGGTGTTTATGTTCTCTGCGGGTTATCGTTTTTAAGTCAATGATTCCAGTCTGATAGGCTGGTCGTTTCGCGGCCAGCTTTTTCTCCTCTCTTTTTCCCTTCCCGACTTTCTCCCCTTCGATGTAATGCTACTCTTTAAGCAAACTGGCTTTGAGGGTATTGACGATGATATTGACCCGTCAGCTGTTACAACAAAAAATTTCCCTTATGGAAGCATCCATAGACGATGATACAACAGAGTTTGCCGTGTATGCTGCGCGCGAATTATTGAATTACATGAGCAGGGTGGAAGCCCTGGAAAAGGTCATCGCCACACAAATCACACTACCTTACTGCAGCGCCAGCCCGGTTTGCGAGATTGAAGCGGGCTATGCCGCAGGCGTGAGCGACTGCCGTGAGGCCATCCGTCGGGCAGGGTATCCGATTGAAGGTGATGATTAGTTTGCATTTGTGTTAACAAAAATGTGCTTTTATTGTATAAGTCTGTAACTTTCGTGCACGAGTGCGCTTCTTATTTCAACTCATTAGTCTCTGGATGGTTAACATCTTTATCCATATACAACGCTGTTATGCAACAACATAAACGGGTAACCGGTTTGGTAATACTGTTAACTATCGGGGTGGACTCGTGAAGATTGTGCAGGATAAGCTCCGAAACAGGCAGGCTCTGCTGGTATCCGGGCTCATTACGTTGGTATTTACCTCGCTGTTTCTGTTTATCATTTATGAACAGCGTATGGCGACCGCCAGTGAAGGCGTGAGCCGCCTGCAAGCTCACATGTTGGACATTTTTAACGATAATGAACTAATTGCCGATGCGATTGGCGAGCGTTACTACCACATCAAAACCGGCGAACAGTGTGGTGTTATGGCGCAGTTTGTTCCGCGAAATAAAGATGAATGGGGAATTAACGCCGACCCAAAGCGGGTTCATTCCGCGACAGGGACGATTATTGCTCAGCAACCCAGCCATAATGCGCTGTGTATGTATACTGCGGCGGAGTTCATTCGTGGAATGGTTAATGAGCTAAATCCAGGCAGCTTCGATGCGCATCGTTACATTATCGCCAGCCATTCAGATTATTTTTACTGGTTTATGGCTTCCGACTCGCGCAATTTCAGTTTTTCTGACTCCGAAATGGCGATGGATATTACGCAGTTTTTCTATCCGCCCGTCGATTTCTATACCCGGTTGCTGCAAAAAAATGTCAAAAATAAAGCTCTCAGTTCAACAAACTTCTATACCGATAAAATTACCGGTGAAAAAGCCTACAGCGTGGTGAGCTATATCTACGATCTGTCGGGTAAAGAGATATCAGACCAAATCGTTGCCTATCTGGTCTATGATCATTCGAAACCCGAGCTGCAGGAAGCGTTGGCCGAGGCGTTTGATAATCAAATTCTTCCCGGATTGAACGTGGAGTTAGTGAATTTAACCAACAAAGAGAGCCTTTGTTTATCCGGCAAATGTGCGGGACAATCCAGCTATTTGGTGCGCAATTTCTCAGAAAAATATGCGCTGCACTATTCGCTGTCATTAGGCCGTTTTATGGCGCGCGATACGCAAGCCGGCATTGTTATTCTGCTGGCGCCGTTCTTTTTCATCATGATTACTTTCTCGCTAAAATCATGGCTGAATGAAAGCGACCTGAAAGTTTATATTGATACGCTGACCGGCTGCTTTAATCGCCGAATTCTCGACATCATCAAGCGCAGGGATTTATCACATTGCTCGGTAGTGCTACTGGATTGCAATAAGTTCAAGGCCGTCAATGATACCTGGGGGCATGCTGCTGGGGACCGTGCGCTGCAAATTATCGCCAACAGAATGTTGTCTAACACCCGTACCAGCCACGATCTTGTGATCCGCACCGGCGGAGATGAATTTATGATCCTGCTGTTTCGCTCTCAGGCCAGTGATGGGTAATGACTCCAACTTATTGATAGTGTTTTATGTTCAGATAATGCCCGATGACTTTGTCATGCAGCTCCACCGATTTTGAGAACGACAGCGACTTCCGTCCCAGCCGTGCCAGGTGCTGCCTCAGATTCAGGTTATGCCGCTCAATTCGCTGCGTATATCGCTTGCTGATTACGTGCAGCTTTCCCTTCAGGCGGGATTCATACAGCGGCCAGCCATCCGTCATCCATATCACCACGTCAAAGGGTGACAGCAGGCTCATAAGACGCCCCAGCGTCGCCATAGTGCGTTCACCGAATACGTGCGCAACAACCGTCTTCCGGAGACTGTCATACGCGTAAAACAGCCAGCGCTGGCGCGATTTAGCCCCGACATAGCCCCACTGTTCGTCCATTTCCGCGCAGACGATGACGTCACTGCCCGGCTGTATGCGCGAGGTTACCGACTGCGGCCTGAGTTTTTTAAGTGACGTAAAATCGTGTTGAGGCCAACGCCCATAATGCGGGCAGTTGCCCGGCATCCAACGCCATTCATGGCCATATCAATGATTTTCTGGTGCGTACCGGGTTGAGAAGCGGTGTAAGTGAACTGCAGTTGCCATGTTTTACGGCAGTGAGAGCAGAGATAGCGCTGATGTCCGGCGGTGCTTTTGCCGTTACGCACCACCCCGTCAGTAGCTGAACAGGAGGGACAGCTGATAGAAACAGAAGCCACTGGAGCACCTCAAAAACACCATCATACACTAAATCAGTAAGTTGGCAGCATCACCCAGTGATGCTATCGCGATTGCGCAGCGTATAAGCGGACAGGTGACCAGCCATGTATTTGTGGTGGACGGCAACACTATACCCTTGTCAGTGTCGTGGGGGATTGCAGAGGTGAAGGGGGAGCTGGATGCGGCAATCCAGAATGCGGATACTGCCATGTACAAAATGAAGCAGGCCAGGGAGTAAAACCGCCAGAAGTCACTGGCGGTTTAATTAGCTTACTGTTGGGTGGCGGCTTTCATCGCGCTGACAAACGCTTTCAGCTCAGCCAGCATTTGCTCTGGTGCTGCAACATTTTTCTCAATGATTTTGACAATCGCCGATCCGGAAATAGCCCCCGCAGCACCTGCTTCAATGGCGCCTGTCACCTGTTCCGGTGCAGAGATACCAAAGCCCTGTAAAGAAGGCGGGGCATTGAATTCTTTCAGCTTTTCGACCAGATGATGCAACGGTAACGCCGCACGATTTTCGGCACCCGTAACGCCTGCGCGTGACAATAAATAGGTATAACCGCGGCCATGAGCGGCAATCTGACGCAGCAGTTCTTCGTCAGCGTTAGGCGGGCAAATGAAAATTGGCGCTACATTATGACGTAATGCGGCCGTTCTGAATGGCGCAGACTCTTCAACCGGCACATCGGCGACTAATACCGAATCTACGCCGACCTTCTCACACTGTGCGTAAAATTCGTCAATACCCTTGCTGAACACCAGGTTGGCATACATCAGTAAACCAATTGGAATGGTTGGGTGTTTTTGCCGAATCAACGCCAACATTTCAAAACATTGTGACGGCGTGACGCCTGCCGCGAACGCACGTAATGTTGCTTCCTGAATGGTTGGGCCGTCGGCCAGCGGGTCGGAGAACGGAATACCCAGCTCAAGCGCATCGGCACCCGCTTCGATCAGCGTATCAATGATTTTCAGTGACTGTTCAACAGAGGGATCGCCCAGGGTCACGAAGGGGACAAAAGCGCCTTCTTTGCGGTCCTTCAGCTGTGCAAACAGGTTTTCGTAACGTTCCATCAGATTTCCCCTCGCGCTTTCAGAATATCGTGTACGGTGAAAATGTCTTTGTCGCCGCGACCGGAGAGATTAACCACCAGTAACTGCTCTTTTTCCGGATTTTCACGCATCATTTTCAACGCGTGCGCCAGGGCATGGGAGGACTCCAGCGCCGGGATAATCCCCTCATGCAGACACAGCGTTTTGAAGGCTTCCAGCGCTTCATCATCAGTAATCGATACATAGTCAGCACGTCCGATACTGTTCAGATAAGCGTGCTGTGGCCCGACTGACGGGAAGTCCAGCCCGGCGGAAATAGAGTAAGACTCTTCAATCTGTCCTTCTTCGGTTTGCATCATCGGGGACTTCATGCCGAAGTAAATCCCGACACGACCATGTTTCAACGGCGCGCCGTGTTCCCCAGACTCAATCCCGTGACCGCCTGGCTCTACGCCAATCAGACCGACGCTGGTTTCATTAATAAAGTCGGCGAACATACCGATGGCGTTAGAACCGCCGCCCACGCAGGCGATCACGGCGTCCGGCAGGCGACCCTCTTTTTCGAGGATCTGCGCTTTGGTTTCTTCACCGATCATGCGCTGGAATTCACGTACAATGGTCGGGAAGGGATGCGGACCTGCCGCCGTACCGAGCATATAGTGCGCAGTATCATAGCTGCCAGACCAGTCGCGCAACGCTTCATTACAGGCATCTTTCAGCGTCGCGGAACCGCTGTGAACCGGGATCACTTCAGCGCCCATCAGACGCATACGGAAAACGTTAGGCGACTGGCGCTCGACGTCTTTCGCACCCATATAAATACGGCACTTTAAACCCAGCAAGGCGCTGGCAAGGGCAGACGCCACACCATGCTGACCCGCGCCGGTTTCGGCGATGATCTCGGTTTTACCCATTCGCTTCGCCAGCAACGCCTGGCCCAGCACCTGGTTGGTTTTGTGCGCGCCGCCGTGCAGCAAATCTTCACGTTTAAGGTACAACGTGGTGTTGGTGCCTTGAGTAATGTTCTGGCATTTGGTCAGTGCAGTTGGGCGACCAGCATAGTTTTTCAGCAGGTCTGTAAACTGTGCCTGAAACTCAGGGTCTTTTTGTGCACTGACGAACGCTTCTTCCAGTTGACGCAGCGCAGGCATCAGAATCTGTGGCACATACATACCGCCAAATTCACCAAAATACGGATTGAGTAATGTTGTCATGTCCTTTTCCTTAATATGCGCGCAGCGTCTGAAAGACTGAAGCCAGAAGACGCGCATCTTTGATGCCCGGCTGTGACTCTACGCCAGAATTGAAATCGAGCCCGGCACAGCCGGTTTTAGCCGCGTCGACGCAGTTATCTGCACCGAGTCCGCCAGCGAGTAAAACGTTATCCAGCGATTGTCCGCCTAAGAGTGACCAGTCGAAGCGTTGCCCGCTACCGCCCTGACCGTTGTCGAAAACGTATTTATCGACATGCTGGTAATCACGGGCTGGCAATGTCTCGCTGACGCTTAGCGCCTTCCAGATTTGCACCTGCGCGGGTAGCACATTGCGCAGAGCATCAATATAGGCCTGATCTTCGCTTCCATGTAGTTGTACGGCGGCCAGCGACAGTGCGGTGACTTTTTCGCGGACGTCTGCGATGTCGGTGTTACGGAACACGCCTACATACTGTAGCGGCGCACCCGTCATAACGTCTCGCGCCTGCTCAACGCTGACAGCGCGTGGTGAGGTCGGGACAAAAATTACGCCGCCATAAATGGCCCCAGATTCGTACGCTGCTTTTGCATCCTGTGCACGAGTCAGTCCGCAGACTTTATTTTCGCCAAGCAAAACACGACGAACGGCGGCGTGAAGATCATCATGGGACATCAGCGCAGAACCTATCAGAAATCCGTTGGCGAAATGGCTGAGTTCGCGAACCTGACCATAAGTGTTGATCCCGGATTCGCTGATGACGGTGACGCCATGACCCAAACGTGGTGCAAGCTGGCGAGTACGGTTGAGGTCAATCGACAGGTCACGCAAATCACGGTTGTTAATACCGACGACTTTCGCCCCCAGCGCAATGGCGCGCTCCAGCTCTTCTTCATTGCTAACTTCGGTCAGCACGCCCATTTTCAGGCTGTGGGCGACGGCGGCGAGCTGACGATACTGTTCATCATCTAAAACCGACAACATCAGCAGGCAGGCGTCCGCCTGGTAGAAACGTGCCAGATAAATCTGGTAAGGATCGATAATAAAGTCTTTACACAGGATCGGCTGTGGTGCGATGCGACTGACGATGGGCAGAAAATCAAAGCTACCCTGAAAATATTTCTCGTCCGTTAGCACGGAAATTGCTGACGCATAATGTTTGTATACTCCCGCAATCTGTGCCGGGTCGAAGTCATCACGAATTACGCCTTTTGATGGAGAGGCTTTTTTGCACTCCAGAATAAAAGCGGTACGTGTCCCTTGCAGCGCATCGTAGAAATCACGCGTGCTGGGTTGAACATCATTTTGAAAGCTGGTCAGCGGTTGTTGCTGTTTGCGGGCTTCTACCCAAATCGCCTTGTCAGCGACAATTTTCGCTAAAACGGTTTGCATCATTTACCCTCTCGCTGCCAGTGCAGTAACACGGTCGTAAGCCGCACCGCTGCGCAGCACATTAATCACGGTTTGCGCGTTGGCTTTTAAGTCTTCTTCACCGTGCAGGCGCATTAACATGGCGACATTCGCGGCAACAGCAGCCTCATGAGCGGCCTCACCTTTACCTTGTAACAAGCGACTCAGAATGTCACGGTTTTCTTCCGGCGTGCCGCCAGCCAACTGTTCCTGATGATATGGCGTCAGGCCAAAGTCTTCCGCCGTTAGCTGGTAGCTCTTGATTTCCCCATCGTGCAGCTCAGCCACAATGGTCGGTGCATGCAGCGAAACTTCGTCCATGCCACCACTGTGCACTACGGCTGCTCGCTGATAGCCGAGCACGCGCAGCGTTTCGGCAATCGGCAGCACCAGCTCCGGGCTGTAAACGCCGATCAGCGCCAGCGGCGGATGTGCCGGGTTAATCAACGGGCCGAGCACGTTAAACAGCGTGCGGGTTTTCAACTGCTGGCGTACCGGCATGGCATGGCGAAAACCGGTGTGGTATTTCGGCGCAAACAGGAAGCACACGCCGAGATCGTCAAGCGCCTGGCGGGATTTATCGGCATTCATATCCAGATTGATGCCAAATGCCGCTAACAGATCCGAAGAACCCGATTTGCTGGAAACGCTGCGGTTACCGTGTTTGGCAACTTTCAGTCCGCAAGCCGCTGCAACAAAGGCGCTGGCGGTGGAAATATTGATACTGTTGCTGCCATCACCACCGGTACCGACAATATCGGCAAACAGATAATCAGGGCGTGGGAACGGGGCGGCATTTTCCAGCAGCGCGGTTGCCGCACCGGCAATTTCATTCGGATGCTCGCCACGAATTTTCATGCTCACCAGCGCCGCTGCCAGTTGTTCCGGCTTCAGTTCACCGCGGACCACGGCAGAGAACAACTGGTGGCTTTCCTGCTGGGACAGCGTCTGAGCCTGATACAGTTTCTCCAGAATAGGTTGCAGCGTATTGGTCTGTTCAAGCTTCTGTTGCGCCCAGGCCAGCGTTTGTTCCAGCAGACGCGCGCCCTGGGTGGTCAGAATGGATTCCGGATGGAACTGGAAGCCGCAGACGCGATCGGTATCGTGACGTACCGCCATCACCATGCCGTTAAAATGGGCGCTAATGGTTAATCCTGCCGGAACGTTGCTGCCAACCAACGAATGATAGCGTGCCACCGGCAGCGGATTCGCCAGACCAGCAAACATTGCCTGACCGTCGTGTTCAATGCTGGAGGCTTTGCCGTGCAGGATTTCTCCAGCCTGGCCCACATATCCGCCATAGGCCTCAACAATCGCCTGATGACCCAGACAGATGCCAATGATCGGCAGCTTGCCGCGCAGGCGGGTTAACAGCTCTGGCATGCAGCCTGCTTCACTGGGTGCGCCAGGCCCTGGAGAAAGCATCAGCACCGGATTTTTCATCGTCGCTAAACGGTCAATTAACGTCTGGGCCGGGATATGGTTACGGTAAATCACCACGTTGTGACCGTTAGTGCGCAGCTGATCTGCCAGGTTGTAGGTAAATGAGTCGATGTTATCGAGCAGCAGAATGTCAGCCATCAGAAAGTCTCCTGTGCGTGGTGTGCGGTAGCGATAGCACGCAGAACCGCACGCGCTTTATTACGGGTTTCATCGGCTTCAGACTGCGGAACAGAATCCAGAACAATCCCGGCACCGGCTTGTACGGTAGCAATACCGTCTTCCACGAGGGCGGAACGAATCACAATACAGGTATCCAGATCGCCATGGGCGGTGAAGTAACCTACGGCACCGCCATAGCTTCCACGGCGTCGACCTTCGGCCTCGGCGATAAGCTGCATAGCGCGAACTTTCGGCGCACCGCTTAACGTGCCCATATTCATACAGGCGCGGTAAGCATGCAGCACATCCAGATCGCTTCGCAGCTCGCCGACAACGCGTGAAACCAGGTGCATAACGAAGGAGTAACGATCCACTTTGGTGAGATCCGCAACGTAGCGGCTACCCGGCGTACAGATGCGCGCCAGGTCGTTACGCGCAAGGTCAACCAGCATCAGGTGCTCAGAAAGCTCTTTATGGTCGGTACGCATCTCCAGCTCGATACGGCTGTCAAGGTCGCGGTCAAGCGAACCGTCCGCACGACGACCGCGTGGGCGGGTCCCGGCAATCGGGTAAATTTCAATCTGGCGGCTGGTGGCATCGTATTTCAACGAGCTTTCCGGCGATGCGCCGAACAGTGTGAACTCGTTGTCCTGCATGAAAAACATGTACGGGCTGGGGTTGCTTTTCTTCAGCACATAGTAGGCTGCCAGCGGCGACGGGCAGGGCAGCGAGAAACGACGAGATGGAACCACCTGGAAAATCTCACCTGCGCGAATCGCTTTTTGCATGCCACGTACTACGGCGCCGAACTCTTCATCGCTCTGATTGCATTCGCAGAGCATCTGCGGGACTTCAGTGACGGGCAGCGGCGGTGCGGGTTCGGTGAGCTGTTGGCTCAACTGTGCCAGGCGGGCGTTCAGTCGTAGTTTTTCCTCGTCATTTGGCGTAAAGATGCTGGCCTGAATGCGGGTGCTTTTTTTCTGGTGGTCGATAACCATCAGCGTTTCTGCCAGATAGAAGCAGTAGTCCGGGCACTGGTTACCCGCCTCAAGCTGGGGTAAATCTTCAAATCCGGCAACCAGGTCGTAGGAAAACAGACCGCCGAAGAACATCGCTTCACGTTCCTGCGCCGGAACATTAACCAGTTCCTGCAGTAAACGGAACGCATCAAATACAGAAAGGGAACATAAGCGGGCATCTTCATCCAGCAGCGGGCTTACGCTGGGGAATGTCAACTGACGAGCATTCGGCTGTTTATCGTTGTCAACGCCCGCGGGCAGGGCGGCGTCCAGCAGGGGCAGCAGCGATGCGCCATTCGCCGACAGTGCCTGAATAGTGACAGTGTCACCCAGGGCGGTAATGCGCAATGCGCTGTCGACCAGCAGCAGGCTCTTGAGATCGTCCTTGCTGTCGATATCGGCGGATTCCAGCAGCAGCGTTGCCGGTCGTGCGCCACACACCTGATGAAACAGCGCCGTCGGGTTCTCACGGTAGGCGGCATCGCAGGCGAGCAGTTCAAGTGTTGGTTTTTGTGTTTGCATCGTTATTCTCATTAATTTTGTTCAAAAAAAAGCCCGCTCATTTGGCGGGCCGGGTATCTGGTTGCATATTGCAGACGTAAGACACTGCCCGAAATCAGGAAGTGCGCCACCAACCGTGCAGGATAAATGTTGCTTTCATCTCAGATACCTTCTTCATGTGAACTTGCGTACTAGTTAACTGGTTCGGTGGAATAAAGTCAACACCTGATTTCAGTATATTTGTCGAAACCGTTATGATGGGCGTGTTACGACATTTATTGAAACGGGAGCCGCCTTGAGCGACACGAATTACGCAGTGATTTATGACCTGCACAGCCATACTACTGCTTCTGATGGGCGATTAACGCCAGAAGCCTTAGTACACCGTGCGGTAGAGATGCGAGTCGGTACACTGGCGATCACAGATCATGACACCACGGCGGGCATTGCGGCGGCAAGAGAAGAAATTTCACGTTCAGGTTTAGCGTTAAATTTGATCTCTGGCGTTGAGATATCAACGGTCTGGGAAAACCATGAGATCCATATAGTGGGTCTGAACATTGATATCGCGCATCCAGTGATGTGCGACTTTCTGGCGCAACAGACGGAACGTCGCCAGCAGCGCGCGCGCCTGATTGCTGAACGGCTCGACAAAGCGCACATTCCCGGCGCATGGGAAGGGGCTCTACGACTGGCTGATGGCGGGGCGGTTACGCGGGGGCATTTTGCGCGTTTCCTGGTGGAATGTGGCAAAGCCACAACCATGGCGGATGTCTTTAAAAAATATCTTGCTCGTGGGAAAACCGGTTACGTTCCGCCACAGTGGTGTACAATAGAACAAGCTATTGATGTCATTCATCATTCTGGCGGTAAGGCAGTTCTGGCTCATCCAGGTCGGTACGATCTTAGCGCTAAGTGGCTGAAAAGACTGGTTGCGCATTTTGCTGAGCACCGCGGTGACGCGATGGAGGTGGCACAGTGCCAGCAGTCTCCCAATGAACGCACCCATCTGGCGACGCTTGCGCGTCAGCATCAACTGTGGGCATCGCAAGGGTCTGATTTTCATCTACCCTGCCCATGGATTGAACTGGGGCGTAAACTCTGGTTGCCCGCAGGCGTGGAAGGCGTCTGGCAACTTTGGGAGCAGCCCGAGACCACAGAGAGGAAAGTATGAGCCAGTTTTTTTATATTCATCCCGAAAACCCGCAGCAGCGACTGATTAACCAGGCCGTTGATATCGTGCGGAAAGGTGGGGTGATTGTCTATCCAACCGATTCCGGCTATGCGTTGGGGTGTAAAATTGAAGATAAAGGCGCAATGGAGCGCATTTGCTGCATCCGTCACCTGCCGGACGGGCACAACTTTACGCTGATGTGCCGTGACCTGTCCGAATTGTCGACCTATTCGTTTGTCGACAACGTGGCCTTCCGTTTGATCAAAAACAACACGCCGGGCAACTACACCTTCATCCTGAAGGGGACGAAAGAGGTTCCGCGCCGCTTGTTGCAGGAAAAACGTAAGACTATCGGCCTTCGTGTACCCTCGAACCCAATTGCACTGGCGCTGCTTGAAGCGCTGGGCGAGCCGATGCTCTCCACATCACTGATGCTGCCGGGCAGTGATTTTACTGAGTCAGATCCGGAAGAAATTAAAGACCGTCTGGAGAAACAGGTGGATTTGATTATCCATGGTGGATATCTTGGCCAACAGCCGACCACGGTCATCGATTTAACCGACGATTCCCCGGTGGTATTGCGCGAAGGTGTTGGTGACGTTAAACCTTTCTTATAAGGGCGCGAACCGCTATACTACGCGGCCTTAAAATGGCGCTGACTGGCGCCGTTGATTCTCCTGTTCGACGCCTGTGAAGGCGACACCTAAAGGAAGCTCTATGAGCGAAAAGTTACAAAAAGTGCTGGCGCGTGCTGGCCACGGTTCTCGCCGTGAAATTGAATCCATAATTGCCGCGGGTTGCGTGAGCGTTGATGGCAAAATTGCCACGCTCGGCGATCGCGTTGAAGTGACGCCGGGTCTGAAAATCCGTATCGACGGTCATCTGATTTCGGTGAAAGAATCTGCAGAACAAATCTGCCGCGTTCTGGCTTATTACAAGCCGGAAGGTGAACTGTGTACCCGTAACGACCCGGAAGGTCGTCCGACCGTATTTGATCGCCTGCCAAAACTGCGCGACGCGCGCTGGATTGCCGTAGGTCGTCTGGACGTGAACACCTGTGGTCTGCTGCTGTTTACTACTGATGGTGAACTGGCGAACCGTCTGATGCACCCGAGCCGTGAAGTTGAACGCGAGTACGCGGTGCGAGTATTCGGTCAGGTTGACGATGCTAAACTGCGTGATCTGAGCCGTGGCGTACAGTTGGAAGATGGTCCGGCTGCGTTTAAAACGATCAAGTTCAGCGGTGGTGAAGGGATTAACCAGTGGTATAACGTCACGCTGACTGAAGGCCGCAACCGCGAGGTTCGCCGTCTGTGGGAAGCGGTAGGTGTGCAGGTAAGCCGTCTGATCCGTGTACGCTACGGTGATATCCCGCTGCCGAAAGGCCTGCCGCGTGGTGGCTGGACAGAGCTTGATCTTGCTCAGACCAACTATTTGCGTGAACTGGTGGAGCTGAAGCCAGAAACGACCTCTAAAGTGGCCGTCGAGAAAGATCGTCGCCGTATGAAGGCGAATCAGATCCGCCGTGCGGTGAAACGTCACTCTCAGGTCGGCAGCAGCCGTCGCCCGGGCGGACGCAGCAACAACGGTTAATCATGACCAGGCCTGATAAGCAAAGCGCCATCAGGCGTTAGCGTGGAGCCGGATGCGGCGCAAGCGCCTTATCCGGCCTGCTGTTAGTAATCAATCCCCATTTGGGCTTTAATGCCCGCCTCAAAAGCATGCTTGACCGGACGCAACTCGCTGACCGTGTCGGCTAACTCCAGAATATCGCGATGGCATCCTCGACCAGTAATAATGACCGTCTGCTGGGCTGGGCGCGCGTTTAAGGCGTTGATCACCTCTTCAAGCGGTAGGTAGTCGTAGGCCACCATATACGTCAGTTCATCCAGCACAACCATATCCAGCTCAGGTTCGGTCAACATTCGCTTACCGTGTTCCCATACGGCCAGACAGGCAGCGGTGTCAGCTTCACGATTCTGTGTTTCCCAGGTAAACCCGGTCGCCATCACCTGAAATTCTACACCATGAGGTTCGAGCAGGTTTCTTTCGCCGTTTGGCCATGTACCTTTAATGAACTGCACTACACCGACTTTTTTGCCGTGGCCCACCGCGCGAGTCGCTGTACCGAACGCAGCTGTAGTTTTACCTTTACCATTACCGGTAAAAACGATGATAATTCCGCGCTCGTCCCTGGCGGCCGCAACACGCGCGTCAACCCGGTCTTTTACGCGCTGCTGGCGCTGCTGATAGCGTTCTTCACTCATTGGGCAATTCCTGGTTTACGGCCCGGCTGGGCATCAAAAGTCATACCGGTTTTACGGCGGCTGTCATCGCCCATCAGCCACAGGTAAAGCGGCATAATATCGGCGGGGGTTTTGAGTTTTTGCGGATCTTCCGTTGGGAATGCGCTGGCACGCATGCCGGTACGCGTGCCGCCTGGATTAATGCAATTTACGCGCAAATGACGATTCTGGTATTCGTCTGCCAGTACCTGCATCATTCCTTCAGTAGCAAATTTCGAGGTGGCGTACGCTCCCCAGTTAGCCCGTCCCTGACGACCGACGCTGGAGGAGGTGAAGACCAGCGATCCTGAATCTGATTTGAGTAACAGCGGCAGCAATGCCTGAGTCAACATAAATGTCGCGTTGACATTGACCTGCATGACATCCTGCCATACCTGCGGGTTTTGTTCGCTCATCGGGCAGATATCGCCCAGCAATCCGGCATTATGCAGTACGCCATCCAGACGTGGGAAATGCGCGGCAATACGCTGCGCGAGCTGGTGGCATTCGTCAGTAGTGCAGGTGAGCAGATCCAGCGTGAACCATTGTGGTTGTGTTCCGTTTTCATCGGCGACGGCGCGGGCAACCTGACGCAATTTTTCTTCATTACGTCCAAGCAGGATAACGGTCGCACCGTAGCGTGCATAGGTAAGCGCGGCTTCACGCCCGATGCCATCACTGGCACCGGTGACCAGAATAATGCGATCCTGTAACAGGTCTTGTTTAGGTTGGTAATGCACGGCTACTCCTCGGCGACGTCTGGCCATCTCGTTCGCGATAACTTTTCGGCTTTATGCCTTAAACACTGGTGTTTTTCAATCAGCCAAAGGTAATAACACCGCAAAATGAACACTTTGTCATGCTTTTTGCCGATTCAGCATCGGATGGATGAAGCAAGACGGGTTTACACGCCTGTTGTACACTGAGCGAAAGTAGCGTTGTTTAACCAAGGTGGGTCTCGTGGAATTGTTGTCTGAATATGGGCTGTTTTTGGCAAAAATTGTCACTGTTGTGGTGGCTATTGCGGTGATTGTCATGCTGATTGTAAACGCGACACAACGTAAGCGTCAGCGTGGTGAACTACGCGTTATTAATCTTAGCGATCAATATAAAGAGATGAAGGAAGATCTGTCGATGGCATTGTTGGATAGTCATCAGCAGAAGTTATGGCATAAAGCGCAGAAAAAGAAGCACAAGCTGGAGGCCAAAACCGCCAAAGCCAAAGCAAAACTGGGGGACAGTTTGTCATCAGAAAAACCTCGCGTCTGGGTGCTTGATTTTAAGGGCAGTATGGACGCCCACGAGGTCAGCGCATTACGGGAAGAGGTCACGGCGGTACTGGCAGTGGTGAAACCGCAAGATCAGGTGGTTGTGCGTCTGGAAAGCCCCGGCGGTGTGGTACATGGCTATGGTCTGGCCGCTTCGCAGTTACAACGCCTGCGCGATAAGCAGATCCCGCTAACCGTCACGGTAGATAAAGTCGCTGCCAGCGGCGGATATATGATGGCCTGCGTGGCGGATAAAATTGTCTCAGCGCCGTTTGCCATTGTCGGCTCTATTGGCGTCGTCGCGCAGATCCCAAACTTTAACCGTTTCCTGAAAAGCAAGGATATTGATATCGAACTGCACACGGCAGGACAGTACAAACGCACGCTGACACTGCTTGGTGAAAACACGGAAGAAGGGCGACAGAAATTCCGTGAAGATTTGAATGAAACCCATCATCTGTTTAAAGATTTTGTGCAGCGTATGCGTCCAACTCTGGACATCGAACAGGTTGCTACAGGTGAACACTGGTTCGGGCAACAGGCGCTGGCAAACGGGTTGGTCGATGAGATCAATACCAGTGACGAAGTGATTCTGGGGTTGATGGATGGCCGTGAAGTGCTGAACGTCCGCTATATGCAGCGTAAAAAACTGATGGACCGTTTCACTGGCAGCGCGGCAGAAAGTGCAGACCGCTTACTCATGCGTTGGTGGCAGCGGGGACAGAAGCCCCTGATGTAAAATTGCAATTGCCGGATGGCGATGCTCACGCATCTTATCCGGCCTACAGGTTCAGAGCATCGTAGGCCGGAGAAGGCAGCGCCGCCATCCGGCAAATGATTTCTCGCGTTAATCGATCAAGTGATACTTTTCAGAAAGTACGTGCGCCAGGTGTTTAAACATATTAAACACAGCCGTACTTTTGGGCGTCGGCAGCCCCTGCTCGTCTAAAAAGTAATCTCCGCTGAAAACCAGCACGCCGTTTCGCTGCGTAACGCCGGTGGCGACAATCCCCGCCAGCGTGTCCTCATGCTCACGAATGATTTTGTTGGCTTCAATCAGCAGTGTCTCGCGATCGATGGGTTGAGTGTCTTTATGCATGATTTACTCCTTAAACAAGGACATTAGTCTACGCTGAGCCCGCCTTATGGGCAAATATTCCCTGACATAAATGAAGGTTTTACGACAGTGTTACAACTGGCGAGATTTGTTTTTGCATGCTAATAAAGTTGCGTAACGCATTTTATCAGGTACAGTGTGACGCTTTCGTCAATCTGGCAACAGATTTGCTTGACATTCGACCAATACTCCGTCGCGCCATAGCGTTTGCGTGTGAAAAAGCCTGTTAACTCAGTTATATGAGCGTTACATTACAAGCGCGAATCAGTTTAAGGGGTTGATATCCGCCGACACAGAGACCATATCGATGTCTCGTCGCCAGTGGAAGGTGAATCAACGTGCGACGCATTCTGGAAGAATCAAATTAGGTAAAGGTGAATATGGGTAAAGCTCTTGTCATCGTTGAGTCCCCGGCAAAAGCCAAAACGATCAACAAGTATCTGGGTAATGACTACGTGGTGAAATCCAGCGTCGGTCATATCCGTGATTTGCCGACTAGTGGCTCAGCAACTAAAAAGAGCGCCGACTCAACCTCCACCAAAACGGCTAAAAAGCCCAAAAAGGATGAACGTGGCGCTCTCGTCAACCGCATGGGCGTTGACCCGTGGCACAACTGGGATGCGCGCTATGAAGTGCTGCCTGGTAAAGAGAAAGTTGTCTCTGAACTGAAACAACTGGCTGAAAAAGCCGACCACATCTATCTCGCAACCGACCTTGACCGCGAAGGGGAAGCCATTGCCTGGCACCTGCGGGAAGTTATCGGTGGCGACGACACCCGCTACAGCCGCGTGGTGTTTAACGAAATTACTAAAAATGCTATTCGTCAGGCGTTTGAAAAACCGGGCGAGCTGAACATCGACCGCGTTAATGCGCAACAGGCGCGTCGCTTTATGGACCGCGTTGTCGGCTATATGGTATCGCCGCTGCTGTGGAAAAAAATTGCCCGTGGCCTGTCTGCTGGCCGCGTACAGTCGGTTGCCGTGCGTCTGGTGGTTGAGCGTGAACGCGAAATCAAGGCATTTGTACCCGAAGAGTTCTGGGAAATTGATGCCAATACCACGACGCCAGGCGGCGACGCGTTACCGCTCGAAGTGACGCATCAGAACGATAAACCGTTCCGTCCGGTTAATCGCGAGCAAACACTCGCGGCAGTAAGCCTGCTGGAAAAAGCACGTTATAGCGTTCTGGAACGTGAAGATAAGCCGACCAGCAGCAAGCCGGGCGCGCCGTTCATCACCTCCACGCTACAGCAGGCCGCCAGCACGCGTCTGGGCTTCGGTGTGAAGAAAACCATGATGATGGCGCAGCGCTTGTATGAAGCGGGTTACATCACTTACATGCGTACTGACTCAACCAACCTGAGTCAGGATGCGGTGGCGATGGTTCGCGATTACATCAGCGATAATTTTGGCAAAAAGTATTTGCCGGAGAGCGCGAACCAGTACGCCAGCAAAGAGAACTCGCAGGAAGCGCACGAAGCTATCCGTCCTTCCGATGTCGCCGTACAGGCAGAATCGCTGAAAGATATGGAAGCCGATGCGCAAAAACTGTATCAGCTGATCTGGCGCCAGTTTGTTGCCTGTCAGATGACGCCAGCGAAATACGACTCCACCACGCTGACCGTGGGCGCGGGTGATTTCCGTCTGAAGGCGCGCGGTCGTATTCTGCGCTTCGATGGCTGGACGAAAGTAATGCCTGCACTGCGTAAGGGTGATGAAGATCGCATCTTACCGGCGGTAGAAAAAGGCGATATGCTGACGCTTATCGAACTGACGCCAGCACAGCACTTTACTAAACCGCCTGCGCGCTTCAGTGAGGCTTCGCTGGTTAAAGAGCTTGAAAAGCGTGGCATTGGTCGTCCATCTACCTATGCGTCGATCATTTCTACGATTCAGGATCGCGGTTATGTTCGCGTGGAGAACCGTCGTTTCTACGCAGAAAAAATGGGTGAAATCGTCACCGATCGTCTGGAAGAAAACTTCCGCGAACTGATGAACTACGATTTCACCGCGCAGATGGAAGACAGCCTTGACCAGGTGGCGAACCACGAAGCCGAGTGGAAAGGTGTGCTCGACAACTTCTTCAGCGATTTTACTCAGCAACTGGATAAAGCCGAGAAAGATCCTGAAGAAGGCGGTATGCGTCCGAACCAGATGGTGCTGACCAGCATTGATTGTCCGACATGTGGGCGCAAGATGGGTATTCGTACCGCCAGCACCGGCGTTTTCCTTGGTTGCTCCGGCTACGCACTTTCCCCGAAAGAGCGTTGCAAAACCACCATTAACCTGGTGCCGGAAAACGAAGTATTGAACGTGCTGGAAGGCGACGACGCGGAAACGAACGCATTGCGCGCCAAACGCCGCTGCCAGAAGTGCGGTACGGCAATGGACAGTTATCTTATCGATCCTAAGCGTAAATTGCATGTGTGTGGTAATAACCCAACCTGCGACGGCTACGAGATCGAAGAGGGCGAGTTCCGCATTAAGGGTTATGACGGTCCTGTCGTTGAGTGCGAGAAATGTGGTTCTGAAATGCACCTGAAAATGGGGCGTTTCGGTAAATACATGGCATGTACTAACGACGAGTGTAAAAACACCCGTAAGATCCTGCGTAACGGCGAAGTGGCTCCGCCGAAAGAAGATCCTGTTCCATTGCCGGAACTGCCGTGTGAAAAATCGGACGCGTATTTCGTGTTGCGTGATGGTGCAGCAGGTATTTTCCTGGCTGCGAACACCTTCCCGAAATCACGTGAAACCCGTGCGCCGTTAGTGGAAGAGTTGTATCGCTTCCGCGATCGTCTGCCGGAAAAACTGCGCTATCTGGCCGATGCGCCGCAGACGGACCCCGATGGTAATAAGTCGATGGTTCGCTTTAGCCGTAAAACTAAGCAGCAGTATGTCGCTGCGGAAAAAGACGGTAAAGCAACCGGGTGGTCTGCATTTTTCGTTGATGGCAAATGGGTAGAAGGGAAGAAATAACAGCATTCCGGCTGAATTTCTCCTCAAAGGGTCGCGTAAGCGGCCCTTTTTGTTTCTGGCGTATTATTTTTTGTCATCCCTATACAGCGTACATAGAAATGATATAGTGGTTATAGTTGGCAGGCTTTTTATTATTAAATCGTATTAGCAGCGCGTGTGAGTCTGCTTTTAAACGATGTTCTGATGGCATAATTCTGGATGGCTTAACATGAAATTACAGCAGCTTCGCTATATCGTTGAGGTGGTAAATCACAACCTTAATGTCTCCTCAACGGCCGAAGGACTCTATACCTCCCAGCCAGGGATCAGTAAGCAAGTTCGTATGCTGGAAGATGAGCTTGGCATCCAGATTTTTGCCCGTAGCGGTAAGCACCTGACGCAGGTGACTCCGGCAGGGCAGGAAGTTATTCGTATTGCCCGCGAAGTCTTGTCTAAAGTGGATGCTATTAAGTCGGTTGCAGGTGAACATACCTGGCCCGACAAAGGCTCGTTGTATATCGCCACCACGCACACCCAGGCGCGTTACGCGCTGCCCAACGTGATTAAAGGTTTTATTGAGCGTTATCCTCGCGTCTCGTTGCATATGCATCAGGGATCGCCGACGCAAATTGCCGAGGCTGTTTCGAAAGGGAATGCTGATTTTGCCATCGCGACGGAAGCACTGCATTTGTACGATGATCTGGTGATGCTGCCATGCTATCACTGGAACCGTTCGATTGTTGTTACGCCAGACCATCCGTTGGCAGGCAAAGCCTCCGTATCCATTGAAGAGCTGGCGCAATATCCGCTGGTGACCTACACGTTTGGATTTACCGGACGCTCGGAGTTGGACACTGCGTTCAACCGTGCGGGTCTGGAGCCGCGTATTGTCTTTACCGCGACTGATGCCGATGTTATTAAGACCTATGTCCGACTGGGGCTGGGCGTGGGCGTGATTGCCAGCATGGCGGTAGATCCTATCTCTGATCCGGATCTGGTGCGTGTTGATGCTCATGATATTTTCAGTCACAGCACCACTAAAATTGGTTTTCGTCGCAGCACGTTTTTACGCAGCTACATGTATGATTTTATTCAGCGTTTCGCACCGCATCTGACACGCGATGTGGTGGATACGGCGGTGGCGTTGCGTTCCAACGATGATATTGAAGCTATGTTCAAAGATATTAAATTGCCAGAGAAATAATAACGGAAGTTGCCTCGTTGGTATCCTGGTTCTCCAGCCATACCAGCGGGGCGGTTGAATGTACTCATGATTTTTTATTTGTCTATTATCCCTATATTATTTATGGAAAATATTCTCCAAAGTAGTTTCAAATGAGTAACCCTGCCAAAATCCCTTTCAAATATTTATAACCGATCAAACAATTAAGTTATTTATAAAGCTGGTTTCGAAAATTATCTGGCTTTTTCAGGATGTTTTTATTAGGATTCCTCTTATCTGATGATTAATTGTACCGATTGTTTGGTGCCTAAATGATAAGTGATTTCGATAGTATGAGGTTAGCAATGCCTTCTGGAAACCAGCCTGCGCGCAGAGATCCCGCGATGAAACGTAAAGCATGGTTCATCGTGTTTCTGGGCTCCGCCGTGTTCTGGATCGTGGTTGCTCTGGTGGTCTGGAAAGTGTGGGGGTAATTGATGTCCACGCAGGAACAGCAGTCTACTGTTACACCTGCTCATCATAATAATGAGCAAGAGAATGAAACCGGTATAGAAAAAAAGCAGGATATTCCCGCTTCGTGGGATCTTTCACCTGAGCAACGGGCATTTATTGATCTGTTTATTGAAGATGATAAGCAAGAACAATAAGCAATACGTGTTTTATAATAAGTATTAACATGCTTATTGAATTCAGTATGAATAATCACATCGCAATCGCAGTACGCCATCTAAACAGCGTATTGTCGGTTGCATCGATGTATCGGGTCCTTTCATTTACCGCACTTTAATCTTATTCCCCGCCACTTGCATAGTTCGTTACCTTTTTGTCGTTCTCCTCGTTTATCAATTTGAGTTGTTATCAAAGCGTTACATTTTGTTTGTGTTATCTTTAATACTAACCCTGAGGAAAATCAGGGGATCCAACCCTGTCATTTAAGGAGGAGCTATGTCGTCTACCCTACGAGAAGCCAGTAAGGACACATTGCAGGTTAAAGATAAAACCTACCGCTACTACAGTTTGCCCCTGGCTGCCAAATCACTGGGTGATATCACCCGTTTACCTAAATCACTAAAAGTATTGCTGGAAAATCTGCTTCGCTGGCAGGACGGTGACTCTGTTACCGAAGAGGATATTCATGCTCTGGCGCAATGGTTGAAAACGGCGCATGCCGAGCGCGAAATTGCCTACCGACCCGCTCGCGTTCTCATGCAGGACTTTACCGGCGTTCCGGCGGTGGTCGATCTGGCTGCCATGCGCGAAGCGGTTAAACGCCTTGGCGGGGATACAGCAAAAGTGAACCCGCTTTCACCTGTTGATCTGGTTATTGATCACTCCGTTACGGTCGATCGTTTTGGTGACGATGATGCTTTTGAAGAGAACGTTCGACTGGAAATGGAGCGCAACCATGAGCGCTATGTGTTCCTTAAATGGGGGCAGCAGGCATTTAGCCGATTCAGTGTCGTTCCACCGGGAACAGGAATTTGCCACCAGGTAAACCTCGAATACCTGGGTAAAGCGGTGTGGAGTGAGCTGCAAAACGGCGAGTGGATCGCTTACCCGGACACGCTGGTCGGTACCGATTCCCATACCACGATGATTAATGGTCTTGGTGTGCTGGGATGGGGTGTCGGAGGGATTGAAGCTGAGGCCGCCATGCTGGGGCAACCGGTTTCAATGCTGATTCCGGATGTCGTGGGCTTCAAACTTGTTGGTAAACTTCGCGAAGGGATCACCGCTACCGATCTGGTACTGACCGTCACGCAGATGCTGCGTAAACACGGTGTGGTCGGTAAATTTGTTGAGTTCTATGGTGATGGGCTGGACAGCCTGCCGCTCGCTGACCGGGCGACCATTGCTAACATGTCGCCGGAATACGGCGCAACCTGCGGCTTTTTCCCGATTGACGGGGTAACTCTTGAGTACATGCGTCTGAGTGGGCGTAGTGAAGAGCAGGTTGAATTAGTCGGTGCGTATGCTAAAGCACAGGGGATGTGGCGTAACCCAGGTGATGAGCCTGTGTTTACCAGCTCACTGGAACTGGACATGGGCACTGTGGAAGCCAGCCTGGCCGGGCCGAAGCGTCCACAGGATCGTGTCGCATTGGGTGATGTGCCGAAAGCATTCGCCGCGAGTAATGAACTTGAAGTGAATAGCTCGCAAAAAGATCGTCAACCGGTCGACTATGTCATGAGCGGTCATCAATATCAGCTACCGGATGGTGCTGTGGTGATTGCAGCGATCACGTCATGTACCAACACCTCCAACCCCAGCGTCCTGATGGCGGCTGGGTTGCTGGCGAAAAAAGCAGTGACGCTTGGTCTGAAGCGCCAACCGTGGGTGAAAGCGTCGCTGGCGCCTGGGTCAAAAGTCGTCTCTGATTACCTGGCGCAGGCAAAACTGACGCCGTATCTTGATGAGCTGGGTTTTAACCTTGTTGGTTATGGCTGTACTACCTGTATCGGCAACTCTGGCCCGTTACCTGACCCTATTGAAACGGCGATTAAAAAAGGTGATCTGACGGTAGGGGCGGTGCTTTCCGGTAACCGTAACTTTGAAGGGCGTATCCACCCGCTGGTGAAGACAAACTGGCTGGCTTCTCCGCCGCTGGTGGTGGCTTATGCGCTGGCCGGGAATATGAATATTGATCTGACGAAAGATCCGCTGGGTCATGACAGAAAAGGCGATCCTGTCTATCTGAAAGATATCTGGCCGAGTGCGCAGGAAATTGCCCGTGCCGTGGAGCAGGTCTCTACCGAGATGTTCCATAAAGAGTATGCCGAAGTGTTCGAAGGCACGCCGGAATGGAAGTCGATTAACGTTGATCGTGCAGACACCTATGGCTGGCAGTCGGACTCAACCTACATCCGGTTATCACCGTTCTTTGATGGTATGCAGGCGAAGCCGGACCCGGTACAGGATATCCATGGTGCTCGTATCCTGGCGATGCTCGGCGATTCCGTCACCACCGATCATATTTCTCCTGCGGGGAGCATCAAGCCGGACAGCCCGGCGGGTCGCTATCTGCAAAGCCACGGTGTTGAGCGCAAAGATTTTAACTCCTACGGTTCTCGCCGTGGAAACCACGAAGTAATGATGCGTGGCACGTTTGCCAATATCCGTATCCGTAACGAAATGGTACCGGGTGTGGAAGGGGGGATGACGCGTCATTTGCCGGGTACAGAAGTGATGGCTATCTATGACGCCGCTATGCAATACCAGCAAGAGAAGACCCCGTTGGCGATTGTTGCCGGCAAGGAGTATGGCTCGGGTTCCAGTCGGGACTGGGCGGCGAAAGGCCCGCGTTTGTTAGGTATTCGCGTAGTAATTGCCGAATCTTTTGAGCGCATCCACCGTTCTAACCTGATTGGCATGGGGATCCTGCCTCTGGAATTTCCGCAGGGGGTTACACGTAAAACCCTGGGGTTAACCGGGGAGGAAGTCATTGATATTACGGACTTACAAAATATTAAACCGGGAGCGACTATCCCGGTGAATATGGTCCGTGCGGATGGGCGAAAAGAGGTGATTTCGTGTCGCTGTCGTATTGATACCGCGACAGAGCTGACCTATTACCAAAACGATGGTATTTTGCACTATGTTATTCGTAATATGTTGAATTAAATTATAAAAAAGCCTGCGAAAGCAGGCTTTTTGTACTGTCAGCAAGCGAGAATGTCACTCGCTTAACAGATGTCCCATCTTAGCGGCTTTGGTATCCAGATAGTGTTCATTCTTCGGGTTACGGCCAACAATTAGCGGTACACGCTCCACAATATTGATCCCAGCTTCTGTCAGAATTTCCACTTTCTTCGGGTTATTGGTTAGCAGACGGACTTCATCCACGCCCAATAATTTGAACATATCAGCACACAAGGTGAAGTCACGCTCGTCCGCCGCAAAGCCTAACTGATGGTTGGCTTCGACGGTGTCATAGCCCTGATCCTGCAACGCATAGGCGCGGATCTTATTCAACAGGCCGATGTTACGTCCTTCCTGACGATGGTAGAGCAGAATACCGCGTCCTTCTTCAGCGATATGCGTAAGCGCCGCTTCCAGCTGAAAGCCACAATCACAACGCAGACTGAACAGCGCATCGCCGGTCAGACATTCGGAATGAACACGTGCCAGGACAGGCGTCTGGCCTGAAATATCGCCAAAAACCAGTGCGACATGATCGTGTCCGGTTGCCAGTTCTTCAAATCCCACCATCAGGAAATCACCCCAGGGGGTTGGCAGTTTGGCTTCTGCCACACGTTTAAGCTGCATGTAATTCTCCAGATTATGCTGGCACTGTGCGTGCCGTCGCCTGTTGGCTTCTGTATTGCACTATTTTGCCATAAGGCAAGGGTGTTCACCTAATTGCAGCAACGCATTCATTTCCGAATGGCACAAAATTGTCAATTTCCCCGGTGTGCGGATTTTTCAGTTATGATTGTGGGACTTATCGACGAAAGGAGACGCAATGCTGTCTATTGCCAAGCGAACCACTGTAGGCGCAGCACTGTTACTGATTATGCCGGTTTCCGTATGGATATCCGGCTGGAGCTGGCAGCCTGGACAGAATGTCTGGTGGTTAAAATCCTTATACTGGGTAACTGAAACGGTGACGCAACCCTGGGGGATTATCACCCATGTTGTTCTCTGTGCGTGGTTTTTGTGGTGTCTGCGATTTCGTCTGAAAGCTGCGTTTATGCTATTTGCGATCCTGGCGGCGGCTATCTTAATTGGCCAGGGTGTGAAATCCTGGGTTAAAGAGAGGGTGCAGGAGCCCCGGCCATTTGTTCTGTGGCTGGAAAAAACGCACCATGTTCCGGTAGATGAGTTCTACACTTTAAAACGTAAAGATCGCGGACACTTAGTAAAAGAGCAGTTGTCCGGGCAGCAGGATATTCCGCCTTTTTTACGTAAGCACTGGCAAAAAGAGACCGGTTTTGCTTTCCCTTCCGGGCATACCCTGTTTGCTGCCAGTTGGGCGTTACTGGGTGTCGGGTTGTTATGGCCACGCAGGCGCACGCTGACGATTGTGTTCTTACTCGTCTGGGCGACCGGCGTAATGGGCAGTCGTTTGCTTCTGGGCATGCACTGGCCGCGCGATTTGGTTGTTGCGACGCTGATATCGTGGCTGCTGGTAACGCTGGCAACATGGCTTGCACAGCGAATATGTGGACCTCTGACACCGCCCGTCCAGGAGACAAAGGAAATAGCGCAGCGTGAGCAATAACGCAGACCGTGATTGATTTTTCAAATTTAGCCCTCAAATCATACAGCGTAAGGCGCTTTTCCGTTTCGCACTCGTCGTGAAAATGGTAATTTAAAAGGCTTAACGCGGTAAGTTGTACACGATTTATTCGCTCAAACCACATAACGGGAAGTAATGTGAAATATTTACTCATTTTCTTACTGGTGTTGGCGATTTTTGTTATTTCGGTGACATTGGGTGCGCAAAACGATCAACAGGTTACGTTTAATTACCTGCTAGCTCAGGGTGAGTATCGTATCTCCACGCTGCTTGCTGTATTGTTTGCAGCAGGTTTTGCGATTGGTTGGTTAATTTGCGGCCTGTTCTGGCTGAAGGTTCGTGTGTCTCTTGCGCGCGCCGAACGCAAAATTAAACGCCTGGAAAACCAGCTTGCGCCTGCGACCGACGTTGCGGTAACTGCCGACTCGTCGGTTGTGAAGGAATAATTATTTATGTTGGAGTTGTTGTTTCTGCTTTTGCCTGTAGCCGCTGCCTATGGGTGGTATATGGGTCGCAGAAGTGCGCAACAAACAAAGCAGGATGAAGCTAACCGTCTTTCGCGCGACTATGTCGCCGGGGTTAACTTCCTCTTGAGCAACCAACAAGATAAAGCGGTAGATCTGTTCCTCGATATGTTGAAAGAGGATACCGGCACCGTTGAGGCTCATCTCACCCTCGGAAACCTGTTCCGCTCACGCGGTGAAGTCGACCGCGCTATCCGTATCCACCAAACCCTCATGGAAAGTGCTTCGCTGACTTACGAGCAACGTTTGTTGGCTATACAGCAGTTGGGACGTGACTACATGGCAGCCGGATTGTATGACCGTGCGGAAGACATGTTCAATCAGCTAACTGATGAAACGGATTTCCGTGTAGGGGCATTGCAGCAACTGTTGCAAATCTATCAGGCAACCAGCGAATGGCAAAAAGCCATTGATGTTGCAGAACGGCTGGTGAAACTCGGCAAAGATAAACAGCGTATTGAAATAGCGCATTTTTACTGTGAACTGGCCTTGCAGCAAATGGGTAGCGACGATATGGATCGCGCCATGGCATTGCTGAAAAAAGGAGCTGCTGCAGACAAAAACAGTGCTCGTGTCTCGATTATGATGGGGCGCGTTTACATGCTGAAGGGAGATTACGCGAAGGCCGTTGAATGCCTGCAACGCGTGATCTCGCAGGATAAAGAGTTGGTCAGTGAAACGCTGGAAATGCTGCAGAGCTGCTACCAACAGTTGGGTAAAAACGATGAATGGGCGGAGTTTTTACGCCGTGCGGTCGAAGAAAACACCGGTGCTGCCGCTGAGTTGATGCTGGCTGATATTCTTGAGGCGCGCGAGGGTACTGATACTGCGCAGGTTTATATTACCCGTCAGTTGCAACGTCATCCGACGATGCGCGTGTTCCATAAACTGATGGATTACCACCTTAATGAAGCGGAAGAAGGGCGCGCAAAAGAGAGTCTGATGGTCCTGCGCGATATGGTTGGTGAGCAGGTGCGCAGCAAGCCGCGTTATCGTTGCCAGAAGTGCGGGTTTACTGCTTATTCGCTGTACTGGCACTGCCCATCGTGCCGCTCCTGGTCAACCATTAAGCCAATTCGCGGTCTGGACGGGCTCTAATTTTTAAAAAAAACTCACTTTAGTTACAACATACTTATTTATTTTTCTTCATCCAGCGCTCAGGCTCCTGAGCCACATCGTTTCGCAGAAATGTAAACGCACCTGTTAATTTTCTATGACCACAGGTAGAATGCACGCCGTTTATCCATTTTGCGCCGTTCGTGCGCCCATCATCAAGAAGGTCTGGTCATGACGTTTACTGCTTCATCTTCTTCCCGCGCAGCTACTGATTCTCCCGTCGTTGTCGCGTTGGATTACTCAAATCGTGATAAGGCATTAGCGTTTGTCGACAGAATTGATCCCCGTGATTGTCGTTTGAAAGTGGGCAAAGAGATGTTCACGCTTTTTGGACCTCAATTGGTACGGGATCTGCAACAACGTGGCTTCGACATCTTTTTGGATTTGAAATTTCATGATATTCCCAACACCACGGCGCATGCCGTCGCGGCAGCTGCTGACCTTGGCGTCTGGATGGTAAACGTGCATGCTTGTGGTGGGGCACGAATGATGACCGCTGCCCGCGAGGCATTACTGCCTTTTGGTAAAGATGCGCCACTGTTAATTGCAGTGACGGTCCTGACCAGTATGGAAGCCAGCGACCTTGCCGATCTTGGTGTGACGTTGTCACCTGCGGAGCATGCTGAAAAGTTGGCGCGTTTGACGCAAAATTGTGGGTTGGACGGGGTAGTATGCTCGGCGCATGAAGCGGTGAGGTTCAAGCAGGCGTTTGGACAGACATTCAAGCTGGTGACGCCAGGCATTCGTCCTGAAGGTAGTGAGGCGGGTGACCAGCGCCGTATTATGACGCCACAGCAGGCGCTGGCCGCTGGTGTGGATTACATGGTGATTGGTCGTCCAGTCACGCAGTCGGAAGATCCGGCGCAAACGCTGAAGATGATCAACGCCTCTCTGAATCGAGGTGCATAAATGAGCGACTCAAACTCTCGACTGGTTTATTCAACTGAGTCCGGACGAATTGATGAACCCAGAGTGGTAGCAGAGCGTCCGAAGGGCGATGGTATTGTTCGCATCCAGCGCCAGACCAGCGGTCGTAAAGGTAAGGGCGTTTGCCTGATTACCGGTATTGATCAAGATGACGCTGCACTGGTTAAATTGGCCGCAGAGCTGAAAAAAAAATGTGGTTGTGGTGGGGCAGTGAAGGACGGCGTAATTGAAATTCAGGGTGATAAACGCGACCTGATAAAATCGCTGCTGGAAGCCAAAGGAATGAAAGTTAAGCTGGCCGGCGGCTAATAAAAAAGCCACGGAGAGCATCCGTGGCTTCTCTAATAATACAAACCTGAAAAAGTAAACGTATTATTATATCGAGCCGTTCAACCGTAAATTATTTACCCACCTGGTGGCCGATAATACCACCTACTGCAGCACCACCCAGCGTACCCAGCGTGCTGCCGTCAGTCAGGACTGCACCGCCTATCGCACCCGCACCAGCACCTATCGCAGTGTTACGGTCACGTTTGGACCAGTTAGAGCAGGCACTCAAAGACATTGCTAGTGTAATCGCCAGAATGGCAGCGGTCATTTTTTTGCTCGTTACTAACATAATACTTTCTCCTGAATTATTGAATCACGGAATCCAGTTCACTTTAATGATAGCGCCAAAATAGGACGACTAAAGATATTTCCGCGAAACCGTTTAGCGCAGGACGTTACAATCAAATCCTGAGGTGACTGTTCGCTCCTGTTATATCGCTAACATTAATTCTACGACTTTATCCTGTTAACGACAGGTAAAAAGTCTTAATTGGACTGTCGGATAAGTCTCAGAGAGAAGATGATCTGCCCGCGGACAAATCATCTGCTGAAGTATTATGCGTGAGCATCAATGATATTGACGGTTAAACCCGAGTGTTCAAGTTGCATTTGCACGCTGGCGCTGAGTCTGGAGTCCGTGACTACGCGACTGAATCTGTCTAACGGGCCCAGCGTGTATGGATGAATGGCCTCAAATTTAGAGCTATCGGTGAGTACAATCACCTCAGCGCCTTTTTCCAGAACCGCATTAACCACATCAGAGCGCATCATATCACGCCCGGTGAAGCCGGTGTCAGCCTGCCAGCCGTCAATACCGATAAAGGCTTTACTGAAATGTACCTGCTGAATAAACTGGCGAGTCAGCGGTCCGACCATGCTCTCGCTTTTTTTCTGATAGATCCCACCGAGGAGAATGACTTCACACGGTGTTTCTTTGAGCAGGTGCGCGATGTAGCTACTGACCGTGATGATGGTGACATCTTTTTGTTCTGCCAACGTTCTGGCCAGCAGCGCATTGCTGCTGCCATTTTCAATAAAGACGGATTCACCAGGATTAACCAGTGACGCCGCAAATTCGGCCAGTTCACGTTTAAGGGTGAAATTGGTCATCATGCGCGTTTCGACATCATCACTGTTCAGTGACACCGCAAAACCGTGCGCACGGCGCAAGTAGCTCTGTTTTTCCAGTGTGTTCAGATCCTGTCGAATCGTCACTTCGGAGACACCGGTGATTTTAGCCAGGTCGGCCACGCTCATCTGACCTTTATCGATCACCATCTGCAAAATAGATTGTTGTCGGGAATTCATAGTATTAATTTTTATAGCGATATCGTATCGGAAATTAAACGGTAGCTGCGTTATCTGAAATCTGATGGCTACAGCGACATAACGTGAGTGAAGTCATCAGATTTCCCACGGGGCCTTCGGTTTTTTTGACACAGACGCTGTATCTTCTTTGACCGTATCTAACAGTTCAGCCTTGAGAATTTCGAGATTGTGGATCGCTGAGTGGTAATCGCCTGCAACGAGAATATCCAGCACAGTATCAATGCGCTCGGCCAGACGTTGTGCGTCGGTATCAGACATGGTCATCATCCTAATGTCAAAAAGGTTTGAATTTCATGATGCAGAAATTCATGCCAAAAGAGAAGGGAAAAATAGTATTAACATGAATGATTGGAGAATATTATATATTCCGTGATTACATACAGATATGGTCATCACGTAGTGTCCATTTATGGCTATTTTTCACGTTTATCCCTTGCACTTTTCTTGTTGCGTTATCGCAATTTTTTATTCAGATGACGTTTATACCAACGTTCAAATGCAGCGGCTGGCATTGGCTTGGCGAACAAAAAACCCTGACGTTCATTGACGCCATTTTTGGTCAAAAAAGCATCCTCTTTCGTACTTTCAACGCCTTCAGCTATCACCTGTAGGTTAAGCGCCTGCGCCACTGCGACAATAGCGCGCACCAGCGACTGTGAAATGGGTTGTTTATGAATATCCCTGACGAACGCCTGGTCCAGCTTAATGGCATCAAGTGGGAAGCGGGCCAGTTGAGACAACGATGAATAACCCGTCCCAAAATCATCTAAATGGATCTGTGCCCCAAGCTGGCTAAATTGCTGAATAACGGACAGTGCCAGGTGTTCGTTTTCAATTAAACTGCTCTCGGTCAATTCGACATCGATAGGGCAATATTCAAAATTGAGATCGTGAAGCACCTGTTTCAGGTCGGTAAACAGCGTCTGATCGGCAAGCTGGCGAGCAGAAACGTTCACGGCCACTCGCAGATTAATCCCTTTATCGCGCCACTTTGCGACCTGACGAACAACGTCGAGAATAACCCAGCGCCCCAGCGGCACAATCAAGCCTGATTCTTCAGCGTAGGAGATAAACTCCAGCGGAGGAATGAGACCACGTTCAGGGGACTGCCAGCGCACCAGCGCCTCCAGACTACGTACTTCACCACGCCATGTTATTTTCGGTTGGTAATGAATCAACAGTTGATCGTTTTCCAGCGCCTTACGCAAGTTGGTATCCAGCCAAAGATACTCAAAGACTCGCTGGTTCATTTCCGGAGAGAAAACGCAGAATTGTCCCCGTCCGCCTTCCTTTGCGGTATACATGGCAGTATCGGCATTGCGAATAACGCTCTCGCAGTCGTGTCCATGCTGTGGTGCAAGGGAAATTCCAATCGAACAACCGGTATAAACCTCAATCAGGCCAATTCGGAAGGGCTGGCGCAAACGGGTCAAAATACGTGATGCCGTGGCTTCCAGCGCCACTTGAGATGTTTGAGTCGCGAGGACAATAAACTCATCGCCACCAAAACGGGCCAGTAACTGGTTATCATCAAGACAGCTGAGAATTGCCAGTGACACGCTTTGCAACAGTTGATCGCCGAACATATGTCCGTAGGCATCGTTTACTTTTTTGAAATTATCCAGGTCGAGGTACACAATACCAACCTGGGTATCTCCTGCATTCTCAATGGCTTCAGTGATCAGTTCATGAATCGCATTCCGATTAGGTAATCCGGTAATGGAGTCGGTATTTGCCAGAACTCTCAGGCGTTCCTGAGCACGCCGTTCTTCGGTGATATCGGTACCTGAGCAGATTAGAAATATTTCGTTCTTACCGCTGCCGTTGTGCACAAATTTATTGCGAAACAGAAACAGTCGCTGACCTTTACAGGTCTTCACCCAACGTTCGACTTCATATGAGTTACCTTCGCGAAAGAAAACATCGATGTTGCGTCTGGAGGCTGCGGCTTCGCGTCGACTCATAAACAGCGTGAAGACACTTTGACCAATCACTTCGCGTTCTTTGAGTCCGGTATATTCTTCACACAGGCGATTGAAACGCTGAATGTTCCCCATGCGGTCAAGGATGACAATAACGGAGTTGGCTTCAGAGACCACCTGTTCGGCAAAAGAAAGTCCTTGTGCCAAATCGCGGGCGACCGGAGGGGTATCATCCCAGGCGGATGCACTTCCGGCCCATTCGCGTTTATTTATTTTCCGCCCGACCAGGTGAACAGGGATATCGTCATCTTCAATCGACAGTGTTATTAACAGGCTTGACGTGATGACCGTCATCTCCCGGATGCGGTCGGCTTGCTCAGGTGATAATTCGATGTTTTGGTTCGTTTCTGCCGCTTCGTCAATAGAGAAATGCAGGATGTCGCAACCCTCTGACAAACGCCAGTAGGGGTTATGGGTGCCCACATAGCTATACAACGTAGCCAGCTCCCGAACGTCTTTCATGATGTGTACTATCCCGTTTAAAGCGCATGGAGCCTCAAAAGTAAGGGTAGCCATAATTCAAAGGGTGATGATGGCTGAACATATTGTTTTATTTATATATTTATGTGTAATCCAGATTCAGGAAAAAGCAAAGCTGGCGAACGGAAAATAGTAAAAAATAAATCTGACTGGATGGAAGAAGTGTAGTGCGTAGCAGGCAATTGGTCGGGAAAAAAGAAAACGACCTTTCACAAAAGAGAAAGGTCGTTGAGTTAATGCGTATTATACGGCAGGGCGCGCGATGACGCTGCGGGTTTCCATCCGCACTTCGGCGATGGTGACGTCAATGACATCAGTAACTTTGTAAACCACCTCACCTTTGATCTGGACCGTACCACTTTCCTGGCTACACACCAGTTCATCACGAACCGCGTGCAGGAAGGGGGCCGGAATAAAGGCTACCGCGCCGTTATCAATTAAACGTACACGCATACCACCACGGCTGACATCAATAATCTCGGCCGCAAAGCGGGTGTCGGTGCCGGCTTTGTCATTCAGAAAACGTGCATACAGCCAGTCACCCACATCACGCTCGGCCATGCGGTTCAGGCGGCGACGTTCAGCCATCTGCAAAGTCGTATCATCCTGCGGGCGGGAAATTGTCTCACCTTTGATGATGGCCTTAAGCAAGCGATGGTTGATCATGTCGCCATATTTACGGATAGGCGAGGTCCAGGTGGCATAAGCTTCCAGGCCCAGACCAAAATGCGGACCCGGCTCGGTGCTAATCTCAGCGTAAGACTGGAATCGGCGGATGCGGCTGTCGAGGAAACCGGAAGGCTGCGCATCCAGTTCACGACGCAGTTTACAGAAGCCTTCCAGCGTCAGGACCTCTTCAGCATCAACGTGCATACCATGGGTTTTCAGTAGGGCAGCCAGTGCTTCTGCGTTAGCCGGATCGAATCCCATATGCACGTTATAAATACCAAAGCCCAGCTTGTCGCGCAGTACGCGGGCAGCACAAATGTTCGCCGCAATCATGGACTCTTCCACAATGCGGTTCGCGATGCGGCGCGGTTCCGCCACGATATCCAGTACTTCGCCTTTTTCACCGAGAACAAAACGGTAATCCGGGCGGTCTTTGAATACCAGAGCGTGATTATGGCGCCATTCGCCACGACTGAGACAGATACGGTGCAGCAGATGGATCTGCTGTGCAATTGCGTCATTCTCCGGCTGCCAGTCACCCGAGCCTTCAAGCCAGTCAGAGACGTTGTCGTAGGCCAGCTTCGCTTTCGATTCAATCGTTGCTGCGAAGAAGGTGATATTGTCTTCGATCGTGCCGTCAGCAGTGATGCTCATGCGGCAGGCCAGAACCGGGCGAATTTCGTTAGCACGCAGAGAACACAGATCGTCCGAAAGCTCGCGCGGCAACATTGGGATGTTGAACCCCGGCAGGTAGTTGGTAAATGCACGAATTTTTGCAATGTTATCCAGCTTACTGCCTTCAGCAATCCAGGCGGTAGGATCGGCAATCGCGACGGTTAACTGCAATTTACCGTCCGTTTGTTCTTCGGCGTAAAGCGCGTCATCCATGTCCTGCGTACTGGCGCTGTCGATGGTGACGAAGTTCAGTGCGGTTAAGTCCTCGCGCACCAGACCCTCATCCAGCATCTCAGTGGCGATGCCATCGGGTGCTTCTTTTTCCAGATTATGGCGAGCCAGTGTGACCCACCACGGAACGAAGTGATCGTCAGCGAAGGTAATAAATTGGGTTAACTCGGCGTAGAAGGTGCGGTCGCCTTTTAACGGGTGGCGACGCATTTCTGCAACAGCCCAGTCACCTTCTTTAAATTCATGTTCAACGCCACGCGCGGCGCGGCAGGGAATCGCATCTTTCAGGAGCGGATGATCCGGCACAATGGACAGGCGGTCATTCTTACCCTGAACTTTGCCCACGAAGCGCGTCAGGAACGGCTCGATCAGTTCTTCCGGTTCGGCAGATTCGCGATCTTTTTCCGTATGGATAACCGCCACAATGCGGTCGCCATGCATCACTTTTTTCATCTGCGGCGGTGGAATGAAATAGCTTTTTTGTGCATCGACTTCCAGGAAGCCAAAGCCTTTTTCCGTGGCTTTTACCACCCCTTCAGCACGTGGCGTCTGGGAATGTAGTTGCTGTTTAAGCTGCGCTAGCAGCGGGTTGTCCTGAAGCATAATTGTCTATTTTCGTGGCTGAAAGAGCGGCTGACAGTTTTACGCGAATCTGCCAGTCGCAGCAAGCGCTCTTTCAGCAAGTGGATCGGTTAATACGTCTCGCCCAACGCGATCTTCAAACGATTTAACCATCCGCACAATCCGCTCCAGGCCAGTACGTTAATTGCCTGTTCTGAAGATATACCCTGGTCGAGTAACGGAGTAAGCAGTGCGGCGCTAAAGCGATCGGGCGCCCGGGTTAGCCATTGTACCGCCTGCAGGGTGACGCGCTCAACCGGATGTCGTTGCTCCCAACGCTGTATTTGGCGCTCATCCTGGCGAAGTACGGTAATAATCTCAGTGAGCTCAGTGGCTGAGAGGGCGTACTCATTGAAGCAGGACACGCTACCGTTAATCCGCGATGTGAACAGCGTGGTCAGAGAAAATGTCCGTGATTGCACATCGCTGTGTAATGTGCTGGTAAAAAGCGCTTCAAATAACGCCAGTTCTTCAGGTGAGTGTTGAAGTAATGGCCTCAGCGCTTGCAACACAATGGGAGTATGGCTGGCATGTGCTTCTGCGCCGGCAAGATGTTTTTCAATTGGCAGGTCGGCGGTGTGCCACTGTGCTTCTTCTGCACTAAAGGGGGATGCCTCGGCAAATTGCTGAATATCAAGGCCTGGAATGCGTCGCACAGGATGGCCAAACCAGGCTTGAAACAACGCAACGACGCGGGCCTGAAAGCCGACAAAGCCAACGATTTGATTCATTAGAACACTGTCGCTGGTCGTGAGGCCAACCGCCTCCAGATGCTGGCGATCGCGTGAGCCGATGACGTCCGGAGAGCTGGCTAGCTGGCGAGCATATTGGGTGATTTGCGCCAGTCGGTGGTTGCTTTCCCTGGATGAATTAGGGCCAGGAAGGGGGGTCAGACGTGCAGCATAATGATTACATAAACGCTGTACGCCACAAACCTGTGCGACGGTTAAAGCGGTACTCATACGTTCATAGGCGCTGAACGTGAGCATTGAGTCCAGAGAAACATGCACTGGGAAGAGAAGTTGAGCAAGTTTACGGGCAGGTTCTAACCAGGACTGAAAGGGTAAAAGCGCAACGGCAGGTATCGTCAGATCCAGCAAAAATCGGTCCTCTACGTGTGCGGCTTCGGGCACCAACGGTAGAACATCTTGCGGATATGTACTGGACTGTGTCTCATGATACCAGTGGCTTTTGCCTTCAATTCGGCGTTGTTCCATGGGCGTTCCTTGGTCTAAAAAGTGGCGACCCGGATACGTCGTCATACCTGTACGCCGGATCGTTTGCGCTGCGATATCCTGACGTAAGCGAATGAGGTGATGAAAGATTGTTAAGTGATAATAAATATCAGAAAAGCATATATAGCCACGAGCGAAGGAGAAGGGAGAGGAAAATAATGGGCGACGGAGCGTCGCCCATAGAGGAAGTCTGAAAGATTATTTCAGTTCCAGTTCGTTCATTGCGGCGATGCTGAAGCCACCGTCAACGTGAACGACTTCACCGGAGATACCGGCGGACAGGTCTGAGCACAGGAATGCCGCAGAGTTGCCCACATCTTCAATGGTAACGGTACGACGAATCGGCGTAACCGCTTCGCAATGTGCCAGCATTTTACGGAAATCTTTGATACCGGAAGCCGCCAGAGTACGGATTGGGCCGGCGGAGATTGCGTTCACACGCACGCCTTCAGGACCCATCGCGTTAGCCATATAACGAACGTTGGCTTCCAGAGAGGCTTTCGCCAGACCCATTACGTTATAGTTCGGGATCGCGCGCTCTGCACCCAGGTAGGACAGCGTCAGCAGTGCAGAACCAGGGTTCAGCATTGAACGGCATGCTTTTGCCATTGCAACAAAGCTGTATGCGCTGATGTCATGAGCAATTTTAAAGCCTTCGCGGGTGACCGCATTCACGTAGTCGCCATCCAGCTGGTCAGCAGGTGCGAAACCGATGGAATGTACGAAACCGTCGAATTTCGGCCAGACTTTGCCCAGTTCAGCGAACATGGTGTCGATGCTGGCGTCTTCAGCCACATCACACTGCAGTACGATGTTGGAACCCAGCTGAGCGGCAAATTCTTCCACGCGGCCTTTCAGTTTGTCGTTCTGGTAGGTGAACGCCAGTTCAGCGCCTTCGCGGTGCATCGCCTGTGCGATACCATAGGCGATGGACAGTTTACTGGCAAGACCGGTCACCAGAATGCGCTTACCGGAAAGAAAACCCATAGCTTTAATCCTTATAGTCATTACTTATTTTTTTAGCAATCAATGAGTTATGATTGCAATTTCAAGGTCACTCAAAATTGGTGTGAAATTATATCCCACTCTTTGCCCCTTGTGTCACGATCTTTCTCTGCTATTCACCAGACGGTGAGCAGCAGTAATCGGCATTTCAGAGGGCAGGGAATCTGGTGGCCTGTCACTATTCATTGCACGTGAGGAGTATATCACTCCCCCCTGGTTCTGCCTCATCCAACCAGAGAAGAGCAGGGGTATAAGGTGAAAATACAAGGCGTCAGAGGGTTAAAATGGTATGATCTGACCTCTAGTCGATGTTTTAACACATATCAATGTAAGAACATTCTTAAAACAAAAAATATGACCATATTCATTTAGTTATGATATATTGTTTTTATCGATCAATATCGATTCATTGATCGATATTATTGATTGATTATGATTAAAAGTGCATTATCAGGACGTTATGATCAATTGGAGTGGTCTTATGCACTATCATTTCATCGCGGAACCGATGAGAGACACAACAGATAAGTTGCTGGGTGTTGAGATGCTCGCCCGCTTCACCTCTGAGACGGTTCATCCGTTACACGCAGATTCCATCATTTCGGCATGGAGTAGCGAACAAAAACGTAATTTCATGCTTGAGCAAATTCGGTTAATTGCAGAAAAGCGTAATTGGTTCGAGAACAATAATCTGCTCTGTACGCTAAGCCTTATTGATGAAATGGCGCTATTAGCAATTGGTGATCCCGTCATTAAGTCGGCCTTGCATTCCATGCCCTTTATTGCGCTGGAACTTTCAGAACGCTTTCTGTCGAATACAGTTTGCCTGAACAACCTGCTGATTAATTCGCTGAGTGATGGCCCAAATGCCTTGTGGCTGGGCGATCTCGGATCTGGCAGTATTGGCGCGAGTCCGCTGGTGTGCGGCCGTTTTGACGTTGTGAAAATGGATCGCGACTTCTTCCTGTCACAGGTAGAAAAAACAATTTTCCCGGTGTTGATTAAAAATATCAGGGGATATTGCGAGCGCGTTGTGGTTGAGGGGATAGATACGACCCATCTTATCGAGGAGGTCTGCACCGCCGGCGTTTGGGCGATGCAGGGTGAAATTTTCCCGTCAGTCACGTTCTCTGAGGTTGACGCGCTCCTCTTGCCCCGGTTTTGTCACTGATGACAGAACGGATAGCCCTCCCGTCCTGGTGGGCTATTATCTGATTAACGGTCTTTCCGCCAGGCATCGGCGGTAAGCGCCTCGCCAAAATGCCCTGCAATAAGACGACGAGTCAGCTCATGTAGCGGAGAGGCCAGCACGTCCGCCGTACTGCCGCGCTCGACAACTTCGCCCTGATGCATAACTAGCACCTGGTCGCTGATGTGTTTCATCATCCCAATGTGTTGGGTCACATAGATATACGAAATCCCCTGTTTTTCCTGTAATTCCAGCATCAGGTTGATGAGTTGCGATCGCATCGACATATCCAGAGAAGCCAGCGCTTCGTCGGCGATAATAACTTTTGGCCGCAAAATCAGCGCACGGGCAAGGCCCAGACGCTGTTTTTGCCCTGGGGCCAGCATATGCGGATAGTAGCTAACATGATCGGGTAGCAGACCCACCATACGCATAGTTTCCACAATCTGTTTGCGGCGCTGTTCAGGCTCCAGATCGGTATTCAGGCGTAACGGAAAATCGAGGATCTGTGAGATACGCTGCCGTGGGTTTAGCGACGTTGACGGATCCTGGAAAATCATGCGAATACGCTGACTACGAAATGAATAATCGCCATATTTTAGCGGATGATCGTCAATCAGCAGCTCGCCGCTGGTCGGCTCAACCATCCCAGCCAGCATTTTCGCCAGCGTGGACTTGCCTGAGCCGTTCTCGCCAATAATAGCGAGCGTTTGACGTTCACGCAGCGTAAAGCTCAGCGGTTTAACGGCTTCGACGGTCTGGCGGCGAAATAATCCCGTCCGGTAGCGGAAGGTTTTGCTCAGATTACGCACTTCGAGCAGGGTTTCTACCATCTCACTCTCTCTCCATATTCAGCGGGAAATGACAGGCGTAGAGATGATTCTTTGCTCCGGTCAGCCTTGGGGTTTCAATGCATTCTCGCTGCGCATAAGGGCAACGCGGCCCCAGACGACAGCCGATGGGCAACTGTTCTAACAACGGAATTGCTCCTGGCATGGTATTCAGGCGGCTTTTATGCGGCATTGCGCTACCAAAATCAGGAATGGCGCGAATCAGCGCTTGCGTATAAGGGTGATGGGGGATCGTCACCAAATCTTTACTGGGCGCGGTTTCCACCGTTTGTCCGCAGTACATTACGTTGATTTTGTCTGCCCATTGGCTGAGCATTTGCAGGTCATGGCTGATCAACAAAATGGTGGTATTGCTGTTTTGATTCAGTCGAGTCAGCAGACGAAAAATTTGCGCCTGGGTTGTGGGTTCCATCGCATTGGTGGGTTCATCTGCAATCAGCAGGCGAGGTTGGTTTGCCAGTGCGATGGCGATCATGACCTTCTGGCACTCACCGTCGGTCAGCTCATAAGGGAAACTGCGCATGGCATCTTTATGATCTTTTATCCCGACGCGGTGCAGCAGCTCAATCGCGCGGCGTTTGCGCCAGCCGATACGTTGCCACCAGCGCCCCTTGTAAGTCCAGGCGGGAATGTTTTGCATCAGTTGGCGTCCAATACGTTCAGACGGATCCAGACAAGACTGCGGCTCCTGAAAGATCATGGACACGTTATGGCCGACCAGCTTACGTCGCTCGCGGGCGGAAAGGCGCAACAGGTCGATATCATCAAAACGCATGCGGTCCGCGGTAACGCGCCAGTTATCTTTGGCGACGCCGCAGATGGCCTTAGCGATCAAACTTTTACCTGAACCCGATTCACCGACCAGTCCACGGATCTCACCTTCGTTTAGCGTCATGCTGACGCGGTCCACTGCTTTCACCCAGTCGTCACCGGTCCTGAACTCGATTGTCAGGTTGCGGATATCCAGTAATGGCATTATTCCACCCCCGCAATAATTGCGCGGCGTACGCCGTCACCTAACAGATTTACCAGCAGCACACTTATCATAATTGCCGCTCCGGGCAGCATGACGGTCCACGGCGCAACATAGATCAACTCCAGCGCATCGCCGAGCATGGCGCCCCATTCTGGGGAGGGCAGCTGTGCGCCGAGATCAAGGAAGCCCAGGGCGGCGATATCCAGAATCGCCATTGACAGTGCTCGGGTGATTTCAGTGATAAGACCGGCAGTGATATTCGGCAGAATTGCAAACCACAGGATATTGAGCGTGCTCGCGCCATCCAGACGAGCAGCAATGACATACTCTTTTTCCAGCTCGTCATGTACCATGCTGTAGACGGAGCGCACCATACGCGGCAGTAAAGCCAGCCAGACGGCGAACATCGCATGCGTCAGATGTGGCCCGGCAAAAGCCACCACAATAATGGCCAGCAGTAGCGATGGAATTGACAGCAGGGTATCCAGAATGTGGTTCAGCACCGCTGAGCGTAGTCCGTGCGTTGCCCCGGCAACCACGCCCAGCAACAGACCGCAGAGTGTGGCGGCGAGGGTAACGACAAACGCACCGCCAACGGTCGGGGCCGCGCCGCTGAGCAGACGGCTTAATACGTCGCGGCCCAGATCGTCAGTTCCGAGGAAGAATGACACTTCGCCATAGCGTGACCAGGACGGTGGCAACAGTTGGTAGCCAAGAAATTGCTGATCGATGCCGTAAGGGGCAAACCAGCCACCGAACACACACAGAATGACCAGTCCCGCACAACCGTACAGACCCACCATCGCAGAAGCATCGCCATAAAAATTACGCCATGCGGTGCGTAGCGTTCCGGGTGGGCGCTTCTCGCTATATACGCTATCGTAAGGCATACCATTCCTTATGTTTCAGAGGGTTAGCCATAGCACCCAAAATATCAGAGATGACGTTAACGATAATAACCAGGGAGCCAATCACCATCACACCCGCCGAAATAGCGGCGTAGTCTTGCTGGCGAATCGCGTTAATCAACCAACGTCCCAGCCCTGGCCAGCTAAAGACCATCTCGGTGATCATCGCCAGCGTCAGCATGGTGGAAAACTGTAATCCAAGGCGAGGAATGACCGGCGGAAGTGCGTTGTGCAATACGTGGCGACGCAGAATGGTGAAGCGTGACAAACCGCGCGTGGCTGCCGCTTTGACATAGTTCTGATCGAAGACCTCAATGGTGCTGATACGCATCAGGCGAATGACCTCCGTGGTGGGCGCGACGGAAAGCGTCAATACCGGAAGCACCATATGACGGATTGCGCTAACCAACATTTCGTCGCGCCAGGGGGAGTCAGAGATCCACGCATCAATAATGGCGAAACCGGTCACCGGTTTTACTTCGTAAAGTAGATCGAAACGTCCCGAAACGGGTAACCAGCCGAGAGTCAGTGAGAAGAGGAGCGTCAGCAGCAGCGCCAGCCAAAAAACGGGAATGGAAAACCCCATCAGAGCCAATGCGCTGATGCAGCGATCCTGCCATTTATTACGTGTGATGCCGGCCAGCATGCCGATGGGGATCCCGACCATCAGCGCAAACCCAAAGGCAAGAATACACAGCTCCATCGTGGCTGGGAAAACCTCTTTCAGCTGTTCTGAGATTAACTGACCGTTAATACTGGAAACGCCAAAATCCCAGTGGATCAGACCGTTGAACCAGAATATCCAGGCGTTCCACAGCGATGCGCCTTGTAACGGCGCATGGGGGGTGAAGTAGCTCAGGCTGAACCCAATGAATGTCAGGAAGAACAGGGTGACCAGCAGCAATAAGAAGCGGCGCAGGGTGAAGATAATCATGGTTTTTTCACCTCATCAGTCTTTTCCCTGGAAACCCCGGCAAAGGAAGCATTCCCGAACGGACTTAGCACCAGACCTTTGATGTCATAGCGGTAAGCCTGTAGACGCAATGATGAGGCCAACGGCAGGATCGGCAACTCTTGCGCCAGGATATTTTGTGCTTCGTCATAGGCGTCAATACGCGAGGAGAGCTGCTGCGAAGACAGCGCTTTGCGTAAAATGCTGTCGAACTGCGGATTGCACCAGTGTGCGAAGTTAGTCTGTGAGTTGATGGCGGCACAACTGAGCAACGGTCGGAAAAAACTGTCAGGATCGTTACTGTCCGTCGCCCAACCGGACAACGTCAGATCATGGTTCATATCCATTAATCGCGCCTCCTGAAAACGACCTTCAACCGGGATGATCTTCACTTTCACACCCACCTGCGCCATATCTGCCTGGATCAGTTCCGCTGTTTTCAGCGGACTCGGATTCCAGGCCTGAGAGCTGGTCGGGACCCACAGTTGCAACGTCAGGTTCTCAAGTCCCAGTGCTTTTAGCTGCTGACGGGATTTAGCCGGGTTGTATTCAGTAATCTTAGCTTCGTTGTCATAAGCCCACGAGGCGCGGGGCAAAATAGATGCTGCAGTTTCTGCCGTACCGTAGTAGATAGACTGCATCAGACGCTGGTTGTTAATGGCCAGTGCCAGCGCATGCCGCACTGCGGGGTTATCCAGCGGCGGTTTATTGGTGTTGAATGCCAGATAGGCAATGTTCATTCCAGGACGCAGCGTCAGGCGCAGGCGTGGGTCATCACGTAATATGGTGAGCTGACTGGCCGCGGGCCAGGCCAGAACGTCGCACTCCCCGGTCAGGAGCTTTGATAACCGTCCGGTGCCGCCTGAACCGAGATCCACAACGACCTGTGGCATCAGGGGCGTGCCGCGCCAGAATTTTTCGTGACGTTGTAGACGAATATATTGCCCCGCGCGGTTTTCTGAAAGCAGGAACGGTCCGGTACCGACGGGCTGCCTGTCGAGTAATTCCTGGCGATCCTGTTTGGCCAGTTGTGTGGCATATTCAGCCGACATTACAGAGGCATAGTGTGTCGCCAGATGCCACAGGAAGGAGGCATCTGGCTGAGTCAGACGAAATTCAACCGTGTTGTTATCCAGCTTGCGCACGCTTTGCACGTTATCAGCGAATTGCAGGCTATCGAAGTAGGGAAAGCTGCTGCCATTGACGTTGTGCCACGGATGGTGACGGTCAAATATGCGCTCAAAGGTAAATACCACATCATCTGCATTTAGCTTACGGGTAGGCTTAAACCAGGCCGTCTTTTGAAACGAAACGTCGCGGCGCAAGTGGAAACGGTAGGTTGCGCCGTTGTCCAGCACTTCCCAGCTCTCAGCCAGTTCTGGCACCAGTCGGTAGGTGTACGGATCCACATCAAGTAGCCGGTCATAGAGTTGGGCTGCCAGAGTGTCGACAATCAGGCCGCTGCTCGCTTTCTGTGGGTTGAATGTATTGACTTGCCCGCTGACGCAATAGACAAAGCCGCTGTCACGAATATCAGCGTGCGTGGTCTGCAGAGGCGCGGCAACAGCCTGACCACTCAGAAGTCCAGCCATTACGATCAGAGTTGATAAAACCAGGCGCATAATTTTAAGGGACTATGAATAAAGAAGCTATCTTACTAATATTTAATGACATTCGCCATTACCGTTTGAGTTTGGGGGCAACCATACAGTTAGTTGCAAATTCTACGTCGCGGCCTGGTCAATATTCATACCAGCGCTCCACTTTGAATATAACTCATAAACTATCTTAGCATTTTCATGCCTCATCTGACCCGTAATAAACGAAGCGCGAGTTTCATGAGGGTATAGCTATGCCAAATTTATGTGCAGGGGTGTCGCAAGTACCGAAACGTAAGGAAGGGATAGCGTTAAAGAGATTCGGGAAGGGGGACAGAAATCATATGCATGCTGAACTATAATCATTCAGGTAGTGGTTTATGTTAAATACAGAGCATCAACGCCAAAATATCTAATTATTTCATTGTATTAATTACTCATTTATTTAACGTCTTTATTTTCTACACCCGGCGTATGTTAATGGTTTCTATTGGTTATTACAGGTGATTTGACTATCCGGTTATCAATGACCTTCTTGTGGCCATCTAACCATTAATGGAATGATTACTATGAAGCAATTACTTGGTTTTGCTTGTTCACTGATCCTTTTATCGGGCCCCGTTTTTGCGACTCCGGCCCCAGAATGTGTGAAGGTGAACAAAGCGCAAATCGAAGCGCTATTCGACAAGTGGAATGAATCACTGAAAACGGGTAACGCGAAGACAGTATCTGAAAATTATCTTAGTGATGCAGTATTACTTCCCACGGTGTCGAATAAAGCCCGCTTAACAGATGCTGAGCGTGAGGATTATTTTGAACATTTTCTGGCAAAGAAACCGACCGGGAAAATTGACAGTCGTACCATTCGTCTTGGCTGTAATAAGGCGATTGATGCTGGTACCTATACCTTCACCTTCGCAGACAAATCGACTGTTTCGGCCCGTTATACGTTTACTTACGCATGGGATGGGAAGGCGTGGAAAATTTCCACCCACCACTCTTCAGCAATGCCTGAAGGGTAACAGAACAGATACGTAGGGGGCGGGGATTCACCGCTCCCAGGTGTATTGCGGGCTTGATTAACCAGGGCTAACCGCCCAGACCGTTCCATGATCAAAGAGGCCTGGTAACTATCTATCTTAACGCCTTGTAAATCGACGCCCCGAATATCTAAATCACCCAGTTCAGAATTGGTCAGATCGCAATGCGTGAAGTTCGCTGCTCGCCAGTTAAACGACCAACTTATTCGCCGATAGCGTTAGCCTGACGGGCGTACAGGTATGCGGTTGCTCTGGACACTCCCAGATGCTGCGCCACTGTATCCATGGATTTTCGTACGTTCAGTAAACCTTCCTTACGCAATTGTTGAATCAGTACCTTTCTGTCTTCTGTTTTCAGCGCTCGCGCCGTTGTTGCACGTTCAGCCGCAAAGTTATCAATACGCTGGCGAATCACTTCATTACTGCCAGGATCGAGGTGTTCGCTGACAGGTGAGCACTCGGTTTCAGTAAACCGTGCAAGCGCACTCTGCATCCCGCGAAATAGCGTCATATCAACATTCAGGCATAGCGCCGCGATGTATTTGCCTTGTTCGTCCTTGATGCCAATAGAGGTACTTTTTACCGGGCGACCATCAGCAAACTGATTGCTGTAGTTGGCAACGATGCTAGGAAAATCAGGTGATGCGATCCGCGCCAGTCCAAGCTCCGTTGCGGGCTGGCCAGCTTTGCGACCGGACAGATTATTATGTATGGATAAGATCGCATGCTCAGGGTTCTTGAGGTCATGAACCACAACCTCGCAAAACGGAGAGAAGGTATCGCTCAGTCCTTTGGCGATGGTTTCAATTTGATTGAGTAGCGAGTTATCGTCGGTTTTTGGCATGCCAGTCTCCTGCAGTGATGCCTGTTGCCATTATGGCGGCCAGTTTACAGCGTCCTGGGGCTTCTTTTCCAGACTGGAACAGGCGTATAGCGATAAGGTATCCGCACCGCAGATACCTTAATGAGATTACCCTGCAAGGAATTCACTGTAGCGGTTGATATCAACATTGCCACCACTGATGATAATGCCGATTCTCTTTCCCCGAAGGCCTGCTTTTCGCGCTCTCGCGGCGGCAAAACCAAGGCAGCCTGTTGGCTCCACGACCATTTTCATTCGTTCCGCGATAAATTTCATTGCGGCAATTAATTCATCATCTGAAACCGTCAGAATATCGTTAACATGTTTCTGGATCAGTGGAAAGGTATGCTGTCCTAGATGTTGGGTTTGCGCGCCATCTGCAATGGTTTTCGGCGTATCGATGTGCACAACTTTGCCACTGCGAAACGACTGTTGACCGTCGTTGCCTGCCTCAGGTTCCACACCATAGATAAGACAATCAGGGGACAAGTGTCGCGCGGCCAGTGCGGAACCAGATAGAAGACCGCCACCACCCAGACAAACAAAAAGGGCATCCAGAGCACCAACTTCTTCAATCAGTTCTTTCGTGGCAGTACCCTGGCCTGCAATAACGTGCGGGTGATCGTAAGGTGGGATCAGCGTTAGTCCCTGTTTTTCTGCCAGATCCCGGCCAATTTTTTCACGATCTTCAGTATAACGGTCGTACATCACGACATGTCCGCCATACCCTTTCGTGGCAGCAACCTTAGCGGCTGGCGCATCGTGCGGCATGATAATTGTCGCCGGAATACCCAGTAATTTTGCGGACAGGGCAATTGCCTGAGCATGGTTTCCGGATGAAAAAGCCACGACGCCGGCTGCTCTCTGTTCTGGTGTAAACTGGCGCAAAGCATTCATCGCGCCGCGAAACTTAAATGCCCCCATCCGCTGGAAGTTTTCGCATTTGAAGAAAACGTCAGCACCAAACTCTTCATTCACCGTTCGTGATGTCATAACCGGTGTCTTGTTCGCATAACCTGCGATACGCTCAGCGGCCGCGGCAACATCGTGGTAATCAGGTAGTGTCATTTCAGTCATTGTTGTTCACCTGTAACAGTTAATAGTCACACTTGTTGTGCTAACGCAATGGCTTCAATTTCTACGGCAAAGCCGTAATGAAGCTCTGCAACGCCAGCGACAGCACGGGCTGGACGGGAATCACCGATCCATTCGCCGTAGATCCGATTAAACGTCGGCCACTGATTAATGTCCGTGACATAGACGCGTACCGATACCAGGTGCTGACGGGAAACGCCGGCTCCTGCCAGACAAGCATCAACATTCTGTAGAGCCAGTCTGGTCTGTTCTTCAAAAGAAGCATCCGCTTTTCTTTCGCCATTAGTCGTGACAGGTAGCTGTCCAGAAATGAAAACGAATCCTCCGGCAGTCACACTATGTGAGTAATGGCCTGCTGGCGGGAAGCTATCCGTGGTTGTGTTCTGGGTAATATTGGTGGGCATGGTTCAATCTCCAGCTTAAGTATTGATGATTCATTTAGTATAAAATAATACTGTTTGTATTATTTTATACACCATCGTCATCCTGGCATCCAGTCTCTTTTTTCAACGACATGGCCCTGTGGACGACGTAAAACGATCGGCATACCCGCTGAAATGCTTGTATAACGTTAGGATTTATGGCTGTGATGTCGGGCAGGAATGATGAGTGCGCAGAAATGATTTTTTGCTTTTACTCGTGGTCGGGAGTTCAGCTGCAATTCACCGACAATTGTATAAATTGATACTTTATGTATTGATTGTGTTGACGCCCGCAATGCCCACTTCTGGCGCGAAGTGGGCAGGGGAAAGATCAGAAAGCAGGCTCGGGAAGTATTTTATTTAAGCAACTTTGACATTAAATCAGGGAACGCTGGTACATCTGTTTCCAATGAGAACGCAGGGTTAATAGCCTTACGGGCAATCAGTCCGTCAATAAATGCAAACAGAATGATGGTTATCGCTTGTGGGTTAATATCCTGACGAAACTCTCCTGCGGCGATACCTTGCGCAATTATTCCCGCAATGCTTTGTCGCATGATGTTATCACTGGCGATAAACGCTTCCCTGAGTTCCGGATTGCGTGCCGATTCGGCCATGATCTCTATCCAAAGGTTGTGCGTGACAGGGTAACCGACATCGCTTATGCAAGAAACGACCTGCTTGCAAAGACGATCAAAAAACGATCCGCTACAGGGCTCATTATGGGCAGCCAGCGCAGTGTTTTGCTCTTCCAGAACGATTGCCCGAATAAGCTCATCCTTACTTTTGAAGTAAGTGTACATGGCTCCCTGGCTGATACCTGCACGCGTGGAAATTTCGCGCACGCTGGTTGCATTGAATCCTTTCTCAGCAAAACAGGCTGCGGCAGCGGTAATAAGCTTATGGTAGGTTTCAGTATTCTTTAGCATATCGACCTTTATCTTTGAATCTATGGCGAAACTTTACCGTGCTTTGAGGCCTGGAACCAGCGATGAGATTTATCGATATCTTGCGTTACTTCATGAGAGGTAATGCACTGAGCATGTTCTTCAGGTTCACCATATCCCACGGCAGATGTTCAGCAATGGTAAGCCCGACGGCCTCGGCGTTTGCAGTGGCAAGATTAACCAGTTTAAGCACCTCTTCAATAGTCAGCTTACCCTCAGCCACATCGCCAAAATCATGTTCCCCTCGGCCTGGTTTGGCGAACAAAACAGAACGGAAAAGTGACGGGTCCAGAACATCCAGATCAATATGAATCGCCAGATATTCAATGTGTTCGCGGGCAATCCATTCCATAACCTCGTTGGCACCGTTTTTGACATCATCAGGGCCAACCGTCGCAATCCGGTGATGGGCCAGATAGTCGCTTTCGTATATCAGTGGATTGTGAATGCCGGCAATCATAATTTTTGACGGCGAAACCTTGTGTGTGACGTGATCCACTAAATCTTTATCGCCCGTGCCAATCAGTGCGCCAAGTACATGGGCATGCGCATTTGGATACTGTTCAGCCGTCTGCACGTCGGGGTGAGAGTCGATCCAAAGCACGCCCAGCTTATCACCGTACTTATTCAGCAGATGCGCGAAGGGCACCAAAGAAACCAGGCAGTCACCGCCCAATACGACAATCGCGTCGGGATCGTGTTTTTCAATACGCGTCACCGCATCGTTCAACTGTTTAAGAATCTGTGGTTTACCAGTAATGCCATCTATTACACTCAGCGGCTCGCTTTCAGGTAAAGCAACCGGAACATCCTCGACGGGGCCTTTCGCTTCAGGCGAGAGAAAGGACAACAGAAGTGATCCGAGATGATAGGGGGGATTGTTGCCTCCCTGCCACTGGGGGAAGGAAAGTCGAAGCGTTTTTTTAGCCATAATTTACCTGCTGTCAGTTTCTAAAGAGGATCCTCAAGGCGTATCCGTGTTGGTCGCCTTGTAGTGATTATGTGAATGAACGTTCATTCATTATGGGGTCAGTATGAAACTTATGCAAGATTGATGATATGTGGGAACCGTTAAACGGTACTATTTCAATGTGCTTTGTGGAGGATTTTGCACATGAAGGCGCTTAACGGTTGGTAATGCATCGCTAAATCTGGTGTTTTTTAAGCAACGCGCGGAGCTGATGGTACGTCAGCCCAAGCAGTTCGGCGGCCTTTTTCTGGTTAAATTTTGCCTGTTGTAGGCTGGTTTGCAGAAACGTCTTTTCTTGCTGTTGCTGGAATGCGCGCAGATCCAGCGGTAACGTTGCCGCTGTAGAGGGGGTTTCCTGCTGCTGAACGTCTGTAGTGTGGCGCTTAAACGGATCTATCACTACCTCGTCCAGCGGATAATCGCTGGTACCATGTCGGTATACCGAGCGTTCAACAACGTTTTTCAATTCGCGGATATTGCCCGGCCAGCGATAGTGGAGAAGTGTTTCTCTGGCTTGTGTGCTAAAACCGGGAAACAGCGGTAATCCAATCTCGCGGCACATTTGAATCGCAAAATGTTCGGCCATCAACATGATGTCGCTTTTACGCTCCCGTAAAGGTGGAAGTTGCACGACATCAAAGGCCAGTCTATCCAACAGGTCTGCGCGGAAAGTACCTTCACTGACCATTCTCGGTAAGTCGGCATTGGTGGCACAGACCAGGCGCACGTTAACCTGCAGCGGCTGGCTACCGCCTACGCGCTCGAGCTCTCCATACTCAATAACGCGCAGCAATTTCTCCTGTACCAACATCGGTGCGGTTGCCAGTTCATCAAGAAAAAGTGTGCCACCGTCGGCGCGCTCGAAGCGGCCAGGATGGCGTTTTTGCGCTCCGGTAAAAGCGCCAGCTTCATGGCCGAAGAGTTCGGAATCGAGTAAATTTTCGTTCAGCGCCGCACAATTAAGAGAAATAAACGGTCCTTGCCAACGAGTGGAAAGGTAGTGCAGACGGTTGGCGATTAACTCTTTTCCTGTGCCACGCTCACCGATAACCAGCACGGGTTTTTCCAGGGGGGCCAGATGGGAGACTTGTTCCAGCACTTCAATGAAGCTGTTTGCTTCCCCCAGAAGAGTATCTTTGTATCCTGCCATGATGAAATTCACCATTTGTTAGTGTTATTCACCAATTTACCCTAATTATCTCGTCAGGTAAAATTAGATATTATCTTAAAAATCAATAATATAAAAAGTTGGCACGACAAGTGCATTATGGAAGCAGCAGGGCATTGCCCGATATCAGAACAGTAAGTGAGGATTACATTATGGGTATTTTTTCTCGTTTTGCCGACATCGTGAACGCCAATATTAATGCGTTGCTGGAAAAGGCCGAAGATCCGCAGAAACTGGTGCGGTTGATGATTCAGGAAATGGAAGACACGCTGGTTGAGGTTCGATCTAACTCAGCGCGTGCACTGGCAGAAAAAAAACAGCTGTCCCGCCGGATTGAACAGGCCAGTGCGCAGCAGGCGGAGTGGCAGGAAAAAGCGGAGCTGGCGCTGCGCAAAGAGAAAGAAGATTTGGCGCGTTCTGCGTTAATCGAAAAACAGAAATTGACTGACCTGATTGCCTCTCTGGAGCATGAGGTCACGCTGGTTGACGATACGCTGGCGCGGATGAAAAAAGAGATTGGTGAGCTGGAAAATAAACTCAGTGAAACCCGGGCTCGTCAGCAGGCATTGATGTTGCGTCATCAGGCGGCGAGTTCTTCTCGTGATGTCCGTCGTCAGTTGGATAGCGGCAAACTGGATGAAGCAATGGCCCGCTTTGAATCTTTTGAGCGCCGTATTGATCAGATGGAAGCGGAAGCCGAAAGCCATAACTTCGGTAAGCAAAAATCTCTGGATCAGCAATTTGCTGGCCTGAAAGCAGATGATGAAATCAGCGAGCAGCTGGCGCAGCTTAAAGCCAAAATGCAGCAAGACAAGCAATAATAACATCTGGCGGTGCCCGAACGCGCCGCCGCTCATCACCTGTAAGGAGTACTCATGAGCGCGCTATTTCTGGCCATTCCGTTAACTATCTTTGTGCTGTTCGTTTTGCCGATCTGGCTGTGGCTGCATTACAGCAATCGTTCCAGCCGTGGTGAACTGTCGCAAAGCGATCAGCAACGTCTGGTAGAGCTCAACAATGATGCACAGCGTATGCGTGAACGTATTCAGGCGCTGGAAGATATCCTTGATGCCGAACATCCAAACTGGAGGGACCGCTAATGGGGGGCGTTAACCTGAACAAAAAGCTGTGGCGTATCCCGCAGCAGGGCATGGTTAAAGGGGTCTGTGCTGGTATTGCGCACTATCTTGATGTCCCCGTGAAGCTGGTAAGGATCCTGGTGGTACTGTCAGTCTTTTTTGGTCTGGCCTTTTTCACCGTAGTTGCCTATATCGTGTTGACGTTTGTGCTGGACCCAATGCCGGACAACGTCGTATCCGGCGACCAACAGCCATCAAGCGGGGAACTGCTAGATTCCGTCGATCGTGAACTGGCCGCGAGTGAAAAGCGTTTGCGTGAAATGGAGCGTTATGTGACATCGGACACCTTCACATTGCGCAGTCGTTTCCGTCAATTGTGAGGATTGAAATGAATAATCGCTGGCAACGTGCCGGGCAAAGGGTTAAGCCGGGCTTTAAAATAGCAGGCAAGCTGGTACTTTTGACTGCGCTTCGCTACGGCCCCGCAGGTGTTGCGGGGTGGGCGGTGAAATCAGTGGCCCGCCGTCCGTTAAAAATGTTGCTGGTGTTGGTACTGGAGCCATTATTGAGCAAGGTTGCCAGGAAAATTTCCCAACGCTACGGCCAGTGATAGCATGCTCGCAATATTTCCTTAAGATCAAGTATATAGTGTTAGGTGACTTTCCATCATTTAACGGAACGATACTATGTTGAAAAAAGGAGTATTCGCACTAGCGCTGGTCATCGGGATGCCGGTATTTGCGGCCGAGCACTGGATTGATGTTCGTGTTCCTGAACAATATCAGCAGGAACACCTTCAGGGGGCCATCAACATCCCTTTAAAGGATTTGCAGGCACGAATTGCGGCAGAAGTCCCTGATAAGACCGACACCGTGAAGTTGTATTGCAACTCAGGTCGTCAATCCGGGATGGCAAAAGATATGCTGACCGGGATGGGCTATACACAGGTAACCAACGAAGGCGGTATTAGCGGGATTCATCTTCCTAAAGTAGAGAATAAATAATCCGCATGCTTTCTTTTGGCTAAAGGCGACATGAATGATGTCGCCTGATTTCTTTCAGGGAGTTGATAACTCAGTATTAAACCTTATGTTTGCTCCCTGTTTGTTATAATTTCTTCGGTTCCTTCAGCATAACGGGATGGCGATGAAGCGACTTAAAAATGAACTCAACTCGCTGGTTAATCGCGGCGTAGATCGGCATCTGCGCCTGGCTGTCACAGGACTTAGCCGCAGCGGTAAAACAGCGTTTATTACCGCAATGGTAAACCAGTTACTCAATATTCATGCCGGTGCGCGCCTGCCGTTGCTCAGTTGTGTGCGTGAAGAGCGTCTGCTTGGCGTAAAGCGGGTTCCTCAGCGCGATTTTGGTATTCCGCGCTTTACCTATGATGAGGGACTGGCGCAGCTTTATGGCTCTCCGCCAACCTGGCCGACGCCAACGCGTGGCGTCAGTGAAATTCGCCTGGCGTTGCGCTACAAATCCAACGATTCTTTGCTGCGTCACTTTAAAGATACGTCCACGTTGTACCTGGAGATCGTCGATTATCCGGGGGAGTGGCTGCTCGATTTACCGATGCTGGCCCAGGATTACCTTGGCTGGTCACGGCAAATGACCGGATTATTGCAGGGCCAGCGAGGTGAATGGTCGGCCAGATGGCGGCAGCTATGCGAGGGGCTTGACCCGCTGGCGCCTGCTGACGAAAACCGTCTGGCGGAAATCGCCGCGGCGTGGACAGATTATCTGCATCAGTGCAAACAGCAGGGATTGCATTTCATTCAGCCCGGGCGCTTTGTGCTGCCGGGGGACATGGCTGGCGCACCTGCGCTGCAATTTTTCCCGTGGCCGGATGTTGATGCTTTTGGTGAGTCAAAACTGGCACAGGCGGATAAACATACCAACGCAGGTATGTTACGCGACAGGTTTAATTACTACTGCGAAAAGGTCGTGAAAGGGTTCTACAAGAATCACTTCCTGCGCTTTGATCGCCAAATTGTGCTGGTCGATTGCCTGCAACCGCTTAACAGCGGACCACAGGCGTTTAACGATATGCGACTGGCGCTGACACAACTGATGCAAAGTTTTCATTATGGTCAGCGCACGTTGTTCCGCCGGTTGTTCTCGCCGGTAATCGATAAGTTGCTGTTCGCTGCCACCAAGGCCGACCACGTTACGGTCGATCAACATGCCAATATGGTGTCGTTGTTGCAGCAATTGATTCAGGACGCCTGGCAAAATGCTGCGTTTGAAGGCATCAGTATGGACTGTCTGGGACTGGCATCGGTGCAGGCAACCACCAGCGGCCTGATTGATGTGAAGGGCGAGAAGATCCCCGCGTTGCGCGGCAATCGCCTGAGCGACGGCGAGCCGTTGACCGTCTATCCGGGAGAAGTCCCTGCGCGTTTACCTGGCCAGGCTTTTTGGGATCGCCAGGGTTTCCAGTTTGAAGCCTTTCGCCCGCAGGTCATGGATGTAGATAAACCCTTACCGCATATTCGCCTGGATGCCGCGCTGGAGTTTTTAATAGGAGATAAATTGCGATGAGCGAGCCGTTAAAACCGCGTATCGATTTCTCAGGTCCACTGGAAGTGGAACCAAACACGGCATTTAAAGCACAGAAAATGTTCAACGATACGGAGGCGCAGACTTTTTCTCCGGCGACAGTGGACGAACCACTGGAAGACGAAGGTCAGGCAGAAGCCGTTATTGATGCGGCCCTTCGCCCTAAACGCAGTTTGTGGCGCAAGATGGTGATGGGCGGGTTGGCACTGTTTGGCGTAAGCGTTGTCGCTCAGGGTGTGCAGTGGACCATGAACGCCTGGCAGACTCAGGACTGGGTCGCGCTGGGGGGCTGTGCTGCGGGTGCGCTGATTATTGGCGCAGGCGTTGGGTCGGTGGCAACCGAGTGGCGTCGGCTGTGGCGTTTACGTCAACGCGCACACGAGCGTGATGAAGCGCGTGATCTGTTACACAGTCACGGAACCGGAAAAGGCCGCGCATTTTGTGAAAAGTTGGCACAACAGGCGGGTATCGATCAGTCTCATCCTACGCTACAACGCTGGTATGCCTCTATCCATGAAACGCAGAATGATAGGGAAGTTGTGAGCCTGTATGCCCACCTGGTGCAGCCAGTGCTGGATGCGCAAGCACGACGTGAGATCAGTCGTTCTGCGGCGGAATCCACGCTGATGATTGCCGTCAGCCCGTTAGCGTTGGTGGATATGGCGTTTATTGCCTGGCGAAATCTGCGGTTGATTAACCGTATAGCTACGCTGTATGGCATCGAACTCGGCTATTACAGCCGCCTGCGCCTGTTTCGTCTGGTACTGCTAAATATCGCTTTTGCCGGGGCCAGCGAGTTGGTGCGGGAAGTGGGGATGGACTGGATGTCGCAGGATTTAGCGGCCCGGTTATCCACGCGTGCCGCGCAGGGTATTGGCGCGGGCTTGTTAACAGCGCGTCTGGGGATTAAAGCGATGGAGCTGTGCCGTCCATTACCGTGGATTGATGATGATAAACCGCGACTGGGGGATTTCCGCCGTCAGTTGATCGGTCAGGTGAAAGAGACCTTACAAAAGAACAAATCCCCGCGTGAAAGTTGAGTAAATACGGGTGCCGATCGTATAACTTTACGCCCCGGCGCCCAATTTTCCAGCGTGCTGTCAATATTTGTTGACAGAGTCCTTCCTGCTAACCCAATACTGGCTTATCATTTAATACATAATCCCTTGTCCAGGTGAAGGTTCCTATGCGTTTGGAAGTCTTTTGTGAAGACCGTCTTGGTCTGACCCGCGAATTGCTCGATTTACTGGTGCTGAGAAGCATTGATTTACGCGGTATCGAGATTGACCCCATCGGGCGAATTTACCTTAATTTTGCGGAGCTGGAGTTCACTAACTTCAGCAGCCTGATGGCTGAAATCCGCCGCATCGCAGGGGTAACGGACGTCCGTACCGTGCCCTGGATGCCTTCCGAACGCGAACATCTGGCGCTTAGCGCGTTGCTTGAAGCATTGCCTGAACCCGTTCTTTCTCTGGATATGAAAAGTAAAGTGGAGATGGCAAACCCGGCAAGTTGCCAGCTTTTTGCCCATCCCCAGGAGCGGATGCGCAACCACACGGCGGCACAGCTCATTAATGGGTTTAACTTCCAGCGCTGGCTGGAAAGTAATCCGCAGGATTCCCATAGTGAACATGTGGTGATTAACGGACAGAACTTCCTGATGGAAATTACGCCGGTCCATTTGCAGGGCGAAAATCAGGAGCAAATGCTGACCGGTGCCGTTGTCATGTTGCGTTCTACCCTCCGCATGGGCCGTCAATTGCAAAACATGACCACCCAGGATCTGAGCGCATTCAGCCAGATTATTGCCGTAAGCGCCAAAATGAAACACGTTGTTGAACAGGCGCGCAAGTTGGCGACGCTGAGTGCGCCGCTGCTGATCACCGGGAATACCGGTACGGGCAAAGATCTCTTTGCGCATGCCTGCCATCTGGCGAGCCCACGTGCGTCAAAACCTTATCTGGCGCTGAACTGCGCGTCTATTCCTGAAGATGCGGTAGAAAGCGAACTGTTTGGTCACGCCCCGGAAGGTAAAAAAGGGTTCTTCGAGCAGGCGAATGGCGGTTCAGTGTTGTTGGATGAGATTGGCGAAATGTCGCCGCGCATGCAGACGAAATTGCTGCGCTTCCTCAATGACGGGACGTTCCGTCGCGTGGGTGAAGATCATGAAGTTCATGTTGATGTTCGTGTAATCTGCGCGACGCAAAAGAACCTGGTGGAACTGGTGCAGAAAGGTCTTTTCCGCGAAGATCTCTATTATCGTCTGAATGTCCTGACGCTTAATCTGCCGCCGCTACGCGATTGCCCACAGGATATTATGCCACTCACAGAGCTGTTTGTAGCGCGTTTTGCCGATGAGCAGGGTGTACCGCGTCCGAAGTTGTCTGCCGATCTCAGCACGGTGCTCACCCGCTACGGCTGGCCGGGCAATGTGCGTCAGCTTAAAAATGCTATCTATCGGGCGTTAACTCAGCTTGAGGGCTATGAACTGCGTCCGCAGGATATCTTATTGCCGGATTATGATGCTGCGACAGTTGCCGTCGGAGAAGACGTGATGGAAGGGTCGCTGGATGAGATCACCAGCCGCTTTGAACGTTCTGTGTTGACGCAGCTTTATATGAATTATCCCAGCACGCGTAAACTGGCTAAACGCCTGGGGGTTTCACATACCGCGATTGCCAATAAGTTACGCGAGTATGGTTTGAGTCAGCAGAAAAAAAACGAAGAATAATGATGCAAATAAAAATGCCTCCATCCGGAGGCATTTTTGTATTCAGGGCAACTTAGGCTTTCAGCACGGCCAACGCTGCATCATAGTCAGGCTCGTTGGTAATTTCATTGACCAGTTGGCTGAACACGATGTTGTCATTTTCGTCGATAACGACAACGGCACGAGCAGCCAGACCTTTCAGCGGACCTTCGGCAATTTCAACGCCGTAGTTTTTCAGGAATTCAGCGTTACGCAGGGTGGACAGCGTGATAACGTTGCTCAGACCTTCCGCGCCGCAAAAACGAGAATGGGCGAATGGCAGATCGGCTGAAATGCACAGTACGACGGTGTTGTCGATTTCTGTCGCCAGTTGGTTAAACTTACGTACTGATGCCGCGCACACGCCGGTATCGATGCTTGGGAAAATATTCAGCACTTTGCGCTTGCCTGCGAACTGGCCCAGCGTAACGTCAGACAGGTCTTTAGCCACAAGGGTAAAAGCCTGGGCTTTGCTTCCAGCCTGAGGAATAGAGCCGGCAACTGCAACCGGGTTGCCCTGGAAATGAACGGTTTGTGACATGGTTATCTTCCTGTTTACATATAGTTAACGTCAAGGCTAGTTTATGCCATCAGCAGTTAACACGGCAAACGCTATTTGCGGATATCCGCTTCAGGGACTGCATTAAGGAAAACAAATGAGATCAGTTAAGGTGTATGAGGAAGCCTGGCCGTTACACACTCCCTTTGTGATTGCCCGCGGGAGCAGGACCGAAGCGCATGTGGTGGTGGTTGAACTGGAAGAGAATGGTGTAAAGGGCGTTGGAGAATGTACGCCTTATCCTCGCTATGGCGAAAGCGATGCGTCGGTACTGGCTCAAATCATGAGTGTTGTGCCGCAACTGGAACACGGTGTGACGCGTGAAGCGCTGCAGGCATTGCTGCCCGCGGGGGCGGCGCGTAATGCCGTTGACTGTGCGCTTTGGGATCTCAATGCGCGTCAGCAACAACAGTCTCTGGCCGACTACGTTGGTACTGAACTGGATGCAACAGTAACGACCGCTCAAACCGTCGTGATTGGCACGCCGGAGCAGATGGCGGCGAGCGCGACTGCGCTATGGGATAACGGTGCCAGATTGCTGAAAGTCAAACTGGATGCACACTTAATCAGCGAAAGGATGGTTGCGATCCGGGCGGCTGTGCCTGAGGCGACAATCATTGTTGATGCTAATGAATCCTGGCGTGCTGAAGGGCTGGCCGCACGCTGCCAGTTAATGGCGGATTTAGGCGTTGCGATGCTGGAGCAGCCTCTGCCGGCTAATGATGATGCCGCGCTGGAGAATTTCGTGCATCCGCTGCCTGTCTGTGCAGATGAAAGCTGCCATACCCGCAGCAGTCTGAAAGCGCTGCATGGACGCTATGAAATGGTCAATATCAAACTGGATAAGACAGGCGGACTGACGGAGGCGCTGGCGCTGGCGACCGAAGCCCGCGAGCAGGGATTTGCACTCATGCTGGGCTGTATGTTGTGTACATCAAGGGCGATCGGCGCTGCATTGCCGCTTACGTCACAGGTCAGCTTTGCCGATCTGGATGGCCCAACATGGCTGGCCAGAGACGTGGAGCCTGCCTTGCATTTTACAACCGGACAGCTTCATCTCAAGGATGCCAGCGCAAAAGATTAGACATTGCCAGCAGGTATTTTTCGCTCGCTTCATCCGATGAAATGGGCGGAAATTCTGCAGTAATGCAATGTAGGTTTAGATCGGCGCACCAGCTACCAAAAGAGCCTGGCGTTTCATAACCGACGCTGGTTACCAGCGGCAATTCGAACGACTGCGCCAGCCACGCGCCTAATTCGCTGTGTCTGGGATCTTCAATACAGGCCAGCGGATCGTGGAAAGAAACTACCCATGCAGGATGAATGTGGTGAATAAGTTGGCATAGTGCCTGGGTCTCAGGCTCAGATCCCGGATGATCGCCAGTCAATAACACCACATCACGCTCTTCTGCGCTGCTGTTCCAACGATATACCGTTTCACCAGATTTCCAGTTTGCCGCCGGAAAGTTACGGTTAAGATCTACGCCGTTTGCATTTGCACGCAGACCCAACTGGCAACCGTCAGGGTTTACCGCCAGCACCACATGATGGCGACGCAGGGAGGGATTAAGCGTACGCAATGCGCAGGAAAGGGTAACGACCGAGGAGTTTTCGTCGCCGTGCGTTCCCGCCAGTATCAGGCCGCTTTCACGATCGGCTGCCGGTGCCGGGAACCAGATTAGCGGCGCGCCCAATAGTGAACGTCCGTAATGTTCGGTTCCTGGCGGAAATGCGCCGCGCTCGGCACGGGGGCGGGTAACGGTCATAGTCATCTCTGAATGCTGGGATAGTTACTCGCAGTGTTGTGCAAAATGTATGGATAATCAAATCGTTTTCACACACTTATCTTTTCAGGTGTAATATCACTTTCCTGTCGGAAGTTAATTGCATTTCCTGCTGGCGATACAAATAATTACACATTCACTTAGTAGCCGGAATTGAGGGTATCTTATGCAGCATTCTGTTTCAGTAACCTGTTGTGCGCTGTTGGTTAGCAGCATTTCATTATCCTGGGCTGCTGATGTTCCCAGCGGGACGGTACTGGCAGAAAAGCAAGAACTGGTGCGTCATATAAAAGATGAGCCAGCGTCACTCGATCCGGCAAAAGCCGTTGGGCTTCCAGAAATTCAGGTTATTCGCGATTTATTCGAAGGGCTGGTCAACCAGAATGAAAAGGGTGAGATTATTCCCGGTGTCGCCACACAGTGGAAGAGTAATGATAACCGTATCTGGACGTTTACGTTGCGCAATAATGCGCAATGGGCCGATGGCACGCCGGTAACGGCACAGGATTTTGTCTACAGTTGGCAGCGTCTGGTTGACCCGAAAACACTATCGCCGTTTGCCTGGTTTGCCGCGCTAGCAGGGATCAACAATGCCCAGGCGATCATCGATGGCAAAGCCGCGCCCGATAAGTTAGGTGTCAGCGCGGTGGATGCGCATACCTTCAAAGTGCAGTTGGACAAACCGCTACCCTGGTTTGCCAACCTGACAGCGAGCTTTGCGTTTTATCCTGTCCAAAAAACCAATGTCGAAAGCGGTAAAGAGTGGACGAAGCCAGGCAACCTTATCGGTAACGGTGCCTATGTGCTGAAAGACCGTGTGGTTAACGAGAAACTGGAAGTTGTGCCGAATACACATTATTGGGACAACGCCAAAACGGTGCTGCAAAAAGTGACTTTCCTGCCGATTAACCAGGAGTCTGCTGCGACCAAACGCTATCTTGCTGGCGATATTGATATTACTGAGTCCTTCCCGAAAAATATGTATCAGAAGCTATTGAAGGATATTCCGGGCCAGGTGTATACGCCGCCGCAGCTTGGTACTTATTACTATGCATTTAACACGCAAAAAGGGCCGACTGCCGATTCACGCGTGCGTCTGGCGCTCAGTATGACTATCGATCGTCGTCTGATGGCGGAGAAAGTATTAGGAACTGGCGAAAAACCCGCCTGGCACTTTACGCCGGATGTGACGGCAGGATTTATCCCGGAACCTTCTCCGTTTGAACAAATGAGTCAGGAAGAGCTTAATGCCCAGGCGAAAACGCTGCTGCGTGCCGCGGGCTATGGTCCGCAGAAACCGCTTAAACTCACACTGCTGTACAACACCTCTGAAAACCATCAGAAGATTGCTATTGCTGTGGCTTCCATGTGGAAGAAAAATCTTGGCGTGGATGTGAGGCTACAGAACCAGGAGTGGAAAACCTATATTGATAGTCGTAATACCGGCAACTTTGATGTTATCCGTGCCTCCTGGGTGGGCGACTACAATGAGCCTTCTACGTTCCTGTCATTATTAACATCGACCCATACGGGCAATATCTCCCGCTTTAATAATCCGACATACGATAAAGTGTTGACCCAGGCTACTCTGGAAAATACAGAGAAAGCGCGGAATGCTGATTATAACGCTGCGGAGAAAATTCTGATGGAACAGGCACCTATTGCGCCGATTTATCAGTACACCAACGGACGTTTAATTAAACCGTGGCTGAAAGGGTATCCGATTACCAACCCAGAGGATGTGGCATACAGTCGCACTATGTATATTGTTAAGCACTAATTGCGTACGTCCTCCTGTTAACCTTCGTTAACCACTTCAAAACCAGAACTGGCGCTGACTTCAGCGCCCGCATCTCCAGACAATCAGTATCAACCTCATTAAAAATAATGATAAAAATATATCTAATGAATTATTCATACTGCAGATTTCGATTTATACCGTCATTTAAACTTAATGAAATGGTATTCTTCAATAAAGAACACTGTCGGTGCTTGTAGAAATAAGGTTTAATAATTAAAGTAGTGGTGTAAAATATGAAGCGTAACTGAAAGCACCGGGGCACTTAGCTTGTACATTGTGGATAAGCAATATATTGTCGGAACCCAACAAAGAACGGCTAGCTATATTAGCCTGCATAATCTGATGTTATATTTGAAGAAAAAACAGCCGTGCAACCCTGGCGACAGTACTTAAGGACCGTTAACTGGCGAGCAAGGTATTCGAAACTGCCGGGGGCATGGCCCTGATATGGACGATGATTGCCATAATCTCAATGAATTAATGTTTATTAATATTATGTCATGTGTTTATGTATGTGGTTAGATTTTAGTCTGATTAAGCTACTGATGGCATCTGGCCAGGTTATCAGATTGTGACTATGGTTATTTGCAGTGTAAAAACCAATATGGATTGCATGTGGCTTAGAATTAACTTTGTTGGTACTTTGCAAGAAATTCCTACTACCTACAATGACGCCATTACCTGTTGAATCATCGGGATTTTCTCCAGGGAAGCCTTATGTAATCGGCATAGTAACCTGACCAGAGCCCAGTTATCGTAACGTTAGTATCCGTGCCAGACACATACTTAAACCTGTCTCTTCTCTGCGCGGGCATCTATTTCCTGGTGTTTCAAGGGACTACTAAACAGCAGGGAAAAGCTGTATATTTCGCAGGGTTGACATGCTCTGACTTGTAAGTGCAGTTACTAGCTTATAAACAAAGGATTATGAATGTTTTTGATTACTATTTGTTACGCACTTTTCGCTTTGTGTCTTTTTGCAACATTTTATGTCTTGATGACGTACGAAAAGCCGGGAAAATTGCACAACTGGGAAATTATAGTATTAATAATTATTTCTACATTCTGGCTTCCTGAGCTGATTATTCTGGTTTTCTCTTTTGCGCTTCTGGGACCAATGCTTTTGGGGATCAGGCATCTGCGCCGGCAGAGTGTTTCCGCCTGAATCATTGGTACCTTAACCTCGTACTGCACGAGGGGTTACGGCCAAATCTGGCCTGTGAACAGTGGGGACCGACCGGAAGATTGTTAGCGATGAATGTGACTCGCTACAGGGTTATTCTCATTATTGACGTCGAAATACCAACTCTGTACAAACGATTCCCGGCATCTGAACGATAAATTTGTGGCGTGCAGGAGTTTCAATTTTAATTGTCCGGGTGTCGTTTTCTGGCGCACAGCGGAGAGAACGCAGGTAGCGGTTATCTACGGTGTTGATGTTGCAACGATGTATAAAAATTACCTACAGGGTGAGCATAAACATCATAGTGAATCATCTATATTTCTTGAACAGTGTTGAAGTATCGGCAGATACCGTTTCTCTGAATTGTTAATGATTTTGGGTTGATGTGAAAATAATGATTATTGTATTGCTGTGGATTTTTAATCAATTTGTTGGGAGTTAGTATGAAAGATATCCATAGTGATTTTCCCTTGCAGTGTTTAATCTGGTTATCTGACGCAACGTAGTTTGGCTCCCTAATTTTTACATTCTTGCCTGTACGTGTTACGCCCTGTCATATCAATTTTGTAACTGGCACGAAACCATCGTCTGCAATGTCCTCGGCTTCTTTCCCCTCCAACATCCGGCCTCATCCATTCGCGAGCGGCCTCTGGTGGCAGCACCATAGGTCACGGTGAATGACGCTTAGTTGAATACCTTCCGCTGTTTACCTTCGTTAACAACATCAAAAAAACAAAGCTGGCGTGGATTTCTCCAACAGTATCTCCTGGCGTTCAACCTGCTGCACATCCACCGTTACTTTGCTTCAGTACGTCACTACAAAAGTTATTTATTGGATGAATACGCTATTTGTTTAACAACCATTGAAATAGATAGATACACAATATTTTTTGGCTGAGACAACTCTTCGTTGAGGCAACTCCATTTCACGTAGGGTAAAAATAAAAAAATATTATGAAACAAATACTTATATTGAAAGATGAAGACTTGCTGGCACGAGGTAACGATCGCTACGTCTTCCAGCATCCACAGGATAGTAAACTGCTGGTCAAAATCGTGATTCCAGGCATTGCGAAATATAAAAGCAAGCTACGTGAGGTCTTTCGGGACATCAAAGAATGTAAGTTGAGTCACCAAACCGACGCATTTTATATGCAAAAAATTGAAGGACTTGTTGAAACAAATAAAGGAATAGGGCAACTCACGGTTAAGGAATGTGATGAGCATGGTCACATCGCGCAAACGCTTTATCAGCTTGCCCTGAACAAAGAACTTGATGCCAGCAAATTGCAGAAGTTGAATGTTTTTTTAGCGTGGTTTGTCAGTACCGGTGTCATTATTAACTCCCTGCATTGTAAAAACATCGTCTACGCCTGGGATGCCACGCGTCAGGAATATTGTTTCAAAGTCATTGATGGTTTTGGTGACAAAACGTTTTTTCAGCTCAGTAAGTTTTCAGCGGCAATACGCGATAAAAATAAAGTCAAATGTCTCAAGCGGATGCTACGGGATCTGAACCACCTGCAACATACGTAATCCGCAGAAATTGTTGACGATATGGCGTGGGAACGCGGCTACCGTAATATCGCCGTGTCAAATGCCTGTAGCGAGTGGTTATCCTGGAAAGCGGCAACCCGGCCACATGAAGACACTATAACAGAGAAGATCATACGTCCGGGGGCTGATGCTCCCGACAAATTAACATCGAATCATCCTCGCTCAACGGTTCTTTCGTTAAATTACAAAATCCCTGACCATTTACTTTTTGGTGGAACCGACAGCTCTGGCACAGACCAAATCCCGGCACATTACTGGTGCGCTGAATGCCCCGCAGAAGTTCGAAGAGTAGCTCCTTGAGTAAACCCGCGCGTTCACCCATCGCAGATTCGCCCGTCATCAAAAATGAGGGGGGAAGCAGGGCATCCAGCAAATTTTTGGCCGACTCGGTGAGCTGCAGATGAACGCTACGCTTATCCCTGGCATCCTGCGTGCGTACCACCAGTCCTTTTGATTCCAACAACTTTAGCGATTGTGACACCGTTCCTTTGGTGAGACCGAGGTAGTCCGTCACGGCGAGAGGCGTATTGGAGTAGCGGTTACAGCGTGCGAGATACATCAACGCACTGAGCTGTACTGGCTGAAGATCCGCCAGTAAAGGATGCTGGCGAAACCACATCCGCGTCAGACCAGACAGTCGGTCCAGTACGTCAAAAAGCGACATATCATGCATAACAAAATCCTCCTCGGCATATAGTATCGACTAAAAACTATATTGACAAAGCATAAAACTGGCGTAGCATAAATTATAGTATCGATTCGATACTATAATTTAAAGGAGAGGTATCATGACCAAAGCCCGTTTTTATCATGCTGGTTGCCCGGTTTGCGTTTCCGCAGAAGAAACACTGCTACAGTATCTGTCCCCGGATGTGGAAATCGAGGTTATTCATTTGGGAGAACAACCCGATCACGTTGCAGAGGCGGAGCGAATCGGAGTGAAGTCTGTTCCCGCTCTGGTAATCGACGGTAATGTGCTGCATATCAACTTTGGCGCACCTATCGAAGCGCTGAAATAGCGTCGCATGTTCGGGAAGTCGCGTGAGCTATTTCCCGAACCGGCGTGGACATAGGGAAGGGGGGATTTATGTGTGCGGCAGAAAAGTACCATCCTGTCGATTGCGATCTGCATGACTATCTGGAGATTGCCTGTCTCTATCACTATTTGCTGCGCATTGAACTGACTACCGGGGAACACTTTGATGCCAGGGCCGTGACGACATGCACCACAGCAGACAAAGAGGAATTCTTGCTTGTGGAGTGCCATGAACACCATCATAGAATTCGCCTGGACTATCTGTCAGCCATTACCCCATTGACGGCTGGCGCCACTTTTGGCACCGTGATATTCCGTTGAATTTACACGTAAAAAGACTGCGCCACCGTTATACGGTGTAAATGCGGATGTCATGCGCCTGAAAAGCGGTGCCGTACTGTTTGCTGATGTTTTCCTCCACGACAATGACATCAATGTTACTGCTGGCGGTGACAACATAACGTGCGACGGCAGGGATCTTATCCGCCGTCAGTGCGACGATAGTTTCGTTACACTGCTTAATTACCGCTTTTTTAAACTCACAATCGGCGTAATCAAACCCGGTTAATCCGGACTCCGGTGCCATCGCACAACCACCAATAAAACCTTGATCAAATAAAATATCCTGTACCTGGGCAATGGCTGTCGGACCTACGCACCCACCGGACGATCGCTGCACTGGCCCACCTAACATGATGACCTCGAATAGCGGTTTTTTCAGCAGTACGGCGGCAATATCAGGTGAATTTGTCACGACGGTTAATGCCAGCTCAGCGGGAAGGGCTTCAGCCATTGCCAGGTTGGTTGTTCCTGTGTCGATAAAAATACAGCTTCTGGATTTCACTAGCCGGGCACATCTTTGCGCGATGCTGCTCTTTTTCGCGGTATTAATATTCTTGCGTACTGTGATGTCAGCTGACTCTGGTAGTGAAATGACAGCCCCGCCATAGACTTTCTTGCAAACACCTTCTTTACACAACTCTTGTAAATCGCGGCGGATCGTATGTTCTGACACCCCCAAACGGACGGCCAGTTCAGTACAGATCACTCTGCCGTTTTCCTGCAGGATCTGATAGATAAGCGCCTGGCGTTGATCCGGGAATGCAGCGTAATCGAGCATGAGAACTCCATAAAAATAAACATCGAGCAATAACGTGCATAATCCTGCATTATAATGCAGGATGTCAATATCCCTTAACGGGGGCGTACCGTTCAGAGTAAACGATAAGAGGATCGCGATGAAAATTGCACACATGGCTTTATGGACCCGGGATCTTGAACGACAAGCCCGGTTCTGGGTGTCGTTTTTTGATGGTGTGATAAACGAAAAATACTGCAGCAAAACCAATCCCGGGTTTGAATCTTATTTCGTCAACATTGGTGAGGACATTGCGATTGAGTTAATGACCAAACCGGGACTGACCCACCCTGTACCTGACAATAACACTTCAGGATGGGTGCATCTGGCTCTCTCTGTTGGTGGCGCGGGGCATGTTGATGCTCTGGCTATACGCGCAAAAGAACAGGGCATCCTGGTCTCCGGACCACGAACCACCGGTGACGGGTATTACGAGGCCGTCATTCAGGACCCCGACGGTAATTTAATCGAGATTGTAGCGTAATACGTAGATCAGGCCGGATGACAAAATTGCCCGCGCAGGATCTGTAGTTCAGTAATACCTCGGGTTATTTGTTGGGTGGCCAGACCGAGTGTTGCGGCAGCCTCTCTGAACTTCAGCGTTTCGGCTGCCGTAAAAAATATCTTTCATGTGTCGAGTTTATCCAGCATATGAGTCGCTGGCCCGTGAAATTGGATGCACCGCAAGTGGATGTGACGGACAGCGCTGTACTGCCACATTGTGGATAGCGCTATTCATGACTTGTCTTCATAGGTTTGTCCTTATTTAACCCTCTAATCGTCGATACGCTGAGCCTCTATAATTTTTGCGTTTTCAGCATTCGGCGGCAGAGGCTGTCGCCTCCCCGGAGAATCGAACATGTCAAATCATTTGAATGCCAGACAACTGGCAGTTGTCCCCATTGCAGCATTCACTGCCACAGGACAGCCAGATAAGCTGGAGGCAGCGCTTAATGCAGGGTTAGATGCAGGACTAACGCTGAATGAAGTGAAAGAGGTTTTACAGCAGCTTTACGCGTACTGTGGTTTTCCCCGTAGCCTGAATGGCCTGTCGTGCCTGATGTCGGTAGTGAAAGTCCGCAAAGAAAAAGGGATTGTGGATCCAGAAGGGAAATCCACTACGCCGCAACCTGTTGACTGGAACAGCCTGCTGGCGGGGAGCCAAACGCAAACCCAACTGGTTGGACAGCCGGTTAGCGGTCCGCTGTTTGATTTTGCCCCTGCCATTGATACCTGGCTTAAAGCACATCTGTTTGGCGATATTTTTCAGCGCGATGTACTGGACTGGCCGACTCGTGAACTGGCAACCGTCTCTGCGTTAGCCGTACTGGGCGGCGTGAACAGCCAACTGAAAAGTCACTTCGCGATCAGCCTGAATGTTGGGTTCCGCCCTGAGCAACTTATCGCGTTTACTGCGCTACTTAAGCAGCACTGTGGTGCTGAGATTGCGGAAAATGCCCGTGCAGTTCTTGATGAATGTATTTAAGGAATTCCGTTAGCTAATACCCCAGCAGGAGTCATGATGAACGAACAATTTGATGGCAACAGCGTCTTTCCCCGGGGAGAGAAAAATGAAGCCTATGCGAAGTACTTCACCGGGACCAGCTATCTGACCATGCTTTCAATGGAAGGAGTGGTGATTGGTAACGTTGCATTTGAACCTGGCTGCCGTAATTTTTGGCACATTCATCATCAGGGCGGTCAAATTCTGCTGGTGACTGGCGGCAGAGGCTGGTACCAGGCGTGGAATCAACCTGCGCGAGAACTGAAAACGGGTGATGTGGTTCATATTCCGGCGGGAATGAAACACTGGCACGGAGCTGCACGTGATAGCTGGTTTGCCCATATTGCGGTAGAAATCCCGGTAGCAGGCGCATCGAATGAATGGCTGGAGCCGGTCGCTGACGCCGAGTACAACCTGTTGCCCTGAGCTATGCTGGTTGAGGTGCACTTTATCTCTGAGGAGATCGAAATAGCCATGAACGTGAAGGGTTATGCCGCGCTGGCGGTGAAAGAAGATCTGGTCCCGCACAGTTTTGTTCGTCGTGAAGGTGCCGGAAGGAATCGACTTACGTGGTGCTGCACCGTTGTTGTGTGCCGGTATCACCACATGGTCGCCGTTGCGTCACTGGCAGGTTGGGCAGGGGAGTAAAGTCGCTGTTGTTGGGTTGGGTGGCCTGGGACACATGGCGATCAAGATTGCTAAAGCATTGGGGGCTGATGTTACGTTATTCACGCGGTCGCCAGGCAAAGAAGCTGATGCCAGACGCCCGGGGGCAGTGATGTTGTGCTTTCAGCAGACAGCGAACAGATGAAAGACGCGGGTATCCGCGTCTTGATTTTGGTTAGTGGGCAGAAGGTTGTGCCTCGGCGTTATCCATATACAACGTCTGACTGGGGAACGCAAAGTCAGCACCGTTTTCCTGAACTATTGTAATAATTTTCAAGTACACATCTTGTTGTACAGCAAGCCACTCCTGCCACACGGTGGTTTTCGTGAAGCAATACACCATGATATTCAGCGATGAATCGGCAAATTCATTAAAATAGACCAGCAGGGTTTGTTTTTGATCTATTCCGGGATGATTTTGCAACATTTTTCTGACCGACTCGACAACTGCGCCAATTTTATCAGCATCTTCATAACGTAACCCGATCACCGTTTTGATTCGTCGATTACTCATCCGCCCCGGGTTTTCTACACTGATGGAAGAGAAAATTGAGTTCGGCACGTATAACGGACGGTGGTCGAAGGTGTTTATTTTGGTCATTCTCCAGCCGATTTCCGTTACCGTACCTTCGATATTTCGGTCCGGAGAGCGGATCCAGTCACCGATGCTAAACGGCCTGTCGAAGTAGAGCATAATGCCAGAGAAAAAATTGCTCAGGATATCTTTACCTGCCATACCGACAGCGATACCGCCGATGCCGCCGAACGTTAACAGCCCTGACAGGCTCATGCCGAAATGCTCACCGTACAGCAAGATGATGGCGACGACGATCGTAATCTTAATGATGCGTGACATGATCCTCGCACTGGTGATATCTCTGCCCTTACTAATCTGCGTTTTTTCAAACTGGTTGATGACCAGAAAGAGTTTTATCGTCAGGATCAACGCAATCAACGAGGTACAGATAAAGTCGACCACGCTTGGGGAGATAAATTTCAGCTTATAACTATCGATGACGTTATTCGCAATAGTGCCAAACGTACCAATGATAATGGCATAAACAAAAAACTGTGCTGCGTGGAATATGAATCCTTTGCAGTGTTTTTCACTACGATGAAACCACACGCTCATCAGGACTAACGCTGCACAGCTGCTGAGAATTACCGTTAAATTAAACGCATTATTTATAAACAGTTCAGCGATCATGATTCTCCCAGGTCACTCCGTGTTAGCTAAATATCATCTGACATCCTTCATCAGCGGATATTTTACCTAGTTCAGGCTGTCAGATCATTCATCAAAAGGAGAGCGAAATAATACAATCAGCGTTATTTTCAGGCGAATAGTACGCATGTCAAGTTTGAGTGTGGCGTATGTAGCAGACAGTGAGTTGATGTCATGGTATTGTTGCTGCAAAGTAACACGGTATTCATCTGCATAAGGACGATATTATGATCATGGCTAAGCTGAAGACAGCGAAGGGACGGAAGTTTCTGTTATGTCTGCTTGGGGTATTTATTATTGCGGCATCGGTTGTGACGCGCGCGACGATTGGTGGCGTCATTGAACAGTATGACATTCCGCTCTCCGACTGGACAGCTTCGATGTATGCCATTCAATCCGCAATGATTTGCGTCTACAGTATGGTTTTTACTATTTTGCTGGCTATTCCGCTCGGTATCTATTTCCTCGGAGGCGAGGAGAAGCACTAAGAACATGTCATGCCGGATGACATCGCCATCCGGCATTTTGCTACAGGGTTAATCGTCTTCTTCGTCGTCCAGTTCAACCGGGGTCTGGTACTGATCCGGTTTGATAACCAGCAGGTCGCAACGCAGATGGTCGATAACCTGTTCTGCGGTATTCCCCAAAAACGCAGCTGATATGCCGGTGCGCCCAACGGTGCCGAGTACCACGATACCCGCCTGTAAATGCTCAGCTAAATCCGGGATGACCTCTTCAGGCAATCCTTTTTCAACGTGTGTAACTTTTTCATCAATACTGAATTTCTGGCGTAATGCCTTCATGGCCAGCAGATGTTGTCCACGGATGGCGTCGTTGTACACGCTGGGATCAAATTCAGGTAGCTCAATCGCAATGTTGATAGGCGTTACAGGATAGGCGCCCACCAGGTGTACTTCGGTATGGTTAACCTGTTCTGCGAGCTGCAACGTTTCTTTGACCAGTTTTTCGTTGAGTGCATTGTGATACGCCTCTTCACTGGCGAGGTTCACCGCTACCAGCGCTTTACCACCTTCCGGCCACGGCTGATCTTTGACCATCCATACCGGGCTTGGACATTTACGCAACAAATGCCAGTCAGTTGGTGTGAAAATTACGGCTTCAAGGCGATCGTGTTGGTGTGCCATTTTGAGCACCAGGTCATGCTTAGCGCTGATCACTTCCTGGATGATGGCTTCAAAGGGACGGTTGTGCCAGACCACTTTAATATCAAGCGGGATCCCTGCTTCGATATAGTATTTCGCTTGTTCACGTATCCATGCAGTTCGCTGGCTGATGACCCCCTGACGCATTGCCGTACGCTCGTCCGGCGACAGCAGGGTGGTCATCTCGTAGGAAAAGTCATAGATCGGCAAAAAGGCTTTAATTTTGCCACCAATCCGTTGATGCAAATAAACAGCTCGCCGTAATGCTGGTTGATCGTCCTGGTTTGGATCGATGACTACCAGCATGTTTTGATACATAGCCATACAGGGTCTCCTTACAACTGTCACCGCAGTTTGTATTTAAAAGAGTAACCCAATAATGTGGATTGAAACAGGGGAGAACCTCTTGCCAGATCAATAAACTGGGGAAATCTCCAGCTTTTCCCCACATCCCGCTCAATTTAAACCATTTTCCGTTGTTTCTATTGTGCTTGCGCGCTACACGGAAAAAGTTTGGACGTGTGGACGTTTCAACTGCCCGGCAATCTCTTTAAGAGTTAAGAGTGCCCGGTGAAGTTGTTCGATCTCCGGCCCACCAATGCACAGTCGGATACCTGACTGCTCGGATAACGGGTTGACCTCTGTTGATACGGGTGAGGTAACTTTGATCCCTGCCGCTAAGGCTGCTTCGTAGAACGGTTGTACGCTTTCGCGAGCCAGTGGCAACCAGAGGTGAAAGCTGGGATGCCCGGAGCGATAAAGATGCTCACCTAAAATAGAAAAGGCTAATTCATAGCGGCGAACTGTTTCGTGTTCTATCGCAGAGGTTACGGTTTCCGCAGTACCATCAAGTAACCATTGCTCCATGATCGCGCAACTTATCGGGGAAACCATCATTGCCGTTGCTCTGAGCATGGATTCAGCTCGGGAATATAGCTGTTCAGGCAGCAGAAGTCCGCCGATGCGTAACGTGGGGTTCAGTATTTTAGATAAGCTATTTACATATAAAGTGATATCCGGTGCTAATCGGGCAATTTGTGGGAGTTCAATATTACGGGTGAGTCGATAGACATCATCTTCGATAATAAATAATGCGTTTGCACGGCAAACGCGTATCAGGTCTTTTCGCCGGGCAAGACTCATTATGCGCGTCGAAGGGCTTTGTAGCAGGGGAGTGACATATACCGCACTGCGTTTGTCATCGCTGGCATCCAGCATTTTCTCCAATACTGAAACATCCATCCCTTCGTCATCCATCGGAATGCCAACCAGTCTCAGTTTTAACAGCCGTGAAAGTTGGATCAGTCCGGAATACGTTTGCGCCTCCACATAAAGTGTCCCAAAAGGTTCGCATACCGTTGATAACGCCACTGAAAGCGCATGTTGCGCTCCGCTGGTAATAATGAGTTGGCGATAATCAGCGGGCATTCCCAGCCTGTTGAACCAGCGAGCCATCAGGCGACGGTGTTCGTCATGGCCGGCTGCTGGCGCGTAGGTGTTGAACATGTCCATATCCGGACGGCGAGCGATTGCCGAAAGTGTCGCGCTGAGTGAACGCGAGCTTAGCGCAGCCGGGGGGGTATTTTGCGACAAATCGATGACGGTCTGACCACGCGAATTTGCTAGTGCTACAAACATCCCGCTTCCTTTCACACTTCTGACAAGTCCACGTTTCTCAAGGATCCCATAGGCTTTCGTTACGGTGCCAAGCCCGATACCCAATGTGTCCGCTAAATTACGGTGGGCTGGTAAGCGGGCGCCATGCTGAAGCGATCCTGAGAGGATATCTTCGGCCAGGGCCTCAACTAATTGTTCTGTTGGAGATGTCGCATTGCTGGACAGTCTTGGCTGCCAGGGAGAACGCTCACGCATCGGATCACCATAAGTGTAATGTGACACTATTTATATTTACTAATAGTGTCACGCATTCTATTCTGACGCCAGTATCAAAATGGGTCAGAACAGGCATCGGGTATGAGTGTGAAAAGTATGAGTGAAAGTATAGATGGCGCAGGATCTGCAGATGATCCGACAGCTATTGATAGTATTAGAAAAGACGTTGTCCGTGGGTTGAAAGACGGTTTTCCCGTTTTACTTGGCGTGATTCCTTTTGCTCTGGTTTTGGGGGCCCAGGCCAGCCATAAAGGACTCAATGGTTTAGCTGTTCCGCTAATGACGGGATTAAATTTCGCTGGTGGATCTGAATTTGCAGCAATACAAATCTGGACTTCACCTCCCCATATTTTTCTTATTATGGCAGTTACATTCCTGGTTAATAGCAGACATATTCTGATGGGGGCAACTCTTGTTCCGCTGTTGATGCGTTTTTCTAAGCGTAAAGTTTTACCTGCACTTTTTTTTATGACTGATGAAAGTTGGGCGTTAAGTTATAGTGATGCATATAAAAGAAGCATTAATAATGTTCCTCATTTTAGTATGCCTTATTATTTAGCCGCTTCTTTTTCTTTTTATACTATGTGGGTAGGTTGTACCACGTTAGGCGCGTTAATCGGCCCTGTGCTTGGCGATGTTCATCGTTACGGTTTTGATATGGCTTTTCCCGCTGTATTCCTTGTGCTTGTCAGGGGCATGTGGAGCGGTTTTCGCAAAGCGATACCGTGGTTTGCCAGCCTGATTGTTGCGGTTGCGGTTTATCATTATGTCCCCGGTGTTTGGTATGTCATGGCAGGTCCGTTGGTGGGATTAGTGGTTGCATGGTTGCAGGGGGATAAATAATGCCAGACCAGCAAACGCTGTTCGCCATCCTCCTGATGGCTCTGACCACCTATGCGACACGTATTGCGTCGTACATGATATTGCGCAACCGGGTGTTATCCCCCAGATCGATGGCCGTTCTTAAATCATCGCCAGGATGCGTCATGCTGGCATTTATCGCACCTTATTTTGCGTCCGGAAACCCTGCCGATCTTATCGCATTAGGTTTAACACTGATCGCCGCATTACGTTTTCCTATGCCTGTCACCGTTGCTATTGGTGTGCTGACCGCTGCTATCCTGCATCATTATCTCGGCTGAGAATATTGGATTATTTACAGAAGTAAATGTCTGACCATGGAATAGTTTGGTTATTATATTGAATCACCTCAGAGGCTTTTTATGCTACCAGGCAGGAAAGAGTTTTTAACCGTAGTTATTGTGACAGCATTAATGATGGGAATATTTATATTGAGTACACTTATAGTTTTTATATTTTAATTAAATCAGAGCAGAAGAGCCTTCTGCCAAACCATTAAATTGGGGTAATTTAGCAATTTGACAGAAGGTTAACTGAGAAGGTTACGCAACGTTACGCGTGTGGCCAGCAAGGACGGCCAGCGCGTCGCTATTCTCAATAGTGATATATTTACCTTTCACCGCCAGCATACCGCTTTTCTGGAAGCGACCCAGCAGGCGGCTAATGGTTTCAACCGTCAGGCCGAGGTAATTACCGATATCGCCACGGGTCATTGTCAGACGGAATTCGCGCGGAGAGAAGCCCCGCTGGGCAAAACGGCGGGACAGATTGTAGATAAAGGCCGCCAGGCGCTCTTCAGCATTCTTCTTCGACAACAGCAGGATCATGTCCTGGTCGCCTTTGATTTCGCCACTCATCAGACGCATCATCTGTTGACGCAGGTTCGGCATTTTACCGGACAGGTCATCCAGGGTTTCGAAAGGAATTTCGCATACCATTGACGTTTCCAGCGCCTGGGCAAAGCTTGGGTGGTGACCGCTGCCAATCGCGTCAAAACCAACCAGGTCGCCCGCTAAGTGGAAACCGGTGATTTGCTCATCGCCTTGTTCGGTAATGGTATAGCTTTTTATCGTTCCGGAACGGATAGCATAGAGTGACTTAAGCTCGTCACCTGCTTTAAAGAGCGTCTGCCCCTTTTGGATAGGCTTTTTGCGCTCGATAATGTTATCGAGCTGGTCAAGCTCATGCTCGTTAAGTGTGAACGGGATGCAAAGCTGGCTGATGCTGCAATCCTGGCAATGGATAGCACAACCGCCAGACTGAATGCGCCGTATAATTCGCTTTTCCGGGATCATAGGTCTGCTCAAGCCGTAATTGATATTTGTCAATTTTAACATCTTTTTGGTGAGCACGTAAGCCTGAGCTACTCCCAATAGAGAATAATTCAGGCATAAGCGAGTTGAATGTTTGTATCTATCTGATTAACCGCACTTTATTTGGGGATGCATTGTGTGGAAGTGTGATGAATAAGGCATTAATTGCCTGGATTCTAGAGTAGCAGATAGCCTTCATGGCGCAATAACCACTCTTTTCGCTGCACGCCACCCGCATAGCCAGTCATTGTGCCATTCCGTCCAATCACGCGGTGGCACGGGACGACGATGCTGACAGGATTGGAACCATTAGCCGCACCAACGGCTCTGGCGGCACCGGGGCGCCCCAGTTGTTCAGCCAGTTGTCCATAATGCATGACCTGCCCGCAGGGGATAGAACGTAACGCTTTCCAGACCTCGCGTTGGAAAGGGGTTCCCGCTGTTGCGGTTTCAAGCGTATCTATAATGCTGAGATTTCCCGCAAAATACTCTGCCAGCTTATCGCTTAGCCCTCCGGGGTTTTTGGCAGCAATACGCTGATAACCCTCGGAACGATAATGAATATCGAGTAATTGCTCCATACGATCGCGATGTTGATCCCATTCAACCGCACGCAGGCGAAATTGCTCATCACAAATTACCCACAACGGGCCTAGGGGTGTTGCAATGATGTCTTCAAGTAAGTTCAGCATCCGTTTTTCTCATTACAGGCGGGGTTACACATTATCATGTCAGTGATAGTCGTTTCTATACCCCCAAAAACGGATCTTAACTTGTGGAGGTAAAGGAATGTCGAACGGTGCGTTATTGGAAATAACCGTAAACCGTTGTCGGTATAATAGTGCGCGGTTATGATAATGACCGTCGTAAAATCGCTGGAGGATGAAACATGAACCATGATGATGCATCGCTGTTTCTTGACGCCATGGGGGATGTTCAACCACTGAAGGGATGCGCCGATGTTCACTGGCAGCCAACGCGTAATCTTCGCGCTCCGGCACGTATTGATACGCTGCAGCTGGATAACTTTCTCTCGACAGGTTTTCTGGATATCGTCCCGCTGAGCGTTCCGCTGGAGTTTCGTCGTGAAGGGTTACAGCATGGCGTGACTGACAAGCTGCGCACCGGGAAATATCCGCAACAAGCAAGCCTTAATCTTGTGCGACAGCCCGTTGAAACCTGCCGCCAGATGCTATTTAGCTTTATTTTACAGGCGCAGCAGGATGGGTTGCGCAACGTCCTGGTGATTCACGGTAAGGGGCGTGATGATAACTCCCATGCCAACATCGTTCGTAGCTACGTCGCGCGTTGGTTAACGGAGTTTGATGATGTGCAGGCTTTCTGCACCGCACTGCCGCATCATGGCGGCAGCGGGGCATGTTATGTGGCGTTACGTAAAACGGCGCTGGCGAAACAGGAGAACTGGGAACGCCACGCTAAACGTAGTCGCTAGACAGGGTAGTCATCAGGCAGCCAGCACTCTGTTTCTGCCTTCATTTTTGGCTTTGTACAATGCGTCGTCCACGCGTTTAAATAACTCATCAATACTTTCATTGGCTTCGTGTCGCGCCACACCAATACTGACAGTAAAGCGGGGAAGGCCAGGGAGGCTCACCTTGGCTACCGTCGCGCGTATTACTTCAGCGAGATTAAGTGCTGCATCTAAAGACGTGCGTGGCAAAAGCAGTACAAACTCTTCTCCCCCCCAACGAAAAACCAGATCGTCTTTTCTTGCACAGGATTCCAGGGTGCGTGCCAACGCGCAAAGTACATCATCCCCTTTTAAATGCCCGAAAAGATCGTTGATGCTTTTAAACCGGTCGGTGTCGATTAGCAGCAAACTGTAATCCTGCGTTAACGATGTTGTGTGTGTCTGCGCTGGCTCAGTTATCTGATAAAAATGCCGCCGGTTGAGTAATCCGGTTAACGCGTCATGCAAGGCGGCGCGTTCCAGTTCCAGTTCCAGACGTTTTTGCTCGGTAATATCGTGAACAATGCACAGCATCAGCTTATTGCCGTAGATTTCGATAGGACCGGCATAGGTTTGTACGTGACGGGTGCTTCCATCGGCAAGTCTGTGGACAAAATGTAAGGGCTTATGGCCACCAGGAAGATGCGCAATTTTATGCATTATCGGCAATATATGGCGCCCCAGCATATTGATTTCCCAGGTATGCTTCTGACACATCACGTCATGATCATAGCCATAGAAATTCAGGGCACTGAGATTTGCATCCACAATCAATCCGTCGCGTGACGGATCAATAAGCAACATGGGTGCTGAGTTAGTCTGGAAAAAACGGGCATAGAATCCTTGTTTTTTCCGCTGATAGGTGGCAGAGCGGCTGGCTTTCAGACCTTGCGCTGTCGGTGTTTCAATGCCTTCATAGAGGATAACATCACCTATATCCTGAAGCGTCCTGATGGACAAACGACAGGCCAGCGCGATTTCCTCGCTTTCGCGGTAAACCGTGAGTATCTCTACAATGTCATGATGATTTCGCAAATCACTAAGATACATAGGTAAATCATTTTGTGCGTGCGTGGAGAATGTGCCTTTTCTGAGAGGGGGGAAACACGGGGCCTGCATCAGTTCCCGTGCAACGGTATTGGCGAACACCAGTTCTTCGGTATGTGGCGAAACGATCCAGACCGGAATGGTTAATAAATCCAGTGAATGCAGCTCGTTTATGCTCATCGATAATCCCGTTATCTTCATATGCTGTGTTGCCGGTTTATTGGCGAATTTTTTTAATTATGCAATCTCACAATGTTATTGATTGTCGGTGAGACAAGGGTTGTACCGTTGGTTTTACTTTTGTGGCGTTTTCAGTTTGTATCAAGTCATAGATTTTATGTGCTGGCAGCGGTTTCGCATACAGGAAGCCTTGCAGCACACCGCAGCCCATCTGGGTTAACAGCGTTTCCTGCTCCTGGGTCTCTATACCCTCTGCCACAACGCGCATATTCATAGAGTGCGCTATGTCTATAATAGTAGACACGATTTTTGTATTTTTGCTGTTCTCACTAATATCTTTGACAAATATTCTGTCGATTTTTAATTCTCGTGCCGGAAGTGATTTCAGCATCAATATATTTGAATAACCGGTGCCAAAATCATCAATAGAAACGGTGATCCCCAAATCGGCAAACGCGTTCAGGACTTCTACGCTGCGTTTTAAATTTTTAAGTGCCGTACTTTCAGTCAGTTCCAGCGTGAGATGTGCTGGTGAAAGCTGATATTGTGCCAGGGCGTTGCAGACTATATCGACAATATCAGGTTGTTCAAACTGGGCTGGTGACAGATTAACGGCAAGGGTCCACTCCGTGTGGCCTTGTGACTTCCATTGATATAACTGACCGCATGCCTGCTGGAGAACCCAGGTGCCGACAGGAATAATCAGGCCTGTTTCTTCAAGTGCGGGCAGGAATTCAGCCGGCAGCAGAATGCCGCGTTCAGGATGGTGCCAGCGTAACAACGCCTCAAACCCCGTCAGAGAGCGATCCCCGGCGGTGTATTTAGGTTGATACCATAATTCAAATTGATTCCGCTCAAGCGCTTGCGACAGTTCCTGCAAGAACGTTGGTGGCGTATCGGCGATAGCCTCCATCTCTGGGGTATAAATCGCCCAGCCGTTTCTGCCAGCCTGTTTGACATGATACATCGCAGTATCGGCTTTAACTTTTAGCTCATGTAACGTTGAGCCGTGTTCGGGATAAAGACTGCTTCCCGCGCTTAACGAAACGCGAATGGTATGTCCAAACAGTGTAAAAGGTTCTTTGACGGCGCTGGCAATACGGGTCATCAGCACTGAAATTGCTTCCCGGTTGCTGTTTGGCACCAGCAGGATAAATTCATCACCACCCAGCCTCGCCAGCGTCATGGTGTCCTCAAGGCAGTTGTATATGCGTTGTGTGCTGGAGATAAGCAACTGATCGCCAATGTGATGGCCCCAGGTGTCGTTTACGATTTTGAATCGATCAAGGTCGATAAAGACCAGGGCGAAGTGTTGTTGATGCAGTTTGGAATGACGCAGGCAGGTCTGTAAGCAGACGTCTATTTGCGTTCGATTGGCAAGGCCGGTCAGCGCATCGAAGTGGACCTGGTGCTCAAGCTGGCAGTTCAGTTGATGCAGATTATCGGCCAGTCTTGAGGTGCGTAGCTGAGAATCCACCATCGAAATGACCAGCATAATACCCAGAATCACCAGCGTGACGGCGCAGACCCAGATAGAGAGTTCCAGCGTGCTCAGTCCATCATGCGCAGTGTGACCGAAATGCGTGAAGGTGGCCGCCCCCATCCCGGTGTAATGCATTGAGGCGATCGCCAGCGCCATTACCAGAGCGGCAATAAGTCGGTTTATTAATGCGCGTCGGGTATTTTGCCGCAAATGAAAAGCTAACCACAGGCCGATCCCTGACGCGATAATGGCAATGACCACGGAAAGCAAAATGAGTGAGAACTGCCAGCGGATAGCAACATGTTCAACGATAGCGACCATGCCAACGTAGTGCATGGTCACAACACCGGTGCTTAATAGGCTTGTTGCAACAATAAGCCGCCTGGTCGAAAGCGTTTGACCTGATATCGCAATATTGATGGCAAGCGTCGCGGAAATGAGTGCGATCAAAAAAGAAAATGCCGTGAGTGAAAAGTGATAATTAATTGGCATACTCATTTTCATGGCCAGCATGCCAATAAAATGCATCGACCAGATCCCCATCCCCAGCGTTGCCCCGCCAGATAAACGCCAGAAAGTCGATTCCCGACGATTAGAGATCGCCACTTTCCCTGCGCTATCGAGGGCAATAAACGAAGCAATGAATGCGACAACAAAGGAAATCCCAATCAGTACAGGGTCCCATGACACGTGCAACATCTTACTACCCATCGATAAAAAACCGTGATGATAAATCTAGCAGATTCTGTCCAGTTAACCTGGTAAAACCAGGCGCGTTCTTAGTTTCCTGTCAGCAGTATTAGTCTGAGCCGCTATAACGGTGGAGTATGTGATGTTTGCTTATGAAAACATTCACCGAGTTTATGATTTGGCGTATTTTTGTTCGCATTGTGCACTGGGTGACAATAGTCTGGCAACTGGCGTGAACGCCAGCTTATGCGGGATAAATAACCAGACTAATGTAAACTGGTGGTGTGATAGTGTGCTTTAAGTGAAAAGGCGGCATGCTCTCATTGAAAGTGGAACTTTCGGTATCGCGGAATGGCAATCTGCATTGCAGGTGCTATAAAAAATAATACTCCGCGTTATTCTTTGGCAGGCAGGATTAAAATGTTAAATAATATAAGCGTCAGGACGTTTATTACTTTATTTCTGGTATGTACCGTAGTGGTCCTCAATATCGTAGAGGTAATATTATCTGCAGGATTTAATGTCATTATTGGCACTGATGTGGTTTGTACTATTTCACTATTATATTTATGGTGGTATATGACAAAATATCTCGTCGTGCCGATTAATACGGTAAAAGAAAGCATTGAAGAGGTGACTGCAGGGAATCTGGCAATGAGTATTCCTGAGTTCGGTAATAATTGTGCTGGCAGACTTATTCCGGGAATTAACAGTCTGGCGAGTAATATTTCCACGTTAGTCAGTGAGATCAGATCCTCTTCGCGGACCGTGATGACGCTTTCTGAACAACTCGCGGAGCGTAGCGCTGAACTGTCAGTAAAAACGGAACAGCAGTCTGGCGCGTTAATGCAAACAGCTGCGAATATGGATGAGATAGCGGTTAGTACGCGCAATAATGCAGACAATACGCACATGGCGAGCGCCCAGGCAAATATTGCGACACAATCTGCTCGCCAGGGGGGCGATTTAATGGTGCAGGTCGCCACCAATATGCGCTCGATCACCGACTGCGCTCAGCAGATGACTGAAATTATCGCGTTAATAGATGGTATTGCATTCCAGACGAATATTCTGGCATTGAATGCGGCGGTTGAGGCGGCGAGGGCTGGTGAACATGGCAAAGGTTTTTCTGTCGTTGCAGGTGAAGTGAGAATATTGGCACATCGTAGCGCAGAAGCGGCAAAAAGTATTAAACGGCTTATCGATGAAACGCATCACAATGTCCAGCAGGGTGCGGCGGTTGTACGTGAAGCCGAAAAAAACATGCAGGATATTGTGGGTGGTGCAGGGCAATTAAATCAGCTGATGGCGGAGATATTAACAACCACACGGGAACAGGAAAACGGGATCACCAGAATTACCCAGGCTCTTGTCGAACTGGAAAACGTGACGCAAAGTAATGTCAGCATGGTCGATGAGTTATCTGATTCGTCCGGTATCCTGAAAAGTCAGGTGAATGATCTTCTGTCACGTACACATAAATTTCGCTTAAGTAAAAATATATCTGTCGAAACAACCACGATCTTGCATCGAGATTCTCCTGTCTCCGGACTACATCAACGGGTTAAATGCAGTTCTTCATATTAAGATTCAACATCTGCTCGCCACAGCGCCGAACCCGTCGGCGCTTTTTATTTTCTTGAACACTTTTATGAATCATTTCAGCATAATGGGACAATGCGATATTGCTTAACATATACTGAAGACTAGACTAACAAAAAGTTTGAATGTTTATGGAGGCGCTGTGGAAGCCATTAAGGGAACCGAAGTTAATGTGCCGGATGCCGTGTTTGCCTGGCTGCTGGATGGTCGCGGTGGCGTGAAACCGCTGGAAGACAACGATGTTATCGACAGTGCGCATCCGTGCTGGCTGCATCTTAATTACACCCATTCTGATAGCGCGCAATGGCTGGCGACAACGCCTCTGCTTCCTAATAATGTGCGTGATGCACTGGCGGGAGAAAGTACTCGCCCGCGCGTAAGCAGGATCGGGGAAGGGACGCTGATTACGTTACGCTGTATTAATGGCAGCACCGACGAACGCCCTGACCAGCTTGTCGCCATGCGCTTATATATGGATGAACGCCTGATTGTCTCAACACGTCAGCGTAAAGTGCTGGCACTGGATGATGTGGTAAGTGACTTGCAGGAAGGGACGGGACCGTCTGACTGTGGTAGCTGGCTTGTGGATGTTTGTGATGCCTTAACCGATCATGCCAGTGAGTTTATCGAACAATTGCATGACAAAATTATCGATCTGGAAGACAACCTGCTGGATCAGCAGATCCCGCCTCGCGGTTTTCTGGCATTGCTGCGCAAACAACTGATAGTCATGCGGCGCTATATGGCCCCTCAGCGCGATGTTTATGCGCGCCTGGCCAGTGAACGTTTACCGTGGATGACTGACGATCACCGACGTCGGATGCAGGATATCGCCGACAGATTGGGAAGAGGGTTGGATGAGATCGACGCATGCATCGCCCGGACGGGCATTATGGCGGATGAAATTGCTCAGGTTATGCAGGAATCTCTGGCGCGAAGAACCTATACCATGTCGTTGATGGCAATGGTTTTTCTGCCCAGCACATTTTTAACCGGACTGTTTGGCGTCAATCTCGGGGGGATTCCCGGTGGCGGCTGGCAGTTTGGTTTTTCGCTATTCTGTATTCTGTTAGTTGTCCTGATTGGTGGTGTTACTTTATGGTTGCATCGTAGTAAATGGTTGTAACAACTACGTTTTTTATTGACTTTCGTGAGTGAAAACGGCGAAGTTTTTGAGCGAGGTCAATAAACCATCTACCTATTCGGGGCAATATCTCTCTCGCAGGTGAATGCAACGTCAAGCGATGGGCGTTGCGCTCCATATTGTCTTACTTCCTTTTTTGAATTACTGCATAGCACAATTGATTCGTACGACGCCGACTTAGATTAGTCGGCTTTTTTTTGCCTGTAGGAAACCAGCGTCTACCCTAAAAGGGTCAGCCTGACTCACTGGAGGGTAATATGACCTGCTTATTCGCCCCGTTGCAGTTGCAACGTCCCCATTCCGATACTGTTCCCACCGACCCGGTTCCGATTCCCGACTCCATACCTCGTCCGCAACCTATGCCGGACCCGTCACCGGATGAAGAGCCGATTAAATTGTCGCATCACGGGCGCAGATCTGCGAGGATACGCGCCTGCTGAATGTGAGTTTTTACCGCGAGATTAAATTGTGACCGCTTTTTCAACCCTGAATGTTTTGCCTGCCGCCCAACTCGAGAATCTTAATGAGCTGGGTTATCTTGAAATGACGCCTGTTCAGGCCGCTGCGTTGCCGGCAATCCTGGCAGGAAAAGATGTTCGTGTGCAGGCAAAAACCGGCAGTGGCAAAACGGCCGCGTTTGGTCTTGGCCTGTTACAACACATTGATGCTGCGCTGTTTCAGACTCAGTCGCTGGTGCTGTGCCCAACCCGCGAACTGGCTGACCAGGTCGCCGGTGAATTGCGTCGTTTGGCGCGTTTTCTGCCAAATACCAAAATTTTGACGCTGTGCGGTGGCCAGCCCTTTGGCGCACAGCGTGATTCTCTGCAACATGCCCCACATATTATTGTTGCCACGCCGGGACGTTTACTCGACCACCTGCAAAAAGGCACCGTCTCCCTTGATGCGTTGAATACGCTGGTGATGGATGAAGCCGACCGCATGCTGGATATGGGATTTAGTGATGCAATTGATGACGTAATCCGCTTTGCACCAGCGTCCCGTCAGACATTGCTGTTTTCCGCAACCTGGCCGGAAGCAATTGCCGCGATCAGTGGTCGCGTGCAAAACAATCCGTTAACGATTGAGATTGATACAGTCGATGCGTTGCCAGCGATTGAACAACAATTCTTTGAAATCTCCTCACACGGCAAAATTCCGCTGTTGCAAAAATTACTTAGCCAGCATCAGCCGGCATCATGTGTGGTTTTCTGTAACACCAAAAAAGATTGTCAGGCTGTTTGTGATGCACTGAACGCAGCCGGGCAAAGCGCATTATCGCTTCATGGCGATCTTGAGCAACGCGATCGGGACCAGACGCTCGTACGTTTTGCCAACGGCAGTGCCCGTGTTCTGGTTGCCACCGATGTGGCGGCGCGTGGCCTGGATATTAAATCGCTCGAGCTGGTGGTTAACTTTGAACTGGCATGGGATCCGGAAGTTCATGTACACCGTATTGGACGTACTGCCCGTGCGGGTAACAGTGGCCTGGCGATTAGCTTCTGTGCGCCGGAAGAAGCGCAACGTGCCAATATTTTGTCCGAGATGCTGCAACTGAAGCTGAACTGGCTACCCGCACCGGGTAATGGTTCAATTCTGCCGCTGGAGGCTGAGATGGCGACACTGTGCATCGATGGCGGTAAAAAAGCTAAAATGCGGCCTGGTGATGTATTAGGGGCGTTGACCGGAGATATTGGTCTGGACGGGGCAGATATCGGCAAGATTGCCGTTCATCCGGCGCATGTCTACGTGGCCGTTCGCCAGGCTGTGGCACATAAAGCGTGGAAGCAACTGCAGAACGGTAAGATCAAAGGTAAGAACTGCCGGGTTCGTTTATTAAAATAAATGCCCGTAGGAATGCCTGATGGCGTTCCGCTTATCAGGCCTACTGGTACTGACATAATACCTTGTCCAGTAGGCCGGATACGGCATCCTCTCTATTACTTCACTTCCACCACGTTCAGACGCAACTCATCTAACTGGTTTTCATCTTCTTCCGGCTGCCAGCCTGCTGGTTGCAGTGGGATCTCTTCACGATCGAATGCCAGATCTCCGCCATCTACCACTTCTGAGCCGTGTTTGATGCCTTTAAAATCGAACAGATTAATATCGCTCAGGTGAGAAGGCACCACATTCTGCATCGCACTGAACATCGTTTCAATACGACCTGGATAGCGCTTATCCCAGTCACGCAGCATATCAGCGATCACCTGACGTTGCAGGTTAGGCTGTGAACCACACAGGTTGCACGGAATAATCGGGAAACCTTTCGCTTCAGAGAAGCGCTCGATATCTTTTTCGCGGCAATAGGCCAGCGGACGGATCACAATATGCTTACCATCATCGCTCATCAGCTTCGGCGGCATGCCTTTCATTTTCCCGCCGTAGAACATATTTAAAAACAGTGTTTGCAGGATGTCGTCGCGATGGTGTCCGAGCGCAATTTTGGTGGCGCCTAATTCGGTTGCCGTGCGGTACAAAATGCCGCGGCGCAGACGAGAACAGAGAGAGCAGGTCGTTTTGCCTTCAGGAATTTTATCTTTGACGATCCCGTAGGTATTTTCTTCGACAATTTTATACTCAACACCCAGTTGTTCCAGATACTCCGGCAGGATGTGCTCCGGGAAGCCCGGTTGTTTTTGATCCAAATTTACGGCGACCAAAGAGAAACTGATTGGGGCGCTTTGCTGCAAATTTCGCAGGATTTCCAGCATGGTGTAGCTATCTTTCCCACCGGAAAGACACACCATAATGCGATCGCCGTCTTCGATCATATTGAAATCGGCAATAGCTTCACCTACGTTACGACGCAGGCGTTTCTGTAATTTGTTCAGGTTGTATTGTTCTTTCTTACTAATATCTTGATTTTGCGACATTTAATAGAGGCTCAATTCGTAGTGTGGCATCAGAAGAGTATGCATCACGCCGGATAGTCCGGCAAAAAAAGTCTGATATAAAAACTGTGGCGTGTATGGTACGGATAAGCGGGAAAAATGTCAGCACATTTAGGTCAGGAATCGCGGGGTAAAAGAGGGAGAAACAAAAAGCCCGCAACGGTGTGCGGGCCAGACAGCTTAGCGAACCACCAGAACTGAACACTCCGCGTGACGCACCACGGCTGCGGCGTTAGAGCCCAGCAGATAAGTGGTGATGTCCGGTCGGTGTGAGGCAATAATGACCATATCTGCAGGTAATTTCCTGGCGATCTCCAGGATTTTATCTTTTGGCGCACCTTCAGCAACGTGAACATGCACTCTGTCCGTCGGGATATTGAACTTCTTGATAATCTCTTCCAGTTGAGATTTCGCTTCGGCTTTCAGATCGTCCATGGCCGGTAACTCCGCCGAGTAGGCCAGTCCCAGGGAAGCATAATAGGGCAATGACGGAATAACGGTCAGAAAATGCACCTGCGCATCGTCAATTTTTGCCTCTGCTTCAACATGGGCAATAACGCGTTGAGTTAATTCTGAGTCTGAAATATCGATGGGTACAAGAATCGTTCTGTTCATAAAACCTCCTGTTTAAGTATCCATCTAAAGCTTACCGCGTAATGGCACTTTATGTACAATGACAAAGATCACATTTTGGCATCACTTTATTTTGATTTCAGGAAATTTCCCTTTTATAACCCCATCATAAAATCGGCCCTTAGAGACCACGCTAAGGAAATCACGAAAAATACGCGCCGGGACATGCTGATACTGCAATGTAGTGAGTTGATGAAAGCGAATTTCCAGTGTGCGAGAGGATTCGTCATAGCCGACGGATGCAATACGGGATGATTTAACGGGGTGATGATTCATTGCAGGTATCCTCTACTACAGGTATTAATGCAAGATATCATCTATCAAAGGTGTATTTTAACGCAACAGATATAATGTTTTGATCTGGATAAAACAGAATTGCGATAACAGAAAGGAAAGCCCGCTGTTGCCAGCGGGCTATCAGAGACAGATTAGAACTGGTAAACCATACCCAGTGCTACAACGTCATCGGTAGAGATGTCGTTCTGGGTGTAGAAGCTTTTATCTTCATCCAGCAGGTTGATTTTGTAATCAACATAGGTAGAGAAGTTTTTGTTGAAGTAGTAAGTAGCGCCTACGGATGCATATTTCACCAGATCCTGGTCGCCGTCAGATCCATTTACGCCCAGATCTTTACCTTTAGACATCAGGAAAGACACTTCCGGACGCAGACCAAAGTCGAATTGATATTGTGCCGTAACTTCAAAGTTCTGAGTTTTGTTGGCAATAGTATTGTCGTGACCGTCTGAGCCGCCATACGGAGTCATATTGCGGGTTTCGGAGTACATGGTTGCCAGATAGATGTTGTTCGCGTCGTATTTCAGACCGGCAGTCCACGCATCCGCTTTGTCGCCGCCAGCAGTGGATTGATTTACCTGCTCGTTGGTACGATCGGAAGAGGTATATGCTGCACCGAAGCTTACGCCCATACCCAGATCGTAGGTAGAGGAGATACCGAAGCCGTCACCGTTGGAGTTCTTCACATTACGGTCACCACTATTATTGGTGCCTTCCTGCCCGTTTTGACTTTCGTTCGCGCCCTGATACTGCAGCGCAACGTTCAGACCGTCAACCAGACCGAAGAAGTCGGTGTTACGGTAGGTCGCTACGCCGTTAGCACGACCGGTCATGAAGTTATCAGCCTTGGTATAGGAGTCGCCACCGAATTCTGGCAGCATATCGGTCCAGCCTTCTACGTCGTACAGTACACCGTAGTTACGACCGTAGTCGAATGAACCGTAGTCGCCAACTTTAATACCGGCGAAGGCCAGACGAGTCCAGGAATCACCTTTATCGCCGCTTTCAGTACCGTTAGCCTGAACCTGATATTCCCACTGGCCATAACCGGTGATCATATCGTTAACCTGAGTTTCACCTTTGAAGCCCATACGCATATAAGTCTGATCGCCATCGCCGTTGGCGTCGTCGGAGAAGTAATGCAGGCCGTCTACTTTGCCATAGAGATCTAATTTGTTGCCGTCTTTATTATAAACTTCAGCAGCGTGAGCAACGCCTGCCGCTAACAGTGCAGGAATTACAAGTGCCAATACTTTTCTGTTCATTGAAATAATCCTTTAGTTTTTTTATTAACCTGTGACTACCCGTGTAGGGAGTAAAAGCATGCTAAAGGAGAAGTTCCGTAAAGAGATAAATATGAATTGTTACGCCTTAAGTAAAACCTTAAATAAATAATTCTGCTGAAATGGTGATAATTATCATGAATGTTTTGTTGTGGAAATATATAAAATAAAAATTATACAAGTGAATCTCATTGCGTTATTCTGCGCGGGTTATATGCCTTTATTGTCACGACTTAATTTATTGTCGTTGGTATGTTGGCAGGAATGCTCACTACTCAGCGAATAAATTGACAAGCCCGAACAATTGTTCGGGCTTTTTTTTTGACTCCTGGTTAATACCTGACAGAGCGTATTAATCAGTGCTGCTCTTTTCTGCTTTTCCTGCCAATTGCGCCAGGAAATCGTAGCGTTTTTGCAAGTCAGCCGTTGCGTCTTTCCACAGTTGCTCCGCAACCTCGGGTTGTTGAGCATTCAGGCGGCGGAAGCGCTGCTCGTTCATCAATGTCTCAGCCAGCGCGTCTGACGGTGGGCGAGAGTCCAGCGCCAGCGGCAGTTTACCTTCGTCTGCACGACGCGGATCAAAGCGGTACAGCGGCCAGAACCCGGTAGCGGTGAGCTGGCGCATCTGATCGTGGCTTAGCGCAAGATCGTAACCGTGCTCCTCACATGGGCTATAGGCGATAATCAGCGACGGACCTGGATAGGCTTCCGCTTCCTGAATCGCTTTCACCGTCTGGTTTAGCTGTGCGCCCAGAGAGATCTGTGCAACATACACGTGCCCGTACATCATCATACTGACGCCAAGATCTTTACGCGCCTTGCGCTTACCGTGCTCGCCAAATTTGGTGACGGCCCCGAGCGGCGTGGCTTTCGACGCTTGTCCACCCGTGTTGGAGTAACATTGAGTATCCAGCACCAGAATATTGACGTTCTCGGTCAGGCTCAGGACGTGATCCAGGCCGCCAAAGCCAATATCGTAAGCCCAGCCGTCGCCGCCAATCAGCCAGATGGATTTTTCGACCAGCGCGTCGGCATCGGTTAACAGTTGCTGTGCGCCTTCGACATCTTTCAGGTGCTGGCGCAGCGCGGCAACTTGCTCACGACGGACTTCTGGTGTTGCCTCCGCGTGCAGGGCGTCATTCAGCTCAGCCGGGATTTTATCGGCAAACTGTTCCAGTAAACGCATGACGCGCACACGATGCTGATCCACCGTCAGACGGAAGCCCAGACCGAACTCGGCGTTATCCTCAAACAGTGAGTTCGCCCATGCAGGGCCACGGCCATTGGCATCGGTGGTATACGGCGTTGAGGGCAGGTTACCGCCATAAATCGATGAACAGCCGGTCGCATTGGCGATCAGCATACGATCGCCGTACAGCTGCGTAAGCAGTTTGATATACGGCGTTTCACCACAGCCAGAGCAGGCGCCGGAATATTCAAACAGCGGCGTTATCAACTGCGAGGTACGAATATCAATACGTTCCAGTTTAGTGCGATCAATCTCCGGCAGATTGAGGAAGAAGTCGTAGTTAACTTTTTCTTCTTCAACATGCTCAAGGCGCGACATCATATTGATGGCCTTGATCTCCGGATTTTGCCTGTCTTTCGCAGGGCACACTTCGACGCACAGATTACAACCGGTGCAATCTTCAGGTGCAACCTGCAGGACATATTTTTGACCGCGCATATCGCGTGATTTCACATCCAACGAATGCAGGCTGGCAGGCGCGTTTTCCATCGCTTCTGGTGAAACCACTTTGGCGCGGATTGCCGAGTGCGGACAGGCGGCAACGCAATGATTACACTGGGTACACAGATCTTCTTTCCAGATTGGGATCTCTTCGGCAATATTGCGTTTTTCCCAGCGCGTGGTACCCATCGGCCAGGTACCGTCCGGCGGTAACGCTGAAACGGGCAGGGCATCGCCGAGTCCGGCGAGCATCGCTGCGGTGACGGTTTTCACGAAATCAGGCGCGGCATCGGAAACTACCGGCGGACGGTTGGCGCTGTGTGGATCAACCGGTTGCAGTGCCACTTCGGCAACGGATTCACGTGCCAGCGCCAGCGCCTGCCAGTTACGTTCCACCAGATCCTGACCTTTATTGCTGTAGCTTTTCGCAATCGCACCCTGCAATTCAATCAGCGCGCTGTCACCAGGTAAGATTTGCGTCAGATGGAAGAATGCCATCTGCATCACGGTGTTAATACGCGCAGCCAGACCGCACTCGCGCGCGATTTTGGCCGCATTAATCACATAGAAACGGGCTTTCTTCTGATTCAGGACCGCCTGAACTTCCTGCGGCAAACGCGCCCAGACTTCATCCACGCTGTACGGGGTATTGAGCAGGAAAATACCGCCAGGCTTCAGACGCTCGGCCATTTGGTATTTATCGATAAACTGCAACTGATGGCAGCCGACAAAATCAGCCTGCGATACCAGATACGCGGAACGGATAGGCTTCTCACTGACGCGCAGGTGAGAAACGGTCAGGCCACCTGCCTTTTTCGAGTCATAGACGAAATAACCCTGCGCGTACCACGGCGTGGAGTTACCGATAATCTTGATATTGTTTTTGGTGGCCGACACGCTACCGTCACTGCCCAGACCGTAGAACAGCGCTTCGAGCTTCGCGGTACCGGGCAGGGTGTTTTCTGGCAGAGGTAGCGACAAATTGGTGACGTCGTCATAAATACCGACCGTAAAACGTGATTTGGGCTTAGCGCTGCTCAGTTCATTAAACACCGCCATCACGCAGTCCGGGCCAAACTCTTTAGAAGAAAGCCCGTAACGTCCGCCAATCACGCGCGGTAGGGTTTCCCGCTCACCGCAGTTAAAGGCTTCTGCCAACGCGGTCATTACATCCAGATACAACGGTTCTGCTTGGGCGCCAGGCTCTTTGGTGCGATCCAGAACGGCAACGCTACGCGCCGTTTCTGGTAATACTTGCAGTAAATGTCTGGCGGAGAAGGGGCGGAACAGTCGAACTTTCAGGACGCCAACTTTCTCTCCACGAGCAAGTAACTCGTCGACGACTTCTTCGCAGGTACCAATCGCAGAACCCATCAAGATAATGACGCGTTCTGCCTGCGGATGACCGTAATATTCAAAGGGTTGATACTGGCGGCCCGTCGCCGCGGCGAAGTCGTTCATCGCCTGTTCGACGTTTTCGTAAACCGCGTTGTACCAGGGGTTTGTCGCTTCGCGCGACTGGAAGTAGGTATCCGGGTTCGCAGATGTACCGCGAATAACCGGATGCTCTGGATTAAGCGCGCGGGCGCGGTGAGCATCGATTTCCGCCTGCGGCATTAGTCCGAGGATCGTGTCATCGGCTAGCGGCACAATTTTATTGATTTCATGCGAAGTACGGAAACCATCAAAGAAATGAATAAAAGGCACCCGACTTTTCAGGGTGGCGATTTGTGAAATCAGTGCGAAATCCTGTGCTTCCTGGACGCTGCTGGCGCAGAGCATCGCACAACCCGTCTGGCGCACCGCCATTACGTCGGAATGGTCACCGAAGATAGACAGCGCATGAGTAGCAATCGTACGCGCGGCAACGTGCAGCACAAATGGCGTCAACTGACCGGCCAGTTTGTACAGCGTTGGGATCATCAGCAACAGGCCCTGCGATGAGGTAAACGACGTAGAGAGCGCGCCGGTCTGCAACGCGCCGTGAACGGTCGCGATCGCACCGCCTTCCGACTGCATTTCAACGACGCGAGGGGTATCCCCCCACACGTTTTTAAGCCCGTTCCCGGCCCAGGCGTCTGCCTGTTCCGCCATCGTCGAACTTGGTGTAATCGGGTAGATGGCGATAACTTCGCTGGTACGAAATGCGACCGAAGCAACCGCACCATTACCGTCAATTGTTTGCATACTGACACCCTTACATTGCGCAAAAAGAGGGATCCGCGTAACCGCGGCGAATCCTGTAGTTATATCTTTCTATTTTAGCAAAAGCGCTAAAGACAGATTTTCGCTTTTGTGTCCTGGGAATAATCAGAATGAATGGTTTGATCAAAGGAGGAGCCAAAAAATTGCCAGAAAATGTAAACAGCACGCATAAATGCGCATTTTGCCTCTCGACGGCGGTGTTTTCGCTGCCTATTATTTATGGCTGTGTCGTTTGGTTAATATTCAGAGGGGAGTAAGATGCGCGCAGCGTTTTGGGTAGGGTGTGCCGCGTTATTATTATCGGCGTGCAGCAGTGAACCTGTTCAGCAGGCAACCGCCGCTCATGTCGCACCGGGGATGAAGGCCGCAATGTCCAGTTCTGGAGAGGCAAATTGCGCCATGATTGGCGGTTCGCTATCCGTTGCCCGTCAACTGGATGGTTCTGCCATCGGCATGTGTGCATTACCTAACGGCAAACGCTGTAGTGAGCAGTCGCTTGCCGCCGGAAGCTGTGGAAATTATTGAACCACTGCTTTTACTACATTAAATCTGCCAGTTTAAACGTCAACGTTTGTTCTGCCGTGGCCAGTGTTAACTGGTCAGCAGTCAGATCAACCTGTGCGCCTTGCTTAAACATCTCGCTGACGATGCCGTCGAGCGCGTTAAGCTGTGGATCGGCGCACATCATGCGCGTCATTGCCATGTCTTTCACTTTTAATTCACCGTCGGACAGCTTGCCCTGACCGTGGAACTGATTACACATTTTTCCCGACACCGTCATATTTTCACCGAAACTTAATTCAGGTGGGTTATTGGCGACGGTTACCGGCTTGCCATTGACGCTCTGTAAAACAAAACGGTGGTGCTGTAACTGTTCGCGATTGACGGAAATTTTTCCATTGCTCACACAGCCAGCCATAAGCATGCTGAGCGCAATCAGCGTGACAATTTTCTTCATTAACTTTCTCTACGTTCGTGGCGGAATTGCATTCGTGATGGTAATGATATCGCCAGATTTATCATTGGGGGTTATCTGAAAATGCTCCCCCGGAGGCGGGGGAGCGGAATGATTAGAAGAGGGCGTTCGGGCAGGTTTCGCCTTTGGCGATTTGAGCCAGATTCTGCAAGGTTGTTTCAGAAATGCTGGTCAATGCTTCGGCAGTCAGGAATGCCTGATGCCCGGTGAACAGGACGTTATGACAGGCTGACAAACGACGGAACACATCATCCTGAATCACATCATTGGACTTATCTTCAAAGAACAGGTCGCGTTCATTTTCGTACACGTCCATCCCCAGGGAACCGATCTTCTGGTTTTTCAGCGCGTCGATTGCTGCCTGAGAATCGATCAACGCCCCGCGGCTGGTGTTGATAACCATCACGCCATTTTTCATTTGCTCAAAAGCTTCGTGATTGAGCAGATGATAATTTTCTGGTGTTAACGGGCAGTGCAGGGAAATAACATCAGACTCCGCAAACAGTGTTTTAAGATCGACATATTCAACGCCTAACTCCAGCGCAGCAGCGCTTGGGTAGGGATCAAACGCCAGCAGGCGCATACCAAACCCTTTCAGGATCCGCAGTGCAGCAACACCGATTTTACCTGTACCAATCACCCCAGCCGTTTTGCCATACATGGTAAAGCCGGTCAGCCCCTCAAGAGAGAAGTTGGCGTCACGAGTACGCTGATAAGCACGATGGATACGGCGGTTCAGCGTCATCATCATACCGATTGCATGTTCGGCGACGGCTTCAGGTGAATAGGCAGGAACACGTACAACCTGCAAGCCCAACTCTTTCGCAGCGTCCAGATCGACGTTATTGAACCCGGCGCAGCGCAGCGCGATGTATTTCACACCGTGCTTTTTCAGTTCTTCCAGAACAGGGCGGCTGCCATCGTCGTTGACGAAAATGCACACGGCTTCACAACCATGGGCGGTTTTCGCTGTTTTTTCCGTCAACAGAAAGTCAAAGAATTCAAGTTCAAAACCAAAAGCCTCGTTAACCTGCTGCAGATACTTCTTGTCGTACTGTTTTGTACTATAGATGGCGAGTTTCATAAGACTTTCTCCAGTGATTTTGACGTCACATTAATTCAGTTCAAATTATTTTACAAAATCTAAAAAGTTATTGGTAGTCATAGATATAATGAATAATTTTAGAGTATCTCTTCTTAATGTGGGCACATTGCTGGATTTAAACCACTTTACTCAGCATAGGGTGATGGTGGCATCGTATAATTCGCCGACGGTCATGCCGTCCGCAAGATGTTTTTCCGTTACCGGCGAGTACTCGACCAGGTCAGGCAGGCCGTACTTAATGCGACGGTTTGAGCTGCTCTTGCCCGGCGTCAACGCGTGATAGCACCAGCGCTGCTGGTGAGATCCAGCTCGGCATAAACGCGTGCGGTGAGCTGTCTTTCTGCTTCTTTGACTTTATTCAACGTTGCCTGATGGGCTAACGTGGGCAGGCAAAATGCCGTGAGCAGAGGGATGAGGGACAGACGAAAGTGGCACAGTCATATTCTTCCTTGGGGGATGTCTTAATATAACTAGATATATAGCAAATACATAAGGTTAAATGTAGTTCGACACATGAGTGTTAGCTTTTACCTGGTCGTTCCTGGTTATGGACATTCGTACTGATAGTAGACTCTTGTCTCCAGGAGTCTACTATCGCCGAACAGGGTATACTTGTGTTAGGTGATGCTGCCAACTTACTGATTTAGTGTATGATGGTGTTTTTGAGGTGCTCCAGTGGCTTCTGTTTCTATCAGCTGTCCCTCCTGTTCAGCTACTGACGGGGTGGTGCGTAACGGCAAAAGCACTGCCGGACATCAGCGCTATCTCTGCTCTCACTGCCGTAAAACATGGCAACTGCAGTTCACTTACACCGCTTCTCAACCCGGTACGCACCAGAAAATCATTGATATGGCCATGAATGGCGTTGGATGCCGGGCAACCGCCCGCATTATGGGCGTTGGCCTCAACACGATTTTCCGCCATTTAAAAAACTCAGGCCGCAGTCGGTAACCTCGCGCATACAGCCGGGCAGTGACGTCATCGTCTGCGCGGAAATGGACGAACAGTGGGGATACGTCGGGGCTAAATCGCGCCAGCGCTGGCTGTTTTACGCGTATGACAGGCTCCGGAAGACGGTTGTTGCGCACGTATTCGGTGAACGCACTATGGCGACGCTGGGGCGTCTTATGAGCCTGCTGTCACCCTTTGACGTGGTGATATGGATGACGGATGGCTGGCCGCTGTATGAATCCCGCCTGAAGGGAAAGCTGCACGTAATCAGCAAGCGATATACGCAGCGAATTGAGCGGCATAACCTGAATCTGAGGCAGCACCTGGCACGGCTGGGACGGAAGTCGCTGTCGTTCTCAAAATCGGTGGAGCTGCATGACAAAGTCATCGGGCATTATCTGAACATAAAACACTATCAATAAGTTGGAGTCATTACCCGAACCTCTTACCGAATACTCACTGTTTCTGACTCATATTTTCAGGAAGCAACCCGCATGGTTCTGCTATCGGTTGACCAAACGTTCTTCACCGTGAGGGAGACAATATGTTTGGACTTGAAACGCTTGATATATTAATTGGGATAATGACTGTGTATTTCATGTTTGGGATAGCATGTACCGCGATTGTTGAAGCTATTTCTGCGTGGACCCGTATTCGTAGTCAAAATCTTGACGTGGCGCTGAACGAGTTCCTTTCAGGCGATCTGTCGCAAAATCAGCAATTTATTACTCAGTTTTTTGAACATCCGTTAATTCAGTCCCTAAGTAAAGGAAACCAGGGGCGTCCTTCCTATATTCCCCCAGACATTGTCGCGCAAGTCGTGGAGGCGTTAGTTGTCAGCAAAAGTGCGATGGCAACGCTCTCCGCTGGAGTGAATGCCATGCCGGGAAATGCCAAAAATAATCGGATCAAAGGCATCCTCGAAACAGTGGTGGCGCAGACGGGCAATAACGCGGCCACGTTTCGCAACGCGGTTGCAAAACAGTTTGATGCGGTAATGGATCGCGCCTCGGGTTGGTATAAACGAAAAATGCAGACCATCACGTTGATTGTCGCCACCGTTCTGGTTCTTGGGGGGAATATTGACACCCTCAACCTTGCGACTGTGCTGGCCTCCAATCCTGATGTTCGAGAAAAAATGGTGGCGATCGCGCAGCAGGAAGTCAATGAGGCGAAAAATCAGGCTCAGGACAAGGAGCGCATCGCGACAGCTAAAGGCAAATATAACCACGCGATTGCCGTTATGCAGTCTGCAGGCTTCGAACTGGGCTGGAAAGGATGGCCGCAAGGGGGTGCTGAATGGCTGGCAAAAGTGGTGGGCCTGCTGGTGACTATTTTCGCCGTCTCACTCGGCGGACCTTTCTGGTTCGATATTCTTCAACGGGTTATGCAGGTCCGTTCAACTGGCCCAAAACCAGCAGCACCGGGTAAATCCGACAGTCCGAAAAGTAAGTGAAGTGTAACGGTTAACTATCGACAGAGAGGGCATCATGATACTTACACCCGCACAGAAAAGTCTCTGTGAACGAGTTTTGAATGCGTTTGAAACCGGCTCGGCCGAAGGCGATTACTCGGCTATCGCGATATTCCATGATGGTCCTCACGGGATCAGGCAGATCACTTACGGTCGTTCACAAACTACGGAATACAGCAAGCTGTAGGATCTGGTGACCCGCTACGTTAATGCAAATGGGCGATTCAGTGCCGATCTTGCTCCATATGTTGCAAAGATAGGTAATATCGCACTGGTTGACAATGAACCGTTTAAGGACTTATTACGACGAGCAGGGCGCGATGATCCGATAATGAAATCGGTACAGGATCGGTTCTTTGATGAGCGCTACTATCTGCCTGCGCTGAAATGGGCACAGGACTTTGGTTTTAAAGATGCGCTCTCATTTCTGGTCATCTATGACTCATTTGTTCATAGCGGCACTATTTTGACGTTCTTGCGCGCCCAGTTTCGTGAGGTGCCTCCAGCCAGTGGCGGTGATGAACGCACCTGGATTTCCCAGTATGTTGAAGTGAGAAATTCATGGTTAGCCAACCATAGCAACCCCGAACTTCATCCTACCGTTTATCGTACAAAATGTTTGCGATTTGAAATAGATCGCGGCAACTGGGATCTTTCGCAGGTCCCCATTAACGCTAACGGTATACCCGTCGGGCCCTTACCTGATATATCAATCACTCAGACATCGATACCTCCGGTGGAACAACCCAGCGTTCCGTATTTTGGTGAGGAAGCACCCGTTTCTGGTTTTGCGGATAACGCCGCGTCGATCGCCGCTGACGAGTGGCATTTTTTTGGCGAGCAGCGCTACAACCGCAATGGTGGCCTTCTTCATTCCGGGCACAAAGAGGGTGAGGATGGCTGGTGGCAACGTGTTGGCCTGTATTGGGCAAAAATCGGGCGGGACGATCTGGACGGGCGAGATCATGACTGGCCGTGGTCGGCGGCGTTCATTTCATGGGCCATACGTCAGGCTGGCGCGGGGGAGCGTTTTTCCTACTCTGCTTCGCATGCGACGTACATCAGCAAATCGATCCGCGACAGAAATCAGGGTAATGCTAAAGCGTTGTACTGGGGATACAGGCTGAATGAGCGTAAACCGCAGGTGGGGGATTTGGTTTGTTGGGACAGAGACCCCGACAAAGTCGTTGATTACGATCATCAGCATCTGGGCAACTACAGCAGTCACACCGACTTAGTTGTTTCCGTAGGCACTAATGAGATTGAAATTATTGGCGGTAATGTTGGTAATTCGGTGACACGACGCCCGTTGGCGCTCACCGCCGACGGATTCCTTGCCAGCGACGTACAAGGAGGGGAAACGCTGTTTGCCATCATGGGGTATCGCGGAGAGTGAAAAATGAAACGATCTAATATAGTGCTTAAATACGCTGCCCCGCTAATGTTTTGCACTTTCCTTTTACTGAGTGGGTGTGCCTTATTCGTTTCACACTACGATGCAGGCGCGTACCAGAACTTCACAAATTTAAAGGCGTTCCACCTTAAATTTCTCGAAGATAATACAGCTAAACCCGGGAATACCTTTGATGAAACTAAGGTAAAGGCTACTTGCGATACCGGGGACCTCAAGTTCCGTGAGGCGACGGAATATGCTGCAGGCAAACATGATGACTCACGTGTACGGGCTATTCATTACCTCGATAATGTCTTTGAGAGTGATTGCCGAATGGCGATGAAGGATAAAAAGTTATTTAGCGTCGTCTATGCGGATGAAAAAACCGATGTAGTTAAGTTGAACTACGATCTGGCCATTCGGGGAGAAAGTTCCCGTGTGGGGTCTGTTGTAAAATAGGGGATGAAAAATGTCAGATATTGATGATGCCATGAATGCGATTAAAAATGAGGTTGCTGAATCCATTAAAGAACAACTGAAAGCGCTCTTGCTCTCGGCAGCAAAAGATACGAATGAGGTAATAAACGATACCGGTAAGAAAATTGCGTACTGGCTGCGTCTTCGTGGGCAGGGAAAACTGAGTGACAGTGAACTGGAGGCGTTGCTCTACGCCAGAGATCAACTGCTGCGACAATATAAAAACACGGTGGAAATTGCAGCAAGAGCTCAGGTTGAGAAGATTGCTATTTCGCTGGTTAATATTGTGCTCGACAAATTATTGGGCATTGCCTTTCATCAGAAATGAGGCACGGCATAGGGCTAATAGGGCGAAAAAATGGTCGGTTTTCTGCGCCACTGACGGATGTGGTACAGGGTATCTCACTGAGAGACCACTATTTTTTATTACCCACAACCTATAAATATTACATATATTTCAATGGTATCTATTCTTAAGGTGGGCATGTTTAGCTAAACATGCCACAATACTGGCCCAAACCGGCTTAAATTTTCGCTAAATCAGGATATTAACTACCCATGAAGGGTAAATATAAAGCCGTTCTGGCACTCCTCTTATTATTGATTCTCGTGCCGCTGACGTTGGTCATGACGCTTGGCCTGTGGGTTCCCACGCTGGTGGGCGTCTGGTTGCCTGTCGGCACGCGTATTGCGCTGGATGAGAGCCCACGGCTGACACGGCATGGGCTGCATATCCCGGAACTTCGCTATCTGGTCGATGATTGCCCGCTAGCGCGCATTACTCAGGCAGAGCTCTCTCACCCCAGCCGCTGGTTGCTTAATGTTGGGACAATTGAGCTCGACTCGGCTTGCCTGGCCAAATTGCCGCAGGCAGAACCCTCGCCGGTAGCGCCAAAAACGCTGGCTGAATGGCAATCGATGCTACCCAATACCTGGATTAACATCGACAACGTTATTCTCTCTCCATGGCAGGAGTGGCAGGGGAAACTGTCGCTCTCGCTAACGCCCTCTACCCAGCAGCTGCGCTACCAGGGTGAAAAAGTTAAATTTCAGGGGCGTCTGCACGGACAGAATCTGACGGTAAATGAGCTGGATGTTGCAGCATTTGAAGGGCAGCCGCCGATAAAACTGGTCGGTGAATTTACCATGCCGCTGGTTCCTGATGGACTACCAGTGAGCGGGCATGCGGTTGCTACTCTGAGCTTGCCGCAGGAGCCAACGCTGGTTGACGCCGAACTTGAGTGGCAAGAAAACAGCGGACAACTGATCGTCATGGCACGGGATGCGGCCGATCCGCTTCTCGATCTGCCATGGGAAATAACGCGTCAGCAACTGACTATCAGTGACGGTCGCTGGAACTGGCCTTATCAGGGGTTCCCGTTAAGTGGGCGTCTGGGGGTGAAAGTTGAAAACTGGCAGGCCGGTCTGGAAAATGCCGTGGTGAGTGGGCGTCTGAACATTCTGACGCAAGGCGATGCCGGTAAAGGAAACGCCGTATTAACGTTAGGGCCAGGTAGGCTCGGTGTGGATAGTAGCGATATGCCGTTACAGTTGATCGGTGAGGCGAAACAGGATGACCTGATCTTCTACGCGAAGTTACCCGCCAGACTTACCGGAAGCCTGATCGATCCGCAGCTCGCTTTCGAGCCAGGGGCATTGCTGCGTTCCCGTGGGCGAGTCATCGACTCACTCGATATTGACGAAATTCGCTGGCCATTGGCTGGCGTTAAAGTGACACAGCGCGGTGTGGATGGGCGTCTGCAGGCCATTTTACGAGCGCATGAGAACCAGATGGGTGACTTTGAGTTACACCTTGATGGTCTGGCCAATGATTTTCTTCCTGATGCCGGTCGTTGGCAGTGGCGGTATTGGGGCAAAGGCAGTTTTACACCGATGCATGCGCTTTGGGATGTCGCGGGCAAAGGGGAGTGGCACGACAACACCCTGAGACTTTTCGACCTCTCGACCGGGTTTGACCAACTGCAATACGGCACCATGAAGGTGGAAAACCCGCGTCTGGTGATGGATGCGCCGATTGTGTGGGTCCGTGATGCCGAAAAACCGACGTTTAGCGGTGCGCTTTCGCTCGATGCCGGAAATACGCTCTTTAGCGGGGGCAGCGTCTTACCTCCTTCAACGCTGAAGTTCAGTGTTGAAGGGACTGATCCGACGATTTTCCAGTTCAAAGGTCAACTTCATGCCGGAGCAATTGGTCCTGTACAGTTGAATGGGCGCTGGGATGGGATCCGCCTGCGTGGCCAGGCCTGGTGGCCAAAACAATCACTCACCGTTTTCCAGCCATTGGTACCACCGGACTGGAAAATGAATCTGCGCGAAGGTGAACTTTATGCGCAGGTGGCGTTCTCCGCCGCGCCGGAGCAGGGCTTTGAGGCGGGGGGGCACGGTGTACTGAAAGGGGGTAGTGCCTGGATGCCTGATAACCAAATTAACGGTGTCGATTTTGTGCTGCCGTTTCGTTTTAGCGAAGGCGTATGGCAACTGGGTACGCGGGGGCCGGTGTCATTACGTATTGCGGAAGTTGTGAATCAGGTTGCTGCGACAAACATCACCGCCGATCTGCAGGGCGGGTATCCCTGGAGTGAAGACAATCCGTTGCTGTTAAGCGATGTCAGCGCCGAACTACTGGGTGGCAAAGTGGTTATGCAACAACTGCGGATGCCGCAGCACGATCCGGCATTGTTACGGGTGCAGAATATCTCCTCCAGCGAACTCATCAGTGCGGTAAATCCGAAGCAGTTTGCTATGTCGGGTCCGGTCAGCGGTGCGTTACCGTTATGGCTGAATAACGAAAAGTGGATCATCAAAGACGGCTGGCTGACCAACCCAGGACCAATGACGTTGCGTATTGATAAGGACACGGCGGATGCCGTCGTCAAAGATAATATGGCGGCCGGTGCGGCCATTAACTGGCTGCGTTATATGGAAATAAGTCATTCCTGGACGAAAATAAATCTGGATAACCTCGGTGTTTTAACCATGCAGGCAACGGTGACTGGCAACAGTCGGGCGGATGGCAAAGTGGGAACGGTTAATTTGAATTACACCCACGAGGAAAACGTCTTTACGCTATGGCGCAGTTTGCGTTTTGGCGACAATTTACAGGCATGGCTTGAACAAAATGCAGCGCTGCCAGAAACCCATTGCCCGGAAGGCAAGGAATGTGAGGAACAACAATGAAAACGATAGCTGCCATGCTGGGACTGCTTGCGTCATCTCTGCTGGCGGGGTGTACCCCCAGAATCGAAGTGGCTGCGCCTAAAGAGCCCATCACTATCAATATGAACGTCAAAATCGAGCACGAGATCCATATCAAAGTGGATAAAGACGTCGAGAGTTTACTGAAATCGCGCAGCGATCTGTTCTGAGGTCACGATGAAAAAACAGCTTGCAGCGATCCTGGTGGCGTTAAGTTTTTTGAGCGGCAACGTATGGGCATTGACGCTGAATGAAGCCAGAACCCAGGGACGGGTAGGCGAAACGCTTAACGGCTATCTTGTAGCGCTGAAAACGGATGCTGAAACGCAGGCGCTGGTGAATGAGATTAATAAAGCGCGCAGCGCCAGCTATCAGCAACTGGCTGAGAGTAACAACATTCCGCCAGATGAAGTGGCGAAAATGGCCGGACAAAAGCTGGTCGCCCGCGCTAAACCGGGAGAGTACGTCCAGGGAATCAATGGTAAGTGGTTGAGGAAAGAATAACCTTGCTTGTTAGTAAAGTCTGATTTTGAGTTCAGTCGAGAAAAGTATCAGGTAAGCGGGGAGTGATTAATCTACTATAGCCAAACAGACATATTATCAAGGAATGATGATGACGCTTTATCAGATCAAGCCTGCCTTTCAGGCGCTGTTACGCCCATTGATGTTTTGGCTACATAAGAAAGACATCACAGCGAATCACGTTACTCTCGCCGCGATGGCGCTTTCTTTTGTGACCGGTGTCGTACTGGCGATTTTTCCCCAACCTGGATTTTTTGTTCTCCTGCCAATCGTGTTGTTTATTCGAATGGCGCTTAATGCGCTTGATGGCATGCTGGCACGTGAATGTCACCAACAATCACGCCTTGGGGCCATTCTGAACGAGAGCGGGGATATTCTGTCCGATCTGGCGCTTTATCTGCCGTTTATGCTGCTTCCGGACAGTAACGTAATACTGGTTATGGTGATGCTGTTCTCTGCGGTAATGACGGAGTTTTGCGGCGTTCTGGCACAAACGATTAATGGCGTTCGTAGCTATGCCGGGCCGCTGGGTAAAAGCGATCGAGCGCTGGTATTTGGCGCATGGGGTCTGGTGTTGGCTTTGTGGCCGCAGCTTGTGCAGTGGAACAATCTGCTGTGGGGCATTGCGACGCTCCTGCTGCTATGGACGGTAATTAATCGCTGTAAAAGTGCATTACGCGAAGCGGGGGTGAAATGATGCTGCTGGAGAAGTCGCTCGCAGTTATTTTTGCATTGCTGCTGGTTGCAACGGGAGTGAATGGATTACTGGTGTGGCGACGACCGGACAAAGACTGGCGGGAACTGACGTTACGTATTCGTACCTGGTGGATAATCATCATCCTGTTTTCTCTGGCGATTTTAAGTCCGCACTGGCTGGCACTGACCTTTTTTGCGCTGGTGAGCTTTATGGCGTTAAAGGAGTTTTTGACGCTGGCGCCGTCGCGTCAGACCGATCGCATGCCTCTGCTGTGGATGTTCATTGCTATTCCGATTAACTACTGGCTGATTGGCATCAATTGGTACGGCATGTTTGTGGTATTTATCCCAGTCTACGCATTTTTATTCTTGCCCGTGCGGATGGTCATTGCGGGCGATACTCAGGGTTTCTTGCGCTACGCTTCGCAGCATCACTGGAGTCTGATGACGACCGTTTTTGCCTTCAGCCATGTGGCATTTTTGCTGATTCTGCCCGATGACGGCAAGCAAACCGGCGCATTGCTGGTGCTGTTCTTGGTTGGCTTAACAGAATTCAACGATATTGCACAGTATCTGTGGGGTAAATCGATTGGCCGCATCAAAATTACGCCCAAAGTCAGTCCTAACAAGACGCTGGCGGGATTGGTTGGCGGCGTGGCAACGACTACGCTGATGGCGGCGGTGCTTGGGCCAGTCATGACGCCATTAAACTTACCGTTGTCGCTGCTGGCAGGTTTTATTATCGGCCTCAGTGGTTTTTGTGGTGATGTGGTGATGTCGGCAATAAAACGTGATATCGGCGTGAAGGATAGCGGAACACTGCTGCCAGGCCATGGTGGCATTCTTGATCGACTGGATTCTCTGATCTTCACCGCGCCGGTATTTTTCCATTTCATTCGCTACTTTTGCTACTAACTTATGATGAGCTCAATTCTGCGAATGCTGTTTACGCTGTGCATCGTCTGGCCGGTGATCTGGCTGTGGCTTGGGCTGCGTATCAGGCACCGGGAGCGTTTGCCCACACGCGGCCCGGCAATTATTGTCGCCAATCACAACAGCCATATGGATGTTTTTGCGCTGCTTTCGCTCTTTCCGCTGCGCCGCCAGTCGTCGGTTCATCCGGTGGCTGCCGCTGACTATTTTCTGCGTAATAAAGCCATGGCCTGGTTTGCGCTAAATATTCTCAACATTATTCCCATTTCGCGAAAGGGCGGAGAAACCAATCCGCTGGCGCAGTGTGAACAGGCATTACGTGACGGCAAGATCCTGATCCTCTTTCCGGAAGGTACGCGAGGCGAGCCTGGAGTATTGTCGCCGTTGAAATCTGGATTGTGGCATCTCAGTCAGCGTGTACCGGAGGTACCGATTATTCCCGTCTGGCTACGAGGCACTGAATCTGTCATGGCGAAAGGGAATCGCATACCGCTGCCGCTGTTTATTGACGTCAATATTGGCAGCGCATTGAATTTTCATGGTGATAAACACCGCTTCATGGACGAACTCAGACAGCAATTTTTGCTGTTGGAGCAACAAACTAAAGGAATGCATTCTCATGAGTAATATACGAGTACCTGACGAACAACATTTTGTGACCAGCGACAACACCGAGCTGTTTTACCGCCACTGGCCAGCAATTGCGCCGGGTGCGACGCCGAAAGTGATCGTCATGTTCCATCGCGGACACGAACATTCCGGGCGGCTGCAGCATATGGTGGACGAACTGGCGATGCCGGACACCGCATTCTATGCCTGGGATGCGCGCGGTCACGGCCACTCTCCGGGCCTGCGTGGCTACAGTCCTTCGCTGGCGCGTTCGGTGCAGGATGTTGAAGAATTCGTACGTTTCGCCGCAGCAGACAGCCAGGCCGCAATGGAAGATGTGGTGGTTGTGGCACAGAGCGTTGGCGCGGTATTGGCCGCGACATGGGCTCACGACTATGCGCCCACCATTCGTGGGCTGGTGTTGGCGTCACCGGCGTTCAAAGTAAAATTATATGTGCCGTTTGCTCGCCAGGGGTTGGCGTTAATGCACCGACTGCGCGGCCTGTTTTTCGTTAAGTCTTACGTTAAGGGTAAGTATCTCACGCACGACGCAGAGCGGGTGGCAAGCTTCAACCAGGATAAACATATCACCCGGGCGATTGCGGTGAATATCCTGCTGGATCTCTATAAAACGGCAGAACGCATTGTCAGCGATGCCGCCGCCATTACGATGCCTGTGCAGTTGTTGGTATCCGGGGATGATTTCGTTGTGCATCGCCAGCCGCAAATTGATTTTTATCAGCGCTTGAGGAATCCGCTCAAAGAGCTGCACGTGCTGCCAGGGTTTTACCACGATACGTTGGGAGAAAAAGACCGGCATCTGGCGTTCGATAAAATGCGTGATTTCATCACCACGCTTTACGCTATGGCACCGCAGCGCTTTGATTATAGCAATGAAGATCGCTGGAGCCCTGGTGCCGATACCTGGCGGATGCTCAGCGGGGGACCCGCGCCGTATTCTCTCGACGACATTGCATACCGTGGCTTGCGCTATGGCATGAAGCTTCTGGGCACGGAATCGACAGGCGTTCGCCTGGGATTTGAAACGGGTTTTGATTCCGGTAGCACGCTGGATTACGTCTACCGCAATCAGCCGCAGGGGAGCAGCGCGCTGGGGCGTTTGATTGACAAAAACTATCTTAACAGCGTGGGCTGGAAAGGGATCCGTCAGCGTAAGATTCATCTGCAGATGCTGATCGGTCAGGCGGTCGCACATCTGGCGGAGCAGGGCACGCCGGTACATGTGGTCGATATTGCTGCCGGACACGGGCGCTATGTGCTTGATGCGTTGGAAGGTCAAAAGGCGGTGCGTTCAATTTTACTGCGCGATTACAGTGAACTGAACGTGAGTAAAGGTCGCGAAATGATCGCCAGCAGAGGTATGACTGACATCGCGCGCTTTGAACAAGGTGATGCCTTCAACCGCAAACAGCTGGCGGCGCTGGAACCTCGTCCTGGTTTGGCGATTGTCTCCGGTTTATACGAGCTCTTTCCTGAAAACACGCTGGTCAAAAACTCTTTGGCCGGGCTGGCAGAGGCGATAGCGCCGGGGGGCATTTTGATTTATACCGGGCAGCCGTGGCATCCGCAGCTTAAAACGATAGCCTGGTCGCTAACCAGTCATAAAGATGGCAAAGCGTGGGTGATGCGTGTGCGTACGCAGGGCGAAATGGATGCGTTGGTCCGGGAAGCAGGCTTTGATAAGTGCACACAATTGATTGATGAATGGGGGATTTTCACCGTTTCTATGGCGGTGCGTCGTGCTTCCTGAACAGCGTAAAGTTATGGTGCAGGCTGTGGGTTGGTTATTGCTGCTGGCACCCTTTTTTTTCCTTACTTACGGCAAGGCTAATCAGTTTACCGCCTGGCAGGATGCTCAGTATCAGAACGTTGGCAGCATCGTTTTCGGCTGGGAGTCTGCCATTCCGTTTATTCCGTGGACTATTGTCCCGTACTGGAGTCTGGATCTGTTTTACGGGTTATCCCTGTTTATTTGTACCACGCGTTTCGAGCAGCGTCGGCTGGTGTTCAGGCTGGTACTGGCATCGGTGATTGCCTGCGGCGGTTTTTTACTGTTCCCGTTACAGTTTAGCTTTACCCGCCCCGAAGTGACGGGGGCGGCGGGTTGGCTATTTGCACAGCTTGAACAGTTCGATTTGCCCTATAACCAGTCGCCGTCGCTGCATATCATTCTCTGTTGGCTGCTGTGGCGGCATTTCAATCGCCATCTGTCCGGCGGCTGGCGCAGACTGTGCGACGGCTGGTCTTTACTGATCGCGATATCGGTGCTGACCACCTGGCAACATCATTTTATTGATGTTATTACCGGGCTGGCGGCAGGAATGCTGATTGACTGGCTTGTACCGGAACAGCATCGTTGGCGCTGGTGTAAACCGGATGCCGCGCGTCTGAGACTGATGCGCCGATACCTGTTGGGCTCGGCATTATGTTTTATTGCCGCAGCGGGGCTGACGCTATGGTTGTTATGGCCTGCACTGGCCCTGTTGATGGTCGGCTGGGGTTACGCGGGATTCGGCGCGGCGGCGACGGCTAAAAATTCGCAGGGCCGACTGCCCTGTGCCGTTTACTGGCTGTCATTGCCGTGGCGCGCAGGAATGTGGCTATCAATGCGCTGGTTCACCCGCAGTGTGCCTGCGCTAAGTCCGGTCGCTGCAGGCGTTTATCTCGGTAGTTATCCGCGCTATGTGCCTGCCCAAAAAGCGGTGCTCGACGTAACCTTTGAGTTTTCACGTGGGCGGGCGACGGCCTCGCGTATGTATCACTGTGTACCGATGCTGGATTTAGTGATCCCGGATGAAGCTGAACTTCAGCAGGCGGTAAGCGCCCTAGAAACGCTGCGTGGGGCTCAGGGCACGGTATTGGTTCACTGTGCGTTAGGACTGTCGCGCAGCGCAATGGTGATTGCAGCGTGGCTGTTACACTGTGGTCATGCGACGACGGTAGAGCAGGCCGTAGCACGGATTCGGGCGAATCGACCGCAGGTGGTACTGACTGATAAACATCTGGAGATGCTGCAACAATGGCAACAAAAAGTGACAGCGTAACAAATGATGAGGCTCTTCAGCATGGTTTGCTCCGACACACGCTGGCAAGCTGGCGATTCATTCTGCTTTTTTCTCTCCCGCCGATGGTGTGGGTGCTGTTTGTTGCTCCGTCAGGTGTACTGCGTGCCATCATTGCGTTGCTATGCGCTGTGGTCTGGTTTGGGTGTTGGCGACTGTGGCTCGATGAGCGTTATTTTTCGCTGATTAATACGCAAAACAATGAGCAGGCCGGAAGCGCGCTGTGTTTTATCTGGCGACGTGAACGGTTGAAAACGTTAACGCTGGCTGAACGCCAGTCTGGCGCATTGCAGCAATGTCGAAAAACACTGTTTCTGGTTGTGGTTCTGTGGGCTGTCTGGTTGGCGCTATTGGTGTAGCGTTCGTATGGCTAATTCATCGATATCGCAATAGTTGCCACACTGCATGATATCGATGTTGATATAGTTCCCCTCCGGTAGCGTCCTGGGGTGAAATCATGTGGCTTTTCAAGTGGTATGTCTGGAATCGTTGGGTATTCAAGCTGTTAAGCCGGGATGTCGCGGAGCCGGAACAATTTTTACAGCATTGCTGGGAAGAGAATCTGGCGAAGTGCAGGGATTACGCAACCATCTGGCGTGATATTAATCGCATTCACGGGAAGCAGGCAAAGAAGTAAAAACCCTCCCACCGGATGGTGAGAGGGTCAATCATCAGGCAGCGACGACGCTGTCGATTGCCGCTTTTGCATCGGATTGTGCTTTAGATGCCACTTCCGGACCGTAAGCAATGCCTTCCGCGAAGACGACGTTCACGTCGGTGATACCGATAAAGCCCAGGAACACATTCAGATACGGGGTGATCAGGTCGGTCGGCGTATCTTTATGGATACCACCACGGCTGGTCAGCACGATCGCACGTTTTCCGGTTACCAGACCTTCCGGGCCTTTCTCGGTGTAACGGAAGGTCACGCCAGCACGGGCAATCAGGTCGAAGTAGTTTTTCAGTTGCGTTGGGATGTTGAAGTTATACATCGGCGCGGCGATAACAATCACATCATGCGCTTTCAGCTCAGCGATCAGTTCATCGGACAGCGCGAGCGCTTCTTGCTGGCGTGGCGTCAGCGGCGTATCGCTCGGGCGCATCGCACCCACCAGCTCGCCATCCAGCACCGGAACAGGATTTGCAGCCAGGTCACGGACGGTGATTTCATCAGCGGAGTGCTTTTCACGCCACTGTTCAACAAAATAATCAGACAACTGACCAGACTGAGAGTACCCTGCCAGAATACTGGATTTAAGAACTAATACCTTGCTCATGGGTGTTTCCTTTTATGTGTTTGAAGGGGATGTGCCCCGTTGCTTGTTGACACTTTATTCACAATCCTGCCGCAGTGATAGCGCAATATATCGAATCCTATGTTCGAAATTATTGAACAACACATGAAAAGCGCCGATGTGGTACTCTATACCTATCATCTACAAGAGATTTAACCCGGCAGAGCACTGCCCTCTAACGCTATGACAGAACAACAAAAATTAACCTTCAACATGCTGCAGCAACAGCTGGACTCACTGATGCTGCGCGACAGACAGCGTTTTGCCCGCCGCCTGCACGGCGTGAAGAAGGTTAAAAATCCTGATGCACAACAGGCCATTTACCAGGAGATGGCGAAAGAGATCGCGCAGGCAGCAGGTAAAGTCGTGCTGCGCGAAGCGGCGCGTCCGGAGATTACCTATCCGGAAAACCTGCCCGTCAGCCAGAAAAAACAGGATATTCTGGACGCAATTCGCGATCATCAGGTGGTGATTGTTGCTGGCGAGACCGGCTCGGGGAAAACCACCCAGTTACCCAAAATCTGTATGGAACTGGGGCGCGGGGTAAAAGGGCTGATCGGCCATACCCAGCCGCGTCGTCTGGCGGCGCGCACCGTGGCGAACCGTATTGCGGAAGAGCTGCAGACCGAGCCGGGCGGCTGTATTGGTTATAAAGTGCGTTTCAGCGATCATGTCAGTGATAACACTATGGTCAAGCTGATGACGGACGGTATCCTGCTGGCGGAAATCCAACAGGATCGGCTGCTAATGCAGTACGACACCATCATCATCGATGAAGCGCATGAACGCAGTCTGAATATCGACTTTCTGCTCGGCTATCTGAAAGAACTTCTGCCGCGTCGCCCGGATCTAAAAATTATCATCACTTCGGCGACCATCGACCCGGAGCGTTTTTCAAAGCATTTCAATAACGCGCCGATTATCGAAGTCTCCGGTCGAACGTACCCGGTGGAAGTGCGTTATCGCCCGATTGTTGAAGATGCAGATGACACTGAGCGTGACCAACTGCAGGCAATTTTTGATGCCGTAGATGAGTTAGGCCGTGAAAGTCAGGGCGATATTCTGATCTTCATGAGCGGCGAGCGCGAAATTCGCGATACTGCGGATGCGCTGAATAAGCTGGATTTGCGCCATACCGAAGTGCTACCGCTCTATGCGCGTCTTTCAAACAGTGAGCAGAACCGCGTATTCCAGTCGCACAGCGGCCGCCGTATCGTGCTGGCTACCAACGTGGCGGAAACCTCGCTAACCGTGCCGGGGATCAAATATGTAATTGACCCGGGCACTGCGCGTATCAGCCGTTACAGCTACCGTACTAAAGTCCAGCGTTTGCCGATTGAACCGGTGTCGCAGGCTTCTGCGAACCAGCGTAAAGGCCGCTGCGGTCGTGTTTCGGAAGGGATCTGTATTCGCCTGTATTCCGAAGACGATTTCCTGTCGCGCCCGGAGTTTACCGACCCGGAGATCCTGCGTACCAACCTGGCATCCGTTATTTTGCAGATGACTGCGCTGGGACTGGGGGATATCGCGGCATTCCCGTTCGTTGAAGCACCGGATAAACGCAATATTCAGGACGGGGTACGCCTGCTCGAAGAGCTGGGGGCGATAACCACCGACGAACAGGCAACCGCTTACAAGTTAACGCCGTTGGGCCGTCAGCTGTCGCAACTGCCGGTGGATCCGCGTCTGGCGCGCATGGTGCTGGAAGCGCAAAAACATGGCTGCGTACGTGAAGCGATGATCATTACCTCGGCGCTGTCCATTCAGGACCCGCGCGAGCGTCCAATGGACAAGCAACAGGCTTCTGACGAGAAACACCGCCGCTTCCACGACAAAGAGTCTGATTTCCTCGCGTTTGTGAACCTGTGGAACTATCTTGGCGAGCAGCAAAAAGCGCTGTCGTCAAACCAGTTCCGTCGCCAGTGCAAACTTGATTTTCTGAACTACCTGCGCGTGCGAGAGTGGCAGGATATCTACACGCAACTGCGCCAGGTAGTGAAAGAGTTGGGTATTCCGGTTAACAGCGAACCTGCTGAGTATCGGGAAATTCACGTTGCGCTGTTGACCGGGTTACTTTCGCATATCGGGATGAAAGATGCCGATAAACAGGAATTTACCGGCGCGCGTAACGCCCGCTTCTCGATCTTCCCCGGTTCTGGGTTGTTTAAAAAACCACCGAAATGGACGATGGTGGCGGAGTTGGTGGAAACCAGCCGCCTGTGGGGACGTATTGCCGCACGTATCGATCCCGAGTGGGTGGAGCCGGTTGCCCAGCATCTGATCAAACGTTCATACAGTGAACCGCACTGGGAACGCGCGCAGGGTACTGTAATGGCGACAGAAAAGGTCACCGTTTACGGCTTACCGATTGTGGCCGCCCGTAAGGTGAACTACAGCCAGATCGATCCAGTCCTGTCGCGTGAACTGTTCATCCGCCATGCGTTGGTGGAAGGCGACTGGCAAACTCGCCATGCGTTTTTCCGTGACAACCTCAAGCTGCGTGCGGAAGTGGAAGAGTTAGAGCACAAATCACGCCGTCGCGACATTCTGGTCGATGATGAGACGCTGTTTGAGTTTTACGACCAGCGCATCAGCCATGATGTGGTTTCTGCCCGCCACTTTGACAGCTGGTGGAAGAAGGTTAGCCGCGAGACACCGGATCTGCTCAACTTTGAAAAGAGCATGCTCATCAAAGAGGGCGCGGAGAAAATCAGCAAGCTGGATTACCCGAACTTCTGGCATCAGGGCAATCTCAAACTGCGCCTGAGCTATCAGTTTGAACCCGGCGCTGATGCGGATGGCGTGACCGTGCATATTCCGCTGCCGCTGCTTAACCAGATCGAAGAGAGCGGTTTTGAATGGCAAATTCCGGGGCTGCGCCGTGAACTGGTGATCGCCCTGATTAAATCACTGCCAAAACCGGTACGGCGTAACTTTGTGCCGGCACCGAACTATGCGGAAGCATTTTTAGGTCGTGTGACGCCGCTGGAACTGCCGCTGCTGGATTCGCTGGAGCGTGAACTGCGCCGCATGACCGGCGTCACCGTTGACCGTGACGACTGGCACTGGGATCAGGTGCCCGATCACCTAAAAATCACCTTCCGGGTCGTGGATGATAAGAACAGGAAGCTGCAGGAAGGGCGTTCGCTGCAGGATTTGAAAGATGCGCTGAAGGGCAAAGTTCAGGAAACGCTGTCTGCGGTGGCGGATGACGGTATTGAACAGAGCGGATTGCACATCTGGAGCTTCGGTCAACTACCGGAAAGTTACGAGCAAAAACGCGGCAACTATAAAGTCAAAGCGTGGCCTGCGCTGGTGGATGAGCGTGACAGCGTTGCCATCAAACTGTTTGATAATCCGCTGGAGCAACAGCAGGCGATGTGGTGCGGTTTACGCCGCCTGTTGTTGCTGAATATTCCATCACCTATCAAATATTTACACGAGAAACTGCCTAATAAAGCGAAGCTGGGGCTGTATTTTAACCCGTATGGCAAAGTGCTGGATTTGATTGACGACTGTATCTCCTGCGGTGTGGATAGACTTATCGACGCTAACGGCGGCCCGGTGTGGACGGAAGAGGGCTTTGCGGCGTTGCACGAAAAAGTGCGGGCTGAGCTGAATGACACAGTGGTCGATATTGCGAAGCAGGTCGAACAGATCCTGACGGCGGTATTTAATATCAACAAACGTCTGAAAGGGCGTGTGGATATGACCATGGCGCTGGGGCTTTCGGATATCAAAGCGCAAATGAGCGGGCTGGTGTACCGTGGATTTGTCACCGGCAATGGATTCAAACGTCTGGGCGATACGTTGCGTTATTTGCAGGCCATTGAAAAACGGCTGGAGAAACTGGCGATTGATCCACACCGCGATCGGGCGCAGATGCTGAAAGTAGATAGTGTGCAGCAGGCCTGGCAGCAGTGGTTCAATAAACTGCCGCCCGCGCGGCGTGAAGATGATGATGTCAAAGAGATCCGCTGGATGATAGAAGAGCTGCGAGTCAGCTATTTTGCCCAGCAGCTTGGCACACCATATCCGATCTCCGATAAACGTATTCTGCAGGCGATGGAGCAGATTACGGGGTGACGCGATGCTGGACTGTAGGGCGGATAAGGCATAGCCGCCATCCGGCATCTGTACCCGGTAAAGAATAAACACCAGGAGTTATGAGTATGAGTCAGTTCCCGATACTTTCCGCAGCCACCCTTGCGGCGATAAATACCGTAGGGCGATGGTTGGCGCAGAATGATTTTATGGAGAACATCACCGTTCAGTCAGACTGCGTGATTCTGGCGGGCAACGCGGTTATTCCGACCATCGACGCCGCCTGTCGGATCGCGAAAGAACAACAGGTTCCCTTATTGATTAGCGGTGGCATCGGTCATTCTACGCGCTTTCTGTATGACGCGATTGCAGAGCATCCTCGCTATAACATCATCCGCACCAGCGGACGAGCAGAAGCTGCGATCCTGGCTGATATTGCGCACCAGTTCTGGCAAATTCCGGGTGAGACGATTTGGGTGGAAGACCAGTCAACAAACTGCGGTGAGAATGCACGCTTTAGTTGTGCCTTACTGAACCAGGCGACAGAAAATATTCACACGGTCATTGTGGTGCAGGACCCTACAATGCAACGCCGCACGATGGCGACGTTTCAGCGTGTAACCCGTGATTTTCTGCAGGCGCCGCGCTGGTTGAGTTTTCCCGGTTTTATCCCTGAGTTGACTCTACAGAACGGTGGTGTGGATTTCGCGCCAACTGCGGAGGGGCTGTGGTCTGTGGATCGCTATCTTTCACTGATTACCGGCGAATTGCCGAGACTGCGCGATGATGCAACCGGCTATGGCCCTCGTGGTCGTGATTTTATCGCCCATGTTGATATTCCGCAGAATGTTGAGGATGCATGGTTGCATCTGCAAAACGATACGGCGCTGACTGACCTGCTGGCGAGCCGATCGCTGTAATCTTTGCTGCCCGTTTGTCGGCGTTTTGTCGCAAACGGGCATAAATCCTGCCTGTTTTTTCCCTCCGCCATGACATTACCAGATGCTTTTATGAAGCGGCTCACAGAACGACAATTCCAGCAGTAATGCGTCATGCATGATTGGTGTTAATTAACAATAGTTTTACTTGTTAAAAACAAATCAATCACAGGAGAAGCGCATGTCAGTACCCGTACAACATCCTATGTATATTGATGGGCAGTTTGTGACCTGGCACGACGATGCCTGGATTGATGTCATCAATCCAGCGACCGAAGAGCTGATCTCGCGTATTCCCGATGGGCGTGCCGAAGATGCGCGTAAAGCAATCGATGCCGCACAGCGTGCTCAGCCGCAATGGGAAGCCCTGCCTGCTATTGAACGGGCGAACTGGTTACGCAAAATTTCTGCGGGCATCCGTCAGCGAGCCGCTGAAATCAGTGCGTTGATTGTGGCGGAAGGTGGAAAAATACAGCAACTGGCCGAGGTCGAAGTCTCATTTACCGCCGACTATATCGATTACATGGCTGAGTGGGCGCGTCGCTATGAAGGCGAGATCCTGCAAAGCGATCGCCCGGGTGAGAATATCCTGCTGTTTAAGCGTGCACTGGGCGTGACGACGGGCATTCTGCCGTGGAACTTCCCGTTTTTCCTGATTGCCCGCAAACTGGCTCCCGCCTTGCTGACGGGGAATACCATTGTCATTAAGCCGAGTGAATTCACACCGAATAACGCCATCGCCTTTGCCAAAATTGTTGATGACATTGGTTTACCGCGCGGGGTCTTTAATCTGGTGCTGGGACGCGGTGAAACGGTCGGTCAGGAACTGGCCGGAAACCCGAAGGTGGCGATGGTGAGTATGACCGGCAGCGTCGGCGCTGGAGAGAAAATTATGGCCGCAGCGGCCAAAAACATCACTAAAGTTTGTCTGGAGTTGGGTGGTAAAGCTCCGGCTATCGTGATGGACGATGCTGACCTTGAGCTGGCGGTGAAGGCCATTGTTGACTCGCGGGTGATCAATACCGGACAGGTATGCAACTGTGCTGAGCGCGTATACGTTCAGAAAGGTATCTATGACCAGTTCGTTAATCGTCTGGGAGAGGCAATGAAAGCCGTGCAGTTTGGCAATCCGGCCGAACGCAATGACATTGCGATGGGGCCGCTGATTAACGCCGCTGCGCTGGATCGTGTGGAGCAGAAAGTCGCACGAGCGGTGCAGGAAGGGGCCAGAGTGGTGCTGGGCGGTAAGGCTGTTGTCGGCAAAGGTTATTACTACCCGCCGACGTTACTGTTAGACGTGCGCCAGGAGATGGCGATTATGCACGAGGAGACGTTTGGTCCTGTGCTGCCAGTGGTGGCGTTTAATACGCTGGAAGAGGCGCTGACGATGGCTAATGACAGCGACTACGGTCTGACCTCATCGATCTATACGCAGAATCTGAATACGGCAATGAAGGCGATTAAGGGGCTGAAGTTTGGCGAAACCTACATTAATCGAGAAAACTTCGAGGCGATGCAGGGCTTCCACGCTGGCTGGCGTAAGTCCGGGATTGGCGGGGCTGATGGTAAACATGGTCTGAACGAATACCTGCAAACGCAAGTGGTGTATCTGCAGTCCTAAGTTTTTCGCCGGGTGAGTCTGTACGCCACCCGGCGCCATCCTCACACTTTAGTGGCTACCCAGTTCATCATCATTTCCGGCCAGATGGCCAGCGGTAACCCTTGAGTATCCCGAATACCGAAGCCGTGTTTGCCGCGTTCAAACAGATGCATTTCAACAGGAACCCCCTGTGCGCGAAGCGCATTAAAAAATGCCAGACTGTTTTCGACTTTCACCGCCGGATCGTCAATGGCATGCAGCAGGAATGTTGGCGGCGTCGTGTTCTCAACCCGTTCTTCAAGTGAATAGCAATGCAGGTCCTTTTCTTCGGGGGTCGTGCCAACTAATTCAAGGCGAGAGCCTGGGTGAGCGATATTCTCACGCAGGCTAATCACCGGATAGACCAGCGCCATGAACGCGGGGCGGGCGGGTTGTTCGTCTACGCTATCGAGGGGCGTATAAACCGATTCAGCAAAACGTGTTCCCAGGCTGGCTGCCACATGACCGCCGGAGGAAAAGCCCAGTATACCGATACGATAAGGATCGATTCCCCATTCATGTGCGTTAGCCCGAATGTAGCGCATAGCGCGTTGGGCATCGGCCAACGGTGCGTTTGACGCTTCCTCGTGACCATCCCCCGGCAAGCGATAGGTCATGACAAACAGAGTATAACCGCGGGCATTAAAAAAGGGCGCCAGCGCACTGCCTTCTTTGTCCAGCACTACGCGTCGATAAGAGCCGCCGGGGGTGACAAGTATTCCCACACCATTCGGTTTTGCGGGGGCGTAGACGGTGATTTCTGGGGCACGAATACCGGTTACCGCACGATCGTAATGAGAGGTTCCCGTATGTCTGGGTTCGGGGGTAAATACCGCATCGCTGTTTTTTGCTCCGGGGGCTTCACCCATTGGCCAGACTGAGACGGTGGCGGCGTGGGCAACGGCTTGCGCGATCATAGTTTCTAACGTTTCTCGACTCAGTGCTTCCATTACTGTGCTCCCTTTGTGGCAAAGGTTAGCTATAGCACACTTAATGGGTTGAAAACGGGGAGAGACTCACAACGTATTGAATTAGCGGGAAATGAAACGAGGCGGAGGCGATCCTCCGCCATAACACTAAAGCGTGATAAATTTATCCAACGTACGGATAAATTGGGTGACAAAACCGTACTCGTTATCGTACCAGGCCACGGTTTTTACCAGTTGCAGATCGCCCACTTCGGTGATCTCGGTTTGTGTTGCATCAAATACTGAACCGAAATGTGAGCCAATGACATCTGACGAGACAATTTCTTCGTCGGTATAGCCGAATGATGCATTGTTCAGCGTTGCCTTTTTCAGCGCGTCGTTAACCTCTTCCGCAGTGACTTTTTTACCCAGAATCGACACCAGTTCCGTAACGGATCCGGTTTTTACCGGAACACGCTGGGCGTGACCTTTTAATTTCCCGCTCAGGGCCGGGATCACCAGACCAATCGCCTTCGCCGCACCGGTGGTATGAGGAATGATATTTTCTGCTGCCGCGCGTGAGGCGCGCAGATCTTTCCCGCGAGGGCCATCAACCAGTGATTGCGTTCCGGTGTAAGCATGGATAGTGGTCATGGTGCCAAGCTGAATACCGAAGCTGTCATGCAGCGCTTTTGCCATCGGCGCCAGGCAGTTGGTGGTGCACGACGCGACAGAGATAATCCGATCGCTGGCATCCATCGTGTCGTCGTTGACGTTAAAGACAATGGTTTTCATATCCCCAGCCGGGGCGGATATCAGCACTTTTTTGGCCCCGGCATCCAGGTGCGCGTTGGCTTTTTCTGTTGAGGTATAAAAACCGGTGCATTCGATGATGATCTCTGCGCCAGTCGTTTTCCACGGAATATTTTTGGCCTCTTTTTCGGCGTAAACGGCAATTTTTTTACCATCGACAATCAGTGCGTCCTCGGTAAAGTCGACGCTCCAGGGAAACGGGCCGTAGTTTGAATCGTGTTTTAACAGATAAGCGAGGATTTTCGGTGAGGTGAGGTCATTGATAGCGACGACCTCCACGCTGCTTTTGACCTCCAGTAGCCGACGCAATACCAGACGACCGATACGACCAAAACCGTTAATGCCAATTTTATTCATGGTTTTCTCCTGTCAGGATGAGACGGTACGACATATTTTCCCTACCAGGCATAGTCCAGTCAGGCATCCGCGGCAATAGCTGTTTTTGCGGTTAAACGTAACTGACTGAAAATGGGTGAACAAAACTTAATGAATTTTTAACAAAAGCCCGTTATGTTGACGCATTATTGTTTTGATTCGAGAAGTGTTATGGGGAAGAAGTATTCTGGCCTGCAAATTGGCATTCACTGGCTGGTCTTTTTGTTGGTCATTGTGGCCTACAGTGCCATGGAGTTTCGCGGATTTTTTCCGCGCAGCTATCGTCCCGGGTTCAACATGGTGCATGTTTCCTGTGGTATCACAATCTTAGCGTTGATGGTGGCGCGTCTGCTGGTCAGACTTAAGTATCCGGCACCACCGATTGAACCAAAACCGAAGCCGATGATGATAGGCATGGCGCATCTGGGGCATCTGGTTATCTATTTGCTGTTTATTGCGCTGCCGATTATTGGCCTGGTGATGATGTATAACCGGGGAAATCCGTGGGTTGCATTCGGCATTGTTATGCCACATGCGGCAGAAGCCAATTTTGAACTGGCCGATATGCTGAAATCATGGCACGAAACGCTGGCAAACCTGGGTTATTTTGTCATTGGCCTGCATGCCGCCGCGGCTCTGCTACATCACTATTTCTGGAAGGATAATACGTTGTTGCGCATGATGCCGCGAAAACGTTCCTGAGGTAATGCCCCGCAAATGTGGGGCATTTTTTTAGCCGATTATTTTTCCAGACATCATAAAAGCTTATCGACAAGATGGTTAAACAACGCTCAATTCGCCACACTTGTCACTTGATCGCTGTCCTTATTAAAACTACTGTATATAAATACAGTTAATGAGGGGCAGATTATTATGTTGTTTTTCCAGCCTGCGGAACGCCGCGAAATTAAACACTTTCCGCTATTTAGCGATCTTGTGCCTTGCGGTTTTCCATCTCCGGCACAGGACTACGTTGAGAAACGTATCGACCTCAATGACCTGCTGGTACGGCATCCCAGCGCAACCTATTTTGTTAAATCATCTGGCGACTCCATGAGGGGCGCGGGGATCGGCGAGGGCGATTTGCTGATTGTCGACAGCGCCAGAAAGCCTGCCCATGGAGATATCGTTATTGCCGCTATTGAGGGCGAATTCACCGTTAAACGTCTGCAATTACACCCAGTTATCATGCTGAAGCCAGAGAACAGCGCCTACGCGCCGATCATGATTAGCAGCGAGGACACGCTGGATATATTTGGTGTGGTGACATTTATCGTTAAAGCCGCGGGCTGATTATGTTTGCCCTGGTGGATGTTAATTCATTTTATGCCAGCTGTGAGTCGGCATTCCGGCCCGATCTGAAGGGCAAACCCGTTGTCGTTCTTTCAAATAACGATGGCTGTGTCATTGCCAGTAGCGCGGAGGCAAAAGCGCTTGGCGTTAATATGGGCGCGCCATACTTCAAACAGAAAGATCTGTTCAGGCGCTATGGCGTGTTCTGTTTTAGTTCGAACTACGAATTGTATGCGGATATGAGCAGCAGGGTGATGTCGATTCTGGAGGAGTTGTCGCCGCGCGTGGAGATGTACAGTATTGATGAAGCCTTTTGCGATTTAACGGGCGTGCGAAACTGCCGGGACCTTACGGATTTTGGTCGGGAAATCAGAGCAACCATTTTACAGAAAACACGCCTCAAGGTTGGGGTTGGTATCGCCCAGACCAAAACCCTGGCCAAGCTGGCTAACCATGCTGCCAAAAAGTGGCAGGAACAGACTGGCGGGGTGGTGGATCTCTCGAATATTGAGCGTCAGCGTAAGCTGATGACTGCGCTCCCGGTTGATGAAGTCTGGGGTGTTGGACGCCGTATCAGTAAAAAACTGGACGCTATGGGCATTAAAACGGTCTGCGACCTGGCAGATACCGATATTCGCTTTATCCGCAAACATTTCAACGTTGTGCTTGAGCGCACTGTGCGGGAATTGCGCGGTGAACCTTGCCTGGAGCTGGATGAGTTTGCGCCAGTTAAGCAGGAAATTATCTGCTCAAGATCGTTTGGTGAAAAACTCACGGATTACAACGCGATGAGAGAGGCAATTTGTACCTATGCTTCACGTGCTGCGGAAAAGCTGCGCAGAGAGCACCAGTACTGCCGGTTTATCTCTACGTTTATCAAAACCAGTCCGTTTGTTCTGAATGAACCTTATTACGGTAACAGCGCATCGATAAAACTGCTGACACCAACCCAGGATAGTCGGGAAATTACAAGGGCGGCCACATGTAGCCTGGACGCAATATGGCGAGAGGGGCTACGTTATCAAAAAGCAGGGGTCATGCTGGGCGATTTTTTTAGCTCAGGTGTTGCACAGTTGAATCTTTTTGATGACAACGCTCCACGGCATAACAGCGATAAGCTGATGGCCGTTCTGGATACGCTCAATGCTGAAAAGGGTAAAGGAACGCTCTATTTTGCCGGACAAGGTATACAACAACCGTGGGCGATGAAGCGAGATATGCTCTCACCGCGTTATACCACGAGATACAGTGATTTGCTGCGGGTTGGGTAGGGTTTGTTCATTATTGAATGGAGGGCCTTTTATTTGCCTGATAATCAGGTCTCGCAGCGCCGTAGCATATCACTGGGCCATTGAGAGAATAAGACCGCTGAATAACAGCGGCCTTATTGCTTTTATTTAGATTCTAATTCCGGTGCTTTTTCTTCAGTAAGTTCAACCTCACGGTACCAGCGAGGATGGTGTTTCTTCGCCCAGCGTCGACTCACTTTCCCTTCGATCATACCTTTAATTGAACCTTTTACCCAAAACGCCATGTACATATGGATCAGAATGGCGTGGATCAGCACAATGGCTGCTGTCGCGTGGATTAACAAACTCCAACGAACAATGTTAATTGAGAAATAATGGGCAAAGTAGGGCCTCCAGATAATAACGCCGGTAATCAGTAATACCAGAATCAGGCTCATGATGCTCCAGAACATCATTTTCTGTCCGGCGTTGTATTTCCCCACATCAGCGACTTTATGTTCATTCCCCTTCAGTACCTCAACGATGCCCTTAATCCAGGGAAGATCCTGTTTATCGGGAATATTGTGGTGTACAAAACGGACGAACATAAACATCAGCACGATGAAAATCATTACCCCGAAAAACGGATGTAGAATTCGCCCCATTTGCGGTGTACCGAAAGTTTCGGTGAGCCATTGCAACGTCGGGAAGAACAGCGCAATACCGGAAAGCGACACCAGGAAGAAGCTTATTACCACCGTCCAGTGACAAGCACGGTCGATGAATTTGGTGCGCAGAATCATTTTGCTTTTACTCATGACCGTTCTCCTCTTCATCATCATCCGTCTCTTTGTTTGGGCCGACTCCCACGTAGTGGTAAATCAGCCCGGCAAAGGTGGCGATAAATCCGGCGGCGGAGAGTGGTTTTAAAATCCCCTTCCAGAGGTTCACTGGTGCGGCGATTTTGGGCTCATCCGGCAGATTGTGGTACAGCGATGGTTGATCCGCGTGATGAAGTACATACATCACGTGGGTGCCGCCGACCCCTTGCGGGTTGTAGATGCCCGCATTGGCATAGCCGCGTTTTTTCAACTGCGCCACGCGAGTTTCCGCTACATTGAGCATCTCTTTTTTGGTGCCAAACTGGATAGCGCCGGTCGGGCAAGTTTTCACGCAGGCTGGTTCCTGGCCTATACTCACCCGGTCAACGCACAACGTACATTTGTAGACCCGGTTATCTTCGGGATTAAGTCGCGGAATATTGAACGGGCAGCCAGCAATGCAGTAGCCACAGCCAATACAGTGCTCGGACTGAAAGTCGACAATCCCGTTGGCATACTGAATGATTGCTCCAGCGGATGGACAGGCTTTCAAACAGCCGGGATCGGCGCAGTGCATGCAGCCGTCTTTGCGGATCAGCCATTCCAGCTTGTCGTTCTGGGTGGTTTCGCTAAAGCGCATCACCGTCCAGGACTTAGCGCTGAGATCGGTCGGGTTGTCGTAGACGCCGTTGCAGTAGCCCACTTCATCGCGAATATCGTTCCACTCTGAGCAGGCGACCTGACAGCCTTTACAGCCAATACAGGTAGTGACATCAATTAATTTTGCCACTTCTGCACGGTAATCCCGCGCCTGGGGCGGCGGCGTGATGCTGTTCGTCGCCGAGCGTTTAATAATATCTTGTGATTGCATAGCCATGAGTTCCCTTCCTTACGCTCGCTCGATGTTGACCAGAAACGCTTTATACTCCGGTGTTTGCGAGTTCGCGTCACCCACCGATGGCGTTAACGTATTGGCGAGGAACCCTTTGCGTGTGGCGCCTTCAAAGCACCAGTGACAAGGGATACCGATAGTATCGACCTGCTTACCATCGATCGTCAGCGTTTGCAGACGTTTGGTGACCACCGCCTTCGCTTTGATAAAGCCGCGTTTCGACATCACTTTCACCGTATCACCTGCCGCAATGCCTTTTTTGCTCGCCAGCGCCTCACCGATTTCGATGAATTGATCGGGTTGAGCGATGGCGTTGAGCAGCGCATGTTTGGTCCAGTGGCGGAACAGTTCGGTAATGGAGTAAGTGGTGGCGACGTACGGAAAGGCATCCGCTTTACCCATATTGGCGATATCGTCATGGTAGATACGCGCAACCGGGCTGGATACAACATCCGGGTGCAGTGGGTTGGTACCAATAGGCGACTCAATGGGTTCGTAATGTTCCGGGAATGGCCCGTCGTTCATTTTGTTGATGGAGAACAGGCGCGCTACGCCTTCCGGGTTCATGATAAACGGACCAACGTTGCTGCCCGGCGCGGCCTGGCCGTAGTCGGCTACGTCCATACCGGCCCATTTTTTGCCATCCCAATGCAGCAGGACACGTTTGGGATCCCACGGTTTTCCTGATGGGTCGGCCGAAGCGCGATTGTAGAGAATACGGCGGTTGGCAGGCCATGACCACGCCCAGCCTGGTGTGCAGCCCAGACCATACGGATCGCTGTTGTCGCGATTGGCCATCTGGTTGCCTTGTTCTGTCCAGCTTCCGCAGTAGACCCAGCAGAAACTGCTGGTCGAGCCATCATCGCGCAACTGTGCAAAACTGCTGAGCTGCTGGCCTTTTTTGGCTATAAGCTGGCCTTTGTCATCATAAAGGTCTTCAAGCGCCTGACCATTTGCTTCACGCGCAATCTCTTCTGGGTGTGGGTCGTATGGATCTTTATAATTCCAGGCAATATTCAACAAGGGTTGCGGATTCGCTCCACCTTCCTGCTGATACAGCTCGCGTAGGCGCATAAACAGGCGCCCAAGGATCTTCCCGTCATGTAAGGCTTCACCTGGTGGTTCTGCCGCAGCCCAGTGCCACTGTAACCAACGCCCGGAGTTAGCGATTGAACCATTTTCTTCAGCAAAGCAGGAAGAGGGCAGACGGAAAACTTCGGTCTGAATATCTGCCGGGTTTACATCGTTCATCTCGCCATGATTTTGCCAAAAATTGGACGACTCAGTGACCAGCGGATCGATAACCACCATATATTTCAGTTTTGAAAGCGCGCGAGTTGATTTGTTTTTATCTGGAAACGCCGCCAGCGGATTGAAGCCCTGAACGATGTAACCATTAATCTTCCCTTCGAGCATCAATTCAGCCTGGGTCATTACGTCATACAGGCGATCCCATTTAGGTAGCCAGTCGTAGCCCCAGTTATTTTCCACTGTTGCATTGTCGCCCCAGAAACTTTTCATCATGCTAACAAAGAACTTCGGCGTATTTTGCCAGTAATTGACCTCATTCACGCCTAACGCAGGCGGCGTGATTTGCGAAATATAGGTCTGGTAGTCTGGCTGTTTTTCCGACGGCAGCGGCATATAGCCCGGCAGGTTCGTCGACAACAAGCCAAGATCGGTATAGCCCTGAATATTGGAGTGGCCACGTAAGGCGTTAACGCCACCGCCCGCCATGCCTATATTACCCAGTAGCAACTGGAGCATAGCGGCGGCGCGGATAATCTGTGCCCCGGCGGAGTGGTGTGTCCAACCCAACGCATACAGAATAGTAGCGGTGCGGTCAGGCACGCTGGTGCTGGCGAGAATTTCGCAGATACGATTGAAATCTGCCACTGAGGTCCCACACAACCGGTTAACCATTTCTGGCGTATAGCGGTCGACGTGGGCTTTCAGCAAATTCCACACGCAGCGTGGATGAGACAATGTTTCATCACGCAGGGCATTACCCTGTTCGTCAAGCTGATAGAACCAGCTCGATTTATCGTACTGGCGTTTTTTGTCGTCATAGCCACTGAACAAGCCGTCGTCGAACTGATAGTCATCACGTATTATAAGGCTGGCGTTAGTGTAGTGGCGCACATAGTCGTGCTGCACCTGGTTGTTTTCCAGCAGATAACGGATTACACCGAGCAGGAATGCGGTGTCGGAACCTGCGCGTATTGGCGCATACAGATCGGCGACCGCGGCGCTACGGTTAAAGCGCGGGTCGACTACCACTACGGTGGCGTCGTTTTTAGTTTGCGCTTCGACCACCCATTTAAAGCCTACCGGATGTGCCTCAGCGGCATTGCCGCCCATAATAAGCACTACGTTGGCATTTTTAATATCGACCCAGTTGTTGGTCATTGCACCGCGCCCAAAGGTCGGAGCCAGCGCTGACACGGTTGGCCCGTGACACAGGCGTGCCTGGCAGTCGATGGCCACCATCCCGAGGCTACGGGTGAATTTACCGTCCAGAATCCCGGTTTCATTGCTTGCCGCTGAGGAACATAGCATGCCCGTAGTGGACCACCGGTTGACGGTAACGCCCTGGGCATTTTTCTCAATAAAGTTGGCATCACGATCATCTTTCATGAGTCGGGCAATACGATTGATCGCATCATCCCAGCTAATGCGCTGCCATTTATCCGAACCCGGTGCACGATATTCGGGATACTGCAGACGGGTTTCACTATGAATGTAATCCAGCACGCCAGCGCCTTTAGGGCACAACGATCCACGGCTCACCGGATGATCCGGATCGCCTTCAATATGGTAGATACTTTCTTTGACGTTTTTGGCTGTATCGCCAAGGCTGTACATCAGCATGCCGCAGCCTACTGAGCAGTACGTACAGTTATTACGTGTCTCTTTTGCTTTTAAGAGTTTGTATTGACGGGTTTCCGCGTGAACGGAAAAAGATGATAAGAATCCGAGAGATGCAACAGTTGTTCCTGCCATACCGCCCGCGCAGATTCGAAAGAACTGCCTCCGGCTGAGCTCCATTTTTTTCTCCAGCTTAAACTTAAGACATGAAAAAGTATGGTTATTGTAAGGTTAAATTGTTTTATAAACCATTAACTTTTAGTGGTTATTGACGTGAGAGGGTATTAGTGCTGTAAGCCTGGGGGTATGGATTGGTAAAAATTGATCATGTCAGGTTGGTTGCCGGTACGCACGGCGAACTGAATCTTTTTGACGACAACCTCCCGCGGCATAACAGCGATAAACTGATGGAGATATCTGGATACGCTTAATGCTGAAAAGGGTAAAGGAATGCTCTACTTTGCCGGATAAGGGATACAGCAACCGTGGGCGATGAAGAGAGACATGCGTTCACCATGTTATACAACGATTTGTTGCGAGTAGTTTGATAGCCAAACCGAAAGACAAGGAGTTCATTCCACTCAACCGAACTTATCCATAGTCTATATTTTGACCTTTCCAGACGGTCAAACAAAAATTATAGATTCCTGAACATATAGGCATATAAATAACAAGGCTATAAAGGTCGTGATTTCTACAACACAGGACTTCTGGATATGATGGATAAACTATACCAATATGTTTCAACGAAAGAAAACGTGGGAATAAATGTTTGTCGCATTTCTATTGCCATTGTATTTATGTGGATAGGATTGTTGAAGTTCATTCCCTATGAAGCAGATAGCATTGTTCCTTTTGTAGCTAATAGCCCATTTATGTCTTTCTTTTATAACGATCCGAGTAATTATACTCAGTTTATGAACCATGAGGGCGAATTAATAGAGGCTAACCGCGCATGGCATCATACGAATAATACTTATGGGTACTCTACCGGACTTGGTATTGTTGAAGTCATTTTCTCATTATTAATTCTTGCTCATTATGTATCACCAAAAATCGGCTTTTGGGGGGCAACACTTGCCTTCTTAACTCCTTTTGTCACTTTGACATTCCTGATATTTACACCAGAAACATGGGTAAGTGGCCAGGATGCTCATACCGGATTTCCCTATCTTTCTGGTGCCGGGCGACTAGTCTTAAAAGACACGATAATGATGGCTGCGGGCCTTATTGCGATGGTGCATTCGGCCAAATGTATTCTTGCACATAATCAGCATGAGAGAGATTATACCGGCAAAGTATCCGCTGGTCTTAGATAGCTTTCCAGACTATCGTTAAATTAAGGATATTGTGATGCTTCGGTCTATAAAAAATATATTTATTACAGCTGCACTGTATCTGCTTATGACGGTAACCAGTCATGCTGCCAACACCGGGAATACCATGATCAAAACGTATAGTACTTATAATTACCAGCAGACCAGTGAGCATCTTATAGCTGCCATTGAGAGTAATAATCTTGTTTTGTTTGGAGAATTTGATCATGCGAAAGAGGCTAAAAATGCCGGACTAACTGCGGCAATTCAACCCTTAAAAAATCTGGAAAAATTAGTTCAGAAAGCCATTCAGTGACCTGGCGACCAGGTCTCATCTGACGAGGTCTGGTCGTCACCCCCTCATTAAATAGATGTTATTTTTTTACAATTACATAAAAATTCTGATAGTATACCCCCCTATAGTATCTGGAGGACGTATGCCGCATTCACCTGAAGATAAGAAACGCATTCTCACCCGTGTACGCCGTATTCGCGGCCAGGTTGATGCGCTTGAGCGCGCGCTGGAGTCCGGCGAGCCGTGTCTGGCGATCCTGCAACAAATTGCCGCTGTGCGCGGCGCATCCAATGGCCTGATGGGCGAAATGGTTGAGATCCACCTGAAAGATGAACTGGTCAGCGGGGAGACTACCCCAGACCAGCGTGCTGTGCGCATGGCTGAAATCGGCCATCTTCTGCGCGCTTATCTAAAATAACACCATCACCTCGCAATAATGGGAAGAGACAAATGAAATCACGCGCAGCAGTTGCATTCGGCCCCGGTCAGCCGTTAAAAATTGTCGAGATCGACGTCGCACCGCCAAAGAAAGGTGAAGTGCTGGTTAAAATTACCCACACAGGCGTGTGCCATACTGACGCTTTTACACTCTCTGGCGACGATCCGGAAGGAGTGTTTCCGGCGGTACTCGGCCATGAAGGCGGGGGTATCGTGGTTGAAGTGGGTGAGGGCGTCACCAGTCTGAAACCTGGCGATCATGTGATCCCGCTGTACACCGCAGAGTGCGGCGAGTGCAAGTTCTGTAAATCGGGTAAAACTAACTTGTGTCAGGCCGTGCGTGCGACACAGGGCAAAGGTCTGATGCCGGATGGCACAACGCGCTTCTCGTATAACGGCGAGCCGATTTATCACTATATGGGCACCAGTACCTTCAGTGAATACACCGTTTGCGCAGAGATCTCGCTGGCGAAGGTTAACCCGCAGGCTCCACTGGATAAAGTGTGTCTGCTGGGCTGTGGCGTAACCACCGGGATCGGAGCGGTCCATAACACCGCGAAAGTGAAAGAAGGCGATACCGTGGCCGTATTTGGTCTGGGCGGTATTGGCCTGGCGGTGATTCAGGGCGCGGTACAGGCGAAAGCCGGGCGTATTCTGGCCGTTGATACTAATCCGGAAAAATTCAAGCTGGCGGGTGAAATGGGCGCGACCGATTTCATCAACCCGAACGATTACGATAAGCCGGTGCAGGACGTGATTGTTGAGCTCACCGACGGTGGCGTGGACTTTAGCTTTGAGTGTATCGGCAACGTTAACGTGATGCGTGCGGCGCTGGAGTGTTGCCATAAAGGGTGGGGTGAAAGCATCATCATTGGCGTGGCGGGTGCTGGTCAGGAGATCAAAACACGTCCGTTCCAGTTAGTAACCGGGCGCGTGTGGCGCGGTTCCGCGTTTGGCGGTGTAAAAGGGCGCACCCAGTTGCCGGGTATGGTCGAAGAAGCAATGAGCGGAAAAATTCAGTTAGATCCGTTTATTACGCATCGCCTGCCGCTGGAGCAGATCAACGACGCGTTTGATTTAATGCATCAGGGTAAATCCATCCGTACCGTTATCCATTTTGGTGATAACTGATTCATTGGCCAGCGGATTTCACCGCTGGCACTTTCCTGAATTTCTTTGAATGATGTTGTGAAAGTGTGACGAATCCGGCGCTTTTCACGGTAAGTAAACTTCCCGGATTGCCGATGACTATCTAACGGGCGTGTTTTCACGCATAAACCCTACAAGAGAGTCGACGGTCATGGACAACACTACATCGATGCAAGCCCAGCATAAACTGGGCTTTCTGCATCAAATCCGGCTGGTTCCGCTGTTTTCCTCCATTCTCGGTGGCATCCTTCTGCTGTTCGCCTTAAGTTCCGGGCTGGCAGGTTATTTTCTTATGCAGGCCGATCGCGATCAGCGCGATGTAACCGATGAGATTCAGGTTCGGATGGGGTTATCTAACAGCTCTAACCACTTACGCACCGCGCGTATCAACATGATCCATGCTGGTGCGGCGAGCCGTATTGCTGAAATGGATGACATGAAGGCCAGTATTGCCGAGGCAGAAAAACGTATTAAGCAATCGCAGGACGGTTTTAATACCTATATGGCGCGTGCGGTGAAAACCACTGACGGAGAGGCGTTAGACGCTGAACTGAGCGCCAATTTCAAAGCCTATATCGACGGCTTACAGCCTATGCTGAAGTACGCTAAAAACGGTATGTTCGAGGCGATCATCAACCATGAAAATGAACAGGCCAGACCGCTGGACTCTGCTTACAACAAGGTGTTGTTAAAGGCGATCGATATTCGTACCGCCAGGGCGAATCAGTTAAGCGAACAGGCGCACCAACGTACACAGCTTGGCATGGCCTTTATGCTGGGCGCATTCGTTCTTGCGCTGGCGCTGACCGTGATGACGTTCATTGTTTTGCGCCGTACCGTTATTCATCCTTTGTTACGTGCGGCCCAGCGTATTGAGCAAATTTCAGCGGGCGATCTGACGATGCCGGAGGAACCAACCGGGCGCAGCGAAATTGGTCGCCTGAGCCGTCATCTGCAAACAATGCAACGATCGCTTGGGAAAACGGTGGGCACGGTACGTCAGGGGGCGGAAGAAATCTACCGTGGTACCAGTGAGATTTCTGCGGGCAATACCGATCTTTCTTCACGAACTGAACAACAGGCCGCGGCGATTGAACAAACGGCGGCCAGCATGGAAGAACTGACGGCTACGGTGAAGCAAAACGCCGACAACGCGCATCATGCGAGCACGCTGGCGGAAGATGCGTCCGGCAAGGCCAGCCGGGGCGGTCAGATGGTCTCTGGCGTGGTTAAAACCATGGGGAATATCTCAACAAGTTCGAAGAAAATCTCCGAAATTACCGCCGTTATAAACAGCATTGCCTTCCAGACCAATATCCTGGCGCTGAACGCAGCGGTCGAAGCGGCGCGGGCAGGCGAGCAGGGGAGAGGGTTTGCCGTCGTAGCCAGTGAGGTACGTACGTTAGCAAGCCGCAGCGCCCAGGCGGCAAAAGAGATAGAAGGGTTGATCAGCGAATCAGTCCGACTGATTGACCAGGGATCCGGAGAAGTGGTCGCGGCAGGCAATACGATGACGGATATTGTCGATGCGGTAAAACGTGTCACCGACATTATGCTGGAAATTGCGGCGGCCTCTGATGAACAAAGCCGGGGTATCGTCCAGGTAAGCCAGGCGATTTCAGAGATGGATAAGGTCACGCAGCAAAACGCCTCACTGGTTGAAGAAGCATCGGCCGCTGCGGCCTCTCTTGAAGAGCAGGCCGCACGCTTAACGGAAGCCGTCGGCACATTCCGTTTAACCGGGACAAGCGCAATTAAACGCGTTACACCTGCCGTTAATCCATCGGTTTCACTGCCAAAATCAAACACGGTAAATACGGATAACTGGGAAACATTCTGACAGGTCAGTCATCCGGTAATACGATTCTTTGTATTACCGGATTTCTTATTTATTTGTACGTCGCGCTGAGGGTGCCTACGGCGGTGAAGGCTCCGGGGGTGTAGTCATCACAGGTACTGTTGTTGCTGGCGGAGGTACAGGTGAGTAATCCGGCCATGGTGATATCTTTCGCCGTTACGATGGAACCAAAGTCGATGGACACTGAAGAATTTGTGTCATTCGCCGACAGATATTGCCGGGACGATCCCTCGTAAGAAACCGCCACTCCCCGTCCGCCCGCTGCTGAGGTGCCAGTCGTGGTATTGGCGAGAATAGACAACCCGCTATTATCATAAGCCGCTTTGGTCGACGTCAGTTTAAGGGTAACCCCTGAAGCATTAACGCAGTTGCTATTTTTCAAGGTGAAGGTTTTTCGTGGTTTGTCATTACCCACATCGCCAAAGTCGATGGTGGTGGGGGAAACGGATAGGTTACAGGTTGGCGCGGCGAATTTTACGGTGAATGAAGAAGCGTTTACTGTGGCGACAATCTGTTGACTGGTTATATTTTCATCTCCTGCTTTAAACCTACCTACCTCACCATTTATGACCGGATGCGCTTCACCATTACCTATTGAGGAAACCACCCCACGTTGCCAAACCTCGACGTATAATCCAACAGAAAAACTTCCATCTGCAGCATTATCGATCTCACGTGTCCAACTCGTATTAGACGGAATATAAGCTGTATATTTAGCACTAATAGAATTAGCTATGTAAATGTTATAATATATTCCGGGTATGCTCGTTGGAAAAAAAACTCTATTGTAGCTATATTTTGTACTGCCGCTGGTACTGGTATAACTATCGGATTGCGTACCGCTTGTTACTGTGGTCATTCCATAAAAATCAGAACCATCATTACCTGTATTACAGACTAAGTTACCATACTTTCCTGCACTTAATGTCCCCAATAACACGGGTGTTGTACTGGATGGGTTATAACTATTAACAACTAACGTTCCCGCGCTTACCGTGCTGGTATTAATTGTTTCAAAATAACACTCCTTGGCCTGCACCTGATATGAATAAATTCCGCTCAGCAGTAATGCCACAAAAGAAATTGATCGTGAAATCATCGTACTCATATTAACCTGCCATTTATCCATTATTTGTAGCTCACGCTGATTTGCACCTGACTTAATACTCCACCTGGAGTGACCGGTTTTGATGAATCTATTTTCTGGAAGCGGGCGCGAAGGATAGGAAGGACCTTATTGTCATCGGTACCAATATAGTTACTATCGATAATAACTTCGGAAGTATTGTCTTTATTTAAAACATTTTTTCCGTCAAAAAAAGCGACAACGCCAACATTACCTGCTGCGGTTGTTGATTTAACTCGCCCTGTTGGCCCTGTATATTCATTAGGGAAGATCTGGTTACCGGTTAGCTGCGCCTTTTGCGGTTTGATGCTCATTACCAGAGATTTGGCAACGGACCCTGAGTCGCAGCTCAGAGTAAGCATTTGCCCTGCTAAGGTTACGTTTCCCTGCGCAGTGGCAGATAAATCCGCCCATGCGCCACCCGCAGAGAATTCGCTTGCGTCCAGGTCACCTAAATCCATATCAGAAGCGGCAATATAACAGCTACCGGTAACCAGCTCCGCCTTAACCGTTAATACATTTGTATTGGTACTGATTGCGGCCCATAGCGGTGTGGATATCAGCAATAAGACTGTTGGGATAAATTTCATGGTGGCTCCTACTGATAGGTGGTAGTGAACGTCAACGAACCGTTGAAGGTGCCACTTGTCGCGGTGGTTGAGTAAGACGTCGGACGCAGAGATAAAACCAGGTTCAGGGCCTTATTGGTGCGCTCAGTCGAGGTCCAGTCAAACGGCGTACTGCTATTGAGAACCAACAGAGAGTTTGGGGAGCCAGAACGATACAAAACCGCTGCTGCCCCGTTATCCCCACCCTTGAGTTCGGTTGGATAACCGCTGTAGACAGATGAGGCCTTAATTCCCGTTTTCATCCAGGTCACTGTCTGGTTTGTACTGGAGCCGATCGTGCAGTTGCTGTACTGCAACGAAAAATCTTTCAGCGTGTTAGCGCCCTGAGCCTCAAGTTCTGCGCGGGTTAATACACCAAAATCGATGGTCTGGTTCACCGCTTTGCTTGAACCAACAACAATATTGACGGTGCAGGTCATAGCAAGCAAATTGGCCTTAAAGTTAACCACGACATCCGCCGCAAAGAGATGCGGGCTGCATAATAGAAAAGAAACAAGCATTACCTGGCGCATAAGCTACTTTCCGGCTCCTGGCATCTGGCAAACTAACGTCTCCAGATGAATTGATTTTCCGATCATCGCGGGCGCGTCAGGGATCTGGTAGGTCACATCGCAGTAGCTTGCCGCGTCGCTCCCCCAAATAACCTTCAGGCTGCCACGTTGTTCGATCCCGCGTAAAAAGGCGCGGCCCGCCTGACCCATTGCGCCAACGGATTTTCCCTGCTCATTGAGAATGTTCGCGCCCAATGGAATGAAACTGTTATCACTACGTCTGAGCGTGACAAACACCGATTGACCTTGCTGGGTGGCGAAGGTGACTTTCACCACGGCACCATCGCGCGGAACCACGGCGGCGGAGGTATTTTTCACTTCGACGTCCGCCTTGATGGTGCTGAGATCCAGTCCGACGGTATTCTCGGCATAAGGTGAAAGACTGGTGGCAACTGCGTATCCGGCACTGTCAATCTCACCATACCCATTGGTGGTGGTCGCGCCATTTGCACCTTGCGCTTCAATAAGGGCTATGGCGCTTTGTGCGTTGACATTACCCGGTAAGAGCGTCAATCCACCGCTGTGTAACAGCACACCGCCGTTATTGTTTAGGGAATACTGCTGGTTATGATTTTTATCGACTGTAGCGGAAACGCTGGTCGATCCATGCGCGCCGTTATAAGTGGAATATCCGCTGACGGAATAGGAGTCTTCTCCCTGGCTGGCCTGGTTAGCGGTGGTGCTGAGGCTGTAGTTCCATTTATTGTTGCTACTGTTGCCGCTGGCCGTACTGGTGAAACCGTTGTTGCCGCTAAAGTCGCTATTGGCGCTGAGGTTCAGACTGGAGAATGCTGGTTGATCGTTTTGAGCGTTGCTACCAAAAGGAATACTCAACCCAACGTACAGGCTGTCATCTTCATCGCCCCATTCGTTATAACTGCGCTGCAGCGAGATATTCCACGAGATGGAGCGGAAAGTATTGCTGTAGCCCAGCGAATACTGAGACGTTTTGTCTGAGCTACCCCAGTAACTCGTCCAGGTGCCGCTGAGATAAAATGAACCGTAATCTTCACCGTTAAGGTTGATCGGTTGATTGACGTTAGCCTGAAGCTCATTCTTGGAATGGCTGTAGCTGTTGCGATACGCATCGTTACGGTTAGTATCGTGATCGTCGCTATAACTATCGATGCTATTTTGCAAAGAGATGACGTCATTAAGCGAGAGGTAATCTTTGGTGCTGTATCGATAGGCGCTAAAGCTGAAATTGGTCTGTGTTGCGTCCAGCACATTACTGTAGCTTATACGGTAACTCTGCCCCTGCAGAGCGCCAATATCTTCAAGTGAAGCGCGAGAGTGGATAACATCGACTGCGATAGCACCAAGACGCGTATTCATCGCCAGACCCAGCATCCCCGCCAGATAGTCTTCTTCCATTGACTGTATGCCGCCATACAGCGTGAAAATATCGCTCAGTCCATAATTACCGTTAGTGGTGAGCACCCAGGGAGAATCGCTGTTGCCATCGTTGTCTAATGTCCCAACGGCAAAATCCCAGTCGACTTCACCTTTGGTCATTAACTGAGCAACAGAGGCGTACGGTACGGTGAATAACCGTTTTGACCCATCAGCTTCTTCCACGGTAACGTCAAGGTCAGCGCCGTTGATTGCCACATAATAATCTTTCAGGGCAAAAGGACCTGGGGGAACGGTGGTTTCATAGATGATGCGAGACTGCTGTCGTACGGTAATTTTGGCATTACTGTTAGCCACGCCGTTGATGACGGGAACGTAGCGACCGTCATGTGGATCCATACGTTTGTCGTTATACAGATGTACGCCTTTAATGCCGATACTATCCAGTACTTCGCTGCGAGAGGTGACCTGACCCAGTTCCATTTGTGCCCGGATAGGGGGTAAATCGCGTGCCAAATAGAGGTCGTAGTTGTCCCAGGTCGCGCTATCGTCTTTTGCCCAGTTCAGCGCGCCGCTGGAACGTAACCGCCATGCTCCCAAATTGAGACCATAGCCGAGCCCCAGATAACCACTGTCAGAAGCGCTACCGTCGTTTTCACTGTGATAGCCGCTGAAGCTCCAGTTCAGTATTGCAGCAGGAATACCGGCATCCCAACGTGCGGGGTTGACATAACCCGCAGGGTGGCTGACGAGAAACAGTTGCGGAATTGTGAGCATCAGGATCTGTGAATTAGGATCGTAACTCACGCTGGATGAGGGGTAATAATCCGCCAGTATATAGCATTGCGATTCACCTTCGTCCGCATCTGCCGTGGGGAGTTTGCTTACATCAACGTTTGCTTCATCGAGCACCTCACGAGTCAGGCAGGGAGACGCGTTCGGGGTGTGGTTGTCAATAAACTGGATCTTTGCAGTTTGCTGTTGCTCACCGTTAATCCAAACGGAGACGGTATAAATACCGGGTTTCACCGGGTTGCCGCGCGCATATTGTGACACGTCGATTGTCGATTTTTTACCTGCATTGCTGAAGATAAAGTCATCGTTGAATTCAATGTAATTATCGTCAGCAAATCCTGTCTGACAAATAGCCAGTAATACCCATACTGAGGTCGCTAACCGGTGTTTTGACATCGACATAGAGCAATCCTTGCACGTGTTCTTTATTTATCCGTTACGTCAACGTTAGCCCCGTAATCATTGACGGCTGTCCATGAAACGGATTCTAGCCGAGGAGTGGTGAGTGTTTTCACTTCATAGCTGGCGCTGGAAAAAGGGGCGACCATGTCGGGCTCAATTTTGTATTTTTTCCCTCCGGAAGTGATGTTAGCGCCAACAAGCGAAACAAAATAAGGAGAGTCATTTTTCGCCGTCGCCCAAACTTGTTTACCTTGGTTAGCAAGGCTCCATTTCAGATGTTGGATTGCGTCATCCGCCGAACCTGGAAGGGATGCCGGGCGATAAAATACTTTGATGCGGGTTTTCAGCGCGATCTGCAGTTGATTCGATTTGGCGGCATCTTTATTTTTGCCGGGGATTTCAAGTGCATTAAACCAATACACGCTTTCACGATCGGTAGGTAACGGTTGACCGTCCCAGTTTAAGCGTACGGTCAATCCCTGTTTAGGATCGACCCGACTTACCGGGGGGGAGGCGATAAAAGGAACGTTTAAGGTTTGCGGATCAACATCTTCATGACCATCGTCTAACCAGGACTGGACTAATAAAGGTTGTTGCCCCTGATTCACCATTTTAATGAGCGCCTCTTTCGCGTCGGAAGGGTAAATGACACGGGTAGCGTTAATCACTATGCTGGCGACTGACGAATAGCTAAAAGAGATAGTGGTAGAAAGTATAATTATTCTGAATGTATTTTGTAGATTCATATCATTTATATCTTGGTTACATAGCTGCAACCTTGAATTAAAAGTTGCAGCAGAGTTATTAACTAATGTTGATCTTATACAGCTTGTTAGGGGTAGGTTGTTACAAAGGTGGTATTCGCTTTCACTACACCAACAGTCGGCGTACCAGAACCTGAATAGATATAACCGACGGTGTAATTAAATTCAGCACCGTTGGTGGAACTATAAGCGGCTTCAGATTGCGGTGTGGCTGATGTAAAATCGATAATGGTACTGGTTGCGGTATCTTCTACCTGGAAACCCGCATCTTTGTCTCCTGCTGCAGTATTTAACAATGCTTTGCTGGTGCTGTTGTAATTACCGGAGGTTGAAAATTGCCCTTTTACTTTACCGCCCGCTGGTTCAGTGGCGCAGTTTTTAACGGCGATCTGAAATTTGGTTTTCATCGCAGGACTGCTGACAGCCGCTTGCATCGCAGAAACGGTGATGTCTGGCAGTTTGACTTCTTTGGAAGCAGAAATACCATCAATACTGACATCACAGGTTGATGATGTAATGTTTCCTGCAAAATCAATGTTTGCAGAGTCAGAACCAGCCGCCTGGGCCTGAAAAGCAGCCCCTGCGATCAGAAGCGCTGCTGCACTTAAACAATTAACAAATTTCACGTCATTTTCCTTAATAACAAATTAAATAGCGAAGGCATTATATATCCCGAGATTCTGACTGGATAGCAGGTGAAGTTGGGGTTGGTTTTTTTTAAGAATTTGATTAGGGGCAAAAGCTAATTATTTAATGTAAAATTTTAATTAAATTGATTGGATTGATTTTTTTATTCCTCATTGAATTCTAAAGGAAAATTTATAGCTGTAAGTTTGTGTAGAGAATTTCATCCGCCATTATTCGACAGAGATATCATCAATAATAAGCATTGCTTAATTTACTTGTAAGGAAAAATACGCTTTTAGCTGTGTTTTATGACGGTTTTACCGTCCATATATTGAACATTTACATGGGGTGGGCCTGCCGGTAATAACAGACCCAATCATCAATTCGATTAAACAGGTACGGTTTTGCGTATTGCGGCGATAAGGATCTGGGCGGCCTGAGAGAGTTGCACATCGACACGAGTAAGAATACCGATGGGTTCACCCGCACCGTGGGTGGGAATTGGCAATGACACCAGCGTTGCCTGGCGCAGATCTTCTCTAACCGCGCCTGAAGGGACAAACCACACATAGTCGTAATCAACCGTCAGTTGACGGGAGAGCGATGCTGACAGCGTTTCAATACAACCCGGCGGCATTTTACAGCCCTGACTTTGCAACAATGCCTCAGCATGCTGGCGAGGGGCGGTTCCTTTCGGCGAAACCACCACTGGCCACTCAATCACCCGGCTCAGCGTGATGGTTTCCTGTAACAATGGATGGTTAGGACGCACGACCAGTTTGAGCGATTCCAGAAATAACAGTTCGTAGTTCAGACCGACCATCAATTCCGGATCGGCCATACGGCCAATACCGAGGTCGATCTCCCCGGATTTTAAACCGGCCAGTATCATGGGATTACTCATGGTGGCAACTTGCAGAGTAGTCTCCATTTGCTGCTTATGGAACGGACCGATTACCGCCGGAAGAATACCTAACGCAGCTGTTGGCAAGGCACCAATACGCACGACATCATTCTGAGATTCTTCACGATGATTTAATGCCTGCCCGGCAGTGTTGAGTGCATCAAGCACTCTTACCGCATGGGTAAGAAACTGCTCGCCGGGCAACGTTAATTGTGCACCAAGGCGACCGCGTTCAAAGAGTCGGGTTCCGGTCAGTTGCTCCAGTTCGTTCAGTGTTTTGGAGAGGGCTGGTTGACTCAGGTTAAGGGTTTCGGCCGCACGTCCCAACGTTCCCTGTTGGGCAACGGCGACAAAAGTATGAAGATGGCGCAAGCGAATGCGCTGATTGAACAGAACATTTTTTTCCATAAGCGATGTTAAAAACAGAGCCGTATTGGTGACAAGTGAAGTTGTTTGTTTTTGATAACTTGATAGCAAAATATTATTAACATTTAACGCGTTTTACTTACAACTGATTTATTTTGCTTATGTTTTGTACAGCATGACCGCGTAGTGGGATCATGGAAGGGAATGTAGCCAGTCGTTATACTCGGACAATTGTTCGCTTTTTCATCATCCATCATCACAAGGCACTGACCATGATCCATGTAATAGGGCACCTTAACCCCGATAGCGATGCCATTTGCACCGCGGCAATGACAGCTCGCTGGCTTACGTTACGCGGCCAGCAGGCGACGGCATGGCGTCTGGGCGAACCGAACCGCGAAACGCAATTTATCTTTGCGCATGCAGGACTGGACATGCCCGAACGACTCTCGTTTCCGCTGACCGATCAGGATGTTTGGGTGGTAGATTTCACCGAACCGACACAGGGGCCGGAATCGCTGTCTGAGAGCAATGTCGTTGGTATCATCGACCATCATCGACTCGGCGGATTAGTGACTCGTCTTCCTCCAGAGGTCTGGGTCAAACCTGTTGGCAGCAGTGCGACGTTGTTGTGGCAACTGATGGCGGATGACGAGCGCAGTCAGCTGTCGTCTGCGGAGGCTTTTTTGCTACTGGGGGCTATTTTAAGTGACACTGTCACGCTTCGCTCGCCGACTACTACACCGGATGACAGCCAGGCGGTGGGTGCTCTGGCCCAAAAAACGGGTGTGGATCTGGACACTTTTAGCCGTGATCTGTTGTCGGCCAAAACCAGCGTCGAAGACATGAGTGCCCGTGAGCTGCTGCATAAAGATATTAAAACGTTCACCATTCATGGGCATAAAGTCTGCGTGGCGCAACTCGAGCTGTATGCATTGCGCCAGGTTGACGGTATGCTGGACGATCTCCGCGAGGAGATGACCCGTTATGCTGAGGAAAATCAGGCTGCGCTGGTGGTACTGATGCTGACGGACATCAATCTTGGCGATACCAGCCTGTGGTTCGCTGGATCTGAGTTGTCAGAGTTACCGCAACCCTGCAAGGTCGAAGGCATGCTCAGTCGTAAAAAACAGATGTTGCCATGGCTGGAACGTCAGTTAAAACCGCGTCAGTAAGCTTCAGTTCACTGCCTTTGTGGGTGGGGGGAATTTATGCGGGATCACAGTTTGTAAATTCTTCCCACCGGACTCAGCGGCGTTTTCTACACTCCAGGTAATATTCACTGGAGGCATGACATTATGGCGAACACCATCACGGCTGATGAGATTCGGGAACAATTTTCGCAGGCAATGTCAGCAATGTACCAGCAGGAAGTCCCGCAGTATGGCACGTTGCTGGAACTTGTCGCTGATGTGAATCTGGCGGTACTGGAAAATAATCCGACGCTGCATGAAAAACTGGCCAATGCGGATGAACTGGCACGGCTCAATGTTGAACGCCATGGGGCAATTCGGGTCGGTACTGCGCAGGAGTTGTCTACACTGCGGCGGATGTTTGCCATTATGGGGATGTATCCGGTTAGCTATTACGATCTCTCCCAGGCCGGCGTCCCCGTCCATTCCACGGCGTTTCGTCCCATCGACGATGCTTCGCTTTCGCGCAACCCGTTCCGGGTATTTACCTCGTTATTACGCCTCGAATTAATCGAGAACGCGGTGTTGCGCCAGCAGGCAGCGGAGATCCTTGCAAAGCGTGATATTTTCACGCGTCGTTGTCACGAACTGCTGGATGAGTTTGATGCACAGGGTAGTTTCACACCCGCACAAGCTCAGGAATTTGTGCATGAGGCACTGGAAACATTCCGTTGGCATCAACACGCCACCGTAGATGAACAAACGTATCATGCCTTGCATAACGAGCATCGACTGATTGCCGATGTGGTGTGCTTCCCTGGTTGTCATATCAACCATCTGACGCCGCGTACATTGGATATCGATCGGGTGCAGTCGATGATGCCGGAGTGCGGTATTGCACCTAAAATTCTCATTGAAGGCCCACCACGGCGCGAGGTGCCTATCTTGCTGCGCCAGACCAGCTTTAAGGCGCTGGAAGAACCGGTGTTGTTTGCCGGCGAAATGCGTGGGACTCACACAGCACGTTTTGGCGAAATCGAGCAACGTGGTGTGGCGCTGACGCCAAAAGGCCGGGCGTTGTATGACGAACTGTTGAGTAAAGCGGGGACGGGGAAAGATAACCTGACGCACCAGTTGCATCTTCAGGACGTGTTTAAGGCGTTCCCGGACAGTGAGTTTCTGTTGCGCCAGCAAGGGCTTGCCTGGTTCCGTTATCGCCTGACGCCGTCGGGCGAGGCGCATCGGCAGGCTATCCGTCCGGATGACGACCCGCAGCCGCTCATTGAGCGAGGGTGGCTGGTTGCGCAACCCATCACCTACGAGGATTTTTTGCCCGTGAGCGCCGCAGGGATTTTCCAGTCTAATCTGGGTAATGAAACGCAGGCGCGCAGCCACGGTAATTCCAGCCGCGATGCCTTTGAACAGGCGCTGGGCTGCGCAGTATATGATGAGTTTGCGTTGTATCAGGAGGCAGAAGAACGCAGTAAACGGCGGTGTGGTTTACTTTAACTGAATTTACACGGGATTCGGCCTGTTCTCATCGACATAAAATATTTTCGATTTTGTACAGATAATCGTCGACCAACAATTGGATTATTAATGAATTTTGTCTAGAGTGAGCGGTCAGAAATGTGCACTCTCTTGCCGCAGATTTTGACCGGCGCGGGACCATTTACACGACCAGAAGGACTCACTTTCAGGCATGAATCGCAGACGATTTATTAAAGGTTCAATGGCAGTGGCCGCCGTGTGCGGAACCAGTGGTATTGCATCACTCTTTTCCCGCGCCGCCTATGCGGCAGAGTCTGACATTGCAGACGGAAAAACCGTACGTTTTGATTTTTCCGTTCTGCAATCGATGGCCCATGATTTAGCACAGAAACCCTGGGGCGGCGCGCCGCGCGCATTGCCGGATACGCTGGCTAAACTGACGCCGCAGGCTTACAACAGTATTCAGTACGACGCAGAACAGTCACTGTGGAACAACGTTGAAAATCGTCAGCTTGACGCGCAGTTCTTCCATGTGGGAATGGGCTTCCGTCGCCGCGTACGCATGTACTCGGTTGATGACAGTACGCATATGGCGCGTGAGATCCACTTCCGCCCGGAGCTTTTCAAGTACAACGATGCCGGTGTGGATACCAAACAGCTGGAAGGGCAAACCGATCTCGGTTTCGCCGGTTTCCGCGTGTTCAAAGCGCCTGAACTGGCTCGTCGCGATGTCGTGTCTTTCCTCGGTGCCAGCTATTTTCGCGCCGTAGATGACACCTATCAGTACGGTTTGTCGGCGCGTGGTCTGGCTGTTGATACGTATACCGACAGCAAAGAAGAGTTCCCGGACTTCACCGCATTCTGGTTCGAAACGGTTAAACCGGGCGCCACTTCATTTACTGTTTATGCACTGCTCGATAGCCCAAGCGTGACCGGCGCGTTTAAGTTTGTGATCCACTGTGAGAAAACGCAGGTGATCATGGATGTACAGAATCATGTCTATGCACGTAAAGACATCAAGCAACTCGGTATTGCGCCGATGACCAGCATGTTCAGCTGTGGTAACAATGAACGCCGGATGTGTGACACCATTCACCCGCAAATTCATGACTCCGACCGTCTGGCGATGTGGCGAGGCAATGGCGAGTGGATCTGCCGTCCGCTGAATAACCCGCAAAAACTGCAGTTTAATGCCTATACCGATAACAACCCGCGCGGATTTGGCCTGCTGCAGTTGGATCGTGACTTCTCCCACTATCAGGACATTATGGGTTGGTACAACAAGCGCCCCAGCCTGTGGGTCGAGCCACGTAACCAGTGGGGCAAGGGAACCATTGGCTTAATGGAGATCCCGACGACTGGTGAAACGCTGGATAACGTCGTCTGCTTCTGGCAGCCGGAGAAGAAGATCAAAGCCGGCGATGAACTGGAATTCAAATATCGCCTGTACTGGAGCGCTCAGCCGCCGGTGCGCTCTCCGCTGGCTCGCGTGATGGCGACCCGTACAGGTATGGGCGGCTTCCCGGAAGGATGGGCGCCGGGCGAGCACTACCCGGAAAAATGGGCACGACGTTTTGCCGTTGATTTCGTTGGTGGAGATTTAAAAGCCGCCGCGCCGAAAGGTATTGAACCGGTAATTACGCTTTCGAGTGGTGAAGCGAAACAGATTGAGATCCTCTACGTTGAACCTATCGACGGCTACCGCATTCAGTTTGACTGGTATCCGACTTCTGACTCAACCGATCCGGTAGATATGCGTATGTTCCTGCGTTGTCAGGGCGACGCCATCAGTGAAACCTGGCTGTATCAGTACTTCCCGCCAGCGCCGGATAAACGTCAGTACGTTGACGACCGCGAAATGCGTTGATCCTCACCGTTATGGCTCTCCTGACGGGGAGCCATGTTCGTCATTTTCTTAAAAAATTCTGTACACTATTTACTCGATCCTGCTCGCATTTTTCCCTGACTCAAACCGATAAGCTGAAGGTGTGTATTTCTTATACACGTTCTTGTCCACTAACAGGGAGAAAGTATGTTTCCAGAATACAGAGACCTTATTTCCCGACTGAAATCCGAGAATCCTCGTTTTCTGTCCTTATTCGAAAAACACAACAGCCTTGATCATGAGATTTCCAGACTGGAAGGTTCGGATGGTCGGGGATACAGTTTGGACATTGTTCGTCTTAAGAAACAGAAACTTCACCTGAAGGAAGATTTGCTCAAAATTTTGCAAAGAGAGAGTGTCAGTGAGAGCTAAATAGTACTGTGCTCACTGTGTAAAAGGGCTTCCAGCGAGAAAAGGAAGCCCTTCCTGTTTTAGGTGTTAATCGACCATTACGCGTTTGTTTGTCGCCCCCCAGAGGATCGACATTTCAGTGAACAGCGCGCCGCTAATTTCTTCGACTTCTTCTGCGCTCACCTGCGCATTTCCCTGTTTACCGAATAACACCACTTCATCGCCGGAGGCAACCTGCGGTAGATCGGTCACATCAACAATCACGGTATTCATGGATGTTTTACCCAGTACAGGAACCCGCTGGCCGTGGATCAATACGTGCCCCACGTTACTGAACACGCGACGATAGCCATCAGCATAACCCGTCGGAATATTGGCAAGAACGGAATTACGTTTAAGGGTATAGGTTCTGTCATAGCCGACGGTATTTCCTTTGGGGTAATGGTTTACCGACGCGATTGCGGATTTAAACGTCATGACGCGTTTGTATTCGGTGCTGGCAATGGTATCACCATAAAAAATACCGCCAACACGCACCATGTCGAGCCAGGATTCAGGAACGGTCAGGGTGGCGAACGTATTCGCGACATGCAGGGTGACATCTTCGCGCTTAAGCCCGGTAATTTTGAGTACCTGGGCCGATTGCGTATTGAAACGGGCCAGATCGCGTTTAACCACCGCCGCATCTTCTTCCGGGAAATGTGACATGATGCCAACAATTTTCAGACCGGGTAACGTGGAAATGGCGCGGGCCTCTTCCAGACCTGCCGCGGTGCTGACTTCCAGACCGTTTCGTGACATACCGCCAGAGTTCAGGGCCAGATGAATACGAATCGTTTTCCCTTTCTCCTGGGCAATTGCACTCAGACGTTTAGCCATATCCAGATTGCCAATCAGCTCTTCGGTATCAAAATCCGCCGCCTGGCGCATCTCTTTTTCCGTCGCGTTGCGAACGCGCATCAGCTGCGATGTATAGCCTGACTGACGAACAATGCTAATCTCCTCGTTGCTGGCGATGCCAATACACTGCACACCGTTTTGCATCATCACCGGCGTAACCAGTGAGAGATCGTGGCCATACGCATCGCCTTTAAGAATGGCGCACATCCGGGTTTTGTCTCCCAGCAGCTGCTGAACCTTATGAATGTTATATTCCAGCGCGCTACGGGAAATTTCCAGCGTGGTATTATCTACAACCGGTTGTTTGTTAACGGCAAAGGGGACAGGACCCGCTTGCGTGGTGGGGACGGGTTGGTGACAGGCGGTAATCAGTAAAAGCGGAATAAGTGCTAAACGACCCAAAGGTGCTGCCATGCTTGCTCCTTAGCAATAGAATGAAAGTGTTGTTGTCATCATTACGGCCTATCCAGGCATGGGATAACCGGACATCCAGAGTAACGGCTTCCGCGCCAGAGATTGTTTCTAAGTGATTGCTGTTACAGCATAAAAATATGACATCCACGGCGCTAAGCAGATTAATATCGGCTACTGCCAGTCAGAAATCCCCCGTTTACAATCGCCAAGGAGATAAACATGTCAGAAATTATTACCGTCAGTGACACGCTGGAACTGCGGGCAGTAGAAGAACAACACGTCACGCCTTTGCATCGACTGGTGCTCAAAAATAAAGTGTGGCTCCAGCGGTCGCTGAACTGGCCGCAGCTTGTCGAATCTGAGAACGATACGCGTAAGAATGTGCAGGGGAATATGATGTTGCACCAGCGTGGCTACGCCAAAATGTTCCTTATCTTCAAACAAGGTGAAGTGGTTGGCGTTATTTCATTTAACCAAATAGAACCGCTGAATAAAGCGGCTTACATTGGCTACTGGTTGGATGAAGTTCATCAGGGACAGGGTATTATGTCCCGGTCGCTACAGGCACTGATTCATCATTATGCTCAGCGTGGCGAGATCCGTCGGTTCATTATTAAATGCCGCGTCGATAACCTGGAAAGTAACCAGGTGGCGCTGCGCAACGGTTTTCAGCTGGAAGGGTGTTTAAAGCAGGCAGAGTTTCTCAATGATGGTTATCATGATGTGAATCTCTATGCCCGTATCATTGATAGCGTTTCAGAATAAACCGGCGAGGGGGGTGCGCGTAATACGCTGTTCGCCGTTGATCACTTTTGGCCCGCGCAGATGGATTGCATCACCATCAAAGGCTTCAACGTGGGCCTGACCGGTTATCTCAATATGATGCTCGATCAGCACTTCACCCAGAATACAGGCGTGGCCTTCAATCAGGATGTGTCCATCCAGCAAGAGTGGCCCGCCGCGTAATTTTGCATGCCCCCCGACCAGCACATGGTGTTTCAGGATACAGTTACCTTCAACCACCGCATGCTCAGCCACCTGGGAGCTATAGCGCAGGGTCGGTATCGCATCTTCATCGGTACCAGCGATGATGCGGGCGTTGCCGTATACCTTCGCACAATCGCAGATCCAAACGTTATTTTCCTCATTACCCTCGATGCGGGCACAATCAAAAACCTCGGCGCGATGTTCAATAAAAGCGTAGTCAATGGTTGCATCGCCATAGATCTGCACCTGATGCACAATGCGTGAATGGTTTACGGTTGCGCGATCATATATTTGTAGGGGCTGGTCACTTTCACGGGTTAACCCTTTGGCGGCGATGACTTCGGAGCCTCCCAGAACACGTGCATCGCCCGACAAAAAACATTCGCCACGTACAACAGAATTTTGAATGGTGACGTTGTCACGTATTTGCGCGCCATGGCTAATTTCAGCCCGATCTATCCATACGGCACCGCCAATCTGTGCGCCATCTCTGACCACGCTGGCCTGCGTAATGCGGGCATTTCCAGAAATGGTTGCCCCCGCAAATGCCATCGCGTTCTCATCGTAAATCCAGCAATCACCGCACTGCGCCAGTACGGCTTCATTATCAATCCAGCCACCAGGCGTGCCGGCCGGAACATCATTAAAATCGATCAGTGCAATTATCTGGCGTAGTAATACGCTTCTTTTGTTGCCATTATCCTGATAACTGAAGGAGCGAGGTTCGTCGCTCAGACGGTATTTGGTCATAGCTCATTTCCGTGTTGCGTACCTTAGTTAAACGTAGCAAAGTTTTCCGTACTGGCTAAATCGCCATAATTTCCATAAAATGCATTTCAAATATACTTTAAAAAATAAACAAAATGAGTAATAACAAGCATAGTGATCGGGTCCTTAATCTTCCGGCCGGTTATTTTGGCATGGTACTGGGCATCATCGGGATGGGATTTGCGTGGCGATATGCCAGTCAGGCGTGGCCTGTGAGCCACTGGATAGGCGATGGGTTAGTCATCCTGGCCATGGTCATTTGGGGGCTGCTGACGCTGGCCTTTTTTAGTCGTTTACTGCGTTTTCCGCATAGCGTTTTGGCGGAGATTCGTCATCCAGTGATGAGTAGCTTTGTCAGTCTGTTTCCGGCCACAACCATGCTGGTCGCGATTGGTTTTGTCCCGTGGTATCGACCGCTGGCGCTTGGCTTGTTCAGCATTGGGGTCGTTATCCAACTGGCGTACGCGGCCTGGCAAACGGCAGGATTATGGCGCGGAGATCACCCAGAAGAAGCCACCACACCGGGGCTGTATTTGCCGACTGTCGCCAATAACTTTATTAGCGCAATGGCCTGTGGTGCGCTGGGTTTCAACGACGCAGGACTGGTGTTTTTGGGCGCAGGGGTATTTTCCTGGCTCAGCCTCGAGCCGGTGATCCTGCAGCGTTTACGCAGTTGCGGCGAGCTGCCAACGGCATTACGTACCTCACTTGGCATTCAGCTGGCACCTGCGCTGGTCGCCTGCAGCGCCTGGCTTAGCGTCAACGGCGGCGAGGGCGATACGTTGGCCAAAATGCTGTTTGGCTATGGTCTGCTGCAACTGCTGTTTATGCTACGCCTCATGCCGTGGTATCTGTCTCAGCCGTTTAATGCGTCTTTCTGGAGCTTCTCGTTCGGCGTGTCGGCCCTGGCGACAACGGGGCTGCATCTGGGACACGGCAGCGAATCAGGATTTTTTCATATGCTGTCGATCCCTCTGTTTATTTTTACCAATGTTATCATTGCATTATTACTGGTACGTACGTTTGCATTGTTGATGCAGGGGAAACTGCTCATCCGCACGGAGCGTGCTGCATTACTGAAATCTGAGGATAAATAATGACCCTTTGCGACGAAAACTACTTTACTGAGAAATACGATCTAACCCGTACGCATTCCGATGTCGTTGAAGCGGCGAAAATTGTTAAGCCAGGCAAAACGTTAGACCTGGGGTGCGGTAACGGTCGAAACAGTCTGTACCTTGCGGCAAACGGCTATGATGTGACAGCATGGGATAAAAATCCCATGAGCATCGCTAACCTTGAGCGTATCAAAGCAGCCGAAGGGTTGACTAATCTGCAGGCAAGCGTCGCGGACCTTAATGCGTTGAGATTTGATGGTGAATACGACTTTATCCTGTCTACCGTAGTGCTGATGTTCCTCGAAGCGAAAACCATTCCGGGGCTTATCGAAAATATGCAACGTTGCACGAAACAGGGTGGATATAACTTAATCGTTGCGGCGATGGATACCGATGATTTCCCGTGCACTGTTGGCTTCCCGTTCGCGTTTAAAGCGGGGGAATTACGCAACTATTACCGCGGATGGGAGCTGCTGAAATATAACGAAGACGTGGGGGAACTGCATCGTACAGACGAAAACGGCAATCGCATTAAACTGCGTTTTGCGACTATGCTGGCCCGCAAAATCGGCTGATGGCCTACGCTCTGCGTTCAGCATTTTTTGTGCTGAGCGCAAAAATACAATTGTGCGGCGCTTACCATTTTTCGCACATCCAAAATGATTTCCTTTTGCTATTATTTCAGATGCATATCTGCAAATACTAAGGGATCGTTCCATGCGTGCTCAAACTTTATTTAAAGTTGCAGTGCTTACGGGTTTACTGGCGTTATCAGGCTGTGCGTCAAAAATCACGCAGCCAGATAAATATTCAGGTTTTTTAAAAGATTACTCTGGCCTGAAGGAAACGAAATCGGCAACAGGACAGCCTGTGCTGCGTTGGGTTGATCCCAACTTCAATGAGTCCAAATATGACAGTATTGTGTATAACCCGATAACCTATTATCCGATTCCTAAACCAACGACTCAGGTTGGGCAACAGGTGTTGGATAAACTGTTGAGCTATACCAATACGCAAATGAAAACCGCCATTAGTAAACGTAAACCCCTGGTGACGACCCCCGGCCCGCGCAGCCTGATTTTCCGTGGCGCGATTACCGGTGTCGCAACCAGCAAGGAAGGGCTGCAGTTCTATGAAGTCGTTCCGGTTGCGTTACTCGTAGCGGGGACACAAATGGCGACAGGTCACCGCACCATGGATACTCACCTCTATTTTGAAGGTGAATTGATCGATGCGGCAACCAATAAGCCGGTGATTAAAGTGGTACGTCAGGGTGAAGGCAAGGACCTGAACAACGAAAGTACGCCGATGGCGTTCGAAACGTTGAAGAAAGTTGTTGATGACATGGCGACAGACGCCTCCATGTTTGATGTCAACAAAAAACAGTAATGCTGAGCGCACCATCTTTTGATGGTGCGCTTTTTTTATGCCGTCCGACGACGGTACAGCAGTTTCCCCACTAACGCCTCCGGGCGTGCAAACATCACCAGATTACCCAGCAAAATCAGCACTAATCCGGCAATTGCGTTAACCTGCCAGACGTATCCTTCATACAATGTTGACAGCGTCAGCGCGACCAACGGGAAAAGTAACGTACTGTAGGCGGCCTTACTCGGACCGATGCGTCCTACCAGTGTGAAATAGGCGCCGAAAGCAATCACCGAGCCAAAAATAGCCAGATATAACAGCGCGCTAAGATAGCTGAACGTCCACTGCGGCGTGAAGTTGTCCTCGCGCACCAGTGCAATGATGGCAATTAGCAAGGTACCGTACAGCATGGCCCAGCTGTTGGTAGTCATCACTTCAAGCCCTTTTTTCTGATGGCGCAGGCTGATCATATTGCCCAGGGAAAAACCAAACGTTCCCAGAGCGCTTAAACCAATACCCAACAGCAGCGTATGATTCAGGCCGCTATTGACCAAATCCTGCCAGAACAGGGTGATGATACCCGTCAACCCCAGCGCCGCGGCGAAATAAAAGCGTATCGGTGGTTTTTGACCAAAAAATATAAAACTATTCACCGCATTGAACAGCACGGCCATCGAGAAAATTACTGACTCCAGACCGGTATTAATCCACGCTGCGGCCGTGTAAAAACACCAGAAATTGAAGCAAAAAACACACCCGCCCTGTAACAGACAAAACAGGTGGTCGCGTCCGGAGAGCTTACGCAATTTGCCGCTGAACAGCAGGAGAAGGATCATCACCGAACTGGCGACCGCAAAGCGCCAAAAGATAGAGACCGGGGCAGCTACCGGACCTTGCTGCAGGTAAATGGCAATCCATGTCGTTCCCCATATCACGACCACCAGGCAGTACAACAATGCGTTCATACATCTCTCTCATTTTTGTATTGAAGCGCACACAGTGTCATGGCTGGCCGGGGCTGGCTTTCATCTGATTGCGGCAGACTTGCAAAATCTTGCGCTTTTTTTCTCGCGAAAGTGAAAAGGAGGCTGTTAACAACATGTAGCTGATATAGACTGAAAGCCTGCTAACTTATTTTGAATGTGATGGTATGTCTCAGCCCTATGGCGCCTTTGAAAACTTACGCAAACATAATGCCGTGCTGCATGAGTCGGTTGCGTTACATTCGGGGATCCAACTGGCGGCGTGGTCGAACAAGCGCGACACCATCACTCAGTATTGCGATCACCACACGCTCAGTTTATATATCGCGGATGGCTACGAAAGCTATCACAAGACGGCAGGGGGCTGGAAAAACGGCGGCGGCCCGGATCGCTTCTGCCTGATGCCGAAAGAGAGCGAATCCAGTTGGGATATTCGTGACGATCTTTCCTTTGTACATCTTTATTGTACCGACGCGCATCTGCGGGAAGTGGGTGAGAAAGTTTGGGACAAAAGCCCTTACAACTTCACGCTGGACGAACATACGTTCGGCAGCGATCCGGGGATCACGGCGGTTTATCGCCAGTTTTTACTGGGTAATGACTGGCAGCAACCGGCTAATCATCTAACGCTCAGCGCGGCATCTTCGCTGTTGCTGACGCATCTGATTCAACATTACAGCAACGTTCAATGGCGGCCGCCGGTGGTAACCGGTGGGCTTGCGCCAGCCACATTGCGCAATGTGCTGGCCTATATTGACGCACATCTGGCCTACCCAATGACCCTCAGCGATTTGGCAGGCGAAGCGGCACTAAGCGATTTCCACTTTGCCAGAATGTTTCGCCAGTCGATGAATATGGCTCCGCATCAGTATGTTATGCAGCGTCGTATGGCGCTGGCGCAGCAACTGGTCCGTTATTCTTCACGTAGCTTGTCGGATATCGCGATGGCTTGTGGATTCAGTTCAGCAAGCCATTTTAGCAATCGGTTTAAGCAGATGACGGGCAAGACGCCAACGCAATTACGTGCGTCGCGATAATCTCAGCGTGGCATAACATATCCCTCCGGCGATTAATCCCCAGAAAGCAGAGCCAATCCCCATTAAGGTCAAACCACTGGCAGTAACCAGAAAGGTGACGATGGCAGCATCTCGTTCCGCTTCATGAAGCAATGCCTGATACAGACTACCGCTAATCGTACCGAGTAAAGCAAGGCCAGCCAGCATCTGGATCCAGCTTACGGGCAGGGCCGCCATCAGTCCTGTGACCGAACCACCAAATACACCAGCCAGAAGATAGAAAACGCCTGCCGATGCGGCAGCGAGCCAACGTCGTTTGGCATCAGGATGTGCTTCGGGACTTTGGCAAATTGCCGCGGTTATGGCGGCAATACAAATAGAGTAAACGCCAAAAGGTGAAAACAGCAGCGCTAACAGACCAGTGAAGACAATCAGCGGTGAAACGGGCAAGGAATAACCTGACGCTTTCATGGTGGCAATGCCAGGAGCATTTTGTGATGCCATGGTAACCAGGAAGAACGGCAATGCGATGCTTATACTGTGTGCAAGAGAAAAGTGGGGGGTGATGAATTCAGGCATCACCGGAGATAAATTAATGTTGTAAGTGACAATGTCACCTTTTAGCAGTGCGATGGCGGTACCCACCAGCATGGCAGCAATGACGGCGTACCTGGGCGCGACAACTTTTAACACCAGCCACGCCAGCAGCATGCTGCCGCACAGCAGAAGCTCATTATTAAGACTATTAAATGCCTGCAAACCAAAACGCAGCAGGATCCCAGCCAGCATTGCCGACGCCAGTGAGTGTGGGATTATCTGCATCAGACGTGCAAACAACCCCGTCACACCACACAGGACTATCAGCGCGTTAGCAACAATAAAAACGCCGATAGCATCCTGAATGGTCACGCCTTGCAGACCCGTAACCAGCAGTGCAGCACCGGGCGTAGACCAGGCGGTCAGGATGGGAGCACGATACCACACTGACAATGCCAGCGTACTCACGCCCATCGCGATTCCCAGTGCGGTCATCCAGCCCGCAATCTGCCCGGTCGTTGCGCCTGCGGCAACCGCCGCTTGCCAGATGATGGCTGCTGAACTGGCATAGCCGACCAGCACGGCAACAAAACCCGATAAAACGGTGGGCAAAGGGATTAATAATGTGCGCATAGCGACTCCGCGTGCGTTATAACGGTCATTCACTGTAGCACTGTGCGTTATAGCGTACAAGTGATAAGCTGATGGACAGAAACAGGAGATAGAGGAAGGCGACAATGGACAATTTAACCCACTATCTGGCTACCACGCTCCGGACATTACGTCACCAGCGGGAATGGAGTCTGTCGCGTCTGGCAGAAGAAACGGGTGTCTCCAAAGCCATGTTGGGGCAGATAGAACGCAATGAATCCAGCCCAACAGTGGCGACGCTATGGAAAATTGCCACCGGACTGAACGTGCCGTTTTCGACGTTTATTTCACCACCAGAGTCAGAAGGCACAGCGACTTTTGATCCCCAACAGCAGGCAATGGTAGTGACACCGCTGTTTCCATGGGACCCACAACTCTGTTTTGACCATTTTTCAATATTGCTGGCACCGGGGGCGTTGAGTGAATCTACACCGCATGAAACCGGTGTGATTGAGCACGTAGTGGTGATTAGTGGCCTGCTGGATATGTGCATTGACGGACAGTGGCGAACCATTAAATCGGGTGAGGGTGTCCGTTTTGCGGGTGATACTGCACATAGTTACCATAACAGCAGCGAACAGACGGTTCACTTTCATTCCCTGATCCATTACCCACGCGGTTAATCGGGAAAACTATTCCGAAATGTCGCGCTTCTGACTACAATAGCCGCCATTTTTACCGCTTGTGGATGGTAACAACTGTATGCGCCAGCAACCTCATCACCTTGAATTGTTAAGCCCGGCCCGGGATACCGCCATTGCGCGTGAAGCCATTTTGCACGGTGCTGACGCCGTTTACATTGGCGGACCGGGTTTTGGCGCGCGTCATAACGCCAGTAACAGCCTGAAAGACATCGCTGAACTGGTGCCATTCGCTCATCGATATGGGGCGAAAATCTTTGTGACGTTGAACACGATTTTGCATGATGATGAGCTGGAACCTGCTCAGCGGTTAATTACCGATTTGTATCACACTGGCGTTGATGCGCTGATTGTGCAGGATATGGGGATTCTGGAACTGGATATCCCACCGATTGAACTGCATGCCAGCACCCAGTGTGATATTCGCAGCGTCGAGAAGGCGAAGTTTCTTTCTGATGTCGGATTCACGCAGATTGTACTGGCGCGCGAACTGAGTCTTGAGCAGATTCACGCGATTCATCAGGTGACGGACGCGACGATCGAGTTTTTCATCCACGGTGCGTTATGCGTTGCTTATTCAGGCCAGTGCTATATCTCTCATGCGCAAACCGGGCGCAGCGCTAACCGCGGCGACTGTTCACAAGCCTGCCGACTACCGTATACCCTGAAAGACGATCAGGGCCGGGTGGTGTCGTATGAAAAACACCTGCTGTCGATGAAAGATAACGATCAGACCGCCAACCTCGGTGCGTTGATTGATGCCGGAGTACGTTCCTTCAAAATTGAAGGGCGCTACAAAGACATGAGCTATGTGAAAAACATCACTGCACATTACCGGAAGATGCTGGATGCCATCATCGAAGAACGCGGCGATCTGGCTCGTTCATCTGCAGGTCGCACTGAGCATTTCTTCACGCCATCTACGGAGAAAACCTTCCACCGCGGTAGCACTGACTATTTTGTAAATGCCCGTAAAGGCGACATTGGTGCATTCGACTCACCTAAATTCATTGGCTTGCCAGTGGGTGAAGTCCTGAAGGTGGCGAAGGATTATCTTGATGTCGACGTGACGGAACCGCTGGCAAACGGGGATGGCCTGAACGTGTTAATCAAGCGTGAAGTCGTGGGATTTCGCGCTAATACCGTTGAAAAAACCGGGCACAATCGTTATCGGGTGTGGCCGAATGAAATGCCTGCCGATCTGCACAAAGTTCGTGCTAACCATCCGCTGAATCGCAACCTTGATCATAACTGGCAACAGGCGCTGACCAAAACCTCCAGCGAACGCCGTGTCGCGGTTGATATTGAATTGGGCGGCTGGCAGGAACAGTTGATCCTGACACTGACCAGTGAAGACGGCGTGAGTATCACCCATACGCTGGATGGTCAGTTTGAGGAAGCGAACAATGCGGAAAAAGCGTTGAGTAACCTACAGGACGGACTGGCAAAACTTGGGCAGACGATGTACTACGCCCGCAATATTCAGGTGAATCTGCCGGGCGCGCTGTTTGTACCGAATGGTCAACTGAATCAGTTGCGCCGTGAAGCCATCGACATGCTGGATGCCGCGCGTCTGGAAAACTACCAGCGTGGCAGTCGTAAACCTGTTGCCCAGCCGGCACCGGTCTATCCGCAAACGCATCTGAGTTTTCTGGCTAACGTCTATAACCATAAAGCGCGTGAGTTTTACCACCGTTATGGCGTCCAGTTGATTGATGCAGCCTATGAAGCGCATGAAGAAAAGGGCGATGTTCCAGTGATGATTACCAAGCACTGCCTGCGTTTTGCATTCAATCTGTGTCCGAAACAGGCGAAAGGGAATATCAAGAGCTGGAAAGCCACGCCGATGCAATTGGTAAATGGCGATGAAGTGCTGACGCTGAAATTTGATTGCCGACCGTGCGAAATGCACGTGATCGGCAAGATGAAACATCACATCCTGAAGATGCCATTGCCGGGCAGCGTAGTGGCTTCCGTCAGCCCCGAAGACCTGATGAAGACGCTGCCGAAGCGTAAAGGCTGACGGTTAACTCATATGGATATCGGGTTTGCGTGATTTCTGCCAGTGGTGGTGCTCGCGAAGATCGGCGGCGGATTCTTCCGCCGTTACTCGCAGCTCATCGCTGTCGGCCGTGTGTCGTAATAGGTGATCGGCATCCTGCACCTGAAGATATTCATGTCCCTGATTAGTAGCGAAAAGCTGACCCGAAAAAAGCGCGCTAGCCAGCAATAACACCGTTAACCCTTTCTTAAACATCATGCACCCTCTGGTACGTTAGCTGCGGAATTGGCGATAATTTCGTCAGGTGACTATTCAATATTTTAATCGGGTTAATGGCAATCTCTGTTTTGCCAATTCGATGTTTTTTACATTTTTGTTTAGTCAACGTTAGGATTTGTTAAAACCGGGAAGCGCAGCGCGACCCGGTTGTTACCGGGGGGGAAAATCAGGACTTAAATCCCGCCGCCGTCATCAGTAAGCGAAAGAATGAACCGACGGCCGCCAGGGCCAGCACGCTGCCGCCCCAGAGAATGATCAGCCACATCAGACGTTTCCAGATTGATTGTTCCATCAATGATACCCCTCACCATGTTGAACTTTGCCGCGGAAAACGTAGTAACTCCAGAAGGTGTACACCAGGATTATCGGGATAATCAGCAGTGCGCCCACCAACATAAAGCCCTGACTTTGCGCCGGAGCCGCCGCCTGCCAAAGGGTAATAGACGGTGGAATGATGTGTGGCCAGATACTAATCCCCAACCCGCTGAAACCGAGAAAAATTAAACCCAGCGTCAATATAAATGGCGGGGCATGGCTATGCTGCTGGCCCAGAGAACGCCACAGCCACAGGCTCATTAGCGCAACCAGCAGCGGCACCGGCATCAGGAACCACAGATTTGGCAGGCTAAACCAACGATCGGCAATGGCACTGTGCGCCAGCGGCGTCCATAGGCTGATAATGGCAATGACAGCCAACATCGCCAGCAGCAGTTTTTTTGCCACACTGCGCATTTTATCCTGTAGCGGGTTTTCGCTTTTCATCACCAGCCATGTTGCCCCCAGCAGGGCGTAGGCCACCACCAGCCCCAGCCCGCAAAACAACGTGAAAGGCGTTAACCAGTCAAACGGACCGCCGCTGTAGCTGCGGCCAGTGACGGAAAATCCGTTGAGTACCGCGCCCACGACCACTCCCTGGGTAAACGTGGCAAGAATTGAACCGCCCAGAAAGGCTTTATCCCAGAATGGTCGATGCGCCGGCGTGGCCTTGAAGCGAAACTCAAAGGCAACGCCGCGAAAAATCAGGCCAATCAGCATCAGGGTGAGTGGGATCGTCAGTGCATCGACAATGACTGCATAGGCCAGAGGAAATGCGCCAAACAATCCTGCACCGCCCAGCACCAGCCAGGTTTCATTCCCATCCCATACCGGTGCGACGCTGTTGACCATCACGTCGCGGTCATCAGCGTCCTGAATAGCGGGAAATAAAATACCGATCCCGAGATCAAAGCCGTCCATCACGATATACATCAGCGTGGCGAACACGATAATAACGAACCAGATAACTGATAAATCAATACCCATTAGCGATGTGCCTCAGCTTGAGAATCGAGGACGGCAGCGGAAAGCGGCCGTGCGGGTGTGCCAGCTGGCGGGAGGGTCGGATCATCTTCCTGTGGTCCTTTACGGATCAGGCGAATCATGTAGCTATAACCCACACCGAAGACCGAGCTGTAAACCACAAAGAAAGCCAGCAGGCTGATGCTCATATGCAAATCACCATGTGCGGAAACCGCATCCGCTGTGCGTTGCAAACCGTAAACCACCCACGGCTGACGGCCAACTTCAGTGGTCACCCAGCCAGCGAGGATGGCAATCAGACCGGAAGGGCCCATCCACAAGGCAAAGCGCAAGAAAGCGCGCGAGGTGTATAAACGCTGCTTATAACGTAGCCACAGGGCAAACGCACCCAACAGGATCATCAGCATGCCTAGCCCCGCCATAATGCGAAACGACCAGAACACCATGGTGGAGTTGGGCCTGTCTTCTTTAGGAAACTCTTTCAGGGCCGGGACCTGTTTATCCAGACTATGGGTCAGGATCAGACTGCCCAGCGCCGGAATTTCCAGCCCATAGTGGGTGCGCTCCTGCTCCATATCCGGCCAGCCGAACAGTAGCAACGGAGTCGGTTCGCCGGGCGGATTTTCCCAGTGTCCTTCAATCGCGGCAATTTTTGCCGGCTGGTGCTTCAGCGTATTCAACCCGTGCATATCGCCAATCAATGCCTGCAGCGGGGCGACGATCAGCGTCATCCACAGCGCCATCGAAAACATGGCGCGAATAGCCGGAGTGTTATTCCCACGTAATAAATGCCATGCCCCTGACGCCGCAACAAACAGCGCACTGCTCAGGAAAGCGGCAACGGACATATGCAACAAACGATATGGGAATGAAGGGTTGAAAATAACGGCGAACCAGTCGACGGGAACGACCTGTCCATTGACGATTTCATAGCCCTGTGGAGTCTGCATCCAGCTGTTGGAGGCCAGTATCCAGAAGGTAGAAATAATTGTCCCCAGCGCAACCATGCAAGTTGCAAAGAAGTGCAGGCCTGCCCCCACACGGTTCCAGCCAAACAGCATTACGCCGAGGAAGCCTGCTTCGAGGAAGAAGGCGGTTAACACTTCATAGGTCAGCAGCGGCCCGGTGATGCTCCCGGCAAACTCAGAAAAACCGCTCCAGTTAGTGCCGAACTGATAAGCCATCACCAGCCCGGACACTACGCCCATACCAAAGTTTACGGCGAAGATTTTCGACCAGAAATGATACAGCGAACGCCAGGTCGGATTTTTGGTTTTCAACCAGAGACCTTCCAGCACCGCCAGATAGCTGGCAAGACCGATAGTAATGGCCGGAAAAATGATGTGAAAGGACACCGTAAACGCGAACTGGATCCTCGCCAGGTGAAACGCATCAAGACCGAACATGCTTAACTCCGCAGGCAAAATTGATTTGGCGCAATTCTAAGCCCCTGGCGAAATGTGGGGCAGAAACAGAACAGTTCTTTTTAACCATAACAGTTGTGCTGCCGTTATAGGTCGCACGATCTGATATGCAATCTGGTCCCGCATTTGAATTTTACTTCGACGATAATGAGTTTATCACGTGGTCTGCGGTGATTGACGGTGCTGATGACTATGTGAACATCACCTGTTTATTCGCCTTAAAGCACACCCCGAAAATTGATGCTGTACAGATAGCTGCCCGGGCCTCAGGCAAAGAGCTTTCGCTAACGATGTTGTAAAACTGTTAACTATAACAGTTCTGAAAAAATCGTTATTTATGTAGACTGATATATACAGAGGTTGTCACCGATACCGAATATCAGGACGAAAAATGAAGAAATACCAGCGACTGGCGGAGCAAATTCGCGATCAAATCGCGTCTGGCGTATGGCAACCAGGCGATCGGTTGCCCTCTTTGCGCGAGCAGGTGGCAAGCAGCGGGATGAGTTTTATGACCGTGGGGCATGCCTACCAACTGCTGGAAAGTCAGGGGCGGATCATCGCCCGGCCGCAGTCGGGCTATTATGTTGCCGCGCGCCCCGAACGCGAAGCCGCCGTGCCGCAGGTACAGGTCATGCGCGATGAGGCCGTGGATATCAACACCTACATCTTTGACATGCTGCAGGCCAGTCGTGATGCTTCCGTGATGCCGTTTGCATCCGCTTTCCCCGATCCACGCTTATTTCCGCTTCAGCAGCTTAATCGCTCGCTGGCTCAGGTGAGTAAAACGGCTACCGCCATGAGTGTTATCGAAAACCTGCCGCCAGGAAATGATGAACTGCGTCATGCTATTGCCCGTCGATATGCGCAACAGGGAATGACCCTTTCTCCGGATGAAATTGTGATCACCACTGGCGCACTTGAAGCGCTTAACCTGAGCCTGCAGGCGGTCACTGAGCCGGGGGATTGGGTGATTGTCGAAAATCCGTGTTTTTACGGCGCATTACAGGCTCTGGAGCGATTGCGCCTGAAGGCGTTGTCCGTTGCCACCGACGTGAAGGACGGAATCGACCTTGTCGCACTGGAGCAGGCCCTACAGGAGTACCCGGTCAAAGCCTGCTGGCTGATGACCAACAGCCAAAATCCGTTGGGTTTTACACTTAGCGCACGGAAAAAAGCCCATCTGGTCGTATTACTGGAAAAATACAATGTGATGCTGATTGAAGATGATGTTTACAGCGAACTCTATTTTGGCCGGGAGAAACCACTGCCGGCTAAAGCGTGGGATCGAGGAGACAGGGTGTTGCACTGTTCATCTTTCTCGAAATGTCTGGTCCCCGGATTTCGCATCGGTTGGGTTGCTGCCGGGAAACATGCCCGTCGTATTCAGCGACTCCAGTTGATGAGCACCTTATCCACCAGTTCCCCAATGCAGCTTGCGTTGGTGGACTACCTGTCGACCCGGCGTTATGACGCGCATTTGCGACGGCTGCGTCGTCAGCTGGCGGAACGCAAACAGCAGGCCTGGCAAACGTTGCTGCGTCATCTTCCGGCAGAGGTCAAAATACACCATAACGACAGCGGCTATTTTCTGTGGCTCGAACTGCCAGAACCGCTGGATGCGGGAGAACTCAGCACCCAGGCGCTGGCGCACCACATCAGCATCGCACCAGGTAAGATGTTTTCAACCTCGGGGACATGGTCACGTTTCTTTCGTTTTAATACCGCATGGCACTGGGGTGAACGCGAAGAACAGGCGGTTAAACAGCTTGGAAAATTAATTCGCGAGATGATGAAATAAAACTGAATGTGCTATTCAATATAAAAGAATAGCGCATTCTTATTTTAGAAATAGTGAATGTTAAACCCTGATGTTATTTATATCAGGTGCCACCATACGAAATATCAATAGTTCTTCCTGGTGCCACCCTGGCACTTAACTCCTTGTCTATACTCCAGAAGATTAAATTACTTTGCTATAACCCGTGGCGTAATGAGCGTTAGCTCACAACCTGATTAAATTTCCTTGCGCCAGCAGGAACGCTTTCAACACCCCGACTATTTTTAGGAAAGGACATATATTTACGGCAAGGCTGCCGCTCAATATTTTTTCGACAGGAGTAAGACGTTATGAGCAAGCAATTTGCCCTCAGTAGCTTGTGTGCACTCAGTATGACGCTGATGACAGCCCATGCAGCCGAACCCCCAACATCATTAGATAAACCGGAAGGGCGCCTGGATATTATTGCCTGGCCAGGTTATATCGAACGCGGACAAACCGATAAACAATATGACTGGGTTTCGCAGTTTGAGAAGGAAACCGGTTGTGCCGTCAATGTTAAAACAGCGGCCACATCAGACGAAATGGTGAGCCTGATGGCGAAAGGCGGCTATGACCTGGTGACGGCTTCTGGTGATGCTTCACTGCGTCTGATTATGGGCAAACGTGTCCAGCCTATAAATCCTGCGCTTATCCCAAACTGGAAAACTATCGATCCGCGCGTGGTCAAAGGGGAATGGTTTAACGTCGGTGGGAAAGTTTACGGCACTCCTTATCAATGGGGTCCCAACTTGCTGATGTATAACACCAAAACCTTCCCAACGCCGCCAGATAGTTGGAAAGTGGTGTTCGTCGAGCAAAAACTTGAGGACGGAAAAAGCAATAAAGGACGAGTCCAGGCGTACGATGGCCCGATCTATATCGCCGATGCGGCGCTGTTCGTCAAAGCCACTCAACCGCAGTTGGGTATCACCGATCCCTATCAGCTCACCGAGAAACAGTATCAGGCGGTCATCAAAGTCCTGAGCGATCAGCACGCACTGATTCATCGCTACTGGCATGACACCACTGTGCAAATGAGTGACTTCAAAAACGAAGGTGTGGTGGCATCAAGCGCCTGGCCCTATCAGGCTAACGCCCTGAAAGCAGAAGGCCAGCCAATCGCCACGGTTTTCCCGAAAGAGGGCGTCACCGGTTGGGCTGACACCACCATGCTGCATAGCGAAGCAAAACATCCTGTTTGTGCTTACAAATGGATGAACTGGTCATTAACCCCGAAAGTTCAGGGCGACGTCGCAGCCTGGTTTGGATCTCTGCCGGTAGTCCCTGAAGGTTGTAAAGCCAGCCCGCTGCTGGGCGAAAAAGGCTGTGAAACCAACGGCTATAGCTATTTCGACAAAATTGCTTTCTGGAAAACGCCAATCGCAGAAGGTGGAAAATTCGTTCCTTACAGTCGCTGGACGCAGGATTACATCGCCATTATGGGCGGTCGTTAATTCCGCTGGGGGTTTTATGACGTACGCAGTGGAGTTTCATAATGTCTCGCGTCTGTACGGGGATGTTCGTGCAGTTGATGGGGTAAGTATTGCAATTAATGATGGTGAGTTTTTCTCTATGCTGGGGCCATCCGGCTCCGGCAAAACGACCTGTCTGCGCATGATTGCAGGGTTTGAGCAGCTTTCGGGCGGTTCAATTAAAATTTTTGGTAAGCAAGCCAGTGAATTACCGCCCTGGGAACGGGACGTCAATACGGTATTTCAGGATTACGCACTATTCCCGCATATGTCGATTCTCGACAACGTGGCTTATGGGCTGATGGTGAAAGGCATTGATAAAAAGCAGCGTCATGCCAGGGCACGCGAAGCGTTAGATAAGGTTGCGCTCGGCTTTGTCTATGAGCGCAAGCCATCACAACTCTCTGGTGGACAGCGTCAGCGTGTAGCGATTGCCCGTGCGTTGGTCAATGAGCCTCGCGTCCTGCTGTTGGATGAGCCACTTGGCGCGTTGGATCTCAAGCTACGCGAACAGATGCAACTGGAGCTGAAAAAACTCCAGCAGTCTCTCGGTATCACCTTTATTTTTGTCACCCACGATCAGGGTGAGGCGCTGTCGATGTCCGATCGTGTGGCGGTATTTAACAATGGTCGTATCGAGCAAGTGGATTCACCGCGAGAACTCTACATGCGTCCGCGCACGCCGTTTGTGGCGAGTTTTGTAGGTACGTCAAACGTCTTTGACGAAGCGATGTCGGCAAACGTCTGTGGCTTACAGGGGATGTTCTCGCTGCGCCCGGAACACATTCGGTTAAATGATATGGCGGGCGAGGTTCAGGCTCGGGGTGTCATTCAGGCGGTGCAGTACCAGGGGGCGGCGACGCGTTTTGAACTGAAACTTGCCGGTGGTGAAAAGTTGCTGGTGAGCCAGGCGAACCTGACGGGAGAAATGCTGCCGTCGGCGCTGTCGCCGGGTCAGCAGGTGATGGCATCGTGGTCACGCGATGTCATGGTTCCGCTGGTAGAGGAGAGGTGAATGGCTATGAACGTCATACATTCGCCAGCACAGCCGACAAAGCTGAACCGTATCTCGGGGTTCTTCTGGCGTAATCCAGGGCTTGGGCTGTTTTTGCTACTACTCGGGCCGCTGATGTGGTTTGGCATCGTCTACTTTGGATCGTTGCTGACGCTGTTGTGGCAAGGTTTTTACACCTTCGACGATTTCACTATGTCGGTGACGCCAGACCTGACGCTGGCGAATCTGCAGGCGCTGTTTAATCCGGCTAATTACGACATCATTGTGCGAACGTTGACAATGGCGGTGGCGGTGACGATTGCCAGCGCCATTCTGGCGTTCCCGATGGCATGGTATATGGCGCGCTATACCAGTGGCAAAATGAAAGCCTTTTTTTACATTGCCGTCATGTTGCCGATGTGGGCGAGCTATATCGTCAAAGCCTATGCGTGGACGCTGCTGTTAGCGAAAGACGGCGTGGCGCAGTGGTTTCTAACCCATCTCGGGCTGGAGCCACTGTTGACCGCTTTCCTCACCTTGCCGGCTGTCGGCGGTAATACGCTGTCAACATCGGGATTAGGGCGCTTTTTGGTTTTTGTCTACATCTGGCTTCCCTTTATGATCCTGCCGGTTCAGGCTGCTCTGGAACGGCTTCCGCCCTCGCTTTTGCAGGCATCGGCCGATCTGGGCGCGCGTCCTCGTCAAACCTTCCGCTATGTGGTTTTCCCGCTGGCAATACCCGGTATAGCCGCCGGTTCTATCTTTACTTTTTCACTGACGCTGGGTGACTTTATTGTGCCGCAACTGGTGGGACCGCCGGGATATTTCATCGGCAACATGGTGTATTCGCAACAAGGGGCTATCGGCAATATGCCAATGGCGGCGGCATTCACTCTGGTGCCCATTGTTTTAATTGCACTGTATCTGGCGTTCGTGAAGCGTCTGGGAGCTTTCGATGCACTCTGAACGCGCACCCTGGTTACTCAAACTGGCAGCATGGGGAGGGGTTCTTTTTCTGCACTTTCCCATCCTCATCATCGGCACCTATGCTTTTAATACAGAGGAGGCTGCTTTTAGTTTTCCGCCTCAGGGACTGACATTGCGTTGGTTTAGCGTGGCGGCGCAGCGTAGCGATATTCTTGAGTCAGTGACGTTGTCACTTAAAATCGCCGCGTTGTCGACAGCAATCGCTCTGGTACTGGGGACGCTGGCGGCGGCTGCGCTGTGGCGCAGGGACTTTTTCGGTAAAAGCGCAATATCGCTGTTGCTGCTGTTGCCGATTGCGCTGCCGGGCATTATTACCGGCCTGGCACTGCTGACGGCATTTAAGACCATCAACCTGGAACCGGGTTTTCTCACGATCGTGGTGGGTCATGCGACGTTTTGCGTGGTGGTTGTCTTTAACAACGTCGTGGCGCGTTTTCGCCGTACCTCATGGAGTCTGGTTGAAGCGTCTATGGATCTTGGCGCCAACGGCTGGCAAACCTTTCGTTATGTCGTGCTGCCCAATCTGGCATCAGCACTGCTGGCGGGGGGCATGCTGGCGTTTGCCTTGTCGTTTGATGAAATCATCGTGACAACGTTCACCGCCGGACATGAAAGAACACTTCCGCTGTGGCTGCTCAATCAACTGGGTCGCCCACGAGATGTGCCTGTTACCAACGTTGTGGCATTGCTGGTAATGCTGGTAACAACACTGCCAATTTTAGGGGCCTGGTGGCTAACGCGTGAAGGCGACACCGTCGCCGGAAACAGTAAATAAACGACGATATGGGAAATTGCTATGCAACATCAATTACTGATTAACGGTGAGCTGGTCAGCGGTGAAGGTGAAAAGCAACCAGTTTATAACCCTGCCACTGGTGAACTTATTCTGGAGATTGCTGAGGCGTCATCCGCGCAGGTTGATGCCGCAGTGCGCGCGGCAGACAATGCGTTTGCCTCCTGGGGCCAAACCACGCCGAAAGTGCGTTCGGAGCTGTTGTTAAAGCTGGCGGACACCATTGCAGATAATGCACAGACCTTCGCTGAGCTGGAATCGCTTAACTGCGGTAAACCACTACATTGTGTGCTTAATGATGAAATTCCGGCCATCGTGGACGTTTTCCGTTTCTTCGCGGGGGCTGCGCGCACCCTGCAAGGACAGGCCGCTGGGGAGTATCTGGAAGGGCATACCTCCATGATTCGTCGCGATCCGCTGGGTGTGGTGGCCTCCATCGCGCCGTGGAACTACCCGCTGATGATGGCGGCATGGAAGCTGGCTCCAGCGCTGGCCGCCGGTAACTGCGTGGTGATTAAACCTTCAGAAATTACCCCGCTGACGGCGCTTAAACTGGCGGAATATGCGAAAGATATTTACCCGGCAGGCGTGATTAACGTCCTGTTTGGTCGTGGTAAAACAGTGGGCGATCCGCTGACCGGCCATGAAAAAGTACGTATGGTTTCACTGACCGGCTCCATTGTGACCGGGGAACATATTATCCAGCATACTGCGCCTTCGATTAAACGCACGCATATGGAACTGGGCGGGAAAGCCCCGGTGATTATTTTTGATGATGCGGACCTTGATGCGGTGGTCAGTGGTGTACGGACCTTTGGGTATTACAACGCCGGACAGGATTGCACTGCTGCCTGTCGAATCTACGCGCAAAAAGGCATCTATGATGCGTTGGTCGAAAAACTCGGCGCTGCAGTTGCCAGCCTGAAAATCGGCGCACCGAATGATGAAACGACAGAACTGGGACCGTTAAGCTCACAGGCGCATCTTGACAGGGTAGCTAAAGCGGTCGATGACGCGAAAGCGCTCGGACACATTAAGGTCATCACCGGCGGCAAAAAAGTGGAGGGTTCAGGCTACTATTTTGCGCCAACGTTGCTGGCGGGCGCGAAACAGGAAGATGCTATCGTGCAGCGTGAGGTCTTTGGCCCGGTGGTCAGTGTTACCGTCTTTGAAGATGAAGATCAGGTCCTGGCGTGGGCCAATGATTCGAAGTATGGACTGGCCTCGTCAGTCTGGACGCGGGATGTTGGTCGCGCGCACCGACTGAGTGCCCGCCTGCAGTATGGTTGTACCTGGGTCAATACGCACTTCACGCTGGTTAGCGAGATGCCCCACGGCGGGCAAAAACAGTCTGGGTATGGCAAGGATATGTCGGTTTACGGGCTGGAAGATTACACGATTGTTCGCCATGTCATGATCAAGCATGAGTAATATCTTAAGCGCGAGCGGTAAATGGGGCACGGATAGCTAAATATTGGTAAACGTGTGTCTATACTATTCGCGCCACTGGCCTCGTCGCCATCGGACGGCGGTAAGTTGGAAATATCCGCGAGGTCAGGCTAATTTGCACACCATCAGGCCCCGGCACAATGTCGGGGCCTGATTATTTAGGTGATTGTTCTAACGACGGCACAGGCTACATAGCCAGGCGATGAACGCACAGATAGTCAGAACCAATCCCAGTTGCTGCACGATACCCGCTAACCCTAACATCATTCCCAGTAACAGGTAGTAGCATAATCCGAACAGAGCACCTGCGGCCCCGGCCTGTTCACGATAGTGATGCAGAGCCTGACTCAACACATTGGGGATCGCGATGCCATAGGCAACAACAACCCCAACCACTGGCAACAGAATCCAGACTGAATGCTGTAGCCACCATGCCGCGAGACCAGACAGCAGAGCTAAAGCACAGGCATGGCGCACCAGATATCCCGATGACAAACCGCTCGTTAACAGCTTGCGATTCAGCAGGCTGCCTGACAGTGACGCGAGGGCAAGCAAGGATCCCGTCCAGCCAAATGTCCTGGAACTCCATCCTAACTGTCCGAAAAGAAACGGGGCCAGGCTGTAGTAGCTGAATAGCATAGTATTCAACAGAGCAACCAGCATGGCATTTTTCCACAGTGTACTGTCCCTCACCATCCGGGAGACCAGTCCCGTTAATTGTGGTCTGCGCGTAGTCTCCGGCCGTGTTTCCGGCAATAAGGCTGCGGTTAACATCAGCAGCAGTATCGCCAGCAATACCAGCGCAGTAAAAACGCCCGTATGGCCGTAAAGACTGACTAACCAACCTCCGCTCACCAGACCAAAAACCGGGCTGATTGCCAGTGCTGCGCCCATAATGGAAAAAATGCGGGACAGTGTTGTTGATTCATAACTGTCCCTCAACATAGTCTGCACCACAACAGACCCGGCGGCCGCGCCAATGGCTGATACCATACGGGCCAGCAGCAAGACGCTGAAATCAGTGGCAATAACCGCCATTACGGAACCCGCTCCGTAACAGAGAAGTCCAGCTACCATTGCCCACCGTCGTCCAATGCAGTCGCTAAGCCAGCCCCATAGCGCAACCCCCACGGCAAAGGCGACAAAATAAACGGAAAGTGTTTGAGCAGCACGTTCACTGCTTATTTGAAAAAACGTGGCGATATTTGGCAACGCCGGGCTGTAAATGGTTTCCACCAGTTGCGGAAACATAATCAGTAATGTGAGAAGCCACAAGGGCGGTCGATGGGTCATATTCATGGCAATATCCAAGAAGCAAAAAACTTGGGGGGATTATTGCTGAATAGAAAATGTCTTATTACCATTATCAGGACTTTATATATCAAATATCGGACAGATGATGAAAATTGCGCCTGATGATGTCTTCGACCCGGATGGTTTTAAGGAAACAGTAGTGGGTATTGCCTCTGATATGGGCGTACATGATTCAGGTCGGCACAGTCATCTTCGCCATCAGTTACTCTTTTCGGCGGCGGGGTGTATCACCATTGAACTGGAAAATACCCTGTGTCTGCTTCCGCCTCGCCGTGCGGTCTGGATCCCCGCGGGTACGGTTCACCGGGCCATCATGCGCGGGGTGATGGCTTATCGGTCATTATATTTTTCAACCATTCTGCCGCCGTTATCCGCATTGCCGCTACAGGTTGTCGAAGTGAACCCGCTCTTTTTTGAAGTCATAGAACGGATGGCATTCTGGCCCTGGCAAATGACAGAAACGCAGCAGGCCAGCCTCATCACTGTTTTTTGTGAGGAAATCAGGGCCGCACGCCGTGAAAACTGGACGTTGCAGTTTCCCTCTGATGTCCGCCTGAATCTGTGGCTGGAAGGGGTTCGAATGGGGACGTTACCGCCCCGACTGAATCAGTTGTCCCGCCTGGTCGGTGCCTGCGAACGGACAATCAGCCGCATCTTTATCAGAGATACAGGGATGAATTATCAGACCTGGCGGCAGCAATTCAGGCTGTTAAAGGCGATGGAGATGTTGGCGGAGGGTGACTCAATCAGCCAGGTGGCGCAACAGCTGAAATTTGTTAGCGACAGTGCTTTTATCGTGTTTTTTCGGCAGCTTACAGGTACGACACCGACCCGCTATCACGGGGGAATAATGCCGCAGAAGGATTAGGGGTGTTACATATTAAGGATAATTTACCGGGCAGTGGCGGAGTGGGAAGATCGTTTACTAATGGCAGAGAGAAGATTTTCTCTCTGCCAGCAGGCGCTGCAATTCATCAAAAAGAGTCACATCAAGCAAACCAGCCGAACCTTACGGAGATCAGGCTGAAAAGTCCTACAGCAGCAAATATATTTATCAGCACCACGGTCTTACTGGAAACATTCATTTTTGCCACCTTTCGTTTTTACCCCTTTGGGTATAGTACGGCTTATAGCTATCCGCAATAGTACGAAATCTGAACATATTGAAAGTGGGCTGTTATTTAGGCGGTTTTTTTAAATAAATGAATAAAACTTGATGTGGGTCATAAAAGAGAGCATATTGCGCGCGATTTTCTCTTCTGGCCTGGATGCCCTAAATGTCTCTGTACCAAAAAATGTTGTTTTTTTATGCGGTAATGGCTGCAATTGCGGCCATTACCACCTGGTTTCTGTCACGTGATAAAAAACGTATTCGCTTTCTGAGCGCGGTATTAGTCGGGGCGACATGGCCGATGAGCTTTCCCGTCGCACTCCTGTTTTCTCTTTTCTGATGGCGTTGTCAATGCCGTTTCAGGGGGCCAGCAGAGCGACTAATCGCAGTCTGTCGTCTTTGGTTACGTCCAGGGGATGCTGGTATCCCACGTTTTCATTCGCACGGGTGTACAACGCAACCAGCCAGTCGTAAACGTGTCGGCTTGCACCGTGCTGCGGCTGCTCATCCAATTGAGTCAGGCGCGACATCGGTTGTTGTACTGGCGCACTGAAAATAGCCGCACCCTTGAGGATCCTGCTGGCAGGGCGTTGATCCTCTGCAACGTTGGCGTAGCCGAGCCAGGTAATAAAATCACCGATATCGGCGTGTAACTGCGCCCCGCAGACATTCTCTCGCTGCATAATCTGCTGAAGGCGTTGAGGCATCTCCAGTCGATAGCTGGTAGTGATAAGAATGTCGGCTACCTGTCTAAGCGTTCGCGGATCAAGCCGCAATCGGCGCGCATTATTGTCATCACGACACCACTGACGCACATGGTTGATCCACATTTTGTGCGCCTGGTATCCGGTCTCTTTGCTTTCGGATGCATGCGACGGTTCCCGGACGTCGGCAAACAGGTCAATCTCTTCATTAAAGAGTCCACTGACTTGTTCTTCACGTGGCTGCTGGATACGCAGCAACGACTCAAAACAGCGCATCGGTGGTAGTAACCCCTCCAGGAGTTCACCATGCTTTGCTGCCTGGGCCTGAAGCTGGCGGATCACTGTCTCGCTGGAGTCTGGCACGCTTTCGCTGTCGTTAAGCCAGCTCATCAGCGCCTCACGAACACGCTGTTGATGCTGTTCATGCAGGGACGTTAATCGCGACTGGCGTTGTTGAGCGGATGTCGCTTGCGACAGCCATTCAGCAAGGCGCAACAGGCTGTGTTTATCCAGTGCCTGCAATGTTCCCCAGCGCAACCCGGGCTTGCCCATTAATTGCTGCACGGCCTCATCAAGGTTTTGCTGTGTGCTAAAACGAGCATCTTGTGGCGTAATGGCCCACACAACCCCCGGTAATGCCGCATCGTGTACGGGTTGGGTATCGTTGGCCCAGCTCATCAGCTTACGCGTGATGGCCGGTGTCTGCGAGCGTGAAGACACTGCGTTGCAGATCAGCAGGACATCGGGTTGCAGATGCTGGCGGTAATGTTCCAACATCCAGCCTAATTTGGCCCGCCACAGCGGGTTGGGGTGGGCATCCGGTGCGAGGGGAATATCGAGCAGGTCGACGTTTTCCAACACCGAGTCTTCGACAGTCAGCACCAGTTCACGCGTCAGCAGCGCCAGCGATTCCAGCGACAGACTGACCGCGTTAAGCAACTGATGGTTTGCAACAGGATGAACCACCACATCGCTTTGCGCGTCATTCCCGGTTAATGCGACCTGGGTCAGGAAGCTTTCGGCGGGCAAGCCAAAATGATCGACCAACAAACTCAGCGGTGCGGCTAGCTCGTGCGCCTGTCCGGTTTGTTGCAAAGTATGCGCTAATGCCAGCCATTGCTGCGTTAACTCTGGTTGTTCTCCCCACAACAGCGCCCAGGCGTGAGCGCGGGTGGTTAGATCCAGCGCCGGCAGCAATGTAGCAAATTGATGCCATAGTGCATCATCAATTTGCTGCTGGTTTGCAGGAACACAAGAGCGCCAAAAACGGCCGATGGCGGCTACGTCATGTGCCGTGATGCCCTGAACCGGATGACGTTGACGCAGCGTTTGCCATTTTTCTAACCGGGCTTCAATAATCGATTTTTCAACCTGGCGGCTGTCAGGCATTGCGCAAAACTGCGTGATAAACAGCTGTACCAGTTCCGCTTCACTCAGTAGGCGCAGACGCAGGGGCCACTCGCTATCAACGGGATTGTCTTCACGTGTAAAGCGGATCGCCATATTGGTCGGCGCATGGCCCGGATTGATATGCGAAAAATAATCAAAACTGCGATCCGGTGTAGCAATATTCAATTTCCCACTGGTGTTGCTGCACAGTGCGGACAACAGATGTGCTTTTGCTGGCTGTGAATGACCGTACAGACCCACACAGCCACGCGCTGAAAACGCCGTATTCAGCGCAGACTCAGTAACCGCGGCGATGGTGAGCTGAGCGAGCAGGGAATCCGCTTCATCATCAAGACGCGCTGCGCGCTGGCGTGTGTCATTCACCCATTCGATGGCGGCTTGTGCTGTGTTAAACATCTTACTCATTTCAGGTACACACTCCCGCTATCAATCCAGTAATGGCTGCCGCTATGGCGACGATCTGCCAGTGTATTCAGTTTTAACGTTAGGGCATTGGCGGCAACGGGCGTGCCATCCTGTAGCCAGGCATCACTGAGAACGAAAAATTCCGGCCCAGTCTCTTTGCTGCCGCCGCGCAGTTGCAGCCGTACATTTAATACGCCGTCACCGGCAATCGTTTTTGCCAGCTCAGCGGAATTGATGCTCAGCGTATATAGCGGGGTGGCTGGCCAGCGGCTGTTTGCTAACTGGCGAAAGCCCAGCGTCACGTTGCCGCGCAGCGGGAAGTGCAGACGGGTATCCAGTTTTGCTCCAGGTTTATCCAGATCGATGTCGTGATACCAGATATTCTCATCGCGCAACGTATTGACCGTATTATCCAGTACGCCAAGGTAGCGGACCGTCGAATACGCGCCGATATCCGCAGCTTTAAAATTAAAGCGCGGCAGGCGTAAATCCAGCGCCAGGCTACACAGCATCGCGCCAACGGCAGCGGTAGATTTTGGATTGCCGATACGCCCTTGCTGGCTGAACGGATACCACTCATGTACGCGATAGCTGTCCATCCAGATCATGCGGTTGACCGGAACGGGTTGCAGATGGCGGATTAGCGCCTGAACCCCCGGCAAACAGGCGGGTCTGCCAGTGACTAACAAAATATCGCAACGATAGTGGGAAATCGCTTCGCAAACGGCGTGCAGAGGGGATGTCAGGGTAAATTGCCCTGCCAGCAGCGCTTCTTGCAACTGCCTGAACTGTACCTGCAACGGAACGCTCAGCACATCAAAAGCCGGTGAACCAGACGGTAAAGCATGATCGATAGCCTGCTGGATATAGTTCATCACATTGCGTGTCGGGCGCTGAGAAAGCAGTTCGCCAAAGGTGGCGTGCAACCCCGCTACGGGATCGTTAATATCGCTTTGCTCCCAGGCACTGAGCACCGCATGACCCAGTGGCATAAAGAGTTGCAACGCGGTTTGTTGTCGCAAAATAGCCTGAGTATCGATTCTCCCGGAATCACCAAACAGTGTGGCCAGCAGCGCGGCGGCATCGGTCACGCCAGCTTGTTGTAAGCGGGTTTGCAGGGCGGGCAGTATGCAGCGTTGTATGACATCCAACAACATGTCGTCCCCGGCGACTTTGAAGCCTTCACGGAACAGCAGATGCGGGGTGATTTTGACATTCGCCCCAACGCCGTCATCCAGTTGATAATGGACCACGGCCATATCCGTCGTGCCGCCGCCAATATCGATGGAGGCGACGCGCAGTGCACGACCTTTAACTTCACCGGGTTCTGGCTGGCGGTCCGGACGGGCGAGGGCGTTAAAGAACGATTCTGTGTGCCCGTCATAGTGTGAAATCGCTTCGTTATACAACCAAACCAACTGTCCGCAGCTGGCCTCATCCCACTCCATCTGGATCTCAGGTACGGGAACAACGCTCTTTTCTTGCTGTTTGCGGGTGGTGAAATCTTCGTCCTGCGGGTGCCAGCCCATTGCTTTCCAGACCAGCGCAATGGCTTCAAACATACGCAGACGGAAGATCTCTCGCTCCTGTTTTGGCATGGCTGACGGCAGAGTGAGGATCAGCGTGCGCAACTGGCGTGGAGAGGCCGGGAACCCGAGACGCAGCCGTGTCGCTACGCTGTTAATTTGTCCCAGCGCCTGGGCCAGAATCTCGCACAACATATGCGTCATCAGCGTGCTGCGGCTGTATTGTGGTGAGAACACCGGCAGCCGGTCATCTTGCGGCAGGCTGAACAGCGGCTGACCGTCATCGTTCATCAGATTCATCAGCGGGAAGGCGGTAGCCAGCGGCTCGCGCTGCGTTTTACTGTTCATCTGGCTAAAGCGCCAGTCGTGTAAAACGGGGGTTTCATCCCATAAGTACCGGCGTGGGCTGGAGATCCCACTACTGCCTTCCGTTCCCATACGCTGCATCGCCAGCTTACGGGCTTCATCCCCAACGCGGACAATCGACGGCCAGATAAAGGCATCATCGCGGCCACTCTCAACGGAGAAATGTTGCTTACCAAAGCGCGCCTCGGAAAACTCCAGTCGGCTGGTGAACAGGGGATCGTTGAGGAACTGTGGTTCACTTAATGAACGCACCTGCAATTCAGCCGTCTGACGCAAACCGTCATTGGCATCGCCATGATCTTCAATCAACACGCCGCAGGTATGGGTATTGCCAATATCCAGAATCAGATCGACAGGAATCGCGGGCGTGCTGAGCGTATGGGTCACCAGCTTCACTTCCGGGACGGAAAGTTGTTCGCCTAACAGGGTCAACAAATTCAGCCAGTGCGCCTGGTATTCAAAGTTGCGTAGAGCTTGTTGGATCTCCTGCTCTGAACGGTTTTCTTGCTGTGTGACGTGCTGCAAAAAGGACTCGCGTAGCCAGCCATCAATCCACGTCTGGTCGAGGAAATCTGCGATCTCATTATCGTGCCAGGCCAGCGCAAATCGCGTGCCATTCAGCAGATCGTTCTCATTGGGCGTCAATGCTGCCGGGGCTTCAGTCAACTGACTGTCCAGCGCCACCGTGACACGGTGAGTATTGCCGGCACTGTCCGGTTGTGCGAGTTTTCGCACCTGGACGCGCGCCCAGTTATCCGGGCCTTCAACAAATGTGCGGGGCGGGTTAAAACGCAGGAACGGCAGCGGCAACCAGACACCGTCAAGTACGTCCAGAGAATAATGCAGCGTCTGCGTGCTTTCCGGTTTCACTACTTCGGGTTGGCCACCGGTATTACCCGGCAGGGTATAGCGTCCCGACGCCAGATCAAAATCCAGACGCAGTAGCGGACCGTTTGCCGTTTTGCGAACAAAACGACCGTGGTGCGCAGATTCCTGTGGTGTCAGCCCAAAATCCAGAAATTGCACACCGCTATTGGCGATGAGCGTTACGCTCTGTTTGTAATCACACAGATTCACCAACATAAAATCAGGCACCTATCTTTTTGATCGTCAAAGGGATTTCCGCGTGTTCGTCATAACGTGCGGTACAAGCTGCGACGTCGTTTGTTCCTGCTTTGCAGGTGATTTCAGGCATTGGGTAACGCGAACCGTCCGTGCAACGGGCATTCCCGCGACTCTTAATCATTAATTCGCCCGATTGATGCAGACCAGAGAAAATTTCGGCGCGGCAAACGATATTGTCGCCATGCACGACGCGCGCAGTGCCCTTATTGGCCTGGATCTGATAGCGCAGCGATGGGGCTTTACCGCTGACCGGATCTTTTATATCGACCAGCACACGCCAGTTGCCGTTAAGAAAACGTGTTGTACCTGCCTTCATCTGGTTGGCATCCATTACCAGCGCATCTTTCGGGATGGCGGCTATCACCACCGGTCCTTCTACGGGCTTCTCTTTTTTCACTGGTGGAATAACGTCAGCCCGATGCAGCGGCAGCGAAGGTGTTAGTTCAGGCAGCGGTTTACTGTCTACCTTTGCAACGTCAATGGAGGCAACCGTAGGTGCGGGAGATTCCGTGTGTTGTTTCCACAATAGCGGCCCTGCAATGGCGGCAATCACTGCAGCAGCAACGGGCAGGCTCCACAGCGGCAGGCGTCGCGTAGGCTTGCGCTGTACTGGCGGCGTAATCTCTGGCTCACTTGCAATGACCAGGGGTTGTGGTTCGGGTTCAGCGGGTTTCGGTAACTCAATAGCTGTTGTCAGCAGCGGGGTATCGGCCTCGGCGAAAGTGATTTCCGCCGGGATTTCTTCGACTTCCGGCTCCGGTTCAGGTGCCAATACAACCGGGGGAACGTCGGTATGACGCAGGCAATCGAGTACATCGTCACGGGTGTTTTCATTCAGATTGACGAAGCCCCAGAACGTAATGACGGGCTTGCCATCAACCAGGAACACGTGGTTCTCACCTGGAAACTGGATGGCTTTGTCGAGAAGTGAACCAAACAGTTGCAGAGAAGTTTTACCCGATTGCAGGCTTTTCCGGCTCAGTGCCGCGGCATTCTCCAGCGTACTGGACAGATAGCGCAGAGCCCGAAAACGCGCATCTTCATCAGCGGCTTTCCACGCGACAGCCTTTCCTTCAACCGGGGAATACCAGTCCACCCGATCGCCACTGTCGTTAACTTGTGGTATTGCCAGACAGTCCGCCATCGCCTGTTGTTTACGCAGACGAAGCGTTTCACGAATTTGTAGCGCTGAATCAAACACGGCCTGACCACCGCCACCCACGGCCTGATAGTCATCCAAATTGCCGCTGCGCAAGAGAGTTTTTGCCACGTAATTGCCCCTTAGACTTCTTCACACATCTACTTTACGGGGAATAAAAGTAAGCAAACGTTGGAAGAGAGGCAAAAAGGGGCGAATTTTCATGGCATAGAGTATTGGGAAAAATCTTGACGTTTTGAAAAAGACTTAAGGTAAATTATTTCACCTGCGATGATGAATTAATCAGCGAAACCTGCCAGATTAGAATAACCTGATAGAGATTTGTTATTAGTGCGTATTTGCCAGCTATGCTCTGATAGACGAGTAAATAATAAAAGAAGAAGGCTTATAACCATGATTGCAAGGAAAACGCTGCTCGCGCTGGCACTCAGCGCCGTTTTACCAACAGGCGCTGCATATGCCGCCAGTACTGATACCATCGTTTACTGTTCTGAAGCATCCCCGGAATCATTTAACCCCCAAATAGCCAGTTCAGGTCCGTCGTTTGTCGCCAGTTCACAGGTGTTGTACAACCGATTGATCAACTTCGATCCGGTCAAAAATACTCCGGTCCCGTCTCTGGCAACGGAGTGGACAATTTCCCCCGACGGCAAGACCTACACATTTACCCTGCGTCAGGGCGTGAAGTTCAATAGTAATAAGTTCTTTAAACCTACCCGTGATTTCAATGCTGATGACGTCGTTTTCTCAGTATTACGCCAGAAAGATGCCGATCATCCGTACCATAAGGTTTCACAGGGTAGCTATGAATATTTCAACGATGTTGGCCTGGACAAACTGATCAAAGAGGTTAAGAAGGTTGATGATTATCACGTTCAGTTTGTTCTGAACGAACCCAACGCTGCATTTCTTGCTGACTGGGGGATGGATTTCGCCTCTATTCTTTCGGCTGAATATGCCGACGAGATGCTGAAAAAAGGCACGCCGGAAAACGTCGATAACTGGCCGATTGGTACCGGGCCTTATGTCTTGCAACAGTACAAGCAGGATTCACAAATCCGCTATCTGGCCAACCCGAACTACTGGGATGGTGAAGTTCCAACGAAACATCTGATTTTCTCCATCACACCAAACGTACAGACGCGACTGGCGAAACTGCAAACCAACGAATGCCAGATTATTCCCGCGCCAGCACCGGTGCAGTTTGATGAAATCAAAAAGAACAAAGATCTGACGCTGCATTCGGTTGAAGCGCTGAACGTCGGTTATCTGGCGTTTAATACGGAGAAAAAACCGTTTGATAACGTACTTGTGCGCCAGGCGCTGAACTATGCGACAGATAAAAAAGCCATTATTAACGCGGTCTTTTTAGGTTCCGGAACGGTGGCGAAATCGCCAATCCCGCCGAATATGATGGGCTTCAATAAAGACCTGAAAGATTACGCTTACGACCCGCAGAAAGCGAAAGAGCTGCTGAAGAAAGCGGGGCTGGAAAACGGTTTTGAAGCGACACTGTGGTCTATGCCGGTGCAGCGCCCCTATAACCCGAACTCTCGTCGTATTGCTGAGATGATTCAAAGCGACTGGGCAAAAGTTGGTGTGAAGGCGAAAATCGTCTCCTGGGAATGGGGGGAATATCTCTCCGGGATGCGTAAAGGCGAGCACGATACTGCGTTGTTTGGCTGGATGTCAGATAACGGTGACCCGGATAACTTTGCCGATGTTCTGCTGGGTTGTGACAGCATTAAAACCGGATCAAACGCCGCGCGCTGGTGTGATAAAGAGTATAATTCGCTGGTTCAAAAGGCGAAACTGGTGAGCAAACCGCAAGAGCGCGCCGCACTTTACCAGCAGTCGCAGGAAATTTTCTATCAGCGGGCCCCGTGGATTGCGCTGGCGAATGGCAAAACCTTCTATGCCACACGCAGCAACGTCAGCGGATACAGCGTTAGCCTGATGGGCAGTGATTTTTCAAAAGCGAAATTAAATTAATGAGTTAAGGAGGGAGTATGTCGCATCTGGATGAGGTCAGCGCACGTGTTGATGCCGCCATTGAAGAGAGCGTCATTACGCATATGAATGAATTGCTGATTGAGTTGAGCGATGATGTTGCGTTGAGCCGGGAAGATCGTTATACCCAGCAACAACGTTTGCGTACGGCAATTGCACATCATGGGCGCCAGCATAAAGAAGATATGGAAGCGCGTCGTGAGCAGTTGACCAAAGGCGGCTCTATTCTTTGATATTTCCTTGCCGGATGGCGGTGTTCACACCTTATCCGGCGTTCTGTAGGCCTGATAGGCGAAGCGCCATCAGGCAATTAAAACGAACGTCTTGCCACCAGCCAGGCACCCACAACCAGCAATATCGCACCGCATACCGGACCCACCAGCGCGCGAAGCGGTACACCCTGGCTACGCAGAATATCCAGCACCAGACCGCCAATAAGCTGGCTGGCGACCAGCACCGCGATGGTGGTGGCAGCGCCTACGTTTTGGTATCCGCTGATACTGGCAAAAACAAAGAACGACCCCAGTAAACCCGGGATTAATGTCCACCAGCGCACGCTGGAAACCAGTTCGCCAAATCCCGCCGCACCTTGTTTAAACCATAGTATGCTGACAAACAAGACGATCCCGACCAGTGAGTTAAGCAACATAGCAATAAGGATTGTCGAGGACGTCTGGGTAATGCGTACCATCAAAGTGTTTTGCACCACCAGACCAATACCTGCGGCAATCAGAAAGGAGAGGGTCAGCGTCTGGTTCATCCACGCGCATCCGGTTCGCTGCGGTCGTCTAACTGTAGCTGCATAAAAGTCAGATCCAGCCAACGACCAAATTTAGTCCCGACCTGGGGCATCTGCGCGGTAATATTGAAACCCAGCGTGCTATGCAGGTGGAGCGATGCCTGATTGTGCGACTCAATTCCTGCCACCATGACATGCTTGCCACACGCGCGCGCTTCTTCAATGAGTCTGCTGAGCAGCCTGCGCCCCAGTCCTTTTCCCTGATGTTCCGGGTGCACGTACACTGAATGTTCGACGGTATGACGGAAACCGTCAAAGTTGCGCCAGTCGCCAAAAGAGGCGTACCCCGTGACGACGCCATTCTCTTCACTTACCAGTACCGGATACCCCATCAGTTGGCGAGCCTCATACCAGGAGATGCGGTTTTCGGCATCGACCGTTTGATCGTTCCAGATAGCGGCCGTATGCAGTACGGCGTGATTGTAGATTTCTGCGATGGCGGCGCAGTCGTCTTTGCTGGCAAATCGAATTGACATGTTGAACCTCAGGGGTTGTTCACTATAGTATTACAATATGAATACTATTGAAGACAGCATAAATCAACGGATCAGTGCAAGAATTCGCATTGAGCGGGAATCTCGCGGCTGGTCGCTGACGGAACTTGCCGAACGAGCAGGGGTCTCGCGGGCGATGATCCATAAAATAGAACGTGGAGAGAGCAGTCCAACGGCGACGCTACTGGGACGGCTTTCCGGTGCGTTTGGTATCAGCATGTCGACGCTGATTGCCCGAGCCGAAATGCAGGAGGGTAAACTGCTGCGTTTCGCCGACCAGCCGGTCTGGCACGATCCGCAAAGCCATTATTTGCGCCGCCACGTATCTCCGCGCAGCGATCTGCCTATCGATCTGGTGCAAATCGAATTACCGGCCGGCAGTGATATCCCGATGCCCGCCTCTTCCTACGTGCAGGCCCGACAGCTTCTCTGGTTGCAGCAGGGCGAATTGGTGTTTGTTGAAGGTGATACACGCCATGAAATGAAGGCAGGGGACTGCCTGGAGCTGGGGCCGCCAAATGACTGTCGGTTTATCAATGAAACCGCGCAGTCCTGCGTTTATCTGGTTGTGCGGTTAAACCACGCTGGCAATTAATGTGAAAGCATCACAGAGATAGCGCGTCTACTATTGATGGATTCATGCCAAAAGCTGAGGAGAACATCAATGGGTCAACAAATGCAACGCAATCGTCGCTGGGTTCTGGCGTCACGCCCGCATGGCGCACCGGTGCCCGGTAACTTCCGTCTGGAAGAAGAGGCCATCACCCCCCCCGGTGACGGAGAGGTGTTACTGCGTAACGTCTACCTCTCACTCGATCCCTATATGCGTGGGCGTATGAGTGACGAACCGTCTTATTCGCCCCCGGTTGAGATTGGCGCAGTGATGGTGGGCGGCACGGTCAGTCGGGTCGAGGCATCGAATCATTCGGATTTTAAACCCGGTGAATGGGTGTTGAGCTATAGCGGCTGGCAGGACTTCGCCATCTCAAAGGGTTCTGATTTGGTAAAGTTAGGCGATCATCCTGAGCATCCTTCCTGGGCGCTTGGTCTGCTGGGTATGCCGGGCTTTACGGCGTATATGGGGCTGCTGGATATTGGCCAGCCCAAAGCCGGTGAGACACTGGTTGTTGCTGCGGCAACCGGACCTGTTGGCGCAACCGTGGGCCAGATCGGTAAACTGAAGGGCTGTCGGGTCGTTGGGGTAGCTGGTGGGGCAGAGAAATGTCGCCATGCTACTGACGTGTTGGGCTTTGATATTTGCCTCGATCATCATGCCCCCGATTTCGCACTCCAACTGGCACAAGCCTGTCCGCAGGGTATCGATATCTATTATGAAAACGTCGGCGGTAAAGTTTTTGATGCCGTTTTGCCGTTACTCAACACCTCCGCGCGTATTCCGCTGTGTGGTCTGGTGAGTGGTTATAACGCCACATCACTGCCGACGGGCCCAGACCGTTTACCGCTGCTTATGGCCACGTTACTGAAAAAACGTATTCGTTTGCAGGGCTTTATCATTGGTCAGGATTATGGTCACCGCATTCATGAATTTCAGCGAGAAATGGGGCGCTGGGTCCAGGAAGGCAAGATCCACTATCGCGAGCAGGTCACTGAGGGGCTGGAAAATGCACCGGAGACGTTTACCGGTCTGCTGACCGGTAAAAACTTTGGCAAGGTCGTAATTCGGCTTGCTGAAGAGTGATACGGAGGGGTTAAAGACGGTAACAGCCGGATGGCGTCAACGCCGCCATCCGGCAAGCGTTGTAGAGCCAATCTGTCTGAATATTGATTTCGCCGCAAGCGAGTATTCATGGAGAAAATAAGCAGGTTTTCACCGAATGTGAATAAACACTCCACTTTGCGATAAATAATGATTACTATTCTCATTCTTAAAAAGGCAAAACCATGATTTTGCTCATTGAAGCTATGTGAAGCAGTAACAACTGAATTTATCAAAGGGAGTCGTCATGTCTTTACGTCATCTGTTTTCACCGCGCCTGCGTGGTTCTTTACTGTTAGGTTCACTGCTGGTTGCATCATCATTTAGCACGCAGGCTGCGGAAGAACTGCTGCGCAAAGGTGTAGGTAAAGGCGCCTACGAAATGGCGTACAGCCAGCAGGAAAACGCACTGTGGCTGGCCACCTCGCAGAGTCGTAAGCTGGATAAAGGTGGGATAGTTTACCGTCTTGATCCGGTGACGCTTGAAGTGACTCAGGTTATTCATAACGATCTCAAACCGTTTGGCGCGACCATCAATAACGCGACGCAAACGCTGTGGTTTGGTAATACCGTGAATAGCGCGGTGACGGCGATTGATGCGAAAACCGGTGAGGTGAAAGGGCGTCTGGTACTGGATGCGCGTAAACGTTCTGAAGATGTCCGTCCGCTGCAGCCTCGTGAACTGGTCGCCGATGATGCCACCAACAAGGTATACATCAGCGGAATTGGTAAGGAGAGCGTGATTTGGGTGGTGGACGGTGAGACTGTCAAACTTCAGGACACGATTCAAAATACCGGTAAAATGAGCACTGCACTGGCCGTCGACAGCAAGGCTAAACGCCTGTATACCGCCAATGCCGATGGCGAATTCATTACCATCGATACCGCCTCCAACAAAATTCTCAGCCGCAAAAAACTGCTGGACGATGGCAAAGAGCACTTCTTCATTAACCTGAGCCTGGATACGGCAGGTCATCGTGCGTTTGTCACTGACTCTAAAGCAGCGGAAGTGCTGGTTATCGATACCCGTAACGGCAACGTGCTGGCAAAAGTTGCCGCGCCGGAATCCCTGGCCGTACTGTTCAACCCGGTGCGTAATGAAGCTTACGTGACCCACCGTCAGGCCGGTAAAGTCAGCGTGATCGACGCGAAAAGCTATAAAGTGGTTAAAACCTTCGATACCCCGACGTTCCCAAACAGCCTGGCGCTCTCCGCCGATGGTAAAACCCTGTACGTTAGCGTGAAACAGAAATCCACACGCGAGCAGGAAGCGACTCAACCGGACGATGTTATTCGTATCGCCCTGTAATTATTCGGAGGGGGCAACCCCTCCTGTCATTTCTCTATACTCCACGATACGCCTCGTTACACCCCATCGGTAGCCTGACAAACTTCAGAGACTTACACTACGCCCTCAACGGCTAACTGAATAACACGGGAATACCATGAAAAAGCCATTAATCTGTCTTTGTGCGGGCGTAATGCTGTTTACGCTGGCAGGGTGCACCACCGATTACGTCATGACGACGAAAAGCGGACAAACGATTACCACCCAGGGCAAACCAAAACTGGATAAAGATACGGGAATGACCAGCTATACCGATCAGGACGGGAATGCGCGGGAAATTAACAGCAATGATGTTGCTCAGCTAATTGAAGCAAACTAAGTCGCTCAAACGGGTAGGCCAGAAATCTGACCTACCTTAAAGCGTTACGGCGCGGTACGGTGGATTTCTGCGACGCGTTTACGTACACCAAACCAGCCAACGACCAGCAGAATGGCAATCAGCGGTAATGAGGCGATAGTGTAGGTCCCATTCGGATAGTCAAACGCCATCAGCACCAGCACAGCCAGTAAAAACAACAGTGTTAACCAGGACGTAAACGGCGCACCTGGCAGTTTGAAGTGAACGTCTGCCGCTTTACCATCTTTAATGGCCCGACGCAGACGCATCTGGCACACCATAATGAATGCCCACGATGCAATGATGCCCAGCGAGGCAAAGTTAAGCACGATCTCGAATACCTGCGAAGGCACCAGATAGTTGAGGAAAACCCCGACGACGTACACGACAAGCGTGGCAAGTATGCCAGCATAAGGTACGTGTTGACGGCTCATTTTGGCCATAAATTTGGGCGCGGAACCGCCCATCGACATTGAGCGCAAAATACGACCAGTGCAATACAAACCCGAGTTGAGGCTGGAAAGCGCAGCGGTAAGTACCACGATATTCATAATACTGCCAATATAGGGAACGCCGAGTTTGGAAAAGAAGGTAACAAACGGGCTTTGACCTGCCTGATAGGCATTCCACGGCAGCAGCATGACCAGTAACACCACTGAACCCACATAGAACAGGCCAATTCGCCAGATAACGCTGTTAATCGCTTTTGGCACCATCGTTTGCGGATCTTTGCACTCACCCGCCGCAGTGCCTACCAGTTCAATGGAAGCAAATGCAAAGACGACGCCCTGTACCAGTACCAGCGCTGGCAGCAGGCCATGCGGGAAAAAACCACCGTTGTCGGTGATCAGATGAAAACCCGTGGCGTTACCATCGAGCGGTTTTCCCGTGCCTAAAAAGACAGTCCCGACGACCAGGAAGATAACGATAGCCAGCACTTTGACCAGTGCAAACCAGAACTCCATCTCCGCAAACCACTTTACGCCGATCATGTTCATGGTGCCGACAATGGCCAACGCGCCGAGGGCAAACACCCATTGCGGTACGTCACCAAATGCGCCCCAGTAGTGCATATACAAGGCCACGGCCGTGATATCCACGATTCCGGTCATCGCCCAGTTGATGAAATACATCCAGCCAGCCACATAGGCCGCTTTCTCACCTAAAAATTCGCGGGCATAAGAGACAAAGCTGCCGCTGGAAGGGCGGTGTAAAACCAGTTCACCGAGTGCCCGCAGAATGAAGAATGAAAAAATACCGCAGACCAGATAGACCAGTGCTAAAGCGGGGCCGGCCATTTGCAAACGTGCGCCAGCCCCTAAAAATAACCCGGTACCAATAGCACCGCCAATGGCGATCATTTGTACCTGCCGGTTACCCATCGCTTTGTGATACCCCTCTTCGTGAGCATTCAACCAGCGTCGTTTCGCCGCGTGTTGTTCCGCGGCTTGCGTGTTGTGTGTGTTCATTACGTTTCCTGTTAACCTGACTAATTTACAAAATCCTTTTTGCCGCAGCAGTTGCGGCGAAAACAGCGTTTACGAAACCCTTCATTGTGTTACCGCGGGAAACTGTCGGCCGAGCATCCTACATTCAATTGAGAAGTGACGCAAAGCCTGGACACGGGGAAATGGGGTTTTTCTGTGGCCTGAATCGACGGGATGTGGACTCGATTCAGTAAAAATAGAGGCGGTGGGAAAATGCGAAGGAATGCGCTCATCCTGATCGTCAGCAGAATGAGCGCTGTTTGCCTTATACCGACACGCCAAAGACCTGCACGGCCTGCTGCAATCGCGATGAGCGCTGCGTTAAATCGGCAGTTGCGTCAGTGACACGCTCCACCATCTCGGCATTATTGTGCGTCATGGTACCAACACGCGAAATGGAATCATTAATCAGATCCAACGCCTGGGTTTGCTCCCGCGTTGCCAGACTAATGTCTTTAATCATCATCGACATCTGTAACACATCGCTGATCATTCCGGTGAGATGCGTTTCTGTTTGTTCAACCATTTTTACGCCGGTATTGACGTTAGCGACGTTCTTCTCGATAAGCTGTTTAATCTCTTTTGCCGCTGATGCAGAGTGTTGCGCAAGATTGCGCACCTCCGCGGCCACGACGGCAAAACCGCGCCCGGATTCTCCGGCACGCGCCGCCTCAACGGCCGCGTTGAGCGCCAGAATATTAGTCTGGAAGGCAATGCTATCAATTACGCCAATGATATCGACAATCTGACCATTATCACGAGAGATCGCCTGCATCATGGCGATAGTTTGTTTCATAATATCGCCGCCTTCAGCGGCATTGGTGCTGGTTTGGTCGGCCATCGTCATGGTATGTGCCGCCGTTTCTGCAGTTTGCTGCACTGCACTACCAATTTCTTCAATGGCGGCAGCGGTTTGCTGAAGGTCTGCGGATGTTTCTTCAGAACGCGTATGCAGCGCGATACCTTCTTTAGAAACGCGTTGGCTGATGGCCTGAATTCCGGATATTTGCGTACTAACGTCATCAACCAGTGAATTTAGATTAAGTCCGGATTGATTAACCAGCCGCATTAACATGCCGATTTCATCTACGCGATTTAAATGGCAGTTATCGGGTTTTCGTCCGGATACGACTTTCTTCATTTGAGTCAATAGTGTATTAACTGGCTGACAAATTTGGCACTTAAGGTAAATGGCAAATAACAGAAATAACGCCAGTAAACCGCCGGATTGAATAAAGTGATTTACGGGAGCGAAGATTAATAACAAAGAGAGCAGGGCAACGACTCCCAAAGCATAATTGACGCGTTGACTAATGCTCAACCATTTAAACATTGAAGTCCATGCCAATATGCCACGGCGAATGATAATACCCTTAAAAAGACGGAACCCGCTAAGTTGTTGATTATTTATTTTTTCATACAACTGCTCACTCTGAGATATTTCGTCTCGCGAAGGAACAGTACGCACTGAGATGTAACCCGTTAACTTTTCATTGTGCCAAACGGGCGTGACGTTGGCACGTACCCAGTAGTGGTCACCGTTTTGACGCCGGTTTTTCACCATTCCCGTCCAGCTGTCACCTTGCTGCAACGTGTACCACATGTCAGCAAACGCGGCTGGCGGCATATCCGGATGGCGAATAATATTATGTGGTTCACCCATTAATTGACTTTCGTTAAAACCACTGGCATCGATAAACGCGGAGTTTGCATAGGTAATATGACTCTCTTTATCTGTCGTCGATAGCAGCGTCGCTTTACCGTTAAGTGTGTGCTCAATTTGTGTAACGGGCATGTTACTTTTCATAAAGGCCCCATGATGGTATGTATAATTCATACAAAGATCCCCGTAATAATGCCAGGGGATATTAAAAAGCTGTTTTAAACCATTTTAATAAGAAACGCTGCATTCTCTACTAATCATCAGTTCTGTGAAAGTATTTAAAATAAAAAAATTAATGCGTGGAACCTATGTCTCTTTCATAAAAATGAAACAATCAATACAAGCGCATAACACAGACAGCTGTTTAGTCTGACTTAAATTAAATTCATTACTGAACGCATGCGTAAAAATAAATCAAACGGAAAAGGATGTTGCCGTCTTTCCAGTATCAATAAAAAACCTATTATATTTTGTAGTATGCAAATACAAGCCATTTTTTCTGCAGAGTGCCGCGTCCAAAACCGGAAGTTTGGTTCCTGTTGGTATGAACGTTATCCCTGATCGCTGCGGGGTTGGTTATCTGTTTTTTAGCTGAGCAAATGTGAATTAAATGTTTCTATATGGTTATTTTATAATTTAATAATACTGACATGTTAACAAATATAGGCCTGCAACATGTCATACCGCCTGAGTATTCTGGATAAAAGCCCCATCGGAGAAGGTGAAACTGCCGCAACCGCACTGACCCGTACGCTGCGCCTGGCACAACGCGCAGAAGAGTGGGGGTACCATCGTTTCTGGATCGCGGAACATCATAATACGCCGCAGCTTGCCAGCCCATCACCGGAGCTGGTGATCGCCTGGATACTGGGACAAACCCAGCGCATTCGCGTGGGTTCCGGTGGCGTCATGCTGCAACACTATAGCCCCTACAAAGTTGCGGAAAACTTTAATCTTCTGGCCTCACTGGCGCCGGGACGTGTCGATCTTGGGATTGGAAAAGCGCCAGGCGGCTTACCGCTGTCAACGCAGGCACTGCAGTTGGGTCTTCATCAGGAAGAAAAAGGCAGTTTTGCCGACCAGCTTGCTCAACTGAACGCCTGGCTGGCGCTGACCGGGACAGAAAGCGGGCAGACAGTATTCCCGACACCGCTCCCGCCTGCGCCGCCGCAAAGATTTGTGCTGGGCGCGAGCGTAGAAAGTGCACGCCTGGCGGCAGAGTCTGACTGGAACTTTATTTTCGCGGCGCACCTGAACGGCGATAAAGCGTTACTGCATGAGGTGCTGAGCTTCTGGCAGGCCAACAGTTCACGTCCAACGATTGTCGCCGTACAGGTTATTGTGGCTGACAGCAGTGATATGGCTGCGCAACTGGCGGAAGATGTACAAATCTGGGGCGTCGAGTTGGAGGATGGGCAACGTGTCACCGTCGCCAGCGAAGAGCAGGCGCTGGCTTTCGCCGCGCAGGCGGGCAGCGCACCGCGAACAATCGCCCGGCGTGAGCAGGCATTACTGCACGGGAGTGCCCAGGAGGTGGTGGCAACACTGCGCTCATTGCAGGTGCAATACGGTATTGATGAATTCATTATCGATACGCCGGTGGCCGAAGGTCAGGTGCGCCTGACATCGTTACGCCTGCTGGCGCAAGCCCATAGCACGATGGAGGTTGCCTGATGTCATTAGCCTCACAGCTTATCGACTGGCGTCGCGAGCTACATCAGCACCCGGAGCTGTCCCTCCAGGAAGTGGCGACAACCGCGCGTATTCGTGACTGGTTGCATGCTGCAGATGTCACTTTATTGCCATTCAATTTGAAAACCGGAGTGGTTGCCGAAATCGGTCAGGGAGAAGATGTCATCGCTCTGCGGGCGGATATCGATGCGCTACCGATAGAAGAAAGCGCCGACGTTCCGTTTCGCTCCCTCACACCGGGCGTGATGCATGCCTGCGGGCATGACGTCCATACCAGCGTCATGCTTGGTGCTGCACTGCTGCTTAAACAACAGGAAACAACCTTACCTGGGCGAGTACGTATTTTGTTTCAACCAGCTGAAGAGAGTTTCGGCGGCGCAAAAACGTTGATCCGCGCCGGTGCGCTGCAAAACGTAGCGGCTATTTTCGGTATGCACAATGAGCCCGGTTTGCCGGTGGGCGAATTTGCCACACGCGGCGGTGCGTTCTATGCCAATGTGGACCGCCTTGTGCTGCGTATTACCGGAAAAGGCGCGCATGCGGCACGCCCACACGAGGGAAAAGATGCCATCCTCCTCGCCAGTCAACTGGTGACGGTATTACAAAGTGTCGCCAGCCGTGAGGTCAATACGCTGGATTCGGTGGTGCTTAGCGTCACCCGAATTCAGGGGGGAAATACATGGAACGTACTACCGGAATCCGTTGAGCTGGAAGGGACGCTGCGGACACATCGCGCAGAGGTGCAACAACAGGTTAAATCGCGGGTCAGTGATATTGTCGCTGGGTTTGCCCACGCCTTTGGCGCACAGATCGATGTTATCTGGCACGCGGGGCCCACGGCCCTGGTCAATGACGCGCACTGGGCCGATATTGCGACCAAAGTAGCCAGACAATCCGGTTACACAACGCATCATGCCGACCTGCATATGGGCGGGGAGGATTTTGCCGTTTATTTGCAAAATACACCTGGTGCGTTTGTTAGCATCGGTAGTGCCAGTGAATACGGATTACATCATCCGGGGTTTAATCCGGATGAGCGGTTAATTGAACCTGCCGCACACTACTTTGCACATTTAGCAAAAACGGCATTCGCACACCTTTAATTTACCTGTTGGGTAGGGGTTACTATGGCTGAAAATCGGCAACTACGGCTCGGAACTATTCTGCATGGCGCATCGGGAAATATGTCCGCATGGCGTCATCCGGCAGCACGTGCTGATGCCAGTATTAATTTTGATTTTGTCAAAGAGACGGCGCTTATTGCGGAGAAAGGGAAACTTGATTTTATTTTTGTCGCTGACGGTCTGTATATTAATGAAAAATCTATTCCACATTTCTTAAATCGCTTTGAGCCGCTGACGGTATTATCTGCGCTGGCAAGCGTCACCCGTCATCTTGGTCTGGTGGGCACGGTTTCAACCTCTTATAGCGAGCCGTTTACTACTGCGCGACAGTTTGCCAGTCTGGACCATCTTAGCCAGGGCAGGGCCGGATGGAATGTGGTGACATCCCCGCTGGAAGGTTCGGCTAAAAACTATTCTCGCGCTCAGCATCCTGAGCATGCCCAGCGTTATCGTATTGCCGATGAATATTTACAGGTAGTGAAAGGACTGTGGGATTCCTGGGAAGACGATGCTTTTACCCGTGATAAAACAAGCGGGGAATTTTTTAATCCTCATAAACTGCACACGCTAAACCATCATGGAGATTATTTCCAGGTCGCCGGGCCATTAAATATTGGGCGTACGCCGCAAGGCCGTCCGATTATTTTTCAGGCAGGCGCATCACACGATGGGAAAAAATTAGCGGCGCAGCATGCGGACGCTATTTTCACCCATCAGGAATCGCTGTCTGAAGCTAAAGCATTTTATCAGGATGTCAAAAGTCGGCTTGAAGCTGTCGGACGTCATGTCGATGAGCTGCATATTTTCCAGGGCGTCAGCATTATTGTTGGCGACAGTGACGCTGACGTAGAGCAACAGTACCAGGCGACCGCTGCACTGGTGTCGATCACCGACGCGCTGAATTACCTGGGACGATATTTTGAACATCACGATTTTAGCCAGTACCCGCTGGACGCACCGTTCCCGGATCTTGGCCCCCTAGGGGAAAACAGTTTTCGCAGTACCACTGACGAGATCAAGCGCAATGCGCGGGAACGGGGATTAACCCTGCGTCAGGTGGCGCTGGAAGCTGCCAGTCCACGTCCACGTTTTAGCGGAACGCCGGCACAGGTTGCTGATGGTCTGCAGCAGTGGTTCGAGGAGAAAGCCGCAGACGGTTTCATCATTCAGGGGGGAACGCCAGATACCTTCCCACGGTTTGTCGAACAGGTTATTCCCGTGCTTCAGGCGCGCGGTTTATTTCGCCACGACTACCCCGGCACGACGCTGCGCGCAAGTCTGGGGCTGGCAACACCTGCAAATCAATTCACACAATAAGAGAAAACGCTATGCAGAAAAAATCACTACTTCTTGCGCTGTCACTGGCTTTCAGCGCGACAGTCTGGGCAAATGACGTCACCATCAACGGTACTGGCGTAAGTCTGGAAGCTAATAAAACACCGATTAACACGGCCAAAAATCCACAGGCGATCGCGCAGTTACCCGCCAACCTGCATCTGGCTGTACCGGGTAAATTCACGGTCGCTATCGCCGGACTGAGCCAGCCGCCGCTGACTGTATTTGCCGATGATAATAAAACGCTCATCGGCAGTGAGGCAGATATCGCTCGCCTGGTTGCCGATAGCCTGGGGCTGGAGCTGAATGTCGTACCCACGTCATGGGAAGACTGGCCGCTGGGCGTAGCTTCCGGCAAATATGATGCCGCGATCAGCAATATTACCGTCACCAAAGCACGCAAAGAAAAATTCGATTTTGCGACGTATCGGAAAGATTCCCTTGGCTTTTACGTCAAAACCGGCAGCAAGCTGAAGAAAATAGAGCAGGCGGAAGATATTGCCGGTCTGCGTATCATCGTCGGCTCAGGGACGAACCAGGAAGCCATTCTGTTGGCGTGGAACGAAGAGAATCTGAAGAAAGGATTAAAACCGTTTACGCCGGTGTATACCAAAGATGATGCTGCTCAGACGTTAGCTCTACAGTCAGGTCGTGCAGATGCTTACTTTGGTCCGAATGTCATTGGGGCCTGGAAAGCTGCCCTCAACGGCAAAACGCAACTGGTGGGCAGCGTTGATGGCGGTTGGCCAAAAGCCGCACATATTGCCGTCACGCTGAAAAAAGATAGCGGTCTGGTGCTGCCGGTGCAAACAGCTCTCAACGGTGTGATCGGCAATGGCGACTATGACAAGGTGCTGAACCGCTGGGGGGAAGGGGTAGAACGTATCCCACAATCTGAAGTTAACCCGGCCGGTTTAGGCGACTAAGGAGGTCAATGTGAGCGATCAATTCCGCGTTGTCTCGCCCGAAGCCATTGAGCTACAGCCGATCCTCAGCGGACTGTTTGGTGAGTACGCCGCCCGCTATGGTGATTATTTTTCTCGTGATGCTGAAGTGGAGCTAACCGAATGGTATCTGGCTCCACAGGGGATCTTTGTGGTGCTGGAGCGCAACGGCGAAATTATCGCCACCGGGGCTTATAAACCCTATGACAAAGACACCGCTGAAATTAAGCGTATCTGGACTAAAAGCAACCTGCGTAAGCAGGGGCTGGCAGCGTACGTGGTGCAGGAACTGGAGCGCCGGGCATTACTGGCGGGCTATAGCCGTATCTATCTGACCACGGGCTTTCGCCAGCCAGAGGCCGTCCGACTTTATTTGAGTCAGGGATACGATCCACAGTTCGATACCACTCGTAACCCAGAAGAGTACAGCCAGCCGCCCTTTGATGGGAGGCTGCGCTTCACCAAACTGTTGACTATCGCAGGTCAGGCCAAAATTGCCTGAGGAGATAAGATGAAAACGACTGCAACCATCAAAGTCGTCCCGGCACGTTATCCGATGCGCACCGTAGGGGCGATTATTGCCCTGTTTGTGCTGGCGGCGATTATTCAGTCTGTCGCGTTTAATCCGCGCTGGGAATGGGGTGTGTTTGCCCGCTGGTTCTTCGACCCGGTTATCTTGTCTGGACTTGGGCAAACGCTGTTGTTGACGCTCATTGGGACATTACTGAGCGTGGTATTTGGTGGGTTGCTGGCGCTGGCCAGACTCTCATCATCCTGGCTGCTAAACAGCCTGGCGTGGGGATACATCTGGTTGTTTCGTTCACTCCCGTTGATTGTGGTGTTGATCATTTTGTACAACTTCTCCTATTTGTACGACACGCTGGCGATCGGCATACCCTTCACTGCTATCCAGTGGGGCAGCTTTGAGACTATTAATGTCCTTGGACAGTTTTCCACTGCAGTTGTTGGCCTGACGCTGGTGCAAAGTGCTTATACCGCAGAAATTATTCGCGGCGGGTTTCTTGGGGTTGATCATGGTCAGTACGAAGCCGCAGCCGCGCTGGGATTACCTGCCTGGCGCCGCACGCTGCGCATAATCCTGCCACAGGCGTTACGCACCATTTTGCCCGCCGGGTTCAATGAAATTATCAGCCTGGCGAAAGGTACGGCGATGGTTTATGTGCTGGCGATGCCGGAACTGTTCTACACCATCCAGATGATCTACAACCGCACCCAGGAAGTGATTCCGCTGCTGATGGTTGGAGCCGTGTGGTATCTGGTGATCACCAGCGTTTTGTCATTAATTCAGCATCTGGTTGAACGCGCGCTGGCACGCAGTGAAAGACGATCCGCTATTAACACCGCCAGGGTGAGTCGCTCGGCTAAACGTCGTCGCCAGGTTCCACAGCAGGAGGCTATCCATGTCCCACTCGCCTGAAGGTCATATTTCCATTACCGGCGTCAGCAAATATTTTGGTCGCCATAAGGCGCTGGATAACGTATCTCTGGAGATCCCACCCGGTACGGTCACGGTCATTCTCGGGCCTTCCGGTTCAGGTAAATCAACGCTATTGCGGGCGATTAATCATCTGGAGCGTGTCGATGAGGGGTTTATTCAGATTGACGGTGATTATATTGGCTATCGCCTTCAGGGAGACCGGTTGTATGAACTAAAAGAGGCAGAAATCCTGCGCCAGCGCATTAATGTGGGCTACGTATTTCAGAACTTTAACCTGTTCCCGCATTTAACGGTGCTGGAGAACCTGATTGAAGCGCCAATAGCCCACGGGCTGGCATCGCGTAAAGCCGCTACCGAACGGGCATTAACTCTGCTTGATGCGGTTGGGCTGCGAAATAAAGCCGATGCCTGGTCGCGTCACTTGTCTGGCGGACAGCAGCAGCGAATCGCCATTGCCCGCGCGCTGGCGTTAAATCCGCGCGTGATGCTGTTTGATGAGCCGACGTCCGCACTCGATCCTGAACTGGTGGGCGAAGTGCTGGATGTGATTAAGTCACTGGCACAGTCGGGAACCACGCTGGTGGTGGTGACGCATGAAATCGGTTTTGCCCGGGAGGTGGCCGATCAGGTGGTATTTATGGTTGACGGCAAAATCGTCGAGCAGGGTAGCAGCGAACAGGTGCTAAATTATCCGCGCCAAACGCGCACGCAGCAGTTTTTGTCGAAAGTTCTGTAAATACGCGGAAAAAATGTTGCGGCACAAGGCTGTGCCGCACAGCGATTACAGGGTAACGACGATTTTGCCTACCTGACCGTTGGCCTCCATATACTGGTGGGCCTTAGCGATGTCATCAAACGCAAAGGTTTTATCAATCAGTGGCTTGAGTTGCCCCGATTGCAATCCTTCAAAGATGAAACGTTTAGCTCGTGCCAGTTTTTCAGCATCAGTGGTGATTTCGAAAAGCTCATAGCCGCGGAAGGTCAGATGACGGCCAAGGATCTCAATCACCGGGATCGACAGATCGCGACCGTCCAGCGAACCGTACTGGAAAAATAACCCTCCGGCGGGCATTACCTGGGCTATTTTCGCCACACCGGGGCCGCCGACCGGGTCGAAGACCACGCGGGTACCTTTGCCATCGGTTATACGATTAATTTCCACGACCAGATCCTGCTCCTGACTGGCGATAACCTCTGCCGCGCCAAGTTGTAGAAGCTGGGCGCGCTTCTCACTGGTGCGCGTCATCGCAATCGGTTTTGCCCCGAGCATATTGGCTATCTGTATCGCTGCCAGCCCGACACTGCTGGACGCAGCATTGATCAGCACGTTATCGCCAGGCCCGATATTGGCATATTCGACCAGCGCGCCAAAAGCCGTCACATACATCATCCAACTGGCGGCGGCCTCGGCAAAGCTCAGGTTTTCAGGATGTTTGACGACCGCATGAACAGGCGCATTGACGATTTCGCCATACATACCGTACTCATGAAAGCTGAATGCCGGAATGACGCTCACGCTATCGCCTGGTGCGAACTCGTGCACATTGTCACCGACGGCTTCAACAATGCCGGAGGCTTCATAGCCCAGGCGAGCAGGAAAATTGGGTTGGTAAATATATTGTCCGGTACGGTACATAATTTCCGCCCGGTTAATACCTATTGCGCGAACGCGGATCTGAACATCGTTTGCAAGCGGAGCCGGGGTCTGAATATCCTGAATATTCAGCACATCAGCGCCACCTGTTTGATTGAAAACCACGACTTTAGACATAGCGGACCTCGGTAAATTGTTCTGACTTGAGTCCGCACAATGTATCGGTTCCGGTGGGGGCGAAAAACCGCCGTTATGGAACTTCACTATTACTCAGATTGTAATAATCCCTGCAGGCGCGGTTTTTGCTCGTTAAAAAGCGCACACAGCCAGTCAATAAACACCCGCACGCGCGGGGCAAGATGACGTCTGTCCGGGTAGAGCACGGAAACGGGTTTAGCTTCCCCCGCATAGTCACCCAGCACCTCAACGAGCTGGCCCGACTCGAGGTAGGGTGCCAGTACGGCGTGAACCCCGTGTATGATCCCCAATCCTGATAAACAACCTGTTAGCAGAATGTCGGAGTTGTCTACGCTCATTCGGCTTGCTGGTATGATAGATACCGTTTTCCCTTCGTTGATGAAGGACCACTCCAGCGCGTCACGATGACGTTCGCTAAAGAAGTTGAGTGCCTGATGCTGAGCCAAATCATCCGGTGTCTGTGGGATGCCCCGTATAGCCAGATAATCTGCGGACGCACAGGTCACCATTTTTACCTCGCCAAGTCGTCGGGATATCAGCGAGGAGTCCTGCAACTCGCCAATGCGGATCATGCAGTCGATCCCCTCCGCAAGCAGATCAATTTTGCGGTCAGTGGAGGTGAGTACAATCTCAATGTCCGGATAGCGTGACTGAAAGTCGCTTAGCGCAGGGACTATAATCGAGTGAGCCAACGACAGTGGAGCATTGATCCTGAGCTTTCCACGTGGAGGCCGTGTCGGTGAGAAAGAGGCCATGATGTCATCCACGTCACCAAGCAGTACTTTGGTTCGTTGGTAAAATGCGTCACCTTCTTCGGTCAGGGTAACCTTCCGCGTCGTTCGGTTCAGGAGTTTCGTCCCCAGATCGTCCTCAAGATGCTGGATTGCTTTCGTCACCGCGGGGCGGTGCAGGTGCAGCACATCGGCAGCTTTGGCGAATCCCCCTTGCTCCACGACCTGCACAAAAATGCTCATGTATTCAAACATACTGGAACGCATCTCTTACTCTCCTGGTGTTCGCTCTGGCACGGATATTGTTATTATGAGAGTAATAATGATGACTGCATAGACACGCGAATGCTGCTCTACACTTAGGGTTTTAACATTGAGGGTTGCAGCATGATGAAAGTCTATGGGGTGCCGGGCTGGGGATCGGCCATCAGTGAAGTGATGCTCACACTGGCGGAGATCCCTTACACGTTTATTAATGTGGACGGCTTTGACAGTGACGGCCCTTCGCGGGAGTTACTTAAAAAAATGAATCCGCTGTGCCAGATTCCAACGCTCAGGATGGAAAATGGCGACATTATGACGGAAACGGCGGCTATTGCGCTGATGATTCTTGATCGCAGGCCCGATCTGGCCCCGCCTGTCGGACATGTGGAACGTCAACAATTTCAGCGCCTGCTGATATGGCTGGTGGCAAATGTCTATCCCACGTTTACCTATGCTGATTATCCCGAACGCTGGACGCCAGATGCTCCGGCGCAGTTGAAAAAGAACTGTATTGAGTACCGTAAATCGCTTTATATGTGGCTGAACGACCAGCTAAGCGCCGAACCGTACGCGTTTGGCGATCAGCTCACGTTGCTGGACGTTTATATTGCCGTTATGCGCACCTGGGGGCCTGGACATGACTGGTTCCAGGATAATACGCCTAATATTAGCGCCATCGCGGACGCGGTTTGTCAAATCCCGCGGCTGCGTACTGTCCTGAAAAGCAATAAGATTATTTGAATAAAAAAACGCTGTTCCGCAGGAGTGCAATTCCCGGAACAGCGGGCGAACTATCATCGCCATAAGTTTAAATTACGCAGCAGAAGGCGTCAGCGTAATACGATCCAACGGACCCACGATAAACAGATAAGAAATCAGGCCAATCAGCCCCATCGAACCGACGTACAGAATGGCGTAATCAAAAGACTGGGTATTCGCCAGAATGACGCCGATCACCAGTGGCGTAATGATACTTGCCATATTGCCGCACATATTGAATACGCCGCCTGCAATGCCAAGCACTTCTTTTGGCGAGGTATCGCTGAGAACGCACCATCCCAGATTGCCAAAGCCTTTGGCGAAAAACGCCAGGCTCATCGCGGCGATAACTACAAACTCTGACGAGGTGTAATTCGCGATAACGATGACGCAGGAAAGTAGCATTCCACAGATCACCGGCAGCTTACGGGCAATCGTCAAGCTGTAGCCGCGTTTTAGTAGCCAGTCGGAGAACACGCCGCCTAATAATCCACCGATAAAACCGGCAATGGCAGGAATACTGGCGACAAATCCCACTTTGAGGATCGACATTCCTTTAGCCTGATACAGATAGGTAGGAAACCAGGTCAGGAAGAACCAGGTAATTGACGTCACGCAGAACTGTCCGATATAAACGCCAATCATCATGCGATTGACGCAGACGCTCTTAATTTGCGTAAAGGTAATTTTCTGCGGCTCTTTTTTATTGCCCAGCGACGGTTCGCCACCGCCTTCTAGGATATAGTCAATTTCCTGTTGGTTTACCTTCGGATGATGCATGGGATCCCTGACTTTGACCAGCCAGAAGATGCCAAGAATAACGCCAATAGCCCCGATATAATAAAAAACAAAGTGCCAGCTCAGATTATGCAAAATAATCGTCATGAGCGGCGTAATAATCCCTAGCGAGATATATTGCGCGGCCTGATAAACTGAGGTGACAAAGCCTCGTTCGTTATTCGGAAACCACTGCACGCTTAATCGGCTGTTGGCTGGAAAGGCCGGAGCTTCAATGGCACCCATCAGTAATCGTAAGATAATCAATACGACAAGCGGGCTGGCGTACAGATAAATGGTGCCCTGGAACATGGTCACCAGCGACCAGCCAATCAGGGCGCAGCCGTATACCAGACGAGAACCATAGCGATCCAGTAGCCAGCCGCCGGGCAGTTGCATAATGACATAAGAAATACCGAAAGCAGAAAAGGCCAGCCCCATTGCTTCAGGATCAAAACCTAATTCTTTGCTCATTATTGGAGCCACCACGGATAACGTCGCGCGATCGGCGTAATTAAATACGGTAGCAAGAAACAGAAATATCAAAATGCCGTAACGCACTTTTGTGCGCTTTATTATTGTGTTCATCACCCACTCCTTTCATAAGGTTGAGAGCGTTTCTGTAGGGAAGAGGGCGGGTATTACTTACCCGCCAAATAAATTAAGGACGTTTACCAAACTCGCAGGTTAATTGTGTCCAGCGGCGCGCTTGTTCGCTGATGCTGAACCCCAGACCGTGACGGTCAGATATCCACATCCGCCCATCGCGCAGCTCAAGCTGTTCATTAAATAGCGGATTCAGCCATTCGAAATGTTCCAGCCATGGCTCAAGCGGATAAGCGGCGGACAAATGCAGGTGAACTTCCATGGCGAAGTGGGGTGCCAGTTTTCGTCCGTGTTTTGCCGCCAGATCCATAATTTTAAGGAACGGTGAAATCCCGCCCACACGCGGCGCATCGGGTTGGACAAAATCGCTGGCATTGCCGAGGATCAGCTGTTCATGTTCGCGGAAGCTGGTCAACATCTCACCGGTAGCAATCGGGGTATCCAGCGCGGCAGCCAGTTGGGCGTGACCTTCAACATCGTAGGCATCCAGCGGCTCTTCAATCCAGATCAGATTGAACTGCTCCATTTTACGTCCCATACGGATGGCGGTTTCCCGGTCCCACTGCTGATTGGCATCGACCATCAGCGGGAAATCATCACCCAGCGCTTCACGCACCGCGGTTAAGCGGCGAATATCTTCGGCGCAGTTTGGTTGACCGACCTTGAGTTTGATGCCGCCAATACCGTTTTCACGGGAAATAACCACGTTTTTAAGCACCTGATCCAGCGGCGTATGCAGGAATCCGCCGGAGGTGTTGTAGCATTGTACGGAGTCACGATGCGCGCCAAGCAGTTTTGCCAGCGGCAATCCTGCACGCTTGGCCTTCATATCCCATAAAGCGATATCGATAGGGGAGATGGCCTGAACCGCCATGCCGCTGCGTCCTACGGAAGCCCCAGCCCACAACAGCTTGGTATAGATCTTGTCAATATCGTTTGGATCTTCACCTAACAGGTTATCGGCAATTTCTTTGGCATGCGCGTAGATCCCCTGACCGCCAGCACGCTTGGAGTAACTAAATCCCACGCCTTCAAACCCGTCGCGACTGCGGATCTCGGCGATGATTATGGCGACTTCGGTTAGTGGTTTCTGACGACCAGTCAGCACTTTGGCATCGCTTACCGGTGTTGCCAGGGGAAGGAAAGCGAGGGATAGCTTAACCCATTCGATACGGTCGCCGGTTTCTGCCGCGGTTTTTGCATTGGCCGATTTGGCATAGGTTACGGCATCGGAATTAGCACTTAAAGACATCTTATTCTCTCCTGGTGATTAATAAATGATTGCGCTATCATTTTTAATGTTAGCGAAATCACTGCACCAGCGAATTGATTGCGATTTGAACAATTGCTCACAAATACGAAGATAAAAGGGCGATAACTTGTATACAGCATCACATTCCAATACTTTATGGGGAAATGCACAAATCTTTATGATATCGCTATCATTTTGCTCAGAGATGACAATCTAAGCTGCTGTTTTCCCAGTGTTATCACAGAGCCATGCTAGCAATAGCCGAAATCATGATGAATAATGCCAGGATAAATCAGCGATTTTTGACAAGGGCATCGACAGTGAAAAACGCCAGACCTCCGCGAGCACCCACGCTGGAAGATGTGGCCCGTACCGCGGGATTGTCACCCATGACGGTGAGCAGGGCGCTAAATACTCCGCAGTTGGTGCGCCCGAAAACGGTGGAAAAAGTGATGCAGGCGGTACGCGCCACCGGCTACATTCCCAACGCGCTGGCCGGGGGGCTGGCGTCGCGTCGCAGCAAGCTTATCGCCGTGGTTGTTCCGCAAATTAACAACAATATGTTTGTCGATACCATTCAGTCATTAAGCGATGAACTGGCCGAACGCGGATACCACATCTTGCTCTGCGTATCAGGTTACACGCCGCAAACAGAGGCTGAGCTGGTGGCGACGCTGCTTTCTCGCCGCCCGGATGGCGTCGTGCTCACCGGTATCCATCATACCGCCGGGATGAAAAAGGTGATTCTTAATGCGGCCATTCCGGTTGTGGAGATCTGGGATTTAACGCCAACCCCCATTGATATGCTGGTCGGGTTTTCGCACGAAAAAGTCGGTCAGGCGGTAGCAGACTACTTGCTGAAAAAAGGTTATCGCCGTCCTGGTTTGCTATGGACAGCCGATCGCCGGGCCGGCCAGCGTAAACAAGGACTGTGCGATGCGCTGAGACGTCATGGTATTGCGGCTGACGCACAGATAGATGTCCCGCTTCCGGCCTCTCTGGCATTGGGGCGCAGTGGATTAGCTCAGCTATTGGCTGAACGTACGTTCGATGTCATTGTCTGTAGCTCAGATACGTTAGCCCAGGGAGCGATCATGGAAGCCGAAAGCCGTGGTCTATGCGTGCCACAAGAGCTAGCGGTAATCGGTTTTGGCGATCTTGATTTTGCCGCCAGTAACCGACCAGCTATCACCACAATCAGCGTCGACCGACGGGCCATTGGACAGCGTGCCGCCACACTGCTTGCCGATCGAATCGAACAAATTCCGCGTGAAGACGATATTATTGACGTCGGGTTTCACCTGGTAGAACGAGAGTCTGCATAAGTTACCTGCATCCCAAAACATTAAGGAATCTGCTATGCCGCACGTCGATATCAAATGCTTTCCTCGCTCCCTTACCAACGAACAAAAAACCGCGCTGGCGGCGGATATTACCGAGGTCATTATTCGTCATTTGCAAAGCAAAGACAGCTCGGTCAGCGTGGCGCTCAATGAAATTGAGCCCGAGGCGTGGCAGGGCGTGTGGGATGCGGAAATCGCACCGCAGATGGACACATTGATTAAAAAACCAGGCTACAGCATGTGAACGAGAACGGGCGATTATTGCGCCCGTATTATTCAGCCGCTGTTATACGTTTCCCGCTGGTGACAAACGTTCCGGCGCCAAGGTGGTGCAAGGTATTGAGTTTGCCATCATCAAACTGCCAGCGTCCTTGCACAAATACCCGCTCATCGGCAGCGGCAGAAACCACTTCGCCAAACAAGGTATCATATTTGTCCTGAGCCGCTGTGGCAGGAAGCAGGCGGCATTCCATCCAGGCGAGACACTTGGCTTCTATTAGCGGTAATCCCAATACCGGGCCGTTGACCACCGGAATACCGTAGCAGTTGAACTTATCTTCTATTCGACCGGAAACACTCCCCACGGCATAGGTCCAGTTGGTCGCGGCAACCCCTGGAATAACAATACCAAATTGCCCGCTACGCTCGATCAGTTCGCGTGACCAGGCGGTCTTGTCGACAACAATGGCCACCCTCGGCGGATCAAATTCCACGGGCATTGACCACGCGGCCGCCATCACATTACGCCGTTCTGTATTCGCGTCACGACTGGTTATCAAAATGGTGGGGCCGTGATTAAGCAGTCGGCTGGCGTGTTGTAATTCAACCGGACGAAAATGACTCATAGTGACTCCTCGGCAGAATAAAAATGACATCACAATAAACATAGATAGTAACGGGATTAGCGATTTTGTCGCCTCACCGGGGTGAACAGCGCACAAAAGCGACGGCGTAAAATTAAAAATGCGTTATAAGTACAACATTCAACAAACAGGAATCCCGTATGACGCCTTTTTTAAACGCTTATTTTGCCCGTATTGGCTGGTCAGATGCGCCCAACGTCGACATTGAAACGTTGAGAGCGCTACACTTACTGCATAACGGTGCCATACCCTTTGAAAATCTTGATGTGCTGCTGCCGCGTGAAATGCAGCTTGACGATCTGTCCCTTGAAGAGAAGTTGGTCACTGCCCGCCGCGGTGGCTATTGCTTTGAACAAAATGGTGTATTTGAACGGGCGCTACGCGAAATCGGCTTTACCGTACGCAGTTTGCTGGGACGCGTGGTATTGGCTAATCCGTCAAGTCTGCCGCCGCGCACGCATCGCCTGTTACTGGTTGAATTACAGGATGAACAGTGGATCGCCGACGTTGGCTTCGGCGGGCAAACGCTAACGGCGCCGATTCGTCTGCAGGCCGATATTGAGCAGCAAACGCCACACGGCGACTATCGGTTGATTCAGGAGGGGGAAGACTGGATATTGCAGTTCCGCCATCATGATCACTGGCAGTCAATGTACCGATTCGATCTGGTGGTGCAACATCACAGCGATTATCTGATGGGTAACTTCTGGTCTGCGCACTGGCCGCAGTCGCATTTCCGCCACCATCTGCTGATGTGTCGTCATTTACCTGACGGCGGCAAGCTGACGTTGACCAATTTCCACTTTACCCATTATCAGGACGGTCACGCGATAGAGCAGATTAATCTGCCTGACGTCGCCAGCCTGTATACGCTGTTGCAGGAACGGTTTGGACTGGGCGTGGATGACGCGAAGCATGGGTTTACCCTGGATGAGCTGGCGACAGTAATGGCGGCGTTTGATACACATCCGGAGGCGGGAAAATAGGGGCATCAGAATTAATGCCGGATGCGGCGTAATCGCCTTATCCGGCCTACCTGAAGATTTAAAAATCGATCGCCCATTCGGCGTGAAACAGGATCACAGCAGAGCCGGAAATCGTTACTTTCTCAGGCTGGTTATCACGGATAGTCACCGTCACATCAACAATACCGTCACGCCCGAGCGCGCGACCCTGGTGGCCCTGAACATGCAATGTTTTGCCATCATGAGCCATCAGGTTATGGTGTACCAGCCACGCGCCCATTGGACCATTCGCGTTGCCGGTGACCGGATCTTCCACAATACCAATAGCTGGCGAGAACATGCGGCCATCGGTGGCGTTTTCGTCCTTGCGAATTTGAAAAGGGAAGAACCCGTTACAGCCAATTTGCTGGCTGATAGCGGTCAGGGCAGGCAAATCAGGGGAAAGGGCGTCGAGGTCCACCTCAGGCTTCAGCGCAATCATCACTTTAGAGTGTCCGGTGGTGGCTACCTGAATGGGTAATCCGGGCAACATATCGTCTTCACTCAGGTGCAGCGCATCGATTATCGCGGCACGTACAGCACCTTCCAGCGGAGCTTCGAATCCAGGTACGCCTTGTTCAAGACTGATGCGATAGTCATTGTCGCTCAATTCAATATTGACCCGATGACGACCGGCGAGCGAGGTTTGCCAGACGGTGCTGTTGCCCAGACCCAGCACGTTGGCCCGCACGTAATGTGCGGCGACGGTAGCGTGTCCACAGATAGGAACTTCGACCGTCGGCGTGAAATAACGAATGCGAACATCGCTGTCGTCACTGGTCAGTAGAAAAGCCGTTTCCGAATGGCGCAGCTCGCGAGCAATGAGCTGCATCTGGGCGTCACTCAGTCCGTCAGCATGCAACACCACACCCGCTGAATTGCCGCGAAAGGGTACTGAGGTAAAGGCATCGACGTGATAAACCTGTGGTTTCATTAGCGTTCTCCTGGAATGGAGAAGCATCATAACGTACAAGAAGCGGGATAGCGATGTTGCCCGGTAAGCGCACGCGCTACCGGGCAGCAGAGGAAATTAGCGGCGCGAACGCACTATCTGATAACGGCGGGTAAAGTACTCAAACGGCGCACTCCACACGTGAACCAGGCGGGTGAACGGGAACAGCAGGAAAATGGTCATCCCCAGCACCAGATGCACACGGAAAATCCACGCCACGCCATCCAGATGCGCAGACGCACCGCCCTGGAAGGTGACGACCGACTGCGCCCAACCGACCAGTTTCAGCATTTCACTGCCGTCTGGATGTTGTGCCGAAAACGGGATGGTGGTCAGGCCGAGGATACACTGAATCAGTAGGATACACAGGATCAGAATATCGGCGGTCGAGGAGGTTGCGCGAATGCGCGGGTTAGTCAGTCGGCGCACCAGCAGGCCCGCGCCACCTACCAGTGTCAGCACGCCACATAGCCCACCGGCAATCATTGCCATCTGTTGCTTTACCGCAATCGGCAGAAACCAGGCATACATCCAGTGCGGCGTTAACATGCCAAACAGGTGCCCGAAAAATATCCCCAGAATGCCGATATGGAATAAGTTTGACCACAACACCATACCGCGTTTGTCCAGCATCTGGCTGGAAGAGGCGCGCCATGTGTATTGCCCGTAGTCGTAGCGTAGCCAACTGCCGAGGATAAACACCGTACCGCACAGGTACGGATAGATATCGTAAAAAAAAACGTTCAGGTACTGTATCATTTCGGGCCTCCCGCGCTGACGTCGACATACTGAGGTGCCACGTCCTGGCTAAAGCGTCGTTGATAGTTTTGTAACGGTGAACTGTCACAGGTGGTGGCGTTATCCTCGATAAACTTCACCTGTTCCTCCTCCCAGACCGCATCCAGCGCCTGACGGGTATCGTCGCGGGTTTCCGTGCTAACCTGTTTAGTGACACTGTCACTTGACAGAGGGCTTCCGGCAAGCTGCAACAGGGCATCAAACAGTTGATACCACGGTGTATCGCGCTGCTTCAAACGCCCACCCAGCAACGCCAGAATCGGTGCGACGTTCTGCAGTCCTTCTTTGGCCTCCGCTTCCGGTAACACGCTTAAGTACTCAAGATATAAAGGCAGGTGATCCGGCAGTTCACGACAGTTAAGCTGCAGCCCGACCTTTTCGTACTGCGCCAACAGATCGACCATCGCCTGACCACGGTCGCGGGACTCGGCGTGCACGTGTTCAAACAACAGCAGAGAGGTGGCCCGGCCCCGGTCAAAGATTTCGCACCATTCAGCTTGTTTATCCAGTAACGGCGCATTGAGCAGTTCCTGGCTAAAATCGCTCAGCATTGGAGCATCGCTGGCCACAAGCGCCAGCGCGTCGTCTTTACACTCCCATAGCAGCTCGTCGGGGTATTCCATCAGCAGACCGATAACCTTGAGGATTTGCATTATTGACCCTCCGCTTTATCGCGTACTTCGGTGATATCGATAGCGTCAATGCGGCTACTGTTAAACAGATTGAACTTAGTGTCCGAGCCGTGACAGCCGTCGCCGAAGGTAAAGCCGCAGCCGTTTTTCTCCGGGAAGGCATCACGCGCCATTTCACGATGGCTGGTTGGGATCACAAAGCGGTCTTCATAGTTGGCGATGGCCAGATAGCGGTACATCTCCTCAACCTGTTCAACGCTCAGACCCACTTCCTCAATCGCGCGAGTATCCGTAACACCTTCTACGGTTTGCGAACGCATATAGTGGCGCATCGCCATCATCCGTTTCAGGGCGCGCAGTACCGGGCCGGTATCGCCCGCGCTAAGCATATTGGCGAGGTACTGTACCGGAATGCGCAGCGACTCAACCGCAGGCAAAATGTTGCCATTGTGCGGCAGTCCGCCCGCGTCGGCGACTGACTGAATCGGTGACAACGGCGGCACGTACCAGACCATCGGCAGGGTGCGGTATTCCGGATGCAGTGGTAGCGCCAGCTTCCAGTCCATCGCCATTTTGTAAACCGGTGAACGTTGGGCCGCTTCGATGACGTTGTGCGGAATACCCTGTTTAAGCGCTTCTTCAATCACCGCCGGATCGTGCGGGTTAAGGAACACATCGCACTGACGCTCGTAGAGATCGGTTTCATGCTCGGTGCTCGCTGCTTCCTCGATACGGTCGGCGTCGTACAGCAATACCCCGAGATAACGGATACGCCCAACGCAGGTTTCTGAACACACCGTCGGCTGGCCGGACTCAATACGCGGGTAGCAGAAAATACACTTCTCTGACTTACCGCTCTTCCAGTTAAAGTAGATTTTTTTGTACGGACAGCCACTGATGCACAAGCGCCAACCGCGACATTTGTCCTGGTCGATCAGCACAATGCCGTCTTCTTCACGCTTATAAATAGCACCGCTCGGGCAGGTGGCGACACAGCTTGGGTTCAGGCAGTGTTCGCACAGGCGCGGTAAATACATCATGAAGGTGTTTTCGAACTGTCCGTACATCTCCTTTTGCATCTTCTCGAAGTTACGGTTGCGGGCCCGTTTTGAAAATTCGCCGCCAAGCAGTTCTTCCCAGTTGGGGCCCCAGATAATCTTGTCCATCCGTTTACCATCTATCAGCGAACGCGGACGCGCGGTGGGCTGATTCTTGCTCTCCGGCGCGCTATGCAGATGCTGATAATCGTAGGTAAACGGTTCATAGTAATCATCGATTTGCGGGATCACCGGGTTGGCGAAAATTTTGGTGATCACGCCCATCTTACCGCCCAGACGCGGTCTGATCTTGCCGTTGACATCGCGAACCCAGCCGCCTTGCCACTCTTCCTGATCTTCCCAGTTTTTCGGGTAACCAATGCCCGGCTTGGTCTCGACGTTGTTAAACCACGCATATTCCATCCCTTCACGCCCGGTCCAGACGTTTTTACAGGTGACGGAGCAGGTGTGGCAGCCGATGCACTTATCCAGATTCAGAACCATGCCTACCTGTGAGCGTATTTTCATTTTTTCGCCTCCTGTACCTGATCGCGACCTTCATCATCCAGCCAGTTAATGTTTTTCATTTTTCTAATCATGATGAACTCATCGCGGTTAGAGCCGACCGTCCCGTAATAGTTGAAGCTGTATGCCAGTTGCGCATAGCCGCCGATCATGTGCGTCGGTTTCGGGCAGACGCGGGTGACCGAGTTATGGATCCCGCCACGCATCCCGGTGACTTCGGAGCCAGGGATATTCATGATTCGCTCCTGGGCGTGATACATCATGGTCATTCCCGGCGGCACGCGTTGACTCACCACTGCACGCGCGGTGAGCGCGCCGTTGGCATTGAAAGCTTCGATCCAGTCGTTGTCTTCAATACCTAACTCCTTAGCATCAGTTTCACTGATCCAGACAATCGGCCCGCCGCGCGAAAGCGTCAGCATCAGCAGGTTTTCACTGTAGGTAGAGTGGATCCCCCATTTCTGGTGCGGCGTCAGGAAGTTGAGGGCTTTTTCCGGGAAGCCGTTAGGCGGAACCTCGCGCATTTCACTGACGCTGCGGGTATCGATAGGCGGACGATACGCCACCAGGCTTTCACCGAACGCTCGCATCCACGCGTGATCCTGGTACAGCTGCTGGCGACCGGACAGGGTACGCCATGGGATCAACTCGTGGACGTTGGTATAGCCTGCGTTATAGGAGACATGTTCGCTTTCAAGGCCGGACCAGGTCGGACTGGAGATGATTTTGCGCGGCTGCGCCTGGATATCGCGAAAACGAATCTTTTCGTCTTCTTTGTTCAACGCCAGATGCGTATGGTCGCGACCGGTCATCGCCCCCAGCGCTTCCCACGCCTTCACCGCCACCTGACCGTTGGTTTCCGGCGCCAGGGCGAGGATCACCTCAGAGGCATCCAGCGCGGTATCAATCAGCGGTCGGCCTTTTGCCGGACCTTCGCGTTTGGTGTAGTTCAGCTTGCCGAGGAAATCGACCTCCGCCTGGGTATTCCACGCAATGCCTTTCCCGCCGTTGCCGAGTTTGTCCATGAGTGGACCGAGCGAAGTGAAACGTTCCCAGGTGGCGGGGTAGTCGCGCTCCACAACGGCAATATTCGGCGCTGTTTTACCCGGCAGGAGATCGCATTCGCCTTTGCGCCAGTCCAGAATGTCAAACGGCTGCGCCAGCTCTGCCGGAGAGTCGTGTTGCAGTGGTTGCAACACCACATCCGTCTCTTGCCCAAGATGTCCCACACAGACCTCGGAGAACACTTTGGCGATGCCTTTATAAATTTCCCAGTCGCTTTTTGACTCCCAGGCAGGATCGACTGCAGCCGACAGCGGGTGAATAAACGGATGCATATCCGAGGTATTCATATCGTCTTTTTCATACCAGGTGGCGGTAGGTAACACGATATCGGAGAACAGACACGTACTGGACATGCGGAAGTCGAGCGTCACCAGCAGATCGAGCTTGCCTTCAATCGCCGCCGACTGCCATTCAACCTCTTCAGGTTTAATACCGTCGCTTGAACCGAGCGCTTCTCCCTGGATCCCGCTTTCGGTACCCAGCAGATATTTGAGCATGTATTCATGCCCTTTACCGGAGGAGCCGAGCAGGTTAGAGCGCCAGACGAAGAGGTTGCGTGGGTGGTTTTTGCCGCTATCCGGCTGCTCGCAGGCAAAACGAATATCACCCGACTTCAGCGCTTCGGCAGTGTATTGCGCAGGAGATAACCCAGCCTGTTCTGCCTTCGCTTTGACGGTCAATGGGTTAAGGTTAAGCTGCGGCGCAGAGGGCAGCCAGCCCATTCGTTCAGCACGTACGTTAAAGTCAATCAAATGTCCGCTAAACTTCGACGCATCGGCCAGCGGAGAGAGGAGTTCCTGAGCAGTGAGTTTTTCATAGCGCCACTGGCTGGAGTGGTTGTAGAAAAACGAGGTGCTGTTCATCTGACGCGGTGGGCGGTTCCAGTCCAGCGCAAAGGCCAGCGGCAACCAGCCGGTTTGCGGACGCAGTTTCTCCTGACCCACATAGTGCGCCCAGCCGCCGCCGCTTTGTCCCACGCAACCACAGAACACGAGGATGTTAATCATCCCACGGTAGTTCATGTCCATGTGGTACCAGTGGTTAACGCCAGCCCCGAGGATGATCATCGAACGGCCATGCGTTTTGTGCGCGGTATCGGCAAACTCACGGGCGATTTGTTCGATATGACGGCGTGGCACGCCGGTAATTTGCTCACCCCAGGCCGGGGTGTAGGCTTTTACTTCGCTGTAATCTTGTGCGCTATGAACATCATCCAGACCACGGTCGAGGCCGTAATTCGCCAGCACCAGATCATAGACGCTCACCACCGGACAAACGCTGCCATCTGCGAGGGTGAGACGTTTTACCGGCAATTGTCGAATCAGCACCGGCTCCTGCTTCACGCTGCGAAAATGTGGGTTTTCGTTGCCGCCGAAATAGGGGAATGCCACGCCGGTCACGTCATCATGCTGACCAAGCAGCGAGAGGGAAAGCTCTGTTTCAGCGCCAGCCGCCAGCGATTCGAGATTCCATTTGCCTTTTTCGCCCCAGCGAAAACCAATCGAACCGTTCGGGACAACCAGTTCGCCTGCGCGGTTGAAAGCCACCGTTTTCCACTCCGGATTGTTGCTTTCGCCCAGGCCATCAACCAGGTCTGAAGCGCGCATGATGCGTCCAGGTACGTAGCTGCCATCTTCGCGGGCATCCAGCAGCACCAGCATTGGCATGTCGGTATAGCGGCGACAGTAATTGAGGAAGTAATCGCTGGGATTATCGAGGTGGAACTCTTTCAGGATGACGTGGCCCATTGCCATCGCCAGCGCGCTGTCAGTACCTTGTTTGGGTGCCAGCCACTGGTCACAGAGTTTGGCGACTTCCGAGTAATCCGGCGTAATGGCAATCGTCTTGGTGCCTTTGTAGCGTACTTCCGTGAAGAAGTGGGCGTCCGGGGTACGGGTCTGTGGCACGTTAGACCCCCAGGCGATGATATAGCTGGAGTTATACCAGTCGGCTGACTCCGGAACGTCGGTCTGCTCACCCCAGGTCATGGGTGACGCAGGCGGTAAATCGCAGTACCAGTCATAGAAGCTCAGGCAGGTTCCGCCCAGAAGTGAGAGATAGCGCGTACCCGCCGCGTAGGAAACCATCGACATTGCGGGGATGGGCGAGAATCCGGCCACGCGGTCCGGGCCATAGGTTTTTACCGTCCAGACGTTGGCAGCAGCAATCAGTTGATTAAGCTCTTTCCAGTTGGAACGGATAAACCCGCCGCGCCCGCGCACCTGTTTGTAGCTCTGGCACTTCTGCGGGTCGTTCATGATCGATTCCCAGGCCAGCACCGGATCGGGCTGGCGGGACAGGGCGTCACGCCACAGCTCGATGAGACGTTTACGCACCAGCGGATATTTCAGGCGGTTGGCGCTGTACAGATACCAGGAATAGCTGGCACCACGCGGGCAGCCGCGTGGCTCATGATTTGGCAAGTCAGGACGGGTTCGCGGGTAGTCAGTTTGCTGTGTTTCCCAGGTCACCAGTCCGTTTTTAACGTAGATTTTCCAGCTGCATGAGCCGGTACAGTTCACGCCGTGGGTAGAGCGCACAATTTTGTCGAACTGCCAGCGCTGACGATAGCTGTCTTCCCAGTCCCGGTTGGTGTGCATCACTTGCCCGTGCCCCTCGGCAAATGTCTCACCCTTTTGTTTAAAGTAGCGAAAGCGATCTAACAGTTTACTCATGACATAACTCCTGCTTCGAATAACGTTGCCTGCACAGGCCAAAAGATGACTATTTTTTTTGTGATTTACGGCCGTAAACCAGCCAGGTCACCAGCACGCAGACGATGTAGAACACAAGGAATATTTTCATGGCGCCTACCGGAGATCCGGTCAGCGCCAGCGATGAACCAAACGCTTTCGGGATAAAGAAGCCCCCGACAGCGCCAATTGCGGAGATAAATCCCAGGGCGGCGGCGGTATCGGTTACCGCCTCACGCTGGGCCTGTTCTTCAGTACCACCGTGCAGCTTCACCCGGTAAATAGTTATTTTGCGAAAGATCACCGCAATCATCTGGAAGGTTGAACCACTGCCCAGACCCGCGGTCAGGAACAAGCCCATAAACACCAGGTAAAACGCGATAAAGCTTCCTTCGCCCGAGCCGGGCAAAGTGAGAAACAGCAGGGCGCTGAACAGTGCCATAAAGATGAAGTTAATTAAGGTGACACGCACACCACCAAACTTGTCAGAGATCACGCCGCCAGCCGAACGCGCAAGCGCGCCGATGAACGGGCCGAAGAACGCCAGTTGCAGAATATTCACGTCAGGGAATTGTGTTTTCGCCAGCATGGCAAAGCCGGCCGAGAAACCGATAAATGAACCGAAGGTGGCGAGATACAGCAGGCTTAGCAGCCACAGATGAAAGCGTTTGAGGACCGGTAGTTGAGAGGCGATTGAGGCCTTCGAACTGGCGATGTCATTCATTCCCACGCCCGCAGCCAGCGTTGAGAGCAGCAGCAGCGGAACCCAAATCCATGCGGCGTTTGCCAGTGACAGTAAAGAACCGTCAGGCTGCGGCACGCCTTGTACCCCTAAAAAGGTAAATAGGGGCAGGAAAATGACTAACGGCGCGATTAACTGCATCACGCTGACACCAAGGTTACCGAGCCCGCCGTTAACACCTAGCGCACTGCCTTGCTTCGCTTTCGGGAAGAAAAAGCTGATATTACCCATGCTGGAGGCAAAGTTAGCGCCAGCAAAACCACACATCAGCGCAATAATAATAAATACGCCAAACGGAGTAGCGGTATTTTGCACGGCAAATCCGAGCCAAAGGCAGGGAATGACCAGAATAATGGTGCTAAAAATGGTCCAACGGCGTCCACCAAATATAGGTACCATAAAGGAGTAGGGGACTCGCAATATTGCGCCTGAAAGAGAAGGCAATGCGGTTAATAAAAACAGTTGGTCGGTGGTGAAATTAAAGCCAATTTTATTCAAATTGACGGCCACAGCACTGAACAACATCCAGACACAGAACGCCAGCAATAGACAACTCACTGATATACATAGGTTTCTTCGGGCAATGTGCTTACCTTTATTTTCCCAAAAGGCGGGGTTCTCCGGTTTCCAGTCAGTTAAAAGATAACGATTATTTTTCTCATTTGATGCTGACATATTATTCTCCATGCACATGCCGTTCATGAAAAAGAAATAAACGCATACAGCGCCGCGCGAGTTCTTTTAGAAACTATTGAAAAGTTTTGGGAATATTGACTGAAAGAATAGATAAAAAAGCGCAATAACGCGGCGCGTCAGAGGAATAACACGTTGCTTAAGTGTTACTAATTGTAAATTGAAAAGGTGTATTGTTAATTCATTTATAACATCAAATAAATAACTCCAGTGTTATCATGCGATCCAGGTGGCGCTCGAACGCTGGATCGGCCATTTCCTCAATGCCTAATACATAGATACCATCCAGACCGCATACCAACGCAATTAAACGCCAGGCCACATCGGCGGCATCTGGGGTGGATGAAAACTCACCGGCCTTCTGTCCCTGAGTGATAATATTCGCGGTTTCCTCGTGCCACATCCGCATGGTCAGCAGGTAAGCGCTTTTGATTTCCGGATCTTTATCCGCCAGAACCTGTGCTTCACGCCACAGTTTTATATAGGGTTCGAACCCACCGTCTTCACTTCCCAACATGGCATGGAGTCGTTCACGGTAAGTTGCGTTTTCACTGACCAGTTCGGCATCGAGAAGGGTGCGAATCAGGCGGACAAAGGCCTGGGATTTAAGCTCACCGGCAGACGTAAAATGATGATGCAGTTGCCCGGTCGCTACCTGAGCCTCTGTGGCAATACGTCTAACCGTCATGGCGGAAAATCCTTCTTCAAGCGCCACGCGCATTGCCGCCTGCAGGATCACTTCCCGACGTTCATCCCGATTCATATAGCTCATGCTTCCTCCCTATATTCACATTATTGCCAGTTTAACAAAAAGTTGGACATACGTTCAATTTTCCGTAGGATCGCTAAAGCTGGACATGTGTCCAGTTTCAGTTTTGTAGGGAGTTTTATGTTTCGTCAGTGGTTAACGTTAGTGATTATTGTGCTGGTCTACATCCCTGTTGCGATTGATGCAACGGTGCTGCACGTTGCCGCGCCCACGCTGAGTATGACGCTGGGTGCCAGTGGTAACGAGCTGCTGTGGATCATTGATATCTATTCTCTGGTAATGGCCGGTATGGTGTTACCGATGGGGGCGTTGGGCGATCGCATCGGTTTTAAGCGCTTGCTGATACTGGGGGGGGGGCTATTTGGTCTGGCTTCGCTGGCTGCCGCGTTTGCTCACAGTGCCGGCTGGCTAATCGCAACCCGGGCCGTGTTGGCTATTGGTGCGGCGATGATCGTTCCGGCGACGCTGGCAGGTATTCGCGCCACCTTTGCCGAACAACGTCATCGTAATATGGCGCTCGGTGTTTGGGCTGCCGTCGGTTCAGGCGGTGCAGCATTTGGTCCCTTAGTCGGTGGTATGTTGCTGGAGCATTTCTACTGGGGCTCAGTGTTCTTAATCAATGTGCCCATTGTTCTGGTGGTGATGACATTGACCGCACGTTACGTGCCGCGCCAGACTGGACGCCGCGATCAGTCGTTAAATTTTGGCCATGCGATTATGTTGATCGTGGCGATTTTACTGCTGGTTTACAGTGCTAAAACGGCGCTAAAAGGGCATATGGCGACCGGGGTTATCGTATTGACGCTGTTAACAGGAGCAGTGCTGCTGTGGAAATTTGTTCGTATTCAGCTCGCGGCCTCACGTCCGATGATTGATATGCGGTTGTTCACCCATCGCATTATCTTAAGCGGCGTGGTAATGGCGATGACTGCGATGATCACCCTGGTGGGATTTGAGCTGTTGATGGCCCAGGAATTACAGTTTGTTCACGGTTTAACGCCGTATCAGGCGGGACTGTTTATGCTACCCGTCATGCTGGCGAGTGGCTTCAGCGGCCCGATTGCCGGTATGTTGGTTTCACGGCTGGGATTGCGCTGCGTGGCAACGGCAGGTATGGCGTTGAGTGCGGTCAGTTTCTACGGTCTGGCAATAACGGATTTCAGCACTCAGCAGATCCAGGCCTGGATATTAATGGCGTTACTGGGGTTCAGTGCCGCCAGTGCGCTACTGGCCTCAACGGCGGCCATTATGGCGGCAGCCCCGGCTGAAAAAGCCGCTGCGGCGGGGGCTATCGAAACCATGGCCTATGAATTGGGGGCCGGTCTTGGGATCGCGATTTTTGGTCTCTTGCTAAGCCGTAGTTTTTCCGCATCGATTCTACCGCCTGCCGGCCTCAGTGCGCAGGATCTGGAACGTGCTTCATCGTCAATGGGTGAAGCGGTGCAATTAGCACATTCTCTTTCGCCGTCTCTTAGCGACGCGTTGCTTGCAGCTGCCAGAGAAGCATTTACCTGGTCGCACAGCGTGGCGTTGAGCAGCGCTGGCAGCATGCTTATCGTATTAGCGGTAGGGATGTGGTTCAGCCTGGCAAAAGTGAACCATCAATAACTAGTGAGCTAAATGACAGGGGTAATCCATCGCTTCGACTTCTTTTCCACTCAGGCGAGCGTATTGCCCCGTCAACCGCCAGAACGCAGGCTGTGTTTCGGTATAGATTTCAGCCGCCAGAATCAGACGGCGGCGATCCACCTCATTCAGCTCCAGCAATGTCCACGGAATAAAGTAGCGGTCGCTATCGGTCAGCGTAAACCACAAGGGGCATCCACAGCCGGAACAGAAGAAACGTTCTCCGCGCGTTGATGAGGGAAAGTGCGAAGGTTCTGCTGAATCAGGGGAAAGTAGTGGATGACCGCTGGCTTCCAGATACATGGCGACACCACCGGACCATTTCTGGCACAGCGTGCAGTGGCAGGCATAGACATCAAGCATTTCGACGTTTACGGTAAAATGACTCTGTCCGCAAAGACAACGACCAGTGAACGTCTGCACGGCATACTCCTTATGACCGAGTCTACATCAAGAGAAAAAGCCAGCCCTGGATGGACTGGCTTTGTATTCAACTTACAACAAAATTAGAACTGGTAGTTCAGACCAACTGCCACGATGTTGTCAGTGCTAACACGTGCGTCAGAAGTGAATTTGTTGTCGTCCAGCAGGTTGATTTTGTAATCAACGAAGGTAGACATGTTTTTGTTGAAGTAGTAGGTCGCACCCAGATCAACGTATTCAACCAGATCCTGGTCGCCGTAAACACCCAGATCTTTACCTTTGGATTTCAGGTAAGCGATGGACGGACGCAGACCGAAGTCGAACTGGTACTGAGCAACAACTTCAAAGTTCTGCGCTTTGTTAGCAATACCGTCTACTTTACCGAACGTGGTCATGTTGCGGGTTTCAGAGTAGGTAGTTGCCAGGTAGATGTTGTTCGCATCATATTTCAGGCCAGCAGCCCATACTTCTGCGTTTTTACCGGAAGCGTAGAATTCGTTGTTGCCATTACGCATCTGGTCATCAGTACGGTCAGATTTCGCATAGGTTGCACCGATGCCGAAGCCTTCGTATTCATAAGTAGAAGACAGACCGAAACCGTCACCGTTCGCTTCAACGTCGCTGCTACGGTCGTTTTTGCCCTGATACTGAGCAGCAAAGTTCAGACCTTCAACCAGACCGAAGAAGTCAGTGTTACGGTAAGTTGCAACGCCGGTAGCACGCTGAGTCATGAAGACATCAGTCTGGGTCCAGGTATCACCGCCGAATTCCGGCAGGACGTCAGTCCATGCGCCGATGTCGTAGGCTACGCCGTAGTTACGACCGTAGTCGAAAGAACCGTATTCAGCGAATTTCAGGCCAGCGAATGCCAGACGGGTTTTGTCTGCTTCGGAACCTTGATCTTCAGAACGGTTGCCTTTGAATTCATATTCCCACTGGCCGAAACCAACCAGTTGGTCGTTGATCTGAGTTTCGCCTTTGAAGCCCAGACGCGCGTAAGTTTTGTCACCATCGCTGCTGGTATCGTCAGAGAAGTAATGCTGAGCGTGAACTTTACCGTACAGATCCAGTTTGTTACCGTCTTTGTTATAAATCTCAGCTGCGTTTACCGCACCCGCTGCCAACAGGGTAGTCACTGCCACTGCAACTAATTTAAGTTTCATTCTAAATAATCCTTATAATTTTTTCTTGATGTGTTTCCTAAACCATTGCTAAACGAGGCCGTTCATCAATGACGAACTATTTTTAAATGACGATGTGGTATTAGTTCAATAATAAGTTTCATAATATTGCGGAATATTTGAATTTGTGTGATCTAGATCTACATAATACAGCTGATTATATTAATATTAATATGTGACCTTTTGTTGGGATATATTTTCGGCGGGGACTATTGTGCTGGTTATGGTTTACTAATCGTTAGTAACCTATGTAAAATATATACAACCGGAGGGTTATAGGTAAACATATAATATTTTCGGCTGTTGATTAATTACCAGTTGCTTAACATTTAATTAAACAAATAAAAACATAATACACAAGCGAAATGTACAATTATTATCCGTTAACTGACCAGAGTGTAGCCGGGTTCTATCTCTATGCCAGAAACCCGGCCTGATTTCTATATCCGACGTGTTGCCAGCCAGCACAGTAGTGAGCCAGCACAGACCATCAGTGCGCCTTGCCAGAACGAGAACGACAGCGGGGCGCTGAGCAATACAGCAGCCAGGGCAGAAGAAAGCACTGGGGTGAAATAAGACCCTACTGCCATGACAGTGACATTTCCGTGTAAAATTCCGATATTCCAGGCCGCATAGGCAAATCCTAGTGTTAATGCAGCCGTGAACATCTTAATGGTCACCGGTGTGCTGAAAACCATTTCTGGTTGTGGCGTCATAAAATAGTAGGCCCACAAACTTGCCGCCGTCAGTAAAACAAAAACGGTGATACCGTTAAACCCTTTCGCAAATTTATTAGTGACAGTGCAATACGTTGCCCAGATAAAAGCGCCCAAGAATGCGAGAAAATAACTCAGCGGGCTACTGGCAATGTTGCTGATAATTTCACCTGGATTTAGACCGTTCTCGCCACCTAAAACCCAGCAGACTCCGGTCAATGCGAGAATTAATCCTGGAATAATCATCCAGTTTGTTTTTTGACCATTAAATAATATAGCAAACAAAATCGTCAGACTTGGCCAGAGATAATTGACCATTCCTACTTCTATTGCCTGGTGTCGGGTAGCGGCATAACCTAATGCCAACGCCAGGCAAATTTCATAGCTGACAAAAAGCACGCTACCGGCGATTAAATAACGAACAGGTATTTTTCTAATATTTGGAAATCCGACGGTAAATATCAGCAGCAGGCCGCTTAGCGAGAAGATCATCGCTGCGCCGCCCGCTGGCCCGAGACCTTCGCTTACCCCACGAATCAACCCCACCATCGTGCTCCACAGCACAATGGCGATGAGCCCGATTAACGTTGCTTTTTGTTTTGTCATGCTGTTTGTCTGTCCGTCGTCCTGGCAAAAATGAAGCTGAAATTTATAGCACTTTTACGTCAGCACGGGCTAACTAATTAGCTTTTAGCTAACCCCTTGTGGGTACACAGGTTACACAAACTGCACTATTTAGTAGCGGAACCGTTTCGTTATTGATTTGACGCAAAAAAAATATGGATATAGCTGTTAGTTTCGTCGCGAAGTTGTACATGTCATCTTTCAGACTGCCGCGCTGGCGCAAGGTGAAAGATGTCTTGTACGAACCCCTGTAAAAAAGAGGAAAGCAATGGACGTCAGCCGCAGACAATTCTTTAAAATCTGCGCGGGCGGTATGGCGGGAACAACAGTGGCCGCACTGGGTTTTGCACCCAAAATGGCACTGGCTCAGGCGCGAAACTACAAACTGTTACGCGCAAAAGAGATCCGAAACACCTGCACATACTGTTCCGTAGGTTGCGGGCTATTAATGTATAGCCTTGGTGATGGAGCAAAAAACGCCAAAGAGTCGATTTATCATATCGAAGGGGATCCGGATCATCCGGTGAGCCGTGGGGCACTTTGTCCTAAGGGCGCAGGATTACTGGATTACGTGCACAGCGAAAGCCGTTTACGCTACCCGGAATATCGCGCTCCCGGTTCCGACAAATGGCAACGCATCAGTTGGGATGAAGCTTTCTCCCGCATCGCAAAACTGATGAAAGCAGACCGTGACGCCAACTTTATTGAGAAAAATGAGCAGGGCGTGACGGTAAACCGCTGGCTTTCAACCGGGATGCTGTGTGCATCTGCGGCGAGTAATGAAACCGGCATGCTGACGCAAAAATTCGTGCGCTCACTCGGCATGCTGGCGGTAGACAACCAGGCACGCGTCTGACACGGACCAACGGTAGCAAGTCTTGCTCCAACATTTGGTCGCGGTGCGATGACCAACCACTGGGTTGATATCAAAAACGCTAACGTCGTAATGGTGATGGGTGGTAACGCCGCTGAAGCACATCCGGTGGGATTCCGCTGGGCGATGGAAGCTAAAAACAACAATGATGCTACGCTGATTGTTGTCGATCCCCGTTTTACACGTACAGCGTCGGTGGCGGATATCTATGCGCCGATTCGCTCCGGCACGGACATTACGTTCCTTTCCGGCGTATTGCTGTATCTGATTGAAAATAACAAAATCAATGCTGAATACGTTAAGCACTACACCAACGCCAGCCTGCTGGTGCGGGATGATTTTGCTTTTGAAGACGGTTTGTTCAGCGGTTACGACGCCAAAAAACGTCAATATGATAAGTCGTCCTGGAACTACCAGTTCGATGAAAATGGCTACGCAAAACGCGATGAAACCTTAAGCCATCCCCGTTGCGTGTGGAACCTGCTCAAACAGCACGTTTCCCGTTATACGCCGGATGTGGTGGAAAACATCTGCGGTACGCCGAAAGCCGACTTCCTGAAAGTGTGTGAAGTTCTGGCCTCCACCAGTGCTGCAGATCGTACCACGACCTTCCTGTACGCGCTGGGCTGGACACAACATACCGTTGGGGCGCAGAACATCCGCACCATGGCGATGATCCAGTTGCTGCTCGGTAATATGGGGATGGCCGGTGGCGGCGTAAACGCATTACGCGGTCACTCCAACATTCAGGGCTTAACCGACTTGGGTCTGTTATCAACCAGCCTGCCCGGTTATCTGACGCTGCCGTCAGAAAAGCAGACTGATCTGCAAACCTATCTGGCCGCCAATACACCCAAAGCGACGCTGGCCTCCCAGGTGAACTACTGGGGCAACTATCCGAAGTTCTTCGTCAGTTTGATGAAATCTTTCTACGGCGATGCGGCACAGAAAGAAAACGACTGGGGCTTTGAATGGCTGCCGAAGTGGGATCAGTCCTACGACGTCATCAAATATTTCAACATGATGGATAGCGGGAAAGTTACCGGCTACATCTGTCAGGGCTTTAACCCGGTTGCGTCCTTCCCGGACAAAAACAAAGTAGTACAGAGCCTCAGCAAACTGAAGTATCTGGTGGTTATTGATCCGCTGGTCACAGAAACGTCCACATTCTGGCAAAACCACGGCGAATCCAACGATGTCGATCCGGCGTCGATTCAGACTGAAGTTTTCCGTCTGCCATCCACCTGCTTTGCAGAAGAAGACGGCTCGATTGCTAACTCTGGCCGTTGGCTGCAGTGGCACTGGAAAGGTCAGGATGCACCAGGTGAAGCGCGTAATGACGGCGAAATTCTGGCCGGTATTTACCATCGTCTGCGCGACATGTATCGCACCGAAGGCGGTAAAGCTGTAGAGCCTGTGCTGAAAATGAGCTGGAACTATAAGGTGCCGGACGAACCGCATTCCGAGGAAGTGGCCAAAGAGAACAACGGCTATGCGCTGGAAGATCTCTATGATGCGAATGGCGTGCTGGTGGCGAAAAAAGGTCAGTTGCTCAACAGCTTTGCGCTCCTGCGTGACGACGGTACAACGTCATCCTCCTGCTGGATTTATACCGGTAGCTGGACCGAGCAGGGCAACCAGATGGCTAACCGCGATAACGCTGACCCATCAGGTCTGGGTAATACGCTGGGTTGGGCATGGGCATGGCCACTGAACCGTCGAGTACTGTACAACCGCGCTTCGGCAGACCCGCAGGGTAAACCGTGGGATCCGAAACGGATGTTGATCCAGTGGAACGGTACTAAGTGGACCGGTAACGATATCCCTGACTTCAACAACGCCGCACCGGGCAGTGGCACCAATCCGTTTATCATGCAGCCGGAAGGGCTGGGGCGTCTGTTTGCTATCGATAAGCTGGCGGAAGGGCCGTTCCCGGAACACTACGAGCCGATGGAAACGCCGCTGGGTACGAACCCGCTGCACCCGAACGTGATCTCCAACCCCGCAGCGCGTCTGTACGAAGCGGATGCCTTGCGTATGGGGACGAAGCAGGACTTCCCATACGTCGGAACCACCTATCGTCTGACCGAGCATTTCCACACCTGGACCAAACACGCACTGTTAAATGCGATTGCCCAGCCAGAGCAGTTTGTGGAAATCAGCGAAACGCTGGCGTCAGCAAAAGGTATCGGCAACGGCGACTACGTGAAAGTCAGCAGCAAGCGTGGATTTATTCGCGCAGTTGCGGTGGTCACCCGTCGTCTGCAAACCCTGAACGTCAACGGTCAGCAGGTTGAAACCGTAGGGATCCCGATCCACTGGGGCTTTGAAGGAGTCGCGCGTAAAGGATTTATTGCCAACACCCTGACGCCGAACGTCGGTGATGCAAACTCGCAAACGCCGGAATACAAAGCGTTTTTAGTTAACATCGAGAAGGCGTAAGGGGGCGAATATATGTCTATGGAAACGCAGGACATCATCAAAAGGTCCGCAACAAACTCCATCACGCCGCCACCTCAGGCCCGTGATTACAAAGCCGAAGTCGCAAAATTGATCGACGTTTCCACCTGTATAGGCTGTAAAGCCTGTCAGGTGGCCTGCTCAGAGTGGAACGATATCCGCGATGAAGTGGGTCATTGCGTCGGGGTGTATGACAACCCCGCAGATCTCAGCGCCAAGTCCTGGACGGTGATGCGGTTTACCGAAACCGAACAGAACGGCAAGCTGGAATGGTTGATTCGTAAAGACGGCTGTATGCACTGTGAAGATCCGGGCTGCCTGAAGGCATGCCCGTCTGCCGGAGCAATCATCCAGTACGCGAACGGGATTGTTGATTTCCAGTCAGAGCATTGCATTGGTTGCGGGTACTGTATTGCCGGGTGTCCATTTAATATTCCGCGCCTCAATAAAGAGGATAACCGCGTGTATAAATGTACGCTGTGTGTGGATCGCGTCAGCGTCGGGCAGGAACCTGCCTGCGTGAAGACCTGTCCGACCGGGGCAATACATTTCGGCACCAAGCAGGAAATGCTGGAAATGGGCGAGCAGCGTGTGGCAAAACTGAAAGCACGTGGTTATGAACATGCCGGTCTCTACAACCCGGAAGGTGTGGGAGGCACGCACGTCATGTACGTTCTGCATCATGCCAACCAGCCGGAGCTGTATCACGGTCTGCCGAAAGAGCCTAAGATCGATACCTCTATCAATCTGTGGAAAGGGGCGCTGAAACCGCTGGCTGCTGCCGGATTTATCGCTACCTTCGCCGGGCTGATTTACCACTACATTGGCATCGGCCCGAATAAGGAAGTGGACGACGACGAGGAGGATCATCATGAGTAAGTCGAAAATGATTGTGCGCACGAAATTTATCGATCGCGCCTGTCACTGGACGGTGGTGATCTGCTTTTTCCTGGTGGCGCTGTCGGGGATTTCGTTCTTCTTCCCGACTCTGCAATGGCTGACGCAAACCTTCGGTACGCCGCAGATGGGGCGTATTCTGCACCCCTTCTTTGGTTTGCTGATCTTCGTTGCGCTGATGTTCATGTTTGTGCGCTTTGTGCACCACAACATCCCGGATAAGAAAGACATCCCGTGGCTGAAAAACATTGTGGAAGTGCTGAAGGGCAATGAACACAAAGTGGCGGATGTGGGCAAATACAACGCCGGACAGAAAATGATGTTCTGGTCGATCATGAGCATGATTTTTGTGCTGCTGGTCACGGGCGTTATTATCTGGCGTCCATACTTTGCGCAGTATTTCCCGATGCAGGTAGTGCGTTACAGCCTGCTGATCCACGCTGCGGCGGGCATTATTCTGATGCACGCTATCCTCATTCATATGTATATGGCATTTTGGGTGAAAGGATCAATTAAAGGCATGGTTGAAGGGAAAGTGAGCCGTCGCTGGGCGAAGAAGCATCACCCGCGCTGGTATCGCGATGTTGAAAAGCTGGAAGCAAAGAAAGAGAGTGAAGAAGGGGTTAAGTAAACCTGACGCTTTCTGACAACAATGGCGCTGCGGATGTAGCGCCATTTTTTTGCCAAAAAAACGTCATGTTTCTGTCATTTGGTAAACGTAAGGTGTTGTCTTTCCAATAAGAGAAGAGTTAAAAGACAATGCATCTGGTGAAAAAACTACTCGCAGTCAGCGTGTTTCTCTGTGCGTCCGCTCAGGCGCAGAATATCCTCGAATTTCCGCAACCGGAGAATAACCCGGAAGAGTTTTATGCCGTGACTGAAATCCCGGCAGGCGGGATCATAAAATATGAAACCGACGCCAAAACCGGCTTTATCATTGCCGATCGTTTCCAGTCGATGCCGGTTGCCTATCCGGCAAACTATGGCTCATTGACCCAGTCCCTGGCAGGTGACGGTGACCCGCTGGATGTGATTTTCTATACCCGGGCACCGCTGGCCCCGGGAACGCTGATCAAGTTGCGCGCGATTGGCGTGCTGAAGATGATTGATGGCGGGGAAAAGGACGATAAAATTGTCGCCGTGCCGGCCAGCAAAATTGACCCCACCTATGACGACATCAAAGAGTTGAGCGATTTGCCAAAGATCGAAGTGCAACGACTGGAGTCGTTTTTCCGCGTGTACAAAGAGTTGCCCGAAGGGCGTAAGAAGGTCGAATTAAACGGTTTCAACGACGCAGCTACGGCAAAGCAAGAGATCAAACAGGCCTGGGATGCCTGGAAAGAAAAACAGCCGAAACAGTAAATGAAATGCCGGATGGCGTTAGCGTATCCGGCATTCACTTTTATCACTGCGCTGCCAGCTTACGCAGGCGTGAAATATCCACGTTTTTTTTGGCCTCTGCCAGGCTCCAGGCATTTTGCAGGTTTAACCACATTTCGGGTGAACTGCCAATCACCACGGAGAGTTTAATCGCCATCTCAGGCGTTAGTGCCGCTTTCCCGGTTAATAGCCGACTTGCCGTTGAAGGTGCAATCTCCATCGCTCTGGCAAACTCGCGCAGGCTGACAGTGAGTTCGTCCAGCGCTTCCTGAATGATATCCCCAGGACGGGGATGATTTGCCATCTTCATCAATGATAGTCCTCGTAGTCCAGTATGTACGCGTCGCCATTGACGAATTCAAACGTAATACGCCAGTTACCTGAAACAGAAATTGCCCATCTGCCGTCACGCTCGCCCACCAAAGGATGTAGCTGATAACCGGGCATATTGATATCTGTAACCTTGTTTGCTGCATCAATAACGGCAAGTCTATGTCGTAATCGTCGGACATGTTTTGCCATAACGCCTGATGTTCGTCCATGAAGAAACAAATCGCGCAATCCCTTGTGTCTGAAGTTCATGATCATCCGTATCATCCTTGTTCCTTCAAGAGGAACACTACCATTAATGTTCCTTTAAGCGCAACACCAGGATTGCGCTATTCAAAATTGTGCGGCGAATGCGCAGAAAGAGAAAGGGAGAAGGGGCATATCTGGAAAGCGCCATGCAAGAATTGCCGGATGGCAGGCCTACACGCGCATTTTGCTAATGTAGGCCGGATAGGCTTGCGCCATCCGGCATAGAGATTACTCCAGTTGTGAGTTCAGGCGCTCAATCTCTTTACGCCATTGCGCCTGCAACAGCGGCTTTTGATGTTTCGGCTTGCGGGCGAGATCGTCGGCCAGACGTTGCTCCAGCTCGAGGAGTTGTTCCAGCAATTCATCGCTGTCACCGCGTATTTCGGCCCTCGCTTCGACCACCGTTTTGGGAACGCTCATCTCCTCAGACGTTTCCCGAATACGATCGTTGATCGCGTCCAGATCGTGCCATTCGCTAAGTTCGCCATTATCGATAAACCAGAACCTATTACAGCTTTGGCTGATAAGCTGACGGTCATGGCTGACCAGCAGCACGCCGCCGCTGAAACTTTGTAGCGTCTGCGCCAGCGCTTCTTTACCTTCCATATCCAGATGGTTGGTTGGTTCATCGAGCATCAGCAGGCTGTAGCGCGCAAGCGTAAGCCCCACAAACAGCAGCCGGGAGCGCTCTCCGCCGCTTAATGTACTGACCCTCTGCCCATGACGAATCCACGGGAAGCCCGCGCTAATCAGCGCCATCTTGCGAACATCAGGCTGCGGAGCAAACGGTTCGAGCGCATCAAACAACGTGTCGTCATCTGTGAGCTGGTGTAGCGTCTGATCGTAATACCCCAGTGTGACGCGAGAGTGCAACATCAGTGAGCACAATGCCATTTGCGACTGATATTGCTGCCAGATAAGCCGTAGCAGCGATGATTTCCCGCAACCGTTACGCCCGACAATCGCCACGCGATCGCCGCTTTTTAACCGGATACCGGCAATGGAAAACAGTGTATCTGCGTCGGGAGCAGGGGCTACAGACAGATTGGTCATCTCCAGCAAACGATCTGCACGCAGGGCATCACCCTGCAATGTTAGTGTCCACTGACTTCCTGCGGTCACTTCCGTCTGAACATCCTTCAGGCGCTGCACCTGCTTTTCCATCTGCTTTGCTTTGCGGGACAAATCTTCGTTGTCATAGACACGCCCCCAGGTTGCCAGTCGTTTGGCACTGGCGGTAACGCGATCAATCTCCTTTTGTTCCGCCTTATAGCGCAGTGCATCGCTGGCATCTCTCTCAACTAGAGCCTGACGAGCGGCGCTGCAGGCAAGATCAAAAGCGTGCAGTGTGCGATCGCGCAGGATCCATGTTCCCTGCGTGACGGCATCAAGCAGTTGTGGATCATGGGACACCACCACGAAACTGCCAGACCAGTTCTGTAAGAACTGCTCCAGCCATAGCAATGTCGGCAAATCCAGGTGGTTGCCAGGTTCGTCCAGTAGCATCAGGTCAGGGTTTCGCATTAGCGCACGCGCCAGCAGCAGGCGTGTGTGCTGTCCACCGCTCAGAGTTTGCGCAGTGAGATGCAAATTTTCCGGCGTAAAGCCCATTTCGGCAAGCAACGCTTCAACCCGCCATTGTTGAGCCGCACGCTCATGCTCAGGAAGTTGAGCGAGAACGGCTTCCTGCAGCGTAAGAGGCAGTATATCGTCCGGCAAGTGCTGCTCCACACGGGCGAGGTGGCAGTGATTCGCCTGCGCAATGGTTCCACTGGTGGGGGCGATGGTGCCATCAAGCAGTTTTAACAGCGTGCTTTTTCCGCAGCCGTTGTAGCCGATTAGCCCAATGCGGTCGCCTTTTTTGAGGGTAAATGAGAGATCGTCGAACAGGGTGCCGAATGCCGTATCAACGTGTAAGGATTGTGCGGTTAGTAATGTGCTCATTGTTGCTTACTCAAGAGTTACAGGCGTAAAAACGCCTCGTCAAACATCGCTGACGATAACCCGGTAAGCCCGAGAGAAGGGGATTTAGATGTTAGCTTCGCTCAAGCAGAAGTTATCGCAGCACGATACCGATAACGCTTGAGCACTGGCGATCGCCAAAAGCATGTGAAACGATGAAACGTTCACAGTACAGCATAAGTATCCTCCTTTTATATTTCCGAATGTTAATCGATGGTGAAAGTGTAAACGCAAGCTACTGGATTACGCAAGTGTTGAACACCCGGCGGTAGAGCACCGCCGGGCAAACCGTCAAATAGAAGTACGACGGTAGTCGCGATATTCCGCCTGCCAGAAATTCTCGTCGATTGCCTGTTGCAGCGCTTCAGCGGAGGTTTTCACCGCCACGCCTTGCTGCTGGGCCATTTTACCGACGGCAAAGGCAATGGCACGAGAAACCGTCTGAATATCTTTCAGTTCCGGTAACACCAGTCCTTCACCGTTCAGCACCAGCGGTGAGTACTGCGCCAGCGTTTCGCTGGCCGACATCAGCATTTCATCGGTGATGCGTTTGGCGCCAGAGGCTATCACGCCAAGGCCGATACCCGGGAAGATGTACGCGTTATTACACTGGGCAATCGGGTAGATTTTATCTTTCCATGCGACCGGGGCGAACGGGCTGCCGGTGGCAACCAGCGCGTTACCTTCGGTCCAGGCGATAATATCCTGTGGCGTGGCTTCAACGCGCGAGGTCGGGTTAGACAGCGGCATAACGATCGGACGCGGACAATGCTTGTGCATTTCGCGAATGATCTCTTCAGTAAACAGGCCAACCTGTCCGGAAACCCCGATCAGGATGTCAGGTTTAACGTTGCGGACCACGTCAAGCAACGACAGCACATCTTCTTGTGTATCCCAGTGCTGAAGATTTTCGCGTTTTTGCACCAGTTTGGTCTGGAAAGAGAGCAGGTTGGGCATTTTATCGGTTAACAGGCCGAAGCGATCGACCATGAACACGCGTTGACGCGCGGCTTCTTCGCTTAAACCTTCACGCTGGATTTGCGCGATGATCTGCTCGGCAATCCCGCAACCGGCGGAACCCGCCCCAAGGAAAACAATGTTCTGCTCGCTCAACTGGCTGCCGGCTGCACGGCTGGCCGCAATCAGCGTACCGACGGTAACCGCTGCGGTGCCCTGAATATCGTCGTTGAATGAGCAAATTTCATCGCGATAACGGGTCAGGAGCGGCATGGCGTTTTTCTGCGCGAAATCTTCAAACTGCAACAGCACGTCAGGCCAGCGATGCTTCACGGCCTGGATGAATTCATCAACAAATTCGTAGTATTCATCATCAGTAATGCGCGGATTACGCCACCCCATGTACAGCGGATCGTTCAGCAATTGCTGGTTGTTGGTCCCGACGTCAAGTACCACCGGCAGGGTGTAAGCCGGACTAATCCCGCCACACGCGGTATACAGCGACAGCTTACCGATTGGAATACCCATCCCGCCGATCCCCTGATCGCCAAGACCAAGGATGCGTTCACCGTCGGTGACAACGATGACTTTGATATTGTGGTTCGGGACGTTTTGCAGAATATCGTCCATGTTGTGACGGTTCTGATACGAGATAAACACGCCGCGGGCGCGACGATAGATCTCAGAGAAACGCTCACAGGCCGCGCCTACCGTTGGGGTGTAGATAACCGGCATCATCTCATCAAGATGATTATGCACCAGTCGATAGAACAGGGTTTCGTTGGTATCCTGGATGTTGCGCAGGTAAATATGTTTATCGATTTCGGTTTTGAATCCCTGATATTGGATCCAGGCACGTTCAGCCTGTTCTTCAATCGTCTCGACCACTTCCGGCAGTAACCCCAGCAGGTTGAAGTTACGGCGTTCTTCCACACTGAAAGCGCTCCCTTTATTCAGTAAAGGGAATTCCAGCAGTACCGGGCCAGCGTAAGGGATGTAAAGGGAACGCAGTTTTTTAGTTTCGTTTTCCATGTCACTCACTCTTTTTTGAATAACCGTCCCTGGCACTCTTTATGATCGTATAGGGCCTGTCCGCCAGGGAAACGGGCGAAGTATAAAGCATTGTGAATGGGTTAAGGGGTTTTATAAGCAAAAACACCACTGCGGTTGCAATGGTGTTTATCTCGTTAATCAGTATGTCGTGCGGGAAACTATTTGCTGTCAGCGCGGCGTTTTCTTCCGGTAGGATTGTTGACCACGCTGGATTTGTCGCCTTCGGTCACGACTTTACGTTGATTGGAGATTTTGTGGTCCAGTCCAAGAATATGACGGGCCTGACGGTTCGATTTCATTCTAACTCCTTAATCCTGTTACTGGTTTCAAGGGCGAGCCCGCGTAAGAACGGACGAAATACAACCTGACAAAAAGCCGATGAGTAAACTAACGGCTCTCTGGATGGTCGGTCATTTTATCTGAAAGGTCAATGCTTAAGCAGGAAATGCAGAACTTTCCATTATGGTCATGCATTTTCCCATGAGGCCTATACTTGTTACTCCGATGACAACACAGGAGAGCGGTAATGACTATCCATAAGAAAGGTCAGGCCCACTGGGAAGGCGACATTAAACGCGGTAAAGGGACCGTGTCGACCGAAAGTGGCGTACTTAACCAGCAACCGTATGGATTTAATACACGTTTTGAAGGCGTCAAAGGCACTAACCCTGAAGAGTTGATTGGCGCAGCACATGCTGCCTGCTTCTCGATGGCACTGTCGTTGATGCTGGGCGAAGCAGGTTTTACGCCAGATGCCATTGATACGACTGCCGATGTTTCTCTGGATAAGGTGGATGCCGGTTTTGCTATCACCAAAGTGGCGTTACACAGCCAGGTGAGCGTTCCGGGGATAGACGCCGCTACGTTTGACGGCATTATTCAGAAAGCGAAAGCCGGATGCCCGGTGTCGCAGGTTCTGAAAGCGGAAATTACGCTGGATTATCAATTGAAATCTTAGTAATGGCGTGCCGGATGTGACCACGTCTTATCCGGCACCCGAGGGTATTACTGCGCCACCCAGCCGCCATCCATATTCCACGCTACGCCGCGCACCTGCGCTGCGCCGTCTGAGCACAGAAATAGCGCCAGCTCACCCAACTGTTCCGGCGTGACAAATTCGCGTGACGGCTGCTTTTCCGCCAGCAGAGCGTCACGCGCCGCAGCGGGCTCTGCACCATCAGCAATACGTTTGTCGATCTGCTGTTGGACCAACGGGGTCAACACCCAGCCGGGACACAGTGCATTGCAGGTGATTCCCGTCTGCGCGGTTTCAAGCGCAATGGTTTTGGTTAAACCCACCACGCCATGCTTCGCTGCCACATAAGCAGATTTGTCTTTTGAGGCCACCAGACCATGAACAGAGGCGATATTGATGATGCGTCCCCAGTTACGCGTACGCATGCCGGGAAGCGCCAGGCGCGTGGTATGAAAAACAGAAGAGAGGTTAATGGCGATAATCGCGTTCCACTTATCAACCGGAAAAGTCTCTACCGGTGAAACGTGCTGGATCCCGGCATTGTTGACCAGAATATCCACACCACCGAATTCGCTTTCGGCATAACGCATCATGTCGGCAATTTGCGCTTCATCGCTTAAGTCCGCACCATGATAGCCTGGCGTTTTGCCATATTGCGCAACGGCATCTTTGGCGGCATCGACATCACCAAATCCGTTAAGGATCAGCGTCGCGCCCGCCTGCGCCAGTACCTGCGCGATGCCTAATCCGATACCGCTGGTCGAGCCGGTAACCAGGGCAACTTTTCCCGTTAAGTTCATGATGATTCTCCTTAAACAATTCCGGTGGTGTAGAAAACGCCGATTACAAACAGCACGGCCAGGCTTTTGATTACGGTGATGGCAAAAATCCCGCCGTACGCCTGACGATGGCTGAGGCCGGTAATCGCCAGCAGGGTAATGACCGCGCCGTTATGTGGCAGAGTGTCCATGCCGCCGCTTGCCATCGATGCGACGCGGTGGAAGACTTCAAGTGGAATATTGGCGGCATGGGCAGCAGCAATGAACGTATCAGACATCGCCGCGAGCGCAATACTCATCCCGCCGGATGCCGAGCCGGTGATCCCGGCAAGCGTGGTAATGCTGATCGCTTCATTGAGCAACGGATCGGGAATGGCAGCCAGCGCTTTTGACAACACCAGAAACCCCGGCAGGGCGGCGATAACCGCGCCAAAACCGTATTCTGATGCGGTATTCATCGCGGCCAGGATAGCGCCGCCAACCGCCGTTCGGCTGCCTTCCGCCAGGCGACCTTTGATGTTGCGATAGCCGAACACCACCACCAGCAGGATCCCCGATATCAATGCCGCTTCTACCGCCCAAATAGCCGTAATTTTCCCCACTTCAGTGGTAATAGGTTTGGCAAGCCCCGGGAGTTCCAATTGATGCGTTGCGCCATACCACTGCGGGATCCAGCGGGTAAACAGCAGGTTAAACACACCGACCAGGATCAGCGGAGAAATAGCAATAATCGGGTTTGGCAGGTTAATGTTATCCGGCGTCTCCGGCTCGTTTAACAGCTCAGTGCCATAGCCTTCATTTTTAGCCTGCGCTTTCCGACGCTGGCGCTCGAGGTACATCAGGCCAACAAAGATAATAAAGAGCGAGCCAATCAGCCCCAGCCACGGCGCGGCCCAGGCGTTAGTCCCAAAGAAGCTGGTTGGAATGATGTTCTGGATCTGCGGCGTCCCTGGCAGGGCATCCATCGTGAAAGAGAATGCCCCCAGCGCCACGGTTGCCGGGATCAGGCGCTTCGGAATATTACTTTGACGGAACAGTTCAGCCGCGAACGGATACACCGCAAAGGCCACTACGAACAGCGACACACCGCCGTAGGTCAGGAGAGCACATACCAGCACAATCACCGGAATGGCGTGACGACGTCCGAGAATGTTGATGGCAGCAGCAACGATTGAACGGGAAAAACCGGATAACTCGATTAACTTGCCAAACACCGCTCCCAGCAGGAACACCGGGAAGTAAAGCTTTACAAAACCGACCATTTTTTCCATAAACAGACCGGTGAAGGCGGGGCCGACGGCGCTCGGTTCCGTAAGCAGAACAGCACCTAATGCCGCGATGGGGGCAAACAGGATAACGCTGTATCCGCGATAGGCTGCCAGCATCAGCAAGCCCAGCGCTGCCAGGGCGATTAATACACTCATCATGACTCCTTATTATTATAGTGGGGTACAGAAAGAGACGTTATGGCTTCAGGGCAAAGCGCAGTTGATGTTCACGGCGTTGCTGGATGTATTCCTTGCGCGAATCATCCCAGCGATAAAACCCCTGACCACTGCGCAAGCCGGTGTCGCCGTTGGCAACCTTGTCAGCAACAAGTGACATCATGTCGCTGCCGGTGGCCAGCTCCGGGAGCAGATGCCGACAAATATCCTGCACCGTAGACAGCCCGGTCATATCAGCCGCCTCCAGCGGACCGACCATCGCATAGCGACGCCCGAGGGAGGCGCGCATCACCTGATCCACCACTTCCGCGCTGGCGATCCCGCTTTTAACGATATGTAGCGCTTCACGCAGCAGTGCGAATTGCAAACGGTTACCGACAAACCCCGGTGCGGCGCGATCGAGCACCACCGCTTCCAGTTGCATCGAGAACAACAGACGTTGCAACTCGCTGAGATATTCCGGTTTCGTTGCTGAACCCGGCACAATTTCAACCAGCGGAATAAAGTGGGGGGGATGCCAGAAATGGGCGATCAGCAACCGTTCGGGGTGGGTGAGTTTTTCTGCCAGCGCATCCGGCGGCAGGCCACTGGTATTACTGGCGATCACCGCATCTGGGGCGATTAATGCTTCCAGTTGTGCATACAGTGCGTGTTTGAGCTCGAGTCGTTCCGGGATCGCTTCAATCAGTAATTGCGCGGTGGCGATATCCTGCAGCGAAGTCGTACCGTGCAAGCGACTCAGAACCGACGCTTTTTCCTCTGCGTGAAACTGGTCAGTCGCGATCAGCTCATCGAGAATGCTCCCGGCAACGGCGTTAATTTCAGCAATCCGGTCGCTATCGGTATCAAATAGCCAGATATTATGGCCAAAACGGGCAAAATGGGTGGCAATGCCGACGCCCATTAAACCCGCGCCCAGGACGCTAAAGTGATTATTTTGCATGCTGTTCTCCTGTTGAACGCTCTACCGCCAGCGCGACGCCCTGACCGCCGCCTACGCACAGCGTAGCCAGCCCTTTGGTCGCGTTACTGCGCGCCATTTCATGTAACAGGGTCACCAGAATGCGGCAGCCAGAGGCACCAATCGGATGACCCAGCGCAATCGCACCGCCGTTTACGTTCACCCGGTCGCTGTCCCAGTTCAGGGATTCGCCAACCGCCAGCGCCTGTGCGGCGAAGGCTTCGTTGGCTTCAATGAGATCGACATCATTCAACGTCCAGCCCGCTCGCTTCAGGCACTGGAGTGACGCCTCTACCGGCCCAATGCCCATAATGGCCGGGTCGACACCGGAAACGGCGTAACCCGCCACCCGGGCAAGAACCGGCAGCTTAAGTTCTGTTGCTTTGGCGGCGCTCATCAGCATCACCGCCGCCGCGCCGTCGTTGATTGATGAGGCGTTCCCGGCGGTCACTGTGCCATTACCAGGACGAAAAGCCGGTTTCAGTTGTGCCAGTTTCTCCGCCTGAGTATCCGGGCGCGATTGTTCATCACGCTCAACCAAACGTGGTGGTTTTTTCCCTTGTGGAACGCTGACCGGCGTGATTTCTGCATTGAATCGACCAGCTTCAATTGCCGCCGCGGCTTTCTGCTGAGACTGCAGCGCAAAGGCATCCTGCTGCTCGCGACTGATAACGAATTTATCCGCCAGATTTTCTGCAGTAATGCCCATGTGGTAGTCGTTAAACGCATCCCACAACCCGTCGTGTACCACGCTGTCTTTCAGACTGGCATGCCCCAGACGCAGACCCGAGCGTGCGCCGTCGAGAAAATAGGGCGCATTGCTCATGCTTTCCTGGCCTCCGGCAATGATGATGTCCGCATCACCGCAGCGGATAGCCTGCACCGCCTGTTGCACCGCTTTCAGACCTGAACCACATACCAGATTGATGGTTAGCGCAGGGACCGTCACCGGCAAGCCAGCCCGTAATGCTGTCTGTCTGGCCGGATTCTGGCCGCTGCCCGCCGTCAGAACCTGCCCCAGGATCACCTCGTCAATTTGCTCCGGCGCGACGGCGGTTTTTTCCAACAGAGAGCGGATCACCACTGCCCCCAGTTCCACGGCACTGAGCGGTGCCAGCGCCCCGTGGAAACTGCCAATGGGTGTGCGCGTTGCGGCGACAATAACAACATCCTGCATGGTCAGCTCCTCAGCTAAATTGCATTTCGGGGACGTTTTCGGGAACGATCAGCTTGCCGGCTGTTCTGGCGACAATCTCATCCACGCTGATGCCCGGCGCACGTTCGCGCAGAATGAACGCGCCATCGGCGATCTCCAGCAACGCCAGGTCGGTAAGCACGCGTTTAATGCAGGCCACGCCGGTTAATGGCAGGGTGCAGGCGGGGAGCAGCTTGGACTCACCGTTTTTGGACGCATGCGTCATCACCACAATGATGTTTTCAGCCCCGGCCACCAGGTCCATCGCGCCACCCATGCCTTTCACCATTTTTCCGGGGATCATCCATGAGGCGATATTGCCGTTAACATCCACTTCAAACGCGCCGAGCACCGTCAGGTCAACGTGACCGCCGCGGATCATGGCGAAAGATTGCGCCGAGTCGAAGATCGCCGCGCCTTTGCGCGCCGTCACGGTCTGTTTACCGGCGTTGATCATGTCAGCATCAATTTCGTCTTCGATCGGAAACGGGCCCATCCCCAGCAGACCGTTCTCCGACTGGAGCATCACGTCCATCCCATCGGGAATATAATTGGCCACTAAAGTTGGAATACCGATCCCAAGGTTGACGTAATAACCGTCGCGCAGTTCCCGGGCGACACGCATCGCCATTTGTTCACGTGTTAACATGTCAGGCTCCTTTCTGGCGCAGGGTGCGTTGTTCAATGCGTTTTTCAAACTGCCCCTGAATGATGCGGTTTACGAAAATTCCCGGGGTATGAATTGCGGCGGGGTCCAGCTCGCCGGGAGGGACAATTTCTTCGACTTCCACGACGGTAATACGCCCGGCGGCGGCCATCAGTGGATTAAAATTCTGTGCGGTGTGGCGATAAATAACGTTGCCGTACCAGTCGGCTTTCCAGCCTTTGACCAGCGCAAAATCACCGGTAATCGCCTGTTCCATAATGTAAGGACGGCCGTCAAATTCACGTACCTCTTTGCCTTCGGCGACGGGTGTACCGTATCCTGTGGCGGTGAAAAACGCCGGGATCCCTGCGCCGCCGGCACGTAACTGCTCAGCCAGCGTGCCCTGTGGGGTCAGAATGGCTTCCAGTTCACCGCTCAGTACCTGCTTTTCAAACAGCGCATTTTCGCCAACATAGGACGCTACCACTTTACGTACCTGACGTGTTTCCAGCAGCACACCGAGGCCAAAACCATCCACGCCGCAGTTGTTTGAAACGACGGTCAGTCCCTGAACCTCCCGACGGCGTACTTCGGCAATCAGGTTTTCAGGAATGCCGCATAAGCCAAAACCGCCCGCCAGCAGCGTCATATTGTCGGTCAGCCCTGCCAGCGCCTCTTGATACGTGGCGACACGTTTATCCAGTCCAGCCATACACTTGTCCCTCCAGTTGTCCTTGCCGACATCATTGGGGGTGAAAAATGATTTGTTAATTTTAAATTTGTGACTCACTCATTGGGTTTTTTTATCAATTTAATGTTAATTAAAGGTATTCAATAGGTTAAAGGAATGCGAAATGGGAATGAGCATCAAACAGTTACGCGCGTTTTTAGCGGTAGCTCACACTCTGAATTTTGCTCATGCCAGTGAAAGACTGAATATGTCGCAGCCCGCATTAAGCCTGGCGATTAAAGGACTTGAGGACTCGCTGGGCGGGGCGTTACTGTTGAGAACCACCCGCAAAGTGACCCTGACGCAGGAAGGAGAAACGCTGCTGAATATGGGGCGACAACTGCTGGCGGACTGGGAGAATACGGAAGAAGCAATGCGCCAGCGCTTTACACTGCAACGCGGTAAAATCTCCATTGCTGCCATGCCTTCGTTTGCGGCTAACGTCCTGCCACAGGTACTGAAAACCTTTCGGGATTGCTATTCCGGTATTAACGTGACGGTTCACGATGTGATCAATGAACACGTGATTGAAATGGTGAGTGAAGGGCGGGTGGAGATGGGGATCGCCTTCGAGCCTGATTATTCAGGGCAACTGCACTTCACGCCGCTCGGTGTCGATCGTTTTGTGGCGATCGTCCCGCCAACATCCAGGCTGGCGGGGCGAGAGCGTATTGCGTGGCGCGAACTGCTGACGCTGGATTTTATTACGCTGCAACGCCCATCTGCCGTGCGCCTGATGCTGGAAGAACAACTGGTGCAAAGCGGACATACGCTGGACGTGGCGCTGGAAAGCCATCAACTGGTGACCGTTGGCCGTATGGTGGCAAACGGATTAGGCGGCAGCGCAGTTCCCGCACTGTGTCGAACACAAATGACGGAACTTGGCGCAACCTGTATAGAGCTTGACGGTCCCGTGATCCAGCGGCGGATCGGGGTGCTGCGTTCGGCACACCATAAATTATCAACCGCGTCGGGAATGCTGGTGGACGCGCTGAAAAAGGCGTATCTCGCCTGAAAATGCGCAGTCAGCAGATGTCAATGGCCCGCCAACAACGAACTTCGCGTCCGGCTTCATTTTTCAGTAATGTCTGTTTTTTTTCACATCCGTGGGTTGCCAGCGGGCATCTGTCGCGGAAAAAACAACCTTGCGGTAGCGTCCTGTTGCCGGGGAGTTCGGTTTTACGCAGGACCAGGTCTTCAGCCAGCGGTGTACCCGTTTTAGGCACCGAATCCAGCAACAGACGGGTGTAAGGATGCGCCGGATGCGAGAGAACCTGTTGCGCATCGCCCAGCTCAACAATTTGCCCAAGGTACATCACCGCCACGCGGTCGCTCATATGCCGTACGACCGATACGTTATGCGATATCAGCACAAAAGTCAGATTCCGGCGTGCCTGCAATGCAACCAGCAGATTGAGGATTTGCGCCTGTACCGAAATATCCAGTGCCGACGTTGGCTCATCAAGGACGATCACATCCGGCTCCGATGACAGCGCGCGGGCGATGGCAATACGCTGACGCTGTCCGCCAGAAAAGGCATGCGGCAGGCGATCGAGGTATTCCGGACGAATCCCTACCTGGCGAGCCAAATCCTCGGCCAGGGCGCGGCGTTCGCGTTCAGGGCTACGCTTTTGGATCCATACCGGTTCAGTGATTATTCGCCATACCGGCAAGCGCGGATCCAGGGATGAAAGCGGGTCCTGAAAGACCATCTGCATACCGTTATGCTGTTTGCCACCGCCGCAAGAATAGTGCCCCTGGCTCGGTTTGAGCATCCCCATCAGCAGTTGTGCCAGCGTACTTTTACCGCAGCCGGATTCGCCAACAATCCCCAGCGTTTCCCCCTGGCGGATTTGTAAATCCAGACCGTTGAGTGCATGCACCCGCTCTGTTACTTTGCCGAGCCAGTTTTTTCGCGCGGGGAAGTTAATATGAACATCCTGCAGGTCCAGTAAAATATCAGACATGTGTCGTCTCCAGTTGTGGGTACCAGCAGGCGGATTGTTGATCCGCACCGCCCTGGCTGCATAAATCAGGTGTTTCTTCACAGCGAGGCCCCGCGGCAAAGCAGCGATCGCGGAACGCACATCCGACGGGTAAACAGGTTAAATTCGGTACGGTACCCGGAATCGCGGGGAGCAAAGCACGCGGTTCACCGTGCTCAGGCGCACACTTCAGGAGGCCAATAGAGTAGGGATGTGTGGGGTGCTGAATAACGGTTTGCGTCGGGCCGCTTTCAATCACGCTCCCGGCATACATAACGTATAACCGGTCACACAATTGCGAGACGACGGCCATATCATGGCTGATAAACAACACGGCGGTACCGCTGGCCCGCGCTTTACGCTTCAGTAAGCGCAGCACCTGAAGCTGTACCGTGACATCCAGCGCGGTGGTGGGTTCATCGGCAATGATCAGGTCTGGCTCACAGGAAAACGCGAGCGCAATCATCACGCGCTGACGCATCCCCCCAGAAAGCTCAAACGGGAAGCGGGACATTACTTCCGGGGCATCCGGGATTTGCATTTCTTCCAGTAACGCAATGGCTTTCTGCCGGGCATCCGTGCGGCTCAATGCCTGATGGTGACGGATGACCTCCACCATTTGCTGGCCGATTCGTCGTGTTGGATTCAACGCCGTCATCGGCTCCTGGAAAATCATCGCCACGCGCTGGCCGCGCCACTGGCGCATTTGTTTTTCGCTGGCAGTTAAAACATCTTCACCCAACAGCGTAACGCGCCCCTGATGGATACGATAGCTTCCTTCGGGTAACAGACGCATGGCGAGCATGGCCGTGACGGATTTCCCTGAGCCAGACTCACCAACCACGCCGACAATTTCACCCCGGTTGATATGCAGCGACACATGATTCAGCGCATGCACATCCGCTTTATAACCGGGGAAGCTCAGATGTAAATTCTCGATCTCCAGGACAGGTTGTGTCATGAGTGTTTTCCTCCGGCTTTCGGATCCAGCAGATCGCGAATACCATCACCAAAGAGATTAAAGCCCACGGCGGTAATCAGAATGGCGGCACCAGGAAATGCGCAATACCACCACTGGTCAAGCACGTAGTTTCTACCAATCGCCACCATTGCGCCCCATTCAGCGCTGGGTTGTTGGGCGCCGAGGCCAATAAATCCGAGCGTGGCGGCCATCAGGATCGCACTGCCAATATCCAGTGATGCCTGCACAATCAGCGGGGGAAGTGAATTGCGTAAAATATGCCAGCTGATCAGATGCCAGCGTGATGCGCCATAGGTTCGCGCGGCCTGTACATAAGTAAACTGACGAACGACCAACGTTTGACCGCGGGCGAGGCGTACATAGAAAGGAATACGCACAATCGCAATCGCCAGCATGGCGTTGAACAGGCTTGGCCCTAATGCAGCGGCCAGTGCCATTGTCAGTACCAGCGAAGGAATGGACAGCATAACATCCATCATACGCATGATGATCGCATCGGCACGTCCGCCCATCACGCCAGACAGGCATCCCAACAGCGAGCCCAGCCCGCCAGCGATACCCACCACCACCAGACCGGCGACAATTGACTGCTGACTTCCGACCAGGACGCGGCTGAACAGATCACGACCCACTTCATCGGTGCCAAACCAGTGGCTGGCCGACGGTGGCAACAGGCGAGCGGTCAGATCGATGGCGTTAGGATCGTAAGGGGTGATCCACGGAGAGAGCACCATTAACAGTAGCATCAGTACAATAATAACGCCGCCAATCAGCGTCAGCGGGCTGCTTTTCATCATCCAGAACAATTTGGCCCAGTCCGTGCGACGGCGGGCGGTCTGCGGGGCCGCTGGCGTTTCTTGTGTGAGCATCATTGTGCGCCTCCACGTCCAATTCGAGGATCTACCCACAGATAGAGCAAATCCACCACCAGGTTAACCAGCACATAGGCGAAGGAGACCACCACGGCAAATCCCATCACGGCCGGGAAATCAAGCGCCTGAATGGAGGTCACAACCCAGGCGCCCATGCCCGGCCAGGCAAAGACCGTTTCGGTCAGTACCGCGCCATAGAGCAGATCGCCCAGGGCCAGACCCAGCACGGTTATTGACGGAATCAACGCATTCGGCAGTGCATAACACAAAATGATGTACCAACCCGGTAAACCACTGGCACGCGCGGTGCGGATATAATCTTCGCCCAGTTGTTCCAGCATGGCGGAGCGAATCTGTCGGGCAACGATCCCTAAGTGCACAAAGGCCAGCGTCAGCGACGGCAGGATCAGGTGCTGCAGCGCATTGAAAAAGACCTCGGCGTTGCCTTCCAGTAGCGCATCAACCAGATAGAAACCGGTGACATGCGTGGGGGGATCGAGCCAGTCATCAAGCCGTCCGCCGCCGGGTAAAATCTGCAAATGGCCATAAAACAGCACGATAACGCCGAGGCCCAACCAGAATGCCGGGGTCGAAATACCGGTGATCGCCATCAGGCGGACGAGGTGGTCAAGCCAACGGTTGCGCCAGACAGCAGACAGAATACCCAGCGGGATACCGATGATCAGCGCCAGCAGCAGAGAGCAGAAGGCCAATTCAAGAGTGGCAGGGAAGAATACGCGCAGTTCATCCAGCACCGGACGGCCGGAGCGAATGGATGTGCCTAAATCACCCTGAAAAATATCGCTGACGTAACGGAAAAACTGAATATACAACGGCTGATTCAGTCCCAGCTGTTGGCGAATATTTTCGACAATTTCATCACTGGCGCGATCGCCGGCCAGCAGCCGTGCAGGGTTGCCCGGGATCAGGTGTGAAATAATAAAAGTGATTACACAGACACCGGCAACCACCAGGATAAGTCCCCAGCATCGCTGGCGTAAAATGCTCCAGAAGGTCATTGGCTTCCCCTTGCGGAGCCAAATCGGCTCCGCATTAATGTGGTTTATTTACTCATGGTGGCGATATTGAAGACCTGTTCCAGCATGGGGTTGAAGACAAAACCTTTGACGTCTTTATTCATCGCCAGCTGGTAGTTTTTCTGGAATAAATAGACGTAAGCCGCTTCATCAATGACGATGGTTTGCGCCTGCTGGTAATCATTGGTTCTGGCGACCTGGTCGGTGGTGGCCAGCGCGCTGCGCAGCAACTTATCGACCTCACTGTTTTCATAGAATGAACGGTTACCCGGCAAGCCTTTCTTATCCGACTCGAACCAGTAGTTCATGAACATGTACGGGTCAGCAAAGTCCGGGCTCCAGTTACCGATGGCAATGTCATAGTCACCTTTACCGACGCGATCGCGCATGGTGGCATTCGCCAGTTTTTCCAGTTTCACCTTAATACCTAACTTGCCGAGGCTGGCCTGAGTGGAGAGCGCAATTGGCTCCCAGTTAGGATCGTTATCGGAATACAGGAAGCTCAGGGTTTCGGGTTTGTTGGCAACGTTACCTAATGCTTCTTTTGCTTTCGCTTCATCAAAGCTGTACTGCATGGCCTTGTCATCAAAACCCCACATCCCCTCAGGAATGGGGCCACGCATCTGCTTGCCGTTACCGCTGAGGATCCCATTTACCATGCCTTTATAATCGGTGGCCCACGAGATGGCGCGGCGCAAATCCACCTGATTGAGCGGCGCTTTACTGTTATTCAGATACAGATAGGTGACGCGCAACGAGGGATAATCCGCCACGTTGACTTTACCTTCCTGTTTTAAGGCAGCAAGCTGGTCAACAGGAAGCGCATCGGCAATGTCGATATCGCCACGGGACAGTTGCAAACGACGGGAAGCGCTTTCTCCGATGATCTTGACCGATACGCGTTTAAACGTGGGTTTAGGGCCGGAATAATGTGGGTTGGGTACCAGTACCAGTTGTTGTCCTTTTTGCCAGCTCTTCAACATGAAGGGACCAGACCCGGCCGTATTTTGTGCCAGAAATCCACGGGCATCATCAGCGGCATGCTCTTTTAAGATCGCCGGGTTGATAATTGAGGCACCGTCATTTGCCAGCGTATATAAGAACGGCGCGAATGGTTGGCTAAGGGTAAATTTCACCGTGTTGTTGTCGATGGCATCAACTTTCAGATCTTTCGGAAATGCCTCAGCCGGCCCTTGACCGATCTTGAGCAAGCGCTCAAAAGATTGTTTTACTGCATCAGCGGTCACTGGCGTGCCGTCGGCGAATTTTGCATCGCTTTTCAGGGTAAAGATCCATTCTTTTTGGTCATCAGACGCTTTCCAGCCGCTGGCCAAATCACCTTCAACTTCCGTGGAACCTTTGCCGCCCTCTGTTTTGTACTGAACCAAACGCTGATATGAGGGATAGGTCACCGTCCAGTCGTTGTTATCGATTGTTACAGCGGGGTCGAGCGTTTGTGGATCGGCGGCTTTACCGATAACCAGCATATCTTTAGGGACGGCGGCCTGTGCGGCAGGCAAAGCGACCGCCAGCGCAACGGCTAACAGAGCGGGGCGAAAAAACGAGGTTAACGCAGGTGTAGTCTTCATAACCAGGCTCCAGAATTAAAGGGGATGTTGTGTTGTTATAGACGTGACAGTGTAACAAGATATTTGATCGTCCAGCAGCGGGTAACGCGCGGCATTTGGCAGTTCGAAATGCCACCACTCGCTGTTGATGCCGACAAAACCGCCGCCGAACATGATGGCATTGAGCAGCAGTCGATTACGCTGCGCAGCCGGAGGAACTGAAGGGTGCCAGGCATGGGAACGGTCATGCATTTCATCAAAACCAGCCCCCATATCGAGCACATTACCGCGAGCATCCATCAGCGTGACGTCAATGGCCGTACCCCGGCTGTGATTCGAACCGATCGCCACATCCACCACATACTGCGGATCCGGACAGGCATTCCACAGTATCGCCTGCGCCTGCTGTGGGCGGTAGGCGTCATACACCACCAATGACAAACCCGCCAACTGCGCGATGCTGATGCTTTTAGCCAGTGCTGTGACGGCCTCGGAATGCAGCAGGCAGCGCGCTTCCTGGTAGATGGGCGCACCGGTAATGTTATCGGCTGTAGCGTATTTCAGGTCGATATGCAGTGACGGGAAAATCACCGACAAATCGACCAGTTCTGGGGTATCTGACATAGCACGTTTCCTGTTTATTGTTCGAATTGACCAAATTGTTGTTGTAACTGGCGGTTAGTTTGCAGGCGTCCCGCGAGGGAGTCGCCCAGTTGCGCCACCACCGCGGAGAGTAATAAGTTGAACAGGCAACTTACCGGAGCAAGTGAATCCCAGAAGTGCCCGGTATCCGTTTTCACCTGAAGTAAATCAATGGCATAGTCTCTGGCCCAGGGGCACCATACATCCGTGATTAACGCGAGAGGAATGCCGCGCTCACTGGCAACGCGGCAATATTGTCGGGATGTCGCCGAGTAAGCGCGCGTATCGGTGATCACGACATAAGGTTGATTAAATCCCGAGTTCAGCGACTCAACCCAGCTACCGGAAAGCCCTTCGGAGTAACTCACTTTCGGGCGCAGATATTCCAGATGGCTAAAAAAGGCGTTAGCGATCCCGCGGGTGGACTGGATCCCAAGGATATAAACGGCTTCTGCCTGCGCCAATTGCTGCGCAATACGTAAAAATGTCTCGCTTTGCGCCAGTTGGTAGACGTGGGTGATAGCGTCAATCTCCAGCAACAGCGACTGTTGTGCGCGGTCAGGTAGATTTTGCTGCTGGTGCCAGGAGTCCAGGCGCTCGTTCATTCCCCAGGGCTGATAGGGAATAGCCGGTATTTCACGCAGGCTGGCTTTCGCATCTTCCAGGTTACGAAACCCGAGTTTACGCAGGTAGCGCCCGACGGTAATGCCACTGGTTCCTGCTGCTTTCGCGATGCCGTCTGCCGTTTCAAAAGGGATCTGTGCAGCGTGCGCTAACAACCAACCGGCAACGCGCTTTTCGCTGGGCGTTAGCTGGCTAAAGGTCCTTTCTATGCGGGCAAATAACTCAGGTTTTGATGTCATTACCATCTCGCTGTTAGTTGTTTGTCAGATACCGCGTCACTGTTACCGGATTAACAATGCAGGACGCGTGCCAGGTCGGCGACAGCGCTGCGTCGGGGTTCTTTGTTAAAAAATATCAATTTTCATTAACTAATGATCAACATTTGTGCAGCGTAGTTCAGTTTTGGTGCAACGGTAGGGTAAGTGAGGGATGAATCTGCTGATTTCGTCGTAACGATCACATTGTGTGCAACATTTCTTATCAGACATCAGAATCAGTAATGTGAAATATAAATTTCAGCCATATCGATGGCCGTAATCTTTATTCCTATGACGGTGGGAGTATTATTTTTTGCGAACTACATTAACGGTTTAAAGCGCAAGTGTAGATATTATCTGGATTATAAATGGAGTACTACAATGAATAAATTCTCCCTTTCTACAGCAGGCATCCTGGTCGCAGCGCTGTTAACCAGTGTAAGCGTCAATGCAGCAACTGATAACGCTAAAACTGAAGTCACTCCGAAAGGCATGAGCTGCCAGGAGTTTATTGATTTGAACCCGCAAACTATGGCTCCAGTTGCTTTCTGGGTACTGAATGAAGACGAAGACTTCAAAGGCGGCGACTTCGTTGACTATAACGAAACCATCACTACAGCTGTGCCTCTGACCGTTGAACTTTGCAAAAAACATCCGCAAAGTGAATTAAGTAAAATAAAAGAAGAAATCAAAAAAGAATTATCTAAATAAGATTAGCGATGTATTAAAACCCAGCCTGAGTGCTGGGTTTTGCTATATGTGACAACGTCACTTATTTATTTCGTAATACTTAAGAAAACGTTATAAAGATATAAACTCCTGTGCCGATACTGGGTAAAAGTTAGCCTTTTGCAGAAGGAGTTTGTATGGCCTGGTATCCTACTCGTATTTCAACGCGGTTAACCATTGGCGGCATCCTGCTGCTTGCGGTGACCACCCTTGTTATTGTTGCAATTATGCTCTGGCGTGGTCAGCCACGCGTCGTCGAAATCAATACCGCTCTGATAGAAGAAACAGGGCAAGGTTTAACCCGTCAACTGAGTACTGTGCTATCCCGAATCGAGGGCGAAACCGTCAGTCTGTCACGACTGGCCGAAGTACTGCCTAATGATGAGTCTTTGTATCAAAGCGTGGTTCCACACCTGATTGGCGAAGGCAGCCACTCAATTATTACCGGCGGCGGGATCTGGCCAGAGCCAAACGCGTTTACCCCGGGAGTAGATAAACGTAGCTTTTTCTGGGCGCGCAATGCTGAGGGCAAGCTTGATTTTTCGAATGATTATAATGCCGAAGGATCTGCCGGTTATCACAATGAAAGTTGGTATCAGCATGCCAAAGGTCACTCACAGAACAGTTGCCTGTGGTCTGATGTTTACCAGGATGCCAGTTCCGGCGTGAACATGGTGACGTGCAGTATTCCGTATCAATTAGCCGGCAAGTTTGCCGGTGTGGCCACCACCGATATTCGTCTGGATAACGTAGCGACCTTTATGCAGCAGCAAGGCAACAGCACCGGCGGCTACGCATTTGTGGTTGATAAACAGGGGCAGATCCTCTATTTCCCCCAGGCCGATCAGACAAAATACAAAACCTTTAGCGATCTGGCGCAAAGCGCACACTGGCTGGCTCCGGTAGAAGCCGGGCTGAAATCGCTGCGCGCGACTGATGGCGTGAAAACCATCACGCTGGAAAGCGATAACGTACTGAATGCTCCGTCACGCGTAATGTTGTTCCCGATGGCTGATACTGGCTGGGTCGTAGGGCTGGTGACACCGGAAACGCGCATCGTTGGCCTCGCCAAAGTCATGATGCAGGATGTGCTGGAAGTGCTGATCCCGATTATGACCGTGTTGCTGGTAGGATCATGGCTGGTGGTGCGTCGCTTGATCTCTCGTCTCGATGATACACGTCGCGCACTCGATGATATCGCACAGGGTGAAGGCGATCTTACCCGACGTCTGGATGTTAGAGGTAAAGATGAGATTTCAGATATCGCGGAAGCCTTTAACCTGTTCGTCGATAAAATTTCCGCCATTCTGATCACCGTCAGAAGCAGTAGCGTGGTGGTAGCCAATAACGCCGTCAGCCTGGCCGACAGTAACATGGAGCTTTCTTCACGGGTAACTCAGCAGGCGGCTGCGCTGGAAGAGAGCTCGGCCGCGATGGAACAATTAAATGCGACCGTTCATCAAAATGCGAGCAACACGCAACTGGCAGATGAACTTTCCGACAACACTGCGCAAACGGCGAATCGCTGTGGCGACGTGATGCAAGGTGTGATCTCGACAATGGATAACGTCAGTGCCTCGTCCGGTAGAATGGTGGAAATTGTAGCCGTCATCGACAGTATTGCATTCCAGACCAATATCCTGGCGCTGAACGCCGCCGTTGAAGCCGCCAGAGCAGGGGATGCAGGCAGAGGATTTGCGGTTGTTGCCTCTGAAGTTCGTACCCTGGCACAGCGCAGTGCCACTGCAGCCCAGGAAATCAAAGCGTTGATTGATGAGTCCGTTTCGCATGTTGGCAGCAGCAGCCAGCAAATCCACAATGCAGGTGAGCGCCTGGAAGAGCTGGTCAACAACGTGCGTCAGGTTAGCCAACTGATGGGGGAAATCCGTGTCGCGGGTGACGAGCAACGTAAGGGCGTTTCCGAAGTCACGCTCGCCGTCACCGAAATGGACAGCACCGTGCAGCAAAACGCATCGTTGATTGATGATGCCGCCACGCGAACCCAGGTACTGAAAGAAGAGGCGGAACAATTAGCGCTACTGGTTTCCTCCTTCAAATTGCCGGAGCCTTCAGCGGCCTGACCCCCACGTAAAGTATCCGGGGGCATCGTCTGCACCCGGATAACTCCAGGCTACACTTAACGTAGTTAACACGTCGGGAGCCGGAGTATGGCTGAGTTTGTCGTAGCGATGCTGGTGCACACACCAGTGTGGGTGTATGTCTTGTTGGTCTTCCTGTTATTTCGGGGGATTAAAGCCAGGATACCCGCTACCGTTACGCTGGAAAAGCTGGCACTGATCCCGGCGCTCTTTCTTTTTTGGGATATTTACGATTTAGTCACTTACCGCGATCAGTCCATCAGTACGTATCTGCAGTGGATGGTTGGTATTATTAGCGGCGCGATAGTGGGCTATATGTTGATAAACCCCAGTCGTCTGACACGCAGTAGCGCACCACGCAGCATTCATCGCCCGGCAGATTACTCTGCATTACCGTTCATGATGTTGGCCTTTGGCATCAAATATGTACAAGGTGTATTGAATGCTATCGCTCCCGATATTTTACGCCAGCCGGTAATGAGCGCGTTGGCAATTATTACCGGTGGCGTGCTCGCCGGGGTGTTTATCGGGAAATTTATCCGCTACGTCAGCGTTTATCTCCGGTCACCAGCCCCCGGCAATACTTAGCGTCCCCAACGGTCACGAATATAGGTCACGGCTTCCTGGGTTTGCGGTTGGTTAAGATAGTCCTCTCGAAACAAGATAGTGCCATTAATATTCGGTTCGGACTCGTTCAGATCGAGTTGTTTTTTAAGCTCCGGCACACCGCCTTGTATCGTCCAGTCCGGTTCTTTTCGCGACGGCTCACCCACTTTATACAGCGCCACGCCAATATACAGGCGGGTATTGGTGGATTTCACCACGCCAGCCCACCATTTTGCCAGTACATCATAACGCGCCGCATCACGGGCGAAAGGCCAGTACAGCTGTGGTGCGATGTAATCCAACAGACCTAATTGCACCCAGCGCCGGGTATCGGCATACGATTCATCATACGCTGCCGCACCACGGGTGTCGGAGCCTGCCGGATCGTGGGAGCGATTACGCCACACGCCTGCAGGACTGACGCCAAACTCCACGTCAGGCTTAAGCTTTTTGATGGTCTGTGAAACCTGTTCGATCAGCCGTTGCGTGTTATGACGTCGCCAGTCCGCTTTTGAATCAAAACCCTGGCCATACCGTCTGAAAGTCTGGCTGTCGTTAAGCGCCGAACCCGGCGATTCGGTATAGAAGTAGTCGTCAAACTGCACGCCATCCACCGGATAATTCTCAACGACTTCCGCCACGATGCTGGTTATCCAGTCGCGCACGTCAGGAATACCCGGGTCCAGTACAAAACGGTCACCCGATGTACGGATCCAGTCCCGATGCAGAACATAAACGCTGGACGGGTTCTGCGACAGCGTGCGGTTTAATTCTGCGACCGTTGAAGGCTTCGTATTGACGGAGACACGGTAGGGGTTAAACCAGGCATGAACTTTCATCCCGCGTTTGTGCACCTCATCGAGCATAAATTGCAACGGATCGTAACCAGGATCCTGGCCAATGGTGCCGGTCAGAGTGTCTGACCAGGGGAGAATTTTGGATTGCCACAGCGCAGTGCCGTCCGGTTTCACCTGGAAAAAAACGGTATTGATCCCAAGACGTTTCAGATTATCCAGCTTATCCGTCAGCGCTTTTTGCTGCTGGCTGATGCGGATGGCGGGCGAACTGATGTTTACGGATGAGACTGGCGGCCAGTCCAGACGGGAAACCGTTGCCAGCCAGATACCACGAACCGGTTCTTTGCTCTGTTGCGGCGTTGTGACCGGGGGGTGAGGGTTAACCTTCGGCCCTGGCGGTTGTGAAGAGCAACTGCCAAGTAACAGCATACTGCCAACCAGTGCAGCGAACCATTTCACGTTGGTTAGCGGTAGCGAGTTGCGGGAACGGGCGAGCAGAGTCGCCAGTTTTTTCTGATAATGACCTGAAAAAAAACCGGATGCTGACATCGAATTTTGCTCTTATTTTTTCTTGTTGCGGCTGTTAGCCCAGGGATCAATAGCAGGAGCAGTGGGTTCTGGTGCAACGTCATACAGAGAATCAAGATACAGTGCTTCAACTTCTGCTCGCGCCCACGGCGTACGACGCAGAAACTTCAAACTGGATTTAACGCTCGGTTCATTTTTAAAACAGTTAATGTTTATCCGTTGGCCAAGTTCAGCCCAACCATAACGATTAACCAGGGCATTGACCTGCATTTCAAGCGTCACGCCATGTAAGGGGTCTTTAGAAATGTGAGCATTCATATGAAGTCCAGTTCGGTGGTTCCAGATTTTGTCAGTTGCACGAGCGCAAGGTTACAAGAAAGCAAGGCGACCAGCAATGGTATAAACTGGCATAGCACGGTGAATGAGTACCAGGCCAGCAATGTGCGCGCAGTACTTGAAACAGGCGAAAGAGAAGGGCGAAGTGACTATTCCCGGCGGCCAGGCTAATGATGTCTGTACGCAAGGTCATAGTTTTGGAAAATGGCTGCTTAATGATGTTGTATTGCGCATTTCTAACTTAGCTGATCAAGTGGGTATCAAGGCCATCATGGTGCATGCCATTGATGACAAGGCCGGGCCTTCTATGAGTATTTTGTAATGGGGGGAACCCGTAGAGGGTTATGAGTCAGGTACGCATTGATTTGATTTAACATAATATACATTATGCGCACTCAGATTGTCAGCACAAAGCGTTATTGTCGTCTCAGCACAATTCACACGCGTCGTGTACGCTAAGCCTTCATTTTGCTCAGCACAGGACCGCGATCTTATGTTGGTGACTATGACAGACAAAGAACTTTACCGGCTTGGCATCATTCAGCGAGTATTTGACCGGGCTTTGCTTCAGCGCGACGCAGCAGACATACTTAAGCTCAGTGTTCGTCAGGTGCAGCGTCTTGTGCGTCTGTACCGGACAGATGGCGCAACCGCATTTGCATCTTCCCGCCGTGGACGTCCTGCAAACAACCGGATCGATGAAGAAACACGCTGTAAAGCCCTGGATTTGATCCGGTGCCACTATTCAGATTTTGGCCCAACGCTCGCAACCGAAAAACTGGCTGAACGCCATCATATATATCTCTCCGTTGAAACCATCCGTAACTGGATGACAGCCGACGGTCTCTGGCGTCCTCATTCCCGCCGGCGAACCCGGGTTTACCAGCCGCGCTATCGTCGCGACTGTTTCGGCGAACTGGTTCAGATCGATGGCTCTCACCATGACTGGTTCGAAGGAAGAGCCCCAAAATGCTGTCTTCTGGTCTTCATGGATGACGCCACAGGTCGCCTGATGCACCTGCGATTCTGTGATTCAGAAAACGCGTTTGACTACATGATGGCTACCCGGCAATACATTGATAAACATGGTAAACCTGTCGCATTTTACAGCGACAAGCATGCGGTGTTCAGGGTCAGCGGACCCGAGAGCCGACGTACCGGCACAACCCAGTTCGGACGGGCTCTCCGGGAACTGGCGATCGAATTGATTTGTGCCAACAGCAGCCAGGCAAAAGGTCGCGTGGAACGGGTAAATAAAACGCTCCAGGATCGACTGATTAAAGAGATGCGCCTGCAGAACATCAGCTCGGTTGCTGAAGCCAATCAGTGGATTGAACATTTCATGTCTGATTTTAACCGTCGTTTCTCCCGGCCGGCAAAATACCCTAAAGATCTGCACCGTGCGGTCACACAGAGTCCACTGGAGCTGAATGATATCTTCGCCTGGCAGGAGCTACGGACCTTATCGAAAGCACTGACTTTTCAGTATGATAAAGTCATGTATATCATTGAACCCACCGAACAAAATACGCGCATAGCAGGTGAAAAAATTACCGTTTATGATTACCCTGACGGAAGCATTACTTTCCGGCATCAGCACCGGCCACTGGGTTATAAGATTTTCGATAAACTGACCTGCGTTGATCAGGGGGCGGTTGTTGATAACAAACGACTGGGTGCCGTTCTGAGGCTGGCACAGCAGAAACAGGACGAGCTGGAGGCTGAAGGAAAGCGAATGCGCAGTACAAAAATGCCCCGCAGGCGCGCTCAGGAGCGTGCACTGGAAGAGCTCAGGGCGATCAACCCGGTGCTGGCCAGTCCGCAGGATTTTATCCCCAGCCTGAAGCGATGAGCCCTTCCCTCACCTGTGGATCTGATATGGCCGACAGATGAGAGAAAAATGGACGACAACAAACCAGTGCTCCTGACACTTCACGAAGCGCTACGCCTGGATTTGATTGAAGCCTATATGGCGCGGGAAATCACGCTGGCAGAAGTGGCAGAGTCCATGGAGCTCACCCGTCGTCAGTGCTCCCGCCTGATTAAGCGCTATCGCGAGCTGGGGCCAGCCGGTCTGGTCAGCCGGCGCCGTGGAAAGCCCGGCAATCATCAGTTAAACACCACCATCAGAGATCAGGCACTGCAGCTTATTCGCTCACGCGGCCGGGGTATGAATCCGTCAGCCATCTGGCGAATTCTGACCACAGAATACGGTGTCCGGATTTCAAAAGAGACCGTACGTAAACTGATGATAGCCGAGAAAACCTGGCAACCACGTTCTTCCTCCAAAGCCTGACTCAACCTTAAAAAGGCATTGTCCAGACTCTCCACTGACGTCAGGTCAGCTTTGTTTTCAGCACGACATTTCAACATTGGCTAGACACAGATAGAGAGAAGTGAAATCTGCCATACTGGGTTCATCATTGTGCTGGTCATTGATAACGCCTGACAGCGTTGTTCCTGGATTCAGGCTGTTCACCGACTACCATTCAAACCATATACTTTACGCATACGTCAAATCGCTGACGTTGCAATTGCTCACTCAGTCCTTTTCGCGTACAACCACAAGGTACGACACAAACCTGTGCCCTGGAATTTCACAGCAACGGACCCTACAGCACAATGCAAAGAACTATCCATGTTCATCAAAATGACAACGCTATCTTACGCGTCGCGTTTCTATTGGTTCTTTCATTCACACTGACCGGTTGTGCGTTGACCCGCGTCTCTGCCAGCTCACATGACAAAGACGTCGATGAGCTAAATGTTATTGGCTTGAATCTGGATGCTGCAAGGCAAAAAGCAATCGTGGATGGTTTTGTGTGCAGTAAGGATACAAACCTCAATCAGGTACAAACCGAAAGTGGCAGTCATAAATGGTTACAAACGGAATGCAGTAAAAAAAGCCTGGAACTGTTCTGCCCACAAATGCGGTTTATAGTACTCAATGTTGACCCCGATACAAATAAAGTTGTTGATGTGGGGAAATATATTAATCAGCATACTTGTTTCTGAATATGACATCGGCACCAGTAGGGCCTATGTCATATCGATATCCCCCTTCTGTCTCCACTTCTATTCAAGAGTACCGGATTGTATTGACCCTATGAAAATAATATAATACCTGCATACTTTTAATGATAATCGTTACTGTTTAGCGGACAGCCGACTGCCAAATAAAGATTAGCCTAACCCAAAGTTTTAATTACATTAATCACGTGGAGTTATGATGAATGATTTAAATCGTTTTTACTTTGACTTACCACAATGGCTAGGTAAGAGTGAAGGCATTCATCGACAATTTATTGGTAACTTTATATCTTGTCTCCATGATGAACAATTACAAGTAGTACTGAATCCAGTTAGCTTTCCCTGTTATGGTCTTAAAAGACTGGCAATTAAAGACTCTATTACATTCTCCTTCCACTCATATAATAATGACAAAAATGTTTTCTCGATAAAATAATCACCTATATATGGACTGTACTCTGTAGATAAAAATGGATATTCGGGATGGGCAGATATTTGTGTTAACTTCAGTTCATATATCGATAAAATAAATAAAATAGATCACGACAGTGCCAAAAGTATCATTGGCGAGAAGCGGGAATTTTTCAGGGAGACAAAACTCTCCAAGCATCAACAACCACATAACCACGTTGCTCTACCCTCGAATTACCTTTTTTTCCCCATGCAGGTCAACTCTGATTCGGTTACCGATCATGAGAACATCAGCGCCATGGAGGCATTAGACTATGTTGCGGCATTGGCTAAAAAGACAAATCGAAAGTTGGTAATCAAACGCCACCCGATGTGTAAATCCAGAGGTGTTGATGCCAAGATTGCGTATCTATTAGCAACCAACGAGAATGTTTTGTCTGTTGATGCTAATATCCACGAATTAATTGAAGGGAGTTCTGCCGTTATCGCATGTAATTCTGGTACAAGCATTGAAGCCTTGATTTTCGGTAAACCAGTTTATTGCTTTGGGCGAAGCGAATGGTACGAAGCTACACATAAAATTGAAGCCTTAGAAGATTTCGATGCGATATTTTTGAATGATACACACAGTACCATGTCTGTTTTCCAGGAGAAGTTGATAGCATATTTATTATCTGAATATTGGATTCAATTTGATGACATTGAATCTATTAAGGAAAAAATAAAATACTGCATAAGCCTCTATGAGAGCAACTACGGTGATGACTTTATCGACAACCATAATAATGGTGAATGTTATGTCAGAAGCTTTTTGAATGCCCAAAGAGAGATCGCGATCCTGAAGAGAAAGCAAAAGAAGTATAAGAAAGATTATGAATTATTATCTTTTGTAATACGATTTGTCCTATTTTTACCCTTTAAAGCTACACTTACTATGCTGGGAAGGAACAAGAATCATTGATTCTGAGGGCGTGATGGAAATTGCTGGCTCAGAATCATACTATTTCATCGCATACAGGATACAGAAACATGGCTGACTGGAACCCTTCGCTCTATCTGCAATATGAAACCGAACGTTCGCGACCCGCAGCTGAATTACTCAGCAGAGTCGCGCTGGAGAATGTCCGCTCAGTCGTCGATCTCGGCTGCGGCCCGGGTAACAGCACCGCATTGCTACATCAACGTTGGCCATCAGCGCAAATATCAGGCGTGGATTCTTCGCCGGCAATGCTGAGCGAAGCGCGTAACGCGTTGCCTGGCTGTCATTTTATCGAAGCGGATATTAGCGCATTTCAGACAGAAGAGCCCGTAGATCTGTTGTATGCAAACGCATCTTTGCAATGGGTTCCCGATCACTATCAGCTGTTCCCCCACCTGGTCTCTCTGCTGGGGAAAGATGGCGTATTGGCTGTACAAATGCCGGATAACTGGCTGGAGCCAACGCATGTTCTGATGCGTGAAGTTGCCTATGAACTGGGTTACCCCGATCGCGGCCGTGCGCCTCTTCCCGGAGTGCATGCGTACTATGATATTTTGACTGACATGGGTTGCGATGTTGATATCTGGCGTACAACCTACTATCACGTTATGGATTCACACCAGTCAATTATCGACTGGGTGAGTTCGACGGGGTTGCGTCCCTGGTTGCAGGAGCTGAGTGAAAGCGAACAACATCGCTATCTGGCGCGTTATCATGCATTGCTGCAGGAGCAATATCCACTGCAAGAGAATGGGAAAATACTGCTGGCGTTTCCGCGGTTGTTTATCGTTGCTAAACACAATTCTTAAGCACTGACCTCCTGGTATCAGCCTCTTTATACCAGGGGCTGATAATTATTGTGAATTCCCCATGCGCGCCCTCGCCTTTTTACGATGAGGATCTAGTGATGAAGCCAGTCATCTGCTAGTGTCTGAGAACGTTTACTGACGGGGGGTTGTCATGTCTAAAATCTACATTGGCGGTTGTCTGTGTGGCTCTGTTCGCTTTACCGCGACGAGCCCTAATAATTCGCATACCTGCTCGTGCGATATTTGCCGCAAGCATACCGGTGCACCAACCGTCGTCTGGATTGAATTTAATGCTGAAAATGTAGAATGGACGGGAAAAGCGGGTAAACCGACTACCTGGCGTTCTTCAGAAACCTCCAGTCGCGCTTTTTGCCCTCAATGCGGAAGTTCAGTTGGTGCCATTGATGATGCTCCGGTAATAGCGCTATTAGCGGGCGTTTTTGATGATCCCAATGATGAAGATCTGGCCCCCGAGTTTCATTCATTTACCGATATGCAGCCTGCGTGGTGGCAAAGAGAATTCGGCTAAAACCGCACTCACCGGCGCATCAAGTCTTACCTATTCCTTCCGTGAAACAATAAGAGCTGGTCGTGTTACCAGCTCTACCGGATGCTATGTCAGCTGGTAATGCTTATCTGGCATATGTTTCGCCGGCACAACGGTTTCATCATTCATCTGCAGCAAATCGATTTCAATCGCGTTACAAATCGCATCGAGTGGCAGATCATTATTCTCTGTACCAAACGGATCTTCGAGTTCTTCGGCTAGCGTATCGAGCGAGATAAAAGTATAGGAAATAAGCACCGAGATGAACGGTGTCATATAGTGTAAATCCACCACTAACGCGAACGGCAGCATGATGCAAAACAGATATACCGTGCGATGCAGGATTAAGGTGTAAGCAAACGGAACGGGTGTGTTCGCGATACGCTCACAACCTGCCAGCACTGCTGACATATCATTTAACCTGTTGTTTAAACTGTGAAATAATATATCAGATAGCTGCCCATTTCGCCTGCGAACGGCCAGCCACTCCCCCATCATCAGCAGAATGCGGTTGGCCGGTGATTGAGCCGCAAAAACGGTCTGTAAATCGCTCTCGCTGAGATATTTCGCCAGGGGTTCCGCCTGCGGTTGTCGACGTAAAGTCATACGCAGGCAATGGGCAAATGCGATTTGCAAACGAACGAACTGTCCCAGTTCAGCATCGTCTGGTAAGGTCGTTTTCACCTCACGCAGAAGCGAACGGGAAGCAATCATCAACTGCCCCCATAAATGTCGGGCTTCAACATAGCGCGAATAACAGGCGTTGTTACGAAAGCCTAAGAAGATTGCAATTGCGACACCAAGAATGCTGAACGGTGCCAAAGTAAATTTGATACCCAGCATCGTATACCATGGCAGCATGATGATAACGGCAATGGAGAGCAGGAAATTCAGCAGCAAGCGTGAAAAGATTTTGGATAATACTGAGCCATGCCAGACGAATATCAGGCGTACCCAGTGTTGTTGGGGGCGAACGATCATGGTTATCTTCGGAAAATGTGAAAGCCGGGACATTAAACGTGATCGCGATCAATGTTGCAAGCTTATAGCAACATTATCTAAACATCTTTTCCTGCTGACCATAGTGGGCATTGAAGCTACAGGTGTGCTCCATTTTTAGAAGTTATATTGTATGTTGTAACTAAATAAGGACGATAAAAAAACCCGGTCTGAACCGGGTTAACGTATTAGCACAGTGGCTTAACCGCTTCGCGCATGCCTTTCGCCAGGATAGAATCCAGGTCGGCAGAAACCTGTTCGACCAGCCCGGGAACCTGTGTCAGATCCTGTTCCCAGTGATCTTTTACGGCCAATACCGCGTTGACCAGCGCTTCGGTAGTAATCTGGCGGTCACGATGCTGAGCCCACAACACCTGGAAACGCTCCATCCAATGCGCATCATCCTGAACCGGATAAGATTCACCGTTACGCTCACCACGGTAGAAAGCAATCAAGGCTGCCAAGGCAAATGTCAGACGCAGCGGCAGTTGGCCGCTGGCCTTCTGCCCTGCCAACAACTGCGGCAGAATACGGGTGCGGAATTTGGTCATGCCATTAAGCGCAATCGACAATAGTTGATGCTTAATGTACGGGTTGCAGAATCGGCCGGTCACCGCGCTGGCAAATGAAGCCAATTCATCACGCGGCAGATCCAGCACCGGAATAATCTCTTCATAGATAGCTTTCTCAACGAAGGCGCGAATCTCAGCATCATTCATTGCCTCACCCACGGTATCAAGCCCTGCCTGCCAGGCGACCGGTACCAGGGCTGTGTGCGCACCGTTGAGAATGGCGACTTTACGCTCTTTATACGGCTTGATGTCATCAACAATCAGAACATTCAGCGGGTATTTATCGAGGCGAAGTTCAGTGGCTAATGATTTTGGCCCCTGAATAACAAACAGATAAAAGTGTTCTGCGGTATCAAGAAACGCATCATGATAACCCAGTTCAGCTTCAAGCTTCGCAACTTCGTCACGTGGGTAACCGGTAACAATACGGTCCACCAGCGTAGAACAAAATGCGTTTGCCTGGTCCAGCCACTGTACGAATGCTTCCGGCAACGCCCATTCCTGAGCATAACGCAAAACCAGTTCATGCAGCGCTTCACCATTGTAATCAATCAGCTCGCAAGGAATGATAATCCAGCCTTTATCAAGCGCACCGTTGAAATGGCTATAGCGTTCGAACAGCAGTCGGGTCAGTTTTGCCGGATAACTCACAGCCGGCGCATCATCAAACTTATCACCCGCGTGGTAGCTAATACCCGCTTCCGTGGTGTTAGAGAAAACAAAACGCATTTCAGGATTATGCGCCAGCTTCAGGAACTCATCGTATTCGCTATAGACGCTGATTTCGCGGTTAACCGAACGAATTAAACGGGCATCGCTGACGGCCTCGCCCTTTTCATTCAAACCACGAATGATGGTGGTATAGAGACCATCCTGGGTACTCAGTGACGGCGGAAAAGTACTTTCGATAGGACGAACAATGACCACACCAGCGTTCAGATCGGTATGTTCATTCAGCAGATCAACTTGCCAGTCAACAAAGGCGCGCAGGAAGTTTCCTTCACCAAACTGAATAATGCGTTCAGGATAGTGAGCACCGGGAAAATCGCGACGATTTAGTGTTTGCACAATGGGTTCCCTTTTTGATTAGTCATACAACCTGATTGAATTGGTCCAATAGGTTAGCAAACTTTAATACAATGAAACCCTGTTTTGATCAATCCCCGGTGACAAATTAGAGCGTTTTATAAAAAAGTGTGGTCCCGGCCACTGTTCCATCAGGCATTTTTGCATAGTCAGGGATTACCCCTGCTTTTTGCCATCCACAATTGTGGTAGAACAACTCGGCGGCGCTGCCTGTAGACGTATCAAGAACCAGGAGGGTTTTCCCTTCATGATGGGCGCAAATTTCCAGTGTATTCATCAATTCCCGGGCTATCCCACACCGCCGTGCAGAGGTATGAACCAGGAGTTTGGCAACGTCTGCACGATGAGGCTGGTTTTCGGGTTGATCAATAATGAGCTGAACGGTCCCAACAAGGGTCCCTTGCGCATTTTCAGCCCCCAGAACAATGCGTTCTCCACAAGAGACACTTTGTGCAACACGCGTCCAAAAAGGCCGCGACTTATCGCGGTTAAAAGGGAGCATAAAACTGACAGATGCGCCATCGTTCACGCACTGTTCAAGGACATCACTAAGCTCCTCGATTCTCGACAGGATCTGTTCCGCGCTCAGTATAAAGCAGGGGGTGTGGGTAGCCATTTAGTCTCCTTAGATTGACCCCTTCATACTGCAATTAACAATTACATAACACAAGGAGTCGAATCATAGGATTATGTTATCTATGGCTTATTCATTTGCAGCACTAACCAGTGGTAGATAACAGTGACAACGTAACGTTGCTGTTGCTCGCTCAACGGTTGCCCCTGAGGTATATCATGCCATTTGGCCAGACATCCCCTACAGCAGGTCGCCGTGGCATGTTGAGCGATAAACACCGGATGTCCACGCATCGGCGTTTGCTTTCCGTCATTGGTCGGGAGCGCGGGAGCCAGGCGCTTAGCAATAAAATCGGCCGCATGTTGTTCAATGACCGGCGCACCTTTTTCCAGACAATATTGTCTTTCTTTCTGACCGAGACGAAACCGCGATCGAAAAGTCGATTTCGCCAGTCGGGCAAAAAGCGAGTCGAGCGTGTTCATCAGTAAACCGAGCGCCCTAACTGTTGAGTTAATTGTTCCAGTACCGCAATACCCGCCAGCGAGTTCCCTGCGGGATCCAGTTCCGGACTCCAGACCGCAATCGCCATCTCATGCGGCACGATCGCCACAATACCACCACCGACACCCGATTTCGCCGGCAAACCTACCCGCCAGGCAAACTCCCCGGCATTTTGATACATACCGCTGGTCGCCATTAGCGCGTTAATCTGCCGCGCCTGCATCGGCGTGACCACGGGCTCCGCAAGATGAAAGGCATGCCCCTGATTCGCCAGAAAGACGAACGTGCGCGCCAGCTCCACACAGCTCATTTTCAGCGCGCAGTAGTGAAAATAATTTTGCAGAACGGTCGTCACATCGTGATGAAAATTACCAAAGGACTTCATCAGCCAGGCAATTGCCGCGTTGCGGGCTGAGTGCTCAAACTCAGAGCGTGCCACCGTCGTATCATAAGCAATATCTGAAACGCCACTTAATGCACGTACCACTTCCAGCATTCGTTGCCGTGGCGCACTCAGGCGACCTTGCAGCATATCGCAAACCACCAATGCCCCGGCATTGATAAAGGGATTACGTGGTATACCCTGCTCCATTTCCAGCTGCACCAGCGAGTTAAACGGGTGACCGGAAGGATCTTTGCCAACACGTTGCCAGATCTCGTCTTCCTGGTAATGACGCATTGCGACAACCAGGCTAAGCACCTTTGAAATCGACTGAATAGAAAAACGTTCTTGCGCATCCCCCGCCTGATAGTGCTGACCATCAACGGTGCAAATGGCAATACCCAGTTTTGAGCCATCGACAGAGGCTAATGCAGGAATATAATCGGCAACTTTTCCCTGACCAATCAGCGGACGAACCTGCTGCACAATGGTCTCTAAAATTGAATTGTCCATGGCCCTGGCCACAACATGCTCCTTGCTCGCAGGTATGAAAGGCCTGCGAGTATAACAGAGCTGAATACACAGCGTCAGGCCGGAAGACGGAATCTGGCAACGGCCTGCATAAGCTGATGAGATTCATGATGTAACTGTAAGGAGGAATCAGACGCAGCGTTCACCAGATCGCTGGTCTGTCGGGCTTCGTTATTCAGAGCCTGAAGCTGACTGGTCAACTCGTGAATACGGGTTCCTTGATTCATCGTCGCAGCAGAAATATCATTCAGTAAGGCGCCAAGATTTTCCACCAGCGATATAACCTGCTGTAAGTTGTCATCCAGTCCGTTCACCGCATGAAATCCTTCGTCAATACCCGCTAAGGAATGATGAATCAGCGCCTGAATATTCTGCGTGGACTGACTGCTTTTTCTCGCCAACAACCCAACTTCTTTTGCAACAACCGCAAATCCACGCCCTTGTTCACCAGCATGCGCAGCTTCAATCGCCGCATTTAACGCCAGAATATTGGTCTGAAACGCGATGCTGTCAATCAGTGAGATGATCCCGCGCATCTCTGATGAACGGGCAACAATTGCCTGCATCGACGCATTTACCGTTGCCATCATCCGGTTGCCACCCGCAGCAATATCCCGCGCCTGCACGGCGCGTTGATTCGCCAGTTGAGCAAACCCACTGTTATCCTCGACATGTGTTTCCAGAAACGAAATATGTGATGTCACCGTATTTAGCTCATCGCTCTGTTTCGCGGATTGCTGATATAACTGTTTATTGCTTTGCGTAAGCTGAGTGATATTTCCCACCATTGAGGTCGTAGCGTCATTCACCTGTTGCACCAGAATCCGTAGCCCCTGCTGCATCGCGTCGATACGTGAGCTCAGTTGTGTCACTTCACGATTAAACTGGCTCACCTGGGGGGCTGGACGGGAAAGATCGCCAGCCGCTAACACATCAATATGATCGATCAGTCGTCTCAGTGGCGCGATTACCCAGCGGGACATACTGCGCCAGACCAGTACCGCAATCACCACCAGCACAAGAGGAATAAATAAAAAGAGGTGCTGTAAACGTTCAAGACTGGTCAACAGCTGCTCTCGCCCTTTTTCCGTCTGCTGGAAACTGTCTTGCTGAAAACGTGCATAATTTTCATTAAAGTCTGTCTGAAACGCCTGAACAGGCACGGCAAAAAACGCATCAATGCTATTGGATTGCATTAATCCATCGGCCTGCTCCTGAATACCGCTATAAAAACGCTGATAGCTCTCCATCAAGTCGGGAGGCTGATGCGGATCCATTGCAAGCCAGGCATCCCATGCCGTTTTTGACTGCGTTAACGCATGCTGGGCCTCTTCCATTAACGGGCGCCAGCTCCCTTCCGAGCCGGTAGCCGCATCCTGCATAAAGTAAACGCCAGCACGATTAAGTAAGTCGCTGGCAGATAACAACGCCACCCTTGCTTCATCGATCTTCGACTGTTGCAAAAGCACCTGCTGATTATGCTGTTCATTAATCTGCGCGTCCCTGACAGAGGCTGAGAGCATAAGCGAGGATGCAATCTGCAAAACAGAGAACAGTGCAATAATACAAATGATACCGGTTAACAGACCAAACTGACGGGGAGTCAGGCGACGAAAAATTTGCGTTATGTTCATATTACTCTTCTGTATCAAAGCGTTAGGCGCGAGTGTACGCAGAGTAAATGACAAATTTATTGCAGAAATAAGACGGGTGCCCCTGCAGAGGCACCCGGGCTATCAGAGACGGTTTTTCCAGACGGTTTGCACATTGCAAAACTCATGCAGACCAAAGTGAGAAAGCTCACGACCAAAACCGCTTTTCTTCACGCCGCCAAAAGCAACGCGAGCATCACTGGCACTGTAACCATTAATAAACACGCCACCACACTCCAGACGGGCCGCCATAGTTTGCGCCAGTGCCTCATCCGCGGTAAACAACGTCGCCGACAAGCCGAACTCGCTGTCATTAGCCAGTGCTAATGCGTGCTCAGCATCCTTCGCGACGGTAATCGCCGCAACCGGGCCAAACAGCTCCTGACGAAACGCCGTCATTTCCGGCGTAACATCACCCAGTACCGTCACGGCATAGTAATTACCCTGACCAGCTATTTTTTCCCCACCGAGGAGTAAGCGCGCCCCTTGAGCCAGTGAATCTTCAACCTGCTGATGCAGTTCATCCCGCAGATCAAAACGTGCCATTGGGCCGAGATCGTTCTCTTCATTTAGCGGATCGCCCATTTTCAGTGCACTGGCTGCCGCAACAAAACGGTGGGTGAATTCTGCCGCAATCCCTTCTTCAATAATAAAGCGTTTCGCTGCGGCACAAACCTGCCCGGTATTCTGATAACGCCCTGCCACTGCGGCTTTAACCGCTAAATCAAGGTCTGCATCATTAAGCACGATAAACGGATCGGAACCGCCTAACTCAAGCACGCATTTCTTCAGCGCTGCACCAGCCTGAGCGCCAATCGCAGCACCAGCACGAACGCTGCCCGTCACCGTTACCGCCGCGATACGCGGGTCATTGATCATCTGACTCACCCCGGCGTTATCGGCATTCACCCAGCCATATACCCCAGCGGGTATTTCCGCATCGGTAAAGACCTGGGCGATAATCGCGGCACAACCAGTGACATTCGGTGCATGCTTTAACAGATAGCCATTTCCGGCCAGCAAAATCGGCACGGCGCCGCGCATAACCTGCCAGAGCGGAAAGTTCCACGGCATGATCGCCAGAATAGTCCCCAGGGGACGGTACTCAATCACGGCCTGATGATTCTCAACCTGCGTGGCCTCGGTACTGAGCATCGCTGGCCCATGTTCGGCGTACCAGTCACATAATGCCGCAGACTTTGCCACTTCCGCACGTGCCTGCCTGACGGGCTTACCCATTTCACGCGAGATACACTGCGCCATCTCTTCGGCGCGTTCACGCAGCGCTTGTCCGACCCGGCGCAACATCTGTGCGCGATGGGTGACGGTCGTGCGTTTCCATGCGTTGAATCCCGTCGCCGCCAGATTCAGCGCGTGGGTAATCTCATCGGCGCTGGCCCACGGCATTGCCGTCAGCATTTCGCCACAGGTCGGGTCAACGGAAATAGCATGTGTTGCTGCTGTGATGGTCATAAGTGCCTCTCTTTCTCGCAAGGTATGGTTATATCATGCGCAGGTTTACTCTTTCTGAAAAATGAATAATATTAACCATACCATTCACGAACAGAGAAAATTATGGACCTGACGCAACTTGAAATGTTCAATGCCGTCGCAGAGACCGGCAGCATCACGCAGGCTGCGGCGAAGGTGCATCGCGTGCCGTCCAATCTCACCACGCGTATTCGCCAGCTTGAAGCGGACCTTGGCGTCGATCTGTTTATTCGTGAAAATCAACGTCTGCGGCTTTCTCCCTCCGGGCACAATTTTTTGCGTTACAGCCAGCGGATCCTGGCGCTGGTAGAAGAAGCGAGGATGGTGGTCGCAGGTGATGAACCACAGGGATTGTTCTCTCTGGGATCGCTGGAAAGTACAGCCGCCGTGCGTATTCCGGCCACACTTGCCGAATATAATCAGCGCTACCCTAAAATCCAGTTTGCACTGGCAACAGGACCGTCCGGTACCATGCTGGACGGTGTGCTCGACGGTACGCTGAACGCCGCTTTTGCTGATGGCCCTATTACCCATCCAGGTCTTGAAGGAATGCCGGTGTACCGTGAAGAGATGATGATTGTCACCCCACACGGCCACCCCCCCATCAAACGGGCCAGCGATGTGAATGGTTACAATATCTATGCCTTTCGCGCCAACTGTTCCTATCGTCGCCACTTTGAAAGCTGGTTTCACGCCGATCGTGCCATGCCAGGCACGATCCATGAAATGGAGTCCTACCACGGCATGCTGGCCTGTGTGATTGCCGGCGCGGGAATCGCGCTGATTCCACGTTCTATGCTGGAAAGCATGCCAGGCCACCATCAGGTCAATGCCTGGCCACTGAGTGAAAACTGGCGTTGGTTAAATACGTGGCTGGTCTGGCGTCGGGGGGCGATGACGCGACAGCTGGAAGCATTTATTGAGGTACTGGAACCTCAGCTGTCGCAAAATTCAGATTAACTGGCGAACGTCAGATGGCAAGGCAGTTGCTCAAGCTGCTGCCGCACCTCTTCATTGAGTCGCGCATCGGTCACGATATCCGTCAACGCATCCAGATGTGTGACGTTGAAAAGTGACCATGCACCGTATTTTGAACTGTCTGCCAGCAGTACGCGACGTTTGGCGTTTGCAATCAGGTCGCGCTTTAGACCGGCCTTTTCTTCCGTCGGTGCGGTGATCCCGCGGGTCAGATCCCAGCCGTTACAGCTTAGAAACGCGATATCCGGCCACACGTTTTGCAGCAGTTTACGCCCGTGCTCGCCGATACAGGACTGGCTGGAGTCATCAATACGCCCGCCAATGATCGTCACTTCAATTTGCTTGAACTCAGAAAGAAATAGCGCAATGTGCAGATCGCTGGTGATGACGCGCAACGGCAGATGGGTAAGCTGGCGCGCCAGTTCAATCATCGTCGTTCCCGCATCCAGGATAATGGCGTCCCCGGCTTTCACCAGGCTTGCCGCCGCGCAGGCAATAGCCTGTTTTTCCATCAGGCTGCGCTGCATTTTTTCATGTGTGGTTGGTTGTGAAGGGATAAACCGGTTAAGCGTCACGCCGCCGTGAGTACGGCTGATAACACCTTCCTGATCGAGTTTAATCAGGTCGCGGCGAATGGTCGCCGGAGAGGCCTGAGTCACAGCGACAAGCTGTTCAACTGTCGCCAGATTATGCCCTTTCAGATAATCCATAATCTGTTCTAACCGATTATATCCCTTCATTTTAATCCCGCGTAATTTGCATTGCTAACTGGATGGACACGGCCATGCTCTCAGACTTGGCTTTACCTGTCCAGGCAATATCAAACGCCGTGCCGTGGTCTGCAGAAGTGCGAATAAATGGCAATCCGGCGGTGATATTCACCCCATCATAGAATCCCAGCAATTTTAGCGGAATATGGCCCTGATCGTGATACATTGCCACCACCATGTCATACATACCTTCGTGGCACTGCATAAAGACAGTATCTGGTGGACATGGTCCCGTAACATTTAACCCTTTCGCTTGCATTGCCTGCACCGCGGGTCCGACTATCGTTATCTCTTCCTCGCCAAACAGGCCATTTTCGCCGGCATGGGGGTTGACGCCTGCGACCGCAATACGTGGATTATCAAACCCGACACGACGCAGGAAATCATCTGCGACCTGAATGACTGTTTTTACACGCTGTTCACTGAGCGTATCAAGGAATTTACGTAGTGCAATATGCGTGGTGACATGAATCACTTTAAGCTGTTCGGTATACAGCACCATCGCATAGTCTTTGCTGTTGGTCAGTTGCGCCAGCAGTTCGGTATGGCCGGGATAATGATGTCCCGCCATGTGCAGTGCTTCTTTATTCAGCGGCGCAGTGGCAATGGCCTTAACTTCACCACTTAGCGCCAGTGCTGTAGCGCGTTTAATACAGCGATAGGCCAAATCACCCGCCGGCGCTTGCACCACCCCCGGTTCAAGCGCCGCAGGATCGGCAAGGGGTTCGTCAATCACGTTGATAACACCGGGGGCGAATTGCGCCTGGGTTACGCTGTCGATAACCCGGAGTTCCGCTGGCGGCGTGACATTTAATGACTGGATACGACGCAGCGTTTGGGCACATCCCACAACCACAACCGGCGCGCCAGACAGCTCTCCCTCCACCAGCGATTTAATAATAATCTCAGGTCCAATACCTGCAGGGTCGCCCATAGTTACTGCAATAATGTTATTCACTCATGTTCTCCTCGATAAAATTTAAAACCTGACGCAACGTCGTTTCGTCACCAAATCCCCCTGCCTTTGTCATAACCGGGCGTTGCCAGTCGCCACCGACAAAATGACCGTACGGCACACACTGGGCCACACGGTCAGTAATACGAAATCCTGTTGCCTTAAGGGCGTCTGCAACCGCCATCGCCACATCACCACCAGAGAGATACAGCGCGCCTGGCGATACCTCCTGCAAAACCTGCCGGATAAGCTGTCCAAGAAACTGGCAGATTTTTTCACCGAGCTGAGCGCGATTCATCCCCATACGCACGCACAGCTGCGGAATATGATGGCGTGCTTCACTGTCGGGACTTGTGTGAACAATGCAGTGCCTACCAGAGGAGAGGATCCTAACGATGTGCTGCGCGTACTCTGTCGAGCTACCGCTGAAGATATTTTCGATATCAATGAATACAGTCCCCACCTGCGGGTCCTGGTACACAGCGGCAATCTGCTGTTGAGCGATTTCACTCATTGAACCCACTACCGCCAGTAAACACTGTGAGGACGGTGTCCGGACATGACGGGCCAGCGCGTCACAGATCCCGGCAGACCCCACCAGCAGCGGCAGCTCATCCTGCATCAGCGCATCAGTAACAATCACATCAAGGTCAGCGTCAGTCCGGGCATCCACAACCCAAATCTGCGGCGTCTCAACAGCAGGCTCGCGCAGGTGCTGCATGTAGTCATTCAGTGACATCGCCCGACACGCAATGGTGGTTTGTGCCTGTATCACCTCACAAATATCGGCACTCATCACCGGTGTTTTCGGATCGCTGGCAAATTCGGTCTGCGTTACCGGAATACCGTTAACGAGGCACTGCCCCTGCTCGGTGGTTCGCCCGACTGAGGGACAAGCCAGTGCCACGATGGCCCGCTTTTTACCTGTAATCCGCATTAACGCGTCCAGTTCGGCCCCCGGGTTTCCGCGCAATGTTGAATCTATTTTCTTCAGCCACTGCGTCTGAGGACCAGCCTGACTCGTCAGAGCCAGCTCACTTACTCTGGCGGCGGCCTGCTCTGCCTCCAGCGCACGACTATCCGTGTTGATGACCAGCACATCTGCATCATCGGCACAGGGCAATGTGAAAGCGACATTTACCGTCATTCCCGTCAGCGCCAGACTCACCCCCGCATCATTTCCCCCCGTAAAGTCATCAGCAATGACAAGGATCTGGGGTCTTACAACATGTCTACTCATCCATGCTCCGGGTTGTTGTATGTTGATAATGATTATATTCAATCACATTTGATTAAATGTGAGCAAGCTCAAGTTATTCATCTCCGAGATAAATTATAAATTTAGCCCATGATGCAATCGTTCCTGAATCTCAGTGAGCGAATTCAATCACTCGAACAACAGGAGAATGCTGTGGCAACAATCAATAGCACCGTCATTAGCGGTTCGAATGCTATCCCCGCACTGGAGCCGTTACTGGCAGGTAAACGCCAACTGTTACTGGTGACGGATAGCAATATTGTCGGACTGGGCGCGGTAACACAGATCCGCAACTTACTGACCAACGATGGACGTCATGTGGCTCTGATTGACAATGTGCCTGCAGAACCCGGGCATCACGATGTCAGCGCACTATTAAAAAACGTACAAGGTCTCAACGTAGAAATGGTGATCGGTATCGGCGGTGGTAGCGTACTGGATGTGGCGAAACTGCTCTCCGTCTTATGCCATCCTGAATCTCCGACGCTTGATGCCATGCTGGCGGGAGAAAAACCGCTGCAACGCGTTGCTTCTGTGCTGATCCCCGCCACAGCAGGTACGGGTTCTGAAGCGACTCCCAATGCGATTCTGGCGATCCCGGAACAAAACACCAAGGTCGGCATCATTTCTCCGGTGCTATTACCGGATTACGTGGCCCTGTTGCCAGAACTCACCACCAGCATGCCGGCGCATATTGCCTCGTCCACTGGCATCGACGCGCTATGTCATCTGATCGAATGCTTTACCGCTACCGTCGCCAATCCGGTAAGTGATAACGCTTCGCTCATTGGCCTGCGTAAGCTACTCAACCATATCGAAATCTCCGTCAATGAGCCGGAAAATCTGCTGGCCAAACTGGAGATGCTGTGGGCATCGTATTACGGCGGTGTGGCGATTAATCATGCTGGTACTCACCTGGTCCACGCGCTCTCTTACCCGCTCGGCGGTCGATACCATCTCCCACATGGCGTCGCTAACGCCATTCTGTTAGCACCCTGCATGAAAGTGATTCGCCCATTTGTGGTCGACAAGTTTGCCCTGGTGTGGGATCTGCTGCCTGACGCTGACTCAACACTCAGTGCCGAAGAAAAATCCCGCGCCCTGGTGGAGTACTTCGCCACACTCGTGAAACGACTGAACCTGCCCGATAACCTGGCAACGCTTGGTGTACCGTCTACTGATATTCCCGCACTGGCCGATGCCGCACTGAACGTAAAACGCCTGATGAATAATGCTCCCTGCGAGGTGAGTCATGAGGATATTCAGGCCATTTATCAAACTCTGTTTCCAGAACTGAATACCAAAGGAGTGAATCATGAGTAAGAAAATCTGTGGTGTACTGACGGCAATCGTTACCCCGTTCGACCACGACGGCGGGCTTAACCTTAAAGAACTGAGAAACCAGGTAAACCGCCAGTTAAATGCCGGAAACGGTATTTTCTGCGGCGGCACAAACGGTGAGTTTTTTGTGCTCAACGAGGAAGAAAAAATAGCAGTGACCCGCACCTGCGTTGAGGAAGTTGCTGGGCGGGCGAACGTAGTGGCGCATATTGGTGAAATCTCTACCCGTGAAACCATCCGTCTGGGCAAGCAGATAGAAAAACTGGGCGTCGATGCCGTATCGGTGATTACCCCGTATTTTGTTCCGCTCAAACAGCAGGAACTGATAGATCACTATACCGCGATTGCCGACGCGCTATCGGTACCGGTATTTCTCTACAACATTCCGGCACGTACGGGAAATACCATTGAACCGGAAACAGCCAGAGTGCTGGCGGCACACCCGAACATAATCGGGATCAAAGACAGTGCCGGCAGTTATGAAAGTCTTAGCAGCTTCCTGGATGCAGTTAAAGATATCGAGGGATTTGATGTGCTGAATGGTCCAGATTCACTCATTCATCAGGGATTTGTTGATGGCTGTTCAGCCTGTATTTCCGGTTTGGCGAACGTAGCGCCAAAAGAAATTAACGCTATCTGGGCGCGATTCAAGGCCGGTGATGTTGTCGGATCGCATGAAGCACAGGAAAGCGTCACAGGTTTACGAACCGAGCTCTATAAAGTTGCGTTCTCGCCCGCCGCAGTCAAAAAAGCATTGCAAATCATGGGACATGAGGTAGGCGCAAGCCGTTACGCTGTCACGTTTGATGCTCATCAGGAACGCCAGATCCAGCAAATTATCAATAACTATTTACGATAGACACTTTTACAGCGGCGGCAACGCCGCTTAACTAACAGGATTGTATTATGAAAGTCATCTGTACATCACCTTCATTTGCCAAATACGATCAGCAACCGATCAAACTGCTTAACGACGCCGGACTTGAGTTAATCATGCTACCTGCAGATGCCGGTTTAGAAGCGCTTGCACCTCATCTGGAACAGACAGTGGCAATGATCGTCGCTTTTACCGATGTTAATGCCGGACTAATAGCTGCGGCACCGAATCTGAAAATCGTCTGCAAACACGGCGTGGGTGTCGATAATATTGACCTCAATGCCACGCGTGAAAAAGGTATTTTTGTTACCAATGTGCCGGATGCCAATAAGCATGCCGTCGCAGACTTTGCGTTTTCCCTGATCCTTAACTGTGCGCGTCAACTCCCCTACGCGATTGAACAAACCCGCGCGGGAAACTGGCCACGGATCTTCGCCTCCGATGTATATGGAAAAACGATTGGCATTATTGGGTTAGGTAATATAGGTAAACAGGTTGCACTGCGAGCCCGCGGCTTTAATATGCGCGTGCTGGCTCACGACGCATGGCAGGATGCACAGTTCGCCGCAGATAATCACATTGAATACGTTTCGCTCGATGAACTAACAGAACAAAGTGATTTCATCACGTTACACACTCCGCTGACGCCTGAAACCAAAAATCTCTTTGATTTGGCGCAGATGAAAAAAATGAAGAGCACTAGTTATCTCATAAACGTTTCACGCGGTGGTGTCGTTAATGAAGAGGATCTCTTTCTGGCTCTCACGCAGGGTGTCATTAAGGGCGCTGCCGCCGATGTCTTTTTACAAGAGCCGTGCAATTCACACCCCTTATTTGCGCTCGATAATTTCATCCCTACGGCACATATTGCAGGATATACCGAGGGTGCGATCAGCAATATAGGCGAGCAATGTGTTTATAACATCATTGAACATGTCATTCATCAGCGTAAGCCTAAAAATATAATGAACGGATTATAACATTGTGGAGATAACCCTACCCTTTCCACAATAATAAAAATGAACATCTACCATGGGCCAGATATATGAATAATTTTGCAGAAAAATCCCGAATTCGTTGGTGGATTGCGGGATTAATGTGGCTTGCTATTGCAATTAACTATATTGACCGGACGGTATTATCTGCTGCAGCACCTCACCTCATTGATGAGCTAAAACTCGATCCTGAAATGATGGGGTTTATCATGGCGGCGTTCTTCTGGTCATATTCTTTACTGCAAATACCGGCAGGTTGGTTTGCTGACCGTTTTGGTCAGAAAAAAGGTCTGGGTTTTGCCGTCGCGTGGTGGTCAATCGCCACCTCAATGATGGGTTTAGCCACTGGATTTAAATCTCTACTCGCATTGAGACTCGCTCTGGGCGTCGGTGAAGCCGCCGCCTATCCAAGCAATGCAGGGATCGCTGCGCGCTGGTTCCCGGATCGGGAGCGGGCCACCGTCTCAGGATTGTTTGACAGTGCCTCTAAATTTGGCGGTGCCGTCGCGATGCCGCTTATTGTCTGGATGATCTACCAGTTTGACTGGCGGATGACATTTCTGATTATTGGTGGTGTAGGCATTTTTTGGGTCATCGCCTGGTATTTTATTTATACAGAAAACCCGGAGGACCACAAAAGGATCAGTACAAGCGAAATTAAACATATTCGCGAAGGGCAAAAGCAAAAACACGGCGACAAATCCGTATTACCGATGCGTTGGTATAAACTGTTGCGCTACCGTAACATTTGGGCAATGTGTATCGGTTTCTTTACCATCAACTATACATCCTATTTCTTTATTACCTGGCTACCCACTTATCTGGTAAAAGACAAAGGAATGGATTTTATCAAAATGGGGATGGTTGCCGCCCTGCCATTATTATGTGGGATGGTGATCGAAGTCTTTGCCGGCTGGGCCTCTGACCGTATGGTACATAAGCGGATCCTGTCGCTGACTGCCACAAGAAAATTATTCCTGACAATCGGTCTGTTAATGGCTTTATGTATTGGTTTTGCCCCTTTTACTGATTCCGTGTTTATGACCGTGTTTTTACTGTGTGTGGCGAAATCAGGCACCACGGTTGCCGCCTCGCAGGTCTGGGCACTACCGGGTGACGTTGCACCTAAAAACAGCGTATCGATTGTTGCAGGGTTACAGAATACTGTCTCCAATATGGGAGGCGCGGTAGGACCAATTATTACCGGAGCCATTGTTGCAGCCACTGGCTCCTTTACCTGGGCGCTGGTGTTCTCTGCCGCACTGGTGGTTCTGGGAATTTTGAACTATCTGTTTTTGATGGGTAAAGTTGAGCCAATCATCGACAGTGAGCATGAAGCGTTGTGCATGAAAGAAGCGCAGCTGCACTAAACTCGCTCAGGTAACGGTATTCTCCGGTCAGTCAGTAGTACTGACCGGCTTTATTTTCTCTCGTAATGCACCGCATTATCATCCGCAAAACAGCGTGATCTTAATCACGAAATGATTGTATTTTCACCAGTAAACGTTTTAAGATCGCCACCTCTCCTTTTTGCAGCTAACCCGATTTATACATATGACAACAAACACTGTTTCCCGCAAGGTCGCGTGGCTACGGGTAGTTACGCTTGCTATTGCCGGTTTTATTTTCAATACCACTGAGTTTGTCCCGGTCGGGTTGCTGTCCGACATTGCGCAAAGTTTTAATATGCAGACCGCGCAGGTTGGGATCATGTTGACGATCTACGCCTGGGTGGTGGCCCTGATGTCGCTGCCCTTCATGCTGCTCACCAGTCAGGTAGAACGCCGCAAGCTGCTGATCTGCCTGTTTGTCGTGTTTATCGCCAGCCACGTACTCTCTTTCCTGGCATGGAATTTTACCGTGCTGGTGATTAGCCGTATTGGTATTGCTTTCGCACACGCCATTTTCTGGTCGATCACTGCATCGCTGGCGATACGCCTTGCTCCGGCCGGGAAACGCGCGCAGGCACTCAGCCTGATTGCGACCGGCACCGCGCTGGCGATGGTATTAGGCCTGCCTATCGGACGCATCGTCGGCCAGTATTTTGGCTGGCGCACTACCTTCTTCGCCATCGGTATGGGCGCGCTAATTACCCTGCTTTGCCTGATTAAGCTTCTGCCCAAATTACCCAGTGAGCATTCCGGCTCATTAAAAAGCCTGCCGGTGTTATTCCGCCGTCCGGCGTTAATGAGCCTGTATCTGCTGACAGTGATTGTGGTCACCGCGCATTATACGGCTTATAGCTATATCGAACCCTTTGTGCAGACTGTCGCCGGGCTGAGCGCTAACTTTGCCACTGTGCTGCTTCTGGTTCTCGGTGGCGCGGGTATTATTGGCAGCGTAATTTTTGGCAAGCTGGGTAATCAGTATGCCTCGGTGTTGATAAGCGCGGCTATCGCCCTGTTGACCCTGTGCCTGGTGCTGCTATTGCCTGCTGCTGATAGCGAAATGCACCTGGCTGTCCTGAGTATTTTCTGGGGCATTGCCATTATGGTGATCGGCCTGGGAATGCAGGTGAAAGTACTGGCACTGGCTCCGGATGCCACTGACGTCGCAATGGCGCTGTTCTCCGGTATCTTTAATATTGGTATTGGCGCGGGAGCGCTGGTGGGAAATCAGGTAAGTCTGCACTGGTCGATGTCGACGATTGGTTACGTCGGTGCACTTCCTGCCGTTGCCGCGCTGATCTGGTCAGTGATTATCTTCCGCAAATGGCCGGTAACACTGGAAGAACAACCACAGCAGCAATAAGAAAAAGGCCCGGTAGATATACCGGGCCCGTTGTTTAATGGTAGGTTTGGATGATTTCCAGCACGCCGTTAATAATAAACTGCACACCCATACACACCAGCAGGAAGCCCATCAGACGGGAAATAGCTTCGATCCCGCCTTTCCCCACCAGCCGCATAATTCCGCCAGAACTGCGCAGACATCCCCACAAGATAATCCCGACGACGGCAAAAATAATGGGCGGCGCAACCATGATCACCCAGTCCGGGAATTCGGAACCGTGCCGTACGGTAGAGGCCGAACTGATGATCATTGCAATCGTCCCCGGGCCGGCAGTACTCGGCATGGCCAGCGGAACAAAGGCAATATTGGCCGTCGGTTCGTCCTCCAGTTCTTCGGATTTGCTTCTCGCTTCCGGAGAATCATGCGCTTTCTGCTGAGGGAACAGCATACGAAAGCCGATAAACGCAACGATTAACCCGCCCGCAATACGCAACCCGGGAATCGAAATCCCAAACGTATTCATTACCACCTGCCCGGCGTAGTACGCGACCATCATAATGGCAAATACATAGACAGACGCCATTAATGACTGACGGTTACGCTCTGCGCTGTTCATGTTGCCAGCAAGGCCGAGAAACAGCGCCACGGTGGTTAACGGGTTTGCCAGCGGTAACAGGACTACCAGCCCCAGTCCTATTGCTTTAAACAAGTCCATCATAATGTCATCTTTCCTGTGCGTTTTTCGTCAACGGCAAGTATAAGGGCAAACTCCAGGGTTAAGCCATGTTGTCGATGTAAGGATTCATTAGTTCTCTTTACGCATAAACCCTACGGATCAGAACGTTAAAAACGCGCTATGCGTAGCGCGTTCCTGATGTTTTAGCAAAACGTGGCATGCGGCCACTCATTCATTTGACTTATATTTGCCTAAGCAATAATATCAGCCGTGACTAACTACTTGCCAGGGCAACCATTGTGAAAAGCACCAGTGATCTGTTCAATGAAATCATCCCACTGGGTCGTTTGATCTACATGGTTAATCAGAAAAAAGATCGTTTATTAAACGACTATTTGTCACCGCTGGATATCACGGCATCGCAGTTTAAGGTGCTCTGCTCCATCCGTTGTGCGGTGTGCATTACCCCTGTCGAATTGAAAAAAGTGCTGTCTGTCGATCTTGGCGCCCTGACGCGGATGCTGGACAGACTGGCCTGTAAAGGCTGGATAGAAAGACTTCCGAATCCACATGACAAGCGCGGTGTACTGGTGAAACTCACCGAGCACGGCGCAGCAATTTGCGAGCAGTGTCATCAATTAGTAGGGCAAGACCTGCACCAGGAACTAACAAAAAACTTAACGGCGGAAGAAGTAGCAACACTTGAGCATTTGCTTAAGAGGATCCTGCCGTAAACAGAAAGAGGTATGACGATGTCCAGACGCAATACTGACACAATCACTATTCATAGCATTTTGGACTGGATCGAAAATAACCTTGAATCGCCACTCTCGCTGGAAAAAGTGTCTGAGCGTTCAGGTTACTTCAAATGGCACCTGCAGCGGATGTTCAAAAAAGAAACCGGTCATTCATTAGGTCAATACATCCGTAGCCGCAAAATGACTGAAATAGCGCAAAAATTGAAAGAGAGTAACGAACCGATCCTCTATCTTGCAGAGCGTTACGGTTTTGAGTCTCAGCAAACGCTGACCCGGACCTTTAAGAACTATTTTGATGTACCGCCGCATAAATATCGGGTGACGAATATGCATGGCGAATCCCGGTATTTGCTCCCGCTCAATCAATGCAATTGCTAATCGCCAGTTAACGACGTAACCGAGGAAATCATGAAACTTCTGTCTTATGCGATGCTGGCCCTGCTGCTTGTTGCGTCGGGCCAGAGCATGGCGGAACAGACCCCGCAACCGACAACGCAAAATAATCGCGACGCGATGATTATGCCCCCTGCGCACGATCAGTCCCCGTTCGATTTTAATCATATGGGTGCCGGCAGCGATAAATCCGATGAGTTAGGCGTGCCTTATTACAATATGCACAGCCTGTAATTATTTAGCCCCGTCACTGCGGGGCTTTTTTTTAACCCTTCACCTGCACAATCTTGCGCAAGCGAAAACCGAACACGTTGATATACAACCCCGCCATGATCAACAACGCACCAAGCAGTTGCAGCCCGGTTAACGTTTCATCCAGCAGCACAGCGGCACTGACCAACCCTACCACGGGTACCAGCAACGACAATGGCGCAACACGCCAGGTTTCATAGCGCCCCAGCAGAGAACCCCAAATGCCATAGCCCACAATGGTCGCCACAAAGGCCAGATACACCAGGGACAGGATGGTAGTCATATCGATCGCCACAAGGCTCTGCACGATTTGCGCTGGGCCATCAAGCAATGCCGATGCCAGAAAAAACGGTACGACAGGAATTAATGCGCTCCACACCACCAGCGACATGACCGCTGGACGCGAAGTATGCTGCATAATTTTCTTGTTAAAGATATTGCCGCAGGCCCAGCTCAGTGCCGCCGCCAGCGTCAGCATAAAGCCAAGCATACCAACATGTTGTCCATTGAGACTCGCCTCAATCAATACCAGCACACCGAACACCGCCAGCGCGATACCGACCAGTTGCTTCCCCTGCAAACGCTCGCCAAAGGCGAACGCGCCCAGCACGATAGTGAAAAACGCTTGCGCCTGTAAAACCAGCGATGCCAGACCGGCAGGCATCCCAAACTTGATGGCGCTAAACAGAAAAGCGAACTGACCGAAGCTGATGGTCAGGCCATAGCCAAGTAACAGCGAGAGCGGGATCTTCGGGCGGGCAACAAAAAAGATTGCGGGAAACGCCACCAGTAAAAAGCGCAAGCCTGCCAGCATCAACGGCGGCATATTGTGTAGTCCCACCTTAATGACAACAAAGTTCAGCCCCCAAACTACGACAACCAGTAACGCCAGCAACCCATCTTTACGCGACATACCACCGCCCCTGCAAATATTAAATTTTTGTAAACAAGTTAAGGTAACGGAAATCGTTGTACCGTAACAGATCATTAATTCAGGTAGGCCACACAGGGCATTTTCAGACAACTTATTGAGTGTACATCACACTTTTAGCATGCTATTTGTTTCTGATATCTAAAAAAAACATAACAACATGCATTGTCGGGCAGAAAAATGAATATCTCACTGAGAAGGTCCACTCTCGCGTTACTCGCGTCATCTTTGTTATTAACCATTGGACGCGGAGCCACGCTACCATTCATGACGATTTACCTCAGTCGTCAGTATGGCCTGGGTGTCGATCTGATCGGTTATGCAATGACAGTAGCACTGACTATTGGCGTCGTTTTCAGTCTTGGATTCGGCATCCTGGCCGATAAATTTGAAAAAAAACGCTTTATGCTACTGGCGATCGCGGGCTTTGCTTGCGGCTTTATAGCGATTCCTCTGGTGCATAACGTGGTGGTGGTGGTTCTGCTCTTCGCGCTGATCAACTGTGCCTACTCCGTGTTTGCCACCGTGCTGAAAGCCTGGTTTGCCGATAACCTCTCAGCCACCACTAAAACAAAGATTTTCTCACTTAACTACACCGTGCTGAACATCGGCTGGACCGTTGGCCCGCCGTTAGGCACGCTACTGGTCATGCAAAGCATTAACCTGCCGTTCTGGTTGGCGGCCATATGTTCAGCCTTCCCGCTGGTGTTTATCCAGACATGGGTAAAACGCTCCGCAATCCCCTCTGAAGGTTTGAACGCGACAGTATGGTCACCCTCAGTTTTGCTGCGCGATAAAGCATTATGCTGGTTTACGTTGTCTGCTTTTCTGGCCTCGTTTGTCGGTGGCGCATTTGCATCCTGTATTTCTCAGTACGTGATGGTGGTTGCCGATGGTGATTTTGCTGAGAAAGTGGTGGCGGTCGTCCTGCCCGTCAACGCAGCAATTGTGGTATCGCTGCAATATGCTGTCGGACGCAGACTGACGTCTGCAAACATTCGCCCGCTGATGGCTGCGGGTACACTTTTTTTTGTTATTGGTCTGGTCGGTTTTACCTTCTCTGGCAACAGCCTGCTGTTCTGGGGGATTTCAGCCGCCTTTTTCACCATTGGCGAGGTCATCTACGCGCCGGGTGAATACATGCTGATCGACAACATCGCACCGGCAGGTATGAAAGCCAGTTACTTTTCCGCCCAGTCACTGGGCTGGCTTGGCGCGGCGGTAAACCCATTAGTCAGCGGGGTCATCCTGACCACACTGCCCCCATGGTCGCTGTTTGTCGCACTAATGGTGGCGATTGTCCTGGCCTGGGCGTTAATGATAAAAGGCATGCGCGCCAAACCCTGGAGCCAGCCGGCAGTCTGCTGAAAATTACTGCGACAGTGCCAAAACGGCACTGTCGCCTGATTCAAATGGCAACCAACCCACGCACACCTTCTGCTGCCATATTTTCACCTGATCCACGTTGAATAATGCTGCCTCGCGACATTAACAGGTATTTGTCTGCAAGCTGTTCGGCAAAGTCATAAAACTGCTCCACCAGCAATATAGCCATATCACCACGATGGGCCAGTTGGCTGATAACCAGGCCAATCTCTTTTATCACCGAAGGCTGGATCCCCTCTGTTGGCTCATCGAGGATCAACAACTGCGGGCGACTGGCCAGCGCCCGGCCAATAGCTAACTGTTGCTGTTGCCCACCCGACAAATCACCACCCCGCCGGTATTTCATCTCCTGTAATACCGGAAACAACGCATAAATTTCATCCGGTACACGTTTTGCCTCTTGCGCTGAAAACCGGGAGAGTCCCAGCAACAGATTCTCTTCAACCGTCAGGCGAGGAAAAATATCGCGGCCCTGCGGCACATACGCTACCCCCGCCTGCACCCGCTGATGTGGCTTACGGAGAGTAATGTTTTTACCCTGCCAGATAACACTGCCGCTGCGGGTTGGAATCAGACCCATCAGGCACTTCAGCAGTGTCGTTTTGCCAACCCCATTACGCCCCAGCAGACATGTTACTTCACCGATACGCGCCTCAAAACTCACGCCACGCAGGATATGGCTGCCGCCATAGTATTGATTTAGTTCATTTACCTGTAGCATCAGCACTCCTTAGCGTCCGAGATACACTTCAATCACCTGCTCATTGGCCTGAACATCGCGCAGGCTCCCCTCGGCCAGTACCCGCCCCTGGTGCAATACCGTGACGTGATCAGCAATGCTCTCAACAAACCCCATATCGTGCTCAACCACCATCAGAGAATGTTTTCCGGCAAGCTGGCGAAACAGTTCAGCGGTGTATTCCGTCTCAGCATCCGTCATCCCGGCAGCTGGCTCATCCAGTAGCAACAAATGCGGCTCCTGCACCAGCAACATACCAATCTCCAGAAATTGTTTCTGTCCATGGGAAAGGCGCCCGGCATGACGGTCGCGTTCGTTACTCAGTCGCAACAGCGTCAACATGTCATCAATGCGATCCCGTTGTTCTCCCGATAAACACGCCCGTAATGACCCCCAAACGGATTTATCATTTTTCATCGCCAACTCGAGGTTCTCTTCCACCGTCAACGCTTCAAAAACGGTCGGTTTCTGAAATTTGCGACCAATGCCCTGGCGAGCAATGGCGATGGCGTCGAGTGATGTTAAATCAATGGATTGATCGTAAATCGCCCGCCCACTTTGCGGCTTCGTTTTACCGGTGATGACATCCATCAACGTGGTTTTTCCCGCGCCATTGGGTCCAATAACGCAGCGTAACTCGCCAACCCCAATATTGAGCGTCAAATCCGTTAGCGCCTGGAAACCATCAAAGTTAACGTTTATTTTTTCCAGTTGGAGCACCGGATCTGTTTGATTGCGAAAACGATCGCCCGGCATCTGGCGGGTAAAAAGCCCTTCATCTGGCTGCATTATTTGTCTCCCTTGCGAAACAGACCAATTACGCCTCGAGGCAAAAACAGCGTAACGCCAATAAAAATCAGGCCGAGAAACAGTTGCCAGTATTCAGGCATGATGACGGTAAACCAACTTTTAGCGCCGTTCACCAGCACCGCGCCAAACACCGGGCCAATCAACGTACCGCGCCCACCCAGTGCGACCCAAATCGCGGCTTCAATTGAGTTGGTGGGTGACATTTCACTGGGGTTAATGATCCCCACCTGCGGAACATACAGCGCCCCCGCCAGCCCGCACAGGACGGCAGAGAGTGTCCATACCAGTAGTTTGAAACCCTTTGGGTCATACCCACAGAACATCAACCGATTTTCAGCGTCGCGAACGGCTGTCAAAATACGGCCAAATTTACTGCGAGCCAGCGCCCATCCGAGCCACAGCGCCAGAATCAGCAGCACAACGGTCGCCAGGAACAACGCGATACGTGTCGTGGTCGCCGTCACCGAAAATCCCAGAATGGTGGTAAAACCGGTAAATCCGTTATTGCCGCCAAACCCGGTTTCGTTACGGAAGAACAACAGCATGCCGGCAAAGGTCAGCGCCTGCGTCATGATGGAGAAGTAGACCCCTTTGATTTTTGAACGGAAGGCAAACCAGCCAAACACCAACGCCAGCAAGCCAGGCACCATAACAACCAACATCATCGCCCAAAGAAAATGCTGCGTTCCCCACCAGAACCACGGAAGTTCAGTCCACGACAGGAACGACATAAAAGCTGGCACCCCTTCACCAGATGCCTGGCGCATCAGGTACATCCCCATCGCATAACCGCCCAGCGCAAAGAAAATACCGTGGCCCAGCGAGAGCATTCCCGCATATCCCCACACCAGATCCAGGGCAACTGCCACAATGGCATAACAGAGAATTTTCCCAACCAGTGTCAGTGTCCAGACAGATATCGCCAGCGGATGATCCGTAGGCAGCAGCGCGAGAAATGGCAGAATAATCAGTGCCAGCAGTAAAGCCAGCCCCAGCACACAGGTAATACGCGGCGCTTTGCGCGCCAGCGTTAATGTCATTGGCATCGTCATCAGTCAATGACCCTCCCTTTTAGCGCAAACAGCCCCTGCGGACGTTTTTGAATAAACAGAATAATCAGCACCAGAATCATAATTTTGCCGAGGACGGCCCCAACCTGCGGTTCGAGAATCTTGTTGAAAATCCCCAAACCAAACGCCGCCGCGACGCTCCCGGCAAGCTGTCCAACGCCTCCCAGCACCACCACCAAAAATGAATCAATGATGTAGCTTTGCCCCAGTTCTGGCCCAACGTTGCCCAACTGCGATAGCGCCACGCCCCCAAGTCCGGCAATGCCGGAGCCGAGACCAAATGCCAACATATCCACGCGCCCCGTGGGAACGCCGCAGCAATCTGCCATGCTGCGGTTTTGTGTCACTGCACGCACGCGCATACCCAGACGGGTTTTATTCAGCAACAACCAGGTGAAGGACAGCACCAGAATGGCAAATCCCAGCACCACAATCCGGTTCCACGGCAAAATCAGATTGGCATAGACCTGAATACCACCCGACAGCCATGCCGGGTTAGCTACCTCAAGGTTTTGCGCACCAAAGGTCATGCGCACCAACTGGATCAGCATCAGGCTAATCCCCCAGGTTGCCAGTAGCGTTTCAAGTGGGCGTCCGTACAAATGGCGGATCACTGTGCGTTCCAGCAGCATTCCCATAGCGGCGGTCAGCAGGAAAGCAACCGGCAGCGCAATCAGCGGATAAAAGGCTAACCACTGCGGGAAAAACTGGCTCATCAGCTGTTGCACTATCCAGGTACAATAAGCACCAAGCATCAGCATTTCACCGTGCGCCATATTAATGACGCCGAGTAGTCCGTAGGTGATGGCCAGCCCCAGCGCCGCCAGCAATAAAATAGACCCAAGCGATAATCCCATAAACGCCTGGCCAAGCAACTCTCCAACCTTCATTCGATGTTCAATGGTATTCAGGCTTTCGCTGGCGGCAGCGCGTACACGCGCATCGGGTTCATGTTCCAGCTGGGTGAAAGGCTGTAATCGTGCTTGTGTTTCAGGATCATTGGATGCGCCCAGCAATTCGATGGCCCGGCGCCTGACATCGGGCGAACTACTGTTCAGTTGCAGGTTTGCCAGAGCAGCCGCCAGGGTGGATTTCACGCCAGCATCCGTCTCCTGCAGCAGCCTTTGCTGCAAAAATGGCAGCATCACTGGCAGTGCTTCACGTTGTAATGTTCGGGCAGCAGCCATTCTAAAAGTGACATTGTCACTTAATAACTGATGAACAGACAATGTGCCAGCCACCAGGTTACGCAGGCGGTTAGTCAGGCGGATTTTTTTTAATTCACCACTGGGTGTGCTGGCCGCCCCCAGAGATTGCACACGCGAACCGTTCATCGTGAATGCATTTTTAACGTCGTCGGTCAGCAGGTTTTCGCCACTCAGGGCATTAAGCAAAGGTAAACGCTGAACATCGGGGTTAATCGCCCATTGTTCCAGTAATGTCGCCTGCTGTGTCCGACTGGCCGCGGCGAAGGTATCGGCATCTGTTGCCTGCGCTATCCACGGCAAAAGCCACGTCAGCAACAACACGCCACGAATAAAGCGCATGGCTTTCATGATAGCGTTCTCCAAAATTGGGCCCTCCCACAGGAGGGCGTAAGATCAGTTGCTGGCGGTTTTGACGGGCTGCTCAGATTTTTTATCATTCCCGGCGATATACGGACTCCACGGTTGGGCACGGACCGGGGCATCCGTTTGCCATACCACGTTAAACTGACCGTTACTTTCAATTTCGCCAATCATGACGGGTTTATGCAGGTGATGGTTCGTTGCATCCATTGTCAGCGTAAAGCCAGAAGGTGCAGAGAATGATTGCCCCGCCATGGCCGCACGGACTTTATCGACATCCGTCGTTCCGGCTTTTTCAACCGCCTGCGCCCACATGTGCAGGCCAACATACGTGGCTTCCATCGGATCGTTCGTGACCACAGAATCAGCATTCGGTAGTTTGTGCGCTTTCGCATAGGCGCGGTAATCAGCGATAAATTGCTTATTGGTGGCATTATCAACGGATTCAAAATAGTTCCAGGCCGCAAGATTGCCTACCAGGGGTTTGGTATCAATACCGCGCAACTCCTCTTCTCCAACAGAGAACGCAACAACCGGAACATCGGTCGCTTTCAGACCCTGGTTTGCCAGCTCTTTATAGAACGGAACGTTAGAGTCGCCATTAATGGTTGATACCACCGCCGTTTTTCCCCCGGCGGAGAATTTTTTGATGCTGGCGACGATGGTCTGGTAATCGCTGTGGCCAAACGGGGTATAAACCTCTTCAATGTCTTTATCCGCAATGCCTTTTGAATGCAGCCAGGCACGGAGAATTTTATTGGTTGTTCGCGGATAAACGTAATCGGTGCCCAGCAGGAAGAAACGTTTTGCACTGCCACCGTCTTCACTCATCAGATACTCAACCGCGGGAATGGCCTGCTGATTGGGCGCAGCGCCGGTATAGAAAACGTTAGGTGACATCTCTTCACCTTCATATTGCACGGGATAAAACAACAGGCCGTTTAACTCTTCAAATACCGGCAGTACAGATTTGCGCGAAACCGATGTCCAGCAACCAAAAACCACCGCCACTTTGTCCTGGCTTAGCAACTGACGGGCTTTTTCGGCAAACAGCGGCCAGTTTGACGCCGGATCAACCACTACCGGCTCCAGTTTTTTTCCCAGTACACCGCCTTTGGCGTTGATCTCATCAATGGTCATCAACGCCACATCCTTCAGCGGTGTTTCAGAAATAGCCATTGTCCCGGACAACGAATGCATGATGCCAACTTTAATGGTGTCGGCAGCCTGAACGCTAAAACTCATCCCCATAGCCACAACAGAGGCCGAAAGAGCAAAGGCTTTTAATAATGTACGACGCTGCATAGTTTCACTCCTGAAAGTAGACTTGCTGAAAGCTCCGGTGCAGCCGGAAAGGCAAAACGGTGCAAATTAAGGGTGTTCAGAAGGAATAAGGCAAAAACAGTGCCAGATATGAAAAAGGCATATAATTCAATAAATTATAAATACCATCAATGAAATGCAGATAAAAAGAATGCGTCGCCATGACGGCAAGAGAGAAGAATTGAACCACCATGACACAGTGTTGCATTATAAACGTGCAACATCTTGTGTCCGGACAACCCGGTAGCTACGGCGGATTACAAGATAAAATTATGATTATTTGCAGATGGGGGCGCCTGTTTCGTCACGATTATTTATTTTCTTCGACGAGAAAAAGCCAAAATCTTACATTTCAGACGAAATATTCACACAGTTCACTCTTTGTTTAAGTTCGAATTGCTACTATAGTCATTAACGAGGTGAAATTAAGGTAAGAGAGGAAACTCAATAGATAAAGGAGCATTTACTATGCTGGGTAATATGAATATTTTTATGGCTGTTCTGGGAATTATTTTATTTTCCGGTTTCCTGGCCGCGTATTTTAGCCACAGATGGGATGATTGATGAACGGAGATAATCCTGCACCGAACCGGCCCCTTGTCGCATAACTGCACAAGGGGCCATTTTTTTACCTGCTTCCCTTCCCTGAATCATTTCTCAGAATTACAGATAAAAAAAACCGCCGGAGAAACCAGCGGTAAATGCTTGCATGGATAGATTTGTGTTTTGCTTTATACGTTATCTGGCAATTCCCTGCGAAGATAACGAATAGTCGGCTAACATATCATCGACAACCGCAATGGAAGTTAAACGAAACGTAACTACAGCCGGTCTACACTGATAAAATTCACGCTCTGACGCGCGGTGTCAGTTGATCATTAGTGCCAACTAGCGTGATTTTCTCTTTTTCATCCATAAACATGCAGCGATTCCTGCCGGTCTGTTTCCCTTCATACATGGCTCTGTCAGCACGTCCAAGACCGTTGTCCAGCGTTTCACCCTGTTGAACTCTGGTAATGCCAGCCGTTACCGTTATGCCGATTTCGCCTTCTGGATAAGGGATTTTTTTCTGGCCAATCAGATGACAAAGACGCAACCCTGCCTGGCATGCCTGCTCGTCCGTTTTGGTTCGGATGATGACAATAAACTCCTCACCACCATAGCGATAAGCAACCTCATCGTATCGAGTCCATGCTAATAAATTTGACGCCAGACTGCGCAACACCATGTCACCAACCAGATGTCCGTAGGTATCATTAACATGTTTAAAACGGTCGATATCCAGCAACAATATGTACAGGTTAAGCGGCTCAGCATCGAGTAACTGCTGGTCAAACGACTCATCAAGCATTCTTCTGCCAGGCAAACCTGTTAACACATCAATATTACTGCGGATAGTCAGTAAATATATTTTGTAGTCCATGACCGCAGACGTAAATCCCAGTAACGCATCCTGGAAACTGTCGAAATGCCATGAATGGCTACGCTCTTCCACGATTGCCAATAGCAATTCCTTGCCTAACAAATGCATTTTCTCATGTGTCGCGTGAATATTGCTGACATAACTGCATTCATCATCATCGTGCTGTGGATGGTTTTTGAGCCACTGCCCAAATTGACAAACAGCGTGAGAGTCATCGCCCGAAATATCAGGCTGAGTAACGTCTGATGACACCACACAGCGGAACATTTTCACCAGCCACTTATAATGAGCATCAATTGATTTGTTAAGTTCGATTAAAATTACATCTATTTCCTGCGTTCTTCTGATCATCACGGTTTCCTTCCCTGTATGAACATTTAGACATGGGCATTTTAGCGCCAAAAAGGAAAACTTATGTAAATTTTTTAATAGTAATTAATATTAAGGAAAGAAAACAAAGATTACTTCGCATGATAATAAATTAACTTGAAATTAAAATAATCATGATAATCAATGCGATAGATTTTATTCTATTTTTCTTGTTTTATATTTAATGGAACCGAACACCCATGAGTTAAATCGCAAAAATGACGATAATATTAACCACATGAAATGTGATATTTGAAAACAATTTCCTCAATGAACGGCTTCGTGGTAAAGAATCTGCCCGCCCATACCTGAAATCAGCTTATCTACCTGTTGCGTACTTATTTCTTAGGTACACGCGCCAGGCCATGAACACGCCTGGCAGAAAGGCAACTCCAACAATAACTGACTTATAAAGCACCCCGTCAAAGAGGTACGTGTCATGAGTGATTTTGTCTACCCATACACACCAAATAACCCAGGTAACAGCAAAGCAGAATGAAATCAGCTCTACCTTTGTTGGCAATCTCATCGTCATTCATCCATCTCACATTTTGGAGAAGAAAAAATCACGCTAAAAACCGGGCATCGCGCCCGGTTCAATTTTTTGGCAGACAATGCCTTAGGCGCTCAAACCACGATGTTTGAGCATTGGCTCCATTTTTGGATCTCGGCCGCTCCATTGGCAATAAAGCTCAGCTAAGTCAGTGCTGTTACCACGGGACAAAATCGCTTCGCGGAATTTCTGCCCGTTTTCACGGGTCAATCCGCCCTGCTCTACAAACCACTGATAGCCGTCATCGGCCAACATTTGCGTCCATAAATAGGCATAATACCCTGCGGCATAGCCACCACCGAAGATATGGGCAAAATAGCTGCTGCGATAACGCGGCGGTACAGCCTGCAGATCCAATCCTTCCGCAGCCAGGGCCTGCTGCTCAAATTCATCAACTGACAGCGATGACATACACTGCTCCAGGCTGTGCCAGCGCATATCCAGCAATGCAGCACTGAGAAGCTCCGTCATATCATAGCCTTTGTTAAACAAGCTGGCCCGTTGCATCTTCTCCAGCAATGGCTGGGGCATTTTTTCACCCGTTTCAACATGACGAGCATAACGCGCGAAAACCTGCGGATCACTCGCCCAGTGTTCGTTTATCTGCGACGGGAATTCGACGAAATCACGCGGGGTATTCGTGCCCGACAGCGTCGCATACCGTTGGCTGGCAAACAGACCATGTAACGTGTGTCCGAACTCATGGAACAACGTGATGACATCATCCCACAGCAGCAAGGCGGGTTGGCCCTGAGCAGGTTTCTGATAATTGCAGACGTTGTAAATTACCGGCCTGGTTTCATTTTGCAGAGATTGCTCAACAAAATTTCCCATCCAGGCACCACCGCTTTTTGATTCACGGGCAAAGAAATCACCATAAAATAGCGCCAGTCCTACGCCATCATGATCGAAAATCTCCCAAACCCGTACATCCGGATGATAAACAGGGATGTCAAAGCGCTCGATGAATTTAATGCCAAATAGCTGGTTTGCTGTCCAGAAAACACCTTCATTCAGCACCGTATCCAGGGCAAAGTAAGGTTTAAGCAGAGCTTCATCAAGAGCATATTTTTCACGACGCACCTGCTCGGCATAAAATGCCCAGTCCCAGGCCTCAACCTCGAATTGTCCCTGTTGCTGATTAATCGCTTTCTGAATTTCAGCCTGCTCATTCAGCGCGCGTTGACGTGCAGCGGGCACGATCGCCCGCATAAAAGAAAGTGCCGCTTCTGGCGTTTTCGCCATCTGGTCGGCAATTTTCCAGGCAGCAAAATTCGCAAAACCCAGTAATGTTGCCTGCTCTCTGCGGATCTCCACCAGCCGTTTAATGATAGCGCGAGTATCGTTGGCATCATTTTTTTCCGCCCGCGTCCATGCCTGGGTAAACAGGTTTTCTCGTGTCTGTCGATCGCGTAACGCAGCAAGTGCCGGTTGTTGTGTGGTGTTCAATAGTGGGATAACCCAGCGAACCTCAAGTCCTTTGTCGCTGGCGGCTTGCGCCGCAACGGCAATTTCTTCTGCGCTGAGTCCGTCAAGCTGCCGGACATCATCCACGATCAGTGCACCCGCTTTGTTCGCCGCCAGCAGACGCTGATTGAACTGGCTGGTTAACGTCGCCGACTCCGTATTTAGCGCTTTCAGGCGTGCTTTATCGGCATCATTAAGACATGCACCAGCCAACACAAAGCGTTGGTGAACCACCTCCAACAGACGCAATGATTCACCTTCCAGCGCCAGCGAAGAGCGTTGCTGCCAGACGGCATCTATACGCGCAAAAAGTGCGTCATTGAGATAGATATCATTGGCCAGCGCGGCCAGTTCGGCGGAGAACTCCTCGTCAAGACGCTGCAGCTCATCGTTGGTATGCGCTGCCGTCATCGCAAAGAAAACGCTGGTGACGCGCGTCAACAACGCCCCACTTTGCTCAAGCGCCAGCAACGTATTTGTGAAATCAGGAGCCTGTTGGTTTTGCACAATCGCCGCTATTTCAGCGCGTTTTTGTTTCACACCTTCATCAAACGCGGGCCGATAATGGCAATCTTCAATCTGATCAAATTGCGGTGCCTGGTAAGGTAATGTGCTGTGGTGCAAAAAAGGATTTGTTAACGACATCTTTTCCTCCTGAAAACGATTTGTTTACTAGTTTACTAGAGTAGGCCTCCCAGGATTTGACCGCAATCTCGTTAAGCAGGAATAGCTCTGAACAGAAATGACGTGCTATGGTAGTACTACATAAAAAGCGTTGAGGAACAGTGAGATGATCGTTTTAGTAACCGGAGCAACAGCAGGTTTTGGTGAGTGCATTACGCGTCGTTTTATTGAGAATGGGCATAAAGTTATTGCCACCGGACGCCGCCAGGAACGTCTGCAGGAACTGAAAGATGAACTGGGTAATAATCTGTATATCGCCCAGCTTGACGTACGCAATCGCGCATCCATTGAAGAGATGCTGGACGCCCTGCCTGCCGAATGGCGCAATATCGATATTCTGGTCAACAATGCCGGTCTTGCGCTGGGTCTTGAGCCAGCCCACAAAGCGAATGTCGATGACTGGGAAACCATGATCGATACCAACAACAAAGGCCTGATTTATATGACTCGTGCCGTTCTGCCTGGCATGGTCGAGCGTAACCGCGGACACATAATTAATATCGGCTCTACCGCCGGTAGCTGGCCGTACGCTGGCGGGAACGTTTATGGTGCAACCAAAGCGTTTGTTCGTCAGTTTAGTCTGAACCTGCGTACAGACTTACACGGCACGGCGATCCGCGTTACCGACATTGAACCCGGACTGGTTGGCGGTACCGAGTTCTCTAATGTGCGTTTCAAAGGCGACGATGATAAAGCAGGTAAAACCTACGAAAATACCACTGCACTGACTCCGCAGGATGTCACTGAAGCTGTATGGTGGGTTGCTTCGTTACCGGCTCATGTCAACATCAATACCCTTGAGATGATGCCAGTCACCCAGTCTTTTGCCGGGCTTAGCGTGCATCGAAGCTAAATGAGATACCCGGCCTTGTGCCGGGTATAGAAAGCGCTCGATAAGTGATAAAATAGCCGGGTTAACTCTCTAATAAGTAAGAATGAATGACCGTAGAAACGCAGCTCAACCCTACACAGCCGGTAAATCAACAGATTTACCGTATTCTTCGCAGCGATATCGTGCATTGTCTGATTGCACCTGGTACGCCATTGTCGGAGAAAGAGGTTTCCGTACGCTTTAACGTGTCTCGCCAGCCGGTACGAGAAGCATTCATCAAACTGGCAGAAAACGGTTTGATTCAGATCCGTCCACAACGTGGCAGTTACGTGAATAAGATCTCGCTGTCGCAGGTGCAAAATGGCTGTTTTGTACGTCAGGCCATTGAGTGTGCCGTAGCCCGCCGCGCCGCCTCGATGATCACCGATAACCAGTGCTATCAACTGGAACAGAATCTGCACCAGCAACGCATTGCCATCGACCGTAAGCAGCTCAACGATTTCTTCCAGCTTGATGATGAGTTTCATCAGAAGCTGGCATTAATCGCTGATTGCCAGCTTGCCTGGGACACCGTCGAGAATATTAAAGCCACGATTGACCGTGTGCGCTATATGAGTCTGGATCATGTCTCCCCACCTGAAATGCTACTTCGTCAGCACCATGATATCTTTGCAGCGCTGGTAAAACATGATGGCGATGCCGTCGAGCATGCAATGATGCTGCATCTACAGGAAATTAGCGAATCTGTTCAGCTTATTCGTCAGGAAAATAGCGACTGGTTTAGCGAAGACTAATACGTAGCTCACCTCTCACTGAGGTGAGTTTCCCCGAAAGATCCCCCTCTCCTGCATATCCCGATAAAAAAAGCTGTGATTTTGATCGAAAACAAAAAAAATCATTAACGAGAAGCGTATTTATATTGCGCCCGTTACGTGGGACTAAAAGCCCACGGGCTTTGACGGTAAGTTGGAAAGGAGAAAACACCATGAAAACATACGATCGTAACCGCAACGCAATCACCACTGGCAGCCGAGTCATGATTAGTGACACCGGACTCACCGGCCGTATTACAGCCATTGACACCGATGGCCTGACCGCTGAGCAAATCCGCCGCGGTAAAACAGTGGAAATCGAAGGATGTGAAGGCAAATATGCCCCCCTCGAACTTATTCGTTTAGGCATGAACTAATTGGTGTGAATGCCAAAAACAATGCGCCATCTGGCTGTCGTTAAAGCCGGATGGCGACATAAAGCGTTATCTTACTGACAGTAATTTCGCAGCATATTTTGCAACCGTTGCCTTCGCGCCTTCCGCCAGCAAAGTCAGGTACGCTTCTGTAACCCGCTTTTTAAACCGTTCAACCTGTGGCAGTTCGTCACCAAAAATAGCGTCAATAGCCAATAGCGCCTGCACACGATCTTCACCTTCGTGACTGTTCTGTACCGCTTTCTGGATCACTGGCAGCAGCGGATCGCTAATTTCAATGGCTTGTCCCTGCTCATCCACGCCCCCGACATAGCGCATCCAACCCGCCACACCGAGTGCAAGCAGATCAAAACCACTGCCGTGCACGATATGCCAACGCACAGAGTCAAGCATACGTTGCGGCAGTTTCTGACTACCGTCCATGGCAATCTGCCAGGTACGGTGGCGCAACGCCGGGTTGCTATAGCGGTCAATCAGTAAGTCGGCATAATGCTGAAGATCCACCCCTTTCACTTTTAATGTTGGCGCTTGCTCCTGCAGCATCAACTCGCGGGCGGCGACACGATAGTTCTCATCACCCATGCAGTCGTTGATGTGTTGATATCCTGCCAGGTAGCCGAGGTAAGCAAGGAAAGAGTGGCTGCCGTTAAGCATACGCAACTTCATCTCTTCGAACGGGATAACATCTGCCACCAGTTCAGCCCCGGCTTTTTCCCACTCTGGACGCCCTGCGACAAAGTTATCTTCAATGACCCACTGACGGAACGGTTCGCATGCCACACCCGCCGGATCGCGTACCCCGGTAAGTTGTTCAATTTTGTCCAGCGTATCTGCGGTTACCGCCGGGACAATACGGTCAACCATTGTTGACGGGAACGTCACATGTTGTTCGATCCATGCAGCCAGCTCAGCATCCACCGCGCGGGCATACGCAGTGACAACATTGCGCATCACATGGCCGTTTTCAGGCATGTTGTCGCAGGACATCACGGTAAACGCACCTAAACCTGCGGCTTTACGGCGTGCAAGTGCTTCAACCACCACACCCGGTGCCGTCTTCGGCTGTTTTGGGTTTTGCAGGTCGGCGGCAATCATCGGGTTATCCAGCATCAATTGCCCGGTAGCCGGAGAATGGCAATACCCCTTCTCAGTTATGGTCAGGGAAACGATCGCCACCTGCGGTTCGCACAGCGCAGCCAGTACAGCTTCCAGACCATCAACCTGCGCATGCAACGCCTTTTTAACCACGCCAATAACTCTTGCGGTCCAGGCATCCGCAGACATTTCCGCAACGGTGTACAGGTTATCTTGCTGTTTCAAATCAGCAATCTGCTGCTCTCCACCAATCAGGTTTACTTCGCAGTATCCCCAGTCACTATTGTGATCTGCTGCCAGGATGTCAGCGTATACCCCCTGGTGTGCACGGTGGAAAGCACCGAACCCCAGATGAACAATACGCGGAACCAGTTTTGTACGATCGTAGCCAGGAAGTGCAGCCTTTGCCGCTAAGAGCTTGTTTTGCATTGTATGACCTACTTATCAATGAAATCAGGACTGTCTCAGAGTAACGTCTGTATGGTTGTATGTTTTGATTTGCATTAAACTTTCTATGATTGGTATGACATCATTTATTGAGTTATATACCAAGATCGGTGAATTTGGCGGCATACTGCCGCCAACGAATATTAATGTTTCTGCCACTGCTGGTATTCACGCTTAAGTCTTTGCGGAGCGGTTTCCGGCATCATCAACAAACCAATAATTGAGATAACTCCAAGTACAATCACATAGGTTGCAAGTCCATAGTAATGTCCACCTGTTACTTGCAGAATTTTTACTGCAACTAAGCCAAGAATCCCACTGCCTATTAGCGACCCCAGTTGCCAAATTAATGCTATTCCGCTACAGCGAATATGCGTTGGGAAAAGCTCCGGAAAGTATGAAGCCTGAGGTGCATAACACATACTATGTCCAATACTCAGCACCATGATCATTACTATTTGTGTAAGCCAGAAACTATCCTGATTAATCGCAAGGAAAAAAGGAATAATCATAACGACCTGCAGCAACGCACCGATAATATAGACTGGTTTACGTCCAATTTTATCGCATAGCGACCCCATCAACGGTATGGCAATGATTTCTATTATCACCGCAACTATCATTGTCTCCATCAAAATATTAGCATCAAGATTATTTGCCTTACCGTAAGCCAAAACAATCACGGTGAACATTGCAAATGTGCAAGCTTCAATCAGTTTCGCACAGACTCCCTTGACAACAATGCCAGGAAAATCGCGGATAACTTCAACGAGTGGACGTGATTCTTCTGCTTTTGTCTCCCTAATCTGAGCAAAGACAGGTGACTCATCAATTTTTAAGCGGATAAACAGCCCAACAATAACCAGTAACAGACTCAACAGGAACGGTATTCGCCACCCGTAATCCATCATTGCCTCTGGAGAAAGTGTGGCATTTAACAACGCAAAGAGTGCTAACGGCAGTAGGAAACCAACCGGGGCACCAATTTGAACCCAACTGGAAAAAAATCCACGATGTTTGGGTTCAGAATATTCAGCAGTCATCAGTACTGCACCGGCTTGCTCTCCTCCAACCCCAAATCCCTGTAATACACGAATAAAAATAAGTAAAGCTGGAGCCCATACACCTATTTTCTCATATGTAGGTAATAACCCGATACAGAACGTCCCCAAACCAACAATTAATATGGTAATAACCAGTGCTTTTTTACGCCCGACCTTATCGCCAATATGGCCAAAGACAATTCCTCCTAATGGTCTTGCGAGGAAACCAACAGCATAGGTAGCAAAAGCCGCGAGAGTACTTATTAACGGATCGTCACTTGGGAAAAATAAATGACCAAAAAAGAGTACAGCAGCTGTCCCGTATGCAAAAAAATCATAATACTCAGCAGCAGTACCAATTGCGGATGCTGAAGCCACTCGACGAATAATGGGCTTATTATCTACGTTATTTTTAATATCGACTGAACTAACCATAAGTTTAACCTTCTGTAGGGTATTGGGTTAATCAACATCTTTCGTACGTAAAATTTACATTTACCAGTTCCATAGCGTGCCATCTTCAAGACGGGCGACCGGCAGATATGCGGGATCGTACGGATATTTCGCTGCAAGTTTTTCGTCAAACTCAATACCGAGCCCTGGTTTGTCACCTGGATGCATGTAGCCGTTATCAAAGGTCCAGTTATGCGGGAACACTTCCAACATCTGTTCTGAGTATCCCATATATTCCTGCACCCCGAAGTTGGGTACCCACAGATCGAAATGCAGCGCAGCGGCCATGCAGACTGGTGACAAATCGGAAGGTCCATGAGACCCCGTGCGTACCTGATAAAGTGAGGCAAAATCAGCAATACGACGCATACCGGTGATACCGCCTGCGTGGGTAATAGTGGTGCGAATATAGTCGATCAGCTGTTCTTCAATAAGCTGCTTGCAGTCCCAGATACTGTTGAACACTTCCCCTACCGCAATCGGCGTGACCGTATGCTGGCGAATCAGGCGGAAGCACTCTTGGTTTTCAGCGGGGGTTGGGTCTTCCATCCAGAACAAACGGTATTGTTCAATGCTCTTACCAAAACGAGCCGCTTCAATTGGCGTCAGACGGTGATGCATGTCATGCAGAAGATGTTCATCAAAACCAAATTTGTTGCGGACGGCTTCAAACAATTTCGGTGTGAAATCGAGATATTTCTCCGTCGACCACAGCTGCTCTTCCGGCCACTGGCCTTTGGTCGCAGGTTCGTAGGCCAGGCCTTTACCTTTAGACATTCCGTAGGTGGTCTTCATTCCCGGTACACCACACTGTACACGGATCGCTTTAAATCCCATCTCTTTATGACGCGCGTAATCCTCCAGCACATCATCAATGGAATGACCCGTTGTGTGACAGTACACCATGACGCCTTCGCGTGATGCGCCCCCCAGCAACTGGTACAACGGCATATTCGCCGCCTTCGCTTTGATATCCCACAGGGCCATATCCACCGCAGAAATCGCCGACATCGTTACCGGGCCGCGGCGCCAGTAAGCCCCCTTGTAGAAAAACTGCCAGATATCCTCAATTCGATGCGCATCACGTCCAATTAGCTGTGGACACACATGATCTTTCAGGTAGGACGCCACGGATAATTCACGCCCGTTAAGCGTGGCATCCCCTAATCCAGTGATCCCATCGTCTGTCGTGATTTTCAGCGTGACAAAATTACGTCCTGGACAGGTAACAAAAACTTCAGCCCCGACAATCTTCATTTTTTAATCCTTACATCTCTTCTTGTGATGCAGGAAATTTACCCAACTGAACTACTACCATACAAGTATGAAGATCAAAAAAACGCTCACTGATCACAAAAAAGGCGCTATGCGCGCCCCCATCCGGCAACGATGATCAACATCCCGCACAGTGCTACTAACGCGCCGGACCAGTCGTACAGGCTCAGTTTTACGCCATCGACAATGCGTAACCAGAGCAGTGCAGTCACCACGTAGACACCACCATACGCGGCATATACCCGCCCGCTCGCCGCCGGATGTAGCGTCAGCAACCAGACGAACAGCGCTAATGACACCCCAGCGGGAACCAGCAACCAGGCCGTCGCCCCACGCTTAAGCCAGAGCCAGGGTAAAAAGCAGCCAATGATTTCGCATAACGCGGTGACGAAGAAAAGTAATGTTGTCTTAAGCATTGAAGTAATTCAGTTACCTTCGGTTTAACCATGATACGACAGAATATGTCCAACGTATCCATATGCGCCCAGTGGGTATGCCCTGGCGCAGGAATAGTGTAGAATTTAACCCTGTTTTATCGTTTTTTTCCCTTTCTCATTAAAGGAATTCGCCATGAAAATTACACTGACCAAACGCCTGTGTCTGACGGCCATGCTGACGCTGGCGGCGGCCGTGTACACCTCTTCCGTATTTGCTGAAACCAGTAAACTGGTCATAGAGTCCGGGGACAGTGCGCAAAGTCGTCAACAGGCTGCAATGGAAAAGGAACAGTGGAACGATACGCGTCAGTTGCGTCAGAAAGTCAACAAGCGTACAGAGAAAGAGTGGGACAAAGCCGACGCTGCTTTTGATAGCCGTGATAAATGCGAACAAAGCGCGAACCTGAATGCGTATTGGGAGCCTAACACCCTGCGTTGTCTCGATCGCCGCACTGGGCGCACCGTTGCCCCATAATCATTGTGCTCATTAGAAGATATTGAAAGGATACGATATGGCAAGCGCCCTCAGTGTAAAGCTGCGCCCGCTGGAGCGTGAAGATTTACGTTTCGTCCATCAGCTTGATAACAACGCCAGCGTCATGCGCTACTGGTTTGAAGAACCTTACGAAGCGTTTGTTGAGCTGTCAGACCTGTATGACAAACACATTCACGACCAAAGTGAACGCCGTTTTGTGGTCGAGTGTGACGGTGAGAAAGCCGGGCTGGTGGAGCTGGTTGAAATAAACCATGTGCACCGCCGGGCTGAATTTCAGATCATCATTTCCCCGGATTACCAGGGAAAAGGTCTGGCAACGCGCGCGGCAAAGCTGGCGATGGATTACGGTTTTACCGTGCTTAATTTATATAAGCTGTATCTGATCGTTGATAAAGAGAACGAAAAAGCCATTCATATCTACCGCAAACTTGGCTTTATGGTCGAAGGTGAATTGATTCATGAGTTCTTTATTAACGGCCAATATCGTAACACCATTCGCATGTGTATCTTCCAACAGCAATATCTTGCCGATCACAAAATACCGGGTTCCAGCCTGTTACAACCTACCGCTCAGTAAAAACGGTTAGTAGTAATCAATGGTGTTTTCAATCGAGTAATGATGCTCAACTGCCGGCTTTACGCTTTCGTCAACGATAACCAGCTGGCAGTTGACCGGATTAGCATACGAATCATACTCACAGGTTTGTTTGACGTTACCTAAAGGATGATCGTTCAGCATGCTTACTGCCGTGTAATCCAGTTTTTTCAATGGATCGGCTGACGGTTTAGCCTCAACCTGCAGCGTATTGTCCTTACTGACGGTGGTTTTGCCGAGCGGGTAGCCTTCCGCATCATACCGGTACTGCACCTTCATTTCTTTTCCCGTGGCGGACACAACAAAACCGTTATCGTCGGTATCCCACACTACGCCCGCAGAAGGCAGTTCCGCCAGTTGGCATTTCCCCTGTAAACGGATCCGTTTTTCCATCGTTTCGGCATCCCGATAGAAGTTCGCATCCAGCACTAACGCCATACCCGTATTATTTTCGACATCATGCAATTCCAGCGTATCAAAACAGCCTTCCTGCGAGAGCGTACCTGTGACGCGCTTAGTCACTTCGCCTTTGTCGTTGAGCAGCGTCTGACTAAAATCTTTCACCGGGCCGCGCAGCGGATCAAAATCAAATTCATTGGAGAAGCTGGCCATTTCCGGCGTAAAGGACACCAGCCCTTTGGCGTTATCACACCCAACCAACACGATACACAGGAAACCTAACAGGGTCTGTTTCTTCACATTTTTCACCGGGATAAGAAGATAATTCTCAATCATATTAGCAAATACAGTTATTTACACCAGAAATGCTAATCTTAGTTTATGTCGATCACGAAAGGAGTTGATGATGAAATACATAGCAGGAATTGCCGCGAGCTTATTACTGGTCGCTTCCCCGCAGATCCTGGCGGCACCCGCGTCATGTGAGCGCGTGAAGAGTGATATTGAGCAGCGCATTATTAATAATGGTGTCGCGGAATCCAGTTTCACGTTGAATATTGTTCCAAATGACCAGGCCGATCAGCCTGATTCACTGGTGGTCGGTCATTGTGCCAATGATACGCACAAGATCCTCTATACCCGAACTAACAGCGGTAACGCACCCGCAAACAGTAGCCCTTCTCAGGACGGTCACGTGGCTGAACCGCAATAAATTTTTACCCTCCGTTCGCGGAGGGTCACTCCTGTTTGATATGCATTAATAAGATTTACCTATAAATAGGTAGACTCAACTTCATTGTTAGCAAGCTAGTTATTTCGTTATAAAACAATGTATATAACGACAATTACAATGGAGTGGGTTATGTCTGAAGATGAGCAATATGGAGGTATTAGCCGCAGGACGTTAGTGAAATCCTCGGCTATAGGTTCACTGGCACTTGCTGCCGGAGGCCTGTCACTACCCTTTGGTATTCGTGCCGCTGCTGCTGCAGTACAGCAATCAGTGCAACCTGTTGAAGATAAAGCTGTCTGGAGTTCCTGTACGGTTAACTGCGGCAGCCGTTGCCTTTTACGTCTGCATGTGAAAGATGATGCAGTCTACTGGGTTGAATCTGACACGACCGGCGATGATACCTACGGTAACCACCAGGTTCGCGCCTGCTTGCGTGGTCGTTCGATTCGCCGTCGTATGAACCACCCTGACCGCCTCAAATACCCGATGAAACGCGTTGGCAAACGCGGTGAAGGTAAATTTGAGCGTATCAGTTGGGATGAAGCGCTGGATACCGTAGCCGGAAATCTGAAACGTATTTTGCATGATTACGGTAATGAAGCCGTTCACGTTCTTTACGGTACCGGTGTGGATGGCGGTAATATCACGAACTCCAACGTCCCCTACCGTTTGATGAATTCCTGTGGTGGCTATCTAAGCCGTTACGGGAGTTACAGCACCGCACAAATCAGCGCCGCCATGGGATACATGTTTGGTGCTAACGACGGTAACAGCCCCGACGATATCGCCAACACAAAACTGGTTGTGATGTTTGGTAATAACCCAGCCGAAACGCGTATGAGCGGCGGTGGCGTAACCTGGTATGTCGAGCAGGCACGTGAGCGGTCAAATGCCAGAATGATCGTTATCGATCCACGCTACAACGACACCGCCGCAGGTCGTGAAGATGAATGGTTGCCTATTCGCCCTGGGACGGATGCTGCACTGGCCGCCGCTATCGCCTGGGTGCTGATCACAGAAGATCTGATTGATAAACCTTTCCTTGATAAATACTGCATCGGCTACGATGAAACCACTCTCCCCGCCAGCGCACCGCGTAATGCGCACTACAAGACCTATATATTAGGTGACGGTCCGGACGGAATTGCCAAAACACCGCAATGGGCATCTCAGATTACCAGCATCCCTGCAGACAAAATCATCCAGTTAGCGCGTGAAATCGGTTCGGCAAAACCTGCTTACATCTGTCAGGGCTGGGGACCGCAACGCCATTCCAACGGTGAACAGACAGCCCGAGCAATCACCATGCTCTCTGTTTTGACAGGAAACGTGGGAATTAACGGCGGTAACTCCGGTATGCGTGAAGGGACCTGGGATCTGGGCGTTGAATGGTTCTCCATGTTAGAGAACCCGGTCAAAACACAGATATCGGTGTTCACCTGGACGGATGCTATCGATCATGGTGCAGAAATGACGGCCACCCGCGACGGTGTCCGTGGCAAAGATAAACTGGATGTGCCTATCAAGTTTATCTGGTGCTATGCCAGTAACACGCTCATCAACCAGCATGGCAATATTGCTCATACTCATGACGTTTTACAGGATGACAGTAAGTGCGAAATGATTGTCGGCATTGAGCACTTTATGACCGCATCGGCGAAGTACTGCGACATCCTGCTGCCGGATCTGATGCCTACTGAACAGGAAGATCTCATCTCACATGAGTCCGCCGGGAATATGGGCTATGTGATCCTCGGACAACCCGCTACCACACCTAAATTTGAACGAAAACCCATCTACTGGATGTTAAGTGAAGTCGCTAAACGCCTGGGCCCGGACGTCTATCAATAATTCACGGAAGGCCGCACCCAACACGAGTGGGTGAAATATCTGCATGCCAAAACCAAAGAACGTAACCCGGAAATGCCGGATTACGAAGAGATGAAAACGACCGGTATTTTCAAGAAAAAATGCCCGGAAGAACACTATGTTGCCTTCCGTTCATTCCGCGAAGATCCTGCGGCAAACCCGTTGAAAACGCCATCAGGGAAAATTGAGATTTACTCTGAAAGACTGGCCACCATTGCCGAGACATGGGAACTCAAGCAAGACGAGATTGTGCATCCGCTACCGGCTTATGCGCCAGGCTTTGACGGCTGGGACGACCCCAAACGCAAAACGTATCCGCTACAGCTCACCGGGTTCCACTATAAGGCGCGAACTCACTCAAGCTACGGCAACATTGATGTTTTACAACAGGCATGCCCGCAGGAAATCTGGATTAACCCCGTCGATGCTCGTTCACGTGGTATTCATCACGGCGATACGGTACGGGTGTTTAACAGCAATGGTCAGATGCTGATCGCTGCGAAAGTCACACCGCGTATTTTGCCCGGCGTGACAGCCATCGGCCAAGGCGCATGGCTCAATGCTGATATGTTTGGTGACCAGATCGATCACGGTGGTTCTATTAACATTCTCACGTCACATCGTCCTTCTCCGTTAGCGAAGGGGAATCCATCCCACAGTAATCTCGTTCAGGTTGAAAAGGCGTAAGGTGTAACCCATGACGACTCAATACGGATTTTTTATCGACTCCGCCCGTTGCACCGGTTGCAAAACTTGCGAACTGGCCTGCAAAGACTTCAAAAATTTAACGCCGGACGTCAGTTTCCGCCGTATTTACGAATACGCCGGCGGTGACTGGCAGGAAGATAACGGTGTCTGGCACCAGAACGTTTTCGCCTACTACCTCTCCATTGCGTGCAACCACTGTGAAGACCCGGCCTGTACCAAGGTGTGTCCAAGCGGCGCGATGCACAAACGTGAAGATGGTTTTGTGGTCGTGGATGAAGATGTGTGCATTGGCTGTCGCTATTGCCACATGGCCTGCCCGTATGGCGCGCCGCAATACAATGCCGCCAAAGGACACATGACCAAGTGCGATGGCTGTCATGAACGCGTTGCTGAGGGTAAGAAACCCATCTGTGTCGAATCCTGCCCGCTGCGTGCGCTGGACTTCGGCCCGATAGAGGAACTGCGTAAAAAACACGGCACCCTGGCCGCGGTAGCGCCGCTCCCTGGCGCGCACTTTACCAAACCGAGCATCGTCATCAAACCAAATGCCAATAGCCGCCCGACCGGGGATACCACGGGTTATCTGGCTAATCCGAAGGAGGTCTAAAATGGGAAGTGGATGGCATGAATGGCCGCTGGTACTGTTCACGGTTCTGGGCCAATGCGTGGCAGGCGCGCTAATCGTCAGTGGGCTGGGTTGGGTTGCCGCCAAAGACGATGTTGTAAGGCAGCGCATTGTTCGCAGTATGTTTTTTCTTTGGCTGGTAATGGGAATCGCATTCCTGGCCTCGGTTATGCATTTGGGGTCTCCGTTACGCGCATTTAACTCACTGAACAGAGTCGGTGAATCAGCGCTAAGTAATGAAATCGCCAGCGGTTCGCTGTTTTTTGCCGTCGGTGGTTTATGGTGGCTGGTCGCTTTTCTCGGTAAAATGCCTGCTGCATTAGGTAAAATATGGCTGCTGGTAAGCATGTTGCTGGGCGTGGTGTTTGTCTGGGCGATGACCAACGTTTACCAGATAGATACCGTACCGACCTGGTATAATGGTTACACTACGGTGGCCTTTTTCATGACCATGCTTCTGAGCGGGCCACTCTTTGCCGCCCTGCTGTTGCGTGCTGCTGGTGTTCCTTTTAATGCCAACGTGTTCGCGGGAATAAGCGTGCTGGCGTTACTGGTGAGTGCAGGTGTGATTGTCCTGCAGGGACTTTCCCTCGGCACAATCCACAGTTCGGTGCAATTCGCCAATGCGCTGGTACCTGACTACGGCCGCTTACAGGTGTGGCGCATCGTCTTGCTGGCCGCAGGTCTTGGGTGCTGGATATGCCCGCTTATCCGCCGTAAAAACCCGCATGCCGCTGGGCTGGCGTTAGGTTTAATTTTAGTCCTGGCCGGTGAAATCATTGGTCGTGGTTTGTTTTATGGTTTGCATATGACAGTCGGAATGGCTGTTGCAGGTTAACTCTCGGGTGCGGGGCAACCCGCACTGTTCAGGATTGTTTGCATGACCCATTTTTCACAATGTGACAACTTTTCAACCGCAGCGCGCGTTCTGGGCGCGTTGTTCTTCTATGCGCCAGATAGCGCTGAAGCATCTGCGATGGTCAGTGCGTTAAAAGCTGATGGCTGGCAAGCACAGTGGCCGCTGCCGGAAGCTACGTTGTCGCCACTGGCTGCACAAATGCAGACAGATAGCGATGAAACGCTCCCACAAGCCTGGCAACGTTTGTTTATCGGCCCCTACGCTTTGCCATCCCCGCCCTGGGGTTCGGTCTGGCTGGATCGCGAAAACGTGTTGTTTGGTGATTCCACGCTGGCATTACGTCAATGGATGCGCGACAACGGCATTCAGTTTGCGCTGCAACAGAATGAGCCAGAAGATCACTTTGGTTCGCTGTTACTGCTAACCGCCTGGCTTGCCGAAAATGGCCGCCACACCGAATGTGAGCAATTGCTGGCCTGGCATCTACTGCCGTGGTCGGCTCGCTTTCTCGATATTTTTATCGAGAAGGCGGACCATCCGTTCTACCAGGGGTTGGGTAAACTGGCACGCCTGACGCTGGCACAATGGCAGTCGCAGTTATTAGTTCCGGTGGCAGATAAACCATTGTTTCGTTAATGTCACCCACGGGCAGGACAGTTCCTGCCCATTTCCCGCTGAGTTTCGCACGCTGAGCTTTTGCTTCTGCGGCTAATTACCCGCAAAATAAGCCGTCTGAATATTCCTGTCTGGCAACCCATGCATCGTTTACATGCTTATCCTGACCTACGCACTCTGTTTCGGCGTCTGCTGATCGCCGCGCTGATTGGTATCCTTGCAGCCCTGGCCGTTGCAGGATTTCGTCATGCGATGCAATTGCTTGAATGGCTGTTCCTGATTAACGATACGGGAAGTCTGGTCAATGCCGCGACAAATCTGCCGCCGTTCAGACGCATGCTGACACCTGCGCTCGGTGGTCTGGCGGCAGGACTCTTGCTCTGGGGCTGGCAAAAATTTAATCGTTTACGCCCACAGGCCCCCACAGATTATATGGAAGCCCTGCAGACTGACGGGCAGTTCGACGTCAGCGCAAGTCTGGTGAAATCACTGGCCTCTTTGGTCGTCGTGGCGAGCGGTAGCGCCATTGGTCGTGAAGGAGCAATGATTTTATTGGCCGCATTGGCGGCCTCATGCTTCGCACAACGCTTCACACCGCGTTCGGAATGGAAATTATGGATTGCCTGCGGGGCTGCTGCTGGTATGGCCGGTGCGTATCACGCTCCGTTGGCGGGTAGCTTATTTATTGCCGAAGTGCTGTTTGGCACGTTGATCCTCGCCTCATTAGGGCCGGTGGTTGTCTCCGCCGTCGTCGCATTGTTAACCACCAATGCGCTTAGCAACAGCAACGCGCTACTGTATACCGTTCATCTGACACGTGAGCTGCATGTGCTGGAATATGTGATGATTATCAGCACGGGTCTGTTAGCCGGTCTCTGCGGACCTCTTTTTATGTGGCTTATGACCACCAGCCACAACGGCTTTTTGCGCTTAAAACTCGCACCACCAGGCCAGTTAGCCCTGGGTGGGTTGATCGTTGGCCTGTTGTCGCTACTCACACCTGCGGTCTGGGGCAACGGCTACAGCGTGGTACAGTCGTATTTACTCTCTCCGCCTTTGCTCGCCGTCATCAGCGGAATTTTCATTTGCAAATTGCTGGCCGTACTCGCCAGTAGCGGTTCAGGAGCCCCCGGCGGCGTGTTTACACCAACGCTGTTCGTCGGTTTGTCGATCGGTATGTTACTGGGTCGGGTATGGGGATTCTGGCTTCCGGGGGCGGATGAAATAGCGGTACTGTTGGGCTTAACAGGAATGGCCACACTGCTGGCGGCGACGACCCATGCCCCCATTATGTCGACATTGATGGTCTGTGAAATGACCGGTGAGTATCGACTGCTCCCCGGCCTGTTGATTGCTTGCGTCGTGTCGTCAGTGCTGTCGCGAACGTTACGCCATGACTCTATCTACAGACAACACGCTGCCGAGCATTGACAGACGAATATACTGAGAAAGCTCGCGCTGCTCGGCACGTGGCAAATAAGGCAATTCACCCATCAACGGTGCCGGTAATTTTTTGCTTAGCACGTCGATGATTTCGGCATAATGCGCCAATCCGGGGTTAATACGGTTCGCTACCCAGCCAATCAACGGCAGCCCGTCACTGGCAATCGCCTGTGCGGTGAGAATGGCATGGTTAATACAGCCTTCCTGAATGCCCACCACCATCAGAACCGGGAGTTGCTCCTGTACTACCCACTCCGATAACGGACGCAGATCGTTCATCAGACTACGCCAGCCACCTGTGCCTTCAACAACAACGTGATCAACCTTCTCACTCAGGCTTGCAAGTCCATTGGATAACAGGGTGTAGTTAACCGGACCACTATGCGCCACGCTGCTTTCGTCTTCGCTCAGCGCGATAGGGTTAATCGCCTCGTACGGCAGTTCGATGGATGACACACTTTGCAGCACCAGTGCATCTTTATTGCGCATACCCTCCGGAGTCTCTTTGCTGCCTTTGGCGACGGGTTTGTAACCCGCCACACGTTTACCCCCTGACGCCAACGCTTGTAGTAATGCGCGGGAAACCACGGTCTTCCCAACAGAAGTGTCTGTACCTGTAATAAAGAAACGCTTCAGCATCACTAACTCCACCGTATGCTCTGAAAATATAAGTCAGGAAAATAAAACAGTGGAGAAAGTCTAAAGTATGACGGCCAGAACCAGCTTGAGATAGCGCAATTTTTCGTACAACAGTTAAAAAATGTTAACCCTGTAATAGACGAATCAACAAAGAACCGTTATACATCGCGTCTTTAACGAGAGCGGCCCCCGCCATCGTCCCCTGATTAGAAAATTGCGTACTTTCGACAACAATGTGCTGGCTGTAGGCCGGAAGCGCCTGTTGACGAATGCTGTCAGCAATCGTCGGGAACAAAATGTCAGCGGCTTTACTGAGTGGAGATCCTATCAATATCTTTTGCGGGTTGAACAAATTCACCATGATGGCCAGGATACGACCGACATGTGTCCCAACGCCGTTAATAATATCTTTCGCCAATAAATCGCCCTGCATGGCCGCCTGACACAGTGCGTCTACCGTCAACGGTTGTCCGTGCAGAGAGGAGCTCATTGACTGCTTCAGTCGCACCTGCGCCAGTTCCAGCACGCTGTCGACGCTGGCGATCGTTTCCAGACACCCATGATTACCGCAGTAGCACCGTTTGCCGTAAGGGTCCACCTGCGTATGACCTATTTCGACCAGGCTGCTGCTGCCTGCATGCAGTAAATGACCATCAGTGATCACCCCTGCACCCACGTTGTGATCGATGACTACCTGAATAACATCACGCGCCCCGCGTGATGCACCAAACAGCGCCTCGGCCATGGTCCATGCGCTGATATCGTGCTGAATGTATACCGGCACGCCGGTATGCCGCTCCAGCGTTTCGCCGAGCGGCATCTCTTTGACGTCATCATAGAACGGCATACGATGTACGATACCGTTCTCTGTATCAATAATGCCGGGTAAGGTAATCGCGATGGAAGTTAGGCGTTCGAGTTTTTGCTGGTGACGAATAAAAAACTGATCAACTTGCGCAACAACCCGTTCCAGTAACGATGTCTCGCTGACCAGCGCCATTTCAAGACAATCCTCGACCACCAGTTTGCTGCTCAGATCGCGCAGCGCCAGGAAAATCTCGCCACGACTAATACGAATAGAAAGGTAATGCCAGGCTTCTGTTTCGACAACCAGCCCAACCGCCGGACGTCCGCGGTTACCGGCTTCTTTTATTTCCAGCTCCTGCACCAAATGCGCTTCCAGCATTTCTCGGACAATTTTGGTAATACTGGCAGGCGCCAATTGTGCCAGGCGAGAGAGATCAATACGCGATACCGGTCCCAGCTGATCAATCAGACGATAAACCGCGCCCGCATTGGTCTGCTTAATTTGATCGATATGCCCAGGCTGACTATCAGCAACCACCACTTACTCCCTTTATTTTCGCGCTCCGAAATAATCTGTAGACTATGGTGAAGCACTTCAATGGTTTCCGTCAACTTTTTGCTTAGCCTTGTGATTTACTGCACATTTTCGACCATTTTTAAACTAAATTAACCGCGCTGCACTGCGGCTAAAAGCTGCTGGCGAAAACGCTGCGCAGCGTGGCTTTGTTCATGATGCTTCGGCCACACCAACCACATTTCGGAGACCGCATCGTCTTCGGCAATAGGGATCCAACACATTTCATACAATTGCACCCGTTTAAAAGAGGCGGGCAAAATGGAAACCCCCAACCCTGCGGCCACCAGTCCAATGATGGTCATCGCCTCACCGACCTCCTGGGCGATGGTTGGTTTCAGATCATAACGGCGCATCAGGCCGAGAATATCGTCATACAACCCCGTTCCAACATGCGGATCAAAAAAGACAAACGGCTCGTTTGCCAGCTCCGCCAGCGTCACCACCGGCTTTTGCGCCAGAGGATGTGCGCGTGGGATCATCGCCATCAGCGGCTCATGCAAAATGACCTCCCGCGCCAGCGTGTCCGGTAGTTGCGTATTGCGCAGGAGCCCTAAATCCAGTGTTCCCTCGTTGAGCGGGGCAATTTGCTCGCGCGTATTCATTTCACGGGTTTGCATATGCACCGCAGGATAACATTGGCGAAAAAGAGACAGCGTATCGGACACGGCCTTAATAAACGGGGCTGATGACGTAAAACCGATGCGCAGTTCCCCCGACTCCCCCAGGTGTAATCGCTCAGCACGGGCGGCAGCCTCATTTACCAGGCCCAGGATTTGCCGACTGTCCGCCAGAAACTGTTTTCCGGCAGCGGTAAGCGCCACGCTGCGGTTAGTCCGCGCCAGTAGCCGTGCACCCACCTGCTGCTCAAGAATCTGAATCTGCTGGCTCAACGGAGGTTGCGAAATATTCAGTCGTGCCGCTGCACGACCAAAATGCAGCTCTTCCGCAACTGCCACAAAGTAACGTAAATGACGCAGTTCGATATTCATATCTTTAAAATATTATTTGAGATTATTAATATATTAGACAGAATATTGTGATTTTCATACTCTTAAGGCTGGTCCTGTAGACGTAATTGGATGAGCAAGGATTTCAAGTGAGCCGTACAACAACTGTCGATACCGCGCCAACAAGCGATGTTGATGAACAGATAGTTACCCCGCCGGATGGTTTTATCAAACGCGGAACATCCCCATTTATGCGCGTCACGCTGGCGCTGTTTTCCGCCGGACTGGCGACTTTTGCCCTCCTCTATTGCGTACAACCCATACTGCCTGTGCTTTCGCACGAGTTTGGCGTATCGCCTGCCAGCAGTAGTATTTCGCTCTCCATTTCAACAGCGATGCTGGCGATAGGGTTACTGTTTACCGGCCCACTTTCAGATGCTATTGGCCGCAAGCCGGTGATGGTTACCGCGCTGCTGCTCGCCTCTTGTTGTACGCTCCTTTCAACAATGATGACCAGTTGGCACGGTATTTTAATCATGCGTGCGCTGATCGGACTGTCACTGAGCGGCGTGGCGGCCGTGGGAATGACCTATTTGAGTGAGGAAATTCACCCAAGTTTTGTTGCATTTTCAATGGGCTTATACATCAGCGGAAACTCGATTGGTGGTATGAGTGGTCGTTTGATTAGCGGCGTGTTTACTGACTTTTTTAACTGGCGAATCGCGCTGGCGGCTATTGGCTGCTTTGCCCTCGCCTCCGCGCTAATGTTCTGGAAGATCTTACCGGAATCACGGCACTTCAGACCGACATCGTTACGGCCTAAAACGTTATTTATCAACTTCCGTTTGCACTGGCGTGACAGAGGACTTCCACTGTTGTTCGCAGAAGGGTTCTTGCTGATGGGGTCGTTTGTCACACTGTTTAACTACATCGGCTACCGTCTGATGCTGTCTCCCTGGGCGCTGAGCCAGGCTGTCGTCGGTTTGTTGTCTGTGGCTTATCTTACCGGCACCTGGAGCTCACCAAAAGCCGGTTCCATGACCACCCGTTATGGGCGCGGCCCGGTAATGTTGTTCTCGACAGGCGTGATGTTGTTCGGACTAATAATGACTCTGTTTACCTCGTTATGGCTGATTTTTGCCGGTATGTTGCTCTTTTCAGCCGGCTTTTTTGCGGCGCATTCCGTGGCAAGTAGTTGGATCGGGCCGCGAGCCAAACGCGCTAAAGGCCAGGCCTCTTCACTGTACCTGTTCAGCTATTACCTGGGCTCAAGCATTGCCGGTACACTAGGGGGTGTTTTCTGGCATAGCTATGGCTGGAACGGCGTGGGCGGGTTTATCGCACTGATGCTGGTGCTGGCGCTATTGGTTGGTGCCCGATTGCACCACCGTCTGCACGCATAATCAATGATGCCCGAAAACCGGGCATCATAAACGTCTCACGATAACATAAACGTCTGGGCGCTAATCTGCAGAGCAATTACCATACCGTTCATCAAAATATGTAGCAAAATCGGCATCAGTAAACCGTTACTTTTCAGCCTCGCCAGGATCAAAACCTGGGACACAATAAACAACATCAATAACGTTCTCAGATCCACATACTGTGTATGCATCACGGCGAAAATAGCCGACACCACCACTGACGACAATCCTGTTTTATTATTGAACCAGTACTGAAAGGCATTGAACAGGCAGCCCCTGAAGATGATTTCTTCATACACGGGTGCAATAAATATCAGCGTTACACTGGATAACCAAAGCGCGTAGCTGTTCAGTGAGACCTGGCTTGTCACCCATTCTTCGGTCTTTCTGATCCCCAATACCCAGGGCAGGACCAGCTGCACAATCAGCAGCGCAACAAACAATATGACAAACCACCTGGCGTTGAATGTTCCTTTGCCGAGACCGTCTCTTTTTCTAAAGAAAACGTAATACAACGGCACCAGGACGACGAATTCCAGTGTAAACAGCAGCGGGAAAAGTAATCCTTTGGCGAGCAAGTCGTGACTGGCAGGGAAAAATAATGGGGAAAATGTGAGGCCGAACATCAACAAAAACATAGAGAAACAGCCAGCCACCGCTTTTGTCCTTGCGATATATTCGTTACTGACTTCCTGTTGCACACCTGCTCCTTGGATAAAATGAAATGTTCTCGTTATCTGAACAATACACAACCATGATAAAAAGTATCATTATCATTGACAAGCTACCAAAATTCCCATGCCTATGATGAATGGGTTAATTTGCGAAATCGCGTTAGACTCTGAAATCTGGTCCAACAGAACGAGAACAAAAAATGAGTAACAGCGATAATTACCATCAACTCACCCGTACGTTCCAGCGCCTCTCTCGCTTCTCCCACCTCTCGGCAATAGCCAGTTGGGACATGTTTACCATGATGCCGCCTGGCGGTAGCAAAGCCCGGGGTGAAGCGCTGGCTGAACTGAGCGTGCTTGAACATCAACTGTTAACCGATGCCAATGTGGCAAAGTGGATCGCCGCCGCACAGCAGGAAGACCTGAACGATGTCGAGCAGGCCAATCTGCGCGAAATGTCACGGCTACATCATCAAGCGTCCTTGCTACCCGAATCACTGGTAGAAGCGAAATCACTGGCGGGCAGTCGTTGCGAACATGCCTGGCGCAGCCAACGCCCGGCCAATGACTGGGAAGGGTTTGCTGAAAACCTGAAAGAGGTGGTTAAGTACAGCCGCGAAGAAGCCCGACTGCGTGCAGAAGCGAAAGGATGTTCGCCCTACGACGCATTACTGGATGTCTTTGAACCAGAGATGACCAGCGCCCGGCTGGATATTCTCTTTGCCGACATCAAGAGCTGGCTACCCGAATTGCTCAATAAGGTAGTGGCAAAACAATCACAACAATCGCTTATCGCCCCCACTGGTCCCTTCCCGACTGCAGTTCAGCGTGAGCTGGGCCTTGAAACCATGGCTCAGTTAGGTTTTGATTTTACCGCGGGACGCCTGGACATCAGTGCACATCCGTTCTGCGGCGGCGTACCGCAAGATGTTCGGATTACCACCCGCTACGATGAAAACGAACTGCTCAGCGCGTTATTTGGCGTCATTCATGAGACAGGTCATGCGCGTTATGAGCAAAATCTACCTCAGAACTGGTCAGGACAACCTATTGCCCTGGCACGATCAACCGCCATCCATGAATCTCAGAGCCTGTTCTTTGAAATGCAATTAGGCCGCAGCCCGGCGTTTCTGAAACGGTTAATTCCCGCAGTAACCCGACATTTTGGCAATCAACCCGCCTTTGAGGAAAGCAATTTCATCGCCTGGAACCAGCAGGTCAAACCGGGCTATATCCGCGTTGACGCTGACGAGGTTAGCTATCCTGCTCACGTGATCCTGCGTTATGAAATCGAGCGCGCGTTGATTAACGGCGACATTGAGGTCGATGACATTCCTGCCTTGTGGAATGAAAAAATGCAGGCCTGGTTAGGGCTCTCTACGATCGGGAACTACCGTAACGGCTGTATGCAGGATATCCACTGGACCGATGGCGGTTTTGGCTACTTCCCTTCGTACACATTGGGGGCGATGTATGCAGCCCAGATTTTCAGTGCAGCTAACCGTGCCTTGCCAGGCTTAAACCACGCCATTGCGCAAGGAGATTTTAGCGCCTTGTTTGACTGGTTGCGCCAGAATATCTGGCAACATGGCAGTCGTTTCACGACCGAGCAGCTCATTACCCAGGCAACCGGAGAGCCGCTGAGCAGCCGCTATTTCCGCGCCCATCTGGAAGCCCGCTATCTGTAATCGTAAACCGTGAGTCATTGTACAAACGGTTACACGTCGAAACCAATGACTCACGGAAGCCCAGAGATTACAGCGATATAGTTATTTCAACGGCCCCGCAGTGGGGTTGAATGAAAAACCAAATCGAGGGTATGAGAATGAAAAAAGTATTAGCTCTGGTTGTTGCCGCTGCTATGGGTCTGTCTTCCGCTGCATTTGCTGCTGAAACAACTGCTACTACCGCTCCGACTGCTGCTGCGACCACGAAAGCCGCACCGGCAAAAACCACTCATCATAAAAAACAGCACAAAGCAGCTCCGCAGAAAGCGCAGGCTGCCAAAAAGCACGCTAAAAAATCCGCAGCTAAACCGGCTGTAGAACAGAAAGCTCAGGCTGCGAAGAAACACACCAAAAAAGCAGCAACCAAGCCAGCTGCAGAGCAGAAAGCTCAGGCAGCCAAAAAACACACCAAAAAAGCAGCAACTAAACCAGCTGCAACCAAACCAGCCGCAGAGCAGAAAGCTCAGGCCGCTAAAAAACACACCAAAAAAGCAGTAAAACACGAAACCGCTAAACCAGCTGCTCAGCCGGCTGCATAAAACATCTGTAGTAACCATGGCATCCCCCATGCCATAGCATACGGCGCTAAATCAGTCTGATTTAGCGCCGCCTTTCGGAGGGTAAAATGGTGTCACATTACCGCTTTGAGTTCATTCTTATTACCCTGATAATTTGCGCTCTTATCGCCATGCATTTTTATCTTTCCTGAGTGTAGTTATCTGATTTTACTCCCACTTTCCCGCCGTCCCGTCTATAGTATTAACTGAGGGTTTGCTGTTAATAATCATAATTCCCCACCAGAGTGTGATATGCATAAAACCATTGCGGTATTACTGGGTTCAATTTGTCTATTTCCTGTCGTTGCACATGCGGAGCAGCCTGCAACGACCATTGCTGAAGCCGATAACATAAAAACGCTGTTTTTTGGTCATGATGATCGTGTGAGGGTGACTGACCCTACACAATCACCGTGGGACGCTATCGGGCAACTGGAAACCGCCAGCGGTAACCTGTGTACGGCTACGCTCATTTCACCTCACCTGGCCCTGACCGCCGGGCACTGCTTACTCACCCCACCAAAAGGCAAGCCGGATAAAGCCGTCGCGCTACGTTTTGTGTCGAAAAAGGGTATCTGGCGCTATGAAATCCACGGCATTGAAGGACGGGTTGATCCCTCTCTCGGCAAGCGTTTAAAAGCAGATGGTGACGGCTGGATTGTCCCACCTTCTGCAGCTCCGTGGGATTTTGGTCTGGTAGTGTTACGTTATCCCCCCTCCGGGATCACGCCGCTACCGTTATTTGACGGTGATAAAGCCGCGTTAACCGCTGCGCTAAAAGCTGCTGACCGTAAAGTGACTCAATCGGGGTACCCGGAAGATCACCTGGATGACCTGTACACGCATCAGGATTGCGTGGTAACTGGCTGGGCGCAAAATACAGTCTTGTCGCATCAGTGCGATACGCTCCCTGGCGACAGCGGCTCCCCATTGATGTTAAAGACAGATTCAGGCTGGCAATTGATTGGTGTGCAAAGCTCCGCTCCAGCAGCAAAAGATCGCTGGCGGGCAGATAATCGCGCCATTTCTGTGACGGGTTTTCGCGATAAACTCGAAGCACTGGCGAAGGGATGACGCATGCTGCCCACGTTTGCGGGCAGCACGTAGATTAGGCAAGTTTGATCATTATCATTCCGGCCAGCAGCAAGGCGACGCCAATCCAGCCTTTGTTATTCAGGCGCTGACCAAAAAGCACCCATCCTGCGGCCAACGTTGCGGCGATCCCGAATCCTCCCCACAGCGCGTAGGCGACAGAAAGGTCGATCCCTTTTACCGCCTGGGACAGCGCACTAAAGGCCGCTAACACCGCCACCAGCGACAACACGCCATAAGCCTTACGGCGGAAACCATCGGAAAATTTTAAGAAGACGTTAGCAACGATTTCAAGAACGATGGCCATTCCAAGCCACGCGCCGTGAACCCACTCAAACTGCTGCATGGGTCACCTCCCTCCTCGCTTTTGCCGGTTTGCGTGTACCCGATTTGATCAACACAATGCCTAACACCAGCGAGACCAGTCCAGCAACTTTCATCGTGGTCAAGGTTTCGTCGAATAACAACACGCTAAACAGCGTAATAAATAAAATTCCGATACCTTCCCATAAGGCATAGGCCACACCAAGGGCGATTTTTTTAACGGCAAAACTGAGAAAAATATACGATAAGGCGATCATTACCAGCATTAAAATAAAGCCCGCATTACCATGGCCTACGCTGGCCCATTTCATTGACAGCGTACCGGTAATTTCAGCCGCAATGGCCAGACCTAATAATATCCAGTAAAACATGATGCATCTCCTGCTTGAGAATATAGTCCTTTGGGCCTACTGCATGCAGTAAACCAAAAAATAGAATCAGATAGCTCAGCGCATAACGCCAGCTCAGGCAGAAGAAGGGACTAAAGCGCGTTGCGCCAGTGTTGCTCACCCGCAAGCAAGAAAGTGGAGGAGGTACGAAGAAGTGTAGGTAAACGCAAAAACATCCTGAACGTATTGTCCATAATATTACAATTATCCGCAGTGTTGCTTCTCATCATCGCGGATGATAATTGTCCTCGGTAGTTAAACACAGATGATTTGTATCATAGGTTCAATGCGAACTCAAAATCTTTTCACTTCTTTACCCGACTCGTTTGATTTTTGTTATAACGGCTCGAGGCAGATCACATTATTATATTGATAAAAAACTCAGGGATTCACATGGCAAAACCGATCATCACGCTTAACGGCCTAAAAATAGTTATTATGCTCGGCATGTTGGTTATCATTTTAACCGGTATCCGATTTGCCGCCGATATCATCGTACCGTTTATTCTGGCGTTATTTATCGCCGTCGTGCTTAATCCCGTAGTACAGCGCATGGTTAAGCTCCGCATACCGCGTGTATTTGCCGTGTCATTGCTGGTTGTTATTATTGTCATGCTAATGGTGCTGCTTCTGGCTTATTTAGGTACATCCTTAAATGAGCTGGCACGGACACTGCCGCAGTATCGTTCGTCATTGGTTATCCCACTGAAAAATATCGAACCGTGGCTACAACGTGCGGGGATCGGCGTTTCCGTAGACGAGTTGGTGAAATATGTCGATCCGAACGCTGCGATGACGCTGGTCACCAATTTATTGACGCAACTCTCTAATGCGATGTCCTCGATATTTCTACTGTTGCTGACCGTGGTTTTTATGCTGCTGGAAGTACCGCAACTCCCCGGAAAACTCAAACAAATGATGAGCCGCCCTCTTGAGGGAATGGCCGCAATCCAACGCGCTATCGACAGTGTCTCACACTATCTGGTACTAAAAACCGCCATCAGCATCGTCACCGGCCTGGTCGCCTGGGGCATGCTTGCCGCACTGGATGTCCGCTTCGCGTTTGTCTGGGGACTACTGGCCTTTGCCCTGAATTATATTCCTAACATCGGTTCGGTGCTGGCAGCGATTCCCCCTATTGCTCAGGTACTGGTATTCAGTGGTTTTTACGACGCGTTGCTCGTGCTGGCAGGTTATCTGGTGATTAACCTGGTATTCGGCAATATCCTCGAACCCCGCATCATGGGACGTGGGCTGGGACTTTCTACGCTGGTGGTATTCCTGTCGCTGATTTTTTGGGGCTGGCTGCTCGGCCCCGTTGGGATGCTGCTTTCAGTACCGCTGACCATCATTGTAAAGATTGCCCTTGAGCAAACAAATGGTGGTCAAAGCATTGCCGTCCTGCTGAGCGATCTTAACAAAGAATAAGTATATGCCCCGCTATCGCGGAGCTGTTCAACTACTGTTTGTCACGGAACACCAGTGCGGCGCTCATCAATGTGAATAGCGCAATAATCCAGGCCATGGTCCAGGGGGTGCCGTCACTCAATCTCGCCAGTAGTAATGATGAGATGATGCCACTGCCATACTGTAATGAACCAATCAGCGCCGAAGCTGACCCGGCGATATTGGGGGCCGCATCCAGCGCGGCGGCCGTCGACGTTGCTGCAATGATCCCATTCATCGAAAATAGCAGAAACACAGTGATGATAATGGCAATAAACCCCCCTATTTCCAGCTTAACCAGCAGTGCCAATGCAACAGCAGCCAGTGCCGCCAACATTGTCGCGTACTTAAGCAACTGTTCTAACGCGTGCCGTTGCACCAGCCGGCGGTTGACCGCACTCATCGCCATAACGCCGACAATATTTAACGCAAATAACCAGCCATAATGCTGCGGATCGACATGGTAATAGCGAATGTAAACAAATGGCGAACCGGTAATAAACGCATACGCACCCACGTAATAAAAGGTCAGACTCAGGGTGTAGCGCATAAATCGACCATTGGTTAATAGCGCGCGGTAATGCCGGAATGCGCCTGCCAGTGAGGCTTTTACGCGTCTTTCTTCAGGGAGTGTTTCCGGTAACCACAGCAACGAGATAAACATCAGCACGCCAATGGCCACCAGTAACCAAAAAATAGAGTGCCAGGTGCTCAGTCGAATAATTTGCCCGCCAATCAATGGCCCTGCGATGGGGGCAATCGCCATAACCAGTACCAGGGTTGACAACATTTGCGCCGCACGAGTACGAGCAAAGAGATCACGAATCATGGCACGCGCCAGCATCGGTCCGGTACAGGCCCCCAGCGCCTGAAAGACCCGCCAGAAAACAATTTGCGTGATATCCGTGGACAGCGCACACCCCGCAGAACCGATGATAAACAGCACCATGCCGATGAACAACGGTGTACGTCTGCCCAGATGATCGCTGATCGGTCCCCAGATCAGCTGCGCAATAGCAAACCCCACCAAAAAACCGGTAACAGTAAGCTCCACATTGCCGTTTAAATCCCCCGCCATAGTCGGCATCGCCGGGAGGTAGATATCGGTTGAAAGTGAAGTAAAGGCCATCAGGCCGCTGAGGATGAGAATAAAAGAGAGACCGGTCTGGCTTGCAGCAGCAGCCGGCAGGCACTGTTCACGTGTACGCATAGCGTCCTGTTATCTTAGGAAAAGTCAGGTGGCAGTATATACGGGGTGAATGACAGTGATTAGATAGCCGAAGAAGCATAAGTTTATGAACGCCAATCATGAGTAACGCCCTCTCCCCGCTAACACATGCGACAACCTTCGCATTTTAGCCTGCTAAAAATGAATTTAGCTCATAGGTCTATGCTGATTTAACGGACTAATGGTGTGAACAGATTCTTGCTAATCTGCTGGCAATGCAAAAAATGATGTTCAGGAGCGTTCCATGAATACAACGGTCTTAAATAACGGTGTTGAGATGCCTCTGCTCGGTTTTGGTGTATACCAAATGACCGAAGCGAACGAGTGTGAGCAAGCCGTGCGGGATGCCATCGAAACAGGATATCGCCTGATCGATACCGCCGCCTCCTATCTGAATGAAACTCAGGTCGGCAATGCGCTGAAACAAAGCGGCGTACCCCGCGATGAACTTTTCATCACAACCAAGCTGTGGTTACAGGATACCAGCTACGCTGGCGCGAAAGCTCAGTTTGCACGTTCGTTGCAGCGCCTTCAACTTGACTACCTTGACCTGTATTTAATCCACCAGCCCTATGGCGACGTACACGGTGCCTGGCGTGCGATGGAGGAACTCTACGAGGAAGGGAAAATTCGCGCGATTGGCGTCAGCAATTTTCACCCGGACCGTCTGGCAGATTTGATGGCCTTCAACCGCATCATCCCGGCGGTGAATCAGATAGAAGTGAATCCCTTCCACCAGCAACCGCATGCCGTAGCCTGGATGCAGAGCCGCAATATTCAACCACAAGCCTGGGCGCCGTTCGCCGAGGGGCGCAATGACCTGTTTCAAAATCCGACACTGGCCGCGATTGGTAAAAAGTACGGGAAAAGCATCGGTCAGGTAGTACTGCGTTGGATTTATCAGCGCGGAATTATTTCTCTGGCGAAAACCGTGCGTAAAGCGCGTATGACAGAGAATATTCAGATACTGGATTTTACCTTAACGACTGAGGAAATGACGCAAATCGCCGCCATGGACGCCGGGATCAGCGCATTTTTCTCGCATCGCGATCCGGCGCGCGTGGAATGGATAACCCAGCGTAAACTGGATGTTTAATAAAAAAACGGCCTCCGCAGAGGCCGTCTTACTTTTAAGCACGCATTACAACGCTTTCAGAATCGCATCCACGCTGGCTTTGGCATCACCAAACAGCATATGGGTGTTTTCTTTAAAGAACAGCGGGTTCTGCACGCCTGCATAACCGGTGTTCATTGAGCGTTTGAACACGATAACATTCTGCGCTTTCCACACTTCCAGCACCGGCATTCCGGCTATCGGGCTGCGCGGATCATCCTGCGCTGCCGGGTTCACCGTATCGTTGGCGCCAATAACCAGCACGGTATCGGTGTCGGCGAAATCATCGTTGATTTCATCCATTTCCAACACGATGTCATACGGCACTTTTGCTTCCGCCAACAGCACGTTCATATGACCAGGCAAGCGCCCTGCTACCGGGTGAATACCAAAGCGGACTTTGATACCACGGGCGCGCAGTTTCTCAGTGATTTCCGCCACCGGATACTGCGCCTGCGCCACCGCCATACCGTAGCCCGGGGTGATAATCACAGAATGAGAGTTTTTCAGCATTTCAGCGGTATCTTCGGCATTAATCTCGCGATGTTCACCTGCTTCTTCGGTATCACCGGTTGAGGACCCATCGGTGCCAAACCCACCCGCAATAACGCTGATGAAAGAACGGTTCATTGCCTTACACATAATGTAAGACAGGATCGCACCCGAGGAACCGACCAGCGCACCCGTAACGATCAGCAGATCGTTGCTCAGCATAAAGCCTGCCGCTGCTGCCGCCCATCCTGAATAGGAGTTCAGCATAGAGACGACGACCGGCATATCGGCCCCACCGATGGATGCTACCAGGTGCCAACCAAACGCCAGTGCGATAATGGTCATCACCAGCAGCGCCAGAACCTGCAGGCCCACGCTCTCGGTACGAACAAACACCACCAGCAGCAGGAAAGAAACCACCAGTGCCGCCAGGTTCAACTTATGGCGATTCGGCAGCATCAGCGGCTTAGATGAGATCTTGCCGCGCAGTTTACCAAACGCCACGATAGAACCGGTGAAGGTTACTGCACCGATAAAGATGCCGAGGAACACTTCAGTCAGGTGAATGTTCACCAGGATCGGTTCCAGACCGGTATCGTGATACAGGTAGCTGTTGAAACCAACCAGTACGGCGGCCAGACCGACGAAGCTGTGCAGAATCGCCACCAGCTCCGGCATCTCGGTCATCTCGACTCTTTTCGCCAGACGAATACCAATTGCACCACCAATGATCATTGCAACCAGAATCCAGGCGACGTTGCCGGTATCCGGGCCAAAAATCGTGGCAATCAGCGCAATCGCCATCCCGGCGATGCCGTAGTTGTTACCCTGTTGAGACGTTTCGTGTTTGGAAAGTCCCGCCAGGCTGAAAATAAACAGGATTGCGGCAACAATGTATGCAGCTGTAACTAATCCTCCAGACATATGTTACCCCTTAGTTTTTCCGGAACATTTTCAGCATGCGCTGAGTCACGGTGAAGCCACCGAAAATATTAATGCTGGCAATAAGCACCGCGATAAAACTCAGGAAACTCACCCAGCCGCCCTGGCCAATTTGTAATAATGCCCCCACGACGATGATCCCGGAGATAGCGTTAGTCACGGACATCAGCGGGGTATGCAACGCATGCGAGACATTCCACACCACGTAGTAACCCACCACGCAGGAAAGTGCGAACACCGTAAAGTGTCCGAGGAACTCTTTTGGCGCGACGTCGGCTAGCCAGCCAAACAAAATCACCACCAGCGCCATCAGCGCATATTTGCGCCATGGGGATGCAGGTTTTTTCTCTTCCTGTGGTGCAGGTGCAGCTTTAGGCGCCGCTTGTGGCTGAGCAGAAACCTGGATGGGTGGTGCAGGCCACGTAATTTCACCATCGCGAACCACTGTCACGCCGCGCACCACCACATCGTCAAAATCAACGGTGATGTTGCCGTCTTTCTCTTTGCACAACAGTTTCAGCAGGTTTACAAGGTTGGTGCCATACAATTGTGAAGACTGAGTCGGCAAACGCCCCGGCAAATCGGTATAGCCGATAACCTTGACGCCGTTCTCGGTGGTGGTCACCTGATTGGCAACGGTATACTCGCAGTTACCCCCGTTTTGCGCGGCGAGATCGACAATCACGCTGCCGGGCTTCATCGAATCAACCATCTCACGCGTGATCAGTTTCGGCGCTGGTTTCCCCGGGATCAGCGCGGTGGTAACGATGATGTCGACGTCTTTTGCCTGAGCGGCGAACAGCTCCATCTCCGCTTTAATAAACGCTTCGGACATCACTTTGGCGTAGCCATCGCCGCTGCCCGCTTCTTCTTTAAAGTCCAGTTCGAGGAACTCAGCGCCCATACTCTGAACTTGTTCTTTTACTTCCGGGCGAGTGTCAAAGGCGCGAACAATCGCCCCGAGGCTGTTTGCTGCACCGATAGCGGCCAATCCTGCCACGCCAGCACCGATCACCATCACCTTGGCAGGTGGAACTTTACCCGCCGCGGTAATTTGCCCGGTAAAGAACCGTCCGAACTCATGTGCCGCTTCAACAATTGCACGATACCCGGCAATGTTGGCCATCGAGCTTAAGGCATCCAGTGACTGCGCACGCGAAATACGCGGCACGGAATCCATCGCCATGACCGTCACATTTCGCTCAGCGAGCTTTTGCAGTAGCTCAGGGTTCTGCGCAGGCCAGAGAAAACTCACCAGCGTGGTACCCGAATTAAGCAACGGAATCTCAAACGCTTCTGGCGCATTGACCTTCAGGATAATCTCTGACTGCCAGACAGCATTCCCGTCAACAATTTCTGCGCCTGCTTGCACAAACGCCTTATCGTCAAAACTAGCCAGTTGACCTGCGCCGCTTTCAACCGCGACGCTAAAACCCAGCTTCAGCAACTGCTCAACCGTTTTCGGTGTGGCTGCAACACGGGTTTCATTGGTTAACCGTTCTTTTGGTATGCCAATTCGCATAATGTTCCCTTCCATCTGTATTTTTGATGATGGTTTATCAATGTTCGCAAGAGGCATGCGCACACTCCCGAGAGAGCTCAGTGTTACCCCAATAAAATAAAACAGTAACAAACTCTGTATAAGCTACTGAAAATGACGCCTGTGATCTAGCGCCAAAAAACAGTATTTATTATGAAATTTGCAAAACAGGAATGAATTCATTCGCAAGCAGGGATAATGCCCTTTAAATAGCCCGCAAAGGCCGATAATTCGCTCAAGCGAAGCGGCAAAACATGATTAAGCGCCACCGTAGAACAATTGATTAACATTAAATTAACTTATGAAATTCAACTGCTTTATCAGTTTTAGCCGCCAAACGCCGAATTTTTAGACATATCACTAAATGTTATCGATGTTGTTAGCATGGGTGGCACGATGAGTGAAAAATCACGCAGACACTGACACAATTTAAATGCAATAATCAGCCACGTTTCTAGTCAATAACAATACCAGTACCTGGTTTGCGCAAGGCGAAGGATTATTTTTATGAAGCTTAAGAACACTCTCCTGGCGTCCGCTCTTCTTTCTGCGACTGCTTTTTCTGTAAATGCAGCGACAGAATTGACGCCGGAGCAAGCAACTGCCCTGAAACCCTATGACCGCATTGTGGTTACCGGTCGTTTTAATGCTATCGGTGATGCGGTAGACGCCGTATCCCGTCGTGCAGATAAAGACGGTGCAGCCTCCTTTTATGTTGTTGATACCTCAGATTTTGGCAGTGGCGGTAACTGGCGCGTCGTCGCCGATATCTATAAAGCCGACGCTGAAAAAGCAGAAGTCACCAAAAATCGCGTCATCAACGGCGTTATGGAATTACCGAAAGACCAGGCTGTTCTGATTGAACCTTTCGATACCGTTACGGTTCAGGGTTTCTACCGCAGCCAGCCTGAAGTAAATGATGCCATCACCAAAGTGGCAAAAGAAAAAGGGGCTTACTCTTTTTATATCGTACGCCAAGTTGATGCCAACCAGGGGGGTAACCAACGTATTACCGCATTCATCTACAAAGAAGATGCGAAAAAACGTGTTGTTCAAAGCCCTGATGCGATCCCTGCCGATTCTGATGCCGGACGTGCCGCTTTAGCAGCCGGTGGCGAAGCCGCGAAGAAAGTTGAAATCCCAGGCGTGGCAACAACCGCGTCTCCGAGTGCCGAAGTGGGTCGTTTCTTCGAAACTCAGTCAACTAAAGGCGGGCGTTACACTGTCACCCTGCCTGACGGTACTAAAGTTGAGGAGTTGAACAAAGCTACCGCCGCGATGATGGTGCCGTTCGACAGCATCAAGTTCACCGGTAACTATGGCAACATGACCGAAGTCTCTTACCAGGTTGCGAAACGTGCAGCGAAAAAAGGTGCCAAGTACTACCACATTACCCGCCAGTGGTCGGAACGTGGTAACAACATGACCATCAGCGCCGACCTGTATAAGTAACAGACAGTTGTAACAATAAAAGGCGGCTTTATGCCGCCTTTAGCATTTTTAGTCACAAATCTGCCTATCCCCATTGCATGCGCTGTCTTCTCTCCGTAAAATCCCGCGCCTTGAGTCGCTTTCACCATTTTTATGCGATTTGCCAAAATAATTATTCTCTCACTCTCGTTTTTGTAACTGGATACAAATGGAAAAGAAATTGGGTCTGAGCGCACTGACGGCGCTGGTTCTAAGCTCAATGCTTGGCGCCGGTGTTTTCAGCCTGCCACAAAATATGGCTGCAGTAGCCAGCCCGGCAGCGTTATTGATTGGTTGGGCGATTACGGGCGCGGGGATCCTGCTGCTCGCGTTTGCCATGCTTATCCTGACGCGTATCCGCCCGGAACTGGACGGCGGTATCTTTACCTACGCGCGTGAAGGCTTCGGAGAACTGATCGGTTTCTGTTCCGCTTGGGGGTATTGGCTGTGCGCCGTTATCGCTAACGTTTCCTATCTGGTTATCGTCTTTTCCGCACTTAGCTTCTTTACCGATACACCTGCGTTGCGTCTGTTTGGCGACGGGAATACCTGGCAGTCTATTGTTGGCGCATCGGTACTGCTGTGGGTCGTGCATTTTCTGGTGTTACGTGGTGTACAGACAGCCGCCAGCATTAATCTGGTGGCGACGCTGGCGAAGCTACTGCCGCTTGGCCTGTTTATCGTTCTGGCATTTATGTTATTTAAGCTCGACACCTTTAGCCTGGACTTTACCGGTGTGAAACTGGGTGTTCCTGTCTGGGAGCAAGTTAAAAACACCATGCTTATCACTCTGTGGGTGTTTATCGGCGTGGAAGGCGCTGTCGTGGTGTCCGCACGGGCGAGGAACAAACGCGACGTTGGGCGCGCGACACTGCTGGCAGTACTTGCCGCGCTTGGCGTCTACCTGTTGGTGACCCTGCTTTCTCTTGGCGTGGTCGCACGCCCGGAACTGGCTGAGATCCGCAACCCATCAATGGCTGGTCTGATGGTTAAAATGATGGGGCCATGGGGCGAAATCATTATCGCCGCGGGTTTGATTGTCTCTGTCTGCGGCGCCTATTTGAGCTGGACGATTATGGCGGCGGAAGTCCCGTTTCTGGCATCCACGCACAAAGCATTCCCGCGTATTTTTGCCCGTCAGAATGCGCAAGGTGCGCCATCTGCATCACTGTGGCTGACTAACATCTGCGTGCAGGTCTGTCTGGTGCTGATCTGGCTCACAGGTTCTGACTACAATACGCTGCTGACTATTGCCTCAGAGATGATTCTGGTGCCCTATTTCCTCGTCGGCGCATTTTTGCTGAAAATAGCGACCCGCCCAATTCATCAGGCTGTTGGTGTCGGTGCATGCATTTATGGCTTATGGTTACTGTACGCGTCAGGTCCGATGCACCTGCTGTTGTCCGTGGTGCTGTATGCTCCGGGGTTGCTGGTTTTCCTTTATGCCCGCAAAACTCACGCGCATGACAACGTATTAAAACGCCAGGAAATGGCTTTGATCGGCCTGCTTCTTGTAGCAGCTGTTCCAGCGACCTGGATGCTGATGGGTTAAATAGTTGACCCATCGTTTGCGACTCATGGAGATCTCGATGGGTAAAAAGCCCGCTTTGCCAATACTTATCACCGGAGGGGGCCGTCGTATCGGTCTCGCCATCGCGTGGCATTTTCTGAATCAAAAGCAGCCGGTGATCGTCAGTTACCGGACACACTACCCGGCGATTGATGGCCTGCAAGAGGCGGGTGCACAATGTATTCAGGCTGACTTCGCGACCGACGAAGGCGTCCTCGCTTTTGCCAGGGAAGTGAAAGCCCGTACCGAAGGTTTACGCGCTATTGTGCATAATGCCAGCGCCTGGCTTGCCGAAAAACCGGGGCTGCCGCTTTCTGAGGTGCTGTCCAGCATGATGCAGATCCACGTGAATACCCCTTACCTGCTTAATCACGCGCTGGAAGGCCTGCTACGCGGACATGGGCATGCGGCCAGCGATATTATCCATTTTACTGATTACGTCGTAGAGCGTGGCAGCGACAAGCATATTGCCTATGCTGCCAGTAAAGCTGCTCTGGATAATATGACCCGCTCATTTGCCCGCAAACTGGCCCCGGAAGTGAAAGTTAACGCAATCGCCCCCTCGCTAATCCTGTTTAACGAGGGTGACGATGCAGAATATCGTCAGCAGGCGCTGAATAAATCGTTGATGAAAACCGCGCCCGGTGAAAAAGAAGTCATTGATTTAATAGACTACCTGTTTACCAGCTGCTTTGTCACCGGCCGCAGCTTTGCCGTTGACGGTGGTCGCCACCTGCGCTAGTGCAGTTTTATCCAACAAAAGATCAGCAACCACGCGCTCAGGCTCCAGCAGACTACCGAGCCAATGAGCGCGACGGGTAAACGCATAAAACCGGTGAAGTACCACAGTGAAATGAGGTAGACAAAATAGGGAATAATCGACCACATGCTGAATACAATCGTTGTACGCAGCGCCTCGATCCCACGTTCACTGGCCACAATATAGTGGGCAATCAACGCAAAGGTTGGGAACAACGGAATTAATCCGGCAATATAGTAATTCTTTGTTTTAGCCAGCAAGCCAATCAACACCACCACCAGCGCACCCAGCGCCGCTTTTACTACGAGCCCCATCGTTTTGCCTTAACACATCAATAACATCAGCCTCTAGCATAACGGAAGCGTTCTCGTTTAGAAAAGATTAATGGAAGGAAAAACGATGGCGGTGTATGTTGGCGTTTTATATTCAAAATGAATGATATGAACACCATCGTATTTGTTGAAGATGATCCCGAAGTAGGTTCGCTGATTGCGGCCTATCTGGCCCGGCATGATATTGAGGTTATCGTTGAACCTCGTGGTGATTTGGCCGAAGAGAAAATTCTGCAAGTGCAACCCGATCTGGTGTTGTTAGATATTATGCTTCCAGGTAAGGACGGTATGACTATTTGCCGTGATTTGCGTGGGCGCTGGCAAGGTCCAATTGTCCTGCTGACTTCGCTGGACAGTGACATGAACCATATTCTGGCTCTCGAAATGGGTGCCTGCGACTATATCCTGAAAACCACACCACCGGCAGTACTGCTGGCTCGCCTGCGCCTGCATTTACGCCAAAACGAACATTCAGCCCAGGCTAAAGGGATTCAGGCTGCCACCATCACCCCGCACACCACTCTGCGTTTTGGTGCACTGACCATTGACCCAACGAATAGGTCTGTGCTGCTCGGCGGTGAGCTGGTCGCCCTCTCTACGGCGGATTTTGAGTTACTTTGGGAACTGGCAACCCATGCCGGGCAGATTATGGACCGTGATGCGTTGCTGAAGAATCTGCGCGGCGTAAGTTACGACGGTATGGACCGCAGTGTCGATGTCGCAATTTCCCGGTTACGTAAAAAACTGCTCGATAACGCGACTGAACCCTATCGAATCAAAACGGTACGCAACAAAGGTTATTTGTTCGCGCCACACGCCTGGGACGACGAATCTCAGAAATAACCCACCGGATGAGGCGCATAACCTATCGCGTGAATGCAACTCAACGTGACAGCGTCACGTTGAGTTGCATACCGATTTTCTACCTCAACTGAACGTCAGACCGTCATACTTTTTCCAGCGGTAGTTCAACGCGGAAATAATCCAACAGGCAATAAAAACGCCAATAATGACAAACCCGACGTTGCCCATGTGGTCACTTAAGTTACTGACCGTGTCCCACAGCCCGCCCTGTAACGAAAAAGCATCAGACAGCAGGCCCAACCCCTCCAGTCCACCGATAAACAGCGCCACAATCACTGAGGTTCCGGTAATGGTCATATTGTAATACAGCTTACGCTGCGGCTTATTGAATGCCCAACCGTAGGCCTCAACCATCAGAATACTGTCGAGGCAGTCAATCAGCGCCATACCGCAGGTAAACAGCGCCGGGAAGACTAAAATGGACCAGACAGACATCCCGTTGGAGGCGCTTGAAGCCGATATGCCCAATAACGAGATTTCAGTCGCGGTGTCAAAGCCCAGGCCAAATAAGAAACCAACAAAATACATGTGCCAGTCTTTCCCAACCAACCTGAAGGCTGAGCGGAATAGCCAATTCAGCGGACCTGAAACCGTGACATCTTCCGTGGAGAGATCATAAATACCGGTACGTTTCAGATGGCGGAACGCCTTCCAGACCTGACAGAAAATGATGAGGTTGATGGTAGCCAGAATCAGCAGAAATGCTGCAGAAACGGTGGTTCCGATAATTCCACCAATATTCTGAAACCATACCATATGCTGCTTAAACACGCTGGTGGTCAGAGCAATACCCATACTTGCCAGCACGACGATGGTGGAGTGTCCCAGAGAAAACCATGCCCCCGTCGTCAGCGCGCGTTTGTTTTGCTGCATGAGCTTTCGCGTCGCACTATCTATGGCCGCAATATGATCGGCATCGACTGCATGACGCAGACCATAACACCACGCGATCAGGCTCAGCGCCAGAAGTGACGTATTATGCCGAAACGCGGTGAATGCCCAAAGCCAGGCGACTATGTTTGCTCCGATGAGAAAAACCACCAGCAATATGAGGTTTGGCCGTTTTTTTATTAATGAATACAACGAAGTCATTATTTCCGGCCCACTCGTTTTGTAATAAACAACACAACATCACCGCCGTTCACTGATAGATTAATAAAACGTTTACCAGCCTAATGATAACGTTTAAGAATTACCAGCCCAGTGTCTTAGATCAAAGTTGCCTGCTCTCTTCGTCCAGTTCAGCAATCGCTAACTCCGCGACACGCAAGGTTATCGCCGCATTTTCCCCATCCTCCAGAAACCATGCAGAAGATAAACCACACCATGCGGCTATCCACATCAGCAGTCGCTGTCGTTCAATCCCGGCTATCTCAGCGACAAGTTGCACGCGTTGCTTAAAAATGTTTGGGTCTGTCGCGATAGCAACACAGGGATCGGCAAGGTCAGGATTCGTGAATATATTGGCGAAATCAAACCCTCGCTCACCCAGTAGTCCCTTGGGATCAATTGCCAGCCAGCCTGCCGGGCCAAAATCGAGGACATTGCCGTGGTGTAAGTCACCATGCAATACGACCTCATTCTGAGGAGATGAGAACAATTCGTTTGCGATCTCTGCACAGCGCGTCATAACTCCACCATAGATTTTCGCCGCTGGGGCAAGATCGCCAAACCAATGATGTAGCGGCGTTAGCGCGGGTGTAGACGTATTTTGCGGGAGATGGAGACGGCTGGCAGTATGGCAAATAATGCGACAAACCTGCGCATCTTTGCCAGAGCGGGACATGTCAGCTAAAGAACTCGACCCTGTCGCTCGTTCTAACAGAACCGCGCCATCAGCATGAGCAAGCACTCTCGCTGCGCCATTCCCGCTCCACCAAACCATCAGCTCGCCGCCATTTCGTTCACTGTCATTGGTGGTGAGTTTGAGTATCGCTTTTTGTCCATTTTTAATAACGGTAACGGGCAAAAGCTGCGATGTGTGCGTTGCAATCTGTTCGCCATCAGGGGTGAGTCCCCATCGGCTGAGCCAGCCATTGACTACAGATTTATCCAATGCGACCTCTTATTTGATTGAGCCTTGAGGCGAAAAGCATATTGTTACTCCACTTTATAGGGAAATACATGAACAACGTTGCCTGCCAGTAGATACACTCCAAGACTCTCGGTTCTTTGCTTAACTTCTTCAAAAGGAAGTTGCGAATCGGGCTCGCGTCCTCCCCAAACCAGCAGCCCATTGTTGGCATAATGTTCCATGAACTCCAGGGTTTTGCCATTTTCAAGCGCAATAACCACCCTGCTCCCTTTTAGCGGTTGCAGGGAACCGTCATCATCTGCAATAAACATCTCTGTTACACAGGAATCAGATTCTTTGATCGGGAGCGGTGAAACAATCATGCCATTGGCCGCTACCGGTTTGAAATCCAGTTGCGAGGTCTTCACTTCTTCTGACGTTTGATACGGAATTCTGCCGCCCCAAATATGGATCCCGTCAGGGATTCCCTCCGGTAACGGTTGTGGGCTACCAGCCAGTTCAAGCGATTTGCCATCAGCAAACTCAACAACAATACTGCGACCATTTTGTAAGGCTAAATCGCCATTCTGGTCGATAATATAGATCTTCATATCATCCTGTCTCCGCTGTTTTTGATACTCGTGATTGATACTCAGGAAGATGAAAATGCTAAAAGCCAATAAACAGCTGCCTGAATCGCCACGGATAATCTAGACACTTCCGAGCCGTTGATAATACTGGTTTTCATATTCTGTCGGTGACATCTGATCGCTAGAACCATGCCGACGCTTACTGTTATAAAACATTTCGATGTAATCAAAAATATCGCTGCGGGCTTCTTCCCGCGTTCCGTAGATCTTTTTCTTTATCCGTTCGCGTTTCAACAACTGGAAAAAGCTTTCTGCAACCGCATTATCATGGCAGTTACCGCGACGGCTCATGCTGCCCTCCAGGCCGTGTGATTTCAGGAACGACTGCCACTCATGGCTTGTGTACTGACTGCCCTGATCCGAATGAACCAGCACCTGTTTTTGGGGATTACGCCGCCATACAGCCATCAGCAGTGCGTTCAGGACAATGTCCTTTGTCATCCGGGATTGCATGGACCAGCCGATAATTTTGCGTGAGAACAGATCAACAACCACGGCAAGATACAGCCAGCCTTCGTGGGTCCTGATGTAGGTTATGTCCGTTACCCAACGCTCATCCGGAGCATCCGGGTTGAACTGTCGCTGGAGCCTGTTGGGCGACACGATACTGGCCTCGCCTTTACGTGCCCGCGGGCTCCGGTATCCGACCTGAGCCTTTATCCCGACACGTTTCATCAGTCGCCAGACTCTGTTCACTCCGCACTGTTGCCCGCTGTCCCGCAGATCCAGATGGATTTTGCGATAACCATAGACGCATCCCGATTCCAGCCAGAACTGTTTAATCTGTCCTGTCAGTCTCAGGTCTGCCTGATGGCGTTGTGAATGCGGCTGCTGAAGCCAGGCGTAAAAACCACTGGGATGAACATCCAGCACCCGACAGAGCAGGCGAACAGGCCAGCAACAGGTGTTGTCACGGATAAAGGCGTACCTCAGTCGGACAGCTTTGCGAAGTACGCCGCGGCTTTTTTTAATATGTCCCGTTCGTCGGTAACCCGCTTCAGCTCTTTCTGGAGACGGCGGATCTCGGCCTGAGCATCTGACTCTTCTTTATTAGTGGAAGAATCCGGACCGTACTTCTTTATCCAGGCGTAAAGGCTGTGGGTGGTGATATCGAGACGTGTTGCAACGCTGGCAACAGAATAACCGCGATCAACAACCTGTTTGACTGCTTCAATTTTAAACTCTTCGGGATAACGCTTACCGCTCATGGGCACCTCTCTTTAAGCCATCTTAAATGACTCTGAGGTGTCTGTTAAACCTGCGGCGATTCACTGCTAATTCGATAAGCTCACTCTGGAACACAACCATAAGGCGTTCTGGCGTGCGCCGCCGTCGCCCATAGCAAACCCGGCATACTTATGCATGCTGGATGCTCTCCGCTGGAGCCAACCCTACGTTTATTGCAAATCAGATGGGTCATGAGAATGCAGAAATGGTTTATACAGTGTACTCTGCCTGGATATACGCGCTTGATGGTGATCAAATAGCCTTTCTGAACCAGCGCATCAGCGGATACAACAGTGTCCCCTGGTGCCCCAGAGGGAAACGCGCAATAGCTAACATATTGAACATTGAGTGATTTTTCATGAAAAAGCTGTTTGTGCAGTTTTATCTCTTATTGTTTGTCTGTTTTCTGGTGATGACCCTGCTGGTTGGCCTGGTGTACAAATTCACCGCAGAACGTGCGGGCAGACAGTCGCTCGACGACTTGATGAAAAGCTCGTTGTATCTGATGCGCAGCGAATTACGCGAAATCCCGCCGCGTGACTGGGGAAAAACCCTGAAAGAGATGGATTTAAATCTGTCTTTTGATCTTCGCGTAGAACCGTTGAATAAATACCATCTGGATGCTCCCACCATGCAGCGCTTACGGGAAGGCGATATCGTTGCGCTCGACGATCAGTACACCTTTATTCAACGAATTCCACGAAGCCACTATGTACTAGCCGTCGGCCCGGTACCTTATCTCTATTTCCTGCACCAGATGCGCTTGCTGGACGTCGCGCTGATGGCCTTCATTGCTATTTCATTGGCCTTCCCTGTGCTGATCTGGATGCGCCCACACTGGCAAGAGATGCTCAGACTGGAGGCCGCTGCGCAGCGTTTTGGTGAAGGGCATCTTAATGAGCGGTTGCACTTTGACAGCGGATCAAGCTTTGAACGTCTGGGCGTGGCGTTTAACCAAATGGCAGACAATATCAATGCCCTGATTGCCAGTAAAAAACAGCTGATTGACGGCATTGCCCATGAGCTTCGCACACCGCTGGTGCGATTGCGTTACCGCCTGGAAATGAGCGATAACCTCACCGAGCAGGAATCGCAGGCGCTAAACCGCGATATTGGTCAACTGGAAGCGTTAATTGAAGAATTGCTCACCTATGCTCGTCTGGATCGGCCGCAAAATGAGCTAAAACTCAGTGTTCCGGACCTGCCTATGTGGCTAACAACCCATCTGGAAGATGTACAAAGCGTCAATCCCGATCGTGCGGTACGCCTGCGCCATCTTCAAATCGGAGACTACGGCGCACTGGATATGCGTTTGATGGAGCGTGTGCTGGATAATTTGTTAAACAACGCTCTGCGTTACTGCCAGTCTACTGTGCAAGCCAGCCTGCAACTCAATGGGAGTCAGGCAACGCTTATCGTCGAAGATGATGGACCCGGCATCGCGCCAGCTGCGCGCGAGCAGATTTTTGAACCGTTCGTTCGTCTGGACCCCAGCCGTGACCGGGCGACAGGTGGCTGCGGGCTTGGCCTCGCCATCGTCCACTCCATTGCTCTGGCTATGGGCGGTACTGTGGTCTGTGGTGAAAGTGAACTCGGTGGTGCCCGCTTCTCCTTCAGTTGGCCTGTCTGGCATAACATACCTGAATTTTCAGCTGCCTGACCTACACCGCTCGGTGGTCAGGTTGAGTGTCTTGTGCTATAAAAAAGTATGTTGTAACTAAAATGGTAAGCCTATGTCTCGCTATGATCTTGTCGAACGCTTAAACGGAACCTTTCGCCAGATGGAACAAGAACTGGCACACCTCACCGGGCAATTGCAACAGCAGGCGCTGCTGATTGCTCGCGTGTTCTCGTTGCCGGAAGTGGTGAAAGAGGCAGAACACGCGCCACTGGAAACCATCGACGTTAAACAGCACTTGGGTAAAGAGGCGGAAACCCTGGCACTACGCCACTTTCGCCACCTGTTTATTCAACAGCAGTCCGAGAATCGCAGCAGCAAAGCGGCTGTCCGCCTGCCGGGGGTACTCTGCTATCAGGTGAATACCGGCACACAAGTCGTGCTGGAAGAGCAAATACAACGTATTAATCAGCTTAAAACCACCTTTGAGCGTATTGTCACCGTAGATTCTGGTCTGCCATCGGCGGCGCGTTTTGAATGGGTGCACCGCCACCTACCGGGGCTGATTACGTTGAACGCCTATCGGACGCTAACGGTCGTCAGAAATCCGGCTACCCTGCGATTTGGCTGGGCCAACAAGCATATTATTAAGAACCTGACACGTGATGAGGTACTGCAACAACTGGAAAAGAGCCTGACATCACCACGCAGCGTGCATCCGTGGACACGCGAAGAGTGGCAGGCCAGGCTTGAGCATGAATACCAGGACATTGCTGCCCTGCCACAGCAGGCAAAATTGAAGATCAAACGCCCGGTCAAAGTACAACCCATCGCCCGAGTCTGGTACAAAGGGCAGCAAAAACAGGTGCAATATGCCTGCCCGACGCCATTAATTGCGCTAGTAAATAACGAAAACGGCATGACGGTGCCGGATATCGGAGGATTACTGAACTACGATGCTGACAATGTTCAGCACCGTTTTAAACCTCAGGCACAACCGTTAAGACTGATTATCCCACGGCTGCACCTGTATGTAGCGGATTAACGACCCGGTCGCATGCTACCGACCATCAGTTCCGGGCGGACCCAACTGTCGAATTCGACCTCGGTTAAATATCCCAGCGCCAGGGCTGACGCTTTTAAGGTCAGTCCTTCTTTATGCGCCTTTTTAGCAATCTCAGCCGCTTTATCGTAACCGATATGGGTGTTTAGCGCGGTTACCAGCATCAGTGATTCGTTGAGCAGCTGATCAATGCGTTCACGATTTGGCTCGATCCCTGTCGCACAGTGTTCGTTGAAGCTTTCCATACCATCAGCCAACAGGCGAACCGATTGCAGGAAGTTGTGGATAACCATCGGGCGATAGACGTTCAGTTCAAAATTCCCTGACGCCCCGCCGATATTAACGGCAACATCGTTACCCATAACCTGACAGCACAGCATAGTCAGGGCTTCACATTGTGTCGGGTTAACCTTACCCGGCATGATGGAACTGCCCGGCTCATTTTCAGGAATAGAAATTTCGCCAATGCCGCAGCGCGGACCGGATGCCAGCCAGCGTACATCATTGGCGATTTTCATCAGCGATGCAGCCAGGCCTTTTAGCGCGCCGTGAGCATGAACCAGGGCATCGCAGGTGGCGAGCGCTTCGAATTTATTCGGCGCGGTGACAAAAGGTGCAGAGGTCAACACAGCCAGTTCATCCGCAACCCGCTCGGCATATTCCGGGTGGGTGTTCAGCCCGGTCCCTACCGCCGTACCGCCCAACGCCAGTTCAGCAACGTGTGGCAGACTATGTTCAATATGCTTCAGGTTATGTTCCAGCATGGCCACCCAGCCTGAGATTTCCTGACCCAGCGTCAGGGGCGTCGCATCCTGTAAATGGGTTCTGCCGATTTTGACAATGTCGGCGAAGGCATGCGATTTTTCACGTAACGTGGTGGTCAACACATTCAGTTGAGGGATCAGATGCTCACGCAAAGCCAACAGCGCGGCGACATGCATTGCCGTGGGAAAAACATCATTTGAACTTTGGCTTTTGTTGACGTCATCGTTCGGATGTATTTTTCGCTCCATCCCCCGCACGCCGCCCAACAATTCGCTGGCCCGGTTTGCCAGCACCTCATTCATATTCATATTGCTTTGCGTGCCGGAGCCGGTCTGCCAGATAGCCAGCGGAAACTCATCACGATGTTTGTCTGCCAGAACCTCGTCTGCAGCCTGCATGATGGCGGAGGCTTTTTCCGCAGCCAGCAACCCCAAATCCTGGTTAACCTTCGCAGCGGCCCGTTTAGTCAGCGCCAACGCGTGGATCAGCGAAACCGGCATTTTCTCTGTTGAAATGCGAAAATGCTCCAGCGATCGTTGCGTTTGCGCGCCCCAGAGTTTATCGGCCGGGACATCGATCGCACCCATTGAATCATTCTCGCGGCGTACCGTTACCATTACCTGCTCCTTATATTAACGATTGATTAGGTTATGTTTCGACATTGCCCACTTGCATTGGTCTTATGAGTATTAACGAGGAAAAAACTGTCGTTTGGTGGTTCGTGCGGTAAAAAAAAACCGCCCCGTAGGGCGGCTGACGTTACTTAACGCAGCGTGCGCACTGCGACGTCTGAATTTGCTGGAAGAAATCGTTCCCTTTGTCATCCACCAGGATAAACGCCGGGAAATCTTCCACTTCAATTTTCCAGATGGCTTCCATCCCCAGTTCGGGATATTCCACGCACTCCAGACTCTTGATACTGCCCTGAGCCAGCACGGCCGCTGGCCCACCAATGCTGCCTAAGTAGAAACCGCCATGTTTATGGCAAGCGTCAGTAACCTGCTGACTGCGGTTTCCTTTTGCCAGCATGATCATACTCCCGCCCGCGGCCTGAAGCTGGTCAACATACGAGTCCATACGTCCGGCAGTGGTTGGACCAAGCGAGCCAGATGCATAACCTTCCGGCGTTTTTGCCGGTCCGGCGTAATAGATTGGGTGATCTTTAACATACTGCGGCAAACTTTCGCCGTTATCCAGACGTTCTTTCAGTTTCGCATGCGCTATGTCACGTCCAACGATGATCGTACCATTCAGCGACAAGCGGGTAGAAACCGGATATTGCGACAACTGTGCCAGGATATCCTTCATCGGACGGTTCAGGTCGACACGCACGGCTTCGCCTTCGCCTGCCTGACGCAGTTCTTCCGGGATATATTTGCCAGGATTGTGTTCGAGCTTCTCAATCCAGATCCCTTCACGGTTGATTTTGGCTTTGATATTACGGTCAGCAGAGCAAGAGACCCCCATACCGACCGGACACGACGCGCCGTGACGCGGCAGGCGGATTACACGGATATCATGAGCAAAGTACTTTCCGCCAAACTGCGCGCCCAGCCCTAAATTCTGTGCCTCAATCAGCAGCTCTTTTTCCAGCACCACATCACGGAATGCCTGGCCATGTTCGTTACCTTCGGTCGGCAGCTCATCATAGTATTTCGCCGACGCCAGTTTCACCGTTTTCAGCGTGGCTTCTGCGGATGTTCCACCGATCACAAACGCGATGTGGTACGGCGGGCAAGCTGCTGTTCCCAGCGTACGCATCTTCTCCACCAGGTAATTTTTTAATTTGCCTGGCGTGAGCAGCGCTTTGGTTTCCTGGTACAGATAGGTTTTGTTCGCCGAACCGCCGCCTTTGGCAATACACAGGAATTTATATTCATCGCCGTCGACGGTATACAAGTCAATCTGTGCTGGCAGATTGGTACCGGTGTTCACCTCTTTGTACATATCCAGCGCGGCGTTTTGTGAATAGCGCAGGTTATCTTCGATGTAGGTGTTATAAACCCCACGCGCCAGCGCCGCTTCGTCACCGCCGCCAGTCCAGACACGCTGTCCTTTTTTACCCACGATAATCGCCGTGCCGGTGTCCTGACATGTCGGCAGAATGCCCTTTGCCGCGATATCAGAGTTACGCAGGAATTGCAGGGCGACATATTTATCGTTTTCGCTGGCATCCGGATCACGCAGAATGTCTGCAACCTGCTGCTGATGAGCAGGACGCAGCATAAACGATGCGTCATGAAACGCCTGGCGAGCCAGCAAAGTTAAAGCCTCAGGCGCAACTTTGACAATCTCCTGCCCTTCAAATTCGGCAACGGAAACATGGTCGCTGGTCAGCAGATAGTATTCGGTATCATCCTTTTTGAGGGGAAAAGGATGCTGATAATGAAAGGGTTTGTTTGACATTGTGCTCTCACTTACTGCTCGGTCTGGTTATTCTCTGGGCAGATGTTCCATTGCCCTGCTTCCCTGCCGCAGATCGGGTTGTAGAAGATATGGCTTTCTGCAACCAGAATTACTCAGGGTATTAAAAGCGAGTCACCATATCCTACACAATTTTTTAACAAAAACTGAGACTAGTACGACTTTTTGCACGTGCAGGTTACTTCGACCGGGGTTTCTTGGTTTAATAGCCAGAGATTTTTCAACATTGAAACAGGGCATTGATAATGCAAAAACTGATCAACTCAGTGCAACACTACGCCTGGGGAAGTAAAACTGCGTTAACGGAACTTTATGGCATTGCCAACCCAACCCAGCAGCCAATGGCCGAGCTGTGGATGGGTGCTCATCCGAAAAGCAGCTCTCAGGTTCAAGGGGCCGATGGCCAACCCGTTGCTCTGCGCGATGTTATCGAGCACGATAAATCCGCACTGTTGGGCGATGCGGTAGCAAAACGCTTTGGCGAACTGCCCTTCCTGTTTAAAGTGCTCTGCGCCGCTCAACCCCTTTCTATTCAGGTCCATCCAAACAAACACAACTCTGAGATAGGTTTCGCCAAAGAAAACGCTGCCGGGATCCCGATGGATGCCGCTGAGCGTAACTACAAAGATCCGAACCACAAGCCAGAACTGGTTTTTGCCCTGACGCCATTCCTGGCGATGAATGCGTTTCGCGAGTTCTCTGACATCGTTGCGTTGTTGCAACCGGTTGCGGGCGCACATCCTGCCATTGCTCACTTTTTGCAGGAACCCGGTGCCGAGCGCCTGAGCTACCTTTTCGCCAGCCTGTTAAATATGCAGGACCAGGAAAAATCGCATGCACTGGCAATACTGAAATCAGCCCTTAACAGCCAGCAAGGCGAACCGTGGCAGACTATTCGCCTTATCGCTGATGTCTACCCGAACGACAGCGGTCTTTTCTCCCCACTGCTGCTGAATGTGGTGAAGCTAAATCCTGGCGAAGCGATGTTCCTGTTCGCCGAAACGCCGCACGCCTATCTGCAAGGTGTGGCACTTGAGGTCATGGCAAACTCAGATAACGTGCTGCGTGCAGGGCTGACACCGAAATATATCGATATTCCGGAGCTGGTGGCCAACGTTAAATTTGTCGCAAAACCGGCGAACCAACTGTTGACCACGCCGGTCAAAACCGGTGGTGAACTCGACTTCCCGATCCCGGTTGATGATTTCGCCTTCTCCCTGCATGAACTGTCTGCCGGAGAAGCCGTAATTAGCCAGCACAGTGCGGCGATTTTGTTCTGCATCGAAGGTGAAGCGCTACTGAGTAAAGGCGATCAACGTCTGGTACTAAAACCGGGTGAATCCGCATTTATTAGTGCGAATGAATCGCCAATAAGTGTCAGCGGCGTCGGCCGTTTAGCGCGTGTTTACAACAAGCTCTAGCAAGATACTGATATTTTTGACAACTCTTGCTAAGCTAGTAGAGAGTTAAAAACATGTCACTCCTCCAGGCGTCTTCAAACGCCTGGTTTTATTTTATGGATATCGAAATGAAAAAATCGCTGGTAGCTGCGGGTGTGGTGGTTGCGCTGGGTATCGTCTGGACGGGCGGCGCCTGGTACACCGGAAAGAAACTGGAAACGCATCTCGCTGAGATGGTGACGCAGGCAAATGATCAGATCAAACGCTACTCACCTGAGGCAGGAATTGAACTGAGTTATCAAAACTACCAGCGCGGCGTGTTCAATAGCCAACTGCAACTGGTAGTGAAGCCCATCGCCGGACAGGAAAACGCATGGCTGAAAGCAGGCCAAACTATCGTTCTGGATGAAACGGTGGATCACGGCCCCTTCCCGTTAACCCAGCTTAAGTCATTGAACCTCATTCCTGCTATGGCTTCGGTGAGAACAACACTGGTGAATAACGATGTCACTAAGTCATTGTTTGATATAGCCAAAGGCGAGTCTCCTTTTGTCATCAACTCCCGTATTAGCTATAGTGGCGACACCCGTTCCGATCTTTCCCTTAAACCGTTGAACTACGAGAAAGGCGACGAAAAAGTGGCCTTTAGCGGTGGGGAATTCCAGTTCACCGCAGATAAAGACGGTAACGCGGTTTCCCTGACGGGCACTGCGCAAAGCGGTCAGGTTAATGCAGTCAACGAATACGATCAGAAGGTGCAAATTACCTTTAATAACCTGACAACCGAAGGATCCAGCAGTGTCGCCAGTTTTGGTGAACGCATCGGCGACCAGAAGCTGTCTCTCGATAAGCTGTCGATATCGGTCGAAGGCAAAGAACTGGCCGTGCTGGAAGGGATGGGAATTGATGGTAAATCCGATCTGATTAACGATGGAAAAACCGTGAACAGTCAGTTGGATTACACCCTGAACAGCCTTAAATTACAGGGTCAGGATTTGGGTAGCGGTAAGCTAACGCTGAAAGTGGGTCAGATTGACGGTGAAGCCCTGCATCAGTTCAGCCAGCAGTACAGTGCCCAAACCAAGGTGCTAATGTCGCAGATTGATGTCGTCCAAAACCCAGAGCTGTATCAGCAGAAAGTCACGGAAGCGTTCTTTAATGCGCTGCCCATTCTGATGAAAGGTGAACCAGTAATCACCATTGCGCCGTTAAGCTGGAAAAATGCGAAAGGCGAAACGACGTTTAATCTGTCGCTGCTGCTCAAAGATCCAACCGCGACCAAAGAAGAGCCACAAACGCTGGCTCAGGAAGTGGATCGTTCAGTCAAATCACTGGACGCGAAGCTGACTATTCCTGTGGATATGGCGACTGAGTTCATGACACAGATAGCCAAAATTGAGGGCTATCAGCAGGAGCAAGCCGCGGAGCTGGCTAAACAGCAGGTCAATGGCATGGCTGCGATGGGGCAGATGTTCCGCATTACCACGATGCAGGACAACACTATCGGCTCCAGCCTGCAGTACACCAATGGCCAGGTAACGCTCAACGGGCAGAAGATGCCGCTGGATGAGTTTGTTGGTATGTTCGGTATGCCGACCCTTGGCGAACCGGATGCTCCGGCAGTTCCACAACAGTAATTCTTCTCTGAACCAGGCCCGATAATACCGCTTATCGGGCTTTTGATCTTCGCCAAGCTACTTCTGCGTGACCAGTCGGGCGGAAAGCGTCAGATTGCGGGAATGGCTGTCATCATTACCAATGCGCTGCAGTATACGTTCAGCCAGGGTATAACCCATTTCGCGTGCCGGGGTACTGGCCCAGATAATGGGAATGTCATCCAGCGCGTTTTCCGCCACATCCGCAAATCCTGCCAGTGAAACTTGCTGTTCAAAATAGCGATCGACGCCAATTTCGCCGCTCTGACGCCCCGCTCTCATCAAACCAAACCAGGCACCAACAGCGATGGTTTCGTTGTAACACACTACGGCGCTGATCGTCGGGTTGCGGCGTAACAGTGCAGCAACGGCTTCGGCAGCCTGCTTTTGACTGGATGAACACTCAAGAACCCAATCACTATGAAACGGTAAACCATATTTTAGCAGCGTCGCACAATAGCCGCCGACACGCTCTGCGCGGGTTAAAGAAGAACTCTGTCCCCCCAGCCACGCGATTCGCTGGTGGCCGTGCCGAATGAGATGCTCAACCAACAATTGCGCTGCCTGCATGTTGTCGGGTCGTACCGTGTCGACGTCATCCAGGTAACTGGCTCGTGAGGCAAATACGACCGGAATCCCTTTTTCTTCAGCCAGTTGTCGCAGCGCATCACTGCTATCAGCTGCACCTGCAATGACTACGCCATCCACGCCCTGATTAAGTAGCATCGCAAAACGCTGAGCCAATTGCTCACCGTCTTTGCCGCCGTGTAAAAGAAAGACCATCCGACCCTGTGCTTCTAATGCTTCCGTCAGGCCTGCCGTCAGTTCAGCATAAAATGGCGCAGACAGATCGCGCACAATCAGCCCGACCACACCACTCTGACCGCCACGCAGCACCGATGCCTGACGATTACGTACGAACCCCAACTGCTCAATGGCTGCGTTTACCCGCTCCCCGGTTGCGGATGAGATACGCCCTTTTCCACTAAGCACCAATGAGACTGTACTGACCGAAACCCCGGCAGCCAGCGCAACATCATGAATGGTTATTTTTTTGGCTATAGCCATAAAAACAGAAAACTCCCTGATAACGTGACGGATAAAACGTTTTATCAATCGGTTATAGTTATACGCCGTATTATCATTCGATAATGTGATTTATACCGCACTAAAATTAGGTAAAACGTTTTATCTTCTCGCCATCATTAGTCACCGAGCTTTCACGAGGAGTCGTTAGATGACGACGAGAACCACACCAAAAATAACGTTATGGGAATTTTTCCAGCAGTTGGGCAAAACCTTTATGTTGCCCGTGGCTCTGCTCTCCTTCTGCGGGATCATGTTGGGGATCGGCAGTTCATTAAGCAGTCATGATGTCTTAACGCTGATCCCCGCATTGGGTAACCCGGTGCTTCAGGCTCTTTTTACCTGGATGAGTAAAGTCGGCTCTTTCGCCTTTAGTTTCTTACCCGTGATGTTTTGTATTGCTATTCCTCTCGGTCTGGCGCGCGAGAACAAAGGTGTGGCGGCATTTGGCGGGTTTGTTGGTTATGCAGTCATGAACCTTGCCGTTAACTTCTGGTTGACGGCGAAAGGGATTTTACCTACCACTGATGCAGCAATCCTGAAGGCCAATAACATCCAAAACATCCTGGGGATCCAGTCGATCGACACCGGGATCCTCGGTGCCGTCATCGCTGGGATCATTGTCTGGATGCTGCATGAACGCTTCCACAATATCCGTCTGCCGGACGCATTGGCTTTCTTCGGCGGCACCCGTTTTGTCCCCATCATCTCTTCACTGGTCATGGGGCTGGTTGGATTAGTTATCCCTCTGATCTGGCCTGTATTTGCGATGGGTATCACCGGGCTCGGCAATATCATCAACAGCGCAGGTGAATTTGGTCCGATGCTGTTTGGTACCGGCGAACGCCTGCTGCTGCCTTTTGGCCTGCACCATATTCTGGTGGCCCTCATTCGTTTTACTGAAGCGGGCGGTACCCAGGAAGTGTGTGGTCATAGCGTCAGTGGCGCATTGACTATTTTCCAGGCGCAGCTGAGCTGCCCGACAACGCAAGGCTTCTCTGAAAGCGCAACCCGCTTCCTGTCCCAGGGTAAAATGCCGGCGTTCCTCGGTGGTTTGCCGGGTGCAGCATTAGCGATGTATCACTGTGCTCGTCCTGAGAATCGACATAAAATTAAAGGGTTATTAATTTCTGGTCTGATTGCCTGCGTCATTGGCGGTACCACCGAACCACTGGAATTCTTGTTCTTGTTCGTTGCCCCAGTTCTGTACGTGATCCACGCCTTATTGACCGGCCTCGGCTTTACCGTGATGGCGGTGCTCGGTGTGACTATCGGCAACACAGACGGTAACCTGATTGACTTCGTGGTGTTCGGGATCCTGCACGGGTTGTCCACCAAGTGGTATCTGGTCCCTGTTGTCGCGGCCATCTGGTTTTCGGTGTACTACGTTATCTTCCGCTTCGCGATCACCCGCTTTAATCTGAAGACACCGGGCCGTGATGTCGAAATTGCCAGCAATATCGAGAAAGTGATGGCAGGCACACCCGGTAAATCTGGCTACAATGTCCCGGCAATTCTGGCGGCATTGGGTGGCGCGGAGAATATCGTTAGTCTGGATAACTGCATTACGCGTTTGCGCTTGTCGGTCAAAGATATGTCACGCGTAAATGTCCAGGCACTGAAAGACAACCGGGCCATTGGCGTGGTACAGCTCAATCAGCATAACCTTCAGGTCGTTATTGGCCCGCAGGTCCAGTCAGTGAAAGACGAAATCGCAGTTCTGATGAACACCGTACAGGCGTGAGGACAACGACATGTTTGATTTTTCAAAGGTTGTGGACAGGCATGGTACCTGGTGTACTCAGTGGGATTACGTTGCCGACCGTTTTGGCACTGCCGATCTGCTGCCGTTCACCATCTCTGATATGGATTTTGCTACGGCCCCTTGCATTCTGGAGGCGCTGACACAGCGCCTGTCACACGGTGTATTAGGATACAGCCGCTGGAAAAATGACGAGTTTTTGGCGGCCATTAGCCACTGGTTTCTAACTCGTCACAATACCCGGATCGATCCTCAATCGCTGGTATATGGCCCCTCAGTTATCTATATGGTCTCAGAACTCATCCGCCAGTGGTCGTCTGCTGGCGACGCGGTAGTTGTCCATACGCCAGCTTACGATGCATTCTACAAGGCCATCGAGGGCAACCAGCGCACAGTGCTCCCCGTCGGTCTGGAAAAGCGGAGCGACGGTTGGTATTGCGACATGGCAAAGCTGGAAGCAGCTCTCTCACGGCCAGAGAGTAAAATTCTTCTGCTGTGTAGCCCACAAAATCCAACGGGCAAAGTGTGGACGCACGAGGAACTGGAAACCATGGCTGACTTATGCCAGCGACATGGTGTCAACGTCATTTCCGATGAAATCCATATGGATATGGTTTGGGGAGAGCAACCGCATATCCCGTGGTTCAATGTCGCACGCGGCGACTGGGCGCTACTCACCTCCGGCTCCAAGAGCTTCAATATCCCGGCATTAACCGGAGCGTATGGGATCATCGAAGACGCCAATAGTCGCAACGATTATCTCAGTGCGCTAAAGGGACGCGATGGATTGTCTTCCCCTGCGGTGCTGGCACTCACCGCACATATTGCCGCCTATCAGCAAGGTGAGCGCTGGTTGGATGCCTTACGGGATTATCTTGTCGGCAACCTGCATTATGTTGCTGATGAACTTAATACCGCGTTCCCTGAACTTAACTGGCAGATCCCGCAATCCACCTATCTGGCCTGGATAGATTTACGTCCGCTCAGGGTTGATGATCAGGCGTTACAAAATGCGCTTATCCACCAGCAAAAAGTGGCGATCATGCCAGGTTCGACCTACGGAGAGGAAGGGTGCGGTTTTGTACGCCTGAATACCGGATGCCCCCGCTCAAAACTTGAGAAAGGTGTTCAGGGATTAATTAACGCCCTGCGCTCTCTTCGCTAACTAAAGTTGCGCAATGAAATTAATCATTGCGCAACATAGATTTTTATCCCGATTTATTCTTATAATACTGCGCACTTTACCTAAAAACATGAGTGCGACCATGATTGATACTTCCCTTCCTTTAACCGACGTCCATCGCCACCTTGATGGGAACATCCGTGCCCAAACGATCCTGGATCTTGGTCGTCAGTTTAATTTAACGCTTCCTGCTCAAACACTTGAAATGCTGATCCCTCACGTGCAGGTAACGTCAACTGAGCCTGATTTGGTCAGTTTTTTGTCAAAGCTTGACTGGGGTGTCAAAGTGCTGGCCTCGCTGGATGCCTGTCGCCGCGTCGCATTTGAGAATATTGAGGATGCCGCACGTAATGGTCTGCATTACGTTGAACTACGTTTTTCCCCAGGCTATATGGCGATGGCCCATCAACTCCCCGTTGCAGGTGTGGTTGAAGCCGTTATTGCAGGCGTACGCGAAGGCTGTAAAACGTTCGGCGTTGAAGCTCGCTTAATTGGAATTATGAGCCGTACTTTCGGCGAAGCTGCCTGTTTGCAGGAACTGGATGCACTGTTAGCGCATCGTGATCACATCACCGCACTGGATTTGGCCGGCGATGAACTCGGTTTCCCGGGCAGTTTGTTCCTGTCCCATTTCAACCGTGCACGCGACGCTGGCTGGCATATCACGGTTCATGCAGGTGAAGCGGCAGGCCCGGAAAGCATCTGGCAAGCTATCAGAGAACTGGGAGCAGAACGTATTGGCCACGGCGTAAAAGCCGTCGAAGATCGCGCCCTGATGGATTTTCTCGCCGAGCAGCGCATCGGCATTGAATCCTGTCTTACATCGAATATTCAAACCAGTACCGTCGCCTCACTGACGACGCATCCGCTGAAAACATTCCTTGAACACGGTGTACTGGCCAGTCTGAATACGGACGACCCGGCGGTTCAGGGTGTGGATATTATTCACGAATACACCGTAGCCGCTCCGGCTGCAGGATTGACGCGTGAACAGATTCGCCAGGCGCAAATCAATGGCCTGGAAATGGCGTTCCTGAGCAATGAAGAGAAACAAGCACTGCGTGAGAAAGTCGCCGCAGCGTAATGGCTTTATTGCCGGATGGCGCTAACGCTTATCTGGCCTACATTGCATTGTAGGCCAGATAAGATGCCTCGACATCCGACATTGGCATTATCAGGCAAGGCACAGCGTCGATCGGTGTTTCGCCGATTCAATGCCCAACTCAATCAGTTCCATGATTTGAATGGCTTGTCTGGCTGGAACCGGGTTCTCGCCGTTACCATTCAGCGCATCACGGATTCCCGCATAGTAAGCCGGATAATTACCTGGCACGGTTAACCAGGTTTCTTCCACCTGCTCATCACCTTCCATGCGTGTCAGTACACCATCACGCATGTCATAACCCCAGTCTTCCTGTGGCAGCCGCTCACCATTTTTAAGACGTTCCTCTTGTGGGTCCAGACCATACTTCACATAGCTGCCACGCGATCCGTGAACGATATAACGAGCAGACTCAGCCGCTGCCAGCATCGTTCCGTGCAGAATCACCCGACGCTGCGGATACGTCAGGATGGCATGGAAGTAATCTGTCGACTGCGCCCCTGGACGGAGCTGTGCCAGATCGACCGTCAGACTCACCGGCAAGCCAAACAGGTTAATTGCCTGATCTAAAAGATGCGGCGCTAAGTCATACCAGATACCACTCCCCGGGCCACCCTGTTCACGCCAGCGGTCACGGACCTGCGGGCGGAAGCGATCGAAATGAGATTCAAAATAAGCCACCTCACCCAACGCGCCATCAGCCAGCAAGGCTTTCAGCGTCAGAAAATCGCTGTCCCAGCGACGGTTATGGAAGACAGAAAGCAGGCGCCCTACGCTTCTGGCCAGCGCATCCAGCTCGCGTGCTTGTGACAGTGTCACAGTGAAAGGCTTATCAACAACCACATGCTTACCTGCTTCCAGCGCCGCTTTCGCCAGCGGGAAGTGTGTATCATTGGGTGTAGGGATCACAATCAGGTCGATACTCGGATCGTTAAACAGGTGTTTAGGCTCAGTAACAACCGCCACCGAAGGCCAGTCCGCCTTCACTTTTGTTTCATCACTGCTGGACACCGCAACCAGTTCCAGACCCGGAGTGCCCACAATCAGGGGGGCATGGAAAGTTTTACTGGCATAACCGTAACCGATTAGCCCAACGCGGATGTTGTCACTCATGTTTTTGCCTCTCAATTCAGATCTGGCCTATTTCACACCATAGATAGTAGCGCCACAATAGTTTAATAACCTTTGCGCTACAAAGGTTGTTGCTTAACTTAAGTCAAACATATGCCACTTAGAGTTAACTTGCCGCGAAAAAGTCATCGAAATCGTTCCCAATACTCTTGCTGTATCATTTATTGATAAGTAACATTTGCTACCTGTGTTTATGGATAAATCAAAGCAAATGTCGTCAGTAATGAATCGTCTTATTGAGTTAACAGGTTGGATTGTTCTCGTGGTCTCCGTGATCCTGTTGGGTGTTGCCAATCATATTGACAACTACCAACCACCGGAACCCGTCGCTGCAGTACAGAAAAAATAAATATACGCAGCCCGTTATAGCCTGGCAGTTAACTCCGCGATGGTTGCTGGGTATGGCTGTAAAAGATCATTTTTTGTCAAAAAAAAAGCGAATTATGCCGCATCCCGCTCCAGCGCGTATTGCCTGCGATCGTGAAGCGCGTTACCCTTTCCGCAGGCGTAAATAGCGCCTGGATTCCCACAGGGTTGAAAACTCTTCTTACATTTGCGCGCAAATTCGCGTTTACCTGTACAACGTTGGTTGTTTTTTAATATTTACTACTCCGTTAGTATTATTTTATTAATATGGATTGCCTTTTATGACTGTTCAGGATTACTTATTAAAATTCCGCAAAATCAGTTCGCTAGAAAGTCTGGAAAAATTGTTCGATCATCTTAACTACACACTTACTGACGATAGCGACATTATCAATATGTATCGCGCTGCAGACCACCGCCGTGCCGAGCTCATTTCGGGAGGCCGCCTGTTCGATGTCGGTCAGGTGCCCAAGTCCGTCTGGCATTACGTGCAATAAACAAGAAAGTAGCGCCTGGCGTTAAAAGCTTTATAATAATTGCCCCAAAATGAACGGCATGTCTGTTCGCGCGTGTAAACCTGGAGATGAAATGACTACAACACCGGCACAACGTATCGGAGGCTGGCTACTCGGGCCATTGGCCTGGCTGTTAGTCGCGTTGTTAAGTGCTTCGCTGGCGTTACTGCTGTATGTCACTGCGTTGGCCACACCGCAGACATTCCACACGCTGAGCGAGCAAAGTACGACGAATTTGCTGCTATGGGGCGTCTCCTTTATTACCGCTATCGCCATGTGGTTCTACACGCTGTGGCTGACCATCGCGTTTTTCAAACGCAGAGCCTGTGTGCCAAAACACTATATTATATGGCTGCTGATCTCGGTGTTACTGGCAATTAAAGCGTTTGCATTCTCACCTGTTCCGGATGCGTTTGCCGTGCGTCAGCTGCTGTTCCCTTTGTTGGCGGCTGCGCTGCTGGTACCCTATTTCAAACGCTCGCAACGCGTTAAGACGACGTTTGTGAATCCGTAATAACCCTACAGTTAACCTGTTGTCGCCTGTTGTAGATTGTCAGATAATAGGCGGCTTTTTTATTTCAGGCCGAAAAATGACTGATTACCTGCTGCTGTTTGTCGGAACTGTACTGGTCAATAACTTTGTACTGGTCAAGTTTCTGGGCTTATGCCCCTTTATGGGCGTTTCCAAAAAACTGGAAACCGCAATGGGTATGGGCCTCGCCACGACCTTTGTAATGACGCTGGCATCCATTTGCGCATGGCTGATTGACACCTGGATCCTCATCCCGCTCGATCTCATCTACCTGCGCACGCTGGCCTTCATTCTGGTCATCGCCGTGGTGGTGCAATTTACCGAGATGGTTGTACGCAAAACCAGCCCTGCACTGTATCGCCTGCTGGGGATCTTCTTACCGCTGATCACCACTAACTGCGCGGTATTAGGTGTAGCGTTGCTGAACATCAACCTCGGGCATAATTTTTTACAGTCGGCGCTGTACGGTTTTTCCGCCGCCGTCGGCTTCTCACTGGTGATGGTTCTGTTCGCCGCAATTCGCGAACGCCTCGCCGTGGCAGACGTTCCTGCCCCCTTCCGCGGTAATGCGATTGCGCTGATTACCGCTGGTTTAATGTCTTTGGCCTTTATGGGCTTTAGTGGTTTGGTGAAGTTGTAATGAATGCTATCTGGATTGCCGTTGCCGCAGTGAGTCTGCTGGGTCTGGCGTTCGGCGCTATTTTGGGTTATGCCTCTCGTCGATTTGCCGTCGAGGATGATCCAGTCGTGGAGAAAATTGATGAAATTCTCCCGCAAAGCCAGTGTGGGCAGTGCGGTTATCCGGGCTGCCGTCCTTATGCTGAAGCTATTGGCTGTCAGGGCGAAAAAATCAACCGATGCGCCCCTGGTGGCGAAGCGGTGATGCTAAAAATTGCGACCCTGTTGAACGTCGATCCGCAACCTATTGATGGTGATGAGCAGGATGCTACCCCCGTTCGTATGCTGGCGGTGATTGATGAAAATAACTGTATCGGCTGCACAAAATGCATTCAGGCCTGCCCGGTCGATGCCATCGTGGGCGCTACGCGTGCCATGCACACGGTGATGAGCGATCTGTGCACCGGATGCAATTTGTGCGTTGATCCGTGCCCGACCCAATGTATCGAATTACGCCCGGTCGCCGAGACGCCTGACAGCTGGAAGTGGGATTTAAACACTATTCCTGTGCGCATCATTCCTGTGGAACAACATGCTTAAGTTATTCTCCGCATTCAGAAAAAATAAAATCTGGGACTTTGATGGCGGCATTCACCCACCTGAAATGAAAACCCAGTCTAACGGGACACCGCTGCGGCAGGTTCCGCTGGCTCCGCGCTTTATTATTCCGTTGAAGCAGCATATTGGCGCTGAAGGTGAACTGTGTGTCAATGTGGGCGACACCGTGCTGCGTGGTCAGGCGCTAACCCGTGGGCGCGGCAGAATGTTGCCCGTACACGCCCCGACCTCCGGCACCGTTGTTGCCATTGCCCCGCACTCTACCGCGCATCCTTCGGCTTTAGCTGAACTTAGCGTCATCATTGATGCGGACGGCGAAGATCGCTGGATTGAGCGTGACGGCTGGGCAAATTATCGTGCCCGCAGCCGCGAGGAGCTCATAGCCCGTATTCACCAATTCGGTGTTGCCGGACTCGGCGGCGCAGGTTTTCCAACCGGCGTCAAATTGCAGGGTGGCGGTGATAAAATTGAAACACTGATCATCAACGCCGCTGAATGTGAACCCTACATCACCGCGGATGACCGCTTAATGCAAGATTGCGCGGCCCAGGTGGTCGAAGGTATCCGCATACTTGCTCATATTCTTCAACCGCGCGAAGTCCTGCTGGGTATTGAAGATAACAAACCGCAGGCTATCTCCATGCTGCGCGCAGTGTTGGCTGATTCTCACGATATCAGCTTACGAGTCATTCCCACTAAATACCCGTCAGGCGGTGCCAAACAACTGACGCAAATCCTGACCGGGAAACAGGTTCCTCACGGTGGACGTTCCTCCGATATCGGGGTGCTGATGCAAAACGTGGGGACTGCCTATGCTGTCAAGCGGGCCGTTATTGACGGCGAGCCAATCACCGAGCGTGTGGTCACGCTAACGGGCGAAGCAGTCAGCCGCCCGGGCAACGTTTGGGCGCGATTGGGTACGCCTGTTCGTCACCTGCTCAATGATGCAGGTTTCTGTCCTTCTGCTGACCAGATGGTGATCATGGGCGGTCCGCTGATGGGCTTTACCCTGCCCTGGCTGGATGTTCCCATCGTGAAGATCAGCAACTGCCTGCTTGCGCCTTCTGCCAGTGAAATGGGTGAACCGCAGGAAGAAAAAGGCTGTATTCGCTGTAGCGCCTGTGCCGATGCCTGCCCTGCCGATCTTCTGCCGCAGCAACTTTACTGGTTCAGTAAAGGCCAGCAGCATGATAAAGCGACAACCCACAATATCGCCGACTGCATTGAATGCGGTGCCTGCGCCTGGGTATGTCCAAGCAACATTCCACTGGTGCAGTATTTCCGTCAGGAAAAAGCCGAGATTTACGCCATTAGTCAGGAAGAAAAACGAGCGGCTGAAGCAAAAGCGCGATTTGAAGCCCGACAGGCGCGCCTTGAACGTGAAAAAGCAGCGCGTCTTGAGCGGCATAAAAGCGCAGCTGTACAACCTGCAGCGAAAGATCATGATGCCATCGCTGCTGCACTGGCTCGCGTGAAAGAGAAACAGGCCCAGGCTATGCAGCCGGTTGTCATTCAGGCGGGTGAAAAACCTGATAACAGCGCAGTGATTGCCGCACGTGAAGCGCGAAAAGCGCAGGCTCGCGCCGCACGCACTGATAATCCGTCAAAAGATGAGGACAGCAGAGCGGGTGCGGATCCACGCAAAGCTGCCGTCGAAGCCGCAATTGCCCGAGCCAAAGCCCGCAAGCTTGAGCAGCAGGCAGCTACGGAAACAACCGAACCGGTTGATCCGCGCAAAGCCGCCGTCGAAGCCGCAATTGCCCGTGCCAAAGCCCGCAAGCTTGAGCAGCAGGCAGCCACGGAAACAACCGAACCGATTGACCCGCGCAAAGCTGCCGTCGAAGCCGCAATTGCCCGTGCCAAAGCCCGCAAGCTTGAGCAGCAGGCAGTAACGGAAACAGCCGAGCCGATTGATCCACGTAAAGCCGCCGTTGCGGCCGCTATTGCTCGCGCTCAGGCAAAGAAAGCCGCACAGCAGCAGGTTGTAAACGAGGAATAAATGGTATTCAGAATAGCTAGCTCCCCTTATACCCATAACCAGCGTCAGACATCGCGTATCATGATGCTGGTTCTGATTGCTGCATTACCAGGAATTGCCGCTCAATGGTGGTTCTTCGGCTGGGGTACATTGTTCCAGATAGTGCTGGCATCGGTCAGTGCCATCGCCGCCGAAGCGGGCGTGCTTAAACTACGTAAACAGCCCGTTGCCGCAATCCTGAAAGACAACTCCGCCCTGCTTACAGGGTTGCTGCTTGCCGTCAGTATTCCTCCCCTGGCTCCGTGGTGGATGGTGATCCTGGGTACCGTCTTCGCCGTTATCATTGCCAAGCAGCTGTATGGCGGTCTTGGGCAGAATCCATTTAATCCGGCAATGATTGGTTATGTCGTGCTGTTGATCTCATTCCCGGTGCAGATGACAAGCTGGCTGCCACCACATGAAATTGCCGCTACGGTGCCCGGCTTTTTTGATGCTTTAAACGTTATCTTTACCGGACATACCGCTGGCGGCAGCGATATGAACACGCTCCGTATAGGGATCGACGGCATCAGTCAGGCAACGCCTCTCGACACCTTTAAGACGTCACTACATGCAGGGCGTACCGTTGAACAGGTGATGCAGTATCCGATTTACAGCGGCATGCTCGCGGGCGCGGGTTGGCAGTGGGTTAACCTTGCCTGGCTCGCGGGCGGCATCGTGTTGTTATGGCAGAAAGCGATTCGTTGGCACATCCCGGTGAGCTTCCTGATATCGCTCGCTGTTTGCGCCACTTTAGGCTGGATTTTCTCGCCAGACTCTCTGGCATCACCGCAGTTGCACCTGCTTTCCGGCGCAACCATGCTGGGTGCATTCTTTATTCTTACCGACCCCGTTACGGCCTCGACAACTAACCGTGGCCGCCTGATTTTTGGCGCACTTGCGGGGTTGTTAGTATGGTTGATTCGCAGTTTTGGCGGTTATCCTGACGGTGTAGCCTTTGCCGTATTGCTGGCAAATATCACGGTTCCGCTGATTGATTATTACACTCGCCCTCGCGTGTACGGACATCGCTAAGGACTCCCTATGCTGAAAACGATTCGTAAACACGGTATTACACTGGCGCTGTTTGCTGCGGGCTCGACGGGGTTAACCGCGGCAATCAATCAATTAACCAAGTCCACTATTGATGAACAGGCCGCGCTGCAGCAAAAAGCACTGTTCGATCAGGTTCTGCCTGGCGAACGCTACAATAATAACTTGCCTGAGAGTTGTTATCTGGTCGATGCGCCAGCGTTAGGCAAAGGCAGCCACCGAGTGTATATTGCCCGCCAGGACGATCGTCCGGTTGCGGCAATTCTGGAGGCTACGGCCCCCGATGGTTATTCCGGCGCAATTCAACTTCTGGTTGGTGTAGATTTCAACGGTACTGTGCTGGGTACGCGGGTAACAGAACATCATGAAACACCAGGCCTCGGTGATAAAATCGAGTTACGTCTGTCAGACTGGATAACCCATTTTAGCGGCAAAACGATTAGTGCAGAGAACGACCCTCACTGGGCGGTGAAAAAAGACGGCGGCGACTTTGACCAGTTTACGGGCGCAACCATCACGCCGCGTGCGGTGGTGAATGCAGTAAAACGCGCCGGTTTATATGCGCAGACGCTGCCTGCGCAACTTCCTCAACTTAGCGCCTGTGGAGAATAACCATGAGCGAAATTAAAGACGTCATTGTTCAGGGGCTTTGGAAAAATAACTCCGCCCTTGTACAGTTACTCGGGATGTGCCCGTTGCTGGCCGTTACCTCTACTGCAACCAATGCGTTAGGTCTGGGGCTTGCGACCACGCTGGTGTTGACCCTGACAAACCTGACGATTTCAGCGCTACGCCGCTGGACACCGCCCGAAATCCGTATTCCCATTTATGTCATGATCATCGCCTCCGTAGTGAGTGCGGTACAAATGCTTATCAATGCCTACGCCTTTGGCCTGTATCAGTCTCTGGGTATCTTTATCCCGCTGATTGTGACCAACTGTATTGTTGTTGGCCGCGCAGAAGCCTTCGCCGCCAAAAAAGGCCCTGCATTATCCGCACTCGATGGTTTTTCTATTGGCATGGGGGCGACCGGCGCCATGTTTGTTCTCGGATCGCTGCGTGAAATCATAGGTAACGGTACATTGTTCGACGGCGCAGACGGACTGCTGGGCAATTGGGCCAAAGTCCTGCGCGTGGAGATCTTCCATACTGACACACCATTTCTGCTGGCCATGCTACCGCCGGGTGCATTCATTGGCCTGGGGCTGATGCTGGCTGTTAAGTATCTGATTGATGAAAAGATGAAGAAGCGTCGTGCCGAGGCCGCTATGGCAGCAGACCCGGCGGGTGAAACAGGGAATGTGTAATGAACAAAGCAAAACGGCTGGAAATACTGACGCGCCTGCGTGATAACAATCCGCATCCGACAACCGAGCTTAATTTTACATCACCGTTTGAACTGCTGATTTCGGTCTTGCTCTCCGCGCAGGCCACCGATGTCAGCGTCAATAAAGCAACAGCTAAGCTTTACCCCGTCGCTAATACGCCTGCCGCGATGCTGGAACTCGGCGTTGAAGGTGTTAAGTCCTACATCAAGACAATCGGTTTGTTTAACAGCAAAGCGGAGAACGTGATTAAAACCTGCCGCATTTTACTGGAAAAGCACAATGGCGAGGTTCCGGAAGACAGAGCCGCATTAGAAGCCCTGCCTGGCGTTGGGCGCAAGACGGCGAATGTAGTGTTAAATACCGCCTTCGGCTGGCCAACGATTGCCGTAGATACCCACATTTTCCGGGTATGTAACCGGACACAATTTGCCCCAGGTAAAAACGTCGAACAGGTCGAAGAGAAACTGCTGAAAGTCGTCCCCAGTGAATTTAAAGTCGATTGCCACCACTGGTTAATTCTTCATGGTCGCTACACCTGCATAGCCAGAAAACCACGTTGCGGTTCCTGCATTATCGAAGATCTTTGCGAATTCAAAGAAAAAGTCGATATCTGACAACATGGGGCCATAACGCTGGCCCCTATTTCATAACGATTAGTTATGCACTTCTCAACCGTTAATTTCCCGACAATGATGCCGTACCTTCCTGCATATCTAATGTAATATTCTTGTGAACTAACACCTGAGTAGGTTAATCGTTTTTTTAATAGTAGAAATTTCTATCCATCCGTGATCAAGATCACCCTGATAACATTATGTAAAATATTTATTATTTTGTAGTTAAAATGACAATCAGATGACCTGACAGGTTCGTTTCGATACAAAACATTACACTGGCTATTTTTCAGATAATGGACCATATCACTACCTTCAAGCCAAAATAGCAGAACATATCGCCACATTCCCATTTTAACCCCATCCTGACAGTGTAAAAATCTGCCATTCTCAATATGAAGAAATTTAACGCTGGATAACATTTCTCAGCCCCGACGATTTCACCATCTGAGTTATATGTAACAGATTATTACAAACCCCTTGTCTGAATGGTCAAGATAGTGAACATTACTTGCCGTTTCCCCTCCCACTATAACAATCGGACGGATGAACTTGACTCATCACGTACCAGAACACCCCCGTTGATATGGGATGTAAAAAAAGAGGTAAAAGTGTCTACTGCAAACAATAAACCAACAGAAAGCGTCAGTTTAAACGCCTTCAAACAACCAAAAGCGTTCTATCTCATTTTCTCAATTGAGCTATGGGAACGTTTTGGTTATTACGGCCTGCAAGGGATTATGGCCGTCTACCTGGTGAAGCAACTGGGTATGTCAGAAGCGGATTCCATCACCCTTTTCTCCTCCTTTAGCGCCCTGGTGTATGGCCTTGTTGCCATTGGTGGCTGGTTAGGTGATAAAGTTCTGGGTACAAAACGCGTCATTATGCTGGGTGCCGTTGTCCTGGCCATTGGTTATGCGCTGGTTGCATGGTCTGGTCACGATGCGGGTATCGTTTATATGGGTATGGCAGCCATCGCGGTCGGTAACGGCCTGTTTAAAGCGAACCCATCTTCCCTGCTTTCTACCTGCTATGCCAAAGATGACCCGCGTCTTGATGGTGCATTCACCATGTACTACATGTCCGTCAACATCGGCTCATTCTTCTCTATGCTGGCAACACCGTGGCTGGCAGCGCGTTATGGTTGGAGCACCGCGTTCGCCCTGAGCGTTGTGGGTATGCTGATCACCGTTGTTAACTTCGCCTTCTGCCAGCGCTGGGTTAAACAGTACGGTTCCAAGCCTGACTTTGAGCCGATCAACTTCCGTAACCTGCTGCTGACCATCGTTGGTGTTGTGGTGCTGATCGCGATTGCAACCTGGCTGCTGCACAACCAGCAGATCGCACGTATGGTTCTGGGTGTAATTGCCATCGGTATCGTGTTTATCTTCGGTAAAGAAGCCTTCACCATGCACGGTGCTGCGCGTCGTAAAATGATCGTCGCCTTCATTCTGATGCTGGAAGCGATTATCTTCTTCGTACTGTACAGCCAGATGCCGACCTCACTGAACTTCTTTGCGATTCGTAACGTTGAGCACTCTATTCTGGGCATTGCTTTCGAACCTGAACAGTACCAGGCGCTGAACCCGTTCTGGATCATCATTGGTAGCCCAATCCTCGCCGCTATCTATAACAAGATGGGCGATACGCTGCCGATGCCAACCAAATTTGCGATTGGTATGGTGCTGTGTTCCGGTGCGTTCCTGATCCTGCCGCTGGGCGCTAAATTCGCGACCGATGCGGGCATCGTTTCTGTTAACTGGCTGATCATCTGCTACGGTCTGCAAAGTATCGGTGAACTGATGATTTCTGGTCTGGGCCTGGCGATGGTGGCACAGTTGGTTCCACAGCGTCTGATGGGCTTCATTATGGGTAGCTGGTTCCTGACCACTGCCGGTGCAAACATCATCGGTGGTTACGTGGCTAACATGATGGCGGTTCCGGAGAATGTGACCGATCCGCTGATGTCTTTGGAAGTCTACGGTCGCGTGTTCCTGCAGATTGGTGTTGCAACGGCGGTTATCGCTGTTCTGATGCTGCTGACGGCACCGAAACTGAATCGTATGACTCAGGACGACGAAGCCGATGAGAAAGCCGCTAAGGCCGCAACAGCGTAATTCTCAGGGAAACTTAATTTCAGGCCGCTAACTGTTGTTAGCGGCTTTTTTTTTGCTCCAGGTAGCACTACCATACGGTATACCTCAGCCAAAAGGAGTTACCGATGAAACTGTTCTACAAACCGGGCGCTTGTTCTCTCGCTTCCCACATCACACTTCGTGAGAGCGGTAAAGATTTCACTCTGGATGGTGTTGATCTGATGAAGAAACGCCTGGAAAACGGCGACGATTTTTTCGCGGTAAACCCGAAAGGACAAGTTCCCGCACTGTTGCTGGATGATGGTACACTACTGACCGAAGGCGTCGCCATCATGCAATATCTGGCAGATACCGTTCCAGACCGTCATCTCCTGGCCCCTACCAGCAGTCTCTCCCGCTACAAAACTATCGAATGGCTTAACTATATTGCTACAGAGCTACATAAAGGTTTTACCCCACTGTTCCGCCCGGACACGCCAGAGGAGTACAAACCAACCGTACGCGCATTGCTTGAGAAAAAAATGCAGTATGTGAACGAATCGCTGAAAGACAACCCGTGGATTTGCGGCGCACGCTTCAGCATTGCTGATGCCTATCTGTTTACCGTACTGCGTTGGGCGTATGCGGTTAAGTTGAATATGGCAGGATTAAGCCATATCGAGGCGTATATGGCGCGGATGGCTGAACGCCCGGCGGTTGCCGCAGCGCTTAAAGCGGAAGGATTAAATTAATTGTTGTTGCCGGGTAGCGCTTGCGCTTACCCGGCCTACAGCCAAACCCAGGCCCGATAAGCGTGAGCGCCATTGCACATTGATTACAGCTGAGTAGCGCTAAAGTAGTGTTCCGGTTTCGCGATACGATCCTGAGCGGCAACCACCTGCAGCTCATACTCCTGCATCTCTTTGGTGGCGATCATAATTTCGTACACCGCCGCAGTCACATGTTCCAGCGCCTGCTGCAATGAAGCCCCCTGCAACAGTTTAACCAACAGCAAGCCACTGGTGACGTCACCAACGCCAACCGGTTGGCGTGAGCCAAAATCAACAAGCGGACGGCTGATATGCCACGCCTGATCAGCGGTGACCAACAGCATCTCAAAGCGATCTGCGCTCATGCCTGCACGGGCAAGATGCTTAACCAGCACAATTTCCGGCCCCTGCGCAATCAGTTCACGGGCAGCCAGCACCGCCTCATCAACATTGTTAACCGCATGCTCGCACAGAATTTCGAGTTCAATCAGATTTGGCGCGATAATGTCGCTGGCCGGAAGTGCGTGACGAACATGAAATTCCGCAACGCCAGGCGCCACGATGCACCCTTTTTCAGGATGACCCATCACTGGATCGCAAAAGAATTTCGCCTGGGGATTTGCCGCTTTCACTTTGCGCACAATACCCAGAATATGCTCGCCCTGCTCAGCGGATCCCAGATAACCACTCAGCACCGCATCGCAGGTCTGAAGTTTATCGATATCAGCAATGCCCTGAACAATCTCAGTCAGGTGACTGGGTGGCATAACACAGCCGGTCCATTTACCGTACTGCGTGTGGTTAGAAAACTGAACGGTGTTGAGCGGCCAGACATTCGCGCCAAGACGACGCATCGGAAATTCGGCAGCACTGTTGCCGGCATGGCCAAAAACAACGTGGGACTGGATGGCGAGGATATTCTTCATTTTACTTACCACAACCCTAAAAAATAAAGGGGCGTAGTTTCCCACGCCCCTGCTGACTTTGACTTACTTCCAGCAAATCAGACAGTAGTTCTTTTTGCCACGGCGCAGTAAGGTGTAGCGGCCGAACAAAATATCACTGTCCTGGAAGAAATATTCCGGGTCAGATTGTTTCTCACCATTAATGGTGACCGCATTAGACGCGATGGTCTTACGCGCCTGACCGCGAGAAGGCTGCAGTTCAGAATCCACCAGCGCCTGCATCAGGTCGGCCCCCTTGTCCATTTCAATCATCGGTACACCATCCTGCGCCAGCTGTTCGAAGTCCGCTTCGCTCAGGTCGCTCAGGTTACCATTGAACAGGCTTTCGGTAATGCGTTTCGCCGCCACTAAACCTTCTTCGCCGTGAACCAGACGCGTTACCTGCTCAGCCAGAACATACTGGGCACGCGGCGCTTTACCGCTGTTCTTATCTTCTTCTTCCAGCGCATTGATCTCTTCAATGTCCATGAAAGTGAAGAATTTCAGGAAGCGATATACGTCCGCGTCAGCTGTGTTGATCCAGAACTGGTAGAACTTGTATGGGCTGGTTTTCTTCGGATCCAGCCAAACTGCGCCACCTTCCGTTTTACCGAATTTGGTACCGTCAGCTTTAGTGATCAGCGGAACCGTCAGGCCAAATACCTGATTCTGATGCAGACGGCGGGTCAGATCGATACCCGAGGTAATGTTACCCCACTGGTCAGAACCGCCAATTTGCAATGCCACGCCATGCAGTTTATTCAGGCAGGCAAAATCATAACCTTGCAGCAGGTTGTAAGAAAACTCGGTAAAGGAGATCCCCTGATCGTCACGGTTCAGACGCTGCTTAACCGCTTCTTTGTTGATCATCTGGTTTACGGAGAAGTGTTTGCCGATATCACGCAGGAAAGTCAGTACGTTCATACCGCCAAACCAGTCGTAGTTGTTCGCAGCAATCGCCGAGTTGTCGCCACAGTCGAAATCGAGGAACGGTGCCACCTGTTTGCGGATTTTATCCACCCACTCCTGCACGGTATCTTCAGTATTCAGTTTACGCTCGGCGGCTTTAAAGCTCGGATCGCCAATCAGACCCGTTGCACCACCCACCAACGCAACAGGCTTATGGCCTGCCTGCTGGAAGCGTTTCAGGCATAACAATGGAACCAGATGCCCCAAATGCAAGCTGTCAGCGGTAGGATCGAAGCCGCAATAGAGCGCGATCGGGCCTTGCGCCAGTCGCTCTGCTAACGCTTCCTCGTCCGTCACCTGGGCCACCAGCCCCCGCTCTTGCAATTGTTTAATCAAGTTACTGCTTGCCATCAAAATCTCCATGTATAAAACGACTGCACCTTTGCCGGTACACGACTTTTCGCCTGATGCGAAAGAGACATAGAATAAAGCGCCGGATTCATCAGCACCAGCGCTTAAAACAAGAATTTTGCATCTTTAGGGGGCCAGACGGTCAATTTTCCACGCGTCATCTTCACGTTGGTATAAAAAACGGTCGTGCAGACGGTTTTCACCACCCTGCCAGAACTCCATTTGTTCAATGCTCACGCGAAAGCCTCCCCAGAAACTCGGCAACGGAACTTCCCCTTGCTGAAACTTCTGCTTCAGCTCAAGAAATTTACTTTCCAGAATTCCGCGTGCGGAGATCCGACTGGACTGCTTAGAAACCCAGGCGCCAATCTGGCTATCGCGCGGGCGACTGTGGAAATATTTTACCACCTCAAGCGTGGACAAGCGTTCGGCCTTGCCGATGACCATCACCTGCCGTTCCAGCGTATGCCAGGGGAACAAGAGGCTAATGCGTGGGTTGTTCTCGATCTGGTGCGCCTTACGGCTGCCCATGTTGGTATAAAACACCAGCCCTTTGTCATCATAATGTTTGAGCAACACGATTCGCTGATACGGCTGACCGTGTTCATCGACTGTTGCGACGACCATAGCGGTAGGGTCTGCCAGTTTGGCATCACAGGCTTGCCCCAGCCAGCGCTCAAACAGCGCAAGGGGTTCGGCGGGAAGATCGCGGCGGCGAAGACCACCTTTCGTGTATTCACGGCGCAGATGCGCGATTTGCTGCAATTCGTCGTTATCAGACATGATGTTGGCTACGGATTGTCAGTGGGTGACGCTATTGTGCGCCGCCCAGGTGAAAATCTCAACGCTTCGGGTTCTGTAACTGACAGTTATTTAGCACAATTCTGTCTCGTTTATAGACCGTTGCCTCGTCGCCTTTAGACCAGAAGACGTAGATACCATCGGTATAGCGTGCACCTGATGCCGACACACCCTGTTTGAGATTCAATAGTTGATTATCATAAACAAAGCTCGCCACCTGTCGGGTATTGTTCAATTTTACGGTAAGCGGTTTTTCATCACAGCGGTATTCGAGCGTATCCGTTTGCATGCGCTCGACAAATTGGTTGTACACACTACAACCGGTAAGCAATACGGGCAGACACACTAATAACAATTTTTTCATAGCCATTTCCTGAAGACTTTCCTGGTCCCGGAGGGCAAAAACACCCTCCCTAACATCCCTAGTTTATCGGTATAGCGCCTGAAATAATTTCAGTTAACTCTGAGTTCGTGGATTGGCGGGGAAAATAGCCCCTAAAACGCTGGGCTCAGATGCACCGGTCACCGAAGGCAGGTTGCCCGGCAGTCCCGCGAGTGTACGCCACGCCAGCCAGGCAAAGGCCAACGCTTCCATATCATCACCACTGATCCCGGCTTCATCGGTGGAGGTCACTTCCGTCCCTGGCAGCAGCGCCGCCAGACGCATCATAAGAAGTGGATTGCGACTACCGCCGCCACATACCATCAACCGTTCACACCCACCGCTCAACAGGACCTGCTCGGAAATCGTCACGGCCGTCAGCTCAGCCAAAGTCGCCTGTACGTCTCGTGGGCGAATTCCCGGAAACTGCGCCAGATGGCGTTCAATCCAGCCATAATTGAAATATTCGCGCCCCGTACTCTTTGGCGCTGGTGCAGAGAAATACGGATCGTTAAGCATCGTTTGCAACAGTGGCAGGATCACTGTACCCGAGCAGGCCCACTGTGCATCTTTATCATAAGGTTGGCCACATTGCCGCCAAATCCACGCATCCATCAGCATATTGCCCGGGCCGGTGTCATACCCCCGAACCGGTTGTTTTGGAATGAGCAGTGACAGATTGGCAATACCACCAATATTTAACACCATCCGGCGTTCCGTTGGATGCGCCAGCAACGCCTGATGAAAAGCGGGAACCAGCGGTGCCCCCTGTCCACCTAACGCGATATCGCGCCGACGAAAATCACCGACCACCGTTACCCCGGTACGCGCTACAATCTGGTTGTTATCACCAATTTGTAACGTGTGTGGCGCAATTCCTGTCGGTTCATGCCACACGGTTTGCCCATGACAGCCGATCGCGACAATATCCTGCGGTTTTAATTTTTCCTGCTGCAGCAACGCGTTCACCGCATCAGCGAACAAACGCCCCAACTGCGTGTCCAGTTGACCGTATTGGGAAAGCGTCAGTTGCTGCCCCTGACAAATATCCAGAATGGCCTGTTTTACATGAACAGGGATGGGCCATGTCAGACTTGCCTGCTGCGCAACCATCGTTTCATCTATCGCCGCCAGCACAACATCCACACCATCAAGGCTGGTTCCAGACATCACTCCGATAAAACGGCCCGATTTCATACGTCATCCTTTTAAGCAAATTAGCCTTGACACTCCACCATAAAGTGTCGACTAATTCCATGCTTCCTTGATGATTTTTGCAGGTTAATCTTTCCAGTAACCGCTAAATTCCATCACCGTGATGAATGATTCGTTTATACTCGGTTAACCCGATTTCGGTTAAGATTTTCATATTGTTCCAGTAGAACATGTGACCTTAGGCTCACAAATGCCATATAATTTAGCCATGAGGAGTGCTTTATTAGCGTTTCGTGGTGACAAAGGAGATTTGTAAATGATTAAACGTGTGCTGATTGTTTCATTAATGGGCGTATCTTTAGCGGGCTGCGTTAACAATGATAGCCTTTCCGGTGACGTGTATACCGCATCCGAAGCGAAACAAGTTCAGAACGTTACCTACGGTACGATTGTTCATGTTCGTCCGGTGCAAATCCAGGGTGGTGACGACGCAAACGTGATTGGCGCTATTGGTGGTGCTGTGCTGGGTGGGTTCCTCGGTAACACCGTAGGCGGCGGTACCGGTCGTTCATTAGCGACAGCTGCAGGTGCGGTTGCTGGTGGCGTAGCAGGCCAGGGCGTACAAGGCGCGATGAATAAAACCCAGGGCGTAGAACTGGAAATTCGTAAGGATGACGGTAATACCATTATGGTGGTTCAGAAGCAGGGTGCGACCAAATTCTCTGCGGGTCAGCGCGTTGTTATGGCTAACAATGGTAGCCAGGTTACCGTGTCTCCACGTTAATCAAATTCACGTGTGGTCAGCCTCTGGCCACACGTCGTTTTGATCGCTTTAGCCCTGCGACTGCAGTTCAATGATATTGTGTTCCAGTCTGGCGACCAGTTTTATCAGCAGATCAATTTCCTCAGCGGAAATCCCTTCCAGAATTTCGCCGCGCGTTTTATTGATAACCGCTTCCATATCAGCAATCAGCGGTTCGGCCTTCTCCGTTAATTTAATTCTCTTTGCCCGACGATCGCTGGCGCAAGTCTGTCGTGAAATGAGTCCCTTTTCTTCTAACTGGTCGAGTGTACGCACCAATGAAGGCTGCTCAATACCAATCGCTTTAGCCAGTTGAATCTGTGATTGATCCGGTGGCAACTGATGAATGTTGTGCAGCGTAACCCAATGCGTCTGCGTCAACTCCAGAGGTTTCAGGCGATGGTCAATCAGAGCACGCCAAATGCGCACCAACCGTGCCAGATCAGAACCTAATGGCGATTCCAATTTCATCTCCTTATAATTAGCTTGCTAAGTTATTGTGCTGATTTTAGAATAGTGTGCAGCATTTGTATTCCCAAAACAAATGTATTGCCAAATTTGCTTACCGGATGACATTTTTTCAGACATTATGCGTTACAGAGACACATTGTCCCTTTTTTTGCTAAACCTATAGCAACGCTCTTTTCGCCAAGGATTTTGCCCGTGAAGTTTATGTTTAATGCAACAGGATTGCCCCTACAAGATTTAATGATCGGAGCATCTGTCTACTTCCCCCCTATTTTCAAGGCGTTTGTTGCAGGATTTATCCTCTGGCTAGTTGTTCATCGCCTGCTACGCGACTGGATCTATTCTGGCGAAATCTGGCATCCCCTGTTAATGGATCTGTCCCTCTTTACGCTTTGCGTGTGTCTGGCCTTTGTCATGTTGATTGCGTGGTGATTATGTCGCTTAAAACCATTAAATACTTCTCCACTATTATAGTCGCTGTCATCGCCGTCCTCGCCGGGTGGTGGATGTGGAATTACTATATGCAATCTCCATGGACGCGTGACGGAAAAGTCCGCGCTGAACAGGTCAGCATCACACCGCAAATCTCTGGCAGCATTAGTGAACTCAACATTAAAGATAATCAACTGGTTAACAAAGGCGATATTCTTTTTGTTATCGACAAGACCCCTTTCCAAATAGCTGAGCTGAATGCACAGGCTCAGCTGGCTAAAGCGCAGTCCGATCTGACCAAAGCCGATAATGAAGCCAGACGTCGCCGCAATTTGTCGCAAAATTTCATCTCGGCAGAAGATTTGGACAGTGCACTGCTCAATGTAAAAGCCATGCAGGCGACTGTTGCCGCAGCCCAGGCCAGCTTGCGCCATGCTCAGTGGCAACTGGCGCAAACGGTAGTCAAAGCCCCGGTCACAGGCTGGGTCACCAATCTATCAACCCGTACCGGAGACTACGCCTCAACGGGTAAACCGCTGTTTGCTCTGGTCGACAGTCACTCTTTTTATGTCATGGGCTATTTCGAAGAAACCAAGCTACGCCATATTCAAGACGGGGCACCTGCTCTAATCACTCTCTACAGCGGCAACATTAAGTTACAGGGTCACGTTTCCAGCATTGGTCGCGCTATTTATGATCAGAGCGTGGAAAGCAATTCCGGTCTGGTTCCTGACATCAAACCAAACGTTCCGTGGGTCCGTCTGGCGCAGCGGGTTCCTGTTCGTATCGAATTTGATACCCTTCCGCACGATGTTACGCTGGTTTCGGGGACAACCTGTAGCGTGTCCATCGGTCAGCAAAAATGAAACTGCCCCGCCTGACACCAGCCATTCTGCCGTGGTTTAAAGCCACGAGCGGACAATGGCGTTACGCGCTGCGTAATACTATTGCGATGTGTCTGGCGCTAACCTTCGCCTATTACCTCAATCTGGACGAACCCTACTGGGCGATGACATCAGCAGCGGTAGTCAGTTTTCCAACCGTTGGTGGCGTGATCAGCAAAAGTCTGGGCCGTATCGCGGGCAGTTTACTTGGTGCAACGGCCGCATTGATTATAGCCGGCCATACACTCAATGAACCGTGGCTGTTTCTGTTGAGCATGTCAGTCTGGATCGGTTTTTGTACCTGGGCGTGCGCGCATTTCACCAACAACGTGGCCTACGCTTTTCAACTGGCAGGCTATACCGCGGCGATTATTGCGTTTCCAATGGTGCATATTACAGAGGTTACGCAACTGTGGGATATCGCCCAGGCACGTGTGTGCGAAGTCATTGTCGGGATCCTGTGTGGCGGCTTGATGATGATGATCCTGCCCAGTACATCCGATGGCACCACGCTGTTGACCGCATTGAAAAATATGCATGCACGTTTGCTGGAGCATGCCAGTTTACTCTGGCAGCCAGAAACCACAGATGCTATCCGCACCGCCCATGAAGGGGTGATCGGCCAAATCCTGACCATGAATCTGCTACGTATTCAGGCGTTCTGGAGCCACTACCGTTTTCGCCGTCAAAATACCTTGCTCAATGCGTTGTTACACCAGCAGTTGCGGTTGACCAGCGTAATTTCCAGTCTGCGGCGGATGCTACTGAACTGGCCCAATCCCCCGGCAAATACCCGGAATGTCATTGAGCAGTTGCTGAACGCATTGGTAAAACCCGATACCGACAGCTACGCCGTCGCGCGGATTATCGCCCCGCTGTGCCCTGTCGATCAGCATGACTATCGGCACGTCGCCTTCTGGCAGCGTCTGCGCTATTTTTGCTGTATCTATCTGAAAAGCAGCCATTATCTGCGCTTACTGGAAAAGGGGGTTACGGTCGATAATATCAATATTGAGCGCACGCCGGGTCTTGCCCGTCATACCGATAACGCGGAGGCTCTCTGGAGCGGATTGCGTACCTTCATTACGCTGATGGCAATCGGCGCGTGGAGCATTGGCGCACAATGGGAATCAGGCTCCGGGGCTCTGACACTTGCCGCCATCAGCTGCGTGTTGTATTCCGCCGTAGCAGCCCCCTTCAAATCACTCTCTTTGCTGATGCGCACGCTGGTCCTGCTGTCGCTGTTCAGTTTTGTGGTGAAATTCGGTCTGATGGTACAAATTACCGATCTCTGGCAGTTCATTCTGTTTCTCTTCCCACTGCTTGCCACCATGCAGTTGTTAAAATTACAGATGCCGAAACTGGCAGGGCTTTGGGGACAGCTGATCGTCTTTATGGGATCGTTCATCGCGGTGACCAATCCTCCCGTCTATGATTTTGCAGTTTTTTTGAATGACAATACGGCGAAGATCACGGGCGTCGCGCTGTCGTGGCTGGCTTTTGCCATTCTGCGGCCAGGTTCTGATGCGAGAAAGAGCCGCCGTCATATTCGCGCGTTACGGCGTAACTTTGTCGATCAACTTAGCCGCCATCCGTCACTCAGTGAAAATGAGTTTGAGTCACTGACCTATCATCATGTCAGCCAGCTCAGCAACAGCCAGGATGCACTGGCGCGACGTTGGTTACTACGCTGGGGAGTGGTGCTACTGAACTGCTCACACGTGGTATGGCAACTTCGCGTCTGGGAGGCACGATCAGATCCGTTGGCGCGCGTCAGGGATGTGTGTATATCACTGTTACGCGATGTGATGAGTGAACGTGGCGTGCAGCAACGTCCGCTGAATGCCACGCTTAACGAACTCCAGCGCATCTGTGATGCACTGGCCCATCATCATCAGCCCGCAGCGCAGGAGTTATCGGCCCTTATCTGGCGACTACACTGCTCACTTTCACAACTTGAGCAAGCGCCGCCACCGGGCACGCTGAGTCGCTGATTACTTGATAACACCACAGGCGTAGCGCGCACCTCCGCCGCCAAGTGGTTTCGGTTGATCGGACATATTATCGCCACCCACATGGATCATCAGCGCCTTACCTTTTACCTCGTCGAGCGTTTTGAGCCGCGGCGCAACAACCGGCGTTGTCGCATTCCCTTCGTTATTTACCACCAGCAATGGCAGGTCACCCATGTGACCTGCGCCTTCCGGACCTTCATGCTTGCCAGTTTTATGCGGATCATAATGACCGCCAGCCGATTCTGCTGCTGAGGCTTTACCCTCTTTGATAGCGGGTTGGCAACTGCCGTTAGCATGCACATGAAAACCATGTTCACCCGGTGGCAGTGCTTTAAGATCAGGCGTAAACTCCAGCCCTTTTGCGGATTCGGCAATAGTGACCGTACCAATCTCCTGGCCAACGCCCTGCGACGTCACCAGATTCATCACCACCTTCTCACTGGCAGCCTGTGCACCTGCACAGGCCAATAACGTGATGATGGCTAAACTCAAACGTTTCATACAACCTCCGTCATCCAGGTGTCTGACTGATAAGTGTAATCCAGTGACACAAATTTGAACGACGGAACGCTGAATACGTGATTAAGGCACGTCGTAACCGAGCGCCGCTTTACGAATACGGAACCACTGCTGGCGAGACATGTTCAATGACTCTGATTCAATTGCAGCACGCACACGTTCGATTTTACCCGAGCCAATAATCGGCAGTGGCTGCGACGGCAGACGCAGGATCCACGCATACACCACTTGTTCTATGGACTGTGCATTCAGTTCTTCTGCTATCACGGCAAGTTCATTTCGTAATGGCTGGAACGCATCGTCATTAAACAAGCGACCGCCGCCGAGGCAGGACCAGGCCATTGGACGAATACGCAGTTGCTGCAGCTGATCTAACGTCCCATCCAACAGGAGGGGTTGATGCACCGGTGAAATTTCGACCTGATTGGTTGCCAGGGTGAAGGGTAATCGCGATTGCAGCAGTGAAAACTGTGATGGCGTGAAGTTAGAGACACCAAAATGGCGCACCTTACCGCTATGATGTAATGTCTTGAAAGCTTCCGCCACATCGTCTGCATCCATTAACGGATCGGGACGGTGGATCAACAGCAGATCAAGATGATCGGTTGCCAGCAGCTTCAGCGACTGTTCGGCACTGGCAATAATATGGGCGCGGTCAGTGATGTAATGACCCAGCGCGTTTTCCTCTTTCGCCGTCGTGGCAATACCGCATTTGGTCACAATCTGCATTTTTTCACGCAGGTGCGGTGCCAGTTTCATCGCCTCGCCAAACGCCGCCTCACACTGGTATCCGCCATAAATATCCGCGTGATCGACAGTCGTGACACCCAGATCGAGATGTTCCTCAATAAAGCTGACTAGCTGACGTGCGGACATATTCCAGTCCATCAGGCGCCAGTACCCCATCACAAAGCGCGAAAATTCCGGGCCTTGCGGCGCAATAGTAATACGCTGAACCATAGCAGCTTCCTTATAAGTGAATGTGCATCGAGTATACGCAATTACGCTTTTAAAAGAGTGAAGGTTGTTGCGGTTCTTCCGGCGGGTTGGATTTGTTTGCGCGTAATTTACGCATCAGGCGCTGGCGACAAAGCCGCAGTACCTCCTGCTTTTGGGCATCGCTCATTTTCTGCCAGTTAAAACGCTCATCCCGACTGCGAAAACAGCCACGGCAAAATCCGCGTTCGTCAGACTGACATATTCCACGGCATGGGCTCTGGACGGGGAAAAACTCCAGCTGTTCGGCCACATCCCCTCCTTTAGTAAGATTGATATACCTATTGAAGACGTTAACTGAATTTCTCGCAAGGGCTATTGCATTAGACCGACTGGTCTATTACACTTCTTCCCATGAACAAAGTCACTGAACACGATACACGCGAACATCTGCTGGCGACCGGCGAACTGCTGTGTATGCAGCGCGGCTTCACCGGCATGGGCTTAAGCGAACTACTGAAAACCGCTGAAGTTCCTAAAGGTTCGTTTTATCACTATTTTCGCTCGAAAGAAGCGTTCGGCGTCGCGATGCTGGAACGCCACTATGCGGCCTATCATCAGCGACTGGCTACGCATTTTGCTACAGGGGCGGGGAATTACCGCGACCGTATCCTGGCCTACTATCAGGAAACCCTGAACCAGTTTAGCCAGCACGGCATTATCAGCGGCTGTTTAACCGTTAAGCTGTCTGCCGAAGTGTGCGATCTGTCAGAGGATATGCGCACAGCGATGGATAAAGGTGCACGGCACATTATTGCGCTGTTAGCGCAGGCGCTGGAGAAAGGCCGGGGCAATCACTGTCTGTCCTTTGTTGGCGAGCCGTTACAGCAGGCACAGGTGCTGTATGCATTGTGGCTGGGCGCCAACCTCCAGGCCAAGATTTCTCGTAGCGCCACTCCGTTGGAAAATGCGCTGGCGCACGTTAAAACCATCATTACAACGCCTGCCGTTTAACAGGCGTTTTTATTTCTTTTATTACTAGACGACCGGTCTATTCAGGAGTGCCACATGTCATCTGAAAAACTGTTTTCCCCACTGAAAGTGGGCGCCATTACGGCAGCGAACCGCATATTCATGGCGCCACTGACGCGTCTGCGCAGCATCGAGCCGGGCGACATCCCTACTCCGCTGATGGCCGAGTATTACCGTCAACGCGCCAGCGCAGGTCTTATTATCAGTGAAGCGACGCAGATCTCCGCCCAGGCGAAAGGCTATGCAGGGGCGCCGGGACTACACAGCGAAGCACAGATTGCCGCATGGAAAAAAATCACTGCGGCCGTACATGCTGAGCAAGGTCATATTGCTGTTCAGTTGTGGCACACCGGGCGCATTTCTCACGCCAGTCTGCAGCCAAATGGTCAGGCACCGGTTGCGCCTTCTGCGATTAGCGCCGGTACCCGCACCTCACTGCGCGATGAAAATGGCCAGGCAACACGTGTCGATACCTCAATGCCGCGTGCGCTGGAAACCGAAGAAATCCCTGGCATCGTAAATGACTTCCGTCAGGCGATTGCCAACGCACGCGAAGCGGGTTTCGACATGGTTGAACTGCATTCCGCTCACGGCTACCTGCTGCATCAATTCCTGTCACCAACGTCTAACCAGCGTACCGATCAATACGGCGGTAGTGTTGAAAACCGTGCTCGTCTGGTACTGGAAGTCGTCGATGCAGGTATTAAAGAATGGGGTGCCGATCGCATTGGTATCCGTGTTTCCCCTATCGGCTCGTTCCAGAACGTCGACAACGGTCCGAATGAAGAGGCTGATGCTCTGTACCTGATTGAACAACTGGGCAAGCGCGGCATTGCTTATCTGCACATGTCCGAGCCAGACTGGGCTGGTGGCGAACCGTATTCAGACGCGTTTCGCGAGAAAGTTCGCGCCCGTTTCCACGGTCCGATTATTGGTGCGGGCGCCTATACGCCAGAGAAAGCCGAATCACTGATCGAGAAAGGTCTGATCGATGCTGTTGCCTTTGGTCGTGCTTACATAGCTAACCCGGATCTGGTTGCACGTCTGCAGCGTAAAGCCGAGCTCAATCCACAGCGTGCGGAAAGTTTCTACGGCGGCGGTGCTGAAGGCTATACCGATTATCCTACCCTGTAACCTCACAAACTCAGTTCTGCCATTGATAGCGGCGTAACAACGCCGCTATACTAAAACAACATTTTGAATGTATTAGCCATTTTCGAAGGGGAAAAAGATGCGTTTACTTCATACCATGCTGCGCGTGGGTGACCTGCAGCGTTCCATCGAGTTTTATACTAACGTGTTGGGCATGAAGCTGCTGCGTACCAGCGAAAACCCTGAATACAAGTACTCTCTGGCCTTTGTCGGCTACGGCCCGGAAACCAGCGAAGCGGTGATCGAACTGACTTATAACTGGGGTGTCGATAAGTATGAGCTGGGCACAGCCTACGGTCATATCGCCCTGAGCGTAGATAACGCGGCAGAGGCCTGTGAACGTATTCGTCAAAACGGCGGTAACGTAACGCGTGAAGCGGGTCCGGTAAAAGGCGGCACAACTGTGATCGCGTTTGTTGAAGATCCGGACGGCTATAAAATTGAGCTGATCGAAGAAAAAGACGCCGGCCGCGGTCTGGGCGACTAACCTCCCCTCGGGCGCAGATCGTCTGTGCCCGTAGTTTTATACTCATCATTTTGCCATAATACGCGCTGCAATTTTCCCGTATTAAGAGACCCAGATGTCCGATAACGCTCAACTTTCCGGTCTGTGTGACCGTTTTCGTGGTTTTTATCCTGTCGTCATTGATGTCGAAACAGCAGGATTTAACGCCAAAACCGATGCGCTGCTTGAAATTGCCGCCATCACTCTGAAAATGGATGAACAAGGCTGGCTGATGCCGGACATGACGTTACATTTCCACGTTGAACCGTTTGAAGGGGCGAATTTACAACCCGAAGCGCTGGCATTTAACGGTATCGACCCGAGCAACCCGCTGCGTGGCGCGGTCAGCGAGTACGACGCGCTGCATGCCATCTTCAAAATGGTGCGTAAAGGTATCAAAGATAGCGGCTGTAATCGGGCTATCATGGTGGCGCACAATGCGACATTTGATCACAGTTTTATGATGGCTGCAGCAGAACGCGCTTCACTGAAACGTAATCCGTTTCACCCCTTCGTCACCTTTGATACGGCAGCATTAAGCGGCCTGTCGTTGGGGCAAACAGTACTGTCAAAAGCCTGTCTGGCTGCAGGAATGGAGTTTGATGGGACTCAGGCGCACTCGGCGCTGTATGACACAGAACGGACAGCCGTTCTGTTTTGCGAAATCGTTAACCGCTGGAAACGCCTCGGCGGTTGGCCTCTTCCCATGCCCGAAGAAGCATAACGGACCGATAAAAAAAGCGACCATCACAGGTCGCTTTTTTATTTCCGCTAAAATTACTCAGCGTCTGGCTCTTCGGTTTTGTATTTCGCCGCAGTTTCTTTAATCAACTGCTGCAACTCCCCGCGCTGGTACATTTCAATTAAAATGTCACAGCCGCCTACCAGTTCACCATCAACCCACAGCTGTGGGAAAGTCGGCCAGTTGGCATATTTCGGCAGCTCGGCGCGAATATCCGGGTTCTGCAGAATATCAACATAAGCAAAACGTTCACCACAGGCGGACAACGCTTGCACAGCCTGAGCAGAGAAACCGCAGCTTGGCAGTTTTGGGGAACCTTTCATGTACAGGAGAATCGGGTTTTCAGCGATCTGGCGCTGGATTTTTTCGATAGTGGTGCTCATTATCTTGCTTCCTTAAACTTCTTTTACGGCAGTAGTCTGACATTGTAGCGGGTCAGGCAGGTAACGGAAAATAACATTTTCATTACGCGATATTATTTTATCGCCTGTCGTTAAAAGTTGCATTCACAATCTCATTTATCCGCATGGAGCCTGTGGAATTGATTATCTGTTCACCAATTACGCCCTGAATTGCTGTTTTTTTTTGCGGTCGGTTACGAAACGTAGTTTTAAACGAAAAAAGCTATTAACTTTCCCTCTTTCTATAGATTAGAATCGTCAAGTTTTGAAAATCACACGCAGGCACGATAGACCTGCCTTACCAGAGGACTGCTCAGTGGCGCGGATAAACCGAATCTCGATCACGCTCTGTGCTTTACTTTTTACCACACTGCCTTTTACGCCTATGGCTCATGCTTCCAAGCAGGCCAGGACGACACCTACCGCTTCCCACACCGTCAAGACGGTAGATAAAAAGAAAAGCGCAACAGCCAGCCAAAAAGCAACAAAAACCAACAAGAAAACGGCGACAAAAAACACCAGTAAAACCAGTACGAAAACGGCTTCCTCCTCCAAAAAACGCACAGCGACTCCGGCAAAATCGACGAAAACAGCAAACCGTCGTAGTAAAACAGCGGCAATACAATCCCCCGCCGTCACCTGGACTGAAAAATGTACCCCGCGCAAAGGTCATAAGCCACGTTGTGTAAAAGTGAAGACGACTGCGCCAACAGCCGTTGCTGATGTACATAAAGTGAAAGTACAGAAAGCAACCAAAACCGCCATGTCTACCCTGATGAACCAAATCGGCAAACCTTACCGTTGGGGGGGCACCTCACCCAGAACCGGTTTTGATTGCAGCGGGCTGGTTTATTACGCATACAAAGATCTGGTCAAGTTCCGTATTCCGCGTACCGCCAATGAAATGTATCACCTGCGCGACGCTGCGCCGATTGAACGTGGCGAACTGAAAAACGGTGATCTGGTCTTCTTCCGCACGCAAGGTCGCGGTACCGCCGACCACGTTGGCGTCTATGTCGGCAATGGTAAATTTATCCAGTCTCCACGCAGCGGTCAGGAAATTCAAATAACCTCTCTGAGCGAAGATTACTGGCAACGCCACTACGTGGGCGCTCGCCGTGTAATGACGCCGAAAACAATTCGCTAAAAACTTACCCTACAGAATATGCTGTAGGGTAAGTTCTTCTTTTGCATAACCTTTCAATTTGCTACCCTATCCTTACTCACAATGAGGCTATTGTGTGTACTCAATATAAATAATAAGGAGAGAAGCAATGTCGTTCGAATTACCTGCATTACCGTATGCCAAAGATGCTCTGGCACCGCACATTTCTGCCGAAACGCTGGAATACCACTATGGCAAACATCACCAGACTTACGTTACTAACCTGAATAACCTGATTAAAGGCACGGCGTTTGAAGGTAAATCACTGGAAGAGATCGTACGTAGCTCTGAAGGTGGTGTATTCAATAACGCAGCCCAGGTCTGGAACCACACGTTCTACTGGAACTGCCTGGCCCCGAACGCAGGTGGCGAGCCGACCGGTAAACTGGCCGAAGCGATTGCCGCCTCCTTTGGCAGCTTTGCAGACTTCAAAGCACAATTCACCGATGCCGCTATCAAGAATTTCGGTTCTGGCTGGACCTGGCTGGTCAAAGGAACGGATGGCAAACTGGCTATCGTGTCCACCTCCAACGCAGGTACACCGCTGACGACTGACGCGACGCCGCTGATGACCGTTGACGTGTGGGAACATGCTTACTACATCGATTATCGTAATGCCCGTCCTGGCTACCTGGAACACTTCTGGGCACTGGTGAACTGGGAATTTGTTGCGAAAAACTTCGCAGCATAAGATGACAACGCAGAAGGGTTTCCCTTCTGCGTTTTTGTTTTTAATTCGTTGCGTTGCAGACTTCTTCCGCTTGTTTCCTTGCCGAGACAAAGACCAGCAGTAGCGCAAGTCCCGCCACAATCGCCCCCATTACCGGTACGAAACTGTAGCCCAACCCTCCGGAAATTACCGCCCCACCAGCCGCCGCTCCCAGGGCATTCCCCAGATTAAACGCGCCAATATTAACTGACGATGACAATCCAGGCGCCTCGCTGGCAACGCGCATCACACGCATCTGCAGCGGCGGAACCACCGCAAACGTTGCTGCACCCCACACCACCATACTCACGGCCGCACCCAGCTCATTACGCGCAAGGAAAGGTATCGCCAGCATAATAATCATCAGCAGCAGTAAAAAGCCTTTTAGCGTACCGTTAACCGAACGGTCAGCCAGTTTACCCCCCAGATAGTTACCGATAGAGAACCCAACGCCAATCAGCACCAGCATAGCGGTGACAAACGCCGGTGTAGCATGAGTAATGCTATGCAGCACGGGTGAGATGTAGGTATAAAGCGTAAACATCGCCCCGGCCCCCAGAACGGTCGTCAGCAGAGCCGACAACACCTGCGGACGCATGAGTACCGCCAGTTCGCTGCGGACATCCGGGCGCTCTCCTGCCCCACCTTTGGGTAATGAGAAGAACAGGCTGACCATGGCGATAACACCCAGTCCCGCCGTCGCCATAAAGGACATACGCCAGCCGATGGTTTCCCCAAGCCAGGTTGCTGCGGGAACACCGCCAATATTGGCAATTGTTAACCCCATAAACATGGTTGCTACGGCACTGGCCTGTTTGTGTTTGGGCACCACGCTTGCGGCAACCACAGAGCCAAGGCCGAAAAATGCCCCGTGGTTAAGACTGGTCAAAATGCGCGACAGCATCAGCGTCGTGTAATCCGGAGATATCGCCGAAAGTACATTACCCAACGTAAAAATGGCCATCAGGAAGATAAGCGCATTGCGACGCGCACGATGGGACAGCAGTAATGTCATCAGCGGGGCGCCAACCATCACGCCTACCGCATACGCGCTGATTAACATCCCGGCGGCCGGAATGGATACATCCACGCCTTTGGCAATGACGGGTAGCAACCCCATAGGAGAAAATTCGGTCGTTCCAATGCCAAACGCACCTATCGCCAGCGCCAGTAAAGGATAATTGAGTTTCATCTATCGACTCCGTAACGTCGAGCCTTGGCACGACACATCATAAGAGTCAAAAGCATGACATTGATCGCAAAATTAATAAAGTTAACAAAACTGCAAAAGACTTTTGCTTATTTGCAAAAAATAGGACGGAAAAGGCAAGCAGAAAGGATGAGGGAGAGCGAACTCCCTCAGGGGAAATCAGTGCAGTGCTGCAGTCAGGCCACCCGCGACAATCAGGCCCAGAACAATTATGGTCGTTACTAACGAAAATTTCAGATCGGTGCTCATCAAGTTTTCTCCTTTTTATTCCCACACAAAAAGTGATATTGCGCATTTTTACACACTTGAAAGCAAAAATCTCTCACGATTTATATTGATAACTGCTTTTAACTCTTCCCCTTTTCGTTAAGATCAGACAAAATTCCACGCTTACTTGATTAGCGTACCGGCCATTGACCCCTTCCTGACGTTCCGTGTCGTTTTCCCGGCGTGCCGCAACCCTGACGTTGCGTTGAGGGTGTGTGAAGGCAAACGTTTACCTGGAGTATTCTCAGGAGCTTAGGATATGGTCTGGAGTGAGATGTAATGGCAACTATTAAAGATGTAGCGAAGCGAGCAAACGTTTCCACTACAACCGTATCACACGTAATTAACAAAACGCGCTTTGTCGCTGAAGAAACGCGCAACGCTGTCTGGGCAGCGATCAAAGAGCTGCACTACTCCCCTAGCGCAGTTGCACGTAGCCTGAAGGTGAATCACACCAAATCGATCGGTTTGTTGGCAACCAGCAGCGAAGCGGCCTATTTCGCCGAAATTATCGAGGCCGTTGAGAAAAATTGTTTCCAGAAAGGCTACACCCTGATTTTGGGCAACGCCTGGAACAGTCTCGAAAAACAGCAGGCTTATCTGTCTATGATGGCGCAAAAGCGCGTAGATGGCTTGCTGGTAATGTGTTCAGAATATCCGGAATCACTGCTTTCCATGCTCGAAGAGTATCGCCATATTCCCATGGTGGTTATGGACTGGGGCGAAGCAAAAGCCGACTTTACCGATACCGTCATTGATAACGCTTTCGAAGGCGGTTACATGGCAGGCCGGTATCTGATTGAACGCGGTCATCGTGAGATCGGCGTGATCCCAGGACCTATGGAACGTAATACCGGCGCAGGCCGCCTGGCTGGCTTCATGAAAGCGATGGAAGAAGCGCTGATTAAAGTGCCTGACAACTGGATTGTCCAGGGTGATTTTGAGCCTGAATCCGGCTACCGCGCTATGCAGCAAATCATCTCCCAGTCACATCGCCCAACCGCCGTATTCTGTGGTGGCGATATTATGGCGATGGGTGCGCTGTGTGCCGCAGATGAGATGGGACTGCGCGTGCCGCAGGATATCTCAGTTATCGGTTACGACAACGTGCGCAACGCCCGTTACTTCACCCCTGCGCTGACAACCATCCATCAGCCAAAAGATTCACTTGGTGAAACGGCCTTCAACATGCTGTTAGACCGAATCGTGAATAAACGTGAAGAATCGCAGTCCATCGAGGTACACCCACGCCTGGTAGAGCGTCGCTCCGTGGCCGACGGCCCGTTCCGCGATTACCGTCGTTAAGACTGTTGTGCGGGAGCCTCATCCGGCTCCCGCAGCCACTCCTTGTTCAGCGTTTCGCTATCCCCTAAATAGTCCAGCAGCCAGCTCAATGCCGGCGACGTATCGTTCTGTTGCCATGTCAGACAGCATGCGGCATCCGGGAACGGATTTTCCAGCTGTAACGCCACCCATTTTCCGCTATCGATCCACGGTTTGGCAAAATGCGTCGGTACCATCCCGACACAGAGTCCGGCTGACAAGCAGGTGGCCGATGATTCCCAGTCAGGCACCACGACGCGTTTTTGGTTGTCCAGTAGCCAGGTAATACGCTTTGGCAGCGTACGGGACGTGTCTTCGCGTACCAGCGATGGCCAGTTGCGCAACGTATCGTCACTGAGCGGTCCCGGCATTGCCGCCAACGGATGATGACTGGCCACCACGCAACTCCAGCTCAGCATTCCCATATCACGGAACGTATAGCGCCCCCCTACCGGAATGGCCTGCGTTGCTCCGATAGCTAACTCCACCCGACCATCTGAAAGCGCGTCCCAGACGCCGTTAAACACCTCCTGAAAGACCAGAAGTTCCACATCATCGAAATGGCGGTAGAAATCCACGATCATCTGGCGGGTACGATCCGGGCGGACAATGTTATCGACTGCAATCGCCAACTGCCCGCGCCAGCCGTTGGCAATTTGCTGACATTGCTGACGGGTGATCTGCATTTTTTTGATAACAGATCGGCCTTCTTTTAAAAACCACGCACCTGCAGGCGTTAATTCCACGTCCCGATGACGACGTTCAAAAAGTGGCACAGCCAGCCACTCTTCCAGTTGGCGCACTGTGTAGCTTACCGCCGAAGGTACGCGGTGCAACTCCTGCGCGGCCGAACTAAAGCTACCGTTACGCGCCACCGCATCAACCACCTCAAGTGAATATTCAGACCACATATTCTGCCTGCAAAAAATTTGAAATCAGTAAGCAAATATTAGCGTTTCACAGCGAGAATTACACTCACTACACTCAGCGGCAATGTTCTATTGCTAAAAAGAGAAACGATAATGCAACCGGGAAAAGGGTTTTTAGTCTGGCTGGCAGGTCTTAGCGTGCTGGGTTTTCTGGCAACGGATATGTATTTGCCCGCCTTTGCGGCTATTCAGTCCGATTTACAGACGCCCGCCTCTGCCGTGAGTGCCAGCCTTAGCTTGTTCTTAGCGGGATTTGCCGTCGCACAACTTTTGTGGGGGCCACTCTCTGACCACTATGGTCGCAAACCTATTTTGCTGCTGGGCTTATCCATCTTCGCGCTGGGCAGCCTGGGCATGTTGTGGGTAGAAAACGCCACCGGCTTACTGGTGCTACGCTTTATTCAGGCCGTTGGTGTCTGTGCGGCTTCGGTTATCTGGCAGGCGCTGGTTACTGATTATTATCCTTCACAAAAAGTAAACCGCATTTTTGCCACCATTATGCCGCTGGTTGGATTATCCCCTGCACTTGCACCGTTATTAGGCAGTTGGATCCTGGTACATTTTTCCTGGCAGGCCATTTTTGCTACCCTTTTTGCGATTACCCTGATCCTGATGCTGCCGGCCCTGCGCTTAAAACCAACGGCAAAAGCGCGCGACGACAGCCAGGATAAACTGACGTTCGCTACGCTGCTGCGCTCCAAAGCATACCGTGGAAATGTACTGATTTACGCAGCATGTTCTGCAAGTTTCTTCGCATGGCTGACGGGTTCACCATTTATCCTTAGCGAAATGGGCTATAGCCCGGCTGTGATTGGTCTGAGCTATGTCCCGCAAACTATTGCATTTTTGATCGGGGGTTACGGCTGCCGCGCGGCACTGCAAAAATGGCAGGGTCGCCAGCTTCTGCCATGGTTGCTTATCCTGTACGCCATTAGCGTTATCGGCACCTGGGCTACAGGCTTTATTCACCACGTTGCGTTGGCTGAAATCCTGATCCCATTCTGCGTGATGGCCATTGCGAACGGGGCAATCTACCCTATCGTTGTCGCTCAGGCGCTGCGCCCATTCCCTCAGGCAACAGGGCGCGCCGCTGCGTTGCAGAATACGCTGCAACTGGGGTTATGCTTCCTGGCAAGCCTGGTCGTTTCGTGGTTAATCAGCACGCCGCTGCTCACGACCACCAGCGTTATGCTGACGACAGTGTTACTGGCCGCGTTAGGTTACAAAATGCAGTCACAGGCTGAGAACACATCCTTGCCGGATGAGAGCGCGCAAGTTGCACACGGTGAGTCACATTAATCATTGTTGCGGGCATTTAGTTAGCCCGCTAACAATTTTCGGTTGAATAGCCAAAAATTCAGGCCTATACTGATTTTCGGTTGTTAATAAAACGATAAGATTTATAGAGTAACGGGAACAAGCAGGTTCCCGTTCTTCCATGGATGGCCTTTTCGGCAAGGGTTCCTCCCTTCCTCTGTTCTACGTCGGATTATAGATTCGCGGATTAATTCCGTGAGATTTCTCACAAAGCCCAAAAAAGCGTCTACGCTGTTTTAAGGTTCTGATCACCGACCAGTGATGGAGAAGCTATGAGTTCATCATGTATAGAAGACGTCAGCGTACCGGATGATGACTGGTACCGAATCACCAATGAGCTATTGAGCCGTGCAGGCATTACTATTAATGGCCCGGCACCGGCAGATATTCGCGTTAAAAACCCCGACTTTTTCAAACGCGTGTTGCAGGAAGGGTCGTTGGGTTTAGGTGAAAGTTATATGGACGGCTGGTGGGAATGCGATCGGCTGGATATGTTTTTTAGCAAAGTCCTGCGTGCAGGTCTTGAAAGCCAACTTCCCCGCCACTTCAGAGATACGCTACGTATCGCAATGGCCCGTCTGTTTAATTTACAAACCAAAAAACGTGCGTGGGTCGTTGGCAAAGAACACTACGATCTTGGCAACGATCTCTTTAGCCGCATGCTTGATCCCTACATGCAATATTCCTGCGCCTACTGGAAAGATGCCGATACCCTGGAATCTGCCCAGCAGGCGAAGCTAAAAATGATTGCCGATAAATTGCAATTGAAACCAAGTATGCGCGTTCTCGATATTGGCTGCGGCTGGGGAGGCTTGTCCCAGTTCATGGCGTCACAATACGGGGTGAGCGTGACTGGCGTGACTATTTCAGCAGAACAGCAAAAAATGGCGCAGACGCGCTGTGAAGGGCTGGATGTCACGATTTTGCTGCAGGACTACCGTGACCTGAATGACCGGTTTGACCGTATCGTTTCCGTCGGTATGTTTGAGCATGTGGGGCCGAAAAACTACAACACCTATTTTGACGTTGTTGACCGTAATTTAAAGCAAGACGGTCTTTTTTTGCTGCATACCATCGGCTCTAAAAAAACCGACAATAATGTTGATCCGTGGATCAATAAATATATCTTCCCGAACGGCTGTTTACCGTCAGTTCGCCAGATAGCCAACGCCAGCGAGCCACATTTCGTGATGGAAGACTGGCATAACTTTGGTGCGGATTACGATACTACCCTGATGGCCTGGCACGATCGTTTCATAACCGCCTGGCCAGAAATTGCCGCCAACTATAGTGAACGCTTTAAACGGATGTTCAGTTATTACCTGAATGCGTGTGCTGGCGCATTTCGCGCGCGCGACATCCAGCTGTGGCAGGTTGTGTTCTCTCGTGGCGTTGAACACGGGCTCCGCGTTCCCCGTTAGACAGCATCGCCCCCGAACTACCGGGGGCTTTTTATTCCGACTTAAACGCCCGCTTCGCCAGTAACGTTGCTCATAGCGCTTTCACGCGCGGCCAATACACGTTCAACCGTATCAACAACAGCCTGTGTTTGCGGGTCGATTTCGATATTGACTCGCGCACCCAGTTTTTTCTTGCCCAGCGTTGTACGTTCCAGGGTTTCCGGAATCAAATGCACGCAAAAGCGTGTCGGTGTGACTTCGCCAACCGTCAGGCTAATACCGTCAATACCGATAAATCCTTTGTACAGGATATATTTCATCAGCGACGGATCCTGAACTTTAAACCACACCTGGCGGTTGTTTTCTGAGGTCAGAATTTTCGATATCTCGGCGGTAGTCATAATATGGCCTGACATTAAATGTCCGCCAATTTCATCGCTGAATTTTGCTGCGCGCTCAACGTTGACCAAATCGCCGACCTTCAGGTCACCCAGATTGGTGATTCGCAGCGTCTCTTTCATCAGATCGAAGCTTATCTGGTTACCGTTAATTTCGGTCACTGTCAGACAACAGCCGTTGTGTGCTACCGATGCGCCGGTCTCCAGCCCATCCAACATGTATTCAGGTAACTCCACTACATGTGTGCGAAAATTCGGTTTTTCATCAATCGACACCAGTTTCGCGGTGCCCTGCACAATACCCGTAAACATACCTGTAACTCCTGAACTCAATTAAGACATCTCTGCTGTGCACAATAGCAGGTGGAAAATCAGGTTGCCAGCAATGCGCCGCTCCCGCCTATTTTTTCACTGGAGAAATACGGATTCCTCGCTACAATAGACTGAAATTCCCCCTGCATTTTCTCCTTGCTGCCATATAAGGCGGCTTTTTTAGTCTCTCAAATAACAACAATATAGTGGTGTACACGTGCAAAAGTATGTAAGTGAAGCGCGTCAGTTATTAGCTCTGGCAATTCCGGTGATTCTTGCGCAAATCGCTCAAACCGCAATGGGATTCGTCGATACCGTGATGGCCGGCGGATATAGCGCGACGGACATGGCAGCCGTTGCTATCGGTACGTCCATCTGGCTACCCGCAATTCTGTTTGGTCACGGGCTGTTGCTGGCTCTGACGCCAGTGATTGCGCAACTTAACGGTTCCGGGCGCCGCGATCGTATTGCTCATCAAATACGTCAGGGTTTCTGGCTGGCGGGGATCGTATCCGTTCTGATTATGATTGTGCTTTGGAATGCGGGATACATTATCCGCTCTATGCATAACATTGACCCTGCACTGGCCGACAAAGCCGTGGGATATCTGCGCGCGCTGCTATGGGGTGCGCCCGGATATTTGTTCTTCCAGGTTGCCCGTAATCAGTGCGAAGGCCTGGCCAAGACCAAACCGGCAATGGTAATGGGTTTTCTCGGCCTGCTGGTCAACATTCCGGTTAACTATGTTTTCATCTATGGCCATTTGGGTATGCCAGAACTGGGTGGCGTAGGCTGCGGTGTGGCAACGGCGGCGGTGTATTGGGTGATGTTTGCCGCCATGCTTTCTTACGTAAAACACGCCCGATCAATGCGTGATATCCGTAATGAGCGTGGCTTCCAGAAACCTGACACCGCGGTGATGAAACGCCTGGTACAGCTGGGTTTGCCAATTGCGCTGGCATTATTTTTTGAAGTCACGCTGTTTGCCGTGGTGGCGCTGTTGGTCTCCCCGCTGGGGATTGTCGACGTGGCCGGGCACCAGATCGCGCTGAACTTCAGCTCATTAATGTTTGTCCTGCCGATGTCTTTGGCGGCTGCCGTCACCATTCGTGTGGGATACCGCCTGGGTCAGGGATCAACGTTGGATGCACAGACCGCTGCCAGAACTGGCTTAGGTGTCGGCGTATGTATGGCGATGATGACCGCCATTTTCACCGTCACTTTGCGCGAGCACATCGCCCTGCTCTACAACAATAATCCTGAAGTTGTCACACTGGCTGCACAGCTGATGTTGCTGGCTGCCGTGTACCAGATTTCGGACTCCATTCAGGTTATTGGCAGCGGGATCCTGCGTGGTTATAAAGATACGCGTTCCATTTTCTTTATCACCTTCACGGCGTACTGGGTGCTGGGTTTGCCAAGTGGATATATTCTTGCGCTCACCGATCTGGTCGTCGACCGCATGGGGCCAGCGGGCTTCTGGATGGGCTTTATTATTGGCCTGACCTCTGCCGCGGTGCTGATGATGCTGCGGATGCGTTTTCTGCAACGCCAGCCGTCAGCCGTCATTCTGCAGCGTGCAGCACGATAACACCGTAATAGCCGCCGGATTAAAATGGGCTGGCATGGCAGACGTTGATTTGTTCATGGCTGATGGGATGTACCAGGCGCAGTTCGCTGGCGTGTAACATCAGCCGCGACGTCTGCTCCGTGCCAGGCCACTCGCGTCCACCATAAAGATCGCAGCCCCAGATCGGATGACCCAAATGCTGACAGTGAAGACGTAGCTGATGGGTTCGTCCGGTCTCCGGCATCAGTTGCACCCGTGTCAGGGGCAGTGACCGTCCATCCTTCAGTAGCTGATTGAAGCGCTCAATCACCCGAAAACGGGAACGCGCAGGTTTACCGCTAATAGCACTAATCGACATCAACGGAAACAGTGCTGGATCTTTGACAATGGCGGCATCAATCACACCGTCATCCTGTTTCAGGTGTCCACATAACAATGCGCTGTACACCTTAGTCACCGCGCGCTGGCTGAACTGCTGACAGAGCGCTGCATTGATCGCTTTATTGCGTGCAACGACCATCAGACCCGAAGTACCAAAATCAAGCCGATGTACCAGCGTGCAGCCCGGGTATATCTGTACCAGACGATAGTGAACCGAATCAAGATTTTGCGGATTTTTCCCCGACAGACTCAGCAACCCACTGGGTTTATTGATAAGCAGCAGATGTTCATCCTGGTAAAGGATTTCTATTTCGTCATGGCACGGCGGAGCAACAAAGGTATCGAGAATCGTAGACATCAGACAACCAGACTAAAAAGTGGGGATAGATCATAACGAATTTTCAACCGGCTGGCGAATCAACTCGCTTCATGGTGGACAGTAAACGACGGAGAATTTTTGGCTTTCCAGACACGTTGCCCCCTTTCTCGGCGAGTAGATAGATCATTCGCTCACCCCTTACGGAGACAGGAACACGCGGCAATTTTTTGCTCTGAGTTCACTGTTTGCTCATCAAGGCGGCGTTAAGCCGGAATCAACATCCACAGTTGGTAATTCTGCTGAACAGTTCTATAGTCGAGACTGCTTCTCAGTTACAGGATTCACTAATGCGATTTAACGGACTGACCAAAGGTTTCTTCATTTTCATTCTTGCCCTCGTGACCTGGGCGTTTTTCGACGTATTGTCCCTCTACTTCTCCGCAATCTTGTGGGCCGCAATTCTGACGACCATCTTTAATCCAGTAAAAAACAAACTGCGCAGTGCGCTTGGCGAACGTAACGGTCTGGCATCGTTAATCACTATTGGTATTATTTGCTTAATTGTCTTTATTCCTCTGATGGTGATCCTGTCATCGTTGGCAATCGAACTGAATGTGGTTTACACCAAGTTGCAGCAAAACGATACGCAGTTTCCGGAAGTGGTCAGTTCTATTCTTTCTTATCTTCCTGACTGGGCCAGAGGATTCCTCGCAGAACACAATCTGGATAATGTCGCGCAGATCCAGAAAAAACTCTCCGACATTGCGCTGCAGGGCGGACAGTACCTCGCAGGCAGTGCTTTCCTGATTGGTAAAGGGACCTTCGGCTTCGCCATCAGCTTTGGCATCATGCTGTACCTGCTATTTTTCCTGTTGAAGGATGGACCGTATCTGGTGCGTCAGATTCTGGATTCCTTACCGCTGTCTGATTTTGCCAAGCAGCACTTGTTTGCCAAATTCGTGGGTGTCACGCGGGCGACAGTCAAAGGCACGGCGGTTGTCGCTGTCGTACAGGGCACGCTGGGCGGCATTGCTTTCGCCATTGTCGACATCGACGGCAGCGTTTTGTGGGGCGCACTAATGGCATTCCTCTCGCTGGTGCCTGCGGTTGGCTCGGCGATAGTCTGGGTCCCGGCGGCTATTTTCCTCTTTGCCACCCACCAACTGTGGCAAGGGCTGTTTATTGTCGGATTCTTCGTCATTATTGTCGGACTGGTGGACAATATCCTGCGCCCGCTACTGGTAGGAAAAGACACCAAAATGCCGGACTACCTGATATTGATTACCACCCTCGGTGGGATGGAGATTTACGGTATCAATGGCTTTGTGATTGGCCCGCTAATCGCTGCACTGTTTTTGGCCAGCTGGAATCTGTTCTCCGGACGTGACCATGAGGGCAACGTAGAAGGTATCGATGAAGCCTTCATGGAAGAAGGAAAAAACCCTCCAGATTTATGATGGCATGACGATAACAAGGGGCGACCGCGGGTCGCCTTTTGTTTTCACGCAAAATCATACGTTTCCTATAATTTCAATCATGCTTATTCATTAATCGTCGCAGAAGGAACGAAAAAGTGCGAATAGCCACAATCACCAACTGGGCCTACAGTGCGACGGTATGCCTGACCATTGCCTCCGGCGTTGTTATGCTGATGGCTTCCGGAGCAGACAATACTGAACGTCAGGTGGTAGAGCAGCGGTATAAATTTGATCAGCTAACCGAAGAGGTGGAGCTCGATGCCTGGTCATTGTCAGATTTAGCTCGCGAGTACGTGATCGCCAAAGATCCAGAAGCACTGAATGCCTATCGCCAAAAGGCGTCATCACTAAAAGCGATTGAGCTGCGGTTAACAAAATTAAAAGACTTCGGCGCGACAGGTGAAGAGCTGGCGCTGCTGCATGAAGGATTACAAATTGTCGATGCGCTGCAGGAAGAGCAAGCAGCCGCGCTCGCCAGTATGGCCCGCGGAGAAACGTCACAGGCAATCGCCCTGCTCTACGGCAAAGCCTATGAACAGGAACTGGAACGGGCGCAGGTGCGGATAGATCATTTCCGGCAGTTGCTCGATAACCGTGTACGTAACAGCATTGACGATGCCACCAGGACTTCCCGCATACTGCGTACGCTCTCCGAAGTTATGGTCGGTTTAACCGCGCTGCTGTTTTTGTTTGTCCTCGGCTTTATTTTGAAACGCCGCGTACTGCGTCCGGTTGTGCGTCTGAGCGACGTGGTTCACCGTCTCGCATCGCAGGATTATGCCGTAGAAACGCCTAACTTTAATCAGATTGACGAGATTGGCGATATGGCGCAAGCCATTCGCATCTTTCGTGAGAACGGCCTGGTGCGGCAGCGGCTGGAGAAAGAGCGGGACGCCGACTGGGCGATCCGTGAACTGTTGGCTCGTATGACCCAGCGTTTACAGGGCTGCGAAAACTTTGCCGATGTTATCAATGTTGCGCAGCTTTTTGCCCCGAACATTGCCCCTGGCGTTGCCGGACGGCTCTACATTCTTGATCGGCAAGCCTGGCACATGCGCTGTGCCGCCGAGTGGCTTTCGCCGCAAGGCAAAACAGACCCTTTCCATCTGGATGACTGCTGGGCAGTGCGCCGTGGGCAAAGTCATCCTCCCGTGCAAGGTGAGCCTGATATCGCCTGCTACCACCTGCCTGAGTCGTGTCAGGATCATACCCTGTGCGTACCGTTGATCGCCCAGGGGGAAACCATCGGCCTGCTCTCATTCCAGAATCTCAGTGACAATTCCGCCCCTTCCCGTGCTTATCTGGAGCTGATGGCCGAGGCACTTGGACTGGCATTAGCCAACCAACGTCTGCGCGATGCATTACTGGAAAAAGCGCTTTACGACCCACTGACCGGTCTGCGCAATCGCCATCACCTTGAAGACACTCTGCGCACCCAAATGAGTCAGGCTGTCCACAACCAGGAACCGATCAGTTGCCTGATGATCGATATCGATCACTTCAAAAACATCAACGACCGATTTGGTCATGAGGCTGGTGATGGGGTGATAAAAAGTATCGCAGCAATTATTCAGCGCGTTGTTCACGACCACGGAATGGCCTTCCGCTACGGTGGTGAAGAGTTTCTGGTTCTGCTTGCCGGTATGGATGAAGAAGCGGCCAATCGCTTTGCGACGGACATTTACAACGGGGTACGCGAGTTGACGCTCAGCTTTGGCGTCTCTGACATCGGTCATGTTGATGTGTCTATTGGTGTCGCCAGCTACCCGCAGCACGCCCAGAGCGATAACCTGTTACGTGCCGCGGATGTCGCGCTGTATCGCGCAAAAGAGCTGGGGCGTTCGCGCATAGTGAGCTTTGGGATGCTGGAAGCGAGCTAAAAAGCGGTGCGTAAGCCCAGACGGGTACTTCCTAAAATATCCCCCCGAGCGGGCAGAGCATTACTTTACCTCTACCCCTGGTAGTGATATGTTGACCCGATGAATATAAAACACGATTGCAACGGTTTTAACCACAAGCGTTGGTGGCTGCCTTCTTAAAGGCGGTCAGAATGTGTTTATCCATTTTTAAATAACCGCCGAAAGGCGGTTATTTGCATTTTGAGACCCCTTTCGGTTTTATGCTTAAGGAGTCTTCTATGAACAACAAATCCATCATCCTTACCGGCGACCGCCCTACTGGGCCACTGCATCTTGGCCACTATGTCGGTTCCCTGCGCCAACGCGCGATACTGCAACACGACTATCAGCAGTTTGTTCTGGTCGCAGACCTGCAAGGTCTGACCGATAACGGCAGCGATCCACAAAAGATCCAAAATAACATACCCGAAGTGTTGGCCGATTATCTCGCTGCAGGTATTGATCCCTCACTCACCACCCTTTGTTTACAATCAGCACTACCTGCCCTTGCCGAACTCACCGCGCTGTATATGAATATCGTTACCGTGGCTCGCGTCGAGCGTAACCCAACGGTCAAAAATGAAATTGCGCAAAAAGGTTTCGCCCGTTCGCTTCCGGTCGGTTTCCTGGTTTACCCCATCAGCCAGGCAGCAGATATTACGGCGTTCAAAGCCAGCCTGGTGCCCGTCGGCGACGATCAGTTGCCGATGATCGAACAGACTAATGAAATCGTGCATAAGATGAATAGCCTGTTACCGACCCCCGTTCTGCATCACTGTAAAGCTATGTTAAGCGAAACCAGCCGTCTTCCTGGTATTGACGGCAACGCCAAGATGTCGAAATCACTCGGTAATACGCTGCTCCTGTCGGCAAGTGAAGAGACTATCCATCGCGCCGTCAGCGCAATGTACACTGATCCTAACCACCTAAAAGTGTCCGATCCGGGGCAAATTGAGGGTAATGTCGTGTTCACCTATCTGGATGCTTTTCACCCGGATAAGGCCAAAGTCGCAGAAATGAAAGTGAATTATCAGCAAGGAGGATTGGGTGATCGGGCATGCAAAAATGAGCTGGAGATGTGCCTGCAAGAACTCATCGCGCCCATGCGTGAGCGTCGGGCAACCTATATTCAGGATAAAGGTATGCTGATGGCGATGCTTAAAAAAGGCAGCGCGCAGGCCTACGACATCACACAGCAAACGCTAAGAGAAGTAAAACAAGGATTGGGATTGTCGGTATTTTAATCTGGATTGACGTCCCATCATGCATCCCCCCGTCGGTGTGCATTTTGCTTAAATCTGAGCTGAGCCCATTTTGAGAACGATATAACGCATGCAAACCGCTATTTATATCCCGCCGTAAATGGCACTAACGGGAAGATGTGACCCCGTATCACCATGCTATATATCCAGCGACACAAACTCATCACGAAAGGGAAGCATCGTTATGTTGAAAGGTAAAAGAGCCGTTATCACCGGCGGCGGAGGAGGATTTGGTCAGGCGTTGTGCGTTTGGTTGGCTCGAGAAGGCGTCAACGTGGATTTTTCTGCCCGGCGGGTTGAGGATATTCACAAAACCTGCAGCATCATCGCCGCTGAAGGTGGTGTTGCAAAAGGGTATCTGTGTGATTTAACCCAGCCTGAATCTATTTCTCAGTTTGCTTCACAACTCTTAGATATAGACAGGTCCATCGACATTCTAATTCTCAATGCTGCTCAGTGGTTATCAGGGACTATAGACGAACAACCGGACTCAGAAATCTACAATACCGTCAGCTCAGGCCTGACAGGTTCAATTCTACTAACACAGGCATTGCTTCCAGGATTAAGGCGCTCAGACAGTGCTGACATCGTTTCGATTATATCTGTATGCGGCATTCCGAATTTTACGGATTCAATTGCCCATCCCGCTTTTTTTGCCAGTAAACACGGGATGAGTGGTTTTACAACTAAACTGTCGGAACAGTTATCCAAAGAAAATATACGGGTAACCGGGTTATACCCACCGGATTTTGAATTGACCGGGTTAGATCCTCTTGTCGACACTCAATCCAGAATGGGAGAACATCTAATGAATGGGCGTTCTGTCTGGGAAACAATTCATTTTGTGCTGGCTCAACCGCGTAGTTGCCATATTAGTACCCTTTACTTTCAAGGACCCACTCGCGAAGATTTGGATCATTAGGGACTGAATCTGGCAGCACTAAACCGAGCGGACTCACCTCCGCTCCTCACTTGCCCCAGCAGCACCATGCTGTATGGCTATGCCGATGTCTGACAGGTCCTGCTCTGAGGAGTTCGCTATGACCACCTTTTATCAACTAACAGCCACCAGCCTGGACGGCCAGCGTATCCCTATGGCTGACTATGCTGGCAAGCTGGTTCTGGTGGTAAATACCGCCAGCCATTGTGGCTTCACGCCACAATATGCAGGTCTGGAAACGCTTTACAAAAAGTATGCAGCTCGCGGACTGGTAGTGCTTGGTTTTCCCTGCAACCAGTTCGGTAAGCAGGAACCCGGCGAAGCCGACGAAATCGCGCAGACCTGCCACATCAACTACGGTGTAAGCTTCCCGATGTTTGAAAAAGTGGAGGTTAACGGTGCCGCTACGCATCCGGTATTCCGTTATCTAAAAGACGAGTTGCCCGGCATGCTGGGGGGACGGATAAAATGGAATTTCACAAAATTCCTGATCGGACGCGATGGCAAGCCGCTAAAGCGTTTTGCGCCGTTCACTACCCCGGAGAAAATGGAAACCATCATCCTTGCTGCACTTGAAATCTAGGTATTATTGTCATTTGAAATGTCTGCCTGGTGCCAGAAGCGGACATTACGAAATGGGGTTATTTCAATCAAAACGTAACGTCACAACCAGCCGACGCTCTCTCTCCACTTATAATTAGTAACTTTATCATTTTCGCTTATTTTTTTAGAGATAGAGCGAGGCTCTCTTCCTAAATACTCAGATATTTCTGTCGGGGACAAATCAAAATCAACAAGCATGACTCTAAGTTTTTCCATTTCCTTTAAAGTCCAGGGCTTGCCAAAATTTTCATAAAGAGAGACCTTATGCTCCCTGATAGTTCGTTTTCTCTGAGTTTCACTTTCCCTCTGAAAAATCTCGTTTTTAAACTGTGAACGGAACTCTTTACAGAAATTGTCATCGATTTTTTTATTATGTAGATTGCTAAAGATAAGTTGGGATGCCGGGTCTAAATCAGGTACATCAATAATAAAAACCTTGACCTTCTCCATATATGGATATTCAACCTTATCCAATATACTTAGTTGTTTTAAATTAAAAAAACCTCTCAAATCAAAAGATTTAATGAGTTTTAATTGGATTGCACTTTCAATTCTGCTGGCATTTGAATAACAGTAATTTGCCATTGGAAGGGCCCATACTACCAGTTGAGGAATATATTTTTCTAATGCAATACTCTGCCAGTCAGTATCAAATGCTTGGCTTTTTGCTAGCATGTTTTTCGGTAAATCAGAATATAACGTTGTAGATGCCCATATCTTATAATCTTTCGCTAAGGCTTGATAATGTTTAGTGTGGTTATGAATTTTATAAGCAGACATGAAGCGATACACGTCGTCATCCTGACCCGCGTCGTAAATTGTTCGGTTTCCTCTCAGGTAACCGTCGTAATGTTCGTTTATCCTTCTACCTACATTACAACTTACCCCAACGTAAACCACGCGATTGAAAAGTCCCTTATGGACAATAAGATAAACTCCGCTACAGCCAGATTTCCTGGCCTCTGATATAGAACCTAAAAATCTCCATTCCATAATTAAAATCCATTATTATTGCCGCTCCTTTTTGTTTATCATCATTTTATTGAAACTTCAACAAGTTAATCCAGGAGCTAAAGGGAAAAAATTATATAAGTATACTTATCATCATTAGCGATTATATAGTGTAGTGGCGCAGTGTACTTGAGGTGCATGTGGAGAAAATATATCGTTATTGATAAACATGACCTGCTCCCTGTTGATTCACACAGAATGCTGTTAGCAATGTCAGCTCCTCGCTCAAAGCGGTCGCTAGTCCTACCCCATCCCCAACTAATGCCATAGTCAGTAAGATCCTTACCAAAGATCCCCTATTCATTGCCCTTTCCCTCCGACTTTACAAATATGTGCCATCTCACGAACAAACGATGGAAAGCGTGATTTTTACAGTGCTGGGCTATCTGCGACAGTTGCTGAACGGCCAGAGTGTACTGGCGTGGCTGTATCTGTTTTTTATGCGATTTCTCATGTTCGATTAACAGAGAATCACGCTTTGATAATGGTGATGCCCTTTCCTTCAATACTCCTTAACCAATTATCATCGGTTTCACTATCAACCACGATAGTATTGATTAGCCCTACCTCACCGATAACAAACGATGACGCAGCGTTGACCTTCTCCGGTGACACCAGTACGACCGTTTCCGCCGCTCTGCCGGAAAATGCACGTTTGATGCACGCTTCTTCATAATCACCCGTGGTTAATCCCGCTTCAGGATGAATACCCGTTACCCCCATGAAGAAAATATCCGCATGAATATTGCCGATGCCTTCAATAGCGGCCGCCCCTACACTGACAATGGAGTGCTTGTACAGTCGGCCACCGATCAAAATAACGTCAATCTCGGGTTTATCGACCAACCCCAGTGCAATGCTGGGACTGTGTGTCACCACGGTAATATGCAGATCGTCCGGCAGACAGGCAATCAGCTCTGATGTGGTCGTGCCGCCATCCACAATAACAACTTGTCCCGAAGAAATGAGTTCAGTGCCTTTGCGTGCGATCTTCATTTTCACATCTGTTTTTAATGATTTACGCTCGGAAAATGTCGCAACAGCTGAAGACGATGGCAAAGCACCACCATGAACGCGCTGCAATCGCCCTTCTGCGGCAAGCTCACGTAAATCCCGTCGAATGGTGTCTTCTGAAACGCCAAATCGATCGCTCAGATTTTTCGATTGGACCTGCCCTTCAACCTGCAGTTGTTCAAGAATAAGGTGTTTACGTTGATGAGCGAGCATGTGACCGTTCCTGTTTATGCATGTTTATACTTGTATTTGCACGATAATGCTGATTATGATGTCAACTCTACGGATCAAGGAGTCTTCATGCAACCTAAACGTGCAGAAATACGCATCGTCGATAACCTAACATTATCCGATGACTGGTATTGTTTAAAAAAATACACTTTTGATATTCAACGAAGAAACGGTGACTGGCAGCGCCAAAGTCGTGAAGTTTACGATCGCGGCAACGGAGCCACGATTCTGCTCTATAACCGTGACAGGAAAACAGTGATCTTAACTCGTCAGTTTCGTTTTCCGGTATTTATAAATGGTCACGATGGCTATCTCATTGAAACAGCAGCAGGTCTTCTTGACAACATGGCTCCTGAAAAACGGATCAAAGCCGAAGTTGAAGAAGAAACCGGTTTTCGTGTATCCAGCGTACAGAAGGTTTTCGAGGCGTACATGAGCCCAGGCTCGGTCACGGAGAAGCTCTATTTTTACATCGCGGAATATGATGCTGCCGACAAGACAGGTGCCGGTGGTGGAATTGCGGCTGAAGGAGAAGATATCGAAGTGCTTGAGTGGCCGCTTGCAAGCGCACTTGCCGCAATTGAAAGTGGTCTTATCGTCGATGGCAAAACCATTATGTTGCTTTATCACATCGCGCTGAAAAACATTCTATGAGGTTCTCTTTGTGAAACAACTTATTCTCATTGCTGGCCCCTACCGTAGCGGTACGGATGGAAAACAAAATCTTATTGATGCGAATCTTGCTCGCCTGGAAGATGCAGCGTTAGCGGTATATCAAAGAGGACACATTCCTGTAATTGGCGAATGGCTGGCACTACCACTGGCAAAATCTGCCGGTTCTGCGGCTATTGACGATGAAATCGGCGAATCTATGATCTACCCCGTTGCCCATCGACTTATCACCAAATGTGATGCGATTTACCGTATTAAAGGCGCTTCTAAAGGTGCTGATATGGACATCGATGTCGCACATAAGCATGGACTCACCGTTTATTTCCGCCTTGAAGACATCCCGTTGGCGTAATTTTATTGTGCTATTGCCTGCGAATGTGCAGGCAATTAAACCATCGCCAATGGGATCTATGACTCTCAGGAAAGATGGGGAGCGCAAGCGCGGGCAATAAGGGATGCTATTAATGCCAAAATCATAACCCCTTTAAAATGTCATTTTTATCTCATTTCATTTCCAATTGTAATGATAACCATTCTCATGTTAATGTAGCCGCGTGATAATTAACTTTTGATGCAATCCGCATGTCTGACCGCGCCACTACTACCGCTTGCTTCACGTTCGAGTCGCTTTATGGCACACATCACGGCTGGCTGAAAAGCTGGCTGACGCGCAAGCTCCAGTCTGCCTTTGATGCTGATGATATTGCCCAGGACACATTTTTACGGGTAATGGGCAGTGACTCGCTCAAGACTGTCCGCGACCCTCGTTCCTTCCTGTGCACTATCGCCAAACGGGTAATGGTCGACCTGTTTCGCCGAAACGCGCTGGAAAAAGCCTATCTGGAGATGCTGGCGCTGATGCCGGAAAATCTCGCGCCTTCGCCCGAGGAACGTGAGAGCCAGCTCGAAACCCTGCAACTCATCGACAGCATGCTTGACGGCCTGAACGGAAACACACGCGAAGCGTTTTTGCTTTCGCAACTGGAGGGGCTCAAATACAGCGAGATCGCGCTTAAGCTCGGCGTCTCCGTCAGCTCGGTGAAAAAGTATGTGGCAAAGGCTATCGAACATTGTCTGCTGTTTCGTCTGGAGCACGGCCTGTGAACGCTTCTATCACCGATTCTCGCCGTCAGGCTTTGCGCTCGGCATCACACTGGTATGCGGTATTGAGCGGCGAGCGTGTCAGCCCACAGCAGGAAGCTCGCTGGCAACAATGGTATGAACAGGACCAGGACAATCAGTGGGCATGGCAACAGGTTGAAAACCTGCGCAGCCAGCTCAGCAGCGTTCCGGGCGATGTCGCCAGCCGGGCGCTGCACGATACGCGCCTAACTCGTCGTCACGTCATGAAAGGGTTGTTGCTACTGCTTGGCGTGGGTAGCGGCTGGCAGCTCTGGCAATCTGAGGCCGGAGAAGGTCTACGTGCCGACTACCGCACCGCTAAAGGCGTGGTCAGCCATGAGCGGCTGGAGGATGGCTCACTGCTGACGCTCAACACACAAAGCGCCGCTGATGTTCGTTTTGATACGCATCAGCGCGCTGTCCACCTCTGGTATGGCGAAATTGCGATTACCACCGCAAAAGATGCGCAGCAGAGGCCTTTCCGTGTGATGACACGCCAGGGTCAGCTCACCGCCTTAGGCACAGAATTTACCGTCTTTCAGCACGATAACATCACGCGCGTAGCCGTACAGCAGCACGCTGTTGAAGTCCGCCTGGCAAATCATCTGCAGGAAAAACGTATCGTCAACGCTGGCGAGAGCCTGCAGTTTAGCGCGTCTGAATTTGCTGAAATCACCACATCGGATGATGAAAGCGCAACCTGGACCCAGGGTGTTCTGAGTTTCAGCGATAAACCGCTGGGTGAGGTCATTGCCACACTGGGCCGTTATCGCAACGGCGTGCTGCGTTGCGATCCGGCAGTGGCCGGGCTGCGCCTGAGTGGCACGTTCCCGCTGAAAAATACCGATGCGATTCTGGATGTTATTGCCCAGACACTTCCAGTTAAAATTCAGACCGTTACGCGATACTGGGTAAATATTTCGGCACTGTAAGAAAAATAATTCTCATTTTCATTGTCCTTTTTCCCCTTCTCATTCGACTCATAGCTGAACACAACAAAAATGATGATGGAGAAGGTATGACGCCTTTACGCGTTTTTAGCAAAACAACACCTTTGGTTAACGCCATTCGCCTGAGCCTGCTGCCGCTGGCTGGGCTCTCGTTATCCGCTTTCGCAGCGCAGGTTGATATTGCACCAGGCTCACTCGATAAAGCGCTAAACCAATATGCCGCACACAGCGGAATTACCCTGTCTGTTGATGCCAGCCTGACGCGCGGCAAGCACAGCAACGGTTTGCACGGCGATTACGATGTTGAGAGTGGTTTGCAGCAGTTGCTCCTGGGCAGTGGCCTGCAGGTGAAGCCGTTAGGGAATAACAGCTGGACGCTCGAACACGTTCCAGCACCACAGGAAGATGCGCTCACGGTTGTGGGCGACTGGCTGGGCGATGCGCGCGAAAACGACGTATTCGAACATGCCGGCGCGCGTGACGTTATCCGCCGTGAGGATTTCGCCAAAACCGGCGCGACGACCATGCGCGAGGTGCTGAATCGTATTCCTGGCGTTACCGCCCCGGAAAACAACGGTACCGGTAGCCACGATCTGGCGATGAACTTTGGTATTCGCGGCCTGAACCCGCGCCTTGCCAGCCGTTCAACGGTGCTGATGGACGGTATTCCGGTGCCGTTTGCCCCTTACGGCCAGCCGCAGCTTTCCCTGGCACCCGTTTCGCTCGGAAATATGGACGCCATCGATGTGGTACGCGGCGGTGGTGCGGTGCGTTACGGACCGCAGAGCGTGGGCGGCGTGGTGAACTTTGTCACCCGCGCCATTCCGCAAGACTTCGGGATCGAAGCCGGCATGGAAGGCCAGCTCAGCCCAACGTCCTCACAAAATAATCCAAAAGAGACGCACAACCTGATGGTGGGCGGCACGGCGGATAACGGTTTTGGTACCGCCCTGCTTTACTCCGGCACGCGCGGCAGCGACTGGCGCGAGCACAGCGCGACGCGCATCGACGATCTGATGCTGAAAAGCAAATATGCGCCGAACGACGTGCATACCTTCAATAGTCTTCTGCAATACTACGACGGTGAAGCCGATATGCCCGGTGGTCTGTCGCGCGCGGATTACAACGCCGACCGCTGGCAATCTACGCGTCCGAACGATCGCTTCTGGGGGCGTCGCAAGCTGGCAAGCCTCGGCTATCAGTTCCAGCCGGACAGCCAGCATAAATTCAATATTCAGGGCTTCTACACCGAAACCCTGCGCAGCGGCTATCTGGAACAGGGCAAACGCACCACGCTTTCACCGCGTAACTATTGGGTACGCGGCATTGAGCCACGCTACAGCCAGAGCTTTATGCTGGGCCCTTCCGCGCACGAAGTGGGGGTGGGATACCGCTATGTGAGCGAGTCGACGCATGAAATGCGCTACTACACCGCCACCAGCAGCGGGCAACTGCCGACCAGCGCCAGCCCTTACGATCGCGACACCCGTTCCGGTACCGAAGCGCACGCCTGGTATCTGGATGACAAAATCGATATTGGCAACTGGACTATCACTCCGGGTATGCGCTTTGAACATATCGAGTCATACCAGAACAACGCCATCAAAGGCACACATGAGGAAGTGAGCTATAACGCCCCGCTTCCGGCGCTAAACGTGCTTTATCACCTGACTGACAGCTGGAATCTTTATGCAAACACCGAAGGCTCGTTCGGCACCGTACAGTACAGCCAAATTGGCAAGGCTGTGCAAAGCGGCAATGTGGAACCGGAAAAAGCGCGAACCTGGGAGCTCGGCACCCGATACGACGATGGCGCGCTGACCGCGGAAATGGGGTTGTTCCTGATTAACTTTAATAATCAGTACGACTCCAACCAGACCAACGACACCGTTACCGCACGCGGTAAAACGCGCCATACCGGGCTGGAAACCCAGGCCCGCTATGACCTCGGCACGCTGACGCCAACGCTCGAAAACGTTTCAGTCTACGCAAGCTATGCGTACGTGGACGCCGAGATTCGTGAGAAAGGCGACACCTACGGCAACCAGGTGCCGTTCTCGCCGAAACACAAAGGCACATTGGGCGTGGACTATAAGCCGGGCAACTGGACCTTCAACCTGAACAGCGATTTCCAGTCCAGCCAGTTTGCGGATAACGCCAACACCGTCAAAGAGAGCGCCGACGGCAGCACTGGCCGTATCCCAGGTTTCATGCTCTGGGGCGCACGCGTAGCCTATGACTTCGGTCCGCAGATGGCAGACCTGAACCTGGCGTTCGGTGTGAAAAATATCTTCGACCAAGAATATTTCACCCGCTCCTACGACGACAACAATAAAGGCATTTACGCCGGCCAGCCGCGCACGCTGTATATGCAGGGGTCGTTGAAGTTCTAAATCCCGTTTACCCGGCCTGCATGCTGTTTTTGTCGGCCGGGTAAACGACGCGCCACTCGACACAGGCCATTCACATGTTCACATCACTACGCACGCTATTCGCCGCTCTGCTGCTCACCGGCAACGCTTTTGCCGCCACGGTTCTTGACGAACATGGCACCTTTACGCTTGATAAAACGCCACAGCGGATCGTGGTGCTGGAACTGTCGTTCGCGGACGCACTGGCAGCCGTCGATGTTAGTCCGGTCGGCATTGCCGACGATAACGATGCCACGCGTATTCTTCCAGAAGTTTGCGCCCATCTTAAACCCTGGCAGTCTGTCGGTACGCGCGCGCAGCCGAGCTTAGAAGCCATCAGCGCGCTGAAACCGGATCTGATCATAGCCGACAGCAGCCGTCATGCGGGTATCTACAGCGCCTTGCAGCAAATCGCACCGGTGCTGCTGCTTAAGTCCCGCAATGAAACCTACACTGAAAATCTGCAATCTGCGGCCATCATCGGCGAAGTAGTGGGCAAAAAGGCGCAGATGCAGTCACGTCTGGCGCAACACCAACAACAGATGTCAGCGTGGGCAAGCCAGTTGCCAAAAGGCACGCTGGTGTTGTTTGGTACGTCCCGGGAGCAGCAGTTCAACCTGCACACGCAGGAGACCTGGACCGGGGGCGTCCTGACCTCTCTGGGGCTGAAGGTGCCGGCGGCAATATCCGGTGCGTCTATGCCGTCTATCGGCCTGGAGCAGTTGCTGGCGCTCAATCCAGCATGGCTGCTGGTCGCCCACTACCGCGAAGAGAGCATCGTCAAACGCTGGCAGCAGGACCCGCTGTGGCAGATGTTAACTGCGGTGCAAAAACAGCAGACGGCGTCGGTCGACAGTAACGCCTGGGCGCGGATGCGCGGCATTTTCGCGGCCGAACGCATTGCCAGTGACACGGTAAAAATCTTCCATCACCAGCCTTTATCCGATGTGAAATGACGGTTCTCAGACATCCAGCGCTGCAGTGGGGTCTTCCCCTTGCCGCGCTTATCACTCTCTTCTGGCTGAGTCTGTTTTGCTACTCGGCCATTCCTGTTTCTGGCGTTGACGCCATTCACGCTCTGCTGCCGGGCCATACGCCGACGCTTGCACAAGCGCTGGTGCAAAACCTTCGTTTGCCGCGAAGCCTGGTCGCCATTCTGATCGGCGCGAGTCTGGCTCTCGCGGGAACGCTGCTGCAGACCCTGACGCATAATTCAATGGCATCCCCTTCGCTGCTTGGTATTAACAGCGGCGCGGCGCTGGCGATGGCGCTGACCAGTGCTCTCAGCCCCGTGCCCGTTGCAGGTTACTCCATCGCCTTTATCGCCGCCTGCGGTGGCGGCGTAAGCTGGCTGCTGGTGATGACCGCTGGCGGCGGATTTCGCCACAGCCAGGACCGAAACAAATTGATCCTCGCGGGCATCGCGTTCTCGGCGTTTTGCATGGCCCTGACCCGCATCACCCTGCTGCTGACGGAAGATCACGCTTACGGCATTTTATACTGGCTCGCGGGAGGCGTATCCCACGCACGCTGGCAGGAGTTCTGGCAGCTTTTCCCGATGGTGGCGGTTGCCCTGCCGGTGGTGTTGCTGCTGGCTAATCAACTGAACCTGCTTAACGTCAGTGACAGCACTGCCCGCACGCTGGGGGTGAATCTGCCAAAGCTACGTTTGATCATCAATATTCTGGTGCTGCTTCTGGTCGGTGCCTGCGTCAGCGTGGCTGGCCCGGTGGCGTTTATCGGCCTGCTGATGCCGCATCTGGCTCGCTTCTGGGTGGGATTCGATCAGCGCAAGGTTTTACCGATGAGCATGCTGATGGGCGCTACGCTGCTGCTGCTGGCAGATCTTCTGGCCCGAGCGCTGGCTTTTCCTGGCGAATTGCCTGCCGGGGCAGTAGTGGCGCTGATTGGCGCGCCCTGCTTTGTCTGGCTGGTCAGGAGGCGTGGATGAAAATTACGTTAGTCATTTTCATCGCCCTCGCATTGACGGGATTTTCGGTTCTGTCTCTGCAAATGGGGGTGATCGCCGTTCCCTGGCGCGCCCTGCTGACCGACTGGCACACCGGGCGCGAGTATCATTACGTGTTAACGGCGTACCGCCTGCCGCGATTGCTGCTGGCGCTGCTGGTCGGCGCAGCCCTCGCGGTGGCAGGCGTTCTGGTTCAAGGGATCGTGCGTAACCCTCTGGCATCGCCGGATATTCTCGGCGTAAATCATGCCGCAAGCCTGGCCTCTGTGGGCGCGCTGTTGCTCTTGCCGTCACTACCGGTAATTGCCCTGCCGCTGCTGGCCTTTGCCGGTGGCATGGCAGGCTTGATTCTGCTGAAAATGCTGGCGAACACCAGCCAGCCGATGAAGCTCGCGCTCACGGGTGTCGCGCTTTCTGCCTGCTGGGCCAGCCTGACGGATTACCTGATGCTTTCGCGCCCACAGGATGTGAACAGCGCCCTGCTGTGGCTGACCGGCAGCTTATGGGGACGTGACTGGAGTTTTGTGAAGGTTGCCGCCCCGCTGCTGATGTTGTTTCTGCCGCTGAGCCTGGTTTTTTGCCGAGATCTCGACCTCCTGGCATTGGGCGATGCGCGTGCCACCACGCTCGGGGTGTCGGTGCCGCGTACACGGTTTCAGGCTTTACTACTGGCGGTTGCCATGACGTCAACCGGCGTGGCCGTCTGCGGCCCGATTAGCTTTATTGGACTCGTGGTACCGCATATGGTGCACACCATTACCGGTGGGCGTCACCGCTGGCTGCTGCCCGTTTCGGCCATGACGGGTGCATTGCTGCTGGTGGCGGCCGACCTGCTGGCGCGAATTATTCATCCCCCGCTGGAGCTTCCGGCTGGCGTGCTGACCGCCATTATCGGTGCGCCGTGGTTTGTCTGGCTGCTTGTGAGAATGCGATAAATGACATTACGAACTGAAAATCTGACGGTTTGTTACGGGACAAACAAGGTGCTTGACGGCGTATCACTCGCACTGCCTACGGGCAAGATTACTGCGCTACTTGGCCCTAACGGTTGTGGGAAATCGACGCTGTTAAACTGTTTTTCACGGCTGTTAATACCGCAGTCCGGCACCGTATTTCTTGACGACAATCCCATCAATACGTTCTCATCGCGCCAGCTTGCCCGCCGGCTGGCGCTGCTGCCGCAGCATCATTTAACGCCAGAGGGGATCACCGTCCGAGAGCTGGTTTCCTACGGCCGCAACCCGTGGTTACCACTTTGGGGGCGTCTTTCCGTTGAAGACAATGCGCGGGTGAATGACGCGATGAGCCAGACCCAAATCCATCATCTTGCCGACAGACGGTTAACCGATCTTTCTGGCGGCCAGCGCCAGCGCGCATTTCTGGCGATGGTCCTGGCGCAGGATACGCCCGTTGTCCTGCTCGATGAGCCAACGACCTATCTCGATATCAATCATCAGGTGGAACTGATGCGGTTGATGGGCGCACTCCGAGCCCAGGGGAAAACGGTAGTCGCAGTGCTGCACGACCTTAATCAGGCAAGCCGATACTGCGATCATCTGGTGGTCATGGCCAACGGACATGTGATGGCACAAGGCACACCCGAAGCAGTGATGAATCCTGGATTGCTGAGAAGCGTATTCAGCGTGGAAACGGAGATCCATCCCGAGCCGATATCTGGCAGACCAATGTGTGTGGTGAGGTAGATTGTACAGGTCGTATGCAGTAAACCTCGGCTAAACGAAACGGGAACTGTGCCGCAGTGTCTTTCTGTCTGGCTCTGAATGCTTGCGATGAGCAATGCTCATCGTCCATCAACTTGTTTTAGAATGTTCGCTTTGTGCCAATAGCGGACCTTCCACCTATGACAGTTCGCTTTGTGCCATTAGCGGAGGTTGTCAATAACAAGTCTTAGTTGAACAACGGGGAGCTGGTCAGTATTTCTGCTCATCACTTTCGCAGACCAAACCGTATATAATTATGAGGGAATAAAGGTTTAATCATTATTTTATCATTAAAAATAAATAGGTTAGGTGATATGGCGATGACATCGTAGATATTATCCACAATGAGTTGTAGATGGGTTCTGAACACGGGTACATTGAGCCTGTACATAAATTTGTGTAATTGCCTGATTTTGATATGTTCAATTCAACATCAAAGGCAGGTTACTTTATGGACGAAAAACAGTTGCAGGCTCTGGCTAATGAACTGGCCAAAAATCTCAAAACTCCCGACGATCTTAGCCAGTTCGATCGTCTGCTGAAGAAAATCAGCGTTGAGGCGGCTCTCAATGCTGAGATGTCTCACCATCTGGGGTACGATAAAAATCAGCCTAAACCGGGCTCCAATACCCGCAACGGCTACTCAACAAAGACCGTAGCGACTGCGGATGGTCCACTTGAACTGCGTACTCCCCGGGATCGCGAAGCCACCTTTGAGCCTCAGTTGCTGAAGAAAAACCAGACCCGCATCACCGGGATGGATAATCAGATTTTATCCCTGTACGCCAAAGGGATGACCACCCGCGAGATAGCGACTGCATTCAAAGAGATGTACGACGCGGATGTCTCGCCAGCGCTGGTCTCAAAAGTCACTGACGCCGTCATGGAGCAGGTTGTTGAGTGGCAAAACCGGCCACTGGATGCAATCTATCCTATTGTTTACCTTGACTGTATTGTCCTTAAGGTCCGGCAGGACAGTCGCGTCATCAATAAATCCGTGTTCCTGGCGTTGGGCATCAACATCGAAGGCCAGAAGGAACTGCTGGGTATGTGGCTGGCCGAAAATGAAGGCGCGAAGTTCTGGCTGAATGTGCTGACAGAACTGAAGAATCGCGGCCTGAACGACATCCTCATCGCCTGTGTCGACGGACTGAAAGGCTTCCCGGACGCCATAAACGCGGTATATCCGGAGGCCCGCATCCAGCTGTGCATCGTACATATGGTGCGCAACAGCCTGCGGTTCGTCTCCTGGAAAGATTACAAGGCCGTTACCCGCGATTTGAAGGCGATTTACCAGGCGCCGACGGAAGAAGCAGGTCTGCA